>NZ_ABCF01000033.1 GCF_000181495.1 Bacillus sp. SG-1
ATGCTTCAAAAAGCAGCAGGAAAACCGGTTAATTTTAAAGAAATGGCAGAAACATTAAGCTCTGTCATCATTGCAAATGTATTTGTGGTCAGCCGCCGCGGGAAACTACTTGGATTCGCTGTGAATCAAAAAATTGAGAATGAGCGAATGGAAAAAATGCTGGAAGACCGTCAATTCCCTGAAGAATATACAAACAGCCTGTTCAACATCCAGGAGACTTCTTCCAACTTGGATATTGACAGCCAATACACGGCATTTCCTGTAGAAAACAGAGAATTGTTCAAAAATGGCCTTACGACTATTGTACCGATCATCGGTGGTGGAGAGCGCCTTGGAACGCTGATTCTTGCACGTCTCGAAGACAGCTTCGATGATGATGACCTTATCCTTGGTGAGTATGGAGCTACCGTTGTCGGAATGGAAATTCTCCGTGAGAAATCAGAAGAGATTGAAGTTGAAGCACGCAGTAAAGCGGTTGTTCAAATGGCTATCAGCTCTCTTTCTTACAGTGAACTTGAAGCGATTGAACATATTTTCGAAGAGCTGGATGGAAATGAAGGCCTGCTTGTAGCTTCTAAAATCGCTGACAGAGTGGGAATCACAAGATCAGTAATTGTTAATGCACTTCGCAAACTTGAAAGTGCCGGAGTCATTGAATCTCGTTCATTAGGGATGAAGGGTACTTACATTAAGGTTCTGAATAATAAGTTCCTGGTTGAACTGGATAAATTGAAAACTAACTAAAGAAACTAACCGCTAGTCCATAAGGATTGGCGGTTTTTTTATTTTTGGAGAAATTAGGATTTATGGCAAAAAAATACACGCAAGCTCCTATATCTTTTACACTTGAGTTGACTAGAAACAAGCAAAAGATAGGAGTTGCGTGTAAATGCATTTTAACATGGTTTTACCTGGATTAGAAGGGGTTAGGATTTCAAAAGCTGAGGAAGTGGGGGAGGCTTTCCATCTCCATATTGAATTGCCAAAAAGAAAGCATAAGTGTCCATCCTGTAAAAACTGGACCTGCAGGGTCCACGACTATCGGCTTCAAAAGATTCAACACCTTAAGCTTTTTGAACGGACATCTTATTTGTTCTACCGCAAACGTAGGTACAACTGTCCTTGTGGTAAACGTTTTGCGGAAGACAATACGTTTGTTCAACGTTATCAAAGACATACCATTGAGTGGAATCAAGCCTTAGGTCTTCGAGTGATCCAGGGAAAGAACTTTAAAGATACAGCGCGCCAGTTCCGCACTTCTCAAGCTACAGTCATACGACGTTTTGATCAAATTTCTGCCTCCCGTCTAAAAGAGGTTGAAAAGCTCCCGTCTGTCATCGCTATTGATGAGTATAAAGGGGATACAAATGAGGGGAAATATCAGCTCATTATTGCGGATGGGAAGACCAGAGAGCCTTTGGACATTCTCCCTAACCGCTCAGTCACAACTATAAAGAACTACCTGCGTGAAAAAGGTTCAAACGTGAAAGTAGTCGTCATGGATATGAGTCACGCTTTTAAATCTGCGGTAAGAAAAGCTCTGGGAACTCCTGTTATTGTGGCCGATAGATTTCACTTTTCCCGTTATATACATTGGGCTCTAGAACGTGTAAGAAGACGAGTGCAAAATGATTTTCATGCCTATGACCGTAAAAAGTGAGAATGAAACACATTTTCCACAAGCCTTATGAACAGCTAAAGGATAGGCAACTCTGGTACCTAGAACGATACCTTGGACTTTCTGAAGAGCTGCGTACAGCGTATGCGTTGAAGGAGGCTTACAGATTGTGGTTTGAAGAAGGGAAAAAGCTTGGACCTTCAGCACCCGAAAAGGTTAAAGAGGGTTTGTATAATTTTTACCGTAAGGTCGAAAACGGAGGGTTAAAGGAATTTCAACAAGCTATCCAGACCCTGAAAAACTGGCAAATAGAAATTTTAAACAGCTTTGCCTTCGGTTATAATAACGGTTTTATCGAGGGATTGAATAACCAAACTAAAGTAATAAAAAGGAATGCGTTTGGTTTTAGACGTTATGATCGCTTTAGACTTCGAGTGTTATTGCATCATCAATACAAGTTAAAGGGAATTCATGTTGGTTAAGGAGTAGGAGCAAGCATTCCTACCCCAACATTTGACGTAGAACCTTTATTGAAGAGATTACTTTATAAAAAGGTATAAAGACCTAAGGTGAATACGTTAGAAAGGGTTGTTTTTACTTTCATACATAGTAAAATAAGATTACAGATAATTTCCGACAATTTTCTCATTGTTATAGAAGGCAAACTCATCTGAAAAGGGAGGACGCAAAGCCACGGGCCTACATGCAAAATATTATTTGTATATTGGCAGCCGGGTTACCTGTAGGAGAAAGTGCGCACTTTTTTAGCGGTCTCTTTTGGGATCGCTATATTTATAGGGATTATAAAGGTTTATTTTCCCAATCACTGAAAAGATTCCCTAAGGATTTTTGAGTAGAAAGTTGTTATAGTGTTGTAATGCATTCGTAATAATATTGAAAATTCTTTACTTGAAAAGCAAGTATGAAATTAATGGGAAAAATACAGTAGTAAAGACTAGTCCTTAAAGAAGATTCCTTAACGACTAACACTCATATACAGATATATTAGTGGAATCACGCAAAAAGTCCTCATAAAAAATGATTAAGAAGTAGGAAAAAAAATAACTCAATATTCATAGACACCTATTTGGCTTACTATTACAATAGGTAGTAAGATTCCGTAAAAAATGACATCTTTCCTTAATCTGTGACAAAAAAATGGTTAGAGGTGTAAAAAATGAGCTTGTTTTCCAGTACCATTCAATCTCTTGAAAATGGTTTGAATTATTCTTCTGCCAAGCAGAAGGTGATCTCTCAAAATATAGCAAATGTAGATACCCCAAATTACAAAGCAAAATCTATCAGTTTTAAAGATCAGTTGAATGAATCGATTTCAACCTTTGAAGCGAAAAGAACAAATCCCCGCCATTTTGAGTTTTCAGGACGGGGAGCAAATGGATATTACATTAAAAGCCAACCATTCCAATATAATCACAATGGCAATGGAGTCGATATTGATAAGGAAATGTCAGATTTGGCATCCAATCAAATCTACTTCAACGCCCTAACAGACCGACTAAATGGGAAGTTCAATTCTTTGCAATCCGTTATCAGGGGAGGTAAATGACCATGTCAATTTTTCATAGCATGAATACATCAGCTTCGGCCCTGTCAGCCCAAAGGCTTAGAATGGATGTTATCTCTTCGAATATGGCAAATGCAGATACAACGCGAGGCAAATTAGTAGATGGCGAGTGGCAGCCTTATCGAAGAAAATCGGTTGTCTTTCAACCGAATGGCGGGCAGTTTTCTTCATTCTTAAACAAAGCCATGAATACTAAAGATTCAGGCTCTCTTGGAAATGGAGTCAAAGTGTCAGAGATTAAAGAAGATGAAGAAACACCGTTCAATCTTGTTTATGATCCTGAGCACCCCGATGCAAACCAGGACGGTTATGTACAGATGCCGAATGTCGACCCGCTCCGTGAGATGATTGACTTAATTTCCGCCACGAGGTCTTATGAGGCAAATGTGACAGTCTTTAATGCTAATAAATCGATGATGATGAAATCACTTGAGATCGGTAAATAAGGAGGATACCCATGCCTGTACATAATATATATTCTGCGACAGATAACAGATTAAGTCCGTCGTTGGAAAATAAATTTAAAAATCCAGTCCAAAATCAACAGAATTTTGCTGATTTCCTAAAAAAATCAATCGAAGAAGTCAGTGCAAGCCAGAAAGAATCGGACATGATGACGGAAAAACTGGTCCGCGGTGAAAATGTCGATCTGCATCAGGTAATGATTGCTTCTCAAAAAGCCAGCATTACTCTTCAGACAACTATGGAAGTCCGCAATAAGGTAATTGAAGCGTATCAAGAAGTCATGAGAATGCCGATGTAACTATAACGGTTATTGTTGCCGCGTAAACTAGACAGAGTAACCGGGGGATTATGATGAATGAAACTGTTAACAAATATAAAGAACAATTGAATACTTTCTGGTCAGCACGTACCAAAAAACAAAAGGGTATGTATGGAGTGGCTGCTTTAGTGATTATCCTTGCTATCGCCGTTACGGGATTTCTTTCAACAAGGACGAATCTAGTACCGCTCTACAGCAATCTGGCCCCCTCGGAAACAGGTAGTATCAAAGAAAACCTAGATGGAAGAGGTATTGTGTCGGAAATCACTGACGGCGGTTCGACGATCATGGTCCCAAGTGAAATGGTTGACACATTAAAAGTTGAGCTTGCTGCTGAAGGAATACCGAATTCAGGAAGCATCGACTATTCCTTTTTCAGCCAAAATGCTGGTTTCGGAATGACGGATAATGAGTTTAACGTCATGAAACTTGATGCGATGCAAACGGAACTTGCAAACCTGATGAAAGGGATCGAAGGAGTCCAAGATGCAAACGTGATGATCACCCTTCCTGAAAAAGGGGTATTCATCAGTGATGCAGTTGAACAAGCATCGGCGTCTATCGTGCTGAATACAAAACCAGGGTTCAACTTTGACCAAAAACAGATTAAATCCTTATACCACCTGGTTTCTAAGAGTGTTCCAGACCTTCCTACAGATAATATCGTCATCATGAACCAACTTTTTGAGTATTTTGAGATGGAAAATGAAAATTCTTCCTTCGGAGGAACCGTCGTCCAGCAAATGGACATAAAAGACAGGGTTGAAAAGGACATTCAAAAGCAGGTTCAAAGTATGCTGGGCACGCTAATCGGTTTCAATAAAGTCGTCGTTTCTGTTACTACCGATATAGACTTTACCCAAGAAAACAGAGAAGTAAACGAGGTTACACCAGTTGATGCGGAAAATATGGAAGGAATCGCTGTAAGTGTTCAAAGGATCACTGAAACATTCACTGGAAACGGACAAACAGCAGGAGGTGTTCCTGCCGCAGAAGATGCCGGTGATGGACTAGGGACCTATGTGGAAGGCGAGAATTCCAATGGTGACTACGAGAGAATGGAAGAGACGATTAATAACGAGGTTAATAGAATTAGGAGAGAGATAGTAGAAAGTCCATATAAAATCAGGGATATCGGCATCCAAGTGATGGTCGAGCCGCCGGATCCTGAGGATCCTAATTCGTTTCCTCAAGACAGGCAGGAAGATATCTCTCAAATACTATCAACTATTATAAGAACTTCGATTGACAAAGAAGCTGGTACAGAGCTGACACCAGAAGCAATCGAAGACAAAATTGTTGTATCTGTTCAGCCGTTTAACGGAAAGATGGAATTTGAGCAGGAAACGCCATCTGCACTACCCTGGTGGACATATGTTGTAGGAGGCATCTTGCTGGCTGTCATCATACTGTTGATTTTCTTGATGGTTAGAAGAAACAAAACCGTTGTTGAAGAAGAAGTTGTTTATGAGGAACGTCAGCAGCCGGTCAATATACCTGATATTGATACGGAAAAGGAGACCGAAAGTTCCGTCAGACGTAAACAACTGGAGAAAATGGCCAGGGAAAAACCTGAAGAGTTTGCAAAATTATTACGATCTTGGCTGGCTGATGAATAGGAGGAAACATAATGGCGAAACAACGTGAAAAAGAATTAACGGGGAAGCAAAAAGCTGCCGTACTCCTTATCTCGCTTGGTCCAGATGTATCAGCCTCGATTTATAAGCACCTGTCAGAAGAAGAAATTGAGAAATTGACACTGGAGATCTCAGGGGTCAAAAAGGTTGAGTCAGAAGCAAAAGAAGATGTTCTGGAGGAATTCCATAATATTGCCCTTGCCCAGGATTATATTACGCAGGGCGGCATTGGCTATGCCAAAACAGTCTTGGAAAAAGCGCTGGGCAATGAGCAGGCTTCAGCTATTATTAACAGGCTGACATCTTCGCTTCAAGTAAAGCCTTTTGACTTTGCCAGAAGAGCTGATGCCTCGCAAATACTAAACTTTATTCAAAATGAGCATCCTCAAACGATCGCGTTGATCCTATCTTATTTAAATCCGCAGCAGGCCGGCCAGATTCTTTCTGAGCTATCGCAGGAAGTGCAGGCGGATATTGCCAGGAGGATCGCACAGATGGATGGAACTTCACCGGAGGTTATCAGTGAAGTGGAAGCAATCCTGGAAAGAAAGCTGTCCACAACAGTGACCCAGGATTACTCCCAGACAGGCGGAATTGAAGCTGTTGTAGAAGTTTTAAATGGAGTTGACCGTTCTACTGAAAGAACAATCCTGGATGCCTTGGAAATACAGGATCCTGAACTTGCTGAAGAGATCAAGAAAAGGATGTTCGTATTCGAAGATATCGTCACATTAGATAACCGTTCCATTCAAAGGGTCATCCGTGACAGCGAAAATGAAGATCTGCTTTTATCGCTTAAAGTTTCAAGCGAGGAAGTCAAAGATATTGTATTTAAGAACATGTCTACAAGAATGGTAGAAACCATGAAGGAAGAGATGGAATTTATGGGACCTGTCAGGCTTCGGGATGTTGAAGAAGCACAATCCAGAATTGTCAGCGTCATAAGAAGGCTGGAAGATGCAGGTGAAATCATCATCGCCCGAGGCGGAGGAGACGATATCATTGTCTAAAGTTATCAAAAACACCCAAGCTCCGAGTGCTTATCTTCGGCAAGCTAAAGTGATATCCCTAAGAAATATATCCGGCCAGAGTTCCGAATCAAGTGAAGAGACACCTCAAGAGAACTACCAAATTAAGCTTGAGAGGGATAAGGTTTTACAAGATGCCCGGGAAGAAGCGTCACAATTGCTGGAGACTGCCAGAGCTGAAGCAAGCAGGCTGGAAGAAGAAGTTTCTTCTCTAATAGCAGGTTGGGAACAGGAGAAAGAAGTTCTTCAACAGGAAGCCTATCAACAAGCATACCTAAAGGGTTTGGAAGAAGGCAGGGAAAAAGGGATAGGGGAATATAGGCAGTATATTGACCAGGCAGTTGAGGTCATTTCCAAGGCGAAAGCCGATTATCATCTGCACGTTGAAAAGGCGGAAAGTGTCATCTTGGAACTGGGGATGAAAACAGCTGAAAAAATCATCGGTCGTACTTTGGATGAAAACCCCTCCGCTTTTCTGGATATCATCAAACGGGGGATTAAAGAGGTTAGAGAATTGCCGGAAGTACAAATTCACATCCATCCTTCAAACTACACTCTGCTGAGTGAAAATCAGGAAGAACTGGAATCCATGCTTCCTGTTCTTCGAAAACTATTAATCTATCCTGATGATGATCTCAACAGGGGTGAAAGTTTTATTGAAACAGGTGAAGGAAGAGTAATTGTCAGTGTAGACAGCCAGCTAAGGGAAATTAAACAAAAATTGGTCGAAATTTTAGAGGGTGAAGATGCATGAAAGCCTGTGAACTAATAGATTATATTCCTTCCTTACAATCCTTTAAGAAGTTTGGAAAAGTGAAAAGGGTTGTCGGCCTCATGATTGAATCACAGGGTCCTAAAAGCTCGATTGGGGATATGTGCTTCATTCATCTTTCTGAAACACGAAGAAAAATCAGGGCAGAAGTAGTGGGTTTCAAAGAAGAGACCGTCATTCTTATGCCGTATTCCAATATTAATGAAATTTCTCCTGGGAGCCTTGTGGAAGCTACATCCAAGCCTCTTACGATTAAAGTGGGGCATTCACTAATCGGGAAGGTGGTAGATTCACTTGGGAATCCGCTTGATGGGGAATCGCTTCCGAAAGGCTTAACACCAGCATTTACCGAACAGGATCCGCCAAGCCCTCTTACAAGACCGCCGATCAATGAAAAGATAGAGGTAGGAGTAAGGGCCATCGATAGTATGCTTACAGTCGGAAAGGGCCAGAGGGTGGGGATATTTGCAGGAAGCGGGGTTGGAAAAAGCACCCTTCTGGGAATGATCGCAAGGAATACCACGGCAGATTTGAATGTGATTGCTCTAATAGGGGAGCGTGGACGCGAGGTACGTGAATTCATCGAAAGAGATTTAGGAGAAGAAGGATTAAAGAAGTCGATAGTAGTAGCAGCCACTTCCGACCAGCCTGCCCTGATGAGGATTAAAGGAGCATTCACAGCGACCGCCATTGCGGAATATTTCCGTGATAAAGGGATGAATGTCATGCTGATGATGGATTCGGTAACCAGGGTTGCCATGGCCCAGCGGGAAATCGGCCTTGCCGTTGGCGAGCCTCCTGCAACAAAAGGATACACACCCTCCGTTTTCGCAATTTTACCAAAGCTGCTTGAACGTACAGGCACGAACGAGCACGGCACAATCACTGCTTTTTATACCGTGCTGGTTGATGGGGATGATATGAATGAGCCAATTGCTGATACTACTAGAGGGATTTTGGATGGACATATCGTCCTCGATCGAAATATAGCCAATAAGGGACAGTTCCCAGCTATCAATGTTCTCAGGAGTGTCAGCAGGCTGATGAATCACTTAGCATCACCTGATCACTTGAGGGCTGCTGAAAAAATCAGGGAACTGATGAGCACTTATAGTAATTCAGAAGACCTGATAAACATCGGCGCCTACAAAAAAGGCACTTCACAGGAAATCGACCAGGCTATCACTTACCAGCCAAAAATCCTTTCATTCCTGAAACAGGGGACAGGTGAAAGGGTAACGCTGGAAGAAAGTGTTCGCGATATTATCAATCTGGCAGAAAAAGGAGAGTGGAGGGGATGACTTATACGTTTAAGTTTGAAAAAATCCTGACTCTCAAAGAAAGAGAAAAAGAGGAAATTAGAGAATCTTACCGGGATTCGGTCGAGAAGTTCGAGAAAATTGCGGAGAAACTTTATGAATTATTAAAGAAGAAAGAGGACCTGCAAAGCTACCAGTCAGAGAGGATGCTCAACGGTTTGTCCGTGCAGGAAATCAGGCATAATCAACACTTCATAGCAAACATCGAAAAGACCATCGACTATTATCAAGGGCTGGTTATTCAAGCCAGGAACAGGATGAACTGGTACGAAGAAAAGCTCTCTGAAATGAATATTGAAGTGAAAAAGTATGAAAAAATCAGAGAAAACGATTTTAACAAGTATAAAGAGCTGATGCATTCATCCGAAAACAAGATACTCGATGAAATGGCTGTCATGCAATACGCGAATAAAAGAAATTAGGTGAGCACATGGGGAAAAAAGGAGAAAAGGAAAAAAACGAAAAATCGACCAGCCGCTTTCAGTGGGTTCTTTTTGCGGGGATCATCCCTCTTCTGTTCGCCGTGGTAATTGCCTTGCTTGTGATGACGGTAGCAGGTGTAAACATTTTTGAAAAAGCAAAAGAAGCAGGCGGGAAGATTCCTGTCATTTCTTCTGTGATTCCAACCGATGCCAAAGAAGAAGCAGCCAAGCTGGAAGAAAGAGTGCTTTCTCTTCAAACAGAACTAGAGAATAAAGATTCCGAGATCACCAGTCTCCAGGGCAAGCTCAATTCTCAGGAGCAAGAGAAAGAGCGTTTGTTGGCAGAGCAAGAACAACTTCAAGCACAAATAGAGGAATTGCAGCAGATTCAGCAGGAAAACAAACGGGCATTTAAAGAAATGATATCCACCTTTGAAACCATGTCTGCTAAAAGTGCAGCACCTGTCCTTCTTAATATGGAAAATGCTGAAGCAGTGAAAATACTGTCCAGCATAAAGCCAGATACACTTGCGAAAATCCTGGAAAAAATGCCTCCGGAAGATGCGGCGAGATATACTGAATTGCTCTCAGCTAAAGTAGATCAGGATTCATAAAATTCTATACTTGAAGGGAGGTGAAATAATGAACGTTGGGGCAATGCTTTCCATGCAAAACGTTGGACAGCTTTCCGGAAAAGGGGTGCTGCAGAAGCCTCAAGTCGGAGAAGGAGCTACGCTTTTTAGCAGTATTCTTCAACAAGCAGGTCAAACGGAAGAAACGATTGGAAAATTGGAAGTTGAAATGATTCAGTTGTTGAAAATCCTTAATGCTCCTCAAACAGAGGAGCCGCCGGGAGTTAACGTCAACGAAACGTCTGATATTAATATGAATGATATTTTGTTAGAAGCCGGTCTCACTCAAGAAGACTTTATTTCCGCTCTAGTATCGGTTAAAGATGAAATTGAAAAACAAGTTCCACATTTAAAAGAAATGCTCGCCCAATTGGAAGAGGGTAACAAGGAAGAAATTTTATTTGAACTGATTGAAATCATTAGTGTGCTGCCTGCTGATAACCTAAAAAAACTGGGTTCTCCATCTATGGAAGTCCTAATGAAAACTTCAAAAGCATTCCAGCATGCTTTCAGGCAGATAGATCTTAATTTTCAGCAAACCGAAAAAGCGGATGCATTACAGCAGAACTTGAAGGTTATTGCGCAGAAAGTTGAACAGCTATTGAGCAGTGAGAGCTTAAGAAATGGGAAATGGACAGGGATTCTGGAAAAGGTTTTTCATGAAAATATCAATTCGAAACAATCCAGCACTATTCCAAACACTAGTGTGATTAACAAAAGTGCTATAACTCTGCCAACTCTGGCTGCTGCGGTAATCAAGACACCTCATGTCATTACAGGAGAACAACCAACGGAACTTGAAGGTGAACAGACTGCAAAGATTATTGCACCAACATCGCTCTCAGCCTTTGCGAATCAACAGCAAATGACACGGGTAGAACAATTCTCACTCTTTGTAAATAAAGGCCATCAAGGGACAACCTACGAACAATTTGTTAAAGAATTTGCAAATATTATTGGAAAATCACAGATGGTGCAAACTCCTAACATGAGTAAACTGCTTATTAAACTTTACCCAGAACAGCTTGGTTCGATAAGGATAGAGTTATTGCAGCAGGATGGGATTATGACAGCGAAGATTCTGGCGAGTACCAAAGCGGCAAAGGATATATTAGACTCCCAATTGACAGGATTAAGGCAAGCCTTGAACAGCCAGAACCTGCAAGTGGAGAAGATAGAAATTGCCCAGACATTCACAGAATCACAAAAGCAGGAACGACAGTCAGCCCAGCAGCATAATGGACAGCAGCAAAAGGAGCAATCCGATCAAGAGTCAAACAACAAAGAAGAGCCGGAAACAACCTTTAAGGAATTATTAATGAACAGTGAAGTATAGGTGATGATAATGTCAAATACGATTAACTCAAACTTGCTGTTATCTTCTCTGCAGCAAAAGCAAAGAGAAGGCGGTAAGGACGTACTGGGAAAAGACGACTTCATGAAAATCCTTATGACCCAGCTGCAAAACCAGGATCCGCTCAATCCAATGCAGGATAAAGATTTTATAGCCCAAATGGCAACTTTCTCTACATTGGAACAAATCACAAATTTAAGCAAATCCATGGAGACCTTTATCGAAGCACAGGGACAGAACAACCTGATTGCCTACAACCAGTTCGTTGGAAAAGAAATCACGTGGCATAAGCTTGAAGAGTCGAGTGAGGGAAGGACTGAAATCAAAGAAGGAAAAGGAATTGTCTCCTCTGTAAGATTTCAGGATAATGAAGTTCAATTCATAATGGAAAATGGAACAATTTTGGCACCGGGCAATGTCTCTCAGGTGAATCATAGCGATCATTCATATGGAGGTAACTCATTGGTAAATGCAAGCAGCCTGATTGGAAGGACCGTGTACTGGAAAAATGAAGGCGAAGAATTACATAGCGCCGTTACTTCAGTCTCCAAGAAAGACGGCAGCTTATGGTTCCATCTGGAAAACGGCGACAAAATTAAAGAAGACAGTATTATGAAAATCGAATAATAAAGGGTGAGGTTGAATGCAAAGAAACTTTATCAATCGTTTGCCATCTCAACCAATTACGTCACAAATTCCTACAAAGGGCATTCAGAAAAAGTCTCTGAATACAAAATCTTTTGCTGAAACCTTAAAAGAAACAGTCAATGAAAAAGTTGGCTCCATTACGATCAGCAAACATGCTGACTCGCGTCTCAAGCAGAGAGGAATAGAAATTCCTGCAGAAACGTGGAGAGAAGTTGAAAGTAAGGTTGCGCAAGCCAAGTTGAAAGGTGTAAAAGAATCGCTTGTTCTATTGGACAATGCGGCGTTGATTGTAAGTGCAAAAAATTCAACAGTAATAACAGCCATGGACAGAAGAGAAGCGGGCTCGCAGATTTTCACAAATATTGATGGAACGATAATCATAGATAAATAGGCTGGACCTTATAAGGAAGCCTGCCATTGCTGACTGACAGACGCAGTGGAATATGAAAGGGGAAAATAAACATGTTACGCTCTATGTACTCAGGAATCAGCGGAATGAAAAACTTCCAAACTAAACTCGATGTAATTGGTAATAATATCGCAAACGTAAATACGTATGGATTTAAAAAAGGCCGTGTAACATTCAAGGATACAATGAACCAGACGATTTCAGGTGCTTCAGCTGCACAGGAAGCCCGCGGGGGAAGAAATCCGATGCAGGTCGGCCTTGGTTCCACACTTTCAACAATTGATACGATCCACACACAATCAAGCTTGCAGTCCACTGGCCGCCCGCTTGACCTGGCAATCAATGGAGATGGCTACTTTGTTGTCAAACAAGGCGATGCTCAATTCTACTCAAGAGCCGGAAACTTTTACTTGGATGATAACGGGACACTTGTTAATGGAGATGGAATGAAAGTGCAGTCCTATGAGAATGGGGTGTTACAAGATATCAAAGTCAATGTTAATGCCCAGCTTCCTGCCAAAATCACTGAATCGATCAGCATGTTTGGCAATCTATCCAATGATGCTGTAGGAAACGAGCCTTTCGTCCAGCAAATTAATGTTGTCACGAATGATGGAAAGCAGATTACTTTGGATATGAAGCTGACTCCACAGGGAACGCCTTCCACAAAGTGGGGAATGGAGTTTATTAACCAGAATGGTGATACACCTTTAAATTCTGCGGCATATGTCCTTGATTTCGGTAACCCTGTAGATCCTGCAGCAAATCCACCGAATGTAGATCTTCCATACACAGATTCAAATGGAATTACTCAAAATTTGAATGTAACAATGGATTACACTCAGTTGACTAACCTTGGCGGAGACCTTTCCGCAGCCGCTGACCCAGACGGCAACACTGCCGGTTCACTTGAGAGCTTCAATATAGGCTCAATGGGAGAAATAAACGGTGTGTACTCAAACGGGGAAATCACAACAATTGGTTATCTGGCGTTGGCGAAATTCAGCAATCCATCCGGACTGACAAAAGCCGGAGGTAATTCATTCCAGCAATCTGTTAACTCAGGTACACCAAATGTCAATGTAGCGGGTGAAGGAAGGGGAACGATTGTCTCAGGTTCACTTGAGATGTCCAACGTCGACCTATCAGAAGAGTTTACTGAAATGATCTCTGCACAACGTGGATTCCAGGCAAATACCCGTATTATCACTACTTCAGATGAAATCCTTCAAGAGCTTGTGAACTTGAAACGATAATAGATTGCAAGGGAGGGACAGGACTGGGTTGTCTTCATCAATCTAGTCCTGAATATATCTTGATACAACTTACAAAATTAAATGGAAAATCTTTTTCGCTGAATTGTTTGTACATAGAAAGTGCTGAAGCCTTTCCGGACACAACCATCACTCTTACCAATGGAAAAAAGATTGTGGTGAGGGAATCAGTGAAAGAGGTGGAAGATAAAACGGTTTCGTTCTATAGAAAGATAAATGTAATGGGACTCAGAAATACAGCGGGGGTACAAGATGAAAAATAAATTGCTTACTATATCGCTCATTTTGTTGGTAACAATTACATTGGTTGGCGTACTGGCCCTCATTGTCGTGCTGAAGTTCAATGAAGAAGAGGTAAAGGAACCCAGTATCGATGAAGTGATTGAAGCGTCGGTGGATGTTCCGGAAATTACGACAAATCTACTCAGCGGAGATTATATCCGAATTTCCTTTAAAGTCCAGACGGACAGTAAGAAGGCGAAGGAAGAGCTCGAGAAGAGAGATTTTCAGGTCAAAAACATAATCATAGAAGAGCTTTCAGAAATGAAGTCAGATCAATTGCAAGGTAAAGAAGGAAAACAGGAGCTTGAAACTACCATTAAGGACAAAGCCAACAGCCTGATGCAAGAGGGAAAGGTTGAAAAGGTATACATCACCTCTTACATGATTCAATAACAATACTTCTAATAGAAACGGGGGTGAGGAAATGTCCAGTGAGGTACTCTCGCAAAATGAAATAGATGCATTATTATCAGCACTGTCAACTGGTGAAATGAGTGCAGATGATTTTAAAAAAGAAGAAGAAGAGAAAAAAGTAAAAGTTTATGATTTTAAGAGGGCCCTGAGGTTTTCCAAAGATCAAATCAGAAGTTTGACAAGAATTCATGAAAACTTCGCGAGGATATTGACAACCTATTTTTCTGCACAGCTAAGGACGTATGTTCAAATAACAGTTGTCTCTGCCGACCAAGTCCCATTTGAGGAGTTTGTGAGGTCGGTTCCTAAAATGACGATATTGAATATCTTTGACGTTCCCCCCCTGGATGGTCATATATTGATGGAGGTCAATCCTAATATTGGGTATGCCATGATGGATCGTGTAATGGGTGGAAAAGGAACCGGGATAAACAAGATTGAGAATTTGACAGAGATTGAAACGAAAATCATGTCAAACCTATTTGAAAGAGCATTCGATAACTTACGGGATGCATGGAGCAATATTGCGGAAATTGATCCAATGCTTTCTGAGTTTGAAGTGAATCCGCAATTCCTGCAAATGGTATCACCAAATGAAACGGTTGTTGTAATATCAATGAATACAACAATAGGCGAAACAAGCGGCATGATAAATATAATTATCCCGCATGTCGTTTTAGAGCCGATAATTCCTAAGTTGTCTGTCAGCTATTGGATGCAGACCAAGAATAAGGATATAGATCCTCAGGAAACAGAAATGCTTGAGAAACGCATTAAAACAGCACAGGTACCGATAGTGGCTGAATTAGGGGATTCTGATATCACAATTGATGATTTTCTCATGCTGGACATTGGGGATGTTATACAACTAAACAAACGTATAGATGCCCCTTTAACGATAAAAGTAGGAGAGATACCTAAATTCACTGCCCAGCCAGGAGAATTGAATAAAAGACTTGCGGTACAAATTTTGGATTCTTTGAAGGGGGGAGAAGAAGATGATGAGTGATGATATGTTGTCACAAGATGAAATAGATGCCCTGTTAAGAGGCACAGCCAGCGATGAGAAAGAGCCAGCTTCTTCTCAAAACTTAAATGTGGAAGAATATCTCAGTGATTTCGAGCAGGACACACTTGGTGAAATCGGAAATATTTCATTTGGCAGCTCTGCAACGGCCCTTTCCACACTGCTGAACCAAAAGGTGGAGATTACGACACCTAAAGTTTCCATCCAGGAAAGAAGCAGAATCGAAGAAGATTTTCCGCATCCATATGTAGCAATACAAGTTCAGTATACAGAAGGTTTCTCTGGTGCCAATCTTTTGGTGATCAAGCAGGATGATGCAGCAATTATTGCGGATCTCATGCTTGGCGGCGACGGCTTGAATCCTTCAGGAGACCTTGGGGAAATCCAAGTAAGTGCTGTACAGGAAGCGATGAATCAGATGATGGGATCGGCAGCAACATCAATGTCGACTGTATTCAGTAAAAAGGTTGATATCTCTCCTCCGCGGGTGGATATGTTGTATCTTCCTGAAGGAGAAGGGGCAGATGCCATTCCGCATGATGATCTGCTGACAAAAATATCATTTTCATTAAAAGTGGGAAATCTGATAGATTCCAACATCATGCAGCTGCTGCCCCTGGGCTTTGCTAAGCAACTGGTTGATGAATTGACAAATAATAATGATGCATCTTCGACAAATTCCGATATAATGGAACAAGGTGCTTCACATCAGGAGCTTGAACCAGTACAGCGGGTTTCCCCGGTACAGCCATCCTATTCACAGCAAGACACATATAGAGACAACACGGCTCAGCATGTACCGCAAGAGAAAACACAGTCGCAGCACTTTGGGAATAATAAGAATGTTGAACAGCCTGTACAAGTTCAACCAGCTTCTTTTACAAACTTTGAACAGCCGTCCATGTCCAAACCTGAAAGTAAAAACCTGGACATGCTCCTGGACATTCCGCTGAATGTGACGGTTGAATTAGGGCGGACTAATCGTTCTGTTAAAGATATCCTGGAGTTATCTTCCGGATCAATCATTGAGCTGGACAAACTCGCCGGTGAACCTGTCGATGTCCTCGTGAACAGCAGGTTGATCGCCAAAGGTGAAGTTGTTGTCATCGATGAAAACTTCGGTGTAAGAATTACAGACATTGTCAGTCAATCAGACAGGTTAAAAAAATTAAAGTAATAAATGGAGGAAAAGATGATGGCAAATAAAATATTAATTGTTGACGATGCAGCATTTATGAGAATGATGATTAAGGACATCCTTACTAAAAACGGGTTTGAGGTTGTTGGAGAAGCAGCTGATGGCAATCAGGCAGTAGAGAAATACAAAGAATTGAGTCCTGACCTTGTCACGATGGATATTACAATGCCAGAAAAAGATGGTATTGCCGCTCTAAAAGAAATTAAGAGTCTTGATGCAAATGCAAAAATCATTATGTGTTCGGCAATGGGCCAGCAAGCGATGGTTATTGATGCAATCCAGGCTGGTGCCAAAGATTTCATTGTAAAACCGTTTCAGGCCGACCGTGTTATTGAAGCAATCCAGAAAGCATTAAGCTAAGCTTACCTTTTTTATCATAGTAAGTAGGCAGAATGTGCATTAAGCTACAGAAAAGCGAGAGAATCTAGGAGAAGGTGCTTTTTTTGATAAATGTAATTAGGAAGCTTTTTTTCATTATCGCTTGTTCAGCTGCTCTGCATATGACTGGAGGCATACCAGCATATGCAGAGTTTGATGGATCAGTTAAAGACTACTGGGAGCAGCCCCAGGAGCGTAATGAAGAAAACACCCCTGCAGCAGAGAATGAAACTAGTGTGACGGAACCCCCCGCAGGCGTATCGGCTTTGGATTATTTGAAAATGGTTTTTGCTCTTGTGTTTGTAATCGCATTAATATACTTCTTATTAAAATTCATTAATCAAAAGAGCAAAACATTTCAACAGACAAAACTGATTCATAATCTGGGAGGAACACCCCTGGGTGGGAATCGTTCCGTTCAATTGGTGAAAGTAGGAGAAAGGATCCTGATTCTCGGGGTCGGAGAAGACATTCAGTTGCTTAAGGAAATAGACGGAAAAGAAGAAAAAGAGGACATCCTCGCCATTTATGAGGAGAAATCTCAAGTTCTGCATGGGCAAAAGGACATACTGACACAATGGATTGGGAAGAAAACGGGGTCTATGCCGCAAAAGACAGAGGATGGCCAATCGTTTCAATCTTTGCTGAAATCCCAAATTGAGGATATAAGGAAAGGCAGAAAGAAAATGCTTAACGATCTAAACAACAGGGAGAAAGATAAAGATGAATGAATTCATGGAATTTTTCAATTCGAGTTCTCCTGATTCTGTTGCCACATCAGTAAAGCTCCTCCTTCTATTTACTGTACTGTCCATTGCTCCTGGTATTTTAATATTAATGACGTCCTTTACAAGGATAGTCATTGTGCTCTCGTTTGTCCGGACCTCGCTGGCAACTCAGCAGATGCCGCCGAATCAGGTGTTGGTCGGTTTGTCATTGTTTTTAACTTTTTTTATCATGGCACCGACATTCCAGGAGGTCAACGAGACCGCCCTGACACCTTTATTCAATGAAGAAATCAATTTGGAACAGGCCTACGAAAATGCTGCAGGTCCATTCAAAGATTTCATGAGTAAACATACAAGACAGAAAGATTTGGAATTATTCCTGAATTATTCAGGGGCAGAGCGCCCTGAATCAATAGACGATATTCCTTTGACAGCACTCGTGCCAGCTTTTGCACTGAGCGAAATCAAGACCGCGTTTCAAATCGGATTTATGATCTTTATCCCTTTTCTTGTCATTGATATGGTGGTTGCCAGTATTCTAATGTCTATGGGGATGATGATGCTGCCTCCGGTCATGATCTCATTGCCGTTTAAGATTCTTTTGTTTGTGCTTGTCGACGGCTGGTACCTTGTCGTTAAATCTCTGCTCCAAAGCTTTTAAGTAGGTGAAAAACATGAATGCTGAATCGGTTATCGCATTAGCGGAACGAGGAGTTTATACAACATTAGTCATTTGCGGTCCCTTGCTTCTTTTAGCCCTGGTAGTTGGACTGGCTGTCAGTATTTTTCAGGCCACGACCCAAATTCAGGAACAGACATTGGCTTTTATACCGAAGATTGTCGCAGTCCTTGTGGGCGTCGTTTTTTTTGGTCCGTGGATGCTGACTAAGCTTGTCACGTACGCATCTGATATCTTTTCAAATCTTAACAGGTTTGTAGGATAAAAGGATGGAAGAGTTAATTCCGAACCTTTCAATTTTTTTATTAGTTTTCATGAGGGTGTCTGCATTTTTTGTAACCCTTCCTTTATTCTCATACAGATCAATCCCTGCACAACACCGTGTAGGGTTTGCGGGTGTTATTGCCTGGATCATGTACTATACGATAGATGCATCTCCTATGCCCATCGATGCCGCTTATATATTATTGATAATGAAAGAAGCCATGATAGGATTGCTGATTGGATTTACCGCTTATATGATCATTTCGGCGATTCAGGTTGCCGGCAGTTTCATAGATTTTCAAATGGGCTTTGCGATTGCTAATGTCATCGATCCTCAAACAGGAGCCCAATCTCCGCTTGTAGGTCAATACTTATACACGTTTGCCCTGCTCTTGTTATTGGCATTGGACGGACATCACCTCCTTCTCGATGGGGTGTTCTACAGTTATCAGTTCATTCCTGTCGATCAGCCATGGATTCCCTTTGGAAATGAAAATCTCGTTGAATATATTGTGAAAACCTTTAATTCCGTCTTTATTATCGCTTTCCAAATGTCCATTCCGGTTGTAGCAACACTGTTTCTAGTGGACGTTGCTTTGGGGATTGTAGCCAGGACCGTTCCTCAGCTGAATGTATTTGTAGTCGGTTTTCCAATTAAGATTGCTGTAAGTTTCCTGGTCCTGTTCATTGTTCTCGGGGCGATGATGACCGTTATGCAGCAAATGTTTGAATTGATGATGTATACAATGAGAGATTTAATGAAAATTATCGGAGGCGCTTAATGTGAATTTGCTTTCCCTTGATCTGCAGTTTTTTGCAGGTGAAAAATCTGAAAAAGCCACACCGAAAAAACGACAAGATTCAAGGAAGAAAGGGCAAACAGCCAAGAGTCAGGATGTCAATACAGCTATCATTTTGCTTGCTGTATTTTTATTTTTGACTTTTAGTGCTTCTTATATTGGGGATGTCATATTCGATTTATTCCGCATCTCTTTTCAGGATTACATGATGATGGATTTGACTCAGGATTCATTCATGCTGATTGTGATGGAGGTTCTTCAGCAAGTTGCTATATTACTGGGCCCCATTATGCTTGTCGCTTTGCTGGCAGGCTTATTCTCCAATTATATTCAAGTGGGCGTAATGTTCACAGCTGAACCTTTACAGCCCAAGCTCGAGAAAATTGACCCAATCAAAGGAGCAAAACGGATATTCTCTTTAAGAGCGATCGTAGAATTGTTGAAATCGATATTGAAAATCGGATTTGTCGGTGCTATCACCTTTGTCATTTTGTGGATGAATATTGACGAAGTACTCGGGTTATCTTTCAAGAGCGCTTATGACTCTTTGGCTGCGATGGCATCCTTGACTGTCCAAATGGGAATTGCCGCTTCATTGGCATTGTTGTTTTTATCCGTTTTTGACTATCTATATCAGAAATATGATTTTGAAAAAAATATCCGGATGTCAAAACAAGACATCAAAGATGAACACAAGAACGCAGAGGGAGATCCTCTGATCAAATCAAAAATAAAGCAAAGGCAGAGGGAAATGGCCATGCGGAGAATGATGCAGGAAGTGCCTGAAGCAGATGTCGTCATTACCAACCCAACTCACTATGCAATTGCCTTGAAGTATGACGAAAATAAGTCAGATGCTCCTTATGTTATTGCCAAAGGAGTAGATTACATGGCGCAGAAAATCAAATATATTGCCGGTGAACATGATATTATCATGGTTGAAAACAGGCCATTGGCAAGATCTTTATATGATAGTGCCGAAATCGGTGATACCATACCAGAAGAATTCTTCAAAGCAGTCGCAGAAATTCTGGCTTACGTTTATCGAATGAAAAATCAGCTGTAACAGCTAAAGTTAGGAGGGAATGCAAATGTCAGCAAGAGATTTATCCGTACTATTCAGTGTCATCCTCATAGTAGCCATGCTAATCATTCCTTTTCCACCTTGGCTGTTAAGTGTACTCATCATTATTAATATTTCATTAGCGTTATTGGTACTTCTTACATCAATGAACATGAATGAACCTTTACAATTTGCTATCTTTCCATCCCTGCTCTTGTTATTGACACTGTTCAGGCTTGGTCTGAATGTGTCGACAACCCGTTCCATACTCAGTAATGGAGAGGCAGGAGATGTCGTTGAAACTTTCGGGACATTTGTTGTTGGAGGAAATGTTCTTGTAGGTTTAGTCGTCTTTATCATTTTAATCATTATCCAATTTGTCGTTATTACAAAAGGATCTGAACGTGTTTCTGAAGTAGCTGCAAGGTTCACGCTGGATGCTATGCCAGGAAAGCAGATGAGTATTGATGCAGACCTGAATGCTGGAATTATTTCTGAACATGATGCCAAAGAGCGCCGTGAAAAGGTCAGCCGGGAAGCAGATTTTTACGGAGCGATGGATGGTGCTTCCAAGTTTGTTAAAGGTGATGCTATCGCTGGGATTATCATAGTCCTCATGAATTTAATTTTTGGTATCATCATAGGGATGACCCAGCAGGGGCTTCCTATCGGAGAAGCTGCAACAAGGTACTCATTACTGACAGTTGGAGATGGGATTGTCAGCCAGATTCCGGCGCTATTAATTTCGACGGCTACGGGTATCGTCGTAACAAGGGCCGCCTCTGATGGAAATCTTGGTAAAGATATCATCGATCAACTTCTGGCGTTCCCGCCTATGTTATATGTTGCGGGAGGAACAATTTTCCTTCTTGGTTTATTTACACCGATTAACGATATTCTGACGATTCCTGTAGCAGCTGCATTGGGAATTGGCGGTTATATGCTATCCAGGGCTCCACAAGAAGAGGAAGCAGATTTAATTGAAATGGAAGAAGAAAGAGAACAGGATGAGATGAAAAGTCCTGAAAGTGTGGTTAACCTTCTGAACGTAGACCCAATCGAATTCGAATTCGGTTATGGGCTGATTCCTCTTGCAGACGCCAATCAAGGTGGAGACCTTCTTGATAGGGTCGTCATGATCCGCAGGCAGCTGGCTATTGAACTTGGATTGGTCATCCCGGTCGTCCGTATCAGAGATAACATTCAACTGCAGCCAAATGAATATAGATTGAAGATCAAAGGAAATGAAATGGCCAGGGGAGAATTGCTCCTTGATCATTACCTGGCGATGAGCCCAGGTGTTGAAGATGAGTCTATCGAAGGAATCGATACAGTAGAACCTTCCTTTGGACTGCCGGCTAAGTGGATAGGTGAAGATATGAAAGAACAGGCGGAGATTTTCGGATACACAGTGGTCGATCCTCCTTCAGTTGTATCAACGCATATTACCGAAGTGATTAAAAACAATGCACATGAACTCCTCGGACGCCAGGAAACTAAACAGCTTATCGATCATCTTCAAGAATCATATCCGATCCTGGTAGAAGAAGTCACTCCGAACCCACTATCAGTTGGAGAAGTTCAGAAAGTACTTGCAAAACTACTAAGAGAAAATGTATCTATCAGGAATCTTCCTATCATCTTTGAAACATTGGCCGATTATGGAAAGATGAGTACTGATACCGACCTATTGGCAGAATATGTACGACAGGCACTGGCGAGGCAGATCACTTCTCAATATGTTGATCAGGGAGGAACCCTTAAAGTCATTACCTTGTCTGGAAGAATAGAAAAGATGATTGCTGATTCAGTACAGCAGACAGAGCATGGAAACTTTTTATCAATGGATCCGAATGATTCTCAACGAGTTCTTGAAGCTCTTGCATCTCAAGTGGAGCAATTGTCACTTATGGAGGAGTCACCAATCGTTTTATGCTCTCCTGCAATAAGAATGTATGTCCGTCAGTTGATTGAACGGTATTTCCCACAGGTGCCGACATTATCATACAACGAGTTAGAAGCGAATGTTGAAGTCCAAAGTTTAGGGTTGGTGAATATTGAATGAAAGTAAAAAAGTTTACAGCACCTACCATGCCGGAAGCCATGAAGAAGATACGTGCTGAATTAGGTGAAGGTGCAGTCATATTAAATTCAAAGATGATTTACACAGGGGGATTCCTTGGTCTATTCAAAAAGAAAAATATTGAAGTGATTGCAGCCATTGATCCGAATTCGAAGCAGGCGACCAAAGAAAGACGAAACCCGAAATATCAACAGGAAGTAAAAAAACAAGTACCAGCACAGGTACCGGTTCAAGAGTCTGCTAAAACAGATGAAGGAAACAGTTCCCTGCAATTTAAAAAAGAAATTACAGAATTGAAGTCGATTGTTCAGCAATTAAAATCCAATAATGGCTTCGAACATTATCCGGAGGATATTCGACATCTCCTGCTTTATCTTAAAGAACAAGAAATAGACGAGAATTATATTCTTGAAGCAGCAGAGCACCTGGTAAGCCTTCGTGAGAGTAAAGACAGCTTAACAGCTTCTGAGTTGAAATCTACGGTTTCAGACTTCATGAAAAACAAACTGGAGACATTATCATTTGGAGGAACCAGTTATAAGAAAAAGTATGTGAATGTGATCGGACCTACCGGCGTCGGCAAAACAACTACACTTGCAAAAATGGCCTACGAAGCTGTGCTTGAAAGACGAAAAAAAATTGCATTCATTACGACTGATACCTATAGAATTGCTGCCATTGAACAATTAAAGACATATGCCCAGCTGTTAAATGTTCCACTTGAAGTGGTTTATAAACTGGAGGATTTTCAAAAGGCCATCGAAAAGTTTAAAGACTATGATATGGTTTTCATTGATACTGCAGGCCGGAATTTCAGGGAAGAAAAATATGTAAAAGATCTCGAAAAGATGATTGATTTCAAAAATGACATGGAAACGTTCCTTGTATTATCCATGACTGCTAAAGAAAGAGATTTGAATCAAATAATCCACAACTTCTCAACTGTACCAATTGAGAAGTTCATCTTTTCAAAAGTAGACGAAACATCAAGTTACGGAACTATGTACAATATTTTGAGAAATGAAGAAAAAGGTGCGGCTTATATTACGGCGGGACAAAGTGTGCCGGAAGATATTTCAGAAGCCTCCCCTAAAGGAATTGTTGATTTAGTGATGGAAGGTAAGGTCAAATGATAGATCAAGCACAAGGACTAAGATTAAAGATTCTTGAAGCACAGTCCAGGAACGCTAAAACGATTGCAGTGGTCAGCGGAAAAGGTGGAGTAGGTAAATCAAATTTTGCAGTTAACATTTCCCTTGCTTTGCAGAAACAAGGCAAGAAAGTCCTGTTATTTGACATGGATATTGGAATGGGAAATATTCACATTATCCTAGGCAAACAGCCTGATAAGACAATATCCGATTTTATAAACAGTCCTGGAACTGACATTGAGAATATCATTTTTACTGATGAGGCAGGAACTTCTTATATAAGTGCCGGGAATGGACTTCAGAACATCGTCGAATGGGACGATATTGATATTGATAGGATGTTGAATGCTCTTTCAGAACTTGTTCATTCATATGACTATATTGTGTTTGACATGGGGGCTGGCGCTGCTTACCATACGCTGGAGATCCTGATGTCCGTGGAAGACATATTTGTTGTGACAACACCTGAACCGACAGCAGTTACAGATGCCTATTCCATGATGAAGTATATTTATATGAAAGATCCGGACAAGCATTTTTACTTGATCTGCAATAGAGCGGAAAGTGACAAAGAGGGGCTAGAGACGTTAAATCGGTTAAAACTCGCAATGATGAAATTCTTAAATAAAGATGTATATCTTCTTGGTATCCTTCCTGAGGATCCTGCCGTCAGGAAAGCGGTCACCCAGCAAGTTCCATTGCTGACTTCTTTCCCTCAATCAGCCATTGCATTGTCATTACACCGTGTGCTTGAACAGTATCTTGCCGGTATTACCACATTTACACCTACAGAGAAAAAAGGATTCGTTTCAAATTTAAAAAGGATCCTGTTCAGGAGGAAAGGTTGATGAAGCAGACAAAAGTTCTGGTGGTTGATGACTCTGCCTTTATGAGAAAGCTTATTACAGACTTTCTATCCAGCTCAGAACATTTGGAAGTGGTAGCTACGGCCCGGAACGGTAAGGATGCATTGGAGAAAATTGAAAAGTTTAAGCCTGATGTCGTTACATTGGATGTTGAAATGCCTGTAATGAATGGAATAGAGGCTTTGAAAGCAATTATGGAGAAATCTCCTCTTCCGGTTATCATGCTTTCTTCCACCACTAAAGAGGGCGCAGAGAATACCATCTTAGCAATGAATTATGGAGCGATTGATTTCATCGCAAAGCCATCTGGTGCTATTTCATTGGATTTGCACAAAGTCAAAGAAGAATTGGTTGCCAAGGTACTGAATGCAGGCAGGGTGTCAATCCGTCAGATCAAAAAGGCTAATGAAATTAAGCCGCAAATATTCTATACAGATAATGGAAATCGGTCACAAAAGGGCAGCAGCCTTGTTTCATGGAATCGTGTTTCTAAGAAAATCATTTGTATTGGCACCTCTACAGGCGGGCCCAGAGCGCTTCAGCAGGTCGTGACTGCCCTTCCCTCAGAAATTCAGGCGCCGATTCTTATCGTTCAGCATATGCCTCCGGGTTTCACAAAATCTTTGGCCAATCGCCTTAATACGCTAAGCGATATCGCAGTAAAGGAAGCAGAGGATGGAGAGTTGTTGAAAAAAGGGACGGCATACATCGCTCCAGGTGGATTTCACTTGAAAGTAGAGGAAAAAAGAGGCGATTTATTTGTGGTATTAGATGAACATGAACTGCCGAGGGCCGGTCACCGACCTGCTGTGGATGTCATGTTTGAATCTGTAAGCCAGTTGAAAAATTATGACAAGATAGCCGTAATAATGACTGGAATGGGTTCTGATGGGTCTAAAGGTCTGGTAAAATTGAAGGGTAGCGGCAAAGTGAAAGCGATCGCAGAGTCCGAAGAGTCCTGTATTGTTTTTGGAATGCCTAAAGCTGCCATATCTACAAATCTGGTAGATGAAATACAATCTATAGAAAATATCGCTGGCTGCATAATGAAGTATATGCCTAGAGAGGTGTGAAGAACATGGATATGAATCAGTATTTAGAGGTGTTTATTGAGGAAAGTAAAGAACATTTACAAACATGTAATGAGCAATTGCTTGAGCTGGAAAAAAATCCTGAAAACCTGGCAATAGTTAATGAAATATTCAGGTCTGCGCATACTTTAAAAGGCATGGCAGCAACTATGGGTTATGAAGATCTGGCCAGCTTGACGCATCAGATGGAAAATGTTTTGGATGCTATCCGTAACAGTAAGATACAAGTATCTTCACTCATTCTTGATGTGGTATTCATGGCAGTGGACGACCTTGAAGCAATGGTGATGTCAATTGCCGAAGGTGGAGATGGAAAACGTGACGTCACGGAGATTGTCAAAAAATTGGCGCTCATAGAAAAAGGTGAATCTTTGGACAACCTCCAAGCCCAGAGTGAAGCGGCTGCTGCCGTATTGGAAGCTGAACCTTCCAATACTCATACTGCCCAATACGATCAGTTCGAGCGGACAGTCATTGAACAATCTAAAGAGCAGGGGTTTCAGTGTTTTGAAATTTCGGTATCCTTAAGGGAAGATTGCCTATTAAAAGCTGCTAGAGTTTTCATGGTCTTCGAAGTTCTGGAAAAGTGCGGGGAAGTCATAAAATCAGTTCCGGCAGTGGATGTGTTGGAAGAAGAAAATTTTGACCAGGACTTTCTTGTAAGCATCGTCTCGAAAGATTCTCAAGAAGACATCAAGAAAAAAGTGATGAAAGTCTCAGAGGTACATAAAGTTGATGTCCGCCTTGTGGATCTGGAGAAGGGTAAAGAAAGTGATTCTCAAATTACTGAACAACCTTCTGCTTCAACTGAGGATGCAACTGATCGCGTGACGGGAAAACAAGCGAACGTAGCATCGGTTCCGGTTGTCAAGAAAGAGGAAAAAAAGGAATCAGCACCTTCTAAGCAAGCAAACACGGGTAATAAGACAATCAGGGTAAACATTGAACGTCTGGATATACTGATGAACTTGTTTGAAGAGCTTGTCATAGACAGAGGAAGACTCGAGCAAATATCAAAAGAGCTTAACCATCCCGAATTGAATGAAACCGTTGAAAGAATGTCGAGAATATCAGGAGACTTGCAAAATATCATTCTTAATATGCGAATGGTACCTGTTGAAACAGTGTTTAATAGATTCCCGCGTATGATCAGGCAGCTTGCCAGGGATCTTAACAAAAAGATCGAATTGGAAATCATCGGTGCAGAAACAGAACTCGACCGGACAGTCATAGATGAAATTGGTGATCCGCTCGTTCATCTGCTGAGAAACGCCATCGACCACGGCATTGAAGCTCCTGAAATCCGCAGGCAGAATGGAAAACCTGAAGAAGGTACAGTAACATTGAAGGCTTACCACAGCGGTAATCATGTCTTCATTGAAATTTCGGATAATGGCGGTGGAATAAGCCGGGAAAAAGTATTGAAAAAAGCAATCTCTCAGGGGATTGTAACTGAAGAATCGGCAGCTGCATTAACCGACCGTCAAGTTTATGAATTAATATTGGCATCCGGCTTCTCTACCGCAGAAACCATTTCTGATATATCAGGAAGAGGCGTTGGTCTTGATGTTGTGAAAGCAACCATCGAATCATTGGGCGGTTCTATCACAATTGATTCAGTGCTGGGAGAAGGAAGCACATTCTCGATTCAGCTCCCACTTACATTATCCATCATCTCCGTTATGCTGGTGGAAGTGGAAAAAGAAAAGTACGCTATTCCGTTATCTTCCATCATAGAAACGGCCATAATCAAAAAAGAAGATATTCTAAACGCGCACAATCAAAAAGTGATCGATTTCAGAGGGAAAGTAGTTCCATTGCTGTTCTTGGAGGATGTATTTGAAATTCCCAAGCAAGAAGGGGATGATTTCTACTCGGTAGTCATCGTTCGAAAGGGAGACAGAATGGCCGGTCTGGTTGTCGATTCATTCATCGGCCAGCAAGAGGTAGTTCTGAAATCACTTGGAAATTATCTTACTGATGTCTTTGCGATTTCAGGTGCGACCATCCTCGGTGACGGTCAGGTAGCTTTAATTGTAGATTGCAATGCATTAATTAAATAAAAGGAGGCCAAGGTCATGAGTGATAGTGCAACAACTGCTGCAGATTTGAAAGTGATTGTCTTTCAACTGATGGAAAAAGAATATGCAATACCTGTCAGCCAGGTACGCTCAATTGAGAAAGTCGAACATATAACACGTGTTCCAAAAGCGGCTCCTTTTGTAAAAGGTGTTATCAATCTCCGTGGAGTGGTTACACCTGTCATCGATCTTAGAAGCCGGTTCTCGCTTCCTGAAGAGCAACATTCAGATAATACCCGAGTCATCATAGCCGGCAGTAACGAAATGGAAGTAGGACTTGTAGTTGATGCCGCCAATGATGTGCTGGATATTCCTGCAGAGGCGATTGAATCTCAACCTGAAGTGGTCGGAGCTGTTGGTGCTGATTATATCAGTGGAGTTGCTAAGTTGGAAAAGAGACTTCTCGTACTATTGGATTTAGAGGAAGTCCTGAACTGACAGATTTAACAGGCAGGGCCGGAGTGCATCCGGCCTTGAAATTTACTATTTAATCAATTCTATCAAACTGGGGTTATTGACTTATGGGATTCGAACAAAAGGTAACCAGCCTTCACCTTGATATACTGAAAGAAATAGGAAATATCGGTGCGGGGCATGCTGCAACGGCGCTTTCCACTTTATTGGATAAGAAGATTGATATGAAGGTTCCTCAGGTCAGAGTCGTTGCTTTTGATGAAATGATGGAAATGGCAGGAGGTCCCGATAATGTGGTTGTGAGTGTGTTCCTTCGCATTGAGGGGGAAGCTCCTGGAAGTATGTTTTTTGTCCTTCCGTTATCACAGGGATCACGCTTCATCCAACAGATGACAGGGGATATGGAATTTTCATTTGAGCAGCCGCCCTATTCAGACATTGGGTTATCGGCTATGCAGGAACTTGGAAATATACTCTCAGGCTCATATCTTTCTTCATTAAGTGATTTTACGAACCTGAACCTGTATCCATCAGTCCCTGCATTGTCAGTGGATATGGTGGGTGCCATTATAAGTTTTGGTCTGTTGGAAGTTTCACAAACCAGCGACACTGCCATCGTGATAGATACAGCATTGAAGGATGATGAAACAACTGAATCAGAAAGTGTTAAAGGTCATTTTTTCCTGCTTCCCGACCCTGAATCATTTAATACTATTTTTAAATCATTGGGTGTAGAATCGTGAATTCAGTAAAAGAAGTTGTTAAAGTAGGAATTGCAGATTTGAAAATTGCACAAGGCGGTCAATCTATCAGGACGTCAGGATTAGGTTCTTGTGTAGGAGTCGTCGTCTACGATGAAGGGCTGCCCCTTGCTGGGATGGTTCATATCATGCTGCCTTCTTCAAGTCTCGCCAAAGATAACGGTTTCAATCTGGCTAAATTTGCTGACACGGGAGTTGCTGAACTGGTGAAGATCATGACTCATCAGGGAGGCAGGTCAAACAGGTTCAAAGCAAAGATCGCAGGCGGGGCTCAAATGTTTCAATTGACCTCTGGAAGTGAATTAATGAGGATCGGGCCTAGAAACGTGGAAGCGGTAAAACAAGCACTTGAAAGTTTTGGTATTCCTTTGGTCGCTGAAGATACCGGGGGCAATAATGGAAGAACAATTGAATTTCACCTTGGAAATTTCTTATTGAACGTAAGGACGGTTAATATGGGAATCAAGGATATATGATGGCAGGAAGCCTTTTTTGGAACTTTGCCTTTTCTATAGCGGGTTTCAGTCTGTATTTTTTTCTATCGTTCCAGACAGGAAGCCCAAGGGATGTCCTTACAGGATCTTTCCTTGCTGCAGGCTCCTTTTTCATCCTGATGTTCGGAATACGGGTATTGATACAAATGGGAATGGCAGTGCCTGAGGCAGAAGAGGGAAATGCAGAGGATGAAAACCGTACACATAGAAAGAATATAAACGAAACAAAACTCGGTGAGAGTAAGCAATATAATGAAGAAGAGATGGCAGCAGTCATCCGTACGCTGCTAAAAGATGAATAAATTTAACTCCATATTCAACCGATAATTTACTATCATTTGCTAATATAGCCAATCTTGAATACCGGGAGGAGGAGTAACATGTCTCAGCCCTCTACAGCAGACGAACAAAAGTATTGGGATCTATGGAAAAAATCCAAAGACCCGCATGCTGGAGATATGCTGGTCAAAAAATATTTGCCGCTTGTTTCTTATCATGTTCAAAGGATTTCGGTGGGCCTGCCTAAAAATGTGTCACGAGAAGATCTGAAAAGCCTGGGCCTTATGGGACTTCTGGATGCACTGGAGAAATTCGACCCCTCGAGAGACCTTAAATTTGATACTTATGCATCTTTCAGGGTAAGGGGATCCATCATTGACGGCCTGAGAAAAGAGGATTGGCTTCCCCGCTCCACGAGGGAGAGGGCGAAGAAAATTGAAGCGAAAATCGAGTCGCTCGAACAAGAATTACTCCGTCATGTAACTCCTGAGGAGATTGCTCAGGAAATGCAGATGGAGGAAGGGGAAGTATATACCAGAGACGGATTGAACCGAATACTTTCCTGGGCAACCGTCCCTTGTCCATAGAGATGAGAGACAGCCTTCCAGAATAGAGAAAAAATGGATGAACAAGCCATCCCTTTTCTATAAAAGAGATGATCTCAAACCGTATCATGGCTTGAAAACCAGAGCTTGTCTCAAAAATTGAAAATTATCGGCTGGAATTGAACAGAGACACGATATCCCGTGTCTTTATCAGAAAAAAGAAACAAAATGGTGGCTCCAGGCCTGTTTCTATTTATGAAAGAGCTGGACCTCTAACAGGAAATTAGGGGAAGTCATGAGTTTATCCACTTCAAGAATTTCCCAGATTCATTCTAAAGCGATCTTCAAGCTTCGCAACTTACTTGCCCTGATGAGCGGGGTTCTCAAACCGTATGGAGATCAATACTACTACAGAATAAAGAAATTAAGGTGAACAGATGCTAACATTTTTAATACTCATTTCTTTTATCTTGAACATTGCAGCCCTCTTGGCAATTGCCATTCTTTATACGAGACAGAACAGGTTGCTAGAAGTCGAGAAACGACAAGAAAAAGCAGTCAAAGAAATGGAAGACGTTATATCATCTTACCTTCTTGAGATGAAAGAGGACAATGAACGGTTTCTCCAACAATTCCAGGCAGTAAAAGAAGGAAAATTCGAGAGCAGCCAGAATAAAGTTAAAAAAATTAAACTAGCTGCTGAGAAAGAGTTAAAGATTGAGAGCCGCCAATCAGAGAAGGAACCAGATGATCTTCCATTTAAAGCTGCCTCTTATAAACGTCAGAGCGCGATGAAGGCATATACACAAAAAGCAGAAGATGAGTCAAGCCTTGAAAAGGAACCAAACCAGCCTCCAGCTGTTACTTCAAAGGAAGATTCAGTCTACAACCAAATACAAACTCTTCAAGAAAAAGGGTATACACTTGAGGAAATTGCTAAAGAATTAGGCAGAGGCGTGACCGAGGTCGAACTTTTATTGAAATTTCGACAAAAACAAAAATAAATTTCTTGATTGCTGTAATTGATTGTGCTATATTAGTTAACGGTGTGATTACACACGCTTGTGGGATTCTGGCGGAAGGTGCTTGAAAAAAGTT
>NZ_ABCF01000032.1 GCF_000181495.1 Bacillus sp. SG-1
GAATAACAATCCTCCTGCAAAGTGTGTTACTGGCATGTCTGCGCCAAGAAAAGAGATGGTGCCCCAATCAAATGGATAAAGCATGATAATCATAAATAGCGGGATCAAAAATATCCTCGACACAGTAATTTTATTTGGTAAATTCACTCTTACTACCTCCTCGAATCATAACAAAACAGAATAGCCACAAGGTGACTATTCTTGAGCAGAACGTCTAATGATGATGTCCTGTCTTACAACTTCTGTTGGTGATACTTCATAATTGATTTGTTCCTCATTGACCTTGATGTTCGTCGCTGAAGCATTACCGACTACGATGAATGCTTCCCCGTCTTGTGAAAGTTCGAACGTTTGGGTGTCGCCTTCTTTCATCATCTGATTAAAAAGCTGTTCATCCTTGGAATTATAGACGCCAATCCACGTATCACCAGTTGCTGAAATTTCCAAGTTAAAGTCATCTGTATTCTTCAACTCATAAGTCGTTTCTTTGCCGCTTACATTTGCTACAGTGATTTCTTGGGACGGTTCCTCAACAGGTTCTTCCGATTCTTCTTCACTTTGCCCCGTTTCGCTGCCTTCGGAATCGCTATCGGCATCTGTAGATTCTTCAGAATCTCCACTCTCATCGTCAGGCTGCTGGACTTCATCAGATTCGGAATAATCCACACTCTCTTCCTGAGTATCATCTGTTCCGGCATTGTCATTTCCGATTTGATTCGGCAGAAGATACCATACAACGAAAATAGCGCCTATGACAAAAAGGGCTACAAGAATTCGCGGGATTACATTCATCACTTTAGATGAGCTTTGAGAGACCGGCTTTCTAGATTGCACTCTTGACAACTCCGGCAGGTCGCCCGTATTTGTCACCGGGATATCGTTAGAGTATTCTTCAAAGATCATTTCAGGATTTAAACCGACTGCTTCTGCATATTGCTTAATAAAAGCCCTGACATAGAACTTGCCGGGCATCATATCGTAATTTCCTTCTTCTATCCCCATTAAATATCGCTTTTGGATTTTTGTCATATTCTGCAAATCATCCAGGGAATAGCCTTTCGCTTCACGAGCTTCTTTGAGTCGTGCTCCTAGTTCAGTCAAAACAAACACCTGCCAATTTTAAAAATCGAATCCTCCAAAATCTGAGTTTTGAAAGAAGTTGTTCTTTTCTACCAAATCGTATGTAATTTCTTCGTCAGGGTCATTTCGAAGTTCGATGATATAGTCAAAATCATCCAGTGAGTATTCAGAGTTCTGCACAAAAATATCTGGATGCTCGATTACTTTAACAGCAGAAAGTCTCATTATCTCCCTGACCAGCTGCCAATGCCGTTCATTTGCTCTCCTGGTAGAGACGATTCCATCGATAAGAAAGATGTTTTCAGATGAGTATTCATCATCAATTAACTGGCTCCGGATGGTCTGTTTAAGTAATGTGGAAGAAACAAACAGCCACTTCTTATTGGCACAAACGGAAGAGGCTACAACCGATTCTGTTTTACCCACCCTTGGCATTCCTCTTATCCCTACAAGCTTATGTCCTTCTTGCTTAAAGAGCTCTGCCATGAAATCAACCAGCAAGCCAAGTTCGTCCCTGATAAACCTGAAAGTCTTCTTATCATCTGCGTCTCTTTGAATATATCGGCCATGCCTTACCGCAAGACGATCCCTTAACTTGGGTTCTCGAAGCTTTGTTACATTTATCGTATCCATTGTCTGCAATATCGATTCAAGCCTGGTAATTTGCTCATCGCTGTTTGCCAATAGCAGCATACCTCTGCGTCCTTCATCTACACCATTTATTGTAACAATATTGATTGAAAGCATGCCAAGCAGTGATGAAATGTCACCAAGGAGCCCAGGACGGTTTTTTTGAATTTCATATTCTAAATACCATTCTTTTCGTTCCATAAGAATCCCCCCGAAAGTTTAAAGTGACATTTACTATTCAGCAAACTTCTACATAACTCCTGATAATTAGAGAATTTAAGTCATGTCTCGTTAGCTTCTATAATATATGATTTTCGGTTATTAGAAAAGGAAAACCTTACAAATGACCGTAATATTTAGTCATTTCATTTTCATCTTACCCTTAAAGAGGAAAATTGAATCATTTCATAGCACATCAGGAAAAGATGGAAGGGTTTTCAACGAAGATTAAACCTTTCATGTCTGAAGTTGAAAGTAATTGTTCCTAAAGAAAGAGAGGACTTCCAATCTTAAATGAGGGCTGACAGATAAGCAAATAAAAAAAAGAGAGGAGCTAGTCCTCTCTTAGCGAGTTCCGTCATTCTTAACCAGTTTGACCATCATATTGGCAATTGCATGCTGCTCTTCAGTCGAAGCAACTGACCACAGGTCCGCTAAAACTTTCTCTTGTTCATTCTTAGGCTCAACCTGGTTTGCCAAATAGTCACCCACTTGGTATGCAAGGTCTGATACTACACCGCCCTGCATTCCTTCGTGCTGAGCTTGATTTAGACGGTCACCCAAAAAGTTTTTCCAATCTTGCCAGTTATCCAGTACAGACATAAATGGAGCCTCCTTAAAAGTCATGCATTATTTCAGGCCTCATTCTGCAGTTAAAGGCCTTGTTTGCATTTCTTTAATGAAATACAAGCTTAGTTTGCATCTTCAAAAGGAAAATATTCATCATCTATATATTAAATAAACATTCATATACCGTTCCTGTTCACTTGGGATCTCAGCTATGTAAGTGCATGTTTTTTCTCTAAGCGTTTCCCTTCACTTGAGATCCCAGCCTTGTAGGGGCACGTTTCCACACTACTCGTTACCCTTCACCCGAAAGTCCGGCCTTATAGGTGCTCGTTTAAGGAGAAATCAAGTGTACCAGCCGCCATTGACCGATATCACCTGCCCCGTAATATAGGAGGCCTTCTCTGATAGCAGAAATTCAATGGTCTGGGCCACCTCAATCGGTTCAGCCATTCTTCCCATCGGAATTTCATCAGCAATCAGTGACAATTCTTCCTCTGAAAAACTGCTCATCATGTCTGTATTCACCGCTCCAGGAGCAACCGCATTAACACGGATGTTATTCCTGGCCAATTCTTTACTTAACGATTTGACGAGTGCAATTTGTGCTCCTTTAACGGTGGAATATAACACTTCACATGCAGCTCCTGTCTGTCCCCAAATGGAACTGACAAGAACAGAACTCCCAATGGAACTATTCAATAATTTCGACAGAAGGCCCTGCAGAATTTTCATTGGTGATTTCACATGGAGATTCCACATCTCATCCATCTCCTGATCCATGATGTCTTGGAATAATCCGTACAGTGGCCTGCCGCTTGCGTATATGACGGCATCGACCTGAAAAATTTGAGATAGAAGCACTTCTGCCCCGTTTGCAGCAGTTAAGTCTGCTTTCACGGGAATGAATTCTCCATCGTATTGTACAAGTTCCTCCAGAAGCTTCTTTGCCGCCTGTTCATTTGAATGATAATGAAGATACAAGCTCCAGCCCTGTTGAGCTAATGTGAGGGCAGTCTGCCTCCCTATTCCCCCTGAAGCACCGGTTATCAATGCAAACTTCCTCATGAATTCCTCACCCTTTTTCCTAAATTCACAAAACAAAAAAGGGGATTCCCCCTTTTTTGGCTTGTGCATTATTTTTCTTTCGGCAGAACCTGACAAACAGTAAATCGCTCTTCTTCAAAGAACTTAGCAACAACAGATTGTATATCTTCGAATGTAATCTTCTCCAAAGTCGGCACCACATTGAATAAATCCATTTCATTGAAGGCATACCGGGTAAACTGATTTGCAATGTACTCAGGAGAGTTGATGGCTCTCAGGAAAGCGCCGATTTTCTTTTTCTTCGTCCGCTCAAGCGCCTCTTCTGTTAAAGCGTTCCCTGCATTTGCGTCCAAGAGAATGTTCGTAATGCGTTCTGCCAGTTCATCTGGTTTCTGTGTGTCTCCCCCAAGGATGGCAAAGCCGAAACCTTTCTCTTGGGTGAAATCATAATGGAAAGTTTCGTCAATAATTCCGTCATTATATAATGAAAAATAATTTTCCGAGCTTTTGCCAAATAGCATGTCTAAAGCGATATTCATGGAGAGCTCATTCCTCAGCATTTCCTCACCTTGTGCTTCCGTGTTGATCGCTTTTACTCCAACAAGGCATTTTGGCGTCTGGACGTTCATATGAAGGACCTGCTTTTTCTCAGCCGCTTCTACCGGCTCTTCATCAAAGTTGCGCTTAATTTCATCCATCTCTTCATAATTTTTTTTACTCTGATTGTCTTTGACCTGTTGGATGATTTTTTCCGGATCTACAGGACCCACGATGAACATGAGCATGTTGCTCGGGTGGTAAAAGGTTTCATAACACTGATACAGCATATCTTTCGTGATATGTGAAATGGATTCAATTGTTCCTGCTATATCAATTTTAACCGGATGGTTTTTATACATATTTTGAATGACACCAAAATACAAACGCCAATCCGGATTATCATCATACATTGTGATTTCCTGGCCGATGATCCCCTTCTCTTTTTCAACCGTACTTTCTGTAAAATAAGGGGCCTGCACAAAGTCGATCAGCGTTTCAAGATTTTTCTCGACTTCGGAGGTAGAAGAAAATAAGTAGGCTGTCCTTGTAAAAGAAGTAAACGCATTGGCAGATGCACCTTGCTTACTGAATTTCTGGAATACATCCTCGTCCTCTTTTTCAAACAGCTTATGCTCAAGGAAATGGGCAATTCCATCAGGGACCTTTGTATATTCTTTACTTCCTTTAGGCACAAAGTGATTATCTATTGAGCCGTACTTTGTTGTAAAAGTGGCATAGGTCTTGTTAAATCCCTTCTTAGGAAGTACATATACCTGTAAGCCATTATCCATTTTTTCATAAAATAATTCTTCTTGAAGCTGATCAAATGAGATTTTTTCCATACTTTATCCCTCCATTCCTGTAAGAAAATAGATGGTGTCCATGTTCACTTTTTGAGCTACTGCTGTAATCTCCTCTTTTGAAACGTTTTCGATACTCTCAAGCCATTCATCCAGTCCGATTTTCTTCCCGGCTACTACGTTATGGTAAAGGATTTCTACCAGCCCGCGTGGTGTATCAATGGTCTCGAGAATCTGGTTGCGGATGACGGCTTTTGTCTGCTGGATTTCCGCATCTGTAAAATCACCATTCTTCATTGCCTGCATTTGTTCTTTAATGATGGTCACTGCCTGCTCGTAATTTTTACCATCAATTCCCGACATCACCATCATCAGACCTTTATGACTTTCAAGCCTGCTGGCAGCATAATAGGCCAGACTTGCCTTCTCGCGGACATTGATAAATAACTTTGAATGGGAAAAACCACCGAAAATGCCATTGAAGACTTGCAGCGGAAAATAGTCTTCACTGCCATACCTGACATTTGTCCGATAACCAATGTTCAGCTTTCCTTGCTTTACATCATGCTTTTCAATGACTTCGTTTACATCTTCGGCAGCAGTGGTGGTGGGTTCACTGAGCTTTAGAGGTTCTCTGTCCTGTAAGGAGAAGATTTCATCACACATTCTTTCAGCTTCTTCTGCATCTACATCGCCGATAATATATAAATCGAGCTCATCCTTTTGGATGGCTTCCTGGTAATAATGATAAAGGGCTTCCGCAGTGGATTTCTCCACGTCTTCAAGGATTCCATTTGGATGAAGGGCATACGCCTCACCTTTACACATTTCCTCAACCAGACGGGAATTTGCATATCTCATTTTGTCATCATAAACGGACTGAATTCTTACCTTTTGATTCCGCTTTTCTTTGCCAACCGTTTCATCATGAAAAGAATCATTTTCCACATTAGGATCTAATACAACGTCGGCAAGGAATTGCAATCCTTTTTTCAAAAGCGGTTCAGAATCCTTAAGGAACTTCTCATTCGCCACTTCAACCGAAAAGCTCATTACGTGATATTCACCTTTTTTGGCTAGATCCACGAAAAAGTTAGCTCCATATAATTCATCAAGATAAGATCGGAGCGCCGTTGTGCTTGGATACTTTTTAGAGCTGCTTTGAAGGACATGAGGCAGGAGACCCCTCAATGTCACTTCCTCCGCTTTCAAAGGAGACTTCATTCTCCAAACAAGAGTGTTTGTCTTATATTTATCAGTCTTGACGATATGTAACGAATAACCTTTTTTCGTTTTCACTACTTCATTGACTTTAGACATTTGCCATCCTCCTTTTATAAGCCACTTCAAAATAAGCCTATCATTACTATTTTGCTGGTATTTATGTTTAACTATACATCTTGCAGAATTACGTTTTCAAGTAATAACAAATTTCTCAGGCAAAACTTACTTGTATACTATTTCAAAAAATAAAAATATATGAAGAGTTACACATACTTATGTTAAATAAATACTCCCTTTGGTGACCTATTCCCTTTTTAGATTAAATAGTTAATCTCCGTTACAGATCCCCTACTCCACGGGACGGGCGGCGAGCACTCTCCGCTCAAATCAACTCTTTGTATACTTTAGATGTTTTTAATGCCTAAACTTTAGAGGAAACAGTCAATTCTATTTGATTTCTCCATCCTCTAAGTGTTTTCCCTCAAGATCAATCGTTAACAGTTATTATTTTAAATTCATTTATGATCTAGCGAAAGACGGCTGCAGTCCCCAAACTGAGTGTATCATGGCTTGCATTGGGAGAAAAAAATCATTGCAGGTGATGCCTATACTTATTGTTGACAAGTACATAAACAAGCTGACTGGACATGGTATGGCAAAGACTTTTTACTTCAAATACCAACAAACCCCACTTCAACTATGTTGAAGTGGGGTTTGTCTAGAGTCTGAACTTACCCGATAAAAGAGGGTTCAGTCTGTTATTATTAGCGTTTTCCTTTTATATACGGAGTTCCAAGTGCTTTTGGTGCATCGGCACGTCCGATAAAACCTGTAAGCGCAATAATCGTCAATACATATGGAGCAATCAGTAAGTACACGCTTGGAATGTTCTCCAATAATGGAAGGCTCCGCCCGATGATGCTCAAACTTTGCGCGAATCCGAAGAAAATCGCTGCACCCATAGCTCCAAGTGGATGCCACTTACCGAAGATCAATGCAGCCAGCGCCATGAATCCCTGTCCGCTTATTGTAGCATGACTGAAGTCCGAAGAGATTGATTGAGCGTATACTCCTCCTCCGATACCTGCCAGTGCCCCTGATAAGATTACTCCGATATAACGCATTCTTGTCACGTTGATACCCATCGTATCTGCCGCCATCGGGTGTTCTCCTACAGAGCGGAGACGAAGTCCGAATGGCGTCTTAAACATAACAAACCAAACGAAAACTGCAACGATGATAGCCAAAAATGGTGGCCAGTAAGTGTTTGTAAAGAATAAGTCTCCAATAAGCGGAATATCACTTAAGAATGGAACATCTACCTTCCCGAAGCTTTCCTGGATAATGTCTGTTTGACCTTTTCCATAGATACGCTTAACAAGGAACAACGCGGCACCGATCGCCAATAAATTTATTGCAACACCAGAGACAACTTGGTCTGCTCTGAATGTTATGGAAGCAAGTGCATGAAGTACTGCAAGCAATCCTCCCATTACCATAGCCACCAGCAGCGCAATCCATTTGGTAGCGTCACCGAAAGTATCATCGAAAGTCAGATTAAATACTATTGCCGAAAAGGCACCTATAACCATCAATCCTTCAAGACCGATGTTTACAACACCTGATCTTTCTGAAAATGCTCCCCCGAGAGCAGTGAAAATAAGTGGTGTAGCCCAAAGCAAAGTTGATGGAATTATAATAAGCAGGACATCCATTAAACCCACTTACTTCACCCCCTTTTTACTGTATCGCTGGATGACCCAGCGGATCATGTAACTTGATGCAACAAAGAAAATAATTAAGGCAATAATGATATCAACCAATTCATTTGGAATATTTGCTTCCAGTGGCATATTAAGCGCTCCAATTTTCAGTCCTCCGAAAAGGATGGCAGCAAGGATAACACCGATCGCAGCGTTTCCTCCCAACAGGGCAACGGCGATACCGTCAAATCCTACCCCTGTGAATCCGCCTTTAATTGAAGCATAACCGAATGTTCCAAGCCCTTCCATCGCACCCGCCAAACCGGCAAATGCACCTGAGATGACCATGGACAAAATAATATTTCTGTTAACATTCATTCCTGCATATTGAGAAGCGTTCTGGTTAAAGCCAACAGATCTCAACTCGTATCCCCTTGTTGTCTTCTCTAGTAAAAACCACATGATAAATGCACAAATCAACGCAATGAAAATTCCCCAATGCATACGTGAGTAATCGGTCAAGGCCTCTAGGAAAGGAGACGACAGTGAAGCACTTTCCGGCACACGCTCAGTACTGTCCTTACCGGAAATGTTTCTAATAATGGCATTGGTAATATGAAGAGCTGTGTAATTCAGCATGATAGTCACGATAACTTCATGCACGCGATATTTAGCCTTCAAGAAGCCAGGAATGAAGCCCCAGACAGCCCCCGCTGCCGCTGCTGCAAGAACAGCCAGCGGCAGGTGAATGATCTTTGGCAGATCATCAAATGCCAAACCTACCCATACAGCTGCAACCCAGCCCATGATAAGCTGACCTTCCACTCCAATGTTGAAAAGACCTGTCCTAAAAGCGAACGCTACAGCCAGTCCTGCCAGGATATATGGGGTAACCTGACGAACTGTTTCTCCTACATAATAAACCTCACCAAAAACCCCTTGCCACAATGCTGTGTACCCACTTACAGGGTCATAACCGCTGATAAGCATGATGATTGTTCCAACTATGATTCCAAGCAATACCGAAATAACAGGTATAAGCAAATTTGATAAGCGATTAGACATCGGCTGATTCACCTTCTTTCTTACGTTTTGACCCAGCCATCAACAATCCAAGTTCCTGTTCTGTTGTTTCTTTAGGATCAACGATTTCAATGATCTGCCCTTCATAAATAACGGCAATCCGGTCGCTCACATTCATGATTTCATCCAATTCGAATGAAATCAGCAAGACAGCCTTGCCATTATCACGCTGTTCAATCAACCTTCTATGGATGAATTCGATGGCACCTACATCAAGTCCCCTTGTAGGCTGTGCAGCAATCAGCAAGTCTGGGTTACGGTCAACTTCACGGCCGATGATGGCTTTCTGTTGATTTCCTCCAGACAGAGCCCGCGCCTCTGTATATTCAGATGGAGTACGCACATCAAATTCTTTTATTAAAGAACGCGCTTTATCATAAATTTGTTTAAAGTTTAAGACACCCTTTTTTGAAAACGGACTTTGGTAATACGTTTGCAGCACCATATTTTCCCCGATTGGAAAATCAAGAACCAGTCCATGCTTATGTCTGTCCTGAGGGATATGGCCTACTCCCGATTCTGTTATTTTACGAGGTTTCATATTCGTGATATCTTTATTATTCAAGCGGATATGGCCGCTCTCGGCCTTCATCAGACCTGTGACCGCTTCAATCAATTCACTTTGTCCGTTGCCATCAACCCCGGCAATACCAAGGATTTCACCGGCTTTTACATTTAAATCAAGACCTTTTAATAACGACACCCCTCTAGAATCTTTGACAACTAAATTATCAATCTCTAAAACATTGCCCTGAGGATTGGCATCTATTTTTTCCGTTTTAAAGGAAACCTCACGGCCGACCATCAAGCTTGCCAGTTCAGTCGGATTCGTGGTCTCTACATCAACGGTATCTATCCCTTTACCTTTGCGGATAACAGTCACTCTGTCACAAACCTCCATAATCTCTTTCAGTTTGTGAGTTATAAGGATAATAGATTTACCTTCTTGGATAAGTGTCTTCATAATTTGGATGAGTTCTTTAATCTCTTGGGGGGTAAGAACAGCCGTCGGTTCATCAAAAATTAAGATTTCTGCGCCTCTATAAAGTGTTTTCAATATTTCCACACGCTGCTGCATCCCGACAGAAATATCAGAAATCTTCGCATCGGGATCAACTTTTAAACCATACCGGTCAGAAATCTCCCTGATTTCTTTTTCTGCTTTCTTAACATCAACTGTTGCCCCGGATTTCGGTTCTCTTCCTAATATGATGTTTTCAGTAACTGTAAATGTATCGACTAGCATAAAGTGTTGATGTACCATCCCGATCCCCAAATCATTTGCAATATTTGGGTTCGTAATGCTGACTTTCTCGCCTCTTACTTTGATCTCGCCTTCCTCAGGCTGATACAAACCGAATAAGACGTTCATCAAAGTGGATTTTCCGGCACCATTTTCTCCTAGCAATGCATGGATTTCTCCCTGCTTTAATTGAAGGGTAATGTTATCGTTTGCGACAATCCCGGGAAATTCCTTGCGAATATTGAGCATTTCTATTACATATTCCATTAATATTCACTCCTTGCTAAGCTGGGGATCTATCCCTTTTAAAGTTAGATGTCAGACTTCATAAATTATTAACCTTTTTGATATAAAACCTTAAATGAAGGACAGAAAGCATTCTGCGCTTCAGTTAGGGTTTTATGAAAAATGGATAAGCGGCTGACAAATGGCAGCCAGCCTATCCATCTAAAAGATTATTCTACAGTTACAGGAACTTCAATTTCACCATTAACAATTTTCTCTTTATGTTCTTCAACAGTTGAATTGATTTCATCTTTGTTCGGAACTTCTTCATTGACAGGCGCTAATCCAACACCTTCTTCAACAAGACCGTAAGTGATAACATCTCCACCAGGGAAGTTACCGTTCATTGCCTTTGTAGCAAGGTCAAGAACTGCGTTGTCGACACGCTTAAGAGCGGAAGTCAGAATGACATTTTTCTCTTCGCCGCCAGCCTCTACAATACCTTCAGCCGATTGGTCAGAGTCAACACCGATCGCCCAGATAAAGCGGTCTGGATCTTTAGCTTTTAAGTCACGAGCTTCTTTGAAAAGTCCGTTACCTGTACCACCAGCTGCATGGAAGATTACGTCTGCACCTGAAGAGTACATTTTAGAAGCAATAGTTTGTCCTAGTTCTGCTTTATCGAAAGCACCTGCGTATTCACTTTGAATTTTTGCGTCTGGGTTCACAGCTTTTACACCTGCGACGAATCCAGCTTCAAAGCGTGTAATAACTTCAATATCCATACCACCGATAAAACCGATGTTGTCTGATTTAGTTGCCAGTCCAGCTGCAATACCAGCTAAGTAGGCAGCCTCCTGTTCTTTAAAAGTAATACTTGCTACGTTTGGCTGTTCAACAACTGCGTCCACGATTGCAAACTGAGCATCCTTTTGCTGTTGTGCAATTTCATTGATTGCATCATACATTAGGAATCCGATACCATATACAAGGTCAAAATCCTGGCGCACCAATTTATTAAGGTTAGTGGCATAGTCAGCATCAGATTGAGATTGAAGATAGTCATATCCGCTTTTGCCTTTTTCCAACCCATTCTCATCACCAAATGCCTTCAAACCTTCCCAAGCTGATTGGTTAAAAGATTTATCGTCAACTCCGCCGACATCCGTTACCATTGCTACAGTAAATGCATCGCCTTCACCATTTTTAGCCGGTGCTGCATCTTCAGTATCATTGTTAGTTCCACATGCACCAAGAAATGTTCCTGCCGCAAGCAGCATTGAAAGCGCTAAACCAAATTTACGTTTTTTCACCTTGGTTACCCCCTGTAAATTATGTGATTGTAGTAAGAAAAATAGACTTACAGAATTGATCAGACCCGTTTTCTCAACACTTGGAAGCTGAACTTGTCCGAGCGGAAATAGTTGACTGAATAAAGAATCGGATTGTCGTTTTCATCGAAGTGCAGCTGCTTAAGAACAAGCAAGGCAGACTCCGGGTCGCAATTGAGAATGGGAGAAATTTTATCATGGTATCCCAATGGCTCAATGTTGGTTACGGCATAGGTGATTCTTTTATTCTCTTCCTGTTCAAGTATTTCAAAAAGAGAATTCACATCAGTGGTGAATTTGTGCGGGTACACTGCGGATGGCATTTTATCCACACAATAAACAACCGGTTCCCCGTTTGCTGTTCTCACACGTTCCACCATGACGATGTCTTCTTCCTCTTCCAATAAGAAACGTCGGATATCCTCATCTGTCGGGCCTTGAAAACTTGAGCTTAAGAAAATGGTCCCAGGTTCCATGCCTGCCTGCTTAATCATATTCGTGACACTGTTTAACTGCTCGATACCGGAAGTAAAGAGCGGTTTAGCGTTTACAAAGGTTCCCACCCCGTGCCTGCGAATAATGACATTTTCTTCTTCGAGAATCCTTAATGCTTCTCTCAGTGTCGCCCGGCTTACTCCCAGCTGTTTCGCGAGATCGAATTCAGAAGGCAGCTTTTCTCTTTCTTGATACAGACCTTCTTCAATATCTTTTTTTAGACGGTCGATCACTTGTAAGTACAAATGCCTATTGTCTGCTTTTATCGTCATCCATGAACCACCACCATTTTTTCTCAAGACACCAGACTATGATGTATATCTTTCCTACTAATCCAAAATACTATATCATTTTTAAAAAAATAAATAAATAGATTATTAGATTTTTGTCGAAAAAAGCAGAAAATCGAAACTTTCTAAATTTTCAATGGCAAGAATGGGCTGTTTTGCCGGCATGGGAATTTATTGAAGACGACATTTTCAAGTAAGAGAAGCTAATGTAAGCGCTTAATAAAGTATAACACATTAAAGAGCTAGAAGGATAGAGGTCTGACCTCACTACCTCACATTTATTTTTTTCCAGGTGAAAAAACGCTTACAACTTTTTCTTCCCTTCTTATCAGGTTATCCTATTGTTTCTTAAGGTTCTTTTTCAATGAAGGACCTATCGGCTATTAAATCCCTGATTTTCCCACAAAAAACTGTCCGGAATAATTCCGGACAGTTCGTTATGATGAATGTTCTTCAGAAGGTTTTCCAATCAAAACGGCTCTAGGCTTACTTCCTTCATAAGGGCCGACGACCCCTCGCTCTTCCATGGCATCTATCAACCTTGCAGCTCTTGTGTAGCCTACTCTGAATCTTCTCTGCAGCATTGAAACAGAGGCTGTCTGCATTTCTGCAATTAACTGTACAGCTTCATCATAAAGATCGTCATCTACCGAAGCTGAACTGTCTCCTTCCGGTACTTCATCCGGAATCATTTCTTCTTGATACTGTGCTCTTTGCTGGCCGATTACGTAATCCACGACCTCTTCCACTTCTTCGTCAGATAGGAACGCTCCCTGTACCCTTGTCGGTTTTGAAGCTCCGACCGGAATGAACAGCATGTCTCCGCGGCCCAGAAGCTTCTCTGCACCCCCGCTGTCCAATATGGTCCTTGAATCCGTCTGTGAAGAAACGGCAAATGCTATCCTGGATGGAATGTTCGCTTTAATGACCCCTGTGATAACGTCAACAGACGGCCGCTGTGTGGCAATTATCAAATGAATGCCGGCCGCTCGGGCCATTTGGGCAAGACGGGTAATTGCATCCTCTACATCACTGGATGCCACCATCATCAAGTCCGCCAACTCATCCACTATAACGACAATATAAGGAAGCTCAGGCTGTTTTTCCTCATTTTCCTGGTTATGCCTTTTGATATGGTCGTTGTATCCTTCAATATTTCTGGTGCCTGTGTGGGAGAATAACTCATATCTTCTCTCCATTTCACTTACTACCTTCTTTAATGCCTGCGAAGCTTTTTTAGCATCCGTTACAACTGGTGCCAGCAAATGCGGCACTCCGTTATAGACATTCAGCTCCACCATTTTAGGGTCGATCATCATCAGTTTGACTTCATGTGGTTTTGCCCTCATCAGTATGCTTGTTATGATGCCGTTGATACATACACTTTTACCGCTTCCTGTTGCACCTGCAACAAGCAAATGGGGCATCTTGTTCAATTCAGCCAACACAGCTTCACCTGTTATGTCACGGCCAAGGCCAATCAATAGTTTTGAGTTTGGCTTATCATTGGACTTGGATTCAAGGACTTCCCTTAAGGACACCATCGCCACTTCAGAATTGGGCACTTCAATCCCAATAGCGGATTTACCGGGAATTGGTGCTTCAATTCTGATGTCCTTCGCAGCAAGTGCCAGTGCAAGGTCATCACTAAGGTTGACGATTTTGCTTACTTTCACTCCAGTATCGGGATGAACTTCATATTTTGTAACGGCCGGTCCAAGGTGAACTTGTGTTACCTTTGCTTTAACACCAAAGCTTTGGAAGGTACGTTCAAGCTTTGCTGCATTGGCATGGATCAATTGATATTCATTGCTTTGATCTGTCTGGCTGGGTCTGGCTAATATTGAAATAGGCGGAAGTGTGTAGTCCTTATTTTCCACCTCAGTAAACGTAATGGGCGGAGCTTCATCGTCTCCTGCAGACGGAGTCGGTGTATCTCCGTCCTTATTTTCAACTCCATCAGGGGAAGGAGGAAGTGATTCTGCTTCTCCACCTGCAGGAACTGTTTCTGCTGGATAGGCTCTTTCATTGAAACTGGAAATAATCGGCTCGACCTTCGCCTCTTCAGCCGGTACCTCCATTGATTCCACTTCTGCTTTTTCTTTCACTTTTTCTTTTTTCTTTTGCTGCTTTTCTTCCTTTTTCTCAAGTCTTTCTTCTTTCCACTCTTTCATATCTTCGCTGAAAGCTGTCCATTGGTTGCTGATAAATTCAGTTGATGCATTCCCCATTTTGCCTAGGGCTGTTCCAAATGACTTGCCTGTAATGAGGACAAGGCCAATAGCAATTAACGCCATACACAGGATTTTAGTCCCGGCCGAATCAAACAGGAAAAAAGAAACTGCATATAGAATGGATCCTACTATTCCACCGCCAAGATCCGATGTGCTGGATTCCCCTCGTACTTCCATCCAATAAAGCTCCCAAGTGTTTGCAATTACACTTGGATTCTGAAATGCACCATCATTGGAAAGCAGTTCAAACAGCTTTACATGGCTGAGGAGCAATGTGCTTATTAAAATTATGTATAGCCCGGCGAGCCTTCTCGAAAAGAAATTGGGAAGTTCCCTCTTAATCATCATATATCCTGCAGTAACCAACATGCCTACAAACGCAAGCATATACCATTCACCGAGGAAAAAACGAAAGAAGTGAACAAATGCTTTACCGACTGCCCCCAGCTGGATGATCGCTATTAAGCTCAGTGCTATCATCAGCATGCCAATTAATTCGTATTTTATCGTTTGTTTAATATTGCTGGATTTTTCACTTCTTCTTCTTTTCCTTTTCGCCAATGTTCTTTCACCTAAATTCTCTTATATTATGCTGTTATTCCCAGGCCTTGGGATTTCCCGACTGTTTGCTGACTGAATCATATAGATGAAGAAAGGGCTGGTATGTACCGCTCCATCATCAGCGGTAAATACCAGTCCCGTATATTTCGGAAAGTTAGTCCTTGAGTTGCTATTTATTGCCGCTTTCTCCATCTATTATATCATATACTCTCATTGGCGAAAATCAATGGAAAGATTACATTTGCAGATACTGTCCGGGACAAATTTGATCATTCAAATAGTGGGCCGGATCGCTGCTCATCACTCTGATCACTTTATATTGCTGCTGGGACTGCTCAACAAGCAAAGGAATTCCCTGCCACTCAACGACAGTCTGCTGGGAATAGGCACTTTGCTCAGTCGGAAATATGAGTTCCTGGGGAACAGTAGTATGAAGGATCATTGAATGATCCCTTCTTCCTTAGTGCCACCCTTAAGTTCGATAAGTTCGTTCAATTTTTTGATAGCTTCACCGACACCGCCGACTCCATCAATCAACCCGTACTTCACCGCATCTTCTCCTACAACATTGGTTCCGATATCTCTTGTCAAATTGCCTTTGGCAAACATTAATTCTTTGAAATCTTCTTCCGTCACCTTGGAATGCCTTGTAACAAAATTAACAACCCTGTCCTGCATTTTATCCAGGTACTCAAACGTTTGCGGAACCCCGATGACCAGTCCTGTTAGTCTCACTGGGTGGATGGTCATAGTCGCGGTACCGGCTATGAAAGAATAATCACACGAAACAGCAATGGAACACCTATTGAATGGCCTCCTCCAAGTACAATGAGACGGTGGCTTGAAAGGGAGGCCAGCATTTCTGAGATGGCCAGTCTGCTTCAACATCTCCTCCTACTGTATTCAGCACCACCAGCAATCTTCTATCTTGGGATTCTGTTCAATTGCCACCAACTGAGGAATGACATGCTCATATTTAGTTGTCTTATTTTGCGGAGGGAGCTGCATATGCCCTTCAATCTGGCCTACAATCGTCAAGCAATGGATATTGGAATCATTTGAAAGCTGCGGCACATTCGTCTGGCCAAGCTGTTGAATTTTTTCCATTAACCCTGAAGGCTTACCCTCTTTTTCTTTTTCTTCGTTTTTATTAGATTGATTTTGATTCATGCTGAAATTCATTACACCAGACACTCTCCTTCTTAAAACAATAATAGGAATAGTATTTTCATGATGTCGAAATTCAATTCATGCATAGCTTGACAAAGCAAAGTAACTTTAACACATTAACGCACTAAGAGGGACAGTCCCTCTTAGTGCGTTAATGTGTTAAATGGAAAAAGAGCCGACCACCTGGTCAGCTCTTTCATGTGCTTCATTATGCTTATACTTCCATTATAATTGGCAGGATCATTGGCCTTCTTCTTGTTCTGCCGAAAAGAAGGTGGTTCAGTTGATCGCGGATATCCTGCTTAATGTTGGACCATTCGAAAGTCCCTTTTGCAAGGTAACCATCAACGATTTGTTTTACAAGCTGTGTAGACTCATCCATCAGCTTTTCCGATTCGCGGACATACACAAAACCGCGGGAGATTATTTCAGGTCCTGAGACCAGCGTTTTTCCTTTACGGCTTAATGTTACGACGACAATGAAAATTCCGTCCTGTGAAAGCAATTTTCTGTCACGGAGAACAATATTTCCAACATCACCGACACCGATTCCGTCAATGAGGACATTCCCTGCTTGCACTCTGCCGCTCATCTTCATTTTTCCATCTTTATATTGAGCTACATCCCCTTTATCAAGGATGAAGACCCTGTTATGGGAAATGCCGACTGAATTGGCAATCTTGCTGTGTGCAATCAGCATTCTGTATTCTCCCTGAATCGGAATGAAATATTTAGGTTTCATTAAGTTCAGCATAAGCTTCAAGTCTTCCTGGCTTCCGTGACCCGACACATGGACTTTTTTATTCGCTGTCAGGACGTTTGCGCCTGATCGGTAAAGCATGTCCACCGTTTTCGACATCGTAAGCTCCATTCCATGGGATGGAGTGGCCGTAATAAAGACTGTGTCCCCATCCTGTATATTCACAAGCTTATGGTTTTGCTTAGCCATTCTCTGCAATACTTCGAATGGCTCCCCTTGATCTCCAGTAGCAATGATGACGACTTCATCGTCATTGTATTTAGAAATGTCCTGGATAGGAATGATGACATCTTCCTTGATCTGAAGGTATCCCAGATTTAAAGCGATTTCATATACTCTTTCAAGGCTTTTGCCGACTACAGCTACTTTTCTGTTATTTTTAGAAGCTGCATCAAATACCTGTTGAATCCTGATCAGGTTAGAAGCATAACTCGCAACGATGATTCTGTGTTTTGCAGCATGAAATGCAGAATTCAGTTGATTGGCGATGACTTCTTCAGATGTTGTATATCCCGGTCTTTCCGCTTCTGTACTGTCAGACAGAAGACAAAGCACCCCATTATCGCCAATCTTCGCCATTTTCCCCATATCAGGACGGTACAGACCTTTAGCTGCCTGGTCGAACTTAAACTCTCCCGTATGTACAATGGATCCTTCCGACGTATTGATGCTGACCCCTACTGAATCAGGAATGCTGTGAGTAGTTCTGAAGAACGTAACGTCGACTCCGCCAAAATACAGTTTACTGTCTGAGTGGACATTATAGAATTTGATATCTTCCTTGAATTCTTCGTCCTTAAGCCTGCCCTTTACTAAGGCATTAGTCAATTTTGTCCCATATACAGGGGCTTTGATTTTTCTAAGGACATACGTAATTGCACCAATTGCATCTTCATGTCCATGAGTAAGGAAAATTCCTTTAACACGTTCTTTATTTTCCACGAGATACTGAATATCCGGTATCACCATATCAATTCCGAACATTTCATCTTCTGGGAACATTAGCCCTGCATCGATTACAAAGATCTCCTCATCCACTTCGATCACATACATGTTCTTGCCTATCTCCCCGACTCCTCCGAGGGGAATGATCTTTATACTTTCATTCTTTTTCTTGCTCAATGTCGTTTTCCTCCTATGTTGTAATTCCCGATCATTAATCAGTTAGATTCATTATACTTTATGAGATTTTATCTTTACAACGAAAATCCTCACAATCGGTCATTAAATTCAAAATATTATGCAATTCCCCTGTTTTTTCGTGGGTCTTTGTATGGTTATGCTCAGTTCTCTATACCCGATTGAGTTTACTTTTAGTGAGGTTTTAAAAGATTTTAATGGTAAAAAGCACTTGCGTGGTGGTCGAGCGGTATCATTCAGGGGATTTGGGTGCGTTGAAGTTCCATTTTGGATGGGAAGGGGGCATTATTTTTTTTGGGGTGCCAATAAAGTACTGGGCGGACTGAGCGCGGGGCATCATTTTAAGATTTCTCACCAATGATGTACCTCGCGGGCTGTGCGCGGGGAATCATTTTGTGATTTTTTGCCCGATGATGTACCTCGCGGACTGAGCGCGGGGCATCATTTTTTATTTTTTCACCGATGTAAACAAAAACCGCTTCCGAAAATCTTTCGGCAAGCGGTTTTTTGTGAATTAGTTCAGTTCAAGAACTGCAGTAAGTCGTTTTCTTTCCTCTTCCGTCAGTGGGAGGAGAGGAAGTCTTACAGACCCGACATCCAATCCCTTCAATTGCAGAGCCGTCTTAACCGGCGCAGGACTCGGGGCAGCAAATAATTCATTCATGACAGGAAGTAGTTTCCCATGAAGTTTGGACGCTTCACGCAAATTGCCTTCAAGGAAGTTCTTGACCATTTCCTGCATTTCATTTCCGATCACATGTGAAGCTACTGACACAATGCCTGTTCCGCCGATAGACAAGACAGGAAGTGTCAAGCCATCATCACCGCTGTATAATAGGAATTCATCCGGAGTATTTGCAATGATTTCCGTCATCGCATCCAAGTCCCCGCTTGCTTCCTTAACCGAAGTGATGTTTTCAATCTCAGAAAGCCTGATGATGGTTTCAGGAGCGATTTTTGTTACAGCACGGCCAGGGACATTATAAAGCATGACCGGAAGTGTTGTAGCTTCGGCAACTGCTTTGAAATGCTGGTACAATCCTTCCTGACTTGGCTTATTGTAATATGGTGCAACGACCATTACCGCATCGATGCCGGTTTCCGCTGCTTTTTTTGTAAACTCTACGGATGCATAAGTATTGTTGCTTCCCGTACCTGCCACTACCGGCACCCTGCCGTTAACTGCTTTAACGACATGGCGGAAAAGAGCAAGCTTTTCCTCTTGAGATAGAGTAGGAGACTCTCCTGTCGTCCCCCCGACTACTAGAGAATCAGATCCATTTTCAATAAGATAGTTTACAAGTAACGTTGTTTTTTGAAAGTCAACATTTCCTTTGTTATCAAATGGTGTAACCATTGCTGTTGATACACGGCCAAAATGCACTACTCTCCACTCCTTTTTATTCGTCTATCTCCAGTGTACTCTTATCTGCCTCCAGTTGAAAAGAGTCATGCAGAGCATTCACTGCAGTTTTTAAATCTTTCTCTTTGATCAGCACCCAGATAGTTGTGTGGCTGTCTGCCGATTGAAGTATGCGGATATTATTTTCAGAAAGCGCAGTCACGATTGCAGCCGTTACTCCTGGGACCCCTTTCATCCCCGCACCGACTACAGAGACTTTTGCACATTCTGTCTCTATTAAGGGATCGTGACCCAGGTTCTTCAGTACACCGAACGCCCTTGAAGTCAAATCCGAGGGAACCGTATAGACAACTCCTTGAGGGGAAATGTTGATGAAGTCGACAGAGATGTTTTCATTGGCCATTGCCTTGAATACTTCGGACTGCAGATTATACTGCTCTTTTTTGGCGAACACTTTGATCTGCGACAAATTTTCAACATGCGCAATGCCAGTCACGGTTCCGCTCTCCAGCCCCTTTGCCTTCTTCTTCTCCAAAGAAGTTACCAATGTGCCAAGATTATCAGAATAAGTGGAACGTATCCGGATAGGGACCCTTGCCTCCATGGCAATTTCCACAGCACGGGGATGGATCACTTTAGCTCCCTGATTGGCCAGGTTGCAAACCTCGTTATAAGAGATTACAGCCAGCGGCCTTGCTTTATCTGTCACCCTTGGATCGGCCGTCATGACGCCTTCTACATCTGTAAAAATATCTACCCATTCAGCTTTCAGTGCAGCACCCAGCGCGGCCGCTGATGTGTCACTGCCTCCCCGGCCAATGGTTGTAATTTCTCCTTTAGGGGAAATCCCCTGAAACCCTGCAACGACTACAGCCTGGCATTCTTTAAGCTCAGACAGTAAACGGTCACATTTCATGTCGGTTATTTTTGCATTGGTATGGTCACTGTTCGTATGGAAGCCTGCTTGAGCTCCAGTCAGTGCCGTTGCTTTGATCCCCTGCTCTAATAGCAGATTTGTAAATACGACGGTGGAAACTGTTTCCCCGCAGGAAAGCAGGAGATCCTGTTCTCTTCTGCTCACTTTCGTATCTTTTCCATTAATCAACGAGAGTAAGGTGTCTGTAGAATAAGGCTCTCCCTTTCTCCCCATGGCCGACACGACCACTACAACTTTATAACCATCTTCTATCGCCCTCATAACATGTGCAGACGCTTTTTTACGGCCTATTTCATCACGAACCGATGTACCTCCATACTTTTGAACAGTTATCTTCATTTCTACACCCCAATGTTTTTAATATAAAAACAAGAGGTTTGCTGCAAAATTTTCTGCGATGAAAGAAATATTCATTAGTGGAAGTACCTCTCATGCTGCTTATTACTTTGTAATTAAGTCTAGTTTGACCAGGCTCTCTGCGATTTGAACAGAATTCCATGCAGCACCCTTCAGCAGATTGTCAGAAACAACCCACATATGGAAACCATGATTATCATCAAGATCTTTCCTGATCCTGCCTACGAATATATCATTGCTGCCCACTGCATTTGCCGGCATCGGATACAGCTGGTCTTCAGGTGAATCCTGCAGTACGATACCTGGTGCGTCTTTCAATAAAGACTTGATATCTTCCGCAGTCACATTCTCATCTTTAATTTCAAAATATACAGATTCAGAATGTCCCGTGACAATTGGAAGCCTTACACAAGTCGCAGCCACTTTTAATTCAGGCATAGACATGATTTTCTTTGTTTCATTAATCATTTTCATCTCTTCAAATGTATATCCATTTTCTTCAAAATTATCAATTTGAGGAACGGCATTAAAAGCAATCTGATGATGTTTCTTACCACTCTTCACCGGAAGAACTTCCGCTTTAGGCTCTTCGCCGTTTAAGATTGCCTGCGTTTGCTCATGAAGTTCATCAATTGCAGCCGCACCAGCTCCTGAAACAGCTTGATAAGTTGAAACGATGACTTTTGCAAGTCCGTATTTTTGGCGGACCGGCTCAAGTGCAGCCACCATTTGAATTGTGGAACAGTTTGGATTTGCAATTATCCCTTTATGGTTTCTGATTTCCTCCTCGTTTACCTCAGGAACTACCAGTGGAACCTCAGGGTCCATCCTAAAAGCACTTGTGTTATCAATACAGATAGCACCACGCTTTGCCGCTTCCGGTGCCAATTCTTTAGACACGCTTCCACCTGCGCTGAACAGGGCAATATCAATACCGTCAAAAATTTCAGGCTTTGCCTCCTGAACCGTAAGTTCTTCACCTTTATAAGTAACTTTCTTACCCGCGGAACGAGCAGAAGATAAAAGAGTCAATTTTTCTATCGGAAAATCCCTGCTCTCCAATGTTTTGATCATTTGTTGGCCGACTGCACCTGTTGCACCGACAACCGCTACATGAAACCCTTTTGCATTCATATTGTATTCTCCTTCCAGACCATATAAATCTAAAACTATAATTTTTCAGATTGAAAACAATTTAATCATTTACCGTAATAAAGAGTATTTTATCATAAACAATAGTCGGACAATATCATTTTTTCTTCAACCCAGTTGGAATTATTTATAAGGGAAATTATTTTCCCGTCCAAGCCCCCCTTTTCCGGGCAAGCCAAAACCGCCCCCGGGATGGAGCGGCATTCGTTCGATGTGAGGAGAAAGCTCCCATTCACCACGAATCTTCAGGGAAATTCAGAGCTTCATTTATTGATCGAGATATCTCTCCACTACTACGGGCTGCAGTTGCTTACCTTCCATTGCAGCTTCGACTGTCTCAAGTAATCTCGTCATTCTCGCAACCATAGATTTCGGTTTCTTTTCAGGATCATCCTGCCCAAACGGGATGAAATAAATATCTTTTGCGGAAATCAGTTTCATTAAGTTAACACCGTTCAGACCCAATGCATCATTAGTCGAAATACCAACAACGACCGGCCGGTGGTTCCTTAGTGTCGCTTTAGCAGCCATCAGCACTGGTGAATCTGTCATTGCATTAGCAAATTTGCTCATTGAATTACCTGTTAATGGGGCAATGACCATACAGTCAAGCGGCAGCTTAGGTCCAAGCGGCTCGGCTTTTACGATTGTATCAACTACTTTATTGCCCGTTACTTCCTCAATCCTTTTAATCCAGTCTTCTCCATCTCCAAATCTTGTCACCGTATGCTTAACTGTAGACGTTACTACAGGGATGACTTCGGCTCCTTCGTTCACCAGTCTTTCAATCTCTGGAAATACTGCATCATAGGTACAATGCGAACCCGTCAAGCCAAATCCGATTCGTTTTCCTTTAACACTCATGCAGATTACTCCTTTCTTGATGTTAGATCTTGAAGCAAAAGCTGGGACAATACGTTTGCGAGAATTTGCCCCGCTGATTTCGGAGCCACAATACCAGGCAGCCCCGGTGCCAGCAATGCTTTCACACCACGCTTTTCGGCATACCTGAAATCCGTTCCGCCCGGCTTGGATGCAAGGTCGATGATGAGAGTATGTGCAGGCATCTTGGCAATGACACCGGCTTTAACCACTTGTGCCGGAATGGTATTGATACACATGTCACAATCTTTTACCTCGTCTTCTAAGTCATCCAAGTGAAACGGCTGAAGGCCCATTTCCGTAATTCGTGCCAAATGTTCACTCTTTCTCGCCCCGACCCTTACCCGTGCGCCTAGATGGTGGAAGGTCCTTGCTACACTCATTCCTACACGCCCCAGACCCAGCACGATCAGTTTGGAACCGTGTATGGTAAAATCGGTATGTTGTATTGCCATCATGATAGTCCCTTCCACTGTTGGAATGGAGTTATAAATTGCCACATCATCCCGTTCAAAAAGCTGCACCAGTTCTCTCTTTGTTGAAGAAGTTATGGTACTCAAGTACTTGTTCGTTATCCCTGAATAGACTTTACAATGCGAAGGAGTTTCCTTCAGAATCTCTTCAGTAAGCTTTATTTTTTCATTAGAGAAAATTGTTTCAATTTCTCCTTCCAGGTTGGTCCCCGGAACGGGCAGAATGATTGCGTCCACTGAATTAAATTCAACTTCATCTATCTTTTCTTTAACCGCACCTGTAAAAGCATGGTCCAATTGTTCAAATCCTATCAAGGATATTTTCGCATCGAGCTCTGTAAGCTTACGAATAATCTCGAGTTGACGAGCATCTCCGCCTAAGACTGCGATCTGCATTCCAGTCAACATCAATGCTTTCACCTTCTTTTAACGTAATCGCGTTGCCACCTGCAAAGGTTTATCACTTCAACATTGTATGAAGGGTGATCGCAATAGGTGAGTGGCGGAAGGAAATTAACCAATATAATCATTCAACCTCTGTTTTGCAGGTTTTGTGTACATGTCGGCTGAGGTTTATCAGAGATTGCGCCTATTAATGATTAGAATAGCGTATGCATCATTGCTGTTATTGTAACTGGAGGTCTCCTGCACGAGAGGAAGGAGTCAAAGAGGTAGATGTTGTATTTACAGGCAGGAGGACGAGATATCCGCAATACGCTGAATTTTCGTATGGTAACGGACAGTTTATTGGGGATGTGGCCGTTTGCTTAGCATGAGATGGGGACTGTTTCTCAGTTGAATGAACCAAATTTTTAGAGGGAACAAGTAGCTACGGACTATTACTCAGGGGAATTGACAAGTTTTCATGCAGACCGAGAAAATACGGACCATTCCTCAGACCAAACAAAAAATCCCTCCAAAGAAGGGATCTTACTCTATACCATATTTTCAATTAAGACACTTTGTGTTTATCTACCAGGCATCTTCAGGACATCTATTGCTCTTCCGCTACTTCAAGGATAATCATATCAGATCCTATGGTCCGTATATGGTGCCAGGGTACCCTGATCTCGCTGTTTTGTTTTCTCATCCACTTTCCTGTCGGAATCACCAGTGCATTGATCTGCCCTGTCCGCTCATTGAATTCCAGGTCAGTCTGCCCCAGTACACCCAGTCTTTCTGCTCTTTTAAAATCCACTATTTCCTTTCCGCTCAATTCACTAAGCCGCATATGAATCCTCCGCTCTTTATCATTATTGTCCTTCCTTCGTTTTAGCTCGCAACCTAACAGAATCCTTATAACTAATGTATAAAGTGCTTTTCCATTTTAGAAGTAAGTTTGCAAATTTGTAACTGTATTGAGCGTTTTGAAAAGAGGATCCACGCGGTGACTTAAGCATGGCTAAAAGATAAGCACCGTGATTCATACATACACAAAAAAGCTTCAGACCCAAGGGACTGAAGCTTTTATTTAAGAATTCTTTATATTTGTTGGCATTTCGCCATCTGGACTGATTAAAGCAACAGAGAAATCATTATTGAAAATTTCGTTGCCCAGGTTATTAACCCTGTCAATTGTCACGCCATCAATCTCATCGACGATTTCATCAAGTGAGCGATGCTTTTTCAATAACAGTTCATTCTTTCCGTTTCTGCTCATTCTGCTGTTGGTGCTTTCAAGGCTGAGCATCAGATTCCCTTTTAACTGTTCCTTGCTGTTTGATAATTCTTTGGAAGAGATTCCTTCTGCTTTCAATGTAGCAAGTGTGGACTGGACTGTGTCAAACAGCTGGTTCAATTGCTTAGCTCCCGTTCCGCCGTAAATGGTCAGCATCCCGCTGTCTTCATAGGCAGAGTGATAAGAGAACACAGAATAAGCCAATCCTCTTTGCTCCCTTACCTCCTGGAATAAGCGTGAGGACATGCTTCCTCCCAGTACATTGTTCAAAACGATCAGGCTGTAGATATCATCATGACCGATTTGCAATCCAGGATATCCAAGGCATAGATGTGCCTGCTCCGTCTCTTTTTTCTTGGAAACTTTATTGTGGTGGAAAGATGGTTTTGCATTTTGCTCATGACCTTTCCCGCCTTCATACTGCCCGAACAGCTTTTCGACTTCCTTGATAAAAGAAGCATCAATATTCCCTGCAACAGAGATAACTACATCATCAGGAGTATACATGTTATGCATATATTCTCTTAATGTTTGGCCATTAAAGGTATCAAGCGTTTCTTCGGTACCCAGAATCGGATATCCCAATGGATGGTTTTCATATACTGCCTTGCTTAAAACATCATGAACGATGTCATCCGGCGTGTCTTCATACATTTTAATTTCTTCATATACTACATTCTTTTCCTTCTTTAATTCCTCTTCATCGAAAGCAGAATTAAAAAACATGTCGGCAAGGGTTTCTAAAGCATATTTAGCATGGTTGTCCAGGACCTTTGCATAGTAGCATGTATATTCCTTGGAAGTAAAGGCATTCACCTGGCCGCCAATGCTGTCAAAGGATTCAGCGATTTCGCGTGCACTTCTTGTTTCCGTCCCTTTAAAAAACATATGTTCAAGGAAATGCGAAATCCCGTTATTTTCTTTATTCTCATGACGGGATCCCGTACCGATCCATATCCCGATTGCAACGGAACGGACAGTCGGAATTTCTTCCAGAACTATTCTTAGACCATTTGAGCACGTATATTTATTAATCAAAAAAATTCCTCCTGTTCATGTTGTCAACATCTACTAGTTCTTATGATTACTTTTTCCTTTTAGGAGAGAATTATTTCCTGTTTTTATAATTCTTTCTTCCTTCAGTAAACTAGAGACTGTTCCAATTCTTAATTCTTCCTGTTTAATGGCTGCAATAAGTGCAGGCAATGCTGTGGATGTAGATGCTGTGGGGTGCATCAGAATGAGCGCACCGTTATGAAGTTTTGATGTGACTCTCTCTACTATGACATTTGGTACAGGTTTTTGCCAGTCTATTGTATCGACACTCCATAAAATCGTCTTCATTTTGTACTCGCCGGCAATTTTAACGACTTCCTCATTAAAGCCTCCGCTTGGCGGACCGAATAATTTCACTCTTTTGCCTGTTGTCGCTTCAATAATGTCGTTCGTCTTCGAAATTTCCTCCCTGATTCTCGCCCCTGAAAGTGTCTCCATTTTAGGATGGGAATAAGAGTGATTTCCTATTTCATGTCCTGAATCGGCAATCATTTTTGCCAGATCAGGATTTTCCTTTACCCATCGTCCCTCTAAAAAGAAAGTCGCATATACCTGATGCTTCTTCAGCGTCGCAAGCATATCCGGTATGTATTCATTTCCCCATGCTACATTAATTATAAACGAAGCCATGGGTTTTTCCGGATTCCCTCTATAAATAGGAAGCGGAGGCAGATCTGACAGGTGTACTTCAGGAGATACCTGGTCAAATACTAAACGGTCGCTGTCAAACACGCCTTCATCCTTCATTTTCTCATAAGAACTCTTAATATTCACCTCTAAGCCATTATAACCAGGTGTTCCTTTCCAAACAGGATCATTCTTTGCATCAATCGGTGGGACTTCGAATTTTTCGGCTTCTTGTTTAATTATGTCCATTAATTTTTCAGGTTTTGCATCAACGGCTGAAACTGGTCCCTCTTTCAAACTTGATACATATTGTGATGTCATAGGATTGCTGACAGATATGATGGCAGCAACGACACAGACGGTCATCCCAATTAATACCTTATAATTCATCCTTCCTCACCCTTTCTTATCATTAACAGCATATGATGAACAGGGACAAGGTAGAACTTAGGCTGTTTAGCAGATGAGGATTTTACCGGGTTATATTGGTTCGGTTAGGGATAGGTTTTCATTTTAAATAAATGACGTGTGAAAAACGTGATCTGATTGTCTATTAGTCCAACAAGAAGTAGTTTGCAAATTCAAAACTGCACCCCCCCATAATTCCGGCAAAAGGTTAAGAAATTAAGATCAAAACTAAATTAATGTGAATAGCCGTAACACACCAAGAATGGATTATATAATTCACCTCTAAATGTTTTAAAGACTTATCCCATGATATAAAAAGAAGCCAACCGTTTCCGGTCAGCTTCCATTCGGATTATTTCTGTGCCTGCTCCTCTTTTTCACGCTGCTCTTTTAATACTGCTTTGCGTGAAAGGTTCACACGGCCTTGTCTATCAATTTCAGTTACTTTTACAAGAAGTTCGTCACCGATGCTGACAACATCTTCAACTTTGCCGATTCTTTCCTCTGCAAGTTCAGAGATATGAACCAGACCATCTTTACCGTTGAAGATTTCAACAAACGCACCGAATTTCTCGATTCGTTTTACTTTACCAAGGTACAACTGACCGACTTCGACTTCACGAACGATATCTTCGATGATCTTTTTGGCCTTTTTATTCATCTCTTCATCAGTTGATGAGATGAATACTGAACCGTCTTGTTCGATGTCAATCTTTACGCCGGTTTCTTCAATGATCTTATTGATCTGTTTACCGCTCGGCCCGATAACATCTCTGATTTTATCAGGATTGATGTGCATCGTAAGGATTTTCGGTGCATATTGTGACAACTTGCTGCGTGATTCAGAAATTGTAGAAAGCATACTGTCCAGGATATGCATACGACCGCTCTTAGCCTGCTGTAATGCTTCTTCAAGAATTTCCCTTGAAAGTCCTTCAATCTTGATATCCATTTGCAGGGCAGTTACACCTTTAGCCGTACCTGCGACTTTAAAGTCCATGTCACCCAAATGGTCTTCCATGCCTTGGATATCTGTAAGAATGGAGTAATGTTCACCTGATTGAATCAGACCCATTGCAATACCCGCTACCGGGGCTTTAATAGGAACACCCGCATCCATCATTGCCAATGTACTTGCGCAAATGCTTGCCTGAGAAGTGGAACCGTTGGATTCCAGTACCTCGGAAACAATACGGATTGTATAAGGGAAGTCCTTTTCATTTGGAATGATAGGCTCAAGTGCTCTTTCACCTAATGCTCCATGTCCGATTTCACGGCGTCCAGGACCACGTATAGGACCCGTCTCCCCTACACTGAATAATGGGAAGTTGTAATGGTGCATGAAGCGTTTGGATTCTTCCAAACCTAAACCATCGATAACTTGAACATCTCCCATTGCACCTAGCGTACAAATGCTCAGTGCCTGAGTCTGTCCACGAGTGAACAAACCTGAACCGTGAGTTCTTGGAAGAAGTCCTACTTGAGAAGCCAGTGGACGGATTTCGTCAAGCCCACGGCCGTCGGGACGTAGTTTTTCTTCTGTAATCAAGCGGCGGACTTCACCCTTTACAAGCTTGTCCAGTACCTGCTTCACTTGTTTAAGCTGAGCTTCATCCGCTTCCTTCTCTTCGAATTTAGCGATGACATCATCTTTAACCTCTTTGATTGCCGCTTCACGTGCATGCTTTTCCTGCACCTGGATCGCTTTGATCATATCTTCTTCACAGATCCCACGAACTTCGGCTTCTATGTCTTGATCGATTTGGTAAAGTTCAACTTCCATCTTTTCCTTGCCAACCTGCGCAGCAATTTCTTCTTGGAAGGAAATCAACCTTTTGATTTCTTCATGACCGAACATGATCGCTTCAAGCATCGTTTCTTCAGGAACTTCATCAGCACCTGCTTCAACCATGTTGATAGCATCTTTTGTACCGGCAACAATCAAGTTGATTTCACTTTTTTCCAATTGGTCTACATTAGGGTTGATAATGAATTCGCCATCGATCAGCCCGACTTGAACACCTGCAATTGGTCCTTCAAACGGGATATCAGAAACAGTCAGTGCCAATGAGGAACCGAACATTGCAGCCATCTCGGATGAACAATCCTGATCCACACTCATAACCATGCTGATTACTTGAACTTCATTTCTGAATCCATCGGCAAACAATGGACGGATTGGACGGTCAATCAATCGGCTGGTCAGAACTGCTCTTTCACTAGGGCGGCCCTCACGTTTAATGAATCCTCCAGGGATTTTACCTACTGCATACAAACGCTCTTCATAGTTGACAGTCAACGGGAAGAAATCCAGCGGCTTAGGCTGCTTTGATGCTGTAGCTGTACTTAGTACTGCCGTATCTCCGTAGCGGATCATCACTGCTCCGTTTGCCTGTTTTGCCAGCTGACCATATTCTACTGTTAATTTCCTGCCTGCCCAATCTATGGAAAATTCTTTTGTTTCTTGTTCCATAATGAACCCCTCTCTTTACTTCTCAATTAAGAGTATTCGGTTTCTCTCATACCCTTGAAGCAGATATATACACAATTTTTAATTGAAATAAGCGACTTTTATATGTATTTTGACTAATCCTGTCAAGGAATATTCCCTGTTGGGGCGCTTTCCAGAATTATAAAGTCATCAGCACAACCATGGAAAAATACTGGCTAGCGAACAAATCCGCAAACTTTCAAAAGTTTGAAAGTAAACAATCAAAAATGAAAAAGCAAAATGCTTTTTGCTGTTTCATTCTTGATTGTTTGATTAGCAGTATTTCCCTTAAGGTGTATGCCTTAAACCTAAATAAAAAGCGGGAAAAAATCCCGCTTCTGAGTCGCTTATCGGCGTAAACCTAATTTGTTGATCAAATCACGGTAGCGCGCAACATCTTTATTACGTAGGTACGTTAAAAGATTACGACGACGACCTACCATTTTCAAAAGACCGCGACGAGAGTGGTGGTCTTTCTTGTGAGTACGTAAATGGTCGTTCAAAGTGTTAATTTCTTCAGTAAGGATAGCAATTTGAACTTCTGCAGAACCAGTATCGTTCTCATGAGTTTTGAATTCGTTGATTAATTCGTTTTTACGTGTTTGTGTGATAGCCATCCATTTCACCTCCTAATATTCTTTCAAAATCCCCTGTGACCCAGCAAACGTTGGTGAATCGTGCTGCCAAGTAAAGGTTCATTGTCATACGTTAATTAGAATACTACTTTTTATATAATAAATCAAGTCTAAACGAATAATTTTTGAAAGTAAGCGACAGCTTGCTGCTTATCTTTCTCAATCTGGGCAATCAATTGCTCGATTCCATCAAATTTCTTCTCTGAACGGATATAATTATGCCATTCAACTGTCACTTCTTCACCATAGATAGAGGAACTGTAGTCAAAGATGTGAACCTCGATGGATAAAGCCTTATCTTCCGGATTATTAAATGTCGGCTTATAGCCCAGATTTGCCACTCCGTTATGCCATTGATTTTGGACATACAGCCTGACTGCATATACGCCTATCTTCGGAGTGATGTAGTCATCAGAAAGTTCAATATTGGCTGTCGGGAAACCGATTTTTCTTCCCCGCTTATCTCCGTGGATCACTGTACCCGAGGTTGTGTAATAGCGGCCAAGGAGATTGCTCACCTTAGCTGTTTCTCCATCACTAAGGGCTTTCCTGATAGCAGTTGAACTGATTTTCTCATCATGGTCTGTAAGCTTATGAACCGTTGTATAGGTGAATTCACCTCTTGAATGGAATTGCAATGTCTCCATATTCCCTTTTCCAAGCTTTCCGTAAGTGAAATCAAAACCAGCGGATACATGCTTTACATTCATATTGATGATATATTGATCTACGTATTCCTGAGGATGCAGATTGGCAAAATCCGAAGTGAACCGGACAATGAACAAGTAATCGACACCCAGTGTTTCCATCAGCTTAATTTTGTCCTGAAGCGGTGTAATATAGTGGACATGCTTATGTTTCCGCCCCAATACCACGGAAGGATGAGGGTCGAATGTCATGACAGCACTATTCAAGTTGCGTTTCTCAGCTTCCATGACCGCCGTGTTGATCACCTTTTGATGTCCCTTATGCACTCCATCAAAATACCCCAATGCCATCGACAAAGGTGGAAAATCAGCTGAACTGAATGAATGGGGATGATGGACAGTAATAACTTTCA
>NZ_ABCF01000031.1 GCF_000181495.1 Bacillus sp. SG-1
TTTGTCCCCATTCCGAAGATCAAAACGGCGGATTTGCGAAGCAGAAATATAAATATCTTCAGCGCTTGGCGAGTAATTGATCGGTCGCAGGAATCCGAACCCTTCCGATTGTATGATTTCCAGAACACCTTCCATAAAGAAATAGCCTTCTTTTTCGGCTCTGACTTTTAGAATCGCAAAGATGAGCTCTTTTTTTGTCAGCTTGCTGTAGTAGGAAATCTTGTACTCTCTCGCTAATTCATATAGCTCTTTCAGTTTCATGTTTTCTAGACTTTTGATCGTTAATTCCATAAAGACACCACTCTTCGATTATTTGAAATCTACCATATGGAGACCGTTATGATAGGAAAAATTGCTGGAAAATTAATTAGAAGAAATAAAGAAGCAATTTCTTGTGAAGTATTTTTTATACTATATACGAAAATAAAACAACTACTATCTAATCATATTTTACTGATGAAATCAACAAAGGAATTGAAAGGGAAGGAAAAAGTCTTTCGGGCAGAGGAATACCCGCTTATTTCTCTCTTTATATAGGAATGTCAGCTTCAGTGGAATAAGTCCATTAAAGCTGACGATTGTTAATATTTTCGGCACGCTATCTACCACGGTAAATTACTAGATACACATGGTTGGTTGTGGTTGATCTCCGCCCCAGATGTGTGACTCCGCGGGGCGGGCGGTGAATTAAAAAGCGGAAGCGGCCGTTCAGCGGCGTACGGACTGGACTGTCTCCGCATTAGATAAAGGAAACACAACGAACGCAGTGAGTTGATGTTCATTTCCCATTGACCAAGAATGCACCATTAACCAGAGAAGCCTCTTACAGAAAAAATCCAAAAGCCGATTTTTTCTAAATACCTCTTTAATCGAGTGGAGGAAATGAACTTGTTGACTTATCGCAAGGAGAGAGACCGAAATCCGCTAGTCGCTAAGTCCGTTCCACTGGGTACGTAACCTCGGGCGCTGAAACTAGACGCCCCATTATCCCGCAGGAGTTCACGCATCTTCCGCCCCAATCAACTCTTTATAATTGCTTACTTCATAACCAAGTTAGGTTTCTTCTGAAGGCTGTGACGGCCGTCGATGAAACGAACAGTGCCGGATTTGGCTCTCATGACAACCGAATGAGTCAACCCGTGGGTTCCTTTCAGCTGTACGCCGCGTAGAAGTTCGCCATCTGTAACGCCTGTTGCAGCAAAGATGGCATCGTCTCCAGTTACGAGGTCTTCCATACGGAGAATCTTGCTGCAATCAAGGCCCATGCGCTCACAGCGTTCTGCTTCTTCGTCATTTTGCGGCAGCAGCTTACCTTGGATTTCTCCTCCAAGACATTTCAGTGCGACTGCGGCCAAAACCCCTTCAGGAGCCCCACCGGATCCAAAAAGGATATCGACACCAGTGTGGTCAAATGCAGTATTCATTGCACCTGCTACATCACCGTCGTTGATCAGCTTAATTCTCGCACCAGCTTCTCTCAGCTGCGCAATAATATGGGCATGGCGTTCACGGTTCAAAACCGTTGCCACAACGTCTTCGATATCTTTATTTTTCGCACGTGCGACTGCCTTCAGGTTATCTAAAACCGACGCATTGATGTCTATCTGTCCGACCGCTTCAGGACCAACAGCTATCTTGTCCATATACATATCCGGAGCATTCAACAGGTTTCCATGGTCCGCAACCGCTAATACGGCAAGAGCATTCCAGCCTCCGGAAGCAACGATATTCGTCCCTTCAAGGGGATCGACCGCTACGTCTACACGAGGGCCATAGCCTGTCCCCAACTTTTCACCAATATAGAGCATCGGGGCTTCATCCATTTCCCCTTCCCCAATGACAACAGTGCCTTTCATCGGTACCGTATCGAATACATCTCTCATGGCAGAAGTCGCTGCATCATCCGCTTCGTTTTTCTTTCCTCTTCCCATCCAGCGGGCTGACGCAAGTGCTGCTCCTTCTGTTACACGTACAAGTTCCATTGATAAACTTCTTTCCATCGGTTTCTGCCTCCTGTGTCACAATTATATTTTTATATATGAATTGTATAACATAATAATAAATATATTGTAACACATTAAACAGAGAGCGACAGATTTTTTTAAAAGAAGGCTGTTTTCGTTGATGTTACTTTCGGAAAAATCCCCAGGGCTGGATTTTCCCCTTGGGTGTAAGAACTTTCTCTCTGAATGGGGAGAGTAGCTCTTTGATTTATTGTATACCAGGATATTCCTTGTGAAATTTTAGCTGTATTTCAAAATTCATATTAAAAAGAGCCTGAAAGAGCGAATCAGGAACTTTTCAGTTGTTCTAATTCTTCAGGCGTCATTTTTTCACGCCAAATCGTCGCTCCCAAACCTTCCAGTTTTTCAACAAGATTACTGTATCCGCGATCGATATGCTCCAGGCCGGTCACTTCAGTCACGCCTTCAGCCATAAGGCCGGCTACAACAAGGGCAGCACCGGCTCTCAGATCGCTCGCCTTTACTTTGGCACCTTGCAGCTGGATAGGTCCGTTGACAATGGCAGAACGGCCTTCCACTTTGATGTTCGCATTCATTCGGCGAAGCTCATCAATATGCTTAAAGCGCGCAGAATAGATCGTATCTGTTACGACGGCCGATCCCTTCGCCCGCGTTAAAAGGGCAGTGAAGGGCTGCTGCAAGTCTGTAGGAAAACCAGGATACACAAGGGTCTTGATATCAACTGCATTCAAGTTCTCAGCTTTGCCGATGAAGATTTGCTCATCACCTGATTCAATAGGAACACCCATTTCTCGCAACTTTGCAATCAAGGATTCCATATGAAGCGGAATGACATTGTCAATCAGCACGCCTTCACCAGCGGCTGCTCCCAAAATCATGAACGTGCCCGCTTCAATACGGTCAGGAATAATCGTATGGCGGCATCCGCTTAATTCATCAACGCCGTCAATCCGGATGACGTCTGTACCGGCACCTTTAATTCTCGCTCCCATGTTGGAGAGCAGTGTAGCGACATCGATAATTTCTGGTTCTTTTGCTGCGTTTTCAATGATTGTCTGTCCTTTAGCCCTGACAGCTGCCAACATGATATTAATGGTTGCCCCTACACTGACTACGTCAAGATAAATGCGCGCACCGCGAAGTTCTTCCGCTCGCAGATAGATGGCGCCTTGCTCATTCGTCACCTCAGCACCTAAAGCTTCAAAGCCTTTGATGTGCTGGTCAATCGGGCGAGGGCCAAGATGGCATCCGCCGGGAAGTCCGATTGCCGCTTTCTTGAATCGACCGAGCATCGCTCCCATTAAATAATAGGATGCTCTCAGTTTCTTTACCTTTCCGCTCGGCAAAGGCATCGAAATCATTTGCGAAGGATCCACTCTCATCTCTCCTTCTTCTGTAAAAGAAACCTCACCACCGATTTCCTCAAGAAGAGATTTTAGCGTTTGTACATCTGAAATATCCGGTAATCCTTCAATCGTTACTGGAGAGTCGGCAAGGATGGTTGCCGGAATAAGGGCCACAGCGCTGTTTTTAGCTCCACTTACCTTTATTGTGCCTTTCAGTGGATAACCGCCTGCTATTTTAAGCTTTTCCATTTTAGACTCCCTTCCAAATTTCCTTGATGAATTTTCCATAAACTAAGTGACGATTTATACAGGGTGTTATATGGTTATTTTTACCATTAAAAATAATTCTAAGAAGTATTGTCTACTAGTTTATACATAATTCGTCAAAACATGTATAGCTGAATAGATTTTTTTGTAATTTATACCTTTTTTACTACTTTTCATGTCGAAATCAGCATTATTGGATGCCGTCGATTTCCGCTTCAGGTACGAAACTCCGCTCTAATCGATAAAGAGCATTTCGTCAGCTGCAAAAAATGCTAATTTTATTTGTTCCTTACTTAGATAATAACTAAATTATTGTCCTGCCCGCTTATTCCAATCATCCAGGAATGCTTGGATTCCTTTGTCTGTCAAAGGATGTTTGAACAACTGGCTGAGCACTTTAAACGGTGTGGTCGCAATATGCGCGCCTCTTAAAGCCGCATCCGTAATATGCTGTGGATGTCTGATTGAAGCCGCAATGATTTCTGTTTCGATTCCGTGAATCGCAAAGATTTCAGCGATTTTTTCAATCAGCTCCATTCCATCATGGCCGATATCATCCAACCTGCCAAGGAAAGGAGAGACATATGTAGCACCTGCTCTTGCTGCAAGCAGAGCCTGATTGGCGCTGAAAACAAGCGTTACATTCGTTTTGATTCCCTCTTTGGAGTACACAGAAACGGCTTTTAAACCTTCAGGAGTCATAGGCACTTTGACAGTGATGTTAGGAGCGATAGCCGCAAGCTCGCGCCCTTCCTTGATCATGCCTTCAGCATCCAGCGCAATGACTTCCCCCGAAACGGATCCTGACACCAGGTCCGCGATTTCCTTTAAACGTTGATGAAAAGATACCCCTTCTTCTTTTGCTACCAAAGATGGATTTGTCGTAACACCCGACAGGATCCCCCATTCAAATGCTTCACGAATTTCATCCATGTTTGCCGTATCAATGAAAAATTTCATAACCTGTCCCCTTCTTTCGACTAAATTTTCAAAACAATTAAAATGAACGGAAACCGCCTTATGGTGTAAGGCGGTTTCTATTAATGGTGTATTCCATTCTGTGTTTACCGTGATGTTTGACTATTAAGCTTGGTTAGAAGAACCAAATTCACGCATCTTGCCGATGACCGTTTGCTTGATCGCTTCACGTGCAGGTCCAAGATATTTACGTGGATCATATACATGCGCATCTTCTGCAAGCACTTCGCGAACCTTCTTCGCAGAAGCGATTTGGTTTTCAGTGTTTACATTGATTTTCGCTGTTCCATAAGAAACCGCTCTTTGGATATCTTTTGTAGGGATACCAGTACCGCCGTGAAGTACAAGAGGTACTCCAGTCGCTGCACCGATTTCTTCCATTTCTTTGAATCCAAGGTTTGGCTCACCTTTGTAAGGTCCGTGAACAGAACCAAGCGCAGGTGCCAATGTATCGATACCAGTACGCTCTACAAGTTCCTGGCACTCTTTAGGATCTGCATAGATAACGCCCTCAGCTACAACGTCATCTTCCTGACCGCCGACAACTCCAAGTTCAGCTTCAACAGAAACACCTTTAGAGTGAGCATACTCAACCACTTTAGAAGTGATTTCGATGTTTTCCTCGAAAGGACCGTGAGATGCATCGATCATAACAGAAGTGAATCCTGCGTCGATTGCTTCTTTACATTTATCGTAGCTTGAACCGTGGTCAAGGTGGATAGCGACAGGAACAGTGATGTTGTAGTCTTCCATAAGACCCTCTACCATTTTAACAACTGTCTTGAATCCGCCCATGTAGCGTGCTGCTCCCTCAGAAACCCCAAGGATAACCGGTGACTTCTCTTCTTCTGCAGCTTGCAGGATCGCTTGAGTGAACTCAAGGTTATTTAAGTTGAATTGTCCAACAGCATAGCTGTTTTCTTTTGCTTTAATAAGCATTTCTTTCATTGAAACTAAAGGCATGAAATTTTCCTCCTTCTATTGAGTCAGTATGTAACTGTATACCCGTTTCTCAGTGTTTGCAATTTCATCTGTATAATACCAAAAAGGTTAACATTTTACCAACTGACTGACCTACTTTTATAAAAAGAAGTACTATTCCGTATTTTCAATTATATGGAAGGGTTTACACCGCGCTATACTTTTTCACTGCCTGTCTGATATCGTCAATATCAAAAGGCTTGGCAAAATGGGTGATTGCTCCCAGGTCCTTTGCCTCCTGAATCATGTCCAGCTCACCATATGCTGTCATAATGATGACACGGATGTCAGGATCTTTTTGCTTCATTCTTTTTAAAATTTCAATGCCGTCCATACCCGGTATCTTCATATCAAGCAGAACTAGATCTGGGGAATGCTTATCAACAATATCAAGGGCCTGGATTCCATTCGCCGCCTGAAATGTATTGTAACCTTCCTTTTGCAGTACTTCATTTAATAATATACGGATACCAAATTGATCATCAACAATCAGGATTTTTTCATCCATCTAATCCACCTCTTCCCCTCTTATTCACACGTGAAACGTGGTAAAAGCTTCCGTAAGCAAGGACTTCCTTGCTGCCGTTTTGCTGTTGTCTCTTATTTCCGGACGGATCCGGGGTTGTTCGTTTCAGGAATTGATATGTATATATGATATATTAGTCCAAAAGTATACTTCAACATAAGACGGGCAAACTCCTTCTTTTTCCGATAATTTTACATCCTTTGCCGTCGGTCTTATAATTGTGTTTGCCATCAGTTGTTTCCTTAATAGTTCTCAATATAAGTTTGTGACGATTTTCGCTACAGGCGCCTGACTCCGCGGGGCGGGCGGTGAGCCTCCCTCTAGAAATGTTGGAGTATCAACCTTTGAAGCCGTTTTTCTGGTTAGAAAACTTTTTTGAACTGAATCAATTTAATAATATTTTCTAGATGTTCAATAATTTGTAAGGGGAAGCTTACGCTTCGCTAGAGCTAAATGGAAATCATTAACTCTAAAGTGCTTATGTGATGCACATTGGATCTCTGCGAATCTTATGATGACGTACCCTCCCATGTCTCTTGGCGTCTAGCGCGTACATTCCTTCGTTCGGTCTATTCATAAGGCAGAGGCTGGCAATGCTCCTCGAGGGACTCGTGGTCTAATGGCTCATTATGTGCCGGCTTCTCCGTGTCATCCTCTTGTTTAGATTTCAAACTACTTAGAAGTAGCTCAAGCCGCCTCTTGGAGGCAATGGAGGTCTCTCATCATAAGACTTGCATTAAAGTGCATACGTTTCACACACAAAGCGTGTAGAATCTTAAGTAACTTCCCACATAATACAACCATAGCTTCTTTCTTCTTCAATGGATTGACAGTTCGAGTTGTGTAGTAATGGTATAGGGATTTAAAGGCGATGTTATGTTGAATCAAAGGAAGTATGACTCGAAATAATATAGCCCTCAGTTTCCTTCTACCCCTTTTTGAGATTTTCTTCTGGCCTTTGTGTTGTCCGGAAGAGTTTTCCCTTAGTGTGAGGCCCGCTAATTTAATTAATTGGCGTGGATGCTCATATAGACTAAGAGAGCCTGTCTCAGAGAGTAATTCAACAACTGTGTTTTCACCTAAACCATCAACTGACAGTACAAACTCATAATCTGTCATTTGTTGTGCGAGTTCATTTAACCTGGACGATAAGGTCTCAAGTTGTTTTGAAAGAGCTTTGAATTGAGAAATTAAAGTACCCATCTCAAAACGTGCCATCTCTAACCCTTCTGTCAGTCCGATTGACTGTTTAGCCATTGATTTTAACTTTTTAATCTTAGAAAAGGAAAGGCATTGTAGCCCTTCTACACTTTTGTATAGGTAGATTAAATCTTCATCACTTTTTCTATAAAGGTCAATGGGTAAAGGGGTCATTTCAAGTACAGCACAAGCGTTTTTCCCAAAGCTTTTAAATATGTGGTGAAACTCAGGGAAATAAAGATCTGTCCAACGAACCATTCGATTTTTAATGGCTGTAAGATCTTCTTGTATCTTAGATCGCAGGCTTGCGCCATTTCGAAGTTCAGCTTCGACCCCTTCTAAGGTTCGTGTATAGTTGAACCGGCCGTCACGTATTAAGCTAGCGATAACACGAGCGTCCTTTTGATCATTTTTAGTTTGAAGGTTGTCATCTAATTCTTTAGTTCTATTCACATGCATAGGATTCACCATGACAAAACGGATACGCTGGCCAACCAAATACGCAGCTAAGTTCATCCAATAGTGTCCTGTAGGTTCAAATCCCACGATAACCTCTGATTTTTGATGTTGAATTTGTAGAGATTGAATCCTTTTATCCAGCTGATCAAATCCTGCACCTGATTGAAAGAAGGGAAACGATTTTTGTAAAATACGACCACGATCATCCATTGCACATGCGAAGTGTTTCTTTTTGGCAATGTCGATTCCAATGACCATAGTATCTTCAGAAACTTGATTAATTTTATGATTCGTATTACTATTCATTATGGTCCTCCTGTATGGTATTGAGTTTCGATTTGGTTGTTGATACTCAAGCATCATACAAGAGGACTTTTTCTTTTTCAAGACCGCTAAAGATTATAAACAGGAATGCTCCTCGGCTGCGCCTGTATAAAAAGTGGAAGCGCCCTGTTCAGCCCCGACAGGCAAATGTTCCTCAGCGAAAAAAGGTGGTTTTCCCTTTTATTCGCTGAGGGTTATTTGACCCCGAGGGGCTGGGCGCTGCAACTGGATTGGGGGTCTCCACCTGTCCCGCTGGTCCCGCAGGAGGTCAGGCACCTTCCGCTTCAATCCAATCAGGGTATTTTTTCTTACTGTAAAAATTATTCTGATTTTCTAAAAGCCCCTCTCTAATGTCAGGACTACTACATAATACAAAAAACATGATATTGACATTAGGGTGGTTCAATATTGTTTAATGAAAGGAGATAATAATTTGATTAAAATGTTTACGACCCAGCTCTCCGGACTCTTCAACCGGATTGCCGATAAAGAAGAATTTTCAATAGAAGACGGCGCCCGCCTGCTCGCCCAAGCCACAGTAGGCGAAGGAAGCATCTATATAAAAGGTTTCGCCGAAATGGAAAGTGTCACTCTTGAAGCACTTTCCGGCCATGAACCCTTGCCAAGTGCCAAAGCATTGACTAATGCAGATGCTTTGACCGTGGCAGACCGGGTACTGCTTGTTTCCCGTTTTTCCACTGATGAAGAAGCAGTCGCGCTCGCAAAGCAGCTTTCCGATCAAGGAGTTGCCTTCACAGCGATATCCGGAGCGGTATCTGGTGAAGGTGAAAGCCTCACTGACCTGGCAGACATTCACATCGATACAAAACTGATCAAAGGCATGCTTCCAGGCGAGGAACTGGGCGAACGCGTCGGGTTTCCATCAAGTATGGCGGCACTGTATATCTATTATCTGATCAAGTTCTCTCTTGAGGAGATGCTTGAGGAATATTAAGTTGGAGTCCCGGTTTTGTGCCGGGACTTTTTGGATAGTAGACTTTTATATAGTTTCATGAGGGAGTCTGATTTCGGAGGTTTGAAAAACCTTCATGAGGCACTCTAATCTTGAAATCACCCTCTTTTTGGCTCCATGAACCTTTCATGAGACACCCTAATCTTTAATTCCACTTCTTTTTGGCTCCATGAAGCTTTCATGAGGCACCCTAATCTTGAAATCACCCTCTTTTTGGCTCCATGAACCTTTCATGAGACACCCTAATCTTTAATTCCACTTCTTTTTGGCTCCATGAAGCTTTCATGAGGCACTCTAATCCTGAAATCACTCTCTTTTTGGCTCCATGAACTGTTGCTTCGTTAGCTCATCGTGTTTTGTCCTTAAAGACTAAAATAAGATAGATTATTCAGCTTGTAGAATAATATTACGTTTGATTGGAGCGGAAGGCGTGCGACCTCCTGCGGGATTAGCGGGACAGGTGAGACCCCCAATCCAGTTGCAGCGCCCAGCCCCTCGGGGTCAAATAACCCTCAGCGAATAAAAGGGAAGATCACCTTTTTTCGCTGAGGAACATTTGCCTGTCGGGGCTGAATGGGGCGCTTCCACTTTTTATACAGGCGCAGCCGAGGAGGCTCACCGCCCGCCCCGCGGAGTCGCACGTCTGCAGCGGAAATCAGTATATGCTCCTTAAAAACATTACTCTTTCAGTTAACCAGATCAAAAAAGAGCCGATCCGTCATAACGGATCGACTCTTTTCTTATTAAAAATTTATTTCCCATTCTTCAAAGCCGCATTGATGAAATCACGGAATAATGGCTGCGGGCGGGTTGGACGAGATGTGAACTCCGGATGGAATTGGGATGCCACAAACCATGGGTGGTCCGCAAGCTCAACGATTTCAACCAATCGGCCGTCAGGGCTTGTACCAGAGAAGATGAAGCCTGCTGCTTCCATTTCGTCTCTGAAGTGATTGTTAAACTCATAACGGTGACGGTGACGTTCGTAAACAACTTCGCCTGCATAAGCTTCGTATGCTTTTGTACCTGGGATGAGTTTACATGGGTACAGTCCAAGGCGCAGCGTTCCGCCAAGGTCCTCGACATCTTTTTGCTCAGGAAGCAAATCAATGATTGGATAAGGTGTTTCAGGGTTCAATTCAGCGGAGTGCGCCGTTTCATAACCTAATACATGGCGGGCATATTCAACAGACGCCAGCTGCATGCCAAGGCAGATGCCAAGGAAAGGAACTTTGTTCTCACGCGCATATTTCGTTACGACAATCTTCCCTTCGACTCCCCGATCGCCGAATCCGCCTGGGACAAGGATACCGTCCACGTCGCTCATCAATTCATCAACATTTTCAGCATTGACCAATTCGGAGTTCAGCCATTTCACTTCAACATCAGCGTCGAAGTTATAGCCTGCATGTCTAAGAGCTTCTACTACTGAAATATAAGCATCTTGAAGTTCAACATATTTACCGACAAGGGCAATTTTCGTTTTCTTGCTCAGGTTGCGCACTCTGTGAAGAAGTTCATTCCACTCCGTCATATCTGCTTCGCCGCAATCAAGTTTCAAATGCTCGCATGTCAACTGATCAAGCTTTTGTTCTTGAAGAGCGAGAGGTACCGCATATAATGTATCGGCATCCATCGCTTCGATTACCGCACGCTGATCGATGTCACAGAACAAAGCAATTTTGTCTTTCATATCCTGCGTCATCGGCATTTCTGTACGCACAACGATTACCGTTGGCTGGATACCAAGGCTTCTCAGTTCTTTTACACTGTGTTGCGTCGGTTTTGTTTTCATTTCACCGGCAGCTTTGATGTAAGGCACAAGTGTACAGTGGATGTACATAACATTGTCACGGCCGACATCGTTCTTAATCTGGCGGATGGCTTCAAGGAATGGGAGGGATTCGATGTCCCCTACTGTTCCGCCGATTTCCGTGATGACGATATCTGCATTTGTTTCACGACCGGCACGGAATACTCTTTCTTTGATTTCATTTGTAATATGTGGAATAACCTGAACCGTTCCGCCCAAGTAGTCCCCGCGGCGTTCTTTTTTCAATACAGTGGAGTAGATTTTCCCTGTTGTCACAGAGCTGTATTTATTCAGGTTGATATCGATAAAACGCTCGTAATGTCCTAAATCAAGGTCTGTTTCAGCACCATCATCTGTTACGAAAACTTCACCGTGCTGATATGGGCTCATTGTACCCGGGTCAACGTTGATGTATGGATCAAATTTCTGAGTTGTTACTTTCAACCCGCGATTTTTTAATAGTCTTCCAAGTGATGCAGCCGTGATTCCTTTTCCTAATGAGGAAACTACACCGCCTGTTACAAAAATATACTTTGTCATGCAAAGTACCCCCTTCTTCAAGTTAGTGTCTAAAAAAAGTATGTTCAGCAGTGCTGAACATTAGTCTCTTATGATGAAATTAATCCAAGGACTGTTTCACTGAAAGCCTCCTATGTACTGCTGCTGCAGCCCTCCTCCACTCTTTTTAAAAACGAGGAAAAATCGAAGCTTCACTGTCATGAATCAGTATCAAAGGGGTGTAAAAACAAAAAACGCCCCCGCTTACCGTAGTAAGGGGAGCGTTGAATTTAAATTCTGATCCTTTTTTAAGGAGCCCAAATAACATACTACCTTCCTCGACAAAAGATGTCAAGAACTGTTTATTTGTCTTATTTGTCTGAATCCTCTTCTTCGCCGGGGTCTTCCTCATCGTCATCTTCAAGGTCATATTCATCTTCATCAATCAGTTCATCTTCAATGTCTTCATCATCATCTGTGTCATCTGCATCATCTGCCAGATCTTCTTCGTCATCAAGATCGTCATCATCTGTAAGATCTTCTTCGTCCAGATCATCAAGGTCATCGAAGTCAAGATCTTCTTCCGCGAAGTCTTCTTCCAGATCATCGTCATCCGTTTTCTTCGCTTTTTTCTTACGTGGTTTGATTGTTGGAACTGTTTCTTCTTCAATCTGATCGACCGGATACCATGCTCTGATTCCCCATCGGTTCTCGCCCAATGCGATGAAACGGCCGTCAACATTCAGGTCAGTGTAGAACTGGACCATCCGTGAACGTACTTCCTCCTTAGACAATTTAAGCAGGTCGCCGATCTCTTTTAATAAATCATTGAACGTCACTGCCTGCTTTTTCTCTGTAAGCAGCTCGTGTGCTAATTCAATAAAGGACTTTTGACGCAATTCTTCCGTCGATAATTGCTTTAAACTCATCTGACGCACTTCCTTTCTCTATTTCACATTCTATTAAAAGATGCTATTTTTGCATTCATTGCTTACCACAAGGCTTCGTAAATCAAGACTGTTGACTTTCATTCCAGGCTCATGAATTCGGTGCCAGGGCGTCGGGTGCCTTCCGCTGCTAAATATATAGGGTACCTGCAAACTGCTTTTAAAGCCTAAGTTAGATATTGTTTCAATCTTACTCTTTCCCCTAATTATGTAAAAACAAGCAGGAAAAATACTAGCAGCAATTTATACGAAAAAGCCTATGAGAATGATAAAAGGGCAAATTTCACGAATTTACCTGAAACCATATTATTCATTATAAACAATATGAATGGGTTTATGCTAGATTTATGCGGTTTTTCTTTTATTTTTTTCCAAGTTGCTGTTCTGGGAATAAGGGGGCAAAATCAATGTAGTTGGGGAGTGATGTAAGGAGAAATATAAAAGGAATTGCCTTTGGTGTGCTCGGGTTTTGAGGAGCATCAAGGCAATTCCCCTTTTTCCAATTCAGTATGTCTTTGTTTCATTGCATTTCCGTATATCTCGCTGAAAGCTTCATAAAAAAAGTAGAAAGCCAAAATTAAAAGCGGGATCGCTCCCAGGAGATGCTGATATAGATAAAATGATATGATGAACCCAATAAAAATCAGGGCGTATTTAAGGATAAGCTTCACATTGTCACTCCCTGGCATATGTCCTGTGCATCCAAACATTACTCTTCTCCTATTATAGAGGAAACTTGAGCTCTGCAATATTAAATCTGTGTTAAAAAATAGGAACTTTATCCCTTTAAAGCGTGAAGAGGGACTGTCCCTCTTCGCGCTTTAAAGAAGTAAAGTGTGCAAAAAATGATCCAAAGCCTGAAACTTTGGATCATCAATCAGTTTAATGATTACATGTTTCTTCTGTATTGTCCGCCTACTTCGTATAAGGCTCTTGTGATCTGGCCGAGGCTTGCCACCTTGACGGTCTCCATCAATTCGGCGAAGATGTTGCCGCCACTCACTGCTGCTTCTTTCAGTTTCTTCAGCGCTTCTTCTGTGCTGTCCTGATTGCGCTCCTGGAAGCTGCGAAGATTCGTGATCTGTGTTTCTTTTTCTTCTTTTGTTGCACGTGCAAGTTCCATGCTGTCCATCTGCTCTTCGGATGGCGGATTAGGGTTCAAGTACGTGTTCACCCCGACAATCGGAAGCTCGCCGTTGTGTTTCTTCATTTCATAATACATGGACTCTTCCTGGATTTTGCCACGCTGATATTGTGTTTCCATCGCACCTAACACACCGCCGCGATCATTGATCCGGTCGAATTCTGCCAGCACCATTTCTTCCACAAGGTCAGTCAATTCCTCGACAACGAAGGATCCTTGCAGAGTGTTCTCATTTTTAGATAAGCCGTGCTCTTTAGTAATGATCATCTGGATCGCCATCGCTCTTCGGACTGATTCTTCCGTCGGAGTCGTAATTGCTTCGTCATACGCATTGGTATGAAGGGAATTACAGTTATCCTGCAGCGCCATCAATGCCTGTAAGGTCGTACGGATATCGTTGAAGTCGATTTCCTGTGCATGCAGTGATCGTCCGGAAGTCTGGATATGGTACTTCAACTTCTGGCTCCGCTCGTTCGCGCCGTACTTATCTCTCATGACAGTCGACCAGATACGGCGGGCAACCCTTCCGATTACCGTATACTCCGGATCGAGTCCGTTGGAGAAGAAGAATGATAGATTTGGTGCGAAATCATTGATATCCATGCCTCTGCTCAAGTAGTACTCAACATACGTGAAGCCGTTGGCCAGCGTAAATGCCAGCTGTGAAATCGGATTTGCTCCTGCTTCCGCAATATGGTACCCGGAAATCGATACAGAGTAATAGTTTCTTACTTTGTGATCGATGAAGTACTGCTGGATGTCCCCCATCATTCTTAAAGCAAATTCTGTAGAGAAGATACAAGTATTCTGTCCCTGATCTTCTTTTAAAATATCTGCCTGCACTGTGCCGCGCACAACATTCAGCGTCGCCTCTTTTACATCGGTGAACTCTTCAAGGCTCAATGTCCGGCCAAGTTCTTCTTCTTTCTTTTTAACCTGCTGGTCGATGGCTGTATTCATGAACATCGCCAAAATGATCGGCGCAGGCCCGTTGATCGTCATGGATACAGATGTGGACGGAGCACACAGGTCAAATCCGGCATACAATTTTTTCATGTCGTCAAGAGTACAGATGCTCACTCCGCTCTCCCCGACTTTTCCGTAAATATCCGGACGGTGATCAGGATCCTCACCATACAGCGTTACAGAGTCGAAAGCCGTACTCAGGCGCTTCGCATCGTCATCCTTGGACAAATAATGAAAGCGGCGGTTGGTTCTTTCCGGTGTTCCTTCTCCGGCGAATTGGCGTTTTGGATCTTCTCCCTTTCGCTTGAACGGGAATACACCCGCCGTGTATGGGAAAGCTCCAGGTACGTTTTCTTTGTAGACCCATCCAAGGATTTCGCCCAAGTCTTTATATTTAGGAAGTGCAACTTTCGGGATCTCAAGACCAGAAAGGCTCTTCGTTTTTAATTCTGTAATGATTTCTTTATCCCTGATTTTCGTGATGTATTGGTCAGCTCCGTATTTCTCTTTGAACTCTTCCCAGCCATCAAGGATTTTCTTGGATTCCACAGTTAGCTTTTCTTCTACATTCTTTTTAAGGTTTTCAAGTGAAGTCAGCACTTCCTCGCCCGCTTCCTGCTCCTTCACCGCTTCGATGGCACCTTGAAGCTGGAACAATTTACGGGCCAAACGGACCTGCTCTTCTGCTTTTTTATGATAATTCCTTACCGTTTCAGAGATTTCTCTCAAGTAGTAACGGCGGTCATTTGGAATGATGACATTTTGTTTTTCAACATCCACATCTTTTGAAAATGAAGTTGACCAATCCAGATCCAGTTTGCTGTTAATTTTATCAACAAGAGCTGCAAATAATGCGTTTGTGCCCGGGTCGTTGAACTGGCTGGCAATCGTTCCGTAAACCGGCATCGTATCCAGGTCTTTATCAAACAGCATATGACTGCGCTGGTACTGCTTCTGCACCTGACGCCTTGCGTCTTCTGAACCTTTTCGTTCAAATTTGTTGATGACGATGAGATCCGCAAAATCGATCATGTCGATTTTTTCAAGCTGCGAAGGGGCACCAAATTCGCTGGTCATGACATACATGGACATGTCACAGATTTCAGCAATCTCTGCATCCCCCTGCCCGATACCGGATGTCTCAACGATGACCAAGTCATACCCTGCAGCTTTTACCACATTAATAGAATCCTGAATCGCCAGCGAAAGCTCCGTCTTCGATCCGCGTGTCGCCAAACTTCTCATGAACACCCGGTTATTGAAGATGGCATTCATGCGGATACGGTCGCCGAGGAGTGCTCCGCCTGTTTTCTGCTTCGTCGGGTCAATGGACAAGATTGCGACCTTTTTCTCAGGAATTTCATTTATGAAGCGGCGGATCAATTCGTCAGTCAGGGAACTTTTTCCTGCTCCCCCTGTACCTGTTATCCCAACGACAGGCACGGTTTTTGCCAAGGATTTCACTTCTGTCAGAACCGATTGTGCCGTAGCAGCTGCTTCTTCATTAGTGTTGATCTGATACTCAGCAAGGGAAATCAGTTTAGAAACCGTGTTGATATCTCCTGCCTGCAGCTTATCAAGGTGTTCGCCGACAGAAGAAGTAACGGTCGGAAAATCACACTCTTTGATCATTCCATTGATCATGCCTTGAAGGCCATGGTTCCGTCCATCTTCAGGAGAAAAGATCCTGGCGATGCCATATGCATGAAGCTCCTTGATTTCGCGGGGGATAATGACCCCGCCGCCACCGCCATAAATGCGGATATGCGATGCGCCTCTTTCCTGCAAAAGATCGTACATATATTTGAAGTATTCAACATGTCCTCCCTGATACGAGGAAATCGCGATTCCCTGTACATCTTCCTGGATTGCAGCATTGACCACTTCTTCTACGGAGCGGTTATGTCCGAGGTGAATGACTTCCGCCCCGCTTGCCTGAATGATCCTTCTCATAATATTGATAGAAGCGTCATGACCGTCGAATAAGCTTGATGCAGTTACGAAACGGACATGGTGCTTTGGTTTATAAATGTCAACCGTGTTCATATTTCTCCCCCTGTTCGTAAAATAATTCCTTCTTATTTTTCCACTTCATGTACGACTCCTCGGACCGGGCGTTGAGCTACCAGCCCTGCAGGAGGTTGCATACTCTCAGTACTACTCACAAAGATAGGCTATTTTAAATAACCGTTAATGCCTGAAAACAGCAAATCTGTTTGAATCTTGATATACTGATCCAATGTGTATTTTTTCTGTAGCGCCCAGCGGCGGAATCCCCACATCTGCCCCTGGACAAATATATTCTGAGCGAGCAGGTGAATCCTGTCTTCATCAAGCTCCAGCTCACCATTTTCACAGCATCGCTTGATCAGCGTTTCAAACATGCCGACCATTTCAAGTTCTTTTTCTAACACATATGGAAGAGCATCCTTGGTAAGTGATTTTGCTTCCTGATACATGACAAGCACTTCATCCTGCAGATTGTCCATGACCCGGAAATAGTGGTCGATGCCCAGCTTTAAGCTGACCAGCGTCCCCTGTTCCGTATCCATGGCCTGCAGCTGAGAGCGCACTTGTTCATAGATGCTGTCACACACAAGATAAAGAACGTCTTCTTTCGTCCTGATATATTCATACAGCGTTCCGATACTGAAACCGGCCGCTTTGGCAATCTCTCTAGTCGTTGTACGGTGAAACCCCTTCTGCTTGAAGAGAGAGACAGCTCCGCGGACCATTTCATCCCGCCGCTTTTCCACAAGCCTTTCATCCTTGACAGAAGCATGAACTTCCCTCTTTTTATTCACATTAACCGACCGCCTTTGACTACCTTTTCTCCCATTAAATAAAAAATTCCCCTTGTTCTGAACTTTGTTGCTGCTAATTGGATGAGAGGTTGATTTCCGCTCCAGGTGCGCGACTCCGCGGGGCGGGCGTTGAGCCTCCTCGGCTTCGCCTGTATAAAAAGTGGAAGCGCCCCATTCAGCTCCGACAGGCAAATGTTCCTCAGCGAAGAAAAGGTGATCTTTCCTTTTATTCGCTGAGGGTTATTTGACCCCGAGGAGCTGGGCGCAGCAACTGGATTGGGGGTCTCAAACTGTCATCAAAAGTGAAAGCGCCCTGATCAGCCCCGACAGGCAAATGTTCCTGAGAGAAAAAAAGGCGCACTTACCTTTTATTCTCTCAGGGTTATTTGATCCCGAGGGGCTGGGCGCTGAAACTAGACGTCCCGCTGCTCCCGCAGGAGGTCGCACACCTTCCGCTCCAATCAACAACGCTTGGAACTAAAGTAATATTTCTATAAGAAGGTCTTAAAACTCCTTGCCCACCTATCAAATTAAAAAAATTTTACTTCGTCACCATACGAGAGATGACAAGACGCTGGATTTCCTGTGTTCCTTCGTAGATCTGCGTAATCTTGGCATCACGCATGTAGCGCTCCACCGGATAATCTTTTGTATAACCGTAACCACCGAAAATCTGTACCGCTTCCGTTGTCACTTTCATTGCAGTGTCACCGGCCATCAGTTTGGACATCGCCGATTCTTTTCCATAAGGAAGTCCTTCAGATTCAAGCCACGCCGCCTGGTAAGTCAGCAATCGGGAAGCCTCGATACTTGTCGCCATATCCGCAATCTTGAAGGAAATCCCTTGGTTCGCAGCAATCGGTTTACCGAATTGCTCACGTTCTTTTGCGTAGCTGATGGAAGCATCCAATGCACCCTGCGCGATTCCGACTGCCTGTGCAGCGATACCGTTACGGCCGCCATCGAGAGTCATCATTGCAATCTTGAAGCCTTCTCCTTCTTTTCCGAGCATGTTTTCTTTTGGTACTCGGCAGTTATCAAAGACGATTTCTGTTGTTGGTGATGAACGGATTCCCAGTTTCTTTTCTTTCTTGCCGACCGAAAAGCCTTCAAAATCGCTTTCAATGATGAATGCCGTTGTTCCTCTTTGTCTTTGGGAAGGATCTGTCAAAGCAAAAACAACATAGATATCAGCAATCCCGCCGTTCGTGATAAAGATTTTTGATCCGTTTAAAATATAGTGGTCACCGTCAAGCTTGGCTGTTGTTTTCATTCCGCCTGCATCAGAGCCAGAAGCCGGCTCCGTCAAACCGTAGCCTCCGATTTTCTCACCTTGTGCCATCGGCTTAAGGTACTTCTGCTTTTGTTCCTCATTGCCGAATTTATAAATTGGCCATCCAGCGAGTGAAGTATGGGCTGATAAGGTTACCCCTGTTGAAGCACACACTCTTGAAAGTTCTTCTACCGCTATACAGTAAGCAAGGTAGTCACTGCCGATTCCACCGTACTCTTCAGGCCAAGGAATACCCGTCAGGCCAAGCTCCGCCATCTTATCAAATAGCTCACGGTCAAAGCGCTCTTCCTCATCACGCTCTGCAGCTGTCGGTTCTACTTCGTTTTTCGCGAAATCGCGTACCATTTTGCGGATCATTTCATGTTCTTCTGATAATTTAAAATTCATTTCTCTTCCCCCGTTTGTATGTTTAGTAGGATGTTGGCGTTGTTGCTTTAGTACTTTAAAGCACGACAAGGGACTGTCCCTCTTAGTGGTTTAAAGCGTTAAAGCGTGCCTTATTTCACTAAGTGTTTGCTGATGACCATTCTTTGGATTTCGCTTGTGCCTTCGTAAATTTCTGTGACTTTGGCGTCACGGAACAGTCTTTCCACCGGGTATTCTTCTGTATAGCCGTACCCTCCATAGACCTGTATGGCTTCCGTTGTGACGTCCACAGCCGTTTTGGATGCGAATAATTTGGCGATGGATGCTTCTTTTCCGCAATTCAGTCCTTCACTTCTCATATTAGCTGCGCGATAGACTAATAGTTTAGAAGCTTCAACGCTTGTTGCCATGTCGGCAAGCTTGAACCCGATACCCTGCTGTGCTGCAATCGGCTTTCCAAACTGAGCCCGTTCTTTTGCATACGCCGTTGAATGTTCAAACGCAGCCTCAGCGATACCAAGCGCCTGAGCAGCGATGCCGATGCGCCCAACATCAAGGTTCGCCATCGCGATCTTGAATCCTTGGCCTTCTTCCCCTAAAAGGTTTTCAGCTGGCACCTTCATGTCTTCAAACGTCAATTGAACCGTCCGAGAACCGTGAAGGCCCATTTTATGTTCATCTTTTCCAATGATCAGTCCAGGAGTGTCTTTTTCCACGATAAAGGCTGAAATTCCGCGGCCGCCTTTGTCTGGATCTGTTGCAGCAAAAACGATATATACGTCTGCCTCGCCGCCGTTGGTGATAAAGACTTTGGCTCCATTGATCACGTAATGATCATCTTTTTTAATCGCCCTTGATTTCAGGCTTCCTGCATCAGAACCTGCACTTGGTTCCGTCAGGCAGAACGCTCCGAGGTATTCACCCGATGCCAGCTTCGTCACGTACTTTTGTTTCTGTTCCTCCGTTCCGAAGTAAAGGATCGGGTTTGTGCCGACCGATGTGTGAACCGACAGGATAACCCCTACTGTCGCACTCACCTTCGATAATTCGTGTATTGCACTTATATAGGAGGTGAAATCCATTTCCGAACCGCCGTATTTTTCAGGGATGGCGATCCCCATCAAGCCGAGATCTGCCATTTTCTTGAGAATCTCCCTTGGGAACTCTCCTTTTTCCATTCTTTCAACAAATGGAGCGATTTCAGTTTGCGCAAAATCGCGGACCATCTTTCTCATCATCTGCTGTTCCTCTGTAAACCGTAAATCCATCCTGTTTTCCTCCCCGATGTTTGTATAAAAGGGATTTCAGAGCGCCAGCCGAGTTGAATTCATCGCTCAGCCGCGGTCAGCAAGCCTCCCCATAGCCTGCTTTTATTCGTAAGTGTAGAATCCACGACCCGTTTTTCGACCAAGCCAACCGGCTTTTACATACTTGCGAAGAAGCGGACACGGACGGTACTTGTCATCACCGAACCCTTCATGAAGGGTTTCCATGATATACAGGCACGTATCCAGTCCGATGAAATCCGCCAATGTGATCGGGCCCATTGGATGGTTCATGCCCAGCTTCATGACTTCGTCGATGGCTTCTTTTGTCGCAACTCCCTCATAGAGTGTGTAAATGGCCTCGTTGATCATCGGCATCAATACACGATTAGAGACGAAACCAGGGAAATCTTCCACTTCGACGCCTACCTTGTTCAACGTCTTCGTCATGTCCTCAATTTCCTGGTATACTTCATCGGATGTAGCAAGACCGCGGATGATTTCAACCAGCTTCATGACCGGCACCGGATTCATGAAGTGCATCCCGATCACTTTCTGCGGCCTGTTTGTCGCTGCAGCCACTTCTGTGATTGGAAGAGATGAAGTATTGGTTGCCAGGATTGCATGTTGGGGAGCGATTTCATCCAGCTGTTTAAAAATGTTCGTCTTGATTTCCATATTCTCTACCGCTGCTTCAATGACTAGATCGACATCACCGGCATCGTTCAAGTCTGTTGACTCTGTCAGATTGGCGAGCACCTTCTCTTTGTCTTCTTCTGTCATTCTACCTTTCTCGACTGAGCGGGAAAGGTTTTTGGTGATCGTGTTCATTCCTCTTTGAACGAACTCTTCTTTCAAGTCATTTAATTTCACGCTGAATCCAGCTTGGGCACAGACCTGGGCAATTCCTGATCCCATTTGCCCCGCACCTACTACCATTACTTTTTTGATACTCATATTTTTTTCTCCCCTTTGTTTGTATCTGGTTTGATGATTTGGCTTATCGGCGATTCCTGCTTGTTTATCGGCGGTTTTAAAAATTTACCGTCGATTATCCAGATTTATCAGCGATAACCGGTTTTTATCGGCAAACCGACAAAGTCCGATACCGCCAACCTGGAGTATACATAGTCACAATCTACTTCTTCGGAACCTCAATCATGATGGCATCTCCCTGGCCGCCGCCTGAGCAGATGGAAGCTATGCCGATTCCGCCGCCACGTCTTTTCAGTTCGTATGCCAGCGTCAAAATGATTCTGGCTCCGCTTGCACCGATTGGATGTCCGATCGCTACCGCCCCGCCATTAACGTTTACTTTGCTTTCATCAAGATTGGCGATTTTTCCACTCGTCAACGCCACCGCAGCAAATGCTTCATTTATCTCAAATAAATCGATTTCTTCTAAGGTTTTTCCTGTCTTTTTCAAAAGTTCATTGATGACTAATCCTGGAGTTTGCGGGAAATTTTCTGCTTCCAAAGCAATGGCTGTGTGGCCAAGAATGTATGCTAATGGTTCTTTCCCTTCTTTAGAGGCGCGTTCTTCACTCATCAGGACCATTGCAGCCGCTCCATCGTTCACTCCTGGTGCGTTACCGGCTGTAATCGTTCCTTCTGAGCCAAAAACAGGGGACAGTTTTGCTAGTTTTTCTATAGATGTGTCTTTTCTAGGTGCTTCATCACGGTCAACTGTAACCGGGTCGCCCTTGCGCTGCGGCACTTGAACAGCAGCGATTTCTTCTGAAAGAATGCCTTCTTCTGTTGCTTTTACCGCCAACATATGGCTGCGCTCTGACCAGCGGTCCTGCTCCTCCCGGGAAATTTCAAATTCACTTGCCGTGCTGTTTCCATAGGTGCCCATGTGAACATTGTTAAAGCTGCAAGTTAATCCATCATGTACCATCAAGTCTTTCACTTGAGAGTCACCCATGCGCATTCCCCAGCGGGCTTTTGGAAGAATATATGGCGCGTTAGACATAGATTCCATTCCGCCGGCAACAATAACTTCCCCGTCTCCTGCCCGGATGATTTGATCTGCCATGGTTACACTTCTCATTCCGGATGCACAAACTTTATTGATTGTTTCCGTTCTTACATTCCATGGAAGACCCGCGTGACGTGATGCCTGACGGGAAGGAATTTGCCCTTGTCCGCCCTGAAGGACAGATCCGAGGATGACCTCTTCCACTTCACTTCCATCCACTCCGGCTCTTTTCAAGGCTTCTTTTACAGCAAATCCGCCAAGTTCGGATGCTGTAAAGGAACTTAAGCTTCCTCCAAATTTACCAAACGGTGTACGAGCACCATCAAGAATGACTGTTTTTCCCATTACACTCTCTCCTTTTCTATGAATCTATCTATTTTCTCAATATTGATACCGCTTTCAAAAATACGACTGAACGCTCGCTCAAGAAAAGTAAGTAAAGAAAGGGCCTGGCTGCCATAACATCGAATCGATACTATTTGGGACCAGACCCTTTTAAATTTCTACAATGTTTCCTTTGTAATAACTTGCTGTATGAAAGCTGTGCTTGATTTCCGCTCCAGGTGCCCGACTCCGCGGGGCGGGCGTTGAGCCTCCTCGGCTGCGCCTCCGGGGTCTCAACTGTCCCGCTAGTCCCGCAGGAGGTCGGACACCTTCCACTTCAATCAAATGAGCATTTGCTATGTCCTCAATGATTCACCTTAGTAAAAACTAATCAGAATAACCTTTGTAAGCCTTTACCATTCTATTCTAAAGGAAAATTAGTATGAATGGAATGATTAAACTGAATATTTTTACTTTTTAACGATTAAGATGCAATCGTTGTATCTTTCGGGTCACCGCAGACGGCTTTTTCAAGCAGTTCGGCTACATCGAGGGTTGACACATTGTCCTCGACTTCCTTCGCTTTCGTTCCATCGGACAGCATTGTCAGACAGTATGGACAACCGGAACTGATGACGGAAGGATTTGTTTCGAGAGCCTGTTCGGTTCTGGCGACATTGACGCGGTGGCCTTTGTCTTCCTCCATCCACATCAAGCCGCCCCCGGCACCACAACACATACCGTTTTGTTTGTTTCGTTCCATTTCAACCAGGCTGACACCTGAAATCGCTTTAAGGATTTCACGCGGCGGATCATATACTTCGTTATACCTGCCGAGGTAACAGGAGTCATGGAACGTGATGGTCTCGTTGACTTCGTATTTCGGTTTCAAGCGCCCTTCCTTCACAAGCTGTGCCAGCACTTCAGTGTGATGGTAAACTTCTGCTTCAAGGCCAAAGTCAGGATACTCATTTTTGAAGATATTATAAGCATGCGGATCAATCGTGATGATCTTCTTCACTTCATTCTTTTCAAATTCTGCAATGTTGGCTGTTGCAAGTTCCTGGAACAAGAATTCGTTACCAAGTCGGCGCGGGGTATCCCCAGAGTTTTTCTCTTTGTTGCCAAGGATCGCAAATTTCACATCTGCTTCATTCAAAAGCTTCGCAAATGAAAGGGCGATTTTCTGGCTTCGGTTATCAAAGGACCCCATGGATCCCACCCAGAACAAGTATTCAAATTCTTCTCCGGCTTTCTTCATTTCTTTCACTGTCGGGATTTGCACGTCTTCACGTGCGTCACGCCAGTTTTCACGCTCTTTACGGTTCAGTCCCCAAGGGTTGCCTTGGCGTTCGATGTTCTGCATCGCACGCTGAGCATCGGCATCCATCTTTCCTTCCGTTAAAACCAGGTAACGGCGCAGGTCGATGATTTTATCGACGTGCTCATTCATTACCGGACATTGGTCTTCACAGTTACGGCATGTTGTACAGGCCCAGATTTCTTCTTCTGTGATGACATCCCCGATCAGGCTCGGGCTGTATGCCATTGAAGCTGCTGCTTCTTCTGCACCCTGCCCTGCTGCCGCCATGGCCAGCTGGTTGCCTTTCGTATGGTTGAAGGCCATTGTCGGTACCCATGGTTTTCTTGATGTAACGGCAGCACCATGGTTCGTCAGATGGTCACGAAGCTTTACTATCAAATCCATTGGTGAAAGCATTTTTCCTGTGCCGGTGGCCGGACACATATTTGTACAGCGTCCACATTCAACGCATGCATAGAAATCGATCATTTGCAGCTGATTAAATTCTTCAATCTTTCCTACCCCAAAGCTCTCAGCTGTTTCGTCTTCAAAATCAATCGGTTTTAATTTTCCTGGATTGTCCAGGCGGTTAAAGTATACATTGGCAGGCCCTGCAATCAAATGGGCATGCTTGGACTGCGGTACATATACAAGGAAAGCAAGCAGGAACAGCAGATGTATCCACCATGAGACATAGAAAATGACAATCGATGCTGTTTCACCGATCCAGCCCAGTCCGCCGGCAATCAGCGAGGCAATCGGTTCTGTCCAGCCAAGCTCATGGCCGTGCCAGATCAGTCCCATCCCGTTACCAACGAGTACAGAAAGCATCAGCCCGCCGATAAACAGCAATACAAGTCCCGATTTAAATCCTCTTTTTAATCGAACAAGTTTTTCAACATAGCGGCGGTGGAAAGCCCATACGACGGCTACAAGAATCATCAGTGTCACAAGTTCCTGAAAGAACGTGAAACCTGGATACAGCGGGCCAAGCGGCAAGTGCGACCCCGGTGCAAGTCCTTTCCAGATAAAATCAATGGCTCCAAATTGAACTAAAATAAATCCATAGAAGAACATGACGTGTATGGCACCGCTCTTCTTATCCTTTAAGAGCTTCTTTTGCCCAAACACGTTGACAGCAATCTTCTTCATTCTTTCTTTCACATTATTATCAAACTCTGTCTTTTTCCCCAGTTTGATATACTCGATCCGTGTCTTGACGACATATACAAACAAACCGACTGCGTAAGCGGTTACAAGAATGAATGCAATCCAGTTTATCCACAACAAAACGTCCATCTCACAGACTCTCCCCTCTTTAATCGTGATTTCTTCTCCCTTTGTTGCAAAAGTTAAAAAGGAAATAATATTCAGAATGTTCCTTACTTACATTATATACTGAATGAGCATTCAGTCAATGATTTTCCTCCTGTTTTTTAGACAGGTTTTAAAATTTTTTATTATATACTTGCCCAGGCCTTCTCCCGTAAGTTTTTTGAAATTAGTGAAAAGGTGTGAACAGCTCCCCCTATATAATTATAAAATCGCCACGCGAAAACATGATGTAAAACTGTATGAATGCTCCAGCGGGTTTTCGAGGAGACTTTAAAGGGAAACGATGAATAAGTAATAATTGGACATACTATATATACCAGTCATGAGAGAGTGATATTATGTGGATTTTGATTATTTTATTGATATTGGCAGCAATCATTTTATGCTGCATCATTGATTTTCATTTCGGCCGCAAGCAGTTTGTCAGGACCGCCTACAGGCGCGATTACCAGAAAAGACACAGCGACATGGAACTGATTTCGACCGGCCCGGCTTTTTTTGAACGGATGTTTACGGATTTAAAGGGTGCCTCTACCTCGATTCACTGCCTATTTTATATCGTGGAGAACGACCATTTAGGGAGGCAGTTCTTTGACATCCTTAAGCAGAAAGCCAGTGAGGGTGTGGAAGTACGACTCCTGATGGACAGAGTCGGCAGCTTTAAAATCAGGAAAAAGCAAGTGAAGGAGTTAAAGGGTTACGGTATCCAGGTCTATTTTGCCGAAAAACCCAAACTTCCCTTTTTGTTCTTTTCAACACAGCAGCGGAACCACCGGAAAATCACCGTGATTGACGGAAAAATCGGATACTTGGGAGGCTACAATGTCGGCAAGGCTTATATTGATGAGGACCCAAATCTTTCTCCATGGAGAGATTACCATATGAGGCTTACAGGAGAAGGTATTTCCGACTTGCAAAGCGAGTTTTGCATCGATTGGAAAAGGGCCTCGGGTGAAGACATCATCAACAGGCCGGGATATTTTCCGAAGCTCGAGAAGGGGGAAGTTGAACACCGGTTCTTCCCTTCCGAAGGCTTCAAGATTGAAAGCCAGTTTGTTGAATTCATCACCAATGCCAAAAAGTCGATTTTCATCGGGACCCCCTACTTCATCCCGTCAGATGAAGTGATGGATGCATTGGTTAGAGCCTTGAAACGAGGGGTACGACTGACTATCGTCACTCCTGAAAAGGAAGATCATCTCCTTGTAAAAGAAGCGGCTTTTAAATATTTCCGCAAGCTAATGCCCCTGGGTGCAGAAGTTTATCAATATCAAACCGGTTTTTATCATTCAAAATTAATCATAATTGATGATGAATTCTGTGATCTCGGAACCGCCAACTTTGATTTACGAAGTTTTTATGTGAATTTGGAATTAAACAATTTCATTTATACTCAATCTTTTGTCGATGAAGTGCGTCAAGAAGTTCAGAAGGATATTGACGGCTCTTCTAAAATGTCGTTGGATAAACTGAATTCGGTGGGCATATTCACCAGATTTAAAGAAGGAATCGCATCAATGGTTTCGATATTATTATAGTGGCCCTCTATCCTCCGGAGGGGAAATATTTTTCCGGGAGTGAAATAATGGAATTACGACTTGGATTTGTTGCCAACGCCCTGTCTTTATGGGATGCAAGCCCTTCAAAGACGATGACATTCAAACGTTACAGCGAGCTTTCAGAGGATGAACGGAAACAGAAACTACTGGAAGTGACAGCAGCCAATCTGGAACACACAAAGCGGATCCTCTATTACCTGGCTGCACATGAAATCCAGCTTTACAGGCTGTCCAGTTCCATGGTCCCCCTTGCAACCCATCCAGAAGTCAAATGGGATTTCGTTTCACCTTTTCGCAGGGAATGGGAGGAACTGGGCCTCCTGATCAAGAAATTCAATATCAGGACAAGCTACCACCCGAACCAGTTCACCCTGTTTACGAGCCCGAAGGATTCGATCACGGATAATGCGGTTGAAGATATGGTCTTCCATTATAAGATGCTGGAAGCAATGGACGTGCTGGATCAATCCCTGATTAACATCCACGTTGGCGGAACATATGGAAATAAAGAAGAAGCGTTAGCGAGGTTTCACAAAAACCTTCAAAAGCTTCCTGCTCATGTAAAAAAATACATGACGCTCGAAAACGATGATAAAACGTACACAGTAGAAGAAACCCTGGAGGTCTGTGAAAAAGAAAAGATTCCGATGATTCTCGATGTCCATCATCATGAAGCCAATCAGAGCACAGAACCGCTTCAGGAGTATTTGCCAAGAATCCTGGACACTTGGAAACAAAGGAACCTGCGCCCGAAAATCCACGTGTCCTCGCCGAAGTCGGAAAAAGCATTCCGCTCTCATTCAGATAATGTCGATATCGAATTTGTCCTGCCTTACCTGAAGATGTTAAAAGAGCTGGATGAGGATATTGATATCATGATTGAAGCGAAAAACAAGGACATCGCGATGCTGAAATTGACTGAGGATATTGCGAAAATCCGCGGGGTAAAACGGGTGAGCGGCGGCATCCTGAACTGGTAGCAGAAAGGAATGCCTATGAAAAAGATTTGCTTATCTTGGAGCGGCGGACGTGACAGCATGGTGATGCTTGACCGTCTCAACTCCACTCCTGAATGGCACCCTGTGTCACTCCTGACAACACTTGCCGAGGAAGAAAAAAGAGTGATGATGCACGATATTCCGTTGTCGCTTATGAAAAAGCAGGCCAAAGCATTGGGCTTGCCACTTTTGCCTGTCATGATGAAACAAGGGTCCAGCAATGAAGAATATGAGGCAGGCATGAGAGCTGCGCTGGACTCTCTCCTTGAAAAAGGGGTTGAGACTGTTGCCTTCGGGGATATCTTTTTGAAAGACATTAAAGCATACCGGGAAGAGCAGATGAAACAAATACCGATGGAGCCACTCTTCCCTTTATGGGGAGCATCCACGGCAGACCTGAGCCGGGAGTTCATTGATAAAGGATACAAAGCGGTACTGGTCTGCATAGACAGCTCTCAGCTCCATCCCTCTTTCCTTGGACGGAAATATGATGATGAGCTGCTCAGGGACCTGCCGGACGGAGTTGATCCCTGCGGGGAAAACGGGGAGTTCCATACATTTGTCTATGATGGCCCACTGTTTAAGGACCCGGTACATTTTAATGGAGAGGAAACCATTGAGAAATATGAACGGTTTCATTATTTGCAGATTGAATAGAAAGAACCCCCGCGGACTCTTTGGTCGCGGGGGTTTTTGGTGGTGCATTTTCGGGTGCCAGGTACAAACTAACCTTTTTGTGCCTGGTACGACCTGAGGGGGCACCCCTACTTCATCATCGATTCAATCATCGGCTGCGCCCATGAAAAAGCCTTGAACCCGAGGTAGATACCAATAATACCTGCAATTCCTGCAAAAGCAGGCGGTGCCGGAATCGGTAATTTAAAAAGGGCAAAGACAAACCCAACAATAAAGCCTGTTAAAATAGCTAAAAGAACAACTTTCATACTCGAACCTCCATGTCATCGTCTATTGTTTTTAGAGTGCCCATTTAGGAGCAAACTATTTTCAAAGTAACGGCCCTTCATCTGGCTGAGATTCATGGTGTGAGGTTTTGTGATAAAAAGACGGCGAAGCATTGCACTTCAGCCGTCTTTATATGAGCTTAATCCAAATTACATCTTCTCAGGTGCAGATACCCCAATCAGCTTCAGGGCATTTTTCATTGTGAGGCGAACCGCCTTAATCAATGATAAGCGGGCTTTCGTCAATTCCATGTTCTCCATATCCAATACTTTTTCAGCATTATAGAAGCTGTGGAATGTTGATGCCAGCTCGTTGATGTAGTTGGCCACACGATGAGGCGTCCTTTTTGCAGCAGCATCCGCTACCACTCCAGGGAAATCTCCCAATTTTTTCAGCAATTCGATTGTTTTTTCTGCTTTCAAAAGAGAGTAATCCGTTCCTTCTTCAAAGTTGATCCCCTGTTCTGCCGCTTGGCGCAGGATGCTGCAAATACGCGCATGCGCATATTGTGCATAGTAAACAGGATTCTCGTTCGACTGCGAAACAGCCAGGTCAAGGTCGAAGTCCATATGCGTATCGGCACTTCTCATCGCAAAGAAGTAACGGACGGCATCCAGGCCAACTTCCTCTACAAGGTCACGCATCGTAACCGCTTTTCCTGTCCGTTTGCTCATTTTCATTTTTTCCCCGTTTTTGAATAGGTGAACAAGCTGGATGACTTCCACTTCCAACTTTTCACGGTCGTATCCAAGGGCTTCGATTGCCGCTTTCATACGAGGGATATAACCGTGGTGATCAGCACCCCAAATATTGATCAGGATATCATGACCGCGCTCAAATTTATCACGGTGATAAGAAATATCCGGGGTCAAATACGTGTATGTCCCGTCGTTTTTGATCAGCACACGGTCTTTGTCATCGCCTAATTCTGTAGAACGGAACCAAGTTGCCCCATCCTCTTCATAGATATGGTTATTGTCTTTCAATGCTTTTAGCGCATCGTCGATTTTTCCATTTTCATATAGAGAAGTTTCTGAATACCACACGTTGAATGGTACACGGAAATCTTCCAGGTCTTTCTTCAACTTTTCCATTTCGAATTTCAACCCGTACTCACGGAAAAATTTGTAGCGCTCTTCTTCGGATGCTTCGATGTATTTGTCACCGAACTCGTCCGCAAGTTTTTGGCCGATGCCGATGATATCTGCTCCCTGATATCCGTCTTCCGGAACAGCCTTGTCATGGCCAAGCGCCTGGAAGTAACGTGCTTCAACAGAAAGAGCAAGGTTATGAATCTGGTTTCCGGCATCATTGATGTAATACTCACGCGTCACTTTATAGCCTGCTTTATCAAGTACGTTGCACAATGAATCCCCGACAGAAGCACCGCGGGCATGTCCAAGGTGAAGGTCCCCTGTAGGATTCGCCGAAACGAACTCTACATTGATTCTTTCGCCTTTGCCGGCATCAGAACGGCCGTATTCATCCCCTGCTTCAAGGATGTTCGCCACAAGCTCTGTCAGATACTCATTTCTCATAAAAAAGTTGATGAACCCTGGTCCTGCGATATCGATTTTCTCAATTGATGCTGCTTCCTTGTCAATGTTTGCTGCGATATCGTCCGCAATCATCCTCGGTGCTTTCTTCGCCACACGCGCCAATTGCATCGCCATATTCGTGGAGTAGTCACCGTGGGATTTTTCCTTCGGTGTTTCCAAGATTACATCCGGCAGCTGATCTTCCGTCGCCAATCCTGCTTTCAGGACCGCCGATTTAATCTCCGTTCTCAATTTGTCTTGTACTTGTTCTGCGATATTCATTACTAATTTCCTTCCTCCTTATACGAAATATCCATTTCATACTTTCCGACCGGGCTTCCTTGCATATATAACTGGTAGGATAAGTTGATTTCGCCGTCATTTTTCGTTCTGTTTGCGGTGTGCGTCAGCTTCGAGGTTCTCGTCGTGATCATTAACGTCCCGAGTTGGCTTTCATATGAGCCGGCGTGCTCCTCGTCTTCCTTGAATACCATCCTCATCTTCACGGCACCGCTGCGTAAAATCAGGGCTTCCTCTTCTCTCTTCATCTTAAAGATGGTATGTATCGTTCCTTCTTCTTGTACTTCATCATATTTCAGAAAAAAAGAATCTCCTTTTTCATAGTATCTGCCATTTGAGATCAATTCAAAAGAGTCTTTTTCATCGCCATGCTGTATGTGGGTTTTCAAGTGAATTTTGACCTCAGTCTGTTCATTTCCTCCACCTTTCAAACCTCTCACATCCTTTATAAAGATTGGTTGATCCTAAACGTACGAACTTAACTTATTTAGTATAAGAACAATCTGCAGAAATTGCAACGGAACGGCTGGAATTCGGGGATTTCAGTTTTTTATAGATGGGGACTTCAGGCTCTGTTTGGCTATCGTCGAATTTGCTCCTTCTATCTTCGAGGATACAGATTCTACTTAAGACTTCCCGCTTTCTATCAACGAAAATGCTGGTTCTATCAACATTCGTCATGCTCCGACAAATCCCGGGGCATGCCTGTCACCAATAAAAAAACTGCCCCTTTGATATTGACATTCTCCGGGGCAGTTTGATTCAAACGATCATGTTATTTAACCCAGCCGAGCATCATTTCACGGATGAGTTTGCTCGCTGTGTTCGCTGTTTGCTCTGACGGATCATAGATTGGTGCGACTTCAACAAGGTCGGCACCGACTACATTCACTTCCGAACGGGCAATTTCATGGATGGAGGCAAGAAGCTCACGGGACGTGATACCGCCAGCATCCACCGTACCTGTTCCTGGTGCATGCGCCGGATCGAGGACATCAATATCGATCGTCACATAAACCGGACGGCCCGCAAGCTTAGGCAAAATTTCCTTCAACGGTTCAAGCACTTCAAACTTTGAAATATGCATGCCGTTCTCTTTTGCCCAC
>NZ_ABCF01000030.1 GCF_000181495.1 Bacillus sp. SG-1
GGGGCTTCATTTTATGGAAGAAGACCGAATGATGTACAGCGCTCGGTTTGCGAGGGGCTTCATTTCACGGGAGAAGACCAAATGATGTACAGCGCTCGGACTGCGTGGGGCTTCATTTCATTGAATTAGACCAAATGATGTACCGCGCTCGGCTTGCGCGGGGCTTCATTCCAGCGGATTAGACTAAATGATGTACAGCGCTCAGACTGTCAGAAGTATTCATCTCATCCATGAGGGCGTCCACTTTCAGACTGTAATTCAATACATTATCAAAACTATATCAAGAGATGGCGGGTCTTCGTCTTGCGATCTCTTCCTTGTCTTGGCTATCAAACTATTATTGGAAAAGAGGACTGGCGCCATGAGCCATGAAAAGAAAAAGCTTAGTATTTACGCATTGACCTGGCCAATTTTTATAGAGATTTTTTTACATATGCTGATGGGAAACGCAGATACGTTAATGCTTAGCCAGTACTCGGATGATTCCGTGGCTGCGGTAGGGGTATCCAACCAGGTGTTGTCACTGATCATTGTCATGTTTGGATTTGTGGCAACCGGAACTTCAATACTTGTCTCTCAAAACCTGGGTGCCAATAAAATTACCGCTGCAAGGGAAGTGGCGGTCGTTTCTCTGGCTGCAAACCTTGTGTTTGGATTTGTTCTGAGTATTCTTATCTTCCTATTAAACGATCAAATTCTCAATTTGATGGATATTCCAGCGGAACTGCGGGGTGAAGCCTCCTCCTATTTAACAATCGTTGGCGGATTCTCCTTTATACAAGCACTGATCATGACAGCTGGTGCAACTCTGCGAAGCTATGAATTTACTAAAGACGCTATGTATATCACTATAGGAATGAACATCCTCAACATTATAGGGAACTACCTGTTTATCTTCGGTCCTTTCGGTATTCCAGTGTTGGGAGTAGAAGGTGTATCAATTTCGACAGTTGTCAGCCGCACCCTCGGGCTTGCAGCGATAACATTTGTTTTAGTAAAACGTATCCCCGGTGTCTTTAAGCCCTCTCGGATTTTCCAGGTTCAGCATATTAAAGACCTTCTGCGAATCGGCATTCCTTCAGCGGGAGAACACTTGTCTTATAATGGGTCTCAAATGGTGATCACGTATTTCATTGCTGTTATGGGTACGGAGGCGCTGACCACAAAGGTATACGCGCAAAATTTGATGATGTTCATCTTTCTATTCGCTCTGGCCATCAGTCAGGGTACCCAAATTATGATTGGACATATGGTCGGCGGCAGAGATTTCAAGGGAGCCTACGAACGATGCATCAAAAGCTTAAAAATTTCCATTGTCATATCTTTAGGCATGGCTGTCCTGTTTGCCTTGTTTTCCGACCAACTATTAGGGATATTTACCAGCAACGAGGAGATTATCTACCTCGGCAGTATTCTCATTTGGCTGACCATCATACTTGAACCAGGAAGAAGCTTCAACTTGGTAGTCATCAGTTCACTCCGTGCAGCCGGCGATGTCAAGTTTCCCGTTTACATCGGCATCCTTTCCATGTGGGGAGTGAGTGTCCTCCTCTCCTATGTATTAGGCATTGTATTTGGACTGGGCTTAATCGGAATCTGGATTTCATTTATTGCTGATGAGTGGCTCCGCGGACTTATTATGCTCCGGAGATGGAAATCACGAATATGGATGGAAAAGAACTTTATTGGCGAGAAGGATTCCAATTAAAATACTTTTTAAGAGTGGAGAAAACAGTTTCCACTCTTTTTTGTTAAGTTTTTTTACATTAAAACGCTTACACTTTATTTTATTGGTTGATTTTTTCAACAATTCAGAATATGATATAAAACATAACCATTTGATGTTAGTTTTTCTAACATAAATAAAAAGGAGCTGGTCACGATGAAAAAGATTGAAGCTATCGTCCGCCCAGAGGTGTTCCAGGCATTAAGAGAAGGGCTTGCCGCAAGCGGATTTAACGGTCTGACTGTATCTGAAGCAGCCGGATGTGGTAAACAAAAAGGAAAACAAGGCCTATTTCGGGGAAATACTTTTGAAGTCGCCCTTTCTCCCCGTGTAAAGGTGGAAATGATCGTAGAAGATACCGAGACAGAGGAAATTGTTGACTTAATTTGTGAATATTGCTCAACCGGAAAAGTAGGAGACGGTAAAATTTTCATCTCCGACATTCAAGAAGTAGTACGTATACGCTCCAGAGAACGCGGAAAACAAGCCTTTATATAACCTTATCCCAGAATCCCCCACACCCAGACATTTCACTAACCCGCCCTTTTGCCTTTAGACAATAATAAAATCAGGAGGAACAAATTTATGCTGAAAAAAGTATCATGCTTTTCTGCTTTTCTTTTGTTTACCGCCACCCCAGCCCTTGCAGCGCCTACTGCCCAGAGTGTTCAGACTTCCGTTGACGGAATGTGGGTAATGGTCGCCGCTTTATTGGTCTTCTTTATGCACGCAGGGTTTGCTATGGTTGAATCCGGTTTTACCCGTTCCAAAAACACCCTTAATATTTTGATGAAAAATTTCCTGACGATTTCAATCGCCTCCATTCTTTATTTTCTATTCGGTTTCGGTTTAATGTTTGGTAGTTCAGCCAACGGACTGGTTGGAACAGACGGCTTCCTGCTGGCCGGACGTGAAGACATCGGATTTTTTGTCTTCCAGGCGGTTTTTGCAGCTACTTGTGCCACCATTATTTCAGGTGCTGTAGCTGAGCGTATGAAACTGAGCAGTTATATGCTTATCACCGTCGTGATTACCGGCGTAATTTATCCGGTTGTCGGCCACTGGGTCTGGGGCGGCGGATGGTTATCCGAGCTCGGCTTCATTGATTTCGCCGGTTCCACGGTTGTCCACTTGAGCGGTGCTGCAGCAGCCTTCATAGCCGTATTGTTCCTCGGACCGCGTATTGGGAAATACACAAACTCTAAAGTGAATGTCATCCCCGGTCACAATATTCCGATTGGAGCACTAGGTGTCTTCATCTTATGGTTCGGCTGGTTTGGATTCAACGGAGGCAGTACACTGGCAGCCGACCCGGAACTTGTGCCGCGAGTGATCACCGTCACCTTGCTGTCAGCTTCTGCAGCAGTCCTTTCTTCAGCATTTTACACAGCTTTCCGTTACAAGCGCATAGATCCATCCTTAACACTGAACGGTGCTTTAGGAGGATTAGTCGGTATCACTGCAGGTTGTGCGAACGTATCTATCGGCGGATCCATAATAATTGGTTTAGTTGCTGGTGTTCTGCTGGTAGAGGGCGTTCGGTTTATCGAAGTAAAATTGAAAGTGGATGATCCGGTGGGCGCAATTGCTGTCCATGGTCTTTGCGGAATCTGGGGAACTGTAGCTATTGGATTCTTCGATGTAACAAATGGACTTTTCTACGGAGGAGACGCTTCTCTTTTAGGGGTGCAGGCTCTTGGTGTGGCAGCTGTAGTTCTTTGGATCTCCATTTCCATTGGTGGAGTCATCTATCTCATTAACAAAGTAGACAGCATCCGTGTATCCAGTGAGGATGAGCTGGCAGGACTCGATTTTTCAGAGCATGGAGCGACTGCTTATGAACTAAATGAAACAGTCCTGACTTCCCATTCAAACCAGCCAAATACCGCTTTCGGAAAAGAATTGGTACGGAAGCTGGATGGCTTGAGTGTTACTCCTACGAAAAAACAATACCATTAAGAACGTAGAGTTAACCCCTTCAGCTTGCTGGAGGGGTTTTTGCTCGTTTGTACAGCCGGCGATGTTTCACGACAGTGTCATAAGACCACCAGGAACGTGCAGGGTGTTTCATGAGCTCTTCAAAAGACCACTAAGAGTCTTTATTACACTTCCGCGGAATCCTCCTTCAAGGGGAACGTTTCTTTCTTAATCGTATCCCTTCACTCACGGAATCCTCCTTCAAGGGGCACGTTTCTTCCTTAATCGTATCCCTTCAACCGCGGAACCCTCCTTCAAGAGGCACGTTTCTTCCTTAATCGTATCCCTTCACTCACGGAATCCTCCTCCAAGGGGCACGTTTCATAAAACCATTAAGAGGCTTTTTCGCATTTAGGGTGCCTCATAAACCTCTCATAAGACCAACTGAGAGTCTTTTTCACTGTCAGGGTGTCTCATAAACTCTTCATAAAACCAAATATGAGTCTTTTTAAACATAGGGCATCTAATGAATGCCCCAAAAATAAAAAAAGCTCACACCCTCTTAAACAGGCATGAGCTTAGGATCAATCCACAATATTAATATTGTAATCTTTGAACCACACATGAATCTGAGCTAGATGGGCAAGAAGCTGTGGACCTGTCATCAACTGACCGAACCATGGGGTTTTAAAAGCTTCCCCATTCGTTTCGACAAGTGCTTTTAATTGTTGATGATCAAAGAGTTCATAGAGAACGCTCGATTTATCTTGCAGAACTTCCCCGAGCCAGTTTTTAACGAGTGATGTATACACAGGGTGATGCGTTTTTGGATAAGGACTTTTCTTACGGTATAACACCTCATCCGGAAGTGTACCTTCCAGCGCTTTTCTTAAGATGCCTTTTTCACGGTTTTCGTGCATCTTCATTTTCCAAGGGATGTTCCACACATATTCGACCAGGCGGTGATCGGCAAACGGTACCCTTACTTCCAGGCTCGCGCCCATGCTCATCCTGTCCTTTCGATCAAGCAGAGTCGTCATGAACCAGATGATGTTGAGGTAGAACAACTCTCTTCTCTTGGCTTCGACAGGTGTTTCCCCTTCCAATATCGGGGTTTCAGCTACTGTTTCGTTGTATTGGCTTAGCACATATTCTTCAAGGTTCAATTTCTTGCGTAAGTCTGCTTTCAAGAGAGACTGCCTTTCTTCAACCGACCTCATCCATGGGAAACCTTTACGGTTAAAATCCTCTTCATTATGGAACCAAGGGTAACCACCGAAAATTTCGTCTGCACATTCACCAGACAATCCGACCGTAAAGTCTGCTTTGATCTCCCGGCAAAACCAAAGCAGTGAAGAATCCACATCCGCCATCCCTGGCAGGTCTCTTACATGAACAGCTTCCGTTAAATAGTTCTTTAATTCTTCCTGAGAAATAATACAGTTGTGATGTACGGTTTGGAACGTCTCTGACATGAGATTAATCCATTTGCTGTCAGAGTTTGGCTGAAATTTATTTGATTTAAAGTGTTGATCATTGCCTTCGTAGTCTATGGAATAAGTGTGCAGGCTTCCTTTACCTTCTTCCCGGTAAGAATTAGCTGCAATTGCGGTTATTGCACTCGAATCCAGGCCACCTGATAAGAATGTGCAAAGCGGGACATCAGACACCAGTTGTCTCGTGATACTGTCTTTGACCAAAAAACCTACTTTTTCAACGGTTTCATCAAAGCTGTCCGTATGTTCGGCACTTTTTACATTCCAGTACCTCCAGATTTTCAATCCGTCTTTGGAGAAAGTCATCGCATGTCCGGGCCTCAATTCCTTAATACCCTTGAATACTCCAGACCCCGGTGAACGTGAAGGTCCAAGCCCGAGAACTTCCGCCAATCCTTCTCTGTCCACTTCGGCTGCTACCGAAGGATGTGCCAGTAAGGCTTTTAACTCGGAGCCGAACATAAGACCATTGCCTTTCTCACTGTAAAATAACGGCTTAACACCGAGACGGTCCCTTCCGACAAACACATGCTGCTTCTCGCTGTCCCAAACAGCAAAGGCAAAAATCCCGTTCAGATGATCAACGCATTCTTCCCTCCACTCAATATAGGAAGTCAAAAGCACTTCTGTATCCGAATGGCCCTTGAATGTGTAACCTTTGGCATGCAGTACTTTCCTGATATCTTCCGTATTGTACAATTCTCCGTTATAACAAATGACAAACCTTTGCCCCGCCTTCTCTTTTGCCATTGGCTGTTTTCCACCTTCAGGGTCCACCACTGTCAGCCTTTTATGCCCAAAAGCCGCATGGGTGTCCAGCCATACGTTTGAATCATCCGGTCCTCTTTTGGAGAGCGTTTCGGTCATGGATTCCAAAACTTTTTCAGCGTTTCGCAAATCTTTCTTAAAGTCGATCCATCCTGTAATTCCGCACATGTTGTTCATCCTTTCTATTTCAGGCAAAATTGGGCTAGATGCAATATGGATTATCATATGCAATCTTCTGAAAATGGTTAATTGTCTTATTTCATTTTTACTTTAAATGAATATGCTAAATTAGGCCCAAAATGTAGATAATGTTGATATAACATCTTCAATAAGGGGGGAAATGGGTGAATAACCTGTATAGAAATAAGCTCCTACAGCGGCAGAATCGCTCATACACACTAGGAACTGTAGAATTCATTCACAATCAATGGGTATTTTTCGATGATGAGTTGGATGAAGCAACGGATTTGGAATTTTATACGCAGCAGGAGGTCGAAATTTACCGGGATCAAGGATGGGAAAGAGGTATATTAGAGCCTGAAGGCATTGTAAAAACTGCCTATGATCAAATGAATCTCAAAGATACGGAAACAATCCGCATTAAAAAAACACTGATTTATTCACTGGAAATGCTGATTACGGAATTAAATGATGATTCTTTCTTCCAGTTTCTGACCAGCCTGAACTCACTTGATTTTTCATTATATGACTGCATATTCTGCCATAATCACCTCTGTTTTCTTGAAGACAGGAAGATCAGAGAAGGGGTGAACTTTTTGACGTTTGATAACGGTGAAAATGTTTGTTCAGTCCAACATCACTTTACTTATTTCAAGAAACAGCGTGACCGCTTTGAATTCACTTTAAGTACGGGTAAGAGGATTGTTATAGAAAAGCTTGAGTAAGGCGGAGAATAAAACTAAGAGAAATTGGGTTTCCCAGTTTCTTTTTTTAATTTTTTTGAATCCGTTTATTTGTGATAAGTTATCGGAGGATTTTCCCTCCTCGCGCGCAACTCCTTTGGACCCAAACTGGACTGCTTACCCGTAGGCGGTCCTTACAATATTGGTACAAAAAAAGCTGCTGCCTGCAGGCAAACAGCTTTGATGATTAATCTAAATTACTTCTTTGTTCTTCTTCCTTTTGGCGCTTGATCGCTTCTTTCAATTCCTTCTGAGTCAGCAGCGGTGTGTGCCGGTGGCTGAAAGCAGCTTTTACAGATAAGGCAAATATGGAGATTGCCGCTATTACAATACAAAGTATCCATACTCTCACAATGTTCACACCCCGTCTAATGTTAACCTTCGCTCATCAAATAAGCTTGGGAATTTCTCATCCACTTTTCCATTTCGTCCGGAAAAACAGGCCGTGATATGAAATATCCTTGTCCCAAGTCACAATTCAAGTGACTAAGGAGTACCATTTGTTCACTGGTCTCGATCCCTTCGACCACTACCTGCATTCCCAATCCTTTTCCCATCATTGAAACAGCTTGGACAATGGCATAGTCGGGACTGCTTTCTTCGATGTTCTGCACAAAGGACTTATCAATTTTTAAAACATGCAGCGGAAGGTGTTTCAAGTATCCTAGCGAAGAATAGCCTGTTCCAAAATCATCAATGGCAATTTTCACTCCTAAAGCTGCCAGCTCTTCCATTCTGTCGATTGTATGGCCTGAATGCTGAATCATTACGCTTTCAGTCAATTCAAGACATAAGCTCTCTGCCGACAACCCCGACGTTTTTAAAGCATGATTGATTTCATTTGTAAATGACGGTTGTTGAAATTGGTTGGCTGATACATTCACAGAAATATAAAAATCGGGAAATCCTTTTTCCTGCCATTCCTTTGCTTGCTTGCAAGCCTCTGTAAGCACCCAATTTCCGATTGACCCAATGAGTCCGGTCTCTTCTGCAAGCGGTATGAACTCCATTGGAGAAACCACTCCCAAATAAGGATGATTCCAACGCAGAAGTGCCTCAGCACCTATAACTCTCTTATCGTTCAGCTCGACAATCGGCTGGTAGACGATATAAAGTTCTTCTCTTTCCAGGGCTTTACGGAGATAGCTTTCCATTTTGACCTTTTCCATGGCCATAATATTCATTTCATTGGTATAAAATACGATTTGGTCTCCGCCATTGGATTTTGCCCAATTGAGAGCCGTATCCGCATTTTTCAGTAAATCAGCAAGATCGGTTCCATGGTCCGGATAAACTCCGACACCTATACTCGCTTTAATGTAAAACTCCTGATTTCCTTGTATAATCGGCATCTGAATATTTTCAGCAATCAATTCGGCCACTTGTTTTAGTTTCTCGTTTGTTACATTTTTGCTGATGAGTATGGTGAACTTATCGCTTCCGAACCGGCCAAGATAGGCACCTTTGGGCAGCGCATTCTTGATTCTTTCGGCCAGTTCAATCAGTATCTGGTCACCTGCTGAATGGCCCAACGTATCATTAATCAGTTTAAACCTGTCAATATCCAGAAAAAGTACGCCAATACGCCTCTTTTTCTTTTTAGCGCGACTAATGAATTCTTCCGCCAATTCCCTGAACTTTATCCGGTTCGGCAAACCAGTTTCAGCATCAAAGTAAGCTAGATACGTGATTTTCTCTTCTGTCTTTTTTTGTTCGGTTATATTTCTTCCGATTCCAAATAAACCTACACAATGTCCATCGACAGTAATCGGAATATTTTTAATGTGAAATAATTGAACCTCTCCTGATTTTGATGGGATCCATATCTCATAAAACTGTTCTTTGCCCGACAGTGTTCTATAAAAATGCCTTTTTATACGAGGTATATCTTCTTCAAAAATAAAAGAAATCGATAATTTGCCAATCAACTCTTCTTCTGAATAACCGAACGTTTTTAGGAATGTAGGATTGACTGAATTAAACCGTCCTTCCAAGTCTGTTGAATACACAAAATCTGTGTTGTTTTCAAACAAGGAACGATAGTATTCCTCAGAGATTTGGATATTCTCACTTAATTTGCGAATGTCTGATGAAGATGCGTTGATCAACTGGGTCAGTGACACTCGTGTGTTGCCTTCTTGAGTAAGGGTATAGTTAAACTTTTCTCTATCGACCGGCTGCAGTTGATTATTCTCTGAAATAGCCAAGTAAGTCAGGCAATGAGAATATAAATCTGGGACTCTCTCTCCTGTCAAAAGGATCTCGCCGTGTGAAAAGAAGCCGGATATGGAAGAAACCTCCCCCATCATCTCCATTTCTGCCTTCGCAAAATCTTTAATGAATTGCTTCCGGGCAGCACAGTTGAATACAAAAATTGATTCCACTGGCTTTTTTCTTAACCGATTTAATTCTTTTAAAGAACAGTCCACAATCGACTCTAGATCAGCAAACGCAAAACTCAGACTTTCTCCCTGCCTGATCGGTTTACTCATCTCAACAGAGCCATCCTCAAGGACCCTTAACGGAAACAGCGTGGAAGTGTAATTATTTCTTTTTATAAGGAAGGGGAATTCCACCCCAGAATCTGGGAGTCCGGAAACAAAGCTATCTCCCAAATAGTGCCTTAATACCTTCAAGGGCTTTTGGTGATCGATTTTCTCTATGACTGCACCTTTTGACTTCGTTACTGTTAAAGGTCTTCCAACTTCCTTCCACTGCTCATTAATGAACGTTTGTACATGCAAGTTTGAATTGTTCAGAGCTGCTGCGACTATGCCACTCTCTGATTCACGATCTTCAGTCAGTACTATGGACGGTTTCTTGCCAGGAATATCTATTGATACCCCTCCCCCAACCGGAATTCCAGAAGTAACGGATTGAAAGCCTTCAAGAATGCCCTGAAGATCTAAGTCCAAATGACTGGCAAATAAGATGACTGCTTTCGTTTCCATGTTAACAAGTTCCTCTGAAAGCCGCTTACCTGTTTCAAATCCATCACAGGTGCTATCCAGCTCTATCAGCTGAGACACAACTTCCGTTTTATCCAAGATAGTGAAGGAAAGCACAGGTGCATCATCGCTAATTGCTCCACCGACCATCTGCCCCTCGGTGCTGCATCCGATGATGACTGCTCTCGGCAATACAGAAAGGACTTCCGCTCTTATGCGTTTTGCCTGTTCCATTGATGCTTCTCCAAGGAACATCTGCACCATAATGGTCGGGTACCGGTCAATGCTATTGCTGCTGATGTACCTCGTCATTTCCTCTTGAGAAGAATATTTAAAATTGTATGTTTTAGCCACAGGTACACCACCATTCTTAACCCCAATTTATTTTCATGTAGTAGTTGTCAGTTTGTCTCTATATAAAAAATACCATAATTTTCAGAATTAATGTACAGAATTATTGACTTTTTTGGGGAATGATGTAGAAATTTGTAAATTTAATCACTTCTTAATGTTCGTGGGGAATTTTTTAACTCTGTGGGGTGCAAAGAGTGACGCTTCGTCTTTTTTTATCACTATAGAACAAAAACATAGTAACATTTATCTGCTTGTCGGGGCTAAGCAGGGTGCTTCCAAGGGGCCGGGTTACGTCCCAGGGGGATGGAATTCGTGCGCTGAAGCAAGACGCGAAAAAAACAAACTTAACAGTTATCGATAGAGATGAATTTATTTCCCAGACAAAAATAAAAAAGACTGTCCATCAAAGAACAGTCTTCTTATGAACTTAAACCAGGGACCATAAACCCAATGGAAGCCAGACTCCAAGATAAAGGGTTACGAGCAGGGCAATAATTAGTTGAGCCCAAAAAGCCACTGTGCCTTTACCTTTCTTAGTTCGTACCAAAATCATTTCAAACATAGCAATCACCCATAGTCCGGCCAGCAATTTCAAGCCATATTGCATCGGGAAGACACCTTGGTGTTTCCAGAACAATAGTGCCCCGGTAAGGATGATTAATAGATAGAACAGTCTCAACGTCATATGAACAATTTTCATTGCTTTCTTCTTGCCGCTCTTATGTAGGTACAATGCTGCAAAGAACAAAATAATTCCAATCACCCAGGTTGTTATATGGGCATGTGTATTATCAAACATGTCAAATCCTCCTTGAACATTACTTAACATCTTCATTATCTTACCATACTCGTCTTCACCAACACGAGTTATTGAAGGCTCCGACATAAAATTGTAACTTCTATTGAATTGTATTGATCAGTGTACCGATTTTTTCAATGGAAATTTCAATTCTGTCACCAGATTTCAAAAATCTTGGGGGGTGAAATCCTTTCCCTACACCTGCTGGGGTTCCTGTCGCTATTATATCCCCAGGCTCAAGCGTCATTCCTGCAGATAACTCAGCAATAATTTTACCTATTGGAAAGATCATATCGCTCACAGATGCATCCTGACGAACTTCTCCGTTGACCACTGTTTTAATTGACAGTGATTCAGGGGCTGGGATTTCATCGGCGGTTACAATATATGGACCCATCGGACAAGTCGTATCAAGACTTTTTCCAAGGAAGAACTGTTTATGCTTCTTCTGAAGGTCCCTTGCCGTGATGTCATTCAAAATGGTGTACCCGAAAATATAATCCCGGGCTTCGTCCTCTTGAATATTGATTCCTTTTCTGCCAATGATGACAGCAAGTTCACCTTCGTAATCAAGCTGTGAAGTTAAGGCAGAGTGGGAGTAAACCACCCCTGATGATCCCGTTACTGAAGTAGGGGCCTTTGTGAAAATCATGATATGCTCGGGAATATCTGCCTCGCTGCCCATCTCAATCGCGTGTTCACGATAGTTCTTTCCTACACACATAATATTCTTTTCGGGTTTCGTTATCGGAGAGAGCAGAGTGACATCCTTCCAGTCATATAAAAATTCCGAAGAGTCCTCGAGCGAACTGCCGAATTGCTTCAGATCTTCAAGCCTTTGGAAGGCTCCCTGTTCACCTTGGATTACTTGAAGCAAAGAACCCGGAAGCTGACTTTTTCCGTCATACTCTTTTTCAAGCTCAGTCAAATTCCAAATGGTCTTTCCACTTTCTTTTACCACACCATATTTTTCTTCTTCATTTACTTTAAAAGATAGAAGTTTCATGACTCACCCTGCCTCTATTATTTTATTGAGATCATTCTTCTGCTGATTTGTTCCTAACCTTTCTATAGGTAAGGATTCTCCATAATTTCTCCATCGGTCCATGGCGGAACTTTGCCAGCCATATTTCAGACACGATTACTTGTATGAAGAAAATTCCGGCTGCCAGCCAAGTTCCGGTCGCCAATGTGACTTCTCCATATAAGCCTAATCCATAATTATAGAATATAAGTGTTCCAATAATTGATTGCGCCAAATAGTTTGTCAGTGACATTCTGCCCGCAGCCGCCAATGGCTTAAGGACCACCGAAATTTTTCGGTTAATCAATAATAATGCCAATAGAATCGCATAAGATACTGATAAGAATGGAGCTCCCAGCATATCTTGTATATAAGAATAGGCAACATTCGCTTCCACTGTGAACGGGAGCGATTTCAGCGATAATCCCACAATCGATAGAATGACCAACAGTGTAATCCAAAACTTTTTGTTATCAGGGATTCGTTCAAGGATATGCAATTTTCCCGCACCTGCTCCAATCATCAGCATCGGAAAAATCGAAAGCAATACAAACATCATATTTTCCGGGCCGTTCACATTATACCAATCTTCAAATCTCTGAAAAAATATCTCTTTAAAACCGCCATTGCCATAAGCCTCAATCGAGTTGGTAATATTGGTCAAATCAGAATAAAAAGATACGCCTGTCTGGTCTGTCAAGCTCACCAGGAACATTAAAATGCTGAAAAACATCTGCGGAAGCAGAAATAACAAAGAACCTGCCCAAAGGAGGGCTTTGCCGGACATCTTCATAAAGAAGAGCAATAGGAGCCCGAATAACGCATAGTTAATCAGTATATCTCCCGACCAAATGAGAAAAGCATGCACACTCCCGATGAACAGCAGTACAACAAGACGCCTGATGGCAAGAGGATAGAAATTTGTACCTCTTTGTAACGACCTCATCTGTTGAACCGCCAGGCCATACCCAAAAAGCATGGCAAACAGCGGATAGAAGCTTGCTTGAACCAAAATATCTATCCAGGGAAATACCTGTTGATCTCCAGGAGCTTTCCACCAGGTATACTGATCAATATACAAAAAAGGTGAATGAAAAGAAATCATATTAATAATGAATATTCCCAATAAAGAAAAGCCCCTTATCACATCCAGTGAAAGGATTCTTTCTTTTTTAGAAACCGGTTGAATTACCTGCATAAATCCCGTCTCCTTCTCTAACTTTTCTATTCCCTATTGTAACTTGTTTTCGCCCATTAGGCGATTATCACATCCACCATGCTCTGTCATAAGATACAGTATCTAATTCAGGAGAAAAGGTGTGAACAGTATGCCGGCTTTTGTAGGAGCTGTTCAAGTGATCAGTGTTGGTTCGAGCGGTGTTGTTCATATAGGGGATACATTTCAAATCCGGCCGGTTTCGACCGCTAAGACTTTCGCGGGAGCAGGTTCGTTCGTGACCGGAGATGGAATTTCCGTTTATAACGAAAGCTCTGTCACCTATACAATCGATGATGATACGCTTGACCAAGGAAACTATTTTAACTTGTGAGTGTGATAAGGATGAAACTTTATGTTCAGCAGTCCATTCATATCCAAATGATCAAAATCGGCGGTATGTCTAATTCCTCTGTATTCCAGATCGGGACATCGGGACAAATCCTGCCTGCTTCATATTTATATAACACCGGGGGATTCGTAGAACCTGCACCAGAGCCTGTGAAAAACGGACCGCCGGAAACTGCCAATGAGGTGGTGGTACCACTCTCAGCACCTAGTTAAATTCCGGGAAAGAGGTGACAACATTGCAGCAGTATTATACTCTTCAACAGATTTATCAATATATCGCCGAGCAAAACCAAAGAATACAAAACCTTGAGAAAGTCATCCAGGAGCTGCAGCAAGAAGTCTCTTCTCTCAAAGAGAAACCTTCCATCAACGTGGAAAAGATTGAATATAAGTTCGACCAGTTGAAAGTTGAAACCCTCGAAGGGACCCTTAATATTGGTTTAAACCCAAGTGATTTGGAAAAAATAGAGGATCTTGCTGTCGATGCGAATCCGCCAACTCCCGTTCCTCCTGTTAAGCAAATTGATATGGAAGGCATAGAAAAGACCTTGATGCCGCAAGTGAACGAATATATCGAGAAAGAAGTTCCGGGAATCATCAGTGATAATGAGCTCCAATTGGGGATTTCACTTGACGAGTCTTATCACGCCCTCATCAAAGAGGATATAAAAAAGCAAATACCTCAAAGAATCCAGTTTTACGTCCAATCGATGCCGAGACATCAAGGGGCACAGCCGGATGATACTTCCTGGGAAGATAAAATCGTGGCGAAAGTCAAATCCGATATTAATAATGCCATTTATTCATTCATGGCAAACCTTCCGGAAAACTTGAAAGGGGCTGGAAACAATGAATCTGCACGTGATCAATCGTGAGTTATGTGTCAATTCCGTCAATATTGATGCAGTGGCCAGTTCATCCTTATTCCTTGTAGGCGATGCAAATACCATTCAGCTTGCCTCTACATTCGACACACCCGCAGAGTCACTGATCATTGGTCCGTTTGTGCCGCTTACTCCAAAAGGATGATGATGAATGAACAACAGGTATTCAATTGTTAATAGTATCAAACTAAGGACGCTGTCTTTCAGCTCCGTATTGGAAATAGGTGATTCCACCGAAATAACCTCTTTTCAAAAAGCCTTCGCCGTCCAGCGTGAGAAGGAAATCTTTTTTACAAGCGAAGGTGATTTCAATCAATATCCTATTTATAGTGAACCAATCCCGGTTCCGAGGTCTGCTTCAACCGTGCAGTTCTTGAAAATGGATGAGAGGCCAATAGTCGTCAACAATATCGATATCATCGGGTCTTCATTTTCATCCGTGATTCATATCGGCCAAACATGCGATGTCTACATGGAGTCCCGGGTAAAGAATGTCAGGCAGCTGAAGCCGCGGAATGAAGAATGAACCATTAGCCCGAAGTTTTCATAAAGTAACACTATAAATCAATTTGACACAAAGGATGTTTTAATATGCCGGCTATCATAGGTCCTGTCCAGATTCTGAGTGTAGGCGGAGGGAATGTCCAATTCGGGGACGCCGGGATTATTTCTCCAAAATCCAGCCAAAAAACGACGGCAGGTTCCGGCGGCTTCAATACGGGTCCTTTCCAGCTTACGTATAACGTGTTCAGTGCGAATACAACGTTCGATTGCAATGTAATTGACCAGCCTATCGCAGGCAATAATTAAGGGAAGGCCGATGCATGATCATCGCCTTCCCTTTCGCTTTCGCTCATTTGATTTTTTGGATTTGACCAGTTTTCCAGACGGCTGTTTTCGTATCCATTTAATGAATTTGGCGATCTTTTCATCCTTCTTGAGATTCTCGATTGTCGACAGCCTTGCTGCCAGCTCTTCGTTCGTATAAAGGGAATGAATTTGTTTATGGCATGCTTTGCACAACTGGGCAGTCGGCAGGAATGTCCCTCCTTCTTCTTTCGGCGTCAGGTGATGTCTGGTTGTCTCGACTTCTTCACGCAAGCACAATTCACAGGTTCCAATAGAGTTCTTTCCCAAGCCGGTCACCTCCTGCTTTTTTCGTATCGAAACAGTCAGATTGATAATTAACTGTTTAAGTGCAGCTCTAGTTCTCATGCTGGTGGTGGAACTTTTGAGCTAGCCGGGTATTTTCTTCTTTTATGGGCCAAGATCCGGCGCTTTTCCTCTTCTCATTGGGCCATTTTCTCCTTTTGTGGGCCAGTATCCAGCGCTTTTCCTCTTCTTATTGGGCCATTTTCTCCTTTTGTGGGCCAGCATCCGGCGCTTTTCCTCTTCTCATTGGGCCATTTTCTCCTTTTGTGGGCCAGTATCCAGCGCTTTTCCTCTTCTTATTGGGCCATTTTTTCTAATACAGGCCAATGCCCCCAGGCTAAACCATTTACAGCGGGCCGGACACGCCAGATTGGGCCGCACGCAACCTTGGGATAAACCTTTTCGCTCCATTACAAAACAAACTATCCAGCTATCAGCAAATTTATATATCCATAGTATAACCAAAACACAAAAAGGGCCACAGGAATGAGATCCCGGGCCCTTTGTTTCTACTCTTTTTCCACTTTCAGTTCACGGGCAACATCGAAGAAGTAAAGGTAGCGTTCATTAACGGTTTCCTTCCAGATCCTCTCGATGGCTTTCGTGTATAATCCAATCTGCACACGATAACGTTCCAGCAGGATAGGGCTTGCTTCATCATACCCGCCTTTGTACCGTTCATCAATAGTGTCTGTTTTATAATCCAGCAGCACCAGCCCGTGTTCATCCCTGAAGATAAGGTCGATGATTCCCTGAACCAGGACTGTTTCTGATTCATCAGCAGAAGCAGAGGCGTCAATTTCCTGTACCGGAACTGCCATGCTGAATGGGACCTCACGGTGCAGTTCATGAGCGTTCAGTACTCTTTGTCCCGTATCACTACGGAAGAATGCTAAGATTTTATTTTGGTCGATGGCCTCTGCCTGTTCTTCTGTCAACAGCTCTTTTTGCTTCAGGTCATCCAACAATGACTGGAGTGACTTTTCATTAGGGCATTCCGAAAAGGAGATGTGCTGCATGACCATGTGCATCGCTGTCCCGATTTCTGCAGGCGTCAGTTGCTTCGATTGCAGAAATTTAGGACGTCTGAAGACCGGTTTCTGAATTTTTCTCACCATCCGGTCACTGCTCGCTTCATCTGATATCTCAAACATCCTCTTGATTTCAGAAACGGATTGTTTGGAAGGCAATACGGCTGCTTCCGGATAGGAATATCTCCATGACAGTCTTTCAGCAACTTCTTCCTTTTCGGGAGATTCCTTCTCAACCGGAAGTCCCTCTTTTACATTCTCCTGCCAATCGATCTCCTCTTCAGCATCTTCACCTTCCTGGAGCATAAACTGCGACTTCGGAATCACATCGAGTTTCCAGCAAGAAGGGTGTTCATGAATTTCTGGCGGAAGAGAATGTACGGAAGAACGCCCTTCATTCAATGCCGTACAGTCACGATGCCTTACAAGTGCAGGACCTACCCAGTCCATGAAACTCAATGCTTTGGCCCTTTCATAATCCGGAAGAAGCCAATCCGTTTGCGGTGCTGCTTCCTTCCATTGCTTCATCGATTTCTCCGCATCCTTCACAGTTCCTATCAGATACAGCTTTTCTTTGGCTCTCGTCAAAGCAACGTAGAGTACCCTCATCTCTTCCGCAATCGTTTCCAGTCTTTTTTTCCTCTTAAATGCAAGTTGAGGCAAAGATGGATAACTGATCCTTTTTTCTGGATCGAGGTATTTAGAAGCAAACCCGAACTCTTTATCGAGTAAATAAGATTGGTTCAAATCCATCAGGTTGAACTGGCGGGATAAACCGGCGACAAATACCACCGGAAACTCCAATCCTTTACTGGAATGGATGGTCATCATCCTGACAACATCCTCCTGCTCGCTTAAAGCTCTGGCTGCCCCCAGATCATCTCCGCGTTCGCGCATCCTGTCAATGAACCGCAGAAAACGGAACAGCCCGCGGAAAGATGTCTCTTCATATTGGCGCGCCCGGTCATACAATGCTCTTAGGTTGGCCTGCCTCTGTTTTCCACCCGGCATTCCGCCTGCAAAGTCATAAAACCTTGTATCGCGGTACAGCTGCCAAACCAAATCTGCAAGCGACCCTTGGCGTGCTTTTGTTCTCCAGATTGTCAAGCTGGATAAAAACCGGCTTAATTTTTCATGAGCTTCCTCATTGTTTACTTCACTTTGTTTCTTGCTGACGAATCTTTGGACTGCTTCATAATAGGTACCTGATTTGGAGTGGATCCTCACTTCAGCAAGCCCTTCTTCGTCAATGCCGACGATCGGTGAACGCAGTACAGATACCAGCGGGATATCCTGATAGGGATTATCAATCACTTTTAACAAGGAAAGCATGATGGCCACTTCAGTTGCTTCAAAATAGCCTGATGATAGATTGGCGTAGATTGGAATGCCGTGTTTTTTGAATTCTTCCATGATCTCCGGAGCCCAAGGCATAGAACGGAGCAGGATTACGATATCCCTGTATTGAAGCTTCCGGTGGCGACCAGCCTTCGCGTCATAAACTTGTTTTCCTTCACTGATAAGTTCCTTAACTTTTTGAGCCATATATCTTGCTTCAATGACGGACTTTTCCAGATCAGCTTCATCATAAACCAGACCCTCTAAGTCAGAAGCACTCTCTGCCAGCGGCACTTCATCATCCGACTGGTTTATGACAGCAACTTCAATTGGATACTTTTCATCTTCCGGATAGGCTGCCCCCTTGACCAGCAATGCCTCATGATCGTATTCAATATCCCCTACATTCACTCCCATGATCTGTTTGAATAAAAAGTTGGTTCCTTCCAGGACTTCCAACCTGCTCCGGAAATTCCTGGACAAATCTATTTTCATCCCCGTTTCCGCCCCAGATGGCGTGAAGCGGTTATACTTACTGAGGAACAGGTTGGGCTCTGCCAATCGGAATCGATAAATCGACTGCTTTACATCCCCTACCATAAAGAGGTTTCCCAGCGCCTCTTCGTCCGCTGTGACAAGTCCCAAAATTGATTCCTGAACCAGGTTGGTATCCTGATACTCGTCAACCAACACTTCTTTGAACTGCTTTCTATATTCCATTGCTGCAAACGAAGGTTTTAACTCTCCATCTTCTGCAGGATCAGTCATGATCTCCAGACAGTAATGCTCGAGATCTGCAAAATCCACGACACCTTTTTCATTTTTCAAGGCATTGAATTTGTGGCTGAATCCCCTTACTGCTTCAACAAGAGAGGCCACTACCCCTCTCATTTTCTTCATATCTCTTAAATAGGTTTCCGGCTTGCGTGAAAAGAAATCTTCAGCCAGCTTCTCGATCATTTTCTTGCCTTTATCCCTAAGAGTCTTAGCTTCTTCGACGAGATCGGAATCATATTCATCGCCTTTGCAAGGCTTCAGCCTGGAAAACTTAATGCTTTGAAACAGTGCCTGCCCTTCGCTCCATGATTTCTGGAAAGAAGCACTGAGCTGTTCAGCTATCCCGAGATCATCCAGGAAATTTTCAGCTCTCGGTGCAGGTCCACCAGGCTCTTTTGTCAAATCGTAGGCACGCTGAAATAAAGCCTGGGCCCCCTTCAAACTAAGCATAATATCAAACTTTAATGCTTCAATAAATGCAAGATCTTCGATGTTTGCATCTTCATCTACATCGTACATCTCGACCAGATTCCCGAGCCATTCATCCGGGTTGGGATGAGATCTTGAAAAGTCATACAGCTTCCGGATCATATCCTGGAGGGCTGCATCACTACGGTCGTTTGTGAAAGTATCAACCAGCTTATAAAACGAGTCATTATCTTCTTTTCCGTATTCCTCTTCGAATAACTCGTCAAGAACTTCATCCCTCAGCAGCTCACCTTCCGTGTCATCCAGAATCCGGAACCCCGGATCAATGTCAATCAGGTAATAATACTTACGGATAACTTCAAGACAAAAGGAGTGGAGCGTCGATATCGATGCCCGGTTCAACAGGCTCAGCTGCTTTCTCAGATGATATGAATTCGGATCGGCTGAGATTGCCTTCTCCAGCGCCTCCCCGATTCTATGTCTCATCTCCGCTGCTGAAGCATTTGTAAACGTCACGACAAGAAGCTCATCCACATTTATGCCGTCTTCCTTGTCGAGAATCTTTTGAATGATCCTCTCAACGAGGACAGCCGTCTTACCGGAACCGGCTGCCGCAGCCACAAGGATATCCCGCCCTTTTGCCCAGATTGCTTTCCACTGGTCATCAGTCCAAGTGGCATCTTGGGGTTTTACAGGAAGATTATGATTCATGGGCATCTCTTTCTCCTTTCATCTTTTGCATTAAATCTGCCGGTTTTCCCTCTGTGAAAATACGATAATCGTTTTCTTCCAATGAAGTATCAAACTGGCAAACCGGTTTGAACGCACAAAACTGACAAGGCGTTCTGTCTTTTAGTTTATAAGGAGTGATATCCGTTCTCCCGGACATAATGTCGTCTCCTGACTTCTTATATAGGTTTCTCACATGCGAGCGCATTACATCGAAATCGCTGCGGTCTGCGGCTTTTGTCTTTGAAGACAGCGTACCGTCTTTTTTTAACCCGGCGGAAATGATATTGGAACTGCCTGATTCCAATGACTGATCCATCATCCGGACGACATCGGCTTCTCCCAATACCAGTCCCTTCATTTTAAAGCTTTTAAAGATTTCCTCTTCTATCTCTTCAAGCGTGAGGATCTTTTTGCTGTTGACCATCGGATTGTGGACATGGAAGTAGAACACGCCGGCAGGGTCGGCATCTGCGCCAATCAACTTTTGCGAATGGGTCAGAACGATATCAAGGTAGGTCAGCATTTGCAGCGACAAACCATAATACACTTCAGTGAGATTCAGATCCCTCGCACTTGACTTATAGTCAATAATCCGAAGGTAGACCCCTTCATCGCTCTCCGCCTTATCCACCCTGTCAATCCTTCCTTGAAGAGCCATCTTCGTGCCATTTTTCAACGTAAATGCAAACGGCGGCAGTTCCGCTTTGGGGCCAAATCCCAATTCAAGGCCTACAGGAGCGAACCCGCTCGCTTTGGCATGCTCACTCAAAATCAAGGAAGCTCTGCCGATGACATCTTGAAGCTTTTTCTTTATATAGTGATGGCGGTTCGAGCTGAGCAATATCTGATGCTGAAGCTTCGGTGCCAATGATAAAACTGCTTCCCTGGCCAATTCAAGGCACTGTGTCTTGGTTAACTGCTTCCACGAAAATCCATTTCTGTCGATTTCCTCAGAGATCCATTTAAGGGCTGCGTGGAACATGTCCCCAATATCAGGTGCTTCCAAGCGATAGATATCCCTCTCACGAAGCTTAAGTCCATGATTGGCAAAATGAGAAAACGGGCAGCCATGGAACATCTCCATTCTTGAGACACTTGCCAATATTTCTTCCCCGTACAACTCCTGGCTTGTTTCTTCTGTAAGCTTTTTGCCTTTATTTTGATAAAACAGACTTGAAAGTATATGTCTGGCGCGTCCTTTCCAAACTGAATCAGATACATAATAGTTATAGGCATCCCACCAGAAATCTTCTATATGATAGCCCCTTTTTTTCGCTTGGAGCCCAGATGTCAGATATGAAATCGTTACATTTGGATGGCAGACATAGGAAAGCTGTTCATCCTTCGGCAATTCAGACGGGTCATTGACCAAAAGGCTGATTTCCGACTGAGGGCAAAGTTCTGACAATCTTTTAATATAGGGAGACGGCAGAAGTGCTTTTCCTTCTTCATTAGCAATCGGATAAGATACATAAAGCCTCTCGGATGGAGTTGTAAATGCTTTATAGGCTATGAACTCTTCATCAAGAAGGCGTGTCTTGCTGCCCGGTGCAATGGCCAATCCCGACACCGCCAGCTTTTCCCTGTCCTCATCCGAAAAAATTCCATCCTCTGTGATTTTAGCGGGAAGGACGCCGTCATTCACCCCAATAACAAAAGCCGCCCTTAGGTCTGACAGCCTTGATTGTTCTAAATTTGCAATCATGACTTGATCCACAGCAGGAGGGACCAAAGAGAACCTCATTGATTCAATTCCTGCATCGATAATGGACGCAAACTTTTTCACAGTGACTTCTTCATCACCTAAGATCTCGACAAATTGATCCAGCAGATCCATTACAGCATTCCAAGCCTGATCATGTTCTCTTGCAGAGATGATATCGCCGCGGCTCTCTGCTTCAAGTCTCAGCCGTTCAAGCTTGGCCGGGATATCAAGTTCTTCGAGATAAAGATAAAGGATCTCACACAGGTCCTGTCCGGTCTTCCCTTTCTTCAACCGCCTGCCGAAACGAAGGATCGGTGCAGAGATGAACAAACGCAGCTCATTGATCTCCCTCTCCATTTCCCTTTCTTTGTCTGTCTGCGGCATATCTGCCTGCTCAAGCCCACGGAACCTCCGATAAATCCAGCGATCCTTCTTTGTCCACTTGTCCCCTTGAATACCATAAGCAAGGACATAATTTTCGAGTTTGTCCATCTTCTCCCGCAACTGCTGAGGATTGCGGTCATAAGGGAACAGTAAATCCGTTTTGACGGCCCGGAATACAGGTTCGTAGCGCCAGTTGCTGTTCATGATCTCCAGTGTTGAACGAATCAGTTCAATCAGCGGATGATTCAGCATTTTTCGTTTTTGATCGATAAAGTAGGGGATTTCATAATCATAAAAGACAGTTTCGATGATGTCCTGATACTCCTGCCCGTTCCGGACAAGGACAGCCATATCCTTATAACGGTAACTTTCAGTTCGGGCAAGGCGTCGGATTTCCCTGGCCACCCCTTCAATCTCGGCCCTGCGGTTGGAGGCCTCAAGGATGGTCATCCCTGATTCCTCTTCAAACGGCATTACCGGTCTCTTTTCGAAATTTGCTTCTATGTGAGCAAGACCTTTATTTTGAAAGCGGCTCGTTTTCCCGAGTACAACTTTGTCTTCCACTTCTCCCCTGGAAGTCAATGCAAGCTCCTTCAGGGCCTCATAAGTTTCAGAAGTCATCCTGAATAAATCGCTTTGTTCACCCGGAATTAAATCCGTCTCTGCCGTTAGGGCAATCGTAACCCTTGGACAGTAATCCATCAGTTTCCCAATCACTGCGTATTCCTGCGGGGTAAAGCTGTGGAATCCATCAATAAATATTTCCGCATTTTGAAGAAATTCAGATTTACCGATTGATTCTTCCAAAAGGGTAAAATAATCTTCTGAATCAATATACTTTCCTGACAGGTTTTCTTCAAAACTGTCATAGATTAACTGCAGGTCATGAAGCTTGTCCGCCAATGCCTTGGATTCCTGTCCGCCTTCTCCCCATCCTTCTTGTTTCTCTGACAGTTCCTCCGGGGAAATGCAGTACCGTTTAAACTCTGTAAGCATCACTTCTACATGCTCGATGAAACCTGCCTTATCCGAGGCACGGGAAAATAACTTCAGCTGATCTTTTTTATCATCGATAATTTTTCTAATCAGCATGTTAAGACCAATATTGGATAAATGATAGCGGTTGAGCCCGCCAGTGTCCTGCAGAATTCTCCAGGCAAGCCTTGTAAAACTGTAAACTTGCGCCCGGATCATCCCGTTTATCCCTTCCTCGTTCACCAAATTGTATTCAGAAAGGAATGTCATTTGGTCTGGAACAAGATAGATGACAGGACTGCCATTTGGCTCTTGTCTCAGCTTTTCTTTGATTTCATTCAAAATCATATTGGTTTTGCCTGTTCCGGCACGTCCCAAAATAAATCTGACCGACATGTTCCCCACTCCCTTTTTTTATCTATTTATTCATGAAAATTTTTCGTTATTGGTTTCTGCTCTGTTATAACAACCAAAATACTTTTGGAGTCCATGTTTTTTTCGCCTTCCAAACCCACCTAATTTCAAAACATTTATCTTCAAATGATAAGCTATCTCAATTTCCATTGTATCCATCAGGTATATCAAAAAATTGCCTAGGTTCATTATAATACACTGTATCCAATCTGTCGGGGACCACTATTCCAATATAGTTGGAAATTTTTCGCAAGGTACCAATGCTGTAAACGGGGCAGGCTGCCTCACATACTTTAAAGAAAGGCGGAATAACGAATGGAACATTCTTCTTTTCGTGTAGAAGCACTGCTGGTGATGATGGCTGTATTTGTTGCCTGTAACATTTATACTCTAATCCCGATTTATGAGACTGTTGGTTCTTCCATCTCCATTGCTACTGAACAAGCAATCCTTTTGCCGGAAGTATTTTTACCTTTAAATGGGGTTTATATATAACCCGCGGGCTTCAGAGTTTTTTCCTTGGAAGTTTTGCGCCAGCCGCTTTCGCCTACACTTATGAACTATTTAAACCAAGAAGCGCACGCTGTTACTGGCTCTAATCAACTCCGGATTCCTGGCAGCAGGCATTCTTGGACAAATAATAAGCAGCTCCCTTTCATCATGGTTTGGCTGGCAAACGGGGTTTTTTTTCTTTTCGGCAGTTTATGGAGGCTTATTCCTGCTTGGCCTGAGTGAACTTCCCGCTGCTAAACTGATTAATAAGAATGACCTGACCGTTTCCGGATACATATCGATTTTGAAGAAGCCGAGGTTCTTACTGTGCTATATCATGGTCTTTCTTCGTCTCTTTACTTTCGCAGGCTACTATGAGACCCTGTCCCGCTTCTACCCCGGCACGTCTGGTAAGTTGTTTTGCAATCCGTTCCGTTGGATTAACTGGTGTCTCTCTATCCTTATTTACCGGTACTTCATTAAGCGGCATGGGAAAACTCAAACACTTCTCTTCGGTCTTCTGCTGGGAGGTCTGAGTATCGTGCCGCAGCTGTTCTCTTAAAGTCTCGTGATCTACCTTTTGTCCTCTATCGCATTCGTGTCTGCGATTTCTTTGCTGTTTCCTACAATCATTACGTTAATAGGAAACTCTTCCGAAAGAGACAGAGGCAAGGTCTTAAGCTTATACTCGTTCATCCTGTTGACAGGTGCAAGCCTGGCACCATTATTGCTCATGCGACTCTCCTATCAACAGTCCTTGACCTTGCTGAACAGCGCTTTTGCCATCCAGGGGATTGCAGGTTTCTTCCTTGGCAAATCCTGCATAGCCTTGCAAGAACGAATGCGGGAATAAAGGGAATTGTCCAGAGGTGTCAAATATAGTTAGGAGCGAAAGCATGAAATCATTTTAAAAGGAGGTACGAGATGAAAGCAGTACTTGTGACTGAATTTGGAGGAACCGAGTTTATCAAGGTGGGTTCGGTTAGAACTCCTACGATTGAAGACCATGAAGTTTTAATCAAAGTCGCCAAAACCAGCGTCAATTTTGCAGATATTAAATCAAGATACGGAAATAAGGGAGGAGCGAAACTACCATTCATACCGGGTCTTGATGCGGCAGGATATATTGAAAAAACAGGCTCAGGGGTAACCAGCTTGTATGAAGGACAGCGGGTCATCGCTTTCCCTAAGGCTGGTTCCTATGCAGAATATGCTGTCGCTTCCAAAGAACTTGTTTTCCCCATCCCTGAGGAAATGGATTTTAATACTGCCGCTGCTTGTCCGGTTGTATCTTTCCTCTCCCACCGACTTCTTTATAATGTTGCCCGGATTCAAAAAGGGGAAACGGTTTTGGTTCATGCAGCAGCAGGGGGAGTCGGGACTACAGCTATACAACTGGCGAAACTGCTTGGTGCAGGAAAAGTCATCGGCACTGTTGGCAATCGGGACAAAAGGCAATTCGCCAAAGAGAGCGGAGCTGACTCTGTAATTTGTTATGAGGAGGAAGATTTTGCTCAAGCCGTCAATTCAATAACCAATGGTAAAGGGGCTGATATTATATTGGACTCAGTTGCCGGGAGTGTTACTGAAAACAGCTTGAATTGTCTGGCACCTTATGGCAGGTTGGTCCACTTCGGCAATTCAGGTGGAAAAGCGGGGAAAATCCTTACTTCTGAACTTCACTCAAGCTGCCGATCTGTCCTCGGCTTTAGTTTGGGAACGACTAGAAAACTAAGACCGGAACTTTTGCATGAAACGGCAAAAGAGGTATTTCCTTATTTAGTCCGCAATCAACTGAAAATTAAAATCCAGCATGAATTTTCTCTGGAGGATGCTGCAAAAGCACATGAATTAATGGAAAATCGCTTAAATCGAGGTAAAATCATCTTGAACGTTGAGTAAAGAGCAAAAGCCCGGTCAACCCGGGCTTTCATTCACTATAATGCTTCTATAAAGACGGTCGCTCCCATTCCTCCGCCTACACATAAAGACGCAATGCCTTTTTGCAGTTCCCTTCTTTTCAATTCATGTATCAGGGAAACAACGATCCTGGCACCAGTGCAGCCTACAGGATGACCGATACTGATTCCGCTGCCGTTCACGTTGGTCTTATTCCGGTCAAGGCCAAGTTCTTTTTCAACCGCGATATACTGAGCTGCAAAAGCTTCATTCACCTCAACCAGGTCAGCTTCTTCAAGAGACCAGCCTGTTTGAGCCAGGCTTTTTTCCACCGCCGGTACTGGCCCCCTGCCCATCACTTTCGGATCGACTCCTGCAACAGAACATCCTGAAATGCTTGCCAGAGGTTTAAGTCCCCGTTTTTCCGCCTCTTCTTCTGACATCAAAATCACCGCCGCACCGCCGTCATTTAGACTGGAAGAATTCCCTGCTGTCACGGTCCCTCCTTGACGGAAAGCTGGTTTCAAACCTGAGAGTTTTTCCATTGTCAATCCGGCTCTGGGGCTTTCATCTTTTGAAATTGTTTTCGTTTCTTTTCTCGACTTGACCTCAATAGGAACAATCTGACTGTCGAAATAGCCTTCCTCCGCAGCCTTGACAGCTCTTTCGTGACTGAGCTTTGCCAATTCATCCTGGTCTTCTCTCGTTATGTTATGGATTTCCGCAAGGTTTTCCGCAGTTTCCCCCATCATAATTCCATGTATCGGATCTTCAAGAGCTTCCCAGACAGTATCTCTGATTTCCCCATGCTGGAGACGCTGACCCCAACGATGTCCTTTCATGACATAAGGACTTGAACTCATTGCCTCGACACCGCCTGCAAGTACAATGTCCGACATACCCGTTTGGATCTGCATATAGGCAGAAATGATCGCCTGCATTCCACTGGCACATTGTCTTTGAATGGTATAGCCGGTAGTCGTATCAGAAAAACCTGCCAAAAGGGCGGCGGTTCTCGCTGTATTTGGCTGGTCGGTCCTTTGGATACAGTGGCCAAGGATAACCTCATCAATATCCCCAGGTCCCAATTTGCTGTCTTCTGCTGCCGCTTTCATTACAGGAACAATCAAATCCGTTGGCAGCAAGTCCTTGAATGCTCCCCCAAAAGCTCCTACAGGAGTCCTGAAAGCAGATGTTATCACTACATTTTTCATTTTTTCCTTCCTCCAATTCACATCATTATTCCGCCATCAACTTGAAGAACGACGCCATTCACATAATCAGATTCATCTGACGCCAGGAATAAATAGGCATTTGCAGCATCTTCAGGCTTTCCGAATTTTCCCAGTGGAATTAAGGCATTCATCTGGGCTTTTACCTTGTCCGGAATACTGGCCGTCATCTCTGTTTCAATGACTCCAGGTGCAACGGCGTTGACATTGATTCCCTTTGGTCCAAATTCCTTCGCCCACGTTTTGGTCATTCCGATGACAGCTGCCTTGGATGCCGCATAGTTCGTCTGTCCGACATTTCCATAAAGGCCGCTTGCAGACGCGGTATTGATGATTTTTCCCTTGCCGCTGTTTATGAGTGCCGGCAGCAAAGCCTGAGTACAGTGGAAGACCCCTGTTAAGTTAACATCGAGCACACGCTGAAAGTCATCCTCCCTCATTTTAGCCATCAGGGCATCCCTGGTGATACCGGCATTATTGATCAAGATATCTATACTACCGTAGTCCCGGAGAACCCATGCCGCCAAATTGTCAACGCTTTCACGATTGGCAACGTCTACCTGATAAAAGACCGTATCGCCGCCTTCCTCCTGTAATTTTTCGGCCTCGGCAGCTCCCTTGTTCTCGTCATAATCTGCCATAATCACCTTACAACCTTCCTGTGCAAATTTTTTTGCAGCAGCGAGGCCAATGCCATTGGCACTACCGGTTATGACAGCTGTTTTATTTTTCAACCTCATATGTATCCTCCTAACCCTGATTCATGCTGATATTTCACTATTTCGACAATAACCTCAACATCTCCTCTAATTTCCCCCTTAAAATCGACAACCTAATTCTGCCAACGCCGGTTCCGGATATCCTGCCGGTTTTAGTGCAATCTATGATTAGAATTTTAAAATAAACCTTGATGAATGGAGGGAGATTCATGAAGAAAAAGCTGCTTTATATGCTTCTTGCTGCTATGCTTGCCACGACGATGACAGCTTGTGACGACGCTCCGGGCGAAGACGAGATTGGCGATGGCGAAATCAATGATGAGGAATAAATAAAAGTGGAGAGACCCCATTCAGCGGCGTACGGACTGTACCAGCTCTGCATTGAGATAAAGGAAACACGGCGAGCGTTAGAAAGTCGATGTTTACTTATTGCAAAGGAGGAGATGGGCAGTACGCCAGCCATTGGGGTCTAGGAACTCTATGATCAAAAGCGGCTGCTCACCCCTGGATACTTTTTTACTAATCGTACCTCTACAGCAGGGATCCCGTTTTGTAGGGGTACGTTTCTTCTCCATTCGGGCACCTTCACGATAGATTCCCGCCTTCTAGAGGCACGTTTCTTCCCTAATCGTATACCTTCACTTCAGATTCCCGCCTTCTAGGGGTACGTTTCTTCTCTAATCGTGCACCTTCACGATAGGTTCCGGCCTTCTAGGGGCACGTTTCTTCTCTAATCGTACACCTTCACTTCAGATTCCAGCCTTCTAGGGGCACATTTCTTCCCTAATCGTATACCTTCACTTCAGATTCCCTCCTTTTAGGGGCACGTTTCTTCTCTAATCGGGCACCTTCACGATAGGTTCCGGCCTTCTAGGGGCACGTTTCTTCTCTAATCGTACACCTTCACTTCAGATTCCAGCCTTCTAGGGGCACATTTCTTCCCTAATCGTGCACCTTCACCTCAGATTCCCGCCTTCTAGGGGCACGTTTCTTCCCTAATCGTGCACCTTCACCTCAGATTCCCGCCTTCTAGGGGTACGTTTCTTCTCTAATCGTGCACCTTCACGATAGGTTCCGGCCTTCTAGGGGCACGTTTCTTCTCTAATCGTACACCTTCACTTCAGATTCCAGCCTTCTAGGGGCACATTTCTTCCCTAATCGTATACCTTCACTTCAGATTCCCTCCTTGCAAATCAGCAAAACAAAAAACGCCTGACTCCATCTCTGGAATCAGGCGTTCCTTATATCAATCACCAAACTGGACATCAAATTCATTCAGCGGCCAGTACCGCAGGTTGACCTTACCGACAATCTGATCCTGGTCAACGAATCCGAAATAACGGCTGTCCATACTGCTTCGCCTGTTATCCCCAAGGACAAATACCATTCCCTCAGGAACAGTTTGTTTCCCAGTGATCTCTTCAAGCGTGAAGTCTCCTGTCAGCTTGGTCCCGACCATTTCTTCTTTGAATTTATCCAGATATGGCTCCTCTTGAGCTTTGCCATTCACATATAATTTATCATCTTTATATTCTACAGTATCCCCAGGAAGGCCGATAATCCTTTTAACATAATCTTCGTCTTCATTGGCATGGAATACGACCACGTCATAGCGGTGCAGTTCACCGACCTGATATCCTATCTTATTGACAACAAGCTTATTGCCGTCTTCAAGAGTAGGCATCATGGACTCGCCTTCAACGACATAATTTGAAAACAGAAAAGTCCTGATGACCACAAAAATGACCAAACCGATTCCTAAAGCTTTAATCCATTCCAGACTCTCTTTTTTTATGCTGTCTCTCAATCTAATTCCTCCTACCCTGGTTAACCGCGGGAGTGATCTTTTTCTACTTTTTTGTTGATGCGGGCCTCCACCCGTTTTCCGGCAAGCCATAGAACGAAGATGCCTGCCAGTACCAGTGCTGTACGCAAAGGTTGTTGAAATAATGATACAATATCATGTCCGATAAAACTAATTGTAAAAATCATGACAATTTTCCCGGCAACGACTGCAAGCATATATTGAAAAATATTGATCCCTGACAGTCCTGCCACAATATTGACCAGTGCCGATGGCGTAAAAGGAAAGCACAACAGCAGAAACAAGGGGCCGAATCCGTGGCGGTCCACCCACTTCGTCAACCGATGGACCTGGCGGTTATTTTTCAGGAAACGGAAGAATCGTGCCTGACCGTATCTTCTGACAAGCAGAAACACAATAAGTGCCCCAAGAGAAGCTCCTATCCACGAAAATAGGAAGCCGAACCACAGCCCAAATGCATTTACATTCGCGAGCACGAACACAAACAGCGGTAAAAAGGGCAGGAATGCTTCCAGCATCGGGAGCAGGATTCCCGGCAACGGGCCGAACGACCGGTACTCTTTTATTAATTCCATTATATTTTCAAGTGTAAACCATGCTTTAATCATCTCAATATCCATACTATATCTTTCCCCTAAATATCCGCAGAACAAAACCCATTTTTTATTTTTCTCTATCCTGACTCTCTCTTGGGTCATGTTCCCGTGAAGAGGGAAGAGCGGCCCTTCCTGAATATCGTAACGTCAGGGCTTATGAAAAGTATATCATATGGGTTTTCCTACTAATAGATTGTCACAAAAATGAAATATCCTTTACACTCTCAGGCGCTCCATATAGTAAAACGCCCAGTAAAAGCATTATCACTTTTACCGGGGATTTTGACAAGCATCAGATATATTTTTTGAACCAATCTTTAATATAATTCAGTCTGGCTACTCTTAAATTAGGTTTGCCGTTTCTTGAGAGATTGTGATTCGATTCAGGGAAACGCACCATCTCTGTTTGCTTCCCTTGCCTCTTGACTGCGATATACAGCTGTTCAGCCTGTTCAATCGGACAGCGGTAATCTTTCTCGCTGTGAAGGATCAACAGCGGTGTATTGATGTTGTTCGCATACGCTAGCGGCGAGTGTTTCCATAGTTTTTCGATGTCATTCAGGTCAGCATCGATCTGCCACTCTGAAAAATAGTATCCGATGTCGCTGACACCATAAAAACTCACCCAGTTGGAAATCGATCTTTGTGTGACAGCCGCTTTGAAGACGTCGGTGTGGCCGACAATCCAATTGGTCATAAAGCCTCCGTAACTTCCCCCTGTCACACCAAGTCTTTCTTTATCAATAAAGTCATAGGTTTCAAGAACATGATTGACAGCAGCCATCACATCTTCATAATCTCCGCCCCCATAGTCGCCACGTACAGCATCGACAAATGCCTGGCCATATCCATGGCTCCCCCTCGGGTTGATAAACAGGACTGCGTAGCCTTCCGCCGCGAGCATTTGAAATTCCTGATAGTATGTATTTCCGTACATCATATGAGGCCCGCCATGAATCTCAACGATCAGGCCGCATTTTTCCCCTTCTTGCAAACGAGCGGGTTTCATCAGCCAGCCATTAATTTCCCAGTCATCTTTGCTTCTGAAGGAAATCGCTTCAGTTTCCGAAAGCGCAAGTTGAGAAAGAAAGTCTTCATTCACGGATGTAAGCTTTTTCAATTCACCTGTCGGGATATCAAGCATAAACAAGTCCCCAGGCAGCAACGAGTTACTGATGGCGACAATGGCTTTTTGCTGTTTACGATCCAGGTCAAATCCGTAAACATGCTGATTATCCAATAAAGCAGGATAAAGAGACCCGTCACGGTTACCGTAATACAAGACCGTATTGCCATTGTCTGATGTCAGGAAATAAAAACTGTCATTATCAGAAGCCCACTGAACTCCCGGATTGGACACACCTTGCTGGAAATCAATGACCATGAAATCACCAGCCGGGCTGTCGAGTTCACTTGTCATGCAGCTTAGGGATCCTGTCTCCATTTCATACAGCCACACCTTTGTCAGTGTTGCATTTTGATACTCGCTTTCATGGCCGAGAATAGCTATGGAACTGCTGTCTGGCGACCAGGCTGCACTGCCGAAATAACCTGTTCCACTGGTTACCTTTCTTTCAGTGGATTCCTCCACATCATATAAGAACAAATCTGATAGGAAAGAGTTATCAAGGTCCGCACTTTTATCTGCTCCATAAGCTATGTATCTGCCGTTTGGCGACCAGGACTGTAAGGAGTAGTCTATCTCTCCTTCTGTTATGAGCTTCATGTCCAATGTTTCAACATCAATGACCGCAATGTGGTTTCTCTTGCCGTTAAAAAAGCCGCTGTCATCTGACTTATACTTCATTGTTGTTACTTCAAGAGGCTGAGGATGCTTATCTTCTTCCTTCCCTTCCGTTAACGTTTCACCTTCCATCAATGCTGTTGAAAAGGCCACTTTTTTGCCGCATGGAGACCATACCGGCTGTGAGGCACCGTTAGGGCAGAATGTCAGCTGCCGGGCTTCCCCTCCACTCCGCAAGAGCAAGAACAGCTGGCTTTTATCAGAGCGGTCTGAAACAAATACCACTTTTCCCCCATCAGGAGACCATCTTGGTGATGTATTTCGATTTTTTCCAAACGTCCATTGTGTACTTTTCCCCGTCTTAATATCAAGATGGTATAAGTTCGATATGTATTTATTTGTTTCCTCATCCATTTCCGTTATCACATAGGCAGCTTCTTCTCCATTAGGTGAAATCTTCGGATCGGAAACAGATTTTAATTTGAACAAATCTTCTGCAGTCATTCCTCGTCTGCTTGTCAAAACGCCAACTCCTTTTCAAAATGTGTGTAAACCCTATTGTAAAAAATTCGACAAGTCCTTCTCAAATCCTTTGTCTCAGGGAATTTCTGTGTCTTTTTTGGCGAAGTTATTTTCGTGCTCTTCCTATAGACGTGATATGTAAAGTTGTGATTAGATTCCGGCACAATCACCCATACTAGGAAAAAAAGATTGAGATTCGACCTGGTTCTCCAATATTGGATATTGATAATTTGGTAAAAAGTACGTAAAATAAAAACACACGAACAAATGTTCTGTAATTCCTTCTGAAAAGGAGCATACTTATGACCAGGATATCTGAGGAAGATCGAAACATCTTAGAGCAGGCCATATACCTGCCGATGGTCTTGACTGTACTGGATAGGGATTTCACGGTTGTGGAAAAAAGTCCCTTCAAGCTGAAAAGACCATACCTGGAGCTGATCGAGGAAACGATGAAGATCATTCAAAGTGAACTTGCAGGTGTAAAGAAGCACATGAAAATGAATGGAATGAAAGTGGAAAGAATCAAATCGGATGATGCCTTCACTATGTATTTATTTCTTTACAAAGGATATGAGGAGCATCATAATTACTTCAACCCCCGCCTTCGCAACCGGGTCGAGGATCTGCTGAGGTATTATTTATACCAGCGTTTCCTGAAAGTCGACGCCCAGGAAAGCAAAAAAGCGTGAGGCCGCCTACTCTGCGGCATGCCGCCCACACTACAATCTTCTAAGAAAACACCCTGATGAACAAGCAAAATTCCAGCAAGAATAGAAGCTTTCTATGCCTGCTGGAACTTTGACTTGCCTCCCTTTAGTCATAGTGCAATACCATAAGATATGACTGAAGAAAAACTATCATTAAGCCGTTACATTTCCTCCCCGGATGTCTTCTGTCCCCAGCCATAAACGGGAATTTGCTCTGAGGCTCTGCCGGAATAAGCACTAAAACTCCGTGAAGAGGATTTCCTTTCTGCGGTCACAATCCGATGCTGAAAGTTGATTCTCAGCATGGCTGTCCGCATCATTTGCGCTTCAAAGCTGGCATACGACATTGGCAGGGTGAAACTTGCGCGGTTCCTGAACGTTACACTGATTTCTCTGCTGTTTAATTTCGTATAGGAAAGTACGTGATCATGGGATACCCAAATACATTCTGATTTGGCTGGTGAAGTGGTTGGAAATAGATAAATAGACGAATGAGGATCAACAATGATGGGGGCTTTATGGGTGATGCCGGTTAAACGCTTTGTTCCATCTTTCCGTCCCTGATAGGAAGACCCGAAGAATTCACAGCTTTTCTTAATGATTTCAAAAGGTTTAAAGGGTGATAATAATGTTTCATTTCCTTCATGAATTTCGGTATACGTCCTCGCGCCATATTCTATCGGCATAATAAGCATCGTATACGGATTGATTTCATACTCTTCAATTATTCGAGATTTCTCGACCATTCCTCTGCCTCCTCTACATTTTCTCTAATATAGTAACATAATCTTCCAAAAATATACACTGAATTTTCCAAAATTTTATCCAGGAATAATTTTTCAGAAAATTTAAATATTTCGTTGTTTTCTTGTGACTTTTCTCATATAATATAAAAAAGTTCTTTTACACCGGAAAATCCGGAGGGCCCAAAAGGAGCTTATTTATAAACACAGCAAGGTTATCGTTCTTTTGCCAAAAAATATTACAATACAGCCTGCAAACAGCCCATTATAATTTACTGAACTGGTCCAGCTTCAGCAATCGATTACTTGCGCATGAATAAACCGTTAACGTTTATCCACTTGAGATTTGATGGTGTCTGTCATGGGGTTACATCGGTTTTTATGTAATGTGCTTTATAAAAAAGACTTCAGGGGTGAGCTTATGGATAAAAAGAAAACTTATTCAGAGATGATGAAGGCAAGTGCAATGTCACGGAAAACAGCCACCGAGATGACCCTAAATGAGATCTATGTTGATATGGTATTGAATGAAGTTAACTTAATGAATCAAAAACGTAAACTGAAAGAAGAATTGGACTGCGCCCTTGATCAGCGTGATAAACAAAAATTCATGACACTCTCTCTTCAATTGAGAAAATTGACCGAGGAATATGGCATATAATCAATGGACTGACTTATAAAGTCAGTCCTACTTATTTTCTCATGCACTCTCTAAGTGTTTTCTCTTTTTCGCTTCGGTGTCCTTTATTTCGCGAGTAAGTTCGTTTGCCATTTGTGCCAATTTAGACGAAAGACCGGAAATTCTGCTGCGTGTATCTGAGACCTTGCTTATAGTCCGGTTAATTTTATCCTGGACCATCAAGTCCGAGAAAAAGTTATCAAAAAACATATCCGTCAAGCTGAGGAATCCGGAAACCTCGAGGGTTTGAACGGCTTCCATATTAAGATCCTGCAGTTCCTTTTCCAATCTTTTCAGATATCTCTGCGCTTCATGTAGAGCTCTCTGGGCTTCATCCATTTTTGATCGCTTTGCATAGGTGGAAATGAGATCCCCTCCTGCAAGGTCAAGCATTCCCCAGTTTTTTGCGCTTCCAAGCAAGTCGGAAGCCGTGTCCAGTTTTAAACGGGCCATGGCGGCAGCTTCTTCAGCCTCCTTCACTTCTTTCAGTCCAACTTTCAATTCCGCAGACTGTTCAGCCAAGTTATATAACAGGTCACTAAGAGGAGAAGAAGAATCGTGAATCAATTTTTCTTTTTCTTCAAGCAGCATGCCATACTTCCGTTCAGGATTTCCAAGCCGTATCAGTTTTTCTGAGACTTCCCTGTCTTCTTCTTCCAGTTCTTTCACAGTCATACGCCACTCATCATATTGAAGCTTTGCCTTTACAGCTTCTTCCTTTTCGAGCTGGAGGCGTTCTTC
>NZ_ABCF01000029.1 GCF_000181495.1 Bacillus sp. SG-1
TTTTATTTTTCGGAAAAGACAGAGGCATATCTGAAAGAGGCTGTATTATTCAATGATCCGAAAATCAGTACGACGGCTGCTGTGATCTGCATTGATAAAAATATAGAAGTCAGTAGTGACATTCTGGAAAAGCATTCAACTAATGTGGAAAGTGCCGGAAGCTTATACTGGGGCTTGGCGGAGAAGAATAAAGAACATCTATTTCCGGTAAAAGAGAAACAGCCTGTTCTCGCAAAGTCACACTTATTTTCCTATCTTGTAATGTTAAGTGATGAAGAAGGGGAGCCGATGCATATCTTCCCTGAGGACATAAAAGTGGTTGATCGAGTGGACACTGTCAATTCGTATGGACAGCCGCTTCGTTACTATTTCATGAGTTATCTGCATGGTGAAGAGGTCCTGACAGCGTGGGTCGGCGGATATGTCCTCGAGGAGGAAGATGACAGCGCGGAGATGTGGGAAGGGACTTTTACAGATTTTGAGCCCTTGGATGTACGAACGATTGAAGAACATAAAGAGCTTTTCTTGAAAAAACGGGAAGAAGATCTTCAGGAAAGTGAGCAGGCGGTTCATTTCGAAAGTTCACCCCGTCTTTCAAAAGGCTTATGGTTCTTCTATGCGCTGCTTATCGGCCATTGGAGTAGAGTATTCTATAATGGCATTGATGAAGAAATCTATATTTCGGTGGCATTTACGATTATTGGCGGTCTGTTGACACTCTTTGAATTGTGGAGGAAAAAGCGCAGACGTGTAGCCATCGTTGGTCGCGAGCTTGTTAAGGAGAGGGGAAAACAGAAGGAAAGTATCCCGTTTCATGAGATTAAAAAAGTCCTTTACGATAAGAAGAGGATCAAGGTTTACAACAAGAGAGATGAGCTCCAACTGACGATTCCGTTGCGGTGGGTGGATTATGATACCTTCTACATTTATCTGGTTGAACACACAGGCCATTTGAGAGAGCAGCCGTATATTGAAGAATGATATTGAGTGGATAAGGTGGAAATGCACCTTGTCCTTTTTTATTCTTAAAAAACTTTAATACACTAAAGCACTAAGAGGGACTGTCCCTCTTAGTGCTTTAGTGTGGTGAAGTATCGGTTAGTTATTTCTGAAAATTCCGTGTTTATTTTTATAGGTGAAATTCATTGAAATAAAAATTTAAGTGTATATAATGGTCTTTACCAGAAAGACATTTGTTTTCGTGGAGTGGATGAGAAGGCGGGTTATATAATGAGCTTCATCTTAGGCGGATGTCAGAAATAAATAGAATATCTTAATCCAGCAGGAGGAATTGTACATGAAAAGCATAGTTGAAAAGTGGGCGCAGTTAAGCCTGGTTAAACAAATCATTATAGGGTTGGTCATCGGTATCCTCCTCGCTGTAACGGTTCCGGAAGCTGCAAAACATTTAGCCATTTTAGGTTCGTTATTTGTTGGTGCGTTGAAAGCCATTGCTCCTGTATTGGTCCTGTTCTTGGTTATGTCGGCGATCGTTCAGCATAAGCGGGGAAGCCAAACGAATATGAAATCTATTATTCTCTTATATCTGTCAGGGACTTTTTTAGCAGGGTTGGTCGCTGTAATAGTCAGCTTTATTTTCCCTGTAAGCCTTACTCTTACAGAAGGAGCTGAAGAAATGACAGCGCCCGGCGGGGTTGCAGAAGTACTCAAAGCCTTGTTGCTGAATGTTGTCGATAACCCATTCAATGCCGTTGCGAATGCCAACTATATCGGGATTTTGGCCTGGGCAGTCTTGCTTGGTGTGGCATTGAAAAATGCGGCAGATTCCACAAAAGGAATGATTACTAATCTTTCGGAAGCTGTTTCGAAGATTGTTACATGGGTCATAAAATTTGCTCCATTAGGAATTATGGGACTGGTTATTGAATCCGTTACTTCCAATGGCCTCGAGGGACTCTTAAGCTATGGGAAACTGCTTGCCGTCTTGATCGGCTGTATGGTGCTGGTGGCGCTGGTAGTCAACCCGGCTATTGTATTTGTTCTGATGAAGCGGAATCCTTATCCGCTTGTGTTTAAGAGTTTGAGGGAAAGCGGCATTACAGCTTTCTTTACACGCAGTTCTGCTGCAAATATTCCAGTTAATATGAGAGTGTGTGAAGATCTTGGGTTGAATAAGGATAGTTATTCAGTTTCCATTCCGCTGGGTGCAACCATCAATATGACCGGCGCAGCTGTGACGATAACAGTCTTGACACTCGCGGCCGTTCATACGCTTGGCATCACAGTGGACATTCCGACCGCAATTATCCTCAGCGTAGTGGCAGCCGTATCGGCGTGCGGAGCTTCAGGGGTGGCCGGTGGCTCGTTACTGCTGATTCCGTTGGCTTGCAGCTTATTCGGAATTCCCGCTGATATCGCAATGCAGGTTGTAGGTGTCGGCTTTATCATCGGAGTTTTACAGGATTCTTTTGAGACGGCCTTGAACTCTTCGACGGATGTCCTCTTCACTGCAGCAAGTGAGTTTAAACAGTGGGAGAAAGAAGGAAAAATCGTTACAATTAAGAAACCGGCATAAATAGAAGGGACAATGACCTTGTCCCTTCTATTTTGAATATTGCACTTTAACACACTACCGCACTAAGAGGGACAGTCCCTCTTAGTGCGGTAGTGTGTTAAAGTGTTTTATAATAGATAGAGAGAAAGAAAGCGGGTGATAAGGTGAAACCAGAACTGAAGGACATTGTTTCCAAGACGATTTTAACGCCAGGCAAAGGAGCGATCGATAACTTCACTCATTCGTTGAACCCCTATGCGGGCTGCGTGTTTGGCTGCAAGTATTGTTATGTCAGGCAGATGCCGATCTCTCTTTTTCGCGAACAGGAATGGGGAACTTGGGTGGACATCAAAACCAATGCTGTTGAGATACTCAGAAAGGACCTCATCAAAGCGAAGAAAAAAGGCCCGGTGACGCTGTTCATGTCTTCTTCAACGGACCCTTATCAGCCTATCGAACATGAAACACGGTTAACGAGGAGTCTGTTGGAGCTAATGCTGGAAACCCAGCCGGATTTCATACATTTACAAACGAGGTCTCCCTTGGTGAAGCGGGACATTGATCTTTTTAAACAATTCGGAGATAAAATCCGGATATCCATGACGATTGAAACCGATAAAGAAGAGGTACGGAAGGCGTTCTCGCCGGCTGCTCCGCCAATTCCCGCAAGAATGGCCGCCTTGAAAGAGATCACGGAAGCCGGCATCATGACGCAGGCGACGATTGCCCCGCTGCTTCCTTGCTCAAGGGAGTTTCCGAGTAAACTGAAGCAAATAGCCAAGCGGATTACCATTGATGATTTTTGGATGGGCGACGGAACCGGTGGAAGAAGGACGAGCAAACTTGGAGTCAAAGAAATCTATCGTCAGCTCGGTCTGGAAAAATGGTACAACCCAACCGCCTATAAAGTGGTGCTGAAGATGCTGCGGGAGGAACTCCAAGGCAGCGAAATTGATATCGGGGTGTCGAAGGACGGTTTCAGTCCGGGTTGACTAAATAACTAAGGCTCTTTTCTTAAACTTTGTTGCTATTTAATATGAATTTCGAAAAAATATAGACATCAATCACACGAATATCCTGGTAAGCAAGGAAGAAAAGAGCTACTCTCCCTGTTCAGAGAGAAAAACCTAGTAACCAGGGGAAAAATCCGGCACTAGGGATTTTTCCGAAAGCAACAATCTATACGAAAACAGCCATAACTAAATAGGACAAAGGTGACTTATCGTTCAAAGAGCAGCATTAACTCCATGAAGAGGGCAAAATCAGAGAGAGTATGTCTCCATAGGCTTAGGTTGAGGACATGAAAAGGCCTAATTCAAACAGAGCATGTCGCCAAAGAGCGGCTTAGACTATATGAACAATGCTTAAACAAAAAGAGACCATGTCCTCAAAAAGCTGTAGAGCCTAATGAATATCGATGTTAGGCTGAAAAATGCAAGGAATAATGAAAAGAAGGAGGGAGCAATGGTGGAAAAGTATCGTATCGATCAAAGCAAAGGATTGGAGTTCGGGATTTACACATTGGGCGACCATCTCCCAGATCCTAATACGGGTGAAAGAATTCCTGCACAACAGCGGCTTCATGAAATTATTGAATATGCAAAACTAGCGGATCAGGCGGGTCTTGATTTCTTCAGTGTCGGTGAAAGTCATCAGGATTATTTTGCTACACAGGCGCATTCCGTTGTTCTGTCAGCTATTGCACAAGCGACGAAAAATATCAAAATCGGAAGCTCATCCACCATCATCAGTACATCGGACCCGGTTCGGGTATACGAGGATTTTGCGACGATCGATCTGATATCAAATGGGCGGGCTGAAATCGTTGCAGGACGGGCCTCGAGGGTGGGCCTGTTTGAATTGCTGGGATACGACTTGAGAAATTATGAAGAACTGTATGAGGAAAAATTCGACCTCCTCATGAAAATCAACAAGGAAGAAGTGGTGAACTGGAGCGGCGACTTCCGCGCACCGTTAAAAAATGCGAAAGTCCTTCCGCGTCCGCAAGGCGGTTCGATGCCGATCTGGCGTGCGGTTGGCGGTACACCTGCGAGCGCAATCAAAGCAGGATATGCAGGGGCTCCAATGTTCATGGCTCATCTGGGTGGACCGGCATCCGTCTTCAAACGGACCGTTGATGCCTACCGCGAAGCAGCGCGCAGTAAAGGATTTGATCCTGCACAACTGCCTGTTGCCACGGCCGGATTTTTCTATGCTGCGGAAACATCACAGCAGGCGTTAAACGATCTATATCCGCATATCAATGAAGGAATGAAAAAGACGAATGGCGGCGGATTTCCGAAACAGCATTTTGATCAAGGCGTAGATCCGCATAACATCATGAACATTGGAAGCCCACAAGAAATCATTGAAAAAATACTTTATCAACATGAAATGTTCAATCATCAGCGGTACATTGCGCAAATTGATTTCGGAGGCATGCCATTTAAAAAACTGATGAAAAATATCGAAATTATCGGGACGGAAATTTTGCCGGCCATCAGAAAATACACTGCGCAAAAATAGAATGGGAAGACATTAAAAGTTATTGGATTATCGAATAAAGAAAGACATGCAAAAATGCTTGGAGATATTGCTCCAAGCATTTGCTGCTTTTCAAACTTATTTTTCAAAACCGAATCCGCTAGCTTGATCCACCTCGATATCAAGCACATACCTGTCTGCCGCCCATTGGTGTGCGGAACTCTTCAACTATCTGATAAAAAATGTCCTATGACGGTGAAGTCAACTCCAGAATTGTAATTTCCGGAGGGCAATTAAGCCTCATAGGGAAAAGGCTCAAACCGATTCCGCGGTTTACGTATAGGCTGTTTCCTTCGCTTCCGTAAAATTCATTGATCCATCCATCTGCATGGGATTCTTTATTAGATAATAGTTCTTTATACGACCAATCTGCTGTAAAAGGAATCCGGAATTGCCCACCATGAGTGTGACCGGCAACAGCCACGGGTGCAGTATTTACCGGAAGTTCACTAAAAGCGTCAGGATTATGCATCATAAAAAGTCGGGGGGCTTCTTCCGGGATGTCTTGTAATGTTTCTGGTACATCGACATTACCCGGCCACGTTGCTCCCAGCGCACCGAGATATAAAGTGTTTTCATTTTCTTTAGTAAGAGTGATCTCATCCTCTTCTAAAGTAAGGGGCACTGCCTCATTTTGAAGGACAGTAAAACCCTCACTGGACAGGATGCCGGCTACACGGTTTGCTTCTTCCTTATTAATCTTGTCATCCGGCTTGGCCATAGCGTAATCATGATTTCCCAGGGTCGCAAACACAGGAATTTCAGCATCGCTGAGCTCTCCCAGCGCATCGGCTATTATGCCCATTTGCAGCCTGCGGTCATCGGCTGGATGATAGACATAATCACCCAGGAGCAGCACCGCTTTAGGTTCTTCTTCTATTATTTTATCAACAACACGAGGGATGACAGAGTCGTTGTCCATCCACATCCCGACTTGGAAATCCCCGATAACGGCGATTTCCTCCCCTTCCCAATCTTGAGGGAGGTTGGGGATCTCTGCTTTTTCTCTTTCAACATCGATGATATAAGGCTCAACAAATCCCCAGCCTAAAAGGAGGATAAGAGCCAGCCCTATAACGATTCCTGTCCTTTTCCAAAAAGTTTTCAAAAGTAATACACTCCTTTAAAGGAATTCTATGCTGAAGTACAATATGTTTTATAAAATTTCCTTGAAAAACTGACGGGTTGCTTCCATCGGCCGAACGGAATTTTTACTCCGCCACTCGATCCACTCTAAGGCGATAAGGCAGAGGGTCAACCAGACTGCGCCGGCCATTTGTCCTGCCAATACATCTGTAGGAAAATGAGCACCTAAATAAATCCTGCTGAGTCCAATCAATAGAAAAAGAATCACTCCCAGAATGGAGAGGCTCCATTTAGCTGCTGCAGATAGACCGCTCCTTATAATTAAATAAATGATGAATCCATAGAAAATGACGGATCCCATTGAGTGGCCGCTTGGGAAGCTGAAACCGACCGCATCAATTTCAGGGTTGATTGAAGGTCGTCCCCGCTGGTAGTAATGCTTCAAGAGTGTGGTAAGCAATCCGCCAACCCCAATGGATAAAATGAAAAAGAGAACGCCCCATTTATCTTTGAATCTAAACCATAAAAGGAGGACGGTAATAATCGACAGAGTAGTGACAAACCAAACAGAACCAAGCTCTGTGATTAATATCATAATTTGATCCAGCCTGTCACTTTCAAGAGTGGTTAAGTAATCAATGATTGCTGAATCAAAGGCTTTCACTTCACTCTCAAGCAATCCTTCTGCTATTTGCGCAAAGGAGAAAATGAACAGACTGGATAGTATGATTCCGACAATTATAAAAAGCACTGGAAATCCGGCCTTTTTGACTTCCTTCTTAGTAGTCTCCATATTAATCCCTCCAATCGTAATAATAAGAATAGAGCCATAGGTATCCCTTGGCTCTAAAGTCCCACTTATCAACCTTTACCCGGTGAGTTAGGAGACTAACTAGGATTATTCCATTTTTGCAGTAGAAGTTATTAGTAATTAAAGGAAGCTGGAAGATAATACAGAAGAATATGAAGGGGAAAGTAAGTTTATTGAATCAACTAGTACTAATAAAAGCGCATCCATTTTTTGTGCGATTCTTATTGAGGGCAGTGTGAATAGTATGATTATAAGAACAAAGTTTATGGAGTTGATCAGTCGTGAAAAGGGTTAGTAAACCAGAGAAAGGAGAATGGTATATGATGAAGCTCACTTCAACCGGGAAAGCGATATTATTTTGCTTCCTGGCAGCGGTTCTTGCAGCAGGATGCTCCAGTGAAGAAGCCGGGACGAATAATCAAGAGGAAAATCCGGGTGAAACCCAGCAAAGCGATAATCAGGCTGAACAAGATGAACAGCAGACAGATGATAACGGGACCGACACAGAAGAGGATGGTCAACAGTCAGAAGATTCCCCAGAAGACATGAGCCTTACCAAAGAAGAAGCGGCAGATATCCTCCAACAATATGAAACTACATTTATGGTGGAGACCAATGAAGATGGAACGGTCGAGGCCTATGAGACAGAGGAAGAGCTATTATCCCATTTTAAAACGATTATGTCTGATGAGCTGGCACAAACTTATGTCGATGAGTTTTTCAGAGAGGACAGCGGGCAGCTTAAGATTATCGCAACGGAGCCGCCGGTATGGCTGAATCCGGAAGTTGATTATGAATTTAATAAGAAGAACGAGACCACCTATCACGTCGTTCAAAGGAAAAACAGTGAGCTCCGAGGTGACAGGGAGTATACGTTTGAGCTGAAATACCAATCCAATCAATGGATTGTAAGTGAGGTTTCGAGTGAAAAATTAGACCAAGTCAGCTCTCAGCAAATAAAAGAAAAGGCTGATAATATGCTCCATGCCCTTTTGAAAAAAGACATGGATACCGTGGCAGGCTTTGTACACTCAAAAAAAGGCCTCCTCATCTCGCCTTACGTCAACCTTACAAAAGAAGATGTGGTATTGAAAAAACAGGAAGTGGCGGGGGTGTATGAATTGAACGAAACCTATACATGGGGCTACGAAGCTGGCAGCGGGAAGCCGATCGAGGCCACGCCAAAAGAGTATTTTCAACGTTATCAGGATTTTGCCGAGTTCGATAAAGTGATAGTGGATGATATTGAGCAGCGCGGCAATGTGACGATGAATATCAAGGAATATTTCCCGGATTCCCAGGTGGTGGAGTTTTATAAAGACGGTACAGAAGAAAACTCCAACATGGACTGGTCCAGTTTATATATTGTCCTCCAGGAAGATAGTGAAGGTGAATGGAAGGCAGTTGCATTGGTAAGCGGGCAGTGGACGATATAATCTTCATACGCGATAAAAAGAAGCTCTAAAACGGGTTTCTTTTTTTGGGGGTGTTCAACGTCGTAAAGACAAATTGGGGTAGAGGCCGGCTTCTGCTGTTTCCGTATGAGGGGGCAGATATTTTTTAGACTGTTTAGGATACACACCTAAAGTAAAGAACCAGTTCCATTTTGTTTCCCTGTAGTGTCTGCCGATTTCACCATTGATGAGGAGATGAGGTTTCACTAGATTGCAAGTCAGCCCTTTTACGGTATAGGACTGATTTGTTTCTACATGTTTTATCACGACCACTTGTTCAATAATACCAGTGACTTCAAATAATCCCTCAACGACAGCTGTGTAGCGGGAATAGGCAGCTTTCATTTTTTCCAGGGCTTTAACGCAATCCCAGTTTTTGTGTAAAAGGTTAGGGAACTGATTTTTTAAGAGATGGTTGAGTATTTTTTCACAGAGGATGACATCGGGTTTGTGGGTCTGGATACAAGGGTGGATGCTGGCGAGAAGGGAGGTTTTCCTATGGGTGTCCATCCAGTTACCGAATTTAATTAACTGAAATAGAAATCGTTCAGCTTCCTTTTCCTTATGTGAGAGTTTTAGAGTATGGGGGCAGTACGTTGTAATGAATTCATCCCAAAAGGCATGACAGCAATCGTCCCATGACTCCAGATGACCATTATCACTTTTGGCATATAAAAAGTTGGACAGAAGATGGAGGAAGTTGGTCGTGTTGGGGGTAACAGTGGTGGATTTGGCATAGCCTGTCAGGTCTTTTCCATAGAATAATAGATGCCCGCGCATACGCATGTTAAAGGTGGATCCAATTTCGACATTTTCAATGATTTGGGCTCTTTCTTCGGGGCTGTTGATGGGTCGTGACAAGACTTTCACGCTGAGGGGAGGTGACTTGCAGGCAGTGGCAGAATTTCCGCATCCGCAGAGGCAAGGTGGGGTTTTCATTATACTATCAACCTACTTTCTGTTTGGTAAATATTGTTACACTTTTATTATAAGGGGCATTTTTCCATTTGTCACGTTAAAAGGAATCTGCGCTGCTGTGATAGAATTCTAGTAGAGATACATTATTCATAGGGAGGAAATAGATATGGCTGCACAAGAAGGTTTCATAGACGTAACCGGGGGAAAGGTCTGGTACCAAATACATAATAGAGAATCCACGAATACTCCAGTCATCATTTTGCACGGTGGTCCGGGATCATCGCATTATTCCATGCAGGGGCTGCGCATCCTGGCAGAAGACCGTCCGGTGATCTTCTATGATCAGTTAGGCTGCGGGAAATCTGACCGTCCGACGGATCAATCGCTATGGAACATTGACCGTTTTGTAGAAGAATTGGAACAGGTGAAGGATGGATTGGACATGAAAGAGTTCCATATTCTTGGCCATTCCTGGGGTACGACCTTAGCGGCTGCCTATTACCTGGCCAAGCCTGAAGGGATCAAGAGTATCATTTTTTCAAGTCCATGCTTGAGCGCTCCACTATGGGCGGAAGATCAAGAGGAGAACCGTAAGTTGCTGCCGGCAGACGTGCAGGAAACCTTGAGAAGAAATGAAGAAAACGGGACAACTGATTCTGACGAATATAAAAAAGCTACCGAGGTATTCAATAAGCACTTTGTTTGCAGGCTGGATCCTTATCCGGAATTTTTGAAAAAAGGAAGAGAGTTCAGAGGACCGGAAGTTTACAATATCATGTGGGGACCATCCGAGTTTCATGTCACGGGCAATCTCAAAAGCTTTGATTGCACCGAACAATTGAAGGATTTCACCATTCCGACACTGTATACGTGCGGACGCTACGATGAAGCAACGCCGAAATCGACCGAATACTTCAGATCTTTGACGCCAAATGGTAAGTTCCATGTGTTTGTACAAAGTGCGCACATGCCATATGTGGAAGAGCCGGAAGAGTATGTAAGGGTGATTGGTGAGTTTTTGGCGAGTGTGGATTGAGGGTCTTTTATAAGGAACAGTAAAAAGGGGATGGAGTTTTTCCCCTTTTTCCCGTTGTGAGAATCAGGTGTACTGCAGGTGAGCATCAAACATGTCGATGATTTCTAGGAATCTCTCCGCTTCTCTAAACGTATGGTCCGCCAAAAGGGGATGAATGTTACTCTTGATACGGCATTCCTCAATTAATTCTCTTGCGGTTTTCTTGAAATCCCGTAAGGAAGCGACCGACACTTTATTTTGATTCAAAAATTGATTCAATATAGGCTTTGTTTCTGATTGAGGCTTCATGGATTCCAAATCAACTGCCTGAAAAACCAGCTGGTCAAAGTCATGGCTGAATTCCTTAGCCTGATCTACCAGTTTTCTTTCCGATGGATCTAAAAGATGTCCAATGAATTTTGCATGATCGGCCATGATTTTTAAGAAGAAAACATTCTCCTCGATAATGGCTTCCGGTTTCGGGGCCAGCTTTCCTTCATTCAGTTCTTGCAGGCGATTGGCAAAGTAGGCAGCCTCCCTGCTAATATGGTCTAACAATAAAGGGAAGTTGTTTGACCGGATCTCGCAGCGGAGTGTCAGTCCGAGTACTTTTCTCTTAAAGTGCCAAATTGCAGCGGCTGCTTGATAAACCTCACTATTAAATGCCTGCACCTGATGTAAATCTGAATTCGGCGTAAACCTTGCCAGTTTTTCTTCGATTCTTTCAAAAAGAGTAATAAACTGCTTAGCTTCATTGATCAGCTGCTGCTGTTCATACGTAAATCCGAGACTCAAAAATAACGCATGCTCTTTCATGATCCTCGACCAGAATTGAATTTCATCCAACGACCTTGCCACTATTGGGTTTGCCATTTAGTTCCCCCTTTCCAGGTTTCTATTTTGAAATATATGTATGATCTGTTTGTCCAGATTCTTCAAGATTGATTTAGTTGGGAGGGGAAGGAGTTTTTTAGGTAGAGGATGCCTCCTTTACTATTTCAAGGAGGAAAAAAACAATCCGTTGCTCTTGTAAGCAGCGGATCGTTTTTAGAGCTTTGCTCCAAGCTTCTACTTCATCAAGCATTGGAATAAGACGCAGCTCCTGAGGCTTGAATGCTGTTCCGTTTTCGAAATCTCTGAACAAGGAAAGTGTTGGAGGCGTTCGGACATCTGCGACCTTTAATTCACCGAGGATTCCCCAAAGGTGTTCAGCTGCACGCGCCTCCTGTTGGACCGTAGCTCACGATGAATTTTTTCATTTGTCATTGTTAATTCCATCTCCGTTTGCTTTGAATATTCCCGTTGGACTTAGCACCTCTTATAAGACTTCCAAAAGGATTCGGTTGCCGGATGGATCTTCTGTCATGAAGCCTTCTGTTACAGCTGCACCGATGCTTTTTAGCCGTTCAACAATCTCCTTGCGTTTTTCCTTGTTTGGCAGCATCAACGTGTAGAATTCCAGTCCTGCACTATTGGCCGCAGGGGGAGGAGCACCTGTACCATTCCAAGTATTTAATCCGATATGATGATGATAGTTGCCGGTAGAAATGAACAGCGCCTGACTGCCGTATCGGGAGACCACATCAAATCCAAGTCCCTTTGTATAAAACTCTTCCGTTTTTGCCAGTTCTGATACATGAAGATGAATATGCCCTATGACGGTTTGCACCGGTAGCCCATTCCATGGATGATCCCTTTTAATAGAAAGGAGATCGTTGAAATCCAGGGGATCGACTGCCATGTTCACTTCATTGTTCGTCCAGTTCCAGTCGGAAGCTGGGCGATCAGTGTAAATTTCTATGCCGTTACCGTCGGGGTCCGAGAAATACAGTGCTTCGCTAACAAGGTGATCTGACGAACCGATTCGTAAACCGATATCGGAAAAATGTTGTACGATATTGGCCAAATCATCGCGTTCTGGCAGAAGAAGGGCAAAGTGGTATAACCCTGTCGTTCTGCCGGTTTTCGGAAGGATGTCTTCAGGCTGCTCGAGATTCAGCAGAGCCGTTTTTCCATCGGCAGTCAGGCTGGCGGTTCTTTCTGTCTGTTCAAGTACTTTGAATCCGACGAGTTCTTTATAAAAAAGCAGTGAACGTTCTAAGTTTTCTACTTTAAGATTTACATTCCCGACAAATGTCATTGGTGCTTGATGAAACATGTGAATCCCTCCTGTATTTCACGTTTTGTTATTTGGTTACTTTATGTAACTAATTATATTTTTTGTAACTTGATTACGTCAAGTATCTTTTTGAGTAAAAGTAATTTAGTTTCAAAGTGGATTTGGGTATAATAGAAGGCAAGGAGTTGATCTCGATGGATACATCAATTTGTCCAAGATTTGAAAAGGCCATGGGCATACTGAGCCAAAGGTGGACGGGCATCATCGTTTACCAGCTGCTGTCCGGACCACAGCGTTTCAGTGCCATCAGTTCTGACATTGGTGTCAGCAACCGTGTGCTTTCAGAGAGGTTAAAAGAATTGGAGAATGAGGGGATCGTGAAGCGGGAAGTGTACCCGGAAACTCCAGTTCGGATTGAATATTCACTGACAGATAAAGGAATGGCATTAGAGCCCCTTATAAGAGATATAGAAAAGTGGTCACAGACCTGGCTGGAAGCCGGAAGTGACTCGGAATAAAAAGGATGCAACAGAGCTATTTTGCTCTTTGTGTCCTTTTTTCTATTTTGGAGGGAGGGTATGGTGTTGCCAATTTCACATTTGGGAAGGATGGACCCCGTTAGTGAGAGGTTATGAGGGTGTTGAATTGAGTTTTGGTTGAATCGACCCCGTCAAAGAGAGGGGATGAGGTTGTCGAATTGAGTTTTGGAGGAATCGGCCCCGTCAAAGAGATGGTATGAGGGTGTCGAATTGGATTTTGGGAGGAATCGGCCCCGTCAAAGAGAGTGTATGAGGGTGTCGAATTGAGTTTTGTTTGAATCGGCCCCGTCAAAGAGATGGTATGAGGGTGTCGAATTGGATTTTGGTTGAATCGGCCCCGTCAAAGAGAGGTTATGAGGGTGTCGAATTGATTTTTGATTGAATCGGCCCCGTCAAAGAGAGGGTATGAGGTTGTCGAATTGGATTTTGTTTGAATCGGCCCCGTCAAAGAGAGGTTATGGGGTGGTCGAATTTGGTTTTGGGAGGAATCGGCCCCGTTAAAGAGAGGTTATGGGGTTGTCGAATTTGGTTTTAGGAGGAATCGACCCCGTCAAAGAGAGGGTATAAGGGTGTTGAATTGAGTTTTGGTTGAATCGCCCCCGTCAAAGTGAGGGTATAAGGGTGTCGAATTGGATTTTGGTTGAATCGGCCCCGTTAAAGAGAGGTTATGAGGGTGTCGAATTGGATTTTGGTTGAATCGGCCCCGTCAAAGAGAGGTTATGAGGTTGTCGAATTGAGTTTTGGAGGAATCGGCCCCGTCAAAGAGAGGTTATGGGGTTGTCGAATTTGGTTTTGGGAGGAATCGGCCCCGTCAAAGAGAGGTTATGAGGGTGTCGAATTGGATTTTGGTTGAATCGACCCCGTCAAAGAGAGGTTATGGGGTGGTCGAATTGAGTTTTGGTTGAATCTCCCCCGTCCAAAAGCGCTTTTGAGGTTGTCGATTTCGCCTTAAATTACAATCGACCCTATCATAATACTTTACTACTTTAAACCACTAAAAGGGACTGTCCCTTTTAGTGGTTTAAAATACTAAAGCACACGCCACGTTCCACGAATAAAAAATGAAATGTTTTAAATTCTCCGACAAGGGTATATGAAGTAAGCTAAATTTTATATAGTTGCAGGAGGATTTATGAGTAGTAAGAGTTTGATTGATTACAAGATTTTTATACCCGCACTTTTAATTCTTATAGGGATTGGTATTCCGCTGGCTCTGTATGAGAACGAGTCACTGGAAATGCTTAATTCTATTTTTGATTCGATTGTATCTGTGTTTGGCTGGGGATATCTTTGGTATGGGGTACTCCTTGTAGCAGCCGCAATCTACTTTTCTTTTTCTAAATATGGACAGGTGGTATTGGGGGATCCAAATGAAAAACCTCACTTTACCATGTTCGAATATGCTTCCATCCTTATTGCGATGGGTGTCGGATCGACGATTATGCGGACGGGCATGCTGCAATGGACTTCAGTCGCAAACGATCCGCCCGCAGGTGTGGAACCAGGTTCAGCCGAAGCGCTTCTCTGGGGAAATGCCTATAGTATGTTCTTGTGGGGTTTCCAGGTGTTTGCTATATTCGTGATGATTGCTCCGGCAATGGGGTATGTTCTTCATGTGAAAAAGCGCCCGCTGATGCGTATCTCAGAAGCTTGCCGTATCCTTTTTGGCAACAAGTTCACGGATGGCTGGGGCGGTAAATCGCTTGATATCCTGTTTTTACTGAGTATTTTGACGGGAGCAGCCGTAACATTAGGGCTCGGTGCACCTATTATTACGCATAACTTATCGGCACTTTTCAACATTGAAGTAACATTCGGATTGACCATAATTGTTACAATTGTTTGGGTTATTCTATTCTCGTTCAGTGCCTACATGGGGATCGACAAAGGGATAAAACGGTTGAGTACAATGAATATGTATCTGGCAGGACTTTTTGGATTGTTTATTATAGTAGCCGGTCCCGGTGTCTTCATATTAAATTATTTTTCTGATAGTTTCTCTTTCTTATTATCAAACTATCTCAATTTTTCATTAAACACAGATTCGGTGCATCTTGGGGAAGCTTCCCACATCCAGAGCAACACCGTATTCTGGTTTGCTTACAGTGCCACGTGGGCAATGCTCCATAGTGTATTTGCTGCCAAGATTTCAAAAGGCAGGACGATTAAAGAAATGATCCTGACTTACCTGTTGGCCCCTACATTATTATCATGGGTGGCCACTGGTGTACTCGGCGGTTTGGGGGTTCACCGGTATTTAACCGGAGACCTGGACATTTTGAGCTTCATTCAAGAAGAAGAACGAATGGCCGCCATACCGCAGATATTATCCACACTGCCATTTGGCGAATTTGCTATTATGGTCTTTATTGTAGTGGCACTCATATTCTTGACAACCACACTGGATTCAACGACATATACGGTAGCCGCTTATACAAGTACGAGAGATATGAGCCGGTTTGAACCAACGAAAATGTTACGTATCGTGATAGCTGCCGTCATTACGGGTATGGCTTTGTTATTGATGAGGATCGGAGGTCTTCCGCCGCTTGGCGTTGTCTCCGGGCTGATGGGACTGCCGGTCATCGTTATTCAGTTTTTACTCATTTATGCAGCCAAGCGCATGATGGATAAGGATATGGCGTGGCAATATAATACAAGAAACAACAATTATTCCAAGGATGAAAGAACAGTTTCATAAAAATGAAATGCCTGATTTCAGCAGTTATGGCTGTAATCAGGCATTTTTTTAGGGTATACGAGGGTAAAATAAAGTAGATGTGAAAAAACAACAATGTCTAGAAATTAGTTGTTTATGAAGGAATCCTAATTTCAAAAGTAGTCCGTTCCTCATTTGATTCCAGTGATATCCGCCCGTTATACTTCTCGACAATTTGTTTGACAATATACAAGCCCTGTCCTCTGACCCTATTGTTAGAATGATTCTTTGTTTTAGTTGAAAATCCAGGGGTGAAGATTTTTTCTTTTACTTCCGGCGGGATGACAGGCCCTGAGTTGGAAACTGTGAATCGGTATCCTGCGCTATTTTCCTCACACCATACTTCAATTTTTCGTGTTTCCTTAGGCAGTTCGCTCGCAGCATCAATCGCATTATCGACCAGGTTCGACAGCAGCTTGATTAAGTCGGTCGGGAGCACTTTTTCAAACGATGAGTCTGAGTGGTGAAAATGAATATCGATATTCTGGCTTTGAGCGGCAAGTGTTTTGGTTTGAAACAGAACCGATAGCGCCGGATTATTGGACCGAATCGGGATTTGATAGAGTAGCTGTGCTTCTTCCCGCATTGAGTTGGAATAATCCAATGCATCTTGATGTTTACCGAGTTTCAAAAGCCCATTCAAAACTTGGATATGATTGGCGAAATCATGGCGCACAGACCGTACAGACGTTATCAATGACTGTATTTCGGTATGATAGGTTTCTTCTGTATCTCCGATTTGTTTTTTCAGCTCATGGTTATACCATTTCTGGATAAGTACAAAAGTCGTCAGCAGCGCAATGACTAAAAGACCGCTCAGAATGAATCCGGGAATACTGTTTTTGATAACCGTGTCCCCAATCCGGTCCAGCCTGGATGTGGAAATATCAATACTAAGGAACCCGATTGTCTCTCCCTGATTGTTTATGATGGGGGTGCCTGCTGAAATATATTCACCGTAATGAGGGTCATCAATTTTACCGGTAAAATAGGACTCTCCATTAAAAGCTCTCTGTATTTGATTCAGCGGTACCATGCAGTCCATCCCGATTTCATAGTAAGGGTTATTATCACGGGGAAACCCCGCTATCATCACCTTTGGAGGGGACTTAGGATCTTCGAAGGCTAAGGTATATACATATAAGGCTGCTGTATTTTGTTTTGCTGAATAAAGCTTTTCGCGTATTTTCCAGTAGTCCTCGTTTCTTTCTGGGTTCTCGAGGAAGCGTTCATATGCTGCCACGTCCATGGATTCGGCAATGGATATGGCAATTTCAAGTGCGTTATTCGCAACAGAGATTTCAGCAGCTTTTTTGGCTGTGAAATAAGAAAGTAATATATTAATAGAAGTCAGACACAGGAGAAGTGTAACTGAGAGAATAATAATAAGTTTGATTTTACCGTTCATTTAAGTTGTTACAGCTCCCTTTTCAAGACATTAAAAAAGTCCTATCTACAAAATTCTACATAAATTTACAAGAGCTTACAATAGGGAGTTGTATCGTTGTATTATTTGGCAAATTCAGTGAATGGAGGTCGTTCATGAAAAATGAAAAGACGGTTCACCTGTTCAGATAATCCGAAACAGGTGAACCGCCGTTTGTTAATAGCCTTGGGGATAGTAAGGAGTTTGGTAGGGGCTTTGATAGGGATAAGGATATGGGTATGGAGCAGGGACTGGTACTGGATAGGGACTCGGCGAAGCGGCAGCCCCTAATGCCAATCCAGTCAGGGCGCCTGCTCCAAATCCAGGTTTATACCCCCATGCCGGATAATAACCTCCACCACCATGATGCCAGGTGGCATGCCCGCCGCCATGTCCCCAGCTTGCGTGCCCTCCTCCGCCATGTATAGGCCGGTAATGGTGAAATGATGAATTCATCTTTAAATCTCCTCCTTGTATAGCAGTTTCAATATCCTATGCGAAGCTTTGGGTGAATGTCTATAAAAAAGGCGCTGGGTTTTGACGGGGGAGAAACCATCGCTTCCATGAAAAAACGGTTCACCTTCCTCAATCAGGAAGATGAACCGCTTGTCTAGGATGCTTTTCGATCTACATCTAGCGCTGTATAGTCCGTTTTCAACAGGCGTGGCAGACTGCCGGCTAATAAAATCAGGACAATGGAGCAGAAGATGATCGCTCCAATCACTGTCGTTCCATTCGCGATTAACGAGTACATCACAGCGGATTGTCCTTCAGGCGCGTCTTGACCCCAGAAGATGAATCCGGCAACGAAATGCCAGAAGTACCGGGCGATGCTTCCGATGATGATACCGCTGAGCACCCACAAAAGCAGCCTTTTCCGGTCCCTGTTTTTCAAGCTTTGTTGGATAGGGCGATACAGCAGGCCAGCAAACCCGACAAAAGTAAAAGCGACAAAGTACTCAATGAAAAATTGGAGCGGAGTCAGGAACCAGACATCCCCGAGGAGTACTTGTAAAAGCCCCCAAAGGAATCCGGACACCAAACCGACTCTCAATCCCCATCTGAACGCGACGATAAAGATCGGCACCATTGCAAATGAAATCGAGATGGCAGGTGACAGCTTGATGGAAGGAAGCAGGTCCAGTATGACGGCTAATGCGGCAAAAATGGATGCCTCAACCATCGGAATTAATTTCATTTTTGACATAAAAAAATCCCCCTCTGATCAAGTTGTAATACGACAACCAAAAGGGAGTAAATGAAGTCAGACAGACCCATCCCGTCTGTCCGTCCACATCCCTGCGCTAGCATTAACTAACAGGTTCAAAGGGTCAGAACAATCTAGTTCAATCTCAGCAAAAAGCTCCCCTTGTGGTTAACGTACTATGTAGTTTCACTTTCCAGTATATAGTGGGAGGGATGAAAGGTAAAGAACTTTACATTGAAGTGGAAAATGGGTGCGGAGATTGAGTTGGCGGATTCAACCTTCTATAGTTAAACCTCCATTAGTCCTTCAGGGTTGGTTTCAAATGGTGCGGGATAGGTAATGAAAATAAAAAAGGAGTGAAGCCACATTGCGAAAAGTCGAAGCATATTTTCAAAGTGAAGCCGAAGCAGAAAGTGCGAAAAATAAGTTGAAATCCATCAGTGTTGAAGACGGCCTGCTGGAGAATGTGCCGGGAGGAAGGAACATAAGTGAGATTGCCGGTGACCTTTTCAGCGGGGAGAAGCATGACGGTTCGCATAAGCTTAGTTTCCAAGTTTCTGAAGAGAATCATCATAGAGCACACTCCATCGTGAAAGAACATAACGGCAGGCTGGCTTGAGAGCCTTATTAGGAATGCCCAGGCTGAAAACCGTTTCAACTGCCGTTAAAAAAGGTAAATGGATAGAAAGCGTTCAGTATGAAAGGAGAGAACACGATAATGCAAAGAGTACAAGCTTATTTTAGAAATGAAAATGAAGCGGAAGATGCCAAAGCAAGCCTGCAAACATTGAATGCAAGAGATGTGATGGTCGAAAGGGTCCCGGAAAGCAACAGGAATCTGTGGGATTTGATCAGAGATACATTCAGCGGAAGCAATTCATTCGATGAAGATCACCACAACCCTCATGTAGTTGAGTTCCAGGTAGAAGAAGAGGGATATTCCAAGGCTAAGGAGATCATCAGAGAGAATAACGGACATATTCAATAATAGTCAAAAACACGCTCCCCTTGGATCATAAGCAGTTCAGTGTTGGAGTGTAAAACTAGAAAAAGCAGTTCAGCAACGAACTGCTTTTTACTATGGATTCGCAATAAATTCAATAATGGAGAAAGTCACCAAGGGAAGAGGAAGGATACTTAAAATAAGAGAAAATTTTTCCGTTAAACCGGAGAATTTAGCTGGGGAGAGATAAATAAGGGAAAGATTTTCCGCTAAGTATGCTCAGTAAGCCTATTTTCATGTTCTTTTAGTTAATAGCAGAAAATTTTTCCCCTATCTGACCTATTTTCCTCGAAATTTCTTCAATAAGGGAAATTTCTTCCCTTATTTATCATGGTGCGGGAACTTTTCATTTAATGGTGAATCGGGTCAGTGTGATAAGAACGACCGTCATTGAAGATTTCGTTATCAAGATACTTATGAAAGAACCATTCGCCTGCTGCCAGTACGATAGCTGAAATGAGGGAGGCAAGGATCACATTATGTTCAGGAAACATGGAAGTGCCCATAAACCATAACAGAACAAAAGCAAGCCCTGCATCTGAAAGGGTAGCGACGGTGTTCCGTTTTTGTTGATCACCTTTCAGGCGTTTGAACACCATTAAATCCCCTAAAATATAAGCTCCTAAGGTCAGTACAATACTGACGGTAAGCATATCCGCAACTTCCACGCCGAAAATCCCAGTAAGAATAACGCCTAACACAACGGCAAGCATGACAAACTTAATCGCTAATGCTTTTAAGTGTTCCAAGTTCATTCCTCCTTTATTGGGTTTGGTAACCTATACCCGCGAGAAATAAAGGGAAATCCATATCTGTTTGTTATTTTGTTTCCAAATAATTGAAGTTTAACTCGTTAACGCGTCACCGCACTAAGAGGGACTGTCCCTCTTAGTGCGGTGAAGCATTAAAGTCCCCAAAGTATAATAAAATCAGCATGAGCAGAAAATAACGGCAACTGTGTTAAGATGAAACCAAAGTCAAAATGGTAAAGGAAGATCGTATGACAAACTCACATAAACAAGATCAGGCAGGATGGAATCTGGATAACAGCTATGCCAAGCTGCCGGATGATTTTTATACAAGCCAGAAGCCAACTCCTGTTGAGTCACCGGAATTGGTCGCATTTAATAGCGCGGTGGCGGAAGAGTTGGGACTGGATGCTGAAGTTTTAAGAAGCCAGCCGGCTGTGTTTGCGGGGAATGAACTGCCCCATGGTTCCGAGCCCTTGGCACAGGCCTATGCCGGGCATCAATTTGGTCACTTTAACATGTTGGGGGACGGTCGGGCAGTCCTCCTTGGGGAGCAGATCACTCCTGAAGGGAAGCGGTTTGATATCCAATTGAAGGGAGCAGGACGTACACCTTATTCGCGGGGTGGAGACGGCCGTGCCGCATTGGGACCGATGCTGCGTGAATATATCATCAGTGAAGCGATGCATGCACTCGGGATTCCGACCACACGCAGTCTTGCTGTTGTGACAACGGGGACAGATATAGTGCGCGAAGAGATGCTGCCAGGGGCAATTTTGACAAGGGTTGCCGCGAGTCATATCCGGGTCGGCACATTTCAGTTTGCAGCTAATTTTAGCGATGAAGAGGAATTGAAAGCATTGGCGGACTATACGGTAGACCGTCATTATCCTGAACTCAAGGGTGATGAAAATCCTTATCTGGCACTGTTGAAAAAGGTAATGGAGCGCCAGGCGGAATTAGTCACTAGATGGCAGATGGTTGGATTCATCCATGGAGTCATGAATACGGATAATGTTACAATCAGTGGTGAAACGATTGATTATGGACCATGCGCATTCATGAATACATTTGACCCGGCAACGGTGTTCAGTTCGATAGACAGGGAAGGCAGATATAAATATGGAAACCAGCCGCCAATCACAGGTTGGAATCTTGCCCGTTTTGCAGAATCCCTGCTGCCGCTTCTTCATGAAGACCAGGAAGAGGGTTTGAAATTGGCGCAGGAGGCAATATCCGAGTTTCCAAAATTGATTCATTCAAAATGGCTGTCGGGTATGAGAAAGAAACTGGGTCTTTTCAATGAAGAGAAGCAGGATAAGGAGCTCATTGATATTTTGCTGGGCAAGATGCATGAGCATAAGGCCGACTATACGAATACGTTTGCTGCCTTAACGTTCGATAAACCGGAAGAGACTGTGCTACATGATAAGCCGGAATTCGACCGTTGGTATGCCATTTGGAAAGAAAGACTGGGAAGGCAGGAGGAGTCATTTGAAGAAGCGCAAGAGCTGATGAGAAAAAACAATCCTGCCATCATCCCGCGGAATCACCGGGTGGAAGAAGCATTGGAAGCCGCTGTTGAAAACGGTGACCTCAGCGTGATGGAAAGGCTGCTTGAAGCCTTGTCCGATCCTTATGCTCACTCACCGGAACAGGCAGAGTATGCAAAACTGCCGCCGGAATCGCACGGACCTTATCAAACATTTTGTGGAACGTAATATCCTGATTAAGTCCTGCCTCACAGATGATTTTACCTATTGACAAGGAATTGATTCTTGTGGTAATTTTTAGAGTGATTAAATAACCGAGAGATTTTTCTTATGACTGTTTATGATAAAAGGGCGTTTTAGCATGCTGTCAATGTTGAATTGACTGGATGAAAAGATACTCTTTTGAACTTGAATCAGTCAATGATTACGAATAAATCGGTATATTCCCCACCGCTTTTAGCAGTCAGGGGAGTATACCGTTTTTTGTTTTCGTATAGATTTTTGTTTCGGAAAATTTTAAGAGACGGATTTTCTCCGAACAGGGAAAGCAGCTCTTTTCTAGAATTTATAACCGAATTCTTTTTGAAAAGGATATTTTCATATAGATTGTTGCTTCCGGAAAAATCCCTGGTTACAAGGTTTCTTCTCTCCGAACAGGGAAAGGAAAGCGGCTCGTTTCTTCCTTGCTTACTAAGATATTTAGTGTGAATGATGTCAATTAAATAACAACAAAGTTTAAGAAAAGAGCCTTTGAAAAAGATAAAGAAAAGAGCTTTATTAAGGGGGAGTTTAAATGAAAAATACCAAGGGGGCAATCGAGTCGGAGATCAGCAAGGCCATCACTCAATGGGAAAAAGATTACCTTGGGCGGGGATCAGTGTCTGTAAAATCCGATATTCTCAGGAATATGATCATCGTCAGTTTGAATGGTGTGTTGACACCTGCAGAATATATTGTCTGTGAAACCCGGGAAGGGATGCTGACCATTAAACAGAACCGCTCTGAGCTTGTTGAATCCGGAGTAGAAGGGCTGAAGGAGATCATCTTAAACCTTACGGGCGAAGAAGTGAAAAGTTTTTACACCGACATCAGTTCACGGACTGGCGAACGGATTATGGTTTTTAAATTGGTAAACGATTTAGAGAAGAAAATAAATAAGGGAGATCTTTGAAAGGAGTAAGCCAGTCAAAGATAAACCGGCGATAACAGAATCAGCGGAAGACCGCTGTATTCTGCTGTTGCCGGTTTTTTTAATATAGGGGGATTTCTATGTTTGATATCATACTGGAAAATATTTTATCGCCAGCTGTCCTGTTCTTTCTGATGGGGATTCTGGCTGCCGTGGTAAAATCCGATCTCAAATTTCCCAGCGGGCTGAGCGAGGGATTGAGCATTTATCTGTTGATTGCCATTGGCTTGAAGGGAGGGATCGAGCTTTCACATTATTCATTTTCTATGATTAAAGCACCAATGGCGGCTGCTTTGATTCTAGGGGCCATCATACCGATCATTACACTGTTGATCTTAAGGGGAATTAAACTGGATCTGAATAATTCGATCGGATTGGCTGCCACTTATGGATCCATCAGCATTGTAACGTATGGTGCAGCCGTTTCCTTCCTCGATAAGAGCGGAACTCCTTATGAAGGGTTCATGAACGCCCTGGTGGTCTTAATGGAAAGTCCGGCGATCTTGGTTTCATTGCTGCTGTTAAAAATGATCGAAAACAGCAAAGGGCTTAACGCATATCCTTCTCAGCGAGTGGGTTTTCTGCCTCCATCCACCACTTTGATTGATAAGGAAGTACTCAGGGAGAGCCTTTTTGGAAAAAGCATTCTGCTCTTAATGGGGAGTATGGTAATCGGCTTAGTGGTGGGGGAGCGTTCACTGCCAATGATTAAACCGTTGTTCATGGACTTATATGGCAGTGTCTTGATTCTGTTTTTATTAAATATGGGAATTGTTGCTGGGCAAAGGCTGCCGGAAATAAGGAAGCACGGAATTAAACTGCTGCTTTTCGGGCTGCTGTCCCCCTTGTTATTCGGTACTATCGGAGTCATTGCCGGAGTGCTCGCAGGTCTGGGCCTGGGCGGAGTGACGTTAATGGGCGTGTTGGCCGGGAGCGCTTCTTATATAGCAGCCCCTGCAGCCTTGAAGACATCGGTCCCGGAAGCAAACCCATCGATCTATCTTGGCTTGGCTTTAGGCGTAACGTTTCCTTTCAACTTGATTATCGGAATTCCATATTATTATGAGATAGCCCAAAGGCTGCTATAGGAGGACTCTAATATGAATAGAAAAGCGTTAGTTGTTACAGGATTGAATGAAAATCTTTATGAAATGTTTCCTTTGATTACAGGAAAACATCCGGAAGAGATACTGATTATGAGCAGCTTTGGTGCAGAAATTTCCCAACCATATGGATGCTCTATGAGAAGCCTTATTTTAGCTGTTACTAAAGAAGAGATAGAAGAGGTATATGTTGTCGGGGAAGAGTGCAGCGTAGAGTATGAAATCAATCAAGAAGAGCTGCTTATGAAACTTAGAAATGCAGGAGTACGGGAAAGAACAATCCAAACCATCAACTATATTGATGCTGTGAGGGATGATTTACTGAAGTGGCTCACCGGGCATTCAAGTGCAAAAGGAGCTGTATTGAATAGTGTAAAGATGATTAAACGGCATCCGCTGATTCCGTTGTCCCTTCCTGTTTACGGCTATACCGCGGACATTGCCACCGGAGAATTTTACCCTGTTATTGAAAAAGAGCAGAGCATTGCAGGCAGGGTATTAAAGGCAAATTAGTTTTGAGTCGTCGGTAAATGTTCCTTTTGGTAATAGGAACGTCCTGTTTCTCCTGACATCCCCTGTGTTAGAATATTAGTAAAATAACGAAATTTTCATAACACAGAGGGGTCCTTATGAAGAGTTTATTAGGGAATGTTTCCATAGATATGATTGAAACGATTTTGGAGAATGCGTTTGAGTGGCTTGTCGTGGTCGATCATACGGGCCGAATCATTTTCATGAATCAGAGTTATTGCGATTTTCTTGAAGTTGATCGTGAAAAAGCGATTGGAATCCATGTGACAGAAGTCATTGAGAATACGAGAATGCATATTGTGGCAGGGACAGGGAAAGAAGAAATTGCCGATCTGCAGTACATCAGAGGGAACTATATGATTGCCAACCGGATTCCCATTGTGGTTGGCGGCAAAGTTGTTGGCGCGTTCGGTTCGGTATTCTTCCGTGACACCAGTGAGTGGAAACAGATGAGTTCCCATGTGAAAAATCTTCTCTCCAAAATGCAGAGCTACATTCAGGACATCAACAATGGAGCCAAGTATACATTGACGGATATATGCGGCGGCAGCAGAAGCATGCAGGAACTGAAGCAGAAGGTGCAAACCATTGCCCCAAGTGATATCTCCGTTCTGATCAGGGGAGAAAGCGGCACAGGGAAAGAATTGTTTGCCCACAGTATTCACCAGTTAAGTGAGAGGAGCCAGCAGCCTTTTATTAAAGTGAATTGTGCAGCGATCCCTGAACAACTTCTGGAATCGGAACTGTTCGGCTATGAAGAAGGGGCTTTTACCGGAGCGCGGAAAGGCGGAAAGAAAGGAAAATTCCAGTTAGCCGACAAAGGTACCTTGTTTCTTGACGAGATCGGGGACATGCCGCTCAACATGCAGGTCAAGCTCCTGCGTGTCCTTCAGGATGGTGAGGTGGAACCGGTCGGGGCAACAGAAACCGAACAGGTCGATGTCCGGATCATTGCTGCAACCAACCGCCCTCTTGAGAAAATGATCGAAGAAAAGCGGTTCAGGGAGGATCTTTATTATCGAATCAATGTCATACCATTCACGGTCCCGCCTTTAAGGGAGAGAGTGGAGGACATTCCGGTTCTGGCCAGGAAGTTCATGGATAAGTCTGCTGAGAAGTCAGGAAAACGGTTGAAAGGTTTGGATCCATTGGTGCTGGAAATCTTCAACCGTTACAGCTGGCCCGGGAACATCCGGGAGCTGGAGAATGTGATTGAGGCTTCCACTTATTTCACTTCAGATGAGACCATTACAGAGGAGTCCTTGCCTGCTTATATCAAAGGGGATAATTCGTATAAATTTGGCGAAAAATCTTTGAAGGAAATTTTAGAGGAAACAGAGAAAAAAGTTATAACACAGACGCTGAAAAAGTATGATGACAGGCGGTCTGCCGCAAAAGCTCTGGGGATCAGCAAATCCAGCCTCTATGAAAAAATAAAGAAATTAGGAATCGAATAAGGTGTCCGGAAATCTGGAAAGGAGTCCAGTTTTCCGGACACCTTTGTTTTATTCTGATAAATTTGAACATTGTCTCTACTTTTGTATAAAGCGCTTTCATATTTGTCCGGATTTCTGGACAGAAGGACAAGCTTAAAGGCGTTTTATCAAGGAGTGAAGAGTTGGCACACTTCTTGCTTTATAAATGAGTGAGCATTATTTTTTGCAAGAAAGGAGTTGTTTAACATGAAAAAAGTTTATGACCAGGCTGTCGATGCAATTGATGGAATCACGGATGGAATGACTTTGGCTTTTGGAGGTTTTGGTCTTGTCGGTATTCCAGAGAATTTGATTCTTGCCTTGGTAGAAAAAAACGTAAAAGATTTAACGATCATATCAAATAACTGCGGAGTGGACGATTGGGGCCTTGGCCTGCTGCTTCAAAAAAGACAGATCAAAAAGATGATCGGTTCTTATGTCGGGGAAAATAAAGAGTTTGAAAGACAATTATTATCAGGTGAACTTGAAGTGGAACTTGTGCCGCAGGGAACGCTGGCAGAAAGACTTCGCGCAGGTGGAGCCGGCATACCGGCATTCTTCACTCCGGCGGGCGTAGGCACTGTCGTGGCAGAAGGCAAAGAGACAAGGATGTTCAATGGAAAGGAATATGTCCTTGAAGAAGCCTTGACGGCAGACTTCAGCCTTGTCCGGGCGATGAAGGGTGACCGTGCCGGTAACCTTGTTTATAATAAAACGGCGAGAAATTTCAACCCTATGATTGCCGCTGCCGGGAAAGTCACGATTGCTGAGGTAGAGGAAACGGTAGAAATCGGGGATATTGATCCGAACCATGTACAAACACCTGGTATCTATGTTCAAAGAATGATAGAAGCAAAGCAGGAAAAGAGAATTGAAAAAAGAACGGTCAGCAAGTAAGGAGGCGAGAAATATGGATAAAGCAGCAGTCAGAGAAAGAATTGCCAGGAGAGCTGAAAAAGAAATCAATGACGGTGACTATGTAAACTTGGGAATCGGGATGCCGACCCTGGTAGCCAATTATATTTCGGAAAACAAACATGTAGTCCTTCAGTCGGAAAATGGGCTTTTGGGGATTGGACCTTATCCCGATGAATCAAAAGTTGACGCCGACCTGATCAATGCTGGAAAAGAAACAGTGACGGCAATTGCGGGCGCTTCCTACTTTGATTCCGCAGAGTCTTTTGCCATGATCCGTGGAGGACATGTCGACGTGGCGATCCTTGGAGGTATGGAAGTCTCTAAAAATGGTGATCTGGCCAATTGGATGATCCCAGGCAAGATGATCAAAGGAATGGGCGGTGCGATGGATCTGGTCCATGGAGCAAGAAAAATCATTGTCATCATGGATCATGTGTCGAAAAACGGGTCGCCTAAAATTGTAAGCGATTGCAGTCTGCCTCTGACAGGCAAACGTGTTGTCGACCGCATAATCACAGAGAGAGCGGTCATTGATGTGACGGAAAACGGCTTGAAGCTGGTTGAAGTGTTTGAAGGGTTTACGGTTGAGGACATTGTTGCTTCAACTGGAACGGAACTGGATGTTAGTGAAGTGAACTAATAATTATATTTTAAAAGGACAAAGGGGGAGCTTTCATGTTAAGCATGATTGGTCTAATTGGGGGACTTATATTATTGATTGTTTTGACGATGCGGGGAATGAATATTCTTATCGTCGGGCCGATTTCGGCTTTGTTTGTTGCTTTGCTCAGCGGATTGCCGCTGTTTCCGCAGCTTGTCGGGGAAGGTGAGGCCAACCTGGTCAGCAACTATATGGCCGGATTTACCGGGTTCATTGCTTCCTGGTATCTGATGTTCTTGCTTGGTGCTGTATTCGGTAAGGTTATGGAAGATAGCGGGGCAGCTGACAGTGTGTCACGTTTCGTCGTTGATAAGCTCGGAATGAAATATGCCGTTTTTGCGATTGTCCTTGCCTGTGCGGTTTTGACATACGGCGGTGTAAGTTTGTTCGTTGTAGCTTTCTCTGTTTATCCAATGGCTGTAAGTTTGTTCAAACAGGCTGATTTGCCTCGCCGATTCATTCCAGCGGCATTGGCGTTCGGTTCGGTGACGTTTACCATGACGTCTGCGGGTTCACCGGAAATCCAGAACTGGATTCCGATTGATTATCTTGGAACAACTCCTTATGCAGGATGGGAAGTAAGTTTAATTGTTGCCGTATTTATGGCGGTATTCGGTTACTGGTGGTTAAGACGAATGATCAACAAGGCTGTAGCCAAAGGTGAAAGGTTCGAAGCACGGAAGGAAGATCCTGTTATCGACAGCAGCAGGGAACTGCCTAATCCGTTAATGGGCCTTGTGCCACTCTTGGTAGTGCTGGTATTAGCATTCATTTTCCATGATTCTTTCAAGCAATCTGCTTTGATCATCGCACTGCTTGGTGGTGTCATTTCGGCTTATCTATTGAATCGTAAATATTTCAAAGGTTTCTGGGGAGCAGTTTCTGAAGGTACAATCGGTGCGCTGATTGCCATTGGTAACACAGCGGCGGTTGTCGGTTTCGGCGGTGTAGCAAAAGCTGTGCCGGCTTTCGATACAGCGGTTAGCGTAATGACGAGCATCCCGGGGTCTCCGTTGATCGGTGGAGCGATCGCGGTCAGTGTCATTGCCGGTATGACGGGATCGGCGTCCGGCGGTCAGGCGATTGCGCTTCCTATCCTTGCGCCGCACTATATGGATATGGGCGTCAATCCGGAAGCCCTTCACCGTACGGTTGCGATTTCTTCCGGCGCGCTGGATTCTCTTCCGCATAACGGTTATGTGGTCACAACGATCCGTTCGATCTGTAATGAGACTCACGCGGCAGCTTACGGTGCAGTAGGGGCTCTGACGGTCGTTGTTCCACTGATTGGATTGGCGATGGCCATTCTGTTATTCTCGCTTGGTCTTGGAATTTAATTTTAGCTGTTTTTTAAAAGCTTGTTGCTTTTACTATATCTCTACTGAATCTATCTACGAATGATTGTTTGAAGCGGATATTTTCAACAATGCTTGCGAAAAGAGCAAATTTTTTAAAAGGCGGCCGGTTTGCGGGGCTGTACTCCAACATGCCTGTACACCGGTCCCCATAAGGAGTTGACATTTATGGTGAATGATAAAGTAGTGTTGATAACAGGAGCAGCCCAGGGCATCGGCTTTGAAATCGCCAAAGATTTCGCTGAGCAGGGAGCCAAAGTGGTCCTGACGGATTTGCAGGAAGACAAAGTCAAAGCTTCGGCTGAACAGCTGACAGGCTTAGGGTTTGAGTCGATCGGAATTAAATGTGACGTAACATCCGAAGAGGACATTGTGCAAGCGATTCAGGAAACGGTCGAGCATTATGGAACACTCGACATCCTTATTAATAATGCCGGCCTGCAGTATGTTTCCAGCATTGAGGAATTTCCTACTGAAAAATTTGAGCTTCTCGTCAAGGTCATGCTGACGGCTCCTTTCATCGCTATTAAACACGCACTGCCTATCATGAAAAAACAGGGATTCGGGCGCATCATCAACATGGCTTCCATCAATGGCCTGATCGGCTTTGCCGGCAAAGCAGCCTATAACTCGGCGAAGCATGGAGTCATCGGCTTGACGAAGGTGGCGGCTTTGGAGGCAGCTGAGCATGGGGTAACGGTGAATGCCGTATGTCCTGGATACGTTGATACTCCGCTTGTGCGGAACCAGCTTGGGGATCTGGCGAGGACACGAGGCGTCGAACTCGAGAAAGTGCTCGAAGACGTCATCTATCCGCTTGTCCCTCAGAAAAGACTTTTGTCTGTAAAAGAAATTTCCGGATATACCATTTTCCTTTGCGGGGAAGGGGCACGCGGAGTTACAGGGCAGGCAGTCGTACTTGATGGCGGATATACCGTTCAATAAGAATTGTGTATTTCCTCACTGCCGGATAGGTTTGACCGAGATTTTGGGGATGAATGTTAATGGATTAGATGAGGCATTACAGTAAAAAAAATTCTTGTGAGCAAGATGCATAAGGTTAAAAATAATGAAAACCAGACCAAATTTCTCTAAAAAGTAGAGAAAAGGGTCTGGTTTTTTCGTTTTTTCAAAAAAAAATTGACTTATTTAGAGTTTTAAAAGCTTAGAGCGGCAAGGGTTGATCCTTCATATATGACATTTGTCATACCCTGCATATGACACCTACTACTTATCGGCTTTTTATTACCAGGCTATAATAACCTTATCAACAAACGAAGGGAATTCTACTAAATGACAAACTTAAAAACCTTGAAAAAAGAAATAGCCCCTTTTGAACAGTCAACAACAAAGGAAAGTGTTTGGCAGATCATTAATACATTAGGACCGTTCATTCTACTATGGATCCTTGCTTACCAAAGCTTATCAGTTTCATACTGGCTCGCTCTCGTTCCAATGGTGTTTGCTGCAGGGTTCCTTGTCAGAAGCTTCATTATCTTCCATGATTGCACCCATTACTCTTTCTTTAAGAGCCGCCGTGCCAACCGGATTGTTGGGACAATGGTTGGTGTGTTGTCACTCTTCCCATTTGATCAGTGGGGACATGAACATGCTGTTCACCACGCAACGAGTGGAAACTTGGATAAACGGGGAACTGGGGACATCTGGACTCTTACCGTGAAAGAATATGCAGAAGCACCGCTCAAGACGCGTTTAGCTTACCGCTTTTACCGCAATCCGTTTGTAATGTTTATTCTAGGCCCGATCTATGTATTCCTATTGCAGAATAGATTCAACCGCAAGAATGCCCGCAAGAAAGAGCGTAATAACACGTACCTTGTGAATGTGATCATTGTTGCTCTCATCGCTCTGTTTGGTGTAACACTTGGCTGGCAGTCGTTTCTTCTGGTGCAAGGAACCATCTTTATGATTTCAGGTTCTGTAGGAATTTGGCTGTTTTATGTTCAGCACACTTTTGAAGATTCTTATTTTGAAGAAAATAATGAATGGGAATATGTGCTTGCAGCAGTAGAAGGAAGTTCGTTTTACAAGCTTCCGAAAATCATGCAGTTCTTAACAGGTAATATTGGGTACCACCATGTTCACCATCTAAGTCCGCGGGTACCTAACTATCGTTTGGAAGATGCGCATTCGAATACTGCCCCCCTGCAGCACGTGCCGACGATTACTCTTGCAACAAGCTTGCAGTCTCTAAAATTCCGTCTGTGGGATGAAGATAAAAAGAACTTTGTGAGTTTTAAAGAGGGCATCAAGTCAATCGCCGATCATCGCAGGATTTCAACTGAAGCCAAACCTGAACTTTAATTCGCCTGTAACGGACTCTCCTTCAATTCAGTAAGGAGAGTCTTTGCTTAGAAAGTCCGATAAGGAGAGAAAATACATGATTCGAATAGTCATTGCAGAGGACCAGGAATTTTTATTAGGCATCATTGGATCCCTGCTCAACTTAGAAGATGATATGGAAGTAGTCGGACAGTCGGGCAAAGAGGAAGAGGTTTTGTCTCTTGTAAGGGAGCTTCGACCGGATATTTGTCTTATGGATATAGACATGCATGCAAAAGCCGGCGTTGCTCAAGAATTAAAGGCATTCGGGTCCAATCTGATTGTTTTAACCACATTCGCAAAGCCGGATTACTTTGAAAAAGTTAAATCGGATATCAAGGGGTATTTACCAAAGGATAGTTCAAGTGAAGAATTTGTATCCTCAATCCGGATGATTATGAACGGCAGTCATATTTATTCTCCGGCACTTGTCGGCGATCTTCCTGACGACGAGGCAGACGAGGAGCCAGGCGGCACTTCTTCTGAAGAAGAAAGTGACTTGAAAAATCACCCTGACCCATCAAATAAAGCTTTCGAAACGGTCAAAGGTTACTTTTCAGCATTTAAAGACAAAATGAAATTGCCGGCTGGATAGTACTCATATAAAGAGGATGGATTCTACAGAATCCATCCTCTTTTTTTAGTGCTTTAAAGCACGAAAAGGGACAGTCCCTCTTCGTGCTTTAAAGTACTAAAGCGAAAGAATGTTGTTATTCAAGTACAAGTACGGTGTTGCAGGGTTTACGCTCCGGGTGTGCGACTCCGGGGGCGGGCGGTGAGTCTGCCCCGCTAATCCCTCAGAAGGCCACACACTTTTCGTTTCAAGCATTATATTTGAAAGATTATTTTATGTTTTGAGGAATAAACAGGACAAAGCCACATTAAATATTTAGTAAGGCGAAATATTGTTTTACTGCTTTCCAAATAGATGATGGAGGGTGAGAAGATGAAATTGTTTCAGGGAGGTAAGAAGTTTCTGATCCTTTCTCTTGTACTTGTACTTATCAGCATGATAGGAGCTTCTGCGGTACAAACTTCAGGAGGTAAGGTGACCGTTAAGGATTTACGATGGGAGACGCCTTCAGGCCATTTGATGAGTGCGCTTTTGTTTGTTCCGGATAGTGCGACGGTTGATAATCCCGCTCCCGGAATTGTGACGAGTCATGGCTGGTACAACAACAGGGAGATGCAGGACTTAAACTTTGTTGAATATTCAAGACGCGGTTATGTAGTAATGTCTATTGATATGTATGGTCATGGGAATTCGGATGCAGTAGCTTCAACTGAATGGCAGAATCGTGGAACAGGGATGTATGATGCAGTGGAATTGATGGCAGACCTTCCGTATGTGGATACTTCCAAGATTGGTGTTACAGGACATTCCAACGGTGCACGAGCTGCAAACTGGTCTGTTCTTGAAGACAACAAGAAACCGGAAGGAGAACAGTTGATTTCCTCTGTTTTGTTAGTGGCCAACGATGCCATGTATTCAAGTGATCCAGGGGAACCGTTGTATTGGTCTATGAGGAATGATACACAGGAGTATACCAATGTGTATGGTTCGCGTGATGTAGGAATCATAGCGGCCAAGTATGATGAATTTTTCTTTCGTAGTCTGAGTGAGGATGGAACAGTTACGCCTCCGAGGGATTACATTGATACAGAATATGCTCAGTCATTTTTGAATTTTGGTGTGGATCCAAAGGATGAGGGTGAACTTAGATCAAGCTATACATTTTATGGGAAGGACATAAATGGCGTAAAAGCAACGAGAGTCATTTACAATCCTAATCAGATTCATCCATGGAACCACTTCTCAGCATCAGTTGTAGAGAGCAGCGTGGATTACTTTGAAGAAACGATCGGGGCACCACATCCTATTGCCCCTTCCGATCAGGCGTGGCAGTATAAGGCTTTCTTTAACTTTCTTGGGTTGATTGGTTTCTTCATGTTCGTTGTAAGCTTTACGAAGGTTATGCTGAAAACCAGGATTTTCTCTTCATTGAGAGCATCAAAAGAAGCAACGGCTGCCGCTGCACCTGTCGGGATCGGAAAAGCCTGGTTCTGGGGAGGCCTGTTTGTCAGTGCGATAATTTCAGGCTGGTCTTATTTGGCAGTTTTCAGCTGGAGTGTGGAAAACCGTCCCGCCTTCCTTCCGCAGGCGCCGGTATTTTATATCGGTGTATGGTCTGTCGTGATGGGCGTGGTGACTTTGGTTATCCTGTTTTTATCTTACAGATTCTTCTCTAAGAAGCAAGGTATGGACTTAAGGGAGACGGGTGCTATAATCAGCTGGAAGCCACTTTTGAAAACGATTATACTTTCATTGGTTGTCACTGTGGCGGCATTCGGGTTGGTGTTTATAGCAGACTATTTCTTTAAAACAGACTTCCGTTTATGGGTCATTGCTATTAAAGCGTTTACACCAGATAAGATATTGCTGGCGTTGAAATATCTCCCGTTCTTCTTGGTATTCTATGTAGCTAACTCAATCGCAGTCAACTGCTTCAACTATGTATCGGGAGGGAAAAAGGAGTGGGTCAATACAGCATTGATGGCTATCTTCAATGGGCTGAGTGCGGCGGTTCTAATTGCCATTCAATATACACACTTCTTAACCAAAGGAGATGTTTACTTCACATCGGTATCTCCTATTGTTGGAATTTGGCTTTTCCCAATCGTGATTATCATTCCGTTGGCCGCAATAATCACACGGAAAATCTATAGAGTAACCAAAAATCCTTATCTTGGAGGCATCATTTATGCCATCATTGTCACAGTCATGATGGTTAGCAATACACTCACACAATTCTAAATTGGATTGAACCCCCCTGCGTAAAACGCAAGGGGGTTTTACTTTGGGACTTTAAAGCGCGAAAAGGGACAGTCCCTCTTCGTGCTTTAAAGTACTAAAGAAAAAAATTAACTCTTCAGAAAGCGCTTTTATAACCGATATAAATAAAGAACTTATTCTACAAATTATGACAAAGGGGCAGTGCAATGAAATTCAACAAGATTTCTACAAAGCTATTATTTGGTATCACGATCTTAATTCTGGTTGCCACCACCACTCTTGGATTATTAAGCTATAACTTTGCGAAGAACGAACTGATTAAAAGCGGAAAATTGGATCTGCAGCATATCGTAGGCAATTCAATTTCCGCGATAGATCTTTTAAATCAGCAGGTCGAAGCAGGAAACATGACGCTGAAAGAAGCTCAGCAGGAAGCAAGGGAATTATTGGTCGGTCCACCTGAAAGCAAAGATGGAAAAACGATTTACGACTTCTCTCAATCATCCTTCGTTTATAAAAACGAAGGGTATTTGATGGCTTATGACTCTAATCATATCGCTCAGCTTCATCCGAGCATCCAGATTGGAGAAAACAAAAAAGACGTACAGAACTCCAGCGGCCAATATGTTGTGCAAGATTTAGTAAAGGCAGCTCAGAAAGAAAGTATCGATGACCGTTTTTATGAATACTCCTGGCAAAATGCCGGTGAGACAGCTGAACGAAACAAGATTATCTATATGTCTTACTATGAACCTTGGGATTGGAATATTGGAGTGGGAGCATATGAACAAGAGTTCTATGGTTCTTTGAATCATTTATTATATTTAATTCTTGGAATTTCCGTCATTATCACCGTTTCCGGCTTGATTATTTTCTATCTTGTAAGCAGAAGAAAATTGAAGCAGTTGGGACAGATTACACAGTCATCACTATTGATTTCAGACGGGAACTTGGATATCCCAGAACTTCCTGAATCAAACGATGAGATCGGCCAACTGGGGAAAGCTTTCAATACGATGGCAGGTCAGTTAAGGTCTATCCTGACGAACATACAGAATACGAGCACGCAGGTGTCCCAATCAGCGATGGAGCTCTCGGCTTTGACTGAAGAAACGAGTGCGACAGGTGAAGAGATGGGACGCGCCATGAACGAGATCACACAGGGATCCGTTGCGCAGGCTGCAGACATTGAGTCTACCAACCAAAAGTCGGAAAACCTCTACAACGCCATAGAAAAAATGAACAGCCAGAATCAAATGATCCATACGTTGACAGGACAGTCCACAGAGGCCATCAAACTGGGGAAAGATAAGGTCCTTTTCCTGCAGGAATCCAATGAAGCCACTGCGGAAGCCTCTGAGAAAATCAGTATGGGAATTTCCAAGCTTTATACCAGCATCAAGGATATTTCCAATATCGTCACAACGATCGATGCGATCTCCCAGCAGACGAATCTCTTGGCATTGAATGCAAGTATTGAAGCCGCAAGAGCAGGGGAGTCAGGGAAAGGGTTTGCTGTAGTCGCTGAAGAAGTCCGAAAGCTGGCGGAAGGTACAAACAATGCTACAGCTGAAATCCAAAAAATGATCGATACCATTGAAAAAGAAACAGAAACAACGGTCATGGCGATGACGAATTCAAATGAAATTACAATGAAGCTGAATGGAGCCGTGACAGATACAGAAAATCAATTCAATCAAATTTCCGAATCAATGTCCCAAATTATAGGTGCTGTTCAACAGCTTGACTCTGAAATTGCAACAGTGACCACCCACAGTGAAGGCATTCTTGCTTCGATTCAGAGTGTTTCAGCCGTTGCCGAACAAACTGCAGCCTCTTCCGAAGAGGTCCTGGCATCTGTGGAAGAACAGGTGGGAGTGATGGGAACCATTGCGCACTCTGCAGAGAACCTTAATGAATTAAGTGAAGCCTTACAGGCAATCATCAAACAGTTTAATGTGAAAGAAAAGGATCAACAATAATTGAATTCGTAAACTTACAGGGACAGTCCCTTTCAGTGCGCTGACGCTTTAAAGCGCTAAGAGGGACTGTCCCTCTTCGTGCTTTAAAGTATTAAAGCGGAAACCTTGTTATGGCATTTTTTCACGGCAGGGTGGTAATATTAAAAGGAGTATGTGTACGGAGGGTTTTAATGAGGATTTTTAGAGTTTTGAATAATAATGCTGTCGTTGTGATTGATGGCCCTCAAGAGAAAATTGTGATGGGGAGCGGGATCGCTTTTCAAAAGAAACGGAACGATATTGTACCGAAAGATAAAATTGAAAAAATCTTCGTGTTGCGGGAATCCTCTTCAGAAAAATTCCAGCAGCTGCTTTCCACGCTGCCGGAGAGTTACGTGGAAGTCGCGGAAGATATCATCAGT
>NZ_ABCF01000028.1 GCF_000181495.1 Bacillus sp. SG-1
AAACGTATCAATGGGCAGAAATAAACGATGATTATAAAGAGTTTAATTTCAATTTTGAATCTCTCACTAAAATAAGGAGTCAGTTGCCAGTAGAGAAACACTACAATCTCCACGATTACTAATTCTTACATATCAACATTTTTCACCATTTGTATCATACTAACAACACGGAGGGATGTATATGGAAGAACAACTACAACAAACGATCAAGGAATTGGAAGTTTCTTTAAAAGAGCTTGAAAATGCCCATTCGGAAAATGTTTTGGTTCAACATTACATTCAGGAAGAGAAGAAGGAGATCCAAAATCTGCTGGAAAAGTTTAATGGAGGCTCATTTACAGATTTAAAAGGATATGAAGAACTTATTTCTTATTTTTGGATCGACAGCGGAAAAAATAATGTGCGTGACTGGACACAGTTCACGAAAAAGTCGCTTTATTAGTTTTTTAGGCTGTGCAGGGGATCAACGAACAAATGGTGCTGCGTATGGATAAGTGTGTCTTTCTCGCCGTGATTATGCTAAAATGCTTAAGTAATCATTTTGATTGGAGACGGAGGCTACCCGTATGTTTTATTATCTGATTGCTTTGATTGTAGTAGCATTGGATCAGCTGACAAAGTGGCTGATTGTGCGGAATATGACAGAAGGACAGAGCATCACCGTGATAGAAGATTTATTCTATATCACTTCCCATAGGAACCAGGGAGCTGCCTGGGGCATTCTGCAAGGCCAGATGTGGTTCTTCTATATAATCACAATCGCAGTCATTATAGGTATTGTTTATTATCTTGAAAAGCAGGCAAAAGGAGATAAACTGTTCAGCATAAGTCTTGCATTGCTGCTTGGCGGTGCCATTGGAAATTTTATTGACAGGCTATTTAGAAAAGAGGTCGTGGACTTTCTGAATACATATATCTTTCAATACGATTTCCCAATTTTCAATATTGCTGATGCTGCTCTGACATTCGGTGTTGGTTTATTGATCATCAATATGCTGCTGGAAGAGCGAAGAGAAAAGAAGGAGAAATTATATGGAAACAATGGAACATATCGTTCGTGAAGAAGAGAAAAGTGTAAGACTGGACAAAGTACTGACACAGCTGGAAGAGAAGTGGTCCAGGTCACAGGTTCAGCAATGGATCAAAGATGGAAATGTAAAAGTGAATGGCTCTCAAGTGAAGACAAACTATAAATGTGCCATCGAGGACAAGATCATCATTTCCATTCCTGAACCGGAGGAACTGGATGTGGTCCCTGAGAACATGGATCTTGATATTTACTTTGAAGATGCCGATGTCATTGTTGTTAACAAGCCAAGAGGAATGGTTGTCCATCCCGCTCCCGGCCATCCGTCGGGAACATTGGTGAATGGTCTGATGGCACATTGCAAGGACCTTTCAGGTATTAATGGTGTCTTAAGGCCCGGCATCGTCCATCGGATAGATAAGGATACATCAGGGCTTCTAATGGTTGCCAAAAATGATTTGGCCCATGAAAAGCTCGTGGAACAACTCGTGAACAAGACGGTAACAAGAAAATACAAGGCGATTGTTCATGGTATCATTCCTCATGACCATGGAACAATTGATGCACCTCTGGGCAGGGATCCAAAGGACCGTCAAAATATGGCGGTTGTGGATTCAGGAAGAGATGCGGTCACACATTTCAATGTTCTCGAAAGGTTTACAGATTTTACTTACGTAGAGTGTAAATTGGAGACCGGCAGGACACACCAGATCCGTGTTCATATGAAATATATAGGCTATCCGCTGGCAGGAGACCCTAAGTATGGTCCGAGGAAAACACTGGACTTGGGCGGACAGGCATTGCATGCAGCCGTCCTTGGCTTCATCCATCCCCGTACTGGAGAATACCTGGAGTTTGAAGCGGAACCGCCTGAAGTATTTCGACACACTCTGCAAAAATTGCAAAATAATCGTTGACAACGATGCTCTAAGCCCTTATGATTGATATAACCGAATAAGGAAACCTTTAATACAGTCCCGTGAGGCTGAGAAGGAACTTTTCATGAAATTACACTACAGGAGTGCAGTGTAATAATTTCTAACGATAAGTATGCCCTCTCACTATAGCGGTGAGAGGGATTTTTTATTGAAAAGTGTTATTAAAACGTTTCCGGGCAATATTAAGGACGAGGTGATGACATTGGCTCAAAAGACAGTTGTTCTGGATCAGCCGGCAATCAGAAGGGCACTTACCAGAATCGCTCATGAAATCATTGAGCGGAATAAGGGGATACAGGACTGTGTCCTGGTAGGGATCAAGACCAGAGGAATTCATTTAGCGAAGAGACTCGCAAACCGCATCGAGGAAATAGAAGGTGCCAAAATGCCGGTAGGAGAAATTGATATTACTCTCTACAGGGATGATTTAACAGTCAAAACCGCGAATGAAGAACCGGAAGTGAAAGGTTCTGACCTTCCAGTGGATGTTACCGATAAAAAAGTGATATTGATCGATGACGTGCTTTTCACAGGAAGAACGGTAAGAGCAGCACTGGATGCCTTGATGGATGTAGGAAGGCCGAGCAATATTCAATTGGCTGTCCTTGTTGATCGCGGACACAGAGAACTTCCGATCCGGGCCGACTTTGTAGGTAAGAACATACCAACTTCCAGTTCAGAGAAAATTGTTGTCGAACTGACTGAAGTTGATGACGAAGATCAAGTTACGATACATGACAATTAAACAGCTTTCCTTTTAAAGACAGTCCAGAGAGGCTGGCAAAGGAATCTCAATAGAGTTTCACAGCATGTGAACCTTATTGCAGAACCCTCTTTGCGCCCTCTTGCAGAGAGGTTTTTTTTATAGGAGTCGGCAGAAATGAATAGAGGAGGAAACAACATGGCAAATAACAACGAAGCAGTATTAGATGTAAGAGACGTACCGAAGGCAGGACAATGGCTTACGCTCAGTTTACAGCACTTATTCGCAATGTTTGGGGCGACGGTACTGGTACCGTACCTGGTAGACCTGAGTCCGGCAGTTGCGTTAGTATCAAGCGGTCTGGGAACTCTGGCGTACCTATTGATTACAAGGGGAAGAATTCCAGCATATCTGGGATCGTCATTCGCTTTCATAGCTCCGATCATATCAGCTAAAACGGTCGGAGGACCTGAGGCAGCCATGATGGGAAGTTTCTTAGCAGGTTTGGTCTATGGAATTGTGGCACTGTTGATAGCAAAGCTGGGCCTAAAATGGCTGATGAGGATATTACCTCCTATCGTCGTAGGGCCGGTTATCATGGTGATCGGATTGGGATTAGCAGGAACTGCCGTTAACATGGCTATGTACGAAAATCCTGGTGCAGCAGAATTGGTTTACAGCAACACGCATTTTATGGTGGCACTGGCTACTCTGTCCATCACGGTCATCGGATCGATGTTCTTCCGCGGATTTCTTGGACTCATTCCTATTCTTGCAGGTATTGTCGGAGGATATATGATCGCATTCTTTGCCGGAATTGTAGATTTATCGGGAGTGAAAGCAGCTCCTTGGCTCCAAATGCCTGACTTTATCATACCTTTTGTAAACTATACACCTTCATTCTCTTGGGAAGTAGCAATGATTATGGTGCCGGTAGCCATTGTAACACTCGCAGAACATACCGGGGACCAAATGGTTTTAAGTAAGGTAGCTGGAAAAAACTTTTTGAAACAGCCTGGCCTTCACCGCTCAATTCTAGGTGACGGTGTGGCAACGATTATCGCATCTTTCCTTGGAGGACCTCCTAATACCACTTATGGAGAGAACATTGGAGTCCTGGCCATCACGAGAGTATTCAGCGTGTTTGTCATCGGTGGGGCGGCAGTCATTGCCATCGCATTCGGATTCATAGGCAAAATTACGGCGTTGATCGAATCGATTCCAACGGCTGTAATGGGCGGGGTATCCATCCTGCTGTTCGGTATCATCGCATCAAGCGGACTTCGTATGCTGATTGACAACAAAATTGATTTAGGAAAAAAACGAAATTTGATTATCTCTTCAGTCATCCTGGTGATCGGAGTCGGTGGTGCCTTTGTAGAAATCACTGAGAATCTGTCCCTTTCCGGAATGGCTCTGGCAGCCATCGTCGGTGTAGTCTTGAACTTGGTATTGCCTGGGCAGGATCCTGTTGATGAAAATGAAATGTTTGAAGGATTAAATGAAGAAAATTAAATAGAATACTAGACACCTTTTAAGAGAGGTCCAGAGAGGCTTAGAAGGGTGTTTGGAGGAAACGCGGGGATACTTGTACCATTTTTAGGGACAGGTGTACCTTTGTGGACTCAAAACACCCTGACAAAAGAAGGTCAGGGTGTTTTTTATTACCTATACTCTGCATATACAGGAGGTCAATTCATGAAGCACTTGTTAACAATGGCAGATCTTCAGCCGGCTGAAATAGAAGAGATTTTGTCAACGGCAGAAGGATTTAAAAATGGGGAACAATGGACTCCGGTGACTTCTCGATACATAGCAAATTTATTCTTTGAAAACAGTACACGAACGAAGTGCAGCTTTGAAATGGCGGAGAGGAAGCTTGGATTGCAGGTCATCCCATTCGAGATTGGGACCTCAAGTGTATCCAAGGGGGAAACACTGTATGACACAGTAAAAACCCTTGAAGCAATCGGAATTGATGCAGTTGTTATCCGGCATGAAAAAGATCGCTACTTTGATGATTTGATAGATCACGTGTCCATCCCGATCTTGAATGGCGGAGACGGTTGCGGTAACCATCCGACACAATGCTTGCTGGATCTTTTGACCATCAAAGAGGAGTTTGGTTCATTTCAGGGATTGAAGGTGAGCATCATCGGAGACATTACGCACAGCAGAGTAGCACGCTCAAATGCAGAAGCTTTAAAAAAACTGGGGGCTGAAGTTTATTTCTCAGGTCCGACCGAATGGTTCCCTCAGGACTTGGTGGAAAGCGGCCAGTACCTACCTGTGGATGAAGCAGTGAAAACCGGGGATGCGGTAATGCTGCTGCGAGTCCAGCATGAAAGGCATGAAAGTACTTCAACACTGACGAAGGAAGAGTACCATCAGCAATTTGGTTTGACGGCAGAAAGAGCTGCGCAGATGAAAGAACACGGCATCATCATGCATCCTGCCCCAGTGAATCGAGGCGTTGAAATAGCCGATGTTCTCGTCGAAAGCAAAAAATCCAGGATCTTCAGGCAGATGGAAAATGGAGTGTTTGTCAGAATGGCAGTCTTAAAGAGAGCACTTGATTACCGAGGAGGAAAATAATATGACAACTATCATAAAAAACGCAAAATGGCTAGAAGAAAGCGGAACAATCTCAATAAAAGATGTAAAGATAGTCGAAAAATATATTGCCGAAATCGGTGAAAATCTATCAGAGGAAAATGCGGAAATTTTCGATGCAGAAGGGCTTCTACTCCTGCCGGGATTTGTTGACCTTCATGTGCACCTTCGTGAACCTGGCGGAGAAAAGAAGGAGACCATTGAAACAGGAACAAAAGCTGCTGCAAGAGGCGGCTTTACGACAATAGCAGCAATGCCGAACACAAGGCCGGTACCAGATGATGTGGAAACACTGCAATGGCTGAATGAAAGAATCACTGAAACAGGCAAGGTCAGAGTGCTTCCATATGCTTCTATAACAGAAAGGCAATTGGGAAAAAACCTTACTGACTTTCCTGCCCTAAAGGAATCAGGTGCCTTCGCTTTTACCGATGATGGAGTAGGAGTGCAAGAGGCCGGTAAAATGTATGAGGCCATGAAAGCGGCAGCGGCGGTCAACATGGTGATTGTTGCACACTGTGAAGATAACAGTCTGATTTATGGCGGAGCTGTTCATGAAGGGAAATTTTCAAAAGAGAATGGATTTAAAGGAATTCCTTCCATCTGTGAGTCTGTACAAATTGCGAGAGATGTCTTGCTTGCTGAAGCAGCAGACTGTCACTATCATGTCTGCCACATCAGCACAAAAGAATCTGTCAGAGTTGTAAGGGATGCAAAAAAGGCAGGAATAAAAGTGACAGCAGAAGTGACACCGCACCATTTGCTCCTGACAGAGGACGACATACCTGGAGACGATGCAAACTATAAGATGAATCCTCCTCTAAGAAGCAGAGAAGACCGGGATGCACTGATTGAAGGCCTGCTGGATGGCACAATCGATTTCATTGCAACCGATCATGCCCCTCATACTGCAGAAGAAAAATCAGAAGGCATCGCGCTTGCTCCATTTGGAATTGTAGGGCTTGAAACAGCTTTTCCGCTGCTTTATACAAACTTTGTGGAAAAAGAAATTTTCACTCTGAACCAGCTGGTCGATTGGATGACCAAAAAACCATCTCAAACCTTCAAACTACCGTATGGCACTTTAGAGATTGGAAGTTTAGCAGATATCACATTGGTTGACTTAACAGAAACAAGAGAAATCAATCCGGAAACATTCTTGTCAAAAGGAAGAAACACACCATTTGGCGGCTGGGTATGCAAAGGGTGGCCAAAAGCGACATTCGCAGAAGGAACTCTAACTTGGAAGGAAGGCGAACAATGATGAAAAGGCAGTTAATTCTTGATGATGGTACGGTTTTTACAGGCGAAGGGTTTGGAGCAGAAACAAGCTCCGTGGGCGAGGTAGTTTTTAACACAGGCATGACAGGATATCAGGAAATCTTGTCAGATCCGTCTTATTGCGGCCAGATAATAACGCTGACATACCCGCTAATCGGAAATTATGGAATCAACCGTGATGACTTTGAATCTATTTCACCAGCAATCAAAGGCTTTATCGTAAGGGAAGAAGCTGACTTTCCTTCCAACTGGAGAAGTGAAAGTACATTGAACGACCTTCTTAAAGCGAAAGGAATCCCGGGATTAGCCGAAATTGATACAAGAATGCTGACGAGAAAGATCAGAGAACACGGCACGATGAAAGGTATGATCTGTTCAATTGAAGTGGACAAAGAAGAGGTTCTACATAAAATAAGAGCTACTGAACTTCCAACAAATCAGGTGAAGCAGGTTTCAACCAAGACAGCCTATCCAAGCCCAGGCAGAGGTTTCCGGGTGGTATTGGTCGATTTCGGGATGAAACATGGAATTCTAAGAGAACTCAATAAAAGGGATTGTGACGTCATTGTGGTTCCATATAACACAACGGCAGAAGAAATCCAGGCACTGAACCCCGACGGAATCATGCTTTCGAACGGACCTGGAGATCCAAAAGATGTTCCTGAAGCAATAGAGATGATTAATGAAACTCTTGGAAAGATTCCTTTGTTCGGGATCTGCCTTGGACACCAGTTGTTTGCACTTGCTAGTGGAGGAGACACATTCAAGATGAAGTTTGGGCACCGGGGTTCCAACCACCCGGTAAAAGACCTTGCAACAGGAAAAGTGGCTATCACCTCACAGAACCACGGATATTCTGTAGATGAAGATTCATTAATAGAAACACGACTGGAAGTAACTCATATCGGATTGAATGATGGAACAATAGAAGGATTGAAACATCTTGATCTGCCGGCATTCACCGTTCAGTATCACCCTGAAGCTTCACCGGGACCGGAAGATGCCAACGGACTATTCGATCAATTCATGACAATGATGGAAGCGGAAAAGAGAAAGGAGATTTCACATGCCTAAACGTACAGATATCAAAACCATCCTCGTAATAGGAAGCGGCCCGATCGTCATCGGGCAGGCAGCTGAATTTGACTATGCAGGAACGCAAGCTTGTATCGCCCTGAAAGAGGAGGGCTACAAAGTCATCCTTGTTAACTCTAATCCAGCGACAATCATGACAGACAGTGAAATCGCCGATAAGGTATACATTGAGCCAATAACTTTGGAATTTGTGAGCAGAATTATCCGGAAAGAACGGCCTGATGCCCTTCTTCCTACCCTTGGAGGCCAGACTGGTTTAAACATGGCAGTAGAGCTGGCGAATGCAGGTGTCCTTGATGAATGCAATGTTGAAATCCTTGGGACAAAGTTATCAGCAATCGAACAGGCTGAAGACCGTGACCTTTTCCGCAAACTGATGAATGAACTGAACGAACCGGTACCGAAAAGTGAAATCATACGCTCAGTAGATGAAGCTTTCCAATTTGTTGAAGAAGTAGGGTATCCAGTGATTGTCCGTCCTGCCTATACGCTTGGAGGAACAGGCGGGGGAATTTGCCACAACCGTGAAGAGTTGATTGAAATCGTCAGCAGCGGGCTCAAATACAGCCCTGTGACACAATGCCTGCTTGAGAAAAGCATTGCCGGCTTCAAAGAAATTGAATATGAAGTCATGCGTGACAGCAATGACAGCGCTATTGTTGTGTGTAATATGGAAAACTTTGATCCAGTCGGAATCCATACCGGTGATTCAATTGTTGTGGCGCCAAGCCAAACATTGAGTGACAGGGAATATCAGATGTTAAGGAACTGCTCGCTGAAAATTATCCGTGCTTTGGGAATTGAAGGTGGCTGTAACGTACAGCTGGCCCTTGATCCCGACAGCTTCCAGTATTACATCATTGAAGTGAATCCGCGTGTAAGCCGCTCTTCAGCGCTTGCTTCAAAAGCAACCGGCTATCCGATCGCCAAGCTTGCGGCGAAGATTGCAGTAGGTTTGAATCTTGATGAAATGATGAACCCTGTAACAGGAAAAACGTATGCGAGTTTCGAGCCTGCACTTGACTATATTGTTTCCAAGATCCCGCGCTGGCCGTTTGATAAATTTGAATCAGCAAAAAGAAATCTTGGAACACAGATGAAGGCAACAGGTGAAGTCATGGCGATCGGCCGTACTTTTGAAGAATCAATCCTGAAAGCGGTCCGTTCACTGGAGAGCAACGTGTATCACCTGGAACTGGAAGATGCAGCTGGTTTTGATGATGCTCTTATAGAAAAACGTATCAGAAAAGCTGGGGATGAAAGGCTCTTCTATATCGGGGAAGCCCTGCGCCGTGGTGTAACAATTAATACCATCCATGATTGGAGCAAAATTGATTTATTCTTCCTTCATAAGTTGAAGAAAATTGTAGACTTTGAAGCTGAACTTGCTGATGCGCCTTTTAACAAAGAGCTTGCATATAAAGCAAAGAGAATGGGCTTTGCCGATATTACACTGGCCAAGTTATGGAATGCAGCAGAAAAGCAGGTCTACGACTGGAGAAAAGAACAGGAACTGATCCCGGTTTACAAAATGGTCGATACATGTGCCGCCGAGTTTGAATCTGAAACTCCATACTTCTACGGAACATACGAAAGAGAAAATGAATCAATCGTTACTTCAAAAAAGAGTGTGGTCGTACTTGGATCAGGCCCGATACGAATCGGCCAGGGCGTAGAGTTTGACTACGCCACAGTGCACTCCGTATGGGCGATTAAAGAAGCGGGTTATGAAGCAATCATCGTTAATAATAATCCAGAAACGGTTTCAACGGACTTCAGTATTTCCGACAAGCTCTATTTCGAACCGTTGACAATTGAAGATGTCATGCACATTATCGATCTGGAAAAGCCTGAAGGTGTGGTCGTTCAATTCGGCGGCCAGACGGCGATTAACCTGGCAGCTCAATTAGTGGAGAGGGGCGTCAGAATCCTGGGCACATCTTTGGAGGACTTGGATCGTGCGGAGAACAGGGATAAATTTGAATACACACTTCAAAGTCTCGGTATTCCTCAGCCGGAAGGCAAAACAGCCGTTACAGTTGAAGGTGCTGTGGAGATTGCTGATTCCATCGGATATCCGGTGTTGGTCCGCCCGTCATATGTCCTTGGAGGCCGTGCGATGGAAATCGTGTACGAACAAAGCGAACTGCTTCAGTACATGAAGAATGCCGTTAAGGTGAACCCTGAACATCCCGTGTTGATTGACCGCTACTTAATCGGAAAAGAAATTGAAGTTGACGCGATATCGGATGGAAAAGGTGTTGTCATTCCAGGCATCATGGAACATATCGAGAGAGCGGGTGTTCATTCGGGGGACTCTATTGCAGTATACCCGCCACAGCAGCTGACACGGGATCAGAAAGAGAGAATCATAGAGTATACAACGAAGCTTGCCAGGGGATTGAATATCATAGGATTGCTGAATATACAGTATGTCATCAGCAAAAACGAGGTGTATGTCCTTGAAGTCAATCCGCGTTCCAGCCGTACCGTACCATTCCTAAGCAAGATCACAGGTGTACCTATGGCAAACCTGGCGACAAAAGTGATTCTGGGCCGCACTTTGGAAGAAATGGGCTATCAGTCCGGATTGGTACCAGAGAAACAAGGGGTCTATGTCAAAGTTCCTGTGTTCTCCTTCGCGAAACTTCGCAGAGTGGACATAGTCTCCCCCCTTATAATGGACATATAAGTTATCATGAAGATACGACAAATATGCATTTATGGGGGAAATAATAATGCCTAAAAAACCAAGTTCACATACAAGTGTCGAAGTTAAACTAGAAGCTGTAAAAAATGTCTTGGAGAATCATCAACCTGTAGCTGTAGTGGCAGAGGAGATGGGATTGCACAGAGACACAGTAAATAGATGGGTGAACAAGTTCAAAGAAAATGGGAAAGAGGGTTTGATGAACTCCCGTTCTATTACTAACTCAGCGTCTTCCAAGGATTTAAAAAGAATTCGCGAATTGGAGAAGAAACTTAAGGAAAAGGAACAAGAGAATGAAATCCTAAAAAAGTTCCAGGCCTTTCTCAAAGAGAACGAATAAGCAAGAAATTTGAAGCTATTTCTGCATTGAGAAAGGAATACCCAGTTATACTTTTATGCCGCGTACTTAAGGTGTCACCTAGTGGTTATTATGCCTACCTTAAGCGACCAAAGCGTTCTGCATCCTCAGAAGAAAAAGAGACATTAAAAGCAATTAAGAAAGTATATCGAGCCGAGAAAGGGACTTATGGATCTAAACGAATTTCAAAAGTTTTGAAGGCCAAGGGGCAAATTGTTAACCATAAAAGAGTAGCTAGGCTAATGAAGGAAGCCAATTTAAAGGCAGTGGTGAGACTGCCAAAGACAAATGAAGAATCGAAGGGGAAGTCAACTGGTACGGTATATCCGAACCTTCTTGAAAGAGACTTTGAGGCTCAACATCCAAACCAAAAGTGGGTAACTGATATGACTGAAGTCATCCACAGAGGTGAAAAGCTATATATTTCAGCCCTTATGGATTTGTTTAACCGAGAAATTATCGCCTTTAAAATAGGGTTAAGTCCAAACAAACAATTGATTGAAGATACTATCAAAGCTGCCAAAAAGAAAAGAAAGCTAAAGAACCTTGAAGGCGTTCTTATTCACAGTGATCAAGGAAGTGTATACCGTTCTCTTATGTACCGAAGCTTGAAGAAAGAGTTTAAATTCACCCCTAGTATGTCCCGGAAGGGTAACTGTTGGGATAATGCCGTTATAGAAAGCTTTTTCTCTCAGCTGAAGACTGAATTCCCTTGTTTCTATCCTGTAAATAAAGATTCAAATATACTTCAAATAAATTTATTAAAGTATATTAAGCGATACAACGAGAAACGAATCCACAGTAAAATTGGATTCGTTTCTCCAAAACAGTTCCTTAAAGACTATCTAAAAACGGCTTGATGTGTCGTATTTTTAAATGTCCACTTATTGGGGGTTGATTCAACATCACTCTCGGACCGGAAATGAAATCCACCGGGGAAGTGATGGGGAAAGATTTAACGCTTGAAAAAGCTCTTTATAAAGGGATCGTGGCTGCTGGAATGCAGATGAAAGAGTATGGTTCCGTCCTGCTGACCGTTGCAGATAAAGATAAGGACGAAGCGATCGGCCTGGCCAAGAGGTTTGTAAACATAGGCTATCAAATCCTTGCCACTAAAGGGACAGCAGACGTGCTAAGAACAGCAGATATTCCTGTAAAGGAAGTTGATAAAATTGGTTCTGAGGGTCCGACACTTCTTGATGTCATTCAAAGCGGGGAAACGCAGCTGGTCATCAATACACTGACAAAGGGCAAACAGCCGCAGAGAGACGGATTCAGGATCCGCCGGGAATCAGTAGAAAATGGAATCCCGTGCTTGACTTCGCTGGATACGGCTGAAGCAATCCTTAAAGTCTTTGAATCTATGACCTTCTCAGCAGAAGCGATGGAAGGGGCGGAAAAAAATCAAGAGGCGGTACTTCTATGATCAAAAAAGATCTCATGCAGATCATTTCAAATGAAGAAATTGCTGAAAATATATTCAAGATGGTTTTATCTGGAGATCTTGTCTCCGAACTAAATGAACCAGGACAATTCCTTCACTTCAAAACAGGCACAGGGGTGGAGCCGCTCCTGCGCCGCCCTATAAGCATTGCCGAGATAGATAAGGAGAATAACAGCCTAACAGTCATCTATCGTGCGGAAGGCAAAGGGACAAAACTTTTATCAGGGGAAAAACAGGGAGCTTATGCAGATGTTCTGGGGCCTCTCGGCAACGGATTTCCGATCCATTGGGAAGATGAGGGAAAGACAGCCCTGTTAGTAGGAGGTGGTATCGGAGTCCCGCCCCTCTATGAGCTGTCAAAACAGCTGGTCAGCAAAGGAATCAATGTCATTCACGTCCTTGGTTTTCAAAATCAATCAGCTGCTTTTTATGAAAAGGAATTTTCAAAACTGGGTCCGACTTATATTGCTACAGTAGATGGTTCTCTTGGAACAAAAGGATTTGTAACAGATGTCATTAAGGAAAAAGGGTTAGAATTCGACCTCTTCTATTCCTGCGGCCCGAAAGCCATGCTTGCAGCACTCAGCACTTCTTATGGAGAAAGCAAAGGATATATCTCCTTGGAAGAACGGATGGGCTGCGGTATTGGCGCCTGCTTTGCCTGCGTTTGTGAAAAGGCAGTGAATGATGGAGAGAAAAATTATGTGAAGATATGTAGTGACGGTCCAGTATTTCCAGTAGGGGTGGTGAAGTTATGAATAAATTGAAGATAGAATTGCCGGGTTTAAACTTGAAGAATCCAGTTATGCCGGCCTCTGGCTGCTTTGGATTCGGAAAAGAGTTTGCGGACTTGTATGACTTGAGTATGCTCGGAGCTATCATGATCAAGGCGACCACCCTTGACACAAGGTTTGGAAATCCTACACCTCGTGTTGCTGAAACGTCTGCAGGAATGCTGAATGCCATCGGTCTTCAGAATCCAGGTCTACATAAGGTGATGACAGAGGAACTGCCTTGGCTCGAAAAATATGATGTTCCCATTATTGCAAATGTAGCCGGTTCGCAGACGGAAGATTATGTGCAGGTAGCTGAGACAATCTCGACTGCCCCCAATGTGAGCGCGCTCGAACTCAATATCTCCTGTCCCAATGTCAAAACAGGTGGAATTGCTTTTGGAACCGTTCCTGAAATCGCAAAGGAACTGACGAAGAAAGTAAAGGCAGTCTCTTCAGTCCCTGTGTATGTAAAACTTTCCCCTAATGTTGCGAACATTGTGGAGATGGCAAAAGCGGTGGAAGACGGGGGAGCAGACGGCCTCACGATGATCAATACATTGATCGGCATGAGAATCGATACAAAGACAGGGAAACCTGTCATTGCAAATGTTACCGGCGGATTATCCGGTCCTGCCATCAAACCGGTCAGCATCCGCATGATCTATGAAGTCAGCCAGAGGGTCAATATCCCGATCATCGGAATGGGCGGTATTCAGACAGTGGATGACATCATTGAATATTTTTATGCTGGAGCAAGTGCGGTGGCAGTCGGCACGGCTAACTTTGTAGATCCGTTCATCTGCCCGGACCTCATCAGCGGACTTAAGGAAAGACTGGATGAAATGAACGTTGATCATATATCCGAACTGACAGGAAGGAGCTGGAGAAGCCATGGAGCGAATGCCTATAGTCGCGCTTGATTTTTCAACATGGGACATCAGCAGAACTTTTTTAGAAAGCTTTGATAAACCACTTTTCGTTAAAGTGGGAATGGAGCTTTATCTGCAAAATGGCCCGCAAATCCTGGAAGAATTGAAATTGATGAATCACCGGATATTCCTGGATTTAAAGCTCCATGATATCCCGAATACGGTTGGCCAAGCAATGAAGGGATTGGCACAACTGGAAGTCGATCTGATCAATGTCCATGCAGCTGGCGGAATAAAGATGATGGAGCGAGCGATGGAGGGATTAGTTCAGGGGACGCCGGCAGGAAAAGTAAGGCCCAGGCTGATATCTGTTACGCAGCTGACCTCCACTTCTGAAGACCAAATGAAACGCGAACAGCTCATTAAGGTTCCTTTGATGGAATCGGTTCTCCACTATGCGAAAATCACCAGGGAAGCGGGCCTTGACGGAGTGGTTTGTTCTCCTCATGAAGCTTCCGCAATCAGGGATGCCTGCGGTGAGGACTTCTTGAGGGTGACACCAGGCATACGGTTGAAAGGTGACGCCGCAAATGACCAAACCAGAATAGCTTCACCTTCTGAAGCCCGTGTGCTGGGATCTTCTGCCATAGTGGTCGGGAGAAGCATCACAGCAGCAGAGAATCCTGAAGCAGCATACAGAATAGTAAAATCGGAATGGGAGGGGCAAGCATGAAAAAAGAAATTGCACAACAATTAATGAATATTGAAGCAGTATTTTTGAAGCCTAATGACCCGTTTACTTGGTCGTCAGGATTAAAATCTCCTATCTATTGTGATAACCGGCTGACTATATCTTTTCCGGAAGTGCGAAACATGATTGCAGAAGGCATCGCAGAAAATATCAAGAATCATTTTCCAGATGCAGCACTCATTGCCGGTACAGCGACAGCCGGCATCCCACACGCAGCATGGGTCAGCGACCGTCTTAATCTGCCGATGTGCTATGTCCGTTCCAAACCGAAAGCACACGGCAAAGGAAGTCAGATTGAAGGGAAAATCCTCAAAGGGCAAAAGGTTGTCGTCGTGGAAGACTTAATCTCCACTGGGGGGAGCTGCATAGCAGCCGTCAATGCGTTAAGAGAAGCAGGCTGTGAGGTATTGGGCGTAGCCGCCATCTTTACATACGAACTGCAAAAGGGCATCGAGAGGCTGGAAGAAGCGAACATCAAAGCTATATCACTGTCCGACTATACTGCACTCCTGGAAACAGCGCACGAAAATCAGTATATTGATGAAAAAGATGTAGCAGCATTGAAAAGCTGGAGAGAAGACCCAGAGAAATGGGAAGCATAATATAGAAGGTTTCAGCGGGCATCTTTAGTATGCTCGTTTTTGTTTTGTATTGGCGGAAAAAAGAAGTGTTCATATTGAAAAAAAGCTCTCAGGATTATAGATTTTTTACTGGAATGACAAATTTTCCTGTGAGAAGGGCATGTATTTCATAGATTGGAAGTGGTGTTTCACTCTATGAAATAGAATTGCACCATTTTTGATAACAATTGCGTCTAACTTTAGTTTTTTGCGGCTGCCTGCAATTAATTGCGTCTACTATCGAATTATTGCTTCTAATTTCAATTAATTGCGTCAAACCAACATATGCTCCATTGAGCCAACAGATCATTTTAGGAACAAAAAAAGAAGCCCCTTACTAAAAGAGGCTATTTTACATTTTATTCCTTTTTCATAGCTCGAACAGTATTAAGGCTTGGAGTCGTATAAACGGTCTGCTGTCCGTCATAAGTGACAAAACCAGGTTTGGCGCCCTTCGGCTTTTTCACATTTTTTACAAGGGTGAAGTCGACAGGAACGGAACTGGACTCACGTGCCTTACTGAAATACGCGGCTAATACCGCGGCTTCTTTAATTGTCTCCTCTGAAGGATTCTTGCTTTTGATGACAACATGGGAGCCGGGAATATCTTTCGTGTGCAGCCAGATTTCCTCTTTGCCGGCCAGTTTATTGGTGAGATAATCATTCTGTTTATTGTTTTTGCCGACTAGAATGGTTGTCCCATCGTTCGATAAATAGGTTTCCAGCTGAGGCTTCTCGTTAATCTTCTTTTTCTTTTTCTCATTCTTGGCTTTGATGTATCCTTCTTCTGCAAGCTCTTCACGGATCTCCAGGATATCTTTTGGTGAAGCAGATTCAAGCTGCTGCAGCAATTGCTCCATATACTGAATTTCTTCCTTCGCCTTTTCAATTTGCTCCTGCACAATCTTTATGGCTGTCTTGGCTTTTGTATATTTAGAAAAATAGGCCTGGGCATTTTCAGAAGGCGTCTTCCTTGTGTCCAGTGCAATCTTGACGGTACCGCCTTCCTCATCATAGTAATTGATGACCTCGATTTCACTCATGCCTCTTTCAACTGCATAAAGATTGGCTGTCAGCAATTCTCCATACAATTGAAAGATATCTGCATTTTCAGCGTCCTTCAGGGTTTTCTCGAGTTTCAAGATTTTACTTTGGTTTTTATCCCGCTCGTTCTTGATCAATCGTTCAAGGTCATTCCCCTGCTGTTTCACTCGGTCTCTTTCCGCTTTTTGATGGAAATAACGGTCGAGCAATTCGCTTAAACTGGAATAATGGATATGTTCTCCTTCAAGGTGCTGCAGGTCTAACAAGTAGAAGGTTTCCTTATTTGATTGAATCAGGGTAGGCTGATAATGGCCCTGTTTAACAGGCTCCAGCAGTTCCAGCAGCGCATCCGGCAAGCTGTTGCGATTTGCCAGACCGGCTCTGTGTACGGCCTCCTTCGCAAATAGCGGAGAAGTCCCCGAGAAAGCTCCGACGATCTGTTTATCCAGCTTTCCGCTGTTAAAATCAATGGCTCTCAGAATATCATCCCTATCTGCTTCCAGCGGATTTTTCTTCTCCTGAGGTGGAGGGAATTTGTATTCCTGTCCAGGCAGCACGGTTCTGTAGCTGTTGATGGAAGGCGGGATATGTTTAATGGAGTCGAGTATCATGTTCCTGCTTTTATCCACAATGATGATGTTGCTGTGCCTTCCCATGATTTCAATGATCAACTGTTTATACGAAATGTCCCCGATTTCATTCCGCCCTTTAATTTCAAAGATGATGATTCGGTCGACTTCCTTTTGATAAACATCCTCAATGATATACCCTTCAAGATGTTTTCTTAAGAGCATACAAAACATCGGAGGGACTGAAGGGTTTTCGTAACTTTGGGAAGTCAGCTGGGCACGTGCATAGCTGGGGTGGGCTGAGAGCAGCAGTTTGTGGTTTTTCCCCTGTGATCTGACTATTAAAATGACTTCATTTTTATACGGCTGGTGAATTTTATTGATCCGTCCGCCGTTTAATCTATCGCCAAGCTCTTCGGTCATGGCTTTTGTAAATAATCCATCGAATGACATTAGCTTACATCCTCTTCTGTGATTGATATTATTAAAAAAATTTGAACTCTAATTTTGTATTGAAATGCACTTGTGACTTATCACAAGAATGGAGACCAAAATCTAATAGTCGCTGGGCGTCGCTGGAACAATTTGGTTTATAACACCGTTCCTGAGATTTTTATACCTTCTCTTAAGGCACTTTTGACGGATTTTGCACGCTGATTTCATAGACTCGCTCTATAAATACCCAAAATTCGTTTGGAGTTATGAAAGAGTTGTTGTTTTTTGATGATTGAAGTGGAAGGTGTGCGACCTCCTGCGGGATTAGCGGTACGTCTAGTTCCAGCGCCCAGCCCCTCGGGGTCAAATAACCCTGAGAGAATAAAAGGAAAGATCGCCTTTTTTTCTCTCAGGAACATTTGCCTGTCGGGACTGATCAGGGCGCTTCCACTTTTGATGACAGGTGAGACCCCCGCAGGCGCAGCCGAGGAGGCTCACCGCCCGCCCCGCGGAGTCGCGCACCTGGAACGTAAATCATCCCGCGGAAACACCAGTTAAAAATATGAAGGCCCCCTAAATCTATACGTCGCTGAACGGCCGGTTCCACTTTTTATGAATCCAGTTCCAAGGCCCCACCGGCGTACGAACTTCCGGCTTCCTCCTTGCGATAAGTCATCATCGAATCGCTGCGCTCTTCGTGTTTCCTTTATCTCATGCGGAAGCCTTCCAGTTCGTACGCCGCTGAGCGGGGCCTTTCCACTTTTTATCAATCTAGTTCCAGCGGCCAGCGACTAGCAGATTTCGGTCTCTCTCCTTGCGATAAGTCATCATCAACTCACTTCGTTCGTTGTGATTCCTTTATCTCATGCAAGAGCCCTAAAATCTGTACGTCGCTGAACGGCCGCTTCCACTTTTTATATAATCATATCATTTTTTGGGACGAGTCTGAATAATAATGCTGTGAGAGGTGAACTTTCGGATATTAAATGGGAGAGTGAGTTGGTTGAATGAGATACCATGAGATGCGGCAGGAAGATATAGAAAAAACGGTCAATACTGACTTTGCCAATGGTCTTGCAGAAGACGAAGTAAAGAAGAGACGAAAGCAGTTTGGATTTAATGAACTAAAGGAAGCAGAGAAGCAGTCTGCTTTATTGTTATTTTTTAGTCAATTCAAAGATTTTATGGTGATTGTGTTATTGGCAGCCACCTTGATATCAGGTCTGCTGGGAGAATATATTGATGCGATTGCCATTATCGCTATTGTTTTGATCAATGGATTTCTTGGCTTCTTTCAAGAGAGAAAGGCTGAGAAATCACTGCATGCATTAAAAGAACTTTCTGCCCCTCAGGTGAATGTCCTGAGGGATGGGAATTGGGTAAAGGTTCCTTCCAAGGATGTTGTCCCTGGAGATATCATTAAGTTTCTCAGTGGGGACCGTATAGGTGCGGATGTAAGATTGATTACTGTCAATAACCTTGAAATAGAGGAATCAGCTTTGACAGGAGAGTCGGTTCCCGTAACTAAACGAACCGGGGAGATACAAGGTGAGAATATCAATCTTGGTGATTTAGAGAACATGGCTTTCATGGGCACGATGGTGACAAGAGGAAACGGTATCGGTGTTGTTACGGCAATAGGAATGCAAACGGCAATGGGGAAAATCGCCGATTTGATCCAAACAGCAGAGACGATGACAACTCCTCTTCAACGAAGGCTGGAGCAGCTTGGAAAGATATTGATCACTGTCGCTTTGTTTCTTACCGCGCTTGTTGTGGGAATCGGGGTCATTCAGGGTCATGATATGTATACAATGTTCCTCGCCGGTGTCTCATTGGCGGTGGCAGCTATACCAGAAGGGCTGCCGGCAATTGTGACAGTGGCGCTTTCCTTGGGAGTTCAAAGAATGATCAGGAGAAATGCAATTGTCAGGAAACTCCCGGCAGTCGAAACCTTGGGGTGTGCTTCTGTTATCTGTTCAGATAAAACTGGTACACTGACACAGAATAAGATGACGGTCACACACTTGTGGAGCGGTGGCAGTACCTGGACGGTAAGCGGAACGGGTTACGATCCCGAGGGCAGCTTTTACCACAGGGAAGAAAGGGTGAGCCCGTCTTCGGAAAAATCATTAAATCAATTGCTGACATTTGGAATGCTATGCAACAATGCGAAAATTAAGTTAAAGGATGAGGAATACATCCTTGATGGAGATCCGACGGAAGGTGCTCTGCTCGTTGCTGCATTGAAAGCAGGATTGCAGAAGGAAGCCTTGCTCGGGAAGTTCACGATAGAAAAGGAGTTTCCGTTTGATTCTACTAGAAAAATGATGAGTATCGTTGTGAAAGATCAACAAGGGAAACGATTTATTGTAACAAAGGGTGCCCCTGATGTTCTTGTTAATATCAGTGAGTCCATTCTCTGGAATGAAAAGCTTCAATATCGAACCAAGGAATTTACTGAAAAAGTACAGGGAGCGATCCATGAATTGGCGTCCAACGCGTTAAGAACGATTGCGATCGCTTATGCACCTTGGACTTTGCCTTCATTGCCCAAAACTGAAGAAGAGGCTGAAAAGGGACTGACCTTTATCGGCCTTCAGGGAATGATCGATCCGCCGAGGGCTGAAGTGAAACAAGCTGTGAAAGAATGCAGGCAGGCCGGCATCAAGACAGTAATGATCACAGGAGATCATGTAGTTACCGCAAAAGCGATTGCCAGGGATCTAGGGATCTTAAGAGGACAGGATAAAGTGCTCGAAGGGGCGGACTTGAACACGATGGAAGTGGCGGATCTGGAGGAAGTAGTTGAAAAAGTTTCCGTGTTTGCCCGGGTATCACCTGAACACAAGCTGAAAATAGTCAAGGCTTTTCAAAATCGCGGGCATGTGGTCGCCATGACAGGAGATGGTATCAATGATGCACCTGCCATCAAAGCTGCGGATATAGGGGTGGCGATGGGGATCACTGGTACGGATGTTGCCAAAGAAGCTTCGTCACTGGTCCTGTTGGATGATAACTTTGCAACCATCAAGTCGGCAATCAACGAGGGAAGAAATATCTATGAAAATATACGGAAGTTTATTCGTTACCTCCTTGCTTCCAATGTCGGTGAGATTCTTGTCATGCTTTTTGCCATGCTTCTGGCACTGCCGCTCCCGTTGGTACCCATTCAAATATTATGGGTGAACCTGGTGACGGATGGATTGCCGGCCATGGCCCTTGGGCTTGATAAACCGGAAGAAGATGTCATGAAGCGGAATCCAAGACACCCTAAAGAAGGGGTATTTGCCAGGGGTCTCGGGTGGAAGGTTGTGTCACGCGGGTTTTTGATTGGCCTTTCGACTCTTGCTGCCTTTATTCTCGCATATAAACAGCATCCGGATCACTTGGCTTATGCACAGACAGTGGCTTTTGCTACGCTGGTCATGGCACAGTTGATTCATGTATTTGACTGCCGAAGCGAGAAATCAGTTTTTGCCCGCAACCCGTTTGGGAATATGTATCTTGTATGGGCTGTGTTATCCTCACTTCTGCTCATGATACTGGTCATTTATTTGCCAGGTCTGCAGCCAATATTCCATACGGTGTCAATCGAGCTTAAAGACTGGCTTCTGATAGCAGGAATGAGTGCGTTGCCGACGTTTTTACTGGCTGGATCATTTTTTGCAGGAAAAAAACGCTAAGATATGATATAATCCTTTAGGTAGTAGAGTGCTTACTCTATTACCTTTTTTATTAGGCTGTTTCCTTCAATACTTTTCTTACTGGGAAAGAGCGCCGAACAGAATGTTTCAGCCATCCATTTGGCTGATAGAATCACTAAAAGATAAACTTAATGCATAAAAGCTGTACGATTGGATGTGACTGTGAATGGTTGTGAGCATGACCGGCTTCGGAAGGGCAACAGTGGAGTCGGAACAACATGTGGTTACGGTCGAGGTGAAATCGGTGAATCACCGGTTTTGCGAATTAACTATCCGCACACCAAAGCAACTGGTAAAAATTGAAGATAAATTAAAGAAAAAAATGTCTGAATACATAAAGCGTGGGAAAGTCGACGCCTTCATAACGATTACAGGAGAAGGGCTTGTCCACCGAAACCTGAAGGTCGATTGGCAGCTTGCCGAGGACTATTTCAGGACACTTCAAACTTTAAAGGAGAAGTTCGCTCTGGAAACAGATATTGCGATGCAAGATCTGCTGAAGGACGCTGAGTTTATCTCTATAGAAGAAACAGAGGAAGAAAATGAACAGGTTCAACACCTAGTTGAAAAAGCTTTTATTAAGGCGCTTGCTGACCTTACAGCAATGAGAAAGGCTGAGGGGGCAAAGCTTCAAGAAGACCTCCTTTCTCATATCAACTTATTCAGGGATACATTATCATCCATAAAGGAGCATGTTCCCGCTGTTCTCAAACAATACCGGGCAAGGCTGGAGAGAAAGATCAAGGATTTGGCCGGTGAAAATGCAGATGAATCACGAATCTTGACTGAAATCGCCATTTTCGCTGATAAGAGCGATATATCAGAGGAAATCACGAGGTTGGAAAGTCATTTGACTCAATTCACTGCTTCTATCAAGCTGGGGGTACCGATTGGCCGCAAGCTTGATTTCATTATCCAGGAAATGAACAGGGAAGTGAATACAATCGGCTCTAAAGCCAATGATGCAGCGATTGCTGAATTTGTTGTGGAGATGAAAACCTGCCTGGAGAAAATGAGAGAACAAGTGCAAAATGTTGAATAATTTGATTATTTATTGAATGATAAGGTCAAAATAGACTATTGATTGGAGGAGCATTATGTCTATAAAGCTCATTAACATAGGATTTGGTAATATAGTATCAGCAAATCGAATCATCTCAATTGTCAGTCCTGAGTCTGCACCGATTAAAAGGCTGATACAGGATGCAAGGGACCGCGGGACTCTTGTGGATGCAACGTATGGAAGAAGGACAAGAGCGGTGATCATCACTGACAGTGACCATGTGATCTTATCCGCTGTCCAGCCGGAAACGGTTGCCGCCCGCTTAACGGATAAAGATGATATTGCTGAAGAAGGGCAGGGTAAATAATGAAAGAAAAAGGATTGCTTATTGTACTTTCCGGCCCGTCGGGAGTGGGAAAAGGTACAGTACGTAAAGAAATATTCTCTCAGGAGGATACTCAATTTGAGTATTCCATTTCTATGACGACCCGTCTTCCGAGAGAGGGAGAAGTAGATGGGGTAGATTACTTTTTCAAAACACGCGAAGAGTTTGAAAGCCTCATTGAACAGGGGAAACTACTGGAATATGCTGAATTTGTCGGCAACTATTATGGTACTCCAGAAGATTATGTCCGTGAGACGATCAATAATGGAAAAGATGTTTTCCTCGAAATAGAGGTACAAGGTGCAAAACAAATCAGGGAGAAGTTTCCTGAAGGGTTGTTTATATTCCTGGCTCCTCCAAGTTTGACAGAACTTCAAAACAGAATTACGACAAGGGGAACTGAAACAGAGGAACTCATCTTAAACCGGATGACGACAGCACGGAAAGAAATAGAATTGATGGACTTATATGATTATGTAGTGGAAAATGATAAAGTAGAAAATGCTACTGAAAAAATAAAGTCAATTGTACAGGCTGAACATTGCCGGATTGAGCGTGTAAAACAGCGTTACCAAAAAATGTTGGAGGTAGATTAAATGTTAAACCCATCCATAGACTCTTTAATGAAAAAGATCGATTCTAAATATTCACTGGTGAGCATCGCTTCAAAACGCGCAAGAGGCTTACAGGAAGATGGAAGCTTTATGCTTAATAAGTATGTCTCTGAAAAGTATGTAGGAAAAGCGCTTGAAGAGATTGAAGCAGGCAAGCTTTCAATGAAGGAAAGAGAAGTTGGAGCTGTTTATTCAGACGAATAATAAGCGAGCCAATGAGAAATGAAGCTGTTTTTATGAGGGACTGACACCTTTAGGTATTTTTATATCTTTGGGGTCAGCCCCTTATTTTCTTTTTATGGGAAAATCCTTCATAATAGAATATGAATAATGGGCACCGAGAAGGATGGGAAATTCTCGATTGTCATGTGGCAAAGGGCATCTTTTTGGACTTTCTCATAATTTGATGTACCTCGCAAGCCCGGCGCATGTCATGTTGATTGGACCTGGAGCGGAAACCAGCTTTAAATATCAAAAGCACCAATGTCTGAGAAAAGAGCTATGTAAAAACATTCAAATAAAAGCTTCAATCAAACATACATAAGGCACAATAATAATTATGATATTCTTAAATAAAGGCTGTTTTCATTTAGATTGTTGCTTTCGGAAAAATCCCTAGAGCCGGATTTTTCCCGGGTAAAAAGGGCGGCTCTCTGAACGGGATAGTAACTCTTTTCTTCTTGCTCTGATATATTTTGAAATTCATATTAAATCGAAACAAAAGTTTAAGAAAAGAGCCTAAATAAAAGAATTGTCGAAACGAGGGGATTATATGGTAAAGGGGAAAAACATATTGCTTTGTGTCACCGGCGGTATTGCCGTCTATAAGGCGGCCGCACTTACCAGTAAACTGGTACAGGCAGGCGCACAAGTAAAAGTAATCATGAGTGCCTCAGCCAGACAGTTTGTCACACCGTTGACATTCCAAGCTTTATCACGTAACGACGTATTTACCGATACATTTGATGAAAAGAATCCTGAAGTCATTGCCCATATAGACCTTGCCGATTGGGCGGATCTTGTCCTTGTAGCCCCTGCGACAGCGAATGTGATAGGCAAACTTGCCAACGGTATAGGCGATGACATGGTGACGACCACATTGCTGGCAACGACCGCACCTGTATGGATAGCGCCTGCGATGAATGTCCACATGTATGGTCACCCTGCTGTACAAAAGAATATCGATGAACTCTACTCATTCGGTTATCGTTTTATCGAACCGAGTGAAGGATATCTTGCATGTGGATATGTTGGAAAAGGACGACTGGAAGAGCCGGAAAAGATCGTTGAACATATCAGCAGCTTTTTCAAGGGACCATCGTTTTCCCTTGCAGGAAAGAAGGTTGTCATTACGGGTGGTCCTACCAGGGAAAAAATTGATCCTGTCCGTTTTTTCAGCAACCGATCTTCGGGCAAGATGGGATTCGCATTGGCAGAGGAAGCGGCGAAGCTGGGAGCGGAAGTGATTTTGGTATCTGGCCCTGTGTCCCTGCAGGCACCTCAAGGGGTTAAACTGATCACAGTAGAAAGCGCAGAAGAGATGTACAATGAAGTATTAGCCAACTATGAAACTGCGGATATCGTCATTAAGAGTGCTGCTGTGGCAGATTACAGGCCAAAAGTAACTTCTGAAATTAAAATGAAAAAGCAGGATACTGACCTTGTGATCGAATTTGAAAGAACGAAAGATATCCTCAAAACATTGGGAGAGAAGAAAAAGGGGCAATTCCTTGTAGGATTTGCAGCAGAGACAAATGATGTCGAGAAATATGCCGCCGGAAAACTGAAAAAGAAAAATGCTGATATGATCATTGCCAACAACATTACTGTTGAAGGTGCCGGGTTTGCCGGTGATACAAACATTGTCACGTTATTCAGAAAAGATGGAACGAAAAGGGAACTTCCTTTATTGACAAAAGCGGAAACTGCTCAAGAGATTCTTCATGAAATTCACCAGATGATGGATGAAGGTTGATAGGGATGAAGATTGCAAGTGTGATTGTCGACGTTCCCACCATGCAGACTGACCGGGTTTTTGACTACTCCATACCGGAACTCTGGCAGGGGCAAATCCTTCCTGGGATGAGGGTTGTCGTCCCATTTGGCCCCCGTAAAGTACAAGGGTTTGTCACTGGAATAAAGGCATCTTCAGAAGCGAAAAGGCTGAAGGACCTTGTACAGCCCATGGACCTTACGCCTGTGTTGAACGAAGATTTATTAAAAATGGCGGATTGGCTGACTGAACAAACTCTTTGCTTTAAAATATCAGCATTGCAGGTCATGCTGCCTGCAGCCATGAAAGCTAAATATGAGAAGAAGATCATCTTGAATCCTGTAAAACGGGAATTGCTGTCTGAAGAAGCTGCAGATCTTTTCACAAATAAAGAAGAAGTTTCCTGGAAAGATGCTGAGGAGGCAGGCATTCTTCCATTATTGCAAAAAGAAATCAAAGCAGGTCATCTGGATGTGTTCTACAGCGTTAAATCAAAGGGCAAAAAGAAAACTGTCCAGAAGATTCACCCTGCTGTTTCAAAAGAAAAAATAATGGAAGAAATCGAATCTCTCCCTCCCAATGCCGATAAGCAAAAAGCGGTACTTCAATATTTTCTTTCGAGAGAGAGCGGCGAGGGCGTAACAACGAAAGAGGCAGCTGATGCTGCGGGAGCTTCTGCTGCTACTATAAAATCACTCGTGGACAAAGGGGTATTGATCAGGAAGCAGCAAGAAATTTACCGTAATCCTTTTGCTCATAAAGAATTCAAGAAGACAAGGCCTTTCCCGCTTACGGATGAACAAAAACAGGCCATCACGCCGATCCTTCATAGCATTGAACAAAACAAGCATGAAACTTTTTTGTTATATGGTGTGACGGGAAGCGGTAAGACAGAAGTCTACCTTCAATCCATACAGGAAGTGTACGATAAGAGAAAAGAGGCTATCGTGCTTGTTCCTGAAATTTCACTGACTCCTCAGATGGTGGATCGCTTCAAAGGCAGGTTTGGGAACGATGTGGCGGTTCTGCACAGCGGACTGTCAGCCGGGGAAAAGTATGATGAGTGGAGAAAGATTCAGAGGAAAGAAGTCAAGGTAGTCGTAGGTGCCAGGTCGGCCATTTTCGCTCCTTTTGAAAACCTTGGAATCATCATTATTGATGAAGAGCACGAGACCAGTTACAAACAGGAAGAAAACCCGAGGTATCATGCACGTGATGCGGCCATATACAGGGCGAAGCAATATGGATGCCCAGTGATACTTGGCAGTGCTACCCCGTCAATGGAAACGTTCGCCCGCGCCCAAAAAGGTGTATATAAGCTGCTGACCCTCTCAAAAAGAATGAACGAGAGTCGGCTTCCGTCTGTCTCCATTGTGGACATGAGGGAAGAGCTAAGAGGCGGAAATCGTTCCATGTTCTCAGAAGAACTGTTTGAAAAACTTCAGGACAGGCTGCAAAAGGGGGAGCAAACCGTCTTGTTCCTTAACAGACGGGGGCATTCATCTTTCATTATGTGCAGAGACTGCGGCTATGTGGCCCAATGCCCACATTGTGACATCTCCCTGACATTTCACAGATTTTCTAACAATATGAAATGTCATTACTGCGGATTTGAAACAGCAGTGCCGCAAACATGTCCTGAATGTGAAAGCGAGCATATCCGCTACTTTGGGACTGGCACACAAAAGGTGGAAGAGGAGTTGACGAAGCTGCTCCCGGAAGCCAGGGTTATCAGGATGGATGTTGATACCACCAGCAGAAAGGGAGCTCATGAGCGGCTGCTGGACAGCTTTGGGGAAGGGCATGCCGATATACTGTTGGGCACCCAGATGATAGCAAAGGGACTTGATTTTCCGAATATTACGCTAGTCGGCGTGCTCAGTGCAGATACAATGCTTCATCTCCCCGACTTCCGTTCTGCAGAGAAGACTTTCCAGCTGCTCACCCAGGTCAGCGGAAGGGCTGGGAGGCATAAACTTCCCGGGGAAGTCGTAATACAGACCTATACACCTGAACATTATAGTATTGAGCTCGCAGGAACACAGAACTATGATGCTTTTTATCAAAAGGAAATGATGATGAGGAAAATGGGAAGCTATCCTCCATTTTATTATTTATCCTTAATAACAATCAGCCATGAAGATCTGTTGAAAGTGGTGGGAGCAGCAGAGAAAATCACAAAGTTCCTTCAATCAAAATTGTCCAAGCAGTCGATCGTGCTTGGACCTGCTGCCTCCCCCATACCAAGGATCAACAATAGATATAGGTACCAATGTTTGATAAAATACAAGCGGGAACCGGAACTGCCTTCCATACTGAAGACAGTTCTCGAGCATTCCCAACAACAAAAGGCATCTGAAGGGTTAACAATTTCAATTGATGTCAATCCTTATATGATGATGTAAGAAAGAGGGATACGTTTTTGGCCATACTACCGATTGTCACTTACCCAAACGAAATACTTGAGATAGAGTGTCGCAAAGTAACTGAATTTGATAAAAAACTGAGAAAGTTCCTGGATGACATGTATGATACGATGATTGCCGCAGATGGCGTCGGTCTTGCAGCACCCCAGGTAGGAAAAGATATTGCTGTTGCCATTGTCGATATAGGAGACGAAACGGGTACCATCGAAATGGTCAATCCAGAAGTGTTGGAGGTAAGAGGAGAGCAGATTGATTTGGAAGGCTGCCTTTCTTTCCCTAATCTTTATGGAGAAGTTTCTCGGCCTGAATATGTGAAAGTGACATTTCAGGATCGCAAAGGCCGCAAACTGCTGGTGGAAGCGGAAGGCTTCCTGGCGAGGGCGATATTACATGAAATTGATCACTTACACGGTGTGTTATTCACATCAAAGGTAATCAGATATATAGAAGCAGATGAACTTGAAAGGTATGAAAGCGAATGACCAAAATTGTATTTATGGGTACTCCCCAATTTTCAGTATCAGTACTGCAAAATCTAATTGAAAATGACTATGATATTATCGGCGTAGTGACACAGCCTGATCGTCCGGTCGGAAGAAAAAGGGTCATGACACCGCCCCCTGTTAAAGTAGAGGCTGAAAAGCATGGAATCCCTGTTTACCAGCCTGAAAAGATAAGAGAGAAGGAGGAACTTGAAAAAGTCCTCTCTTTGCAACCGGATTTAATTGTAACGGCAGCATTTGGGCAGATCCTTCCTAAAGAATTACTGGAATCTCCGAAATTTGGCTGTATCAATGTCCATGCTTCTCTTCTTCCTGAACTGCGTGGAGGAGCGCCGATTCACTATTCCATCATCCAAGGGAAGAAAACCACTGGGGTCACAATTATGTATATGGTTGAAAAGCTGGATGCCGGCGACATGATCAGCTCAGTGGAAGTTGAAATAGACGAGAGGGATCACGTCGGTACATTGCATGATAAATTAAGTGAAGCGGGTGCCAAGCTGTTAATCGATACACTTCCGGCTCTGTTGAACGGAGAAATCTCTCCTCAGAAGCAGGATGAAGGTAAGGTGACGTTTGCGTGGAACATCAAGCGTGAACAAGAGAAAATCGATTGGACCAAAACTGGAGAAGAAATATATAACCATGTCCGTGGGATGCATCCTTGGCCTGTAGCTTACACCCTGCTGGAAGGTTCTGTTCTGAAGGTTTGGTGGAGTGAGAAAGTTGAAGGTTCAGCAGGCGCTCCTGGAGAAATTACATCTGTTGAAGAAGATGGCATCGTTGTAGCAACAGGCAGCACAACATCCATTAAGATTACAGAGCTTCAGCCTTCGGGCAAGAAGCGTATGAGTGCCAAAGATTACTTGAGGGGCGCAGGATCTTTCATTGAAAAAGGCATGAAGATGGGAGAAGAACATGAGTAAGGGAAAAAAAACGGTACGGGAAGCAGCCCTTGATGTTCTGGAATCCGTTGAAAAGAACCAGTCCTACAGTAATCTATTATTGAATCATGCGATTGAAAAGTACGGAATCAAAGGCCCGGATACAGGATTGTTGACTGAATTGACTTATGGGACCATACAGCGGAGAATGACACTCGATTTCTACCTGGCTCCTTTCATCAACAAAAAAATTGAAAGCTGGGTACGCCAGCTTTTAAGACTTTCTTTATATCAAATGATTTACCTTGATAAAATACCTGATCGTGCTGTATTATTTGAAGCTGTCGAAATTGGAAAAAGAAGGGGCCATAAAGGAATTGCCAGTATGATCAATGGCATTCTGAGATCTATTCAGAGAAAAGGGGTCGCTGCAATCGAATCGATAGAAGATCCGGTGGAGCGCCTCGCCATTGAAACCAGCCATCCGCAGTGGCTTGTTAAGAGATGGACAGAACAGTTCGGCATTGAAAAAACAAGAGAAATGTGTGAAACCAACATAACGGCCCCGCATCAATCAGCAAGGGTCAATACATTAAGGATCACTGTAGATGAACTGATAGACAGGCTTACCGAAGAAGGTCTGACTGTCCAAAAAAGCAGTATCGTCCCAAATGCGATCATTTCTTTGAAAGGAAATCTTGCCAAAACTGCTGCTTTTAAAGATGGATTATTGACCATCCAGGATGAAAGTTCAATGCTTGTCGGACACAGTTTGGATGTCCATGAAGATTTCACGGTTTTGGATTCCTGTGCAGCCCCAGGAGGGAAAACAACTCATATAGCCCAATTGATGGAAGGCAAGGGCAAGGTGTTTGCGCTTGACCTGCATAAGCACAAGATTAAGCTGATCAATGAGAACGCTTCGAGATTAGGACTTGGCAATATTGAGTCAAAGGCTCATGACAGCCGTAGAGCCGGCGAGCTATTTGCAGCAGAGAGCTTTGACAGGATTCTAGTTGATGCACCTTGTTCAGGCTTAGGGGTATTGAGAAGAAAGCCGGATATTAAATATACCAAGAAGGAAAGCGACTTGGAGTCTCTTCAAACAATCCAGCTGCAAATTTTAGAGGCAGTCTCCCCGCTGTTGAAAAAAGGCGGACTTCTCGTTTACAGTACATGTACAGTGGACAGGAATGAAAACCAGGGGACCGTAAAGGAATTTTTAGATGGGAATAAGGAATTCCAGCCATTCCCGCTGACACATCTGCCAGAAACAGTACAGCCGTTTGTCGAAGGAAACATGCTGCAGGTATTCCCTCAGGACTTTGGCGGTGATGGCTTCTTTATCTCCTGCTTTAAAAAGGATTCTTAATTACCTTAATAAGGAATTATACTTAGAAAAGCAAAAGCTTTTAATGCAAGCAGGAGAAACGGGCACATAAGTCGTACATGTAAATTATGCCGGTGAAAAATGGTGAAGCGGGTCAATTCCTAAAAGAAATTGTCCCGCTTTCTGCAAGATGGCAATGAAGAAAAGAGGTGGCCGAAATGAAATCTGTTCACTACACAGATAAGGGGAAAGTTAGACAGCATAATGAAGATAGTGTAGGTGTGTTCACAAATAAGGAAGGGGACTGCCTTGCGGTGGTTGCTGATGGTATGGGCGGTCATCGTGCTGGAGATGTCGCCAGCTCAATGACAATCAATAAATTTGAGGAACTTTGGGAATCTGAAGGTAAAATCGCCACGGCAGAACAGGCGGAAAAATGGCTGCAGGATAAAATTAAGGAAATCAATCAGGGCGTCTTTGAACATTCCCAGGCAAATATGGAATGTGAAGGCATGGGAACAACAGTTGTAGCCGCTATATGTACAGCAAACTTTGCCACCATCGTCAACATCGGTGACAGCAGAGGCTATATCCTGAACGAAAGCGGCTTCAGTCAGTTGACCGAAGACCATTCACTTGTGAATGAACTTGTCAGAAGCGGCCAAATATCCAAAGAAGATGCTGAACATCACCCACGGAAAAATGTACTGTTGAGAGCTCTTGGCACTGAAGAGAAAGTCGAAATGGATACCAAGACCATCATTTTTGAAGAAGAAGATATCATTATGCTTTGTTCAGATGGATTGTCCAATAAGGTTTCTGAGGAAGAAATGGAAAGTATTCTTTCAAGCAGTCAAGATCTGGACCAGGCTGGCCGGAAATTCATTTCGTTGGCAAATGAGAATGGCGGCGAAGACAATATTTCATTGGCAATCGTAAAGTATACCCCTGAAAGCGGAAACGGGTGAGCTTTATGCTGAACGGTAAAAGAATCAGCGGCAGGTACAAGATACTCGAGATGATCGGCGGCGGAGGTATGGCCAATGTATACCTTGCCAGGGACATGATCCTCGACCGGGAAGTGGCCATCAAAATGCTGCGTCTTGATTTTGCCAATGAAGAAGAGTTTATTAAAAGGTTCCAGCGTGAAGCCCAATCGGCGACAAGTTTGGCTCATCCTAACATTGTAAGTATATATGATGTTGGGGAAGAAGATGATATCTACTATATCGTCATGGAATATGTGGATGGATTGACTCTTAAACAATACATACAGAAGCATTCACCGATATCCATCGAGAAAACGATCGATATTATGAGGCAGCTCATTTCTGCGATTGCTAATGCGCATCAAAACCATATCGTACACCGTGATATCAAACCTCAGAACATTTTGATTGATCATGACGGTACGGTGAAAATTACTGATTTCGGAATCGCTATGGCATTAAGTGCCACATCCATTACACAAACAAATTCAGTTCTTGGCTCTGTCCATTATCTATCTCCTGAACAGGCACGGGGAGGGATGGCGACAAGGAAATCAGATATCTATTCTCTTGGAATCGTCATGTTCGAGCTGTTGACAGGCCGGCTACCGTTTTCAGGGGAATCTGCTGTTTCAATTGCGTTAAAACATCTGCAGTCAGAAACGCCCTCCCTTAGGAGATGGAACAAAGATATCCCCCAAAGTGTGGAGAATATCGTACTGAAAGCTACTGCCAAAGATCCGTTTCAACGCTACGACACAGTGGAAGAAATTGAAGACGACCTTCGTACAGCCTTGGATCCTGGACGACTGGATGAACCGAGGTTCTCAATTGAAGAAGATATGGATGCTACCAAGGCGATTCCTGTCATAACAGATGATCGTCCTTATTCCAATAATGAAAACACAATCGTCCATGATAACAATGGAGCTGATACAGCAGGCACGATTCCAAATAACAAAGCAAATGAGGGCTTACCGGGTAAAAAGAAGAAGAAAAAATGGCCGGCGATCATCATCGGTGTTTTCTTTTTCCTCGCATTGCTTGGTGTACTCGCTGTAACAGTCCTGCCGGATATGCTTGGACCAAAAGAAGTAATTCTTCCTGATGTAACTGGAAAGTCACAGGAAGAGGCGGTGGAAATCCTGGCACTGGAAGGTTTTCTGATCGGTGACTATCTCGATCAGGCCAATGAGGAAGTACCAGCCAACCAGGTAATCAAAACGAACCCGCCTGCAGGCGCAACCGTAAAAGAAGGCAGTGAAATCAATCTTTATGTCAGCACGGGCAAGAAGAGGATCAAGATGAAGGATTATACGGAAGAGGCTTATGAAGAGGCTGCAACTGAGTTAAATGAGTTGGGCTTCGCAAATATCGAAAAAGACCCAAGGTACAGTGAATTTGAACCGGGAACCATCCTGGACCAAGACCCGCCTGAAGGTTCGGAAGTTATCCCGGGTGAAACAGTCGTGAAGTTTACTGTAAGTGCCGGACTGGAAACATTCCCTTTAACTGACTTAAAAGGGTATACTGAAAATAGTCTGAAAGATTATGGAGAGTTCCGGGGAATAAATATCAACATTAACAGAGAATTCTCTGAAGATGTACCAGAAGGAATGGTAATATCCCAGAAACCAGAAGCAGGGGTAAAATTGGTCAAGGGAGACTCAGTAGATGTTGTTCTGTCAAAAGGTAAAGAGCCGCAACCTCCAAGAACAGTGAAAAAGGAAATAAGCATCCCTTATGAACCGACAGAGGAAGGGAAACCGCAAAATGTGGAAATCTATATTGAGGATCAAACTCGTAATATAGATGAAGCCGAAGCGATTTTTGCGATTTCGGAAGATTATAAGGAAACATTTGAATTGACAATCGTTGAAGGGGAAACAGGTCATATTAGAGTAGTCGTAGATGGGGAAGTAGTAGAGAATATACCTGTTCCATATCCTGAAAACGAGGAAGAGTAACATTCAAGGAGGCTAGTTATGCCAGAAGGCAAAATTATTAAAGCACTTAGCGGATTTTATTACGTCCTGAGCAATGAGGAAATAACCCAGTGCCGGGGAAGAGGGATCTTTCGCAAGAACAAGGTGACTCCCCTCGTAGGCGATCATGTCAGTTTTCAGTCAGAGAATGAGAAAGAAGGCTATATTCTTGAAGTCTTTGAGAGAAAAAACGAGTTAGTCAGACCTCCGATTGCCAATGTAGACCAGGCCATCCTGGTGTTTTCAGCTGTTGAACCGGATTTCAGCACAGCGCTCCTGGACAGATTTCTGGTTCTGGTTGAAAGCAAAGAGATTGAACCTTTGATCTGTGTGACGAAGATGGATTTAGTCAAGGATGGCGAAAGGGAAATGATCAATGACTATGTCGAAACGTATCGTTCCTTTGGGTACGAGGTCGTCATTACGTCTTCAAAGACAGAAGAAGGCCTGGCTGCCCTAAAGCCTCATCTCGCAGGGAAGATATCGGTCTTTGCAGGTCAATCGGGAGTCGGGAAATCGTCGCTCCTTAATGCCCTCCGGCCTGAGCTGGATTTAAAAACCAGTGATATCTCGACCCACTTGGGGAGGGGAAAGCATACTACAAGACATGTAGAGCTTATCGAAGTCGACGATGAAGGCCTTGTGGCCGACACCCCCGGCTTCAGTTCGCTGGAATTCAGTGAATTGGAGCTGGAAGAGCTCTCTTCCTGTTTTCCGGAGATGGCAGAGAAAAGTGACGAATGTAAGTTCAGAGGCTGCTTTCATATCAATGAGCCAAAGTGTGCGGTCAAAAAGGCTGTGGAAAGTGGAGAAATCCCTGAGTTCCGTTATGACCACTATCAGCAATTCTATAATGAAATAAAAGACAGAAAGCCGAGGTATTGAAATGGTTAAAATCGCACCATCGATTCTATCAGCAGATTTTGCAAACCTTGCAAAAGAGATTAAAGATGTTGAATCGGGAGGAGCAGACTATATCCATGTCGATGTCATGGATGGTCACTTTGTTCCAAATATCACATTAGGTCCGATGATAGTGAAGGCGGTCAGACCTATTACAGATCTGCCGTTGGATGTGCACCTGATGATTGAAAATCCTGATCAGTACATCGAGGCATTTGCAGAAGCGGGATCAGATTATATTACTGTCCATGCTGAAGCGACTCCGCACCTTCACCGGACAATTCAATTAATTAAATCCCGGGGGATTAAAGCTGGAGCTGTATTAAATCCAGGGACACCTGTGGACATGATCAAACATGTCATTGAAGACCTGGATATGGTCCTTCTTATGACGGTGAATCCAGGATTTGGCGGTCAAAGCTTCATTCAATCGGTAGTGCCTAAGATCCGTGAAGTACATGAGCTTGCACAGCAATTCAATCCGTCTATGGAAATTGAAGTGGATGGAGGCATTACTGCTGAAACGGCAAAAGTTTGTGCGGACGCAGGAGCAACTGTATTTGTAGCAGGCTCTGCCATTTATAACAAAGAAGATCGTGAACAGGCGATTTCTGCTATACGGGAAGCTGCTGAAAAATAAAGAAAACATGGACCGGTATGGAAGATTCGTCTTTATATCGGTCTTTTTTTTAGGCTCTTTTCTTATGCTATCGGATATAAATTTCAAAAATATATAGCCAGAATTCAAAGCGAATATCCTGGTAAGGAAGAAAGGAAAGAGCTGCTCTCCTTGTTTAGGGAGCCCCCCATGTACCCAGAAAAAAATCCGACCTTGGAATTTTCTGAAAGTAGCTTTACTCTTTATCATGAGACGATTTTTATCTGCATGGAGAGGGAAGATATGAATAAAAGCTGTTTTTTTCGGTAATTGATGGTTCACTCAGGATATTTTCGCAAAGTTTTTTAATATCATATTTCTAATTTTGAGTATATGGTGATTGAAGCGGAAGGTGCGTGACCTCCTGCGGGATTAGCGGGACGTCTAGTTCCAGCGCCCAGCCCCTCGGGGTCAAATAACCCTCAGCGAATAAAAGGAAAGCCCCCTTTTTTTCGCTGAGGAACATTTGCCTGTCGGGGCTGAACAGGGCGCCTCCACTTTTGATGACAGGTGAGACCAAGGTTACGTACCCACCGGAACGTAACCCCGCAGGCGCAGCCTAGGAGGGTAATCCAGCTCCAAGGCCCCAACGTCTAGCGGACTTCCCGGCCCCCTCCTTGCGATAAGTCAACAAGTTCATTTCCTCCACTCGATAAAGAGGTATTTAGAAGAAATCGGCTTCTGGATTTTTTCTGTAAGAAGCTTTTCTGGTTAATGGTGCATTCTTGGTCAATGGGAAATGAACATCAACTCACTGTGGTCGTTGTGTTTCCTTTATCTCATGCGGAGACAGTCCAGTCCGTACGCCGCTGAACGGGGCCTTTGCACTTTTTACTTCACCGCCCGCCCCGCGGAGTCACGCACCTGTAGCGGAAATCAGCTTTATATATCAAAAGCAATAATGTCTAATATATTCAGATGCAAATAAAAAACGAGAAAGAGGTGTGTCCATTCCATGAAAATAAATATTCTTGGCGGGGGGCCGGAAGAATTTATCCCTGACCTTCATGAATACAGTGATGAAACGAGCATTTGGGTAGGGGTCGATCACGGAGTTTTCCGTTTGCTTAACCACGGCATCAAACCGGATATGGCTTTTGGTGATTTTGATTCCGTAAATGAAGAGGAATGGAAATTGATTGAAGAGAATGTAGATCAAATTAACCGGTACTTGCCTGAAAAAGATGAAACGGATATGGAATTGGCTCTTAACTGGGCGATAACTAAATCTCCTGAAAAGATCAGGATATTTGGGGCCACCGGAGGAAGGATTGATCACTTCTTAGCGAATGTCCAATTGCTTGGAAAAAAAGAAAACCTCCACCCGTCTATCGAAATTGAAATCATCGACATACAAAATGGTGTTCAAATTGTTCCTCCTGGTGAATATACTTTAAAAGAAAAGTCTGAAAGCAAGTACGTATCGTTCCTGCCGCTGACCACTGATGTGGAAGCATTGACGCTTAAGGGATTCAAATACCCCCTTCAAAACAGGAATATTTCAATGGGATCCACACTATGTATAAGTAACGAACTTATTCAGCCAACTGGTACTTTTTCCTTCACTAGCGGCATATTAATGGTGATAAGAAGTCATGATTAGGCACTTTTAAATTTGTAATGCGTACTTAAATTCATCGTTTGAATATACTATAACCGATTCAAGCGAGACAACAGGTTTTAGATTGACGGGGAGGGACTGTTGATGAAATTCTATACGATTAAGCTGCCTAAGTTTTTGGGTGGATTGGTGAAAGCAATGCTGGGGACATTTAAAAAAGAATAATGACAGACCTGAACACCCTGATATCTGGGGTGTTTTTTATGTGGGAAAAATCAAGGTACTATGTATACCTTGAACGCCGTCAAAATAGAATTCATGCTGGAAAGGTCTTTTGAAACCTAAAAA
>NZ_ABCF01000027.1 GCF_000181495.1 Bacillus sp. SG-1
AAAGGTTACCTCACCGACTTCGGGTGTTACAAACTCTCGTGGTGTGACGGGCGGTGTGTACAAGGCCCGGGAACGTATTCACCGCGGCATGCTGATCCGCGATTACTAGCGATTCCAGCTTCATGCAGGCGAGTTGCAGCCTGCAATCCGAACTGAGAACGGTTTTATGGGATTTGCTAAACCTCGCGGTCTTGCTGCCCTTTGTACCGTCCATTGTAGCACGTGTGTAGCCCAGGTCATAAGGGGCATGATGATTTGACGTCATCCCCACCTTCCTCCGGTTTGTCACCGGCAGTCATCTTAGAGTGCCCAACTGAATGCTGGCAACTAAGATCAAGGGTTGCGCTCGTTGCGGGACTTAACCCAACATCTCACGACACGAGCTGACGACAACCATGCACCACCTGTCACTCTGTCCCCCGAAGGGGAAAGCCCTATCTCTAGGGTTGTCAGAGGATGTCAAGACCTGGTAAGGTTCTTCGCGTTGCTTCGAATTAAACCACATGCTCCACCGCTTGTGCGGGCCCCCGTCAATTCCTTTGAGTTTCAGTCTTGCGACCGTACTCCCCAGGCGGAGTGCTTAATGCGTTAGCTGCAGCACTAAAGGGCGGAAACCCTCTAACACTTAGCACTCATCGTTTACGGCGTGGACTACCAGGGTATCTAATCCTGTTTGCTCCCCACGCTTTCGCGCCTCAGCGTCAGTTACAGACCAGAAAGTCGCCTTCGCCACTGGTGTTCCTCCACATATCTACGCATTTCACCGCTACACGTGGAATTCCACTTTCCTCTTCTGTACTCAAGTCCCCCAGTTTCCAATGACCCTCCACGGTTGAGCCGTGGGCTTTCACATCAGACTTAAGAGACCGCCTGCGCGCGCTTTACGCCCAATAATTCCGGACAACGCTTGCCACCTACGTATTACCGCGGCTGCTGGCACGTAGTTAGCCGTGGCTTTCTGGTTAGGTACCGTCAAGGTGCCGCCCTATTTGAACGGCACTTGTTCTTCCCTAACAACAGAGCTTTACGATCCGAAAACCTTCATCACTCACGCGGCGTTGCTCCGTCAGACTTTCGTCCATTGCGGAAGATTCCCTACTGCTGCCTCCCGTAGGAGTCTGGGCCGTGTCTCAGTCCCAGTGTGGCCGATCACCCTCTCAGGTCGGCTACGCATCGTTGCCTTGGTGAGCCGTTACCTCACCAACTAGCTAATGCGCCGCGGGTCCATCTGTAAGTGGTAGCTAAAAGCCACCTTTCCACATTTCCTCATGCGAGGAAATGAACTATCCGGTATTAGCCCCGGTTTCCCGGAGTTATCCCAGTCTTACAGGCAGGTTACCCACGTGTTACTCACCCGTCCGCCGCTGACATCAGGGAGCAAGCTCCCATCAGTCCGCTCGACTTGCATGTATTAGGCACGCCGCCAGCGTTCGTCCTGAGCCAGGATCAAACTCTCCGAAAGAAGTTTGACTTGCTCATTGATGCTGAAACTATGTTTCAGCCTGCTAATTAAAGTGTTAGCAACTTTGTAAGAATCATGTTCTTACTGAATTAACGTTGACGTTTTGAGTTGTTTAGTTTTCAATGTTCAATGCGCTTGTCTGTCGTAAGCGACTTTAATAATATAACACTTTACCAGTTATATTGTCAACATCTTTTTTTAAAAATGTTTTGCCGGCTTTTTTGCCAACGAGAATTATTATACATTCCTCCCATAATAATAGCAAGGGTTAATTTTCATTTCTTTTAATTAAATAGTTTAAAAGAAAGAAGCGAACCAGTCAAAGACCGATTCGCTTCTTTCTTACTATCGTTCTTAAGATATGACTTCTTCTATAAACAAGTCTCTTCTTTTTGCGAGGTCCATGATCTCCCCTGTTTGTTTTATTTGTATCAGAGGACGTGTCATATTCTCTTTTGTTGTGAACATGACTTCACCGGTTTCTCCATTCGTCAGACGGATGATGGTGCCTATCGGCAAATCTGCTGTTACGTCCAATAAGGCTTGTACCACTTGAATATCATACTTGCCAAAGTGATCCTCTTTGATCTGCTCCAGTACCTGAAAAGGAAGCTGCCTGCCTCTGTATATCCTTTCTGAAATCATGGCATGGAAAACGTCTGCTACCGCGATGATTTGCGAGAACAAGTGGATCTTATCATTTTTCTCACCGGTTGGGTAACCGCTGTCGTCTAATCGTTCATGATGCTGAAAGATAGCCAATTTAGTTTCAGGTTTTAAAAGGGAGATATCTTTAACCATTTTGTAGCTGTATACAGGATGCATTTTAATCTCTTTGAATTCAGTTTCTGTCAGAGCTGTCTGTTTTGTGAGGATGGAGACAGGAATCTTAGCCATTCCTGAATCAGCCAGTACCCCTGCAAGGGTCACTTGTAGTTTCTTTCCTGTATCGAGGCCCAGTTTCTTGGCGATTAAACCACTTAGAAGGCCAACCGCAAGTGGATGATGATAGAGATAATCATTTTTGGAGCTATATCGGTGGAGATGGCTAATATTCTTAGGGGTTTGCTCCACAAGTTCCAGTAATGGCAGGATAATGTTTCTTATCTTGGAAATGGAAACCGGCATCCCGGATTGCCAGTTGTGGAATTCGGATTTAAACTCTTGGACTTTATTTAAATAAACTTTTAGGAAACCATCATACATCCGTTTCGGTTGTTCTGATCTGTCTTCAGTTTCCACTGTCTGCTTTGGATTAAATGGAGTTCCATCTGCTTTCGTTTTTTCGACGGATACTTCTTCAATATGAAATGATTGCAATACTTTAATATGTATACCCTGAATTACAGTATTTTTTGGAATGATTGGCAGGGAGACCATTCCTTTAACATCTTGGTCAAGAATGCATCCCTCTTCCACATCACGTACATTTATCTTCATATTTTCACCTCTGTCCTGCGTTCACTTCTTTATTTTACCAGATAACTTGAAGACAGCGTACCGTTTTTATATAAAATTGCATGTATAATAATTTCCTGACCTTAATCAAGTTTACCTTCCTCACAAAAAAATCACTCCCCATAGGTGGAGAGTGATCATAGGTTTTATTCGTTATCCGTTTCGTCAGCAGAATCCTCTGCCGCTTGTTCCGACGATTCTTCTGTCAGGTCTACCGGAATGTCTTCTTCTTTTTCTTCATCTTTTTCTACTTTTGCCACTGTGGCGACGCTGCTGTTTTCATCTAAACGAATCAGCTTCACCCCTTGAGTGTTTCTTCCCGTAATCGAGATATCATTTACATCCATTCTGATCAGGACCCCATGTGCAGTAATCAGCATCAGGTCTTCTTCACCAGTCACAGCTTTCACAGAGATGAGCTCTCCGTTTCTGTCTGTGATGTTGCATGTTTTCAACCCTTTACCGCCACGAGTCTGGATACGGTACTCTTCAGCAGGTGTACGTTTACCGAAGCCTTTTTCCGTAACGACAAGGACGTCATCTTTCTCTTCTAGGATTTCCATGCCGACAACAATATCTTCGGAATCAAGGTTGATTCCTTTTACACCGGTTGCCGTCCGGCCCATTGAACGTACATCTGTCTCAGGGAAACGGATCAGCATTCCTTTTTGTGTACCGATAATGATGTCTTTGCTGCCATCAGTCAACTTAACAGAAATGAGTTCGTCATTTTCCCTTAAGTTAATGGCGATCAGTCCGTTTGTTCTGATATTGGCAAAGTCAGATACCGGCGTACGTTTTGAGATTCCCTGCTTCGTAGTGAAGAACAGGTACCAGTCATCAACGAATTCTTCAATACGGATCATGGCATTGACCCACTCACCTTTATCGACACCAAGCATGTTGATGATTGGAATTCCTTTAGCCGTTCGGCTGAATTCTGGAATTTCGTATCCTTTCGCTTTAAATGCCTTTCCTTTGTTCGTAAAGAAAAGGATGGTGTCATGTGTGGAGGTGGTCAGAAGATGTTCAACGAAATCATCTTCATTCGTTCCCATTCCCTGGATCCCTCGTCCACCGCGCTTCTGGCTGCGGTAAGTGGAAACAGGAAGGCGCTTGATATATCCGTTATGAGTCAGTGTGAGGATAATATTTTCGCGTGGAATCAGATCCTCATCCTCAATCTGTTCAATGCCTCCAGCAACGATTTCAGTACGGCGTTCATCATTGAAGCGTTCTTTGATTTCATTCAATTCTTCACGGATGATTTCCAGTACTTTTTCTTCATCAGCAAGAATGGCCTTTAGTTCAGCAATTAGTTTTACAAGCTCTTGATATTCATTTTCAATTTTATCCCGTTCCAAACCGGTTAAACGCTGAAGTCGCATATCAAGGATAGCTTGTGCCTGCTTCTCACTAAGGGAGAAGTTTTCCATTAATCCTTCACGGGCAATATCCGTTGTTTGAGAGCCGCGGATCAAGGCGATGATTTCATCAATATGGTCGAGAGCAATCCGCAGTCCTTCCAGGATATGAGCACGCGCTTCCGCTTTCTTAAGCTCAAATTCAGTTCTTCTGCGGATAACCACTTTCTGATGCTCTAAATAATAGTATAGGCATTGCTTTAAGTTCAGGACCTTCGGCTGCCCATCTACAAGAGCAAGCAGGTTGATACCAAAGCTTGTCTGCAGCGCTGTCTGTTTGTATAGGTTATTAAGAAGAACATTGGCATTGGCGTCTTTACGGACTTCGATGACGATCCTCATTCCATTACGGTCTGATTCGTCACGAAGGTCTGTAATGCCTTCTATCTTCTTGTCTCTTACAAGATCAGCGATTTTTTCAATAAGCTTAGCTTTATTGACCTGATATGGGATTTCGTCGACAATGATGGTTTCTTTTCCATTTGCCTTTGTTTCAATTCTTACTTTCGCTCTCATCGTGATGGAGCCTTTACCTGATTCATAAGCTCTGCGGATTCCGCTTCTGCCGACGATCATTCCCGCAGTAGGGAAATCAGGGCCAGGGATATAATCCATCAATTCCTGGATCGTGATTTCAGGGTCATGGCTCAATGCAAGCAGTCCGTCAATGACTTCGCCCAGTTGGTGTGGCGGTATGTTGGTCGCCATTCCTACAGCGATTCCGGATGATCCATTCACCAAAAGGTTAGGGAATCGTGAAGGCATTACAATCGGTTCACGTTCCGATCCGTCATAGTTATCCCTGTAGTCGATCGTATCTTTGTTGATATCACGAATGATTTCCATTGATATCTTGGACATTCTTGCTTCTGTATAACGCATGGCTGCTGCTGAATCTCCGTCAACAGACCCGAAGTTTCCATGGCCGTCTACAAGCATATAACGATAGTTGAAATCCTGCGCCATACGAACCATCGTATCGTATACAGCAGTGTCACCGTGCGGATGATACTTACCGATTACTTCACCGACGATACGGGCAGATTTTTTATAAGCTTTATCAGATGTCATTCCCAGGTCATTCATCGCATATAAAATTCTTCGGTGTACGGGTTTTAAACCATCACGTACATCAGGCAATGCACGCGAAACGATAACACTCATTGCATAATCCAGGAAAGATGTACGCATTTCATGGCTTATATTAATTTCTTTTACATTAGAACGTGGTGTTTCCGCCATAATAGAAGGGACCTCCTTTTAAAAGGTATTTAGCTACCTATGTCCACTTTTGTTTCTTTCTCACTCTTTGAAAAAAGGCCGGTTGATTTTCATTCATGGATGCCGATGCCGTCCGCGGGGCAGGGCTGCTCGGCTTCTCAACCGTTCCACTGTCCCATTGAGGTTACTCATCCTTCTCTATCAACCTGAATCTATATTGTCTTTTAAAACTTAAAGTCAGAGATTTTTTCATATATTAGTGCTGTCTCCCTTTGATGGTATAAGGGACTTATGTAAAAGACAGGATAGAAAAAATGCTTCTATCCTGCTGATGAATTAAACGTCCAGGTTTTTCACATATGCAGCATTGTCTTCAATAAAGTTTCTTCGCGGCTCTACTTTGTCCCCCATCAGCATTTCGAACGTTTCATCCGCTTCGATTGCGTCTTCCAGGCTAACCTGCAGAAGCGTTCTATACTCAGGATCCATTGTTGTTTCCCAGAGCTGTGTAGCGTTCATCTCACCTAGACCTTTATAGCGCTGAATTCCCGGCTTTGGCTGTGCTGGCATTTGAGCCAGTGCTTCCTCCAGCTGTTTGTCTGAATAGACATACTCTATCTTCTTACCTTGCTTGATTTGATATAAAGGCGGTTGTGCGATATAAATATATCCCGCTTCGATGATTTGTCTCATGTAGCGATAGAAGAATGTCAGCAGCAATGTACGGATGTGCGCTCCATCGACATCGGCATCAGTCATGATGACGACCTTTTGATAACGGGCCTTGGATATGTCGAAGTCTTCTCCAATTCCTGTTCCCAATGCTGTAATCATGGCACGTACCTCATTGTTGGAAAGAATCTTATCAAGGCGTGCTTTCTCAACATTGATGATTTTCCCTCTCAAAGGCAATATCGCCTGGAAGTGACGATCACGTCCCTGCTTGGCAGAGCCACCGGCAGAGTCTCCCTCAACGATGTATATTTCACTGATTTTAGGGTCCCTTGAAGAGCAGTCGGCCAATTTACCAGGCAAGCTGGAAACTTCCAGGGCACTCTTGCGGCGGGTAAGCTCACGGGCTTTTTTCGCTGCTAATCTCGCTCTGGCTGCCATTAACCCTTTATCGACTACTTTTCTTGCAACAACAGGGTTCTCCAATAAGAAAGACTCGAAATGCTCTGAGAACAGTGCATCGGTAATGGTCCTTGCTTCTGAATTGCCCAGTTTGGTTTTGGTCTGCCCTTCAAACTGCGGGTCTGGATGCTTGATGGATATAATTGCTGTGATACCCTCACGCACATCTTCTCCAGAAAGATTCGCATCACTTTCTTTGTATAAATGATTTTTCCGGGCATAATCATTGATTACACGGGTCAGGGCCGTCTTGAATCCGGATTCATGTGTACCGCCTTCATATGTGTGAATATTATTAGCGAAAGAATAAAGATTGCTCGCAAATCCATCATTGTACTGCAGGGCGATTTCCACGGAAATATTATCTTTTTCACCTTCAATATAGATAGGCTCTTCATGGACAACTTCTTTTGAACGATTCAAATGTTCCACATATGACTTGATTCCGCCCTCATAGTGGTATTCATTCTTTTTATCTTCCACCCGATTATCTTCAATGATGATTTTGATTCCTCTGTTCAGGAATGCCAGCTCACGCAATCGGTTAGCAAGGATGTCATATTCGTATTCCGTTGTTTCAGTGAAAATTTCAGGATCAGGTTTAAAGTGGATGATTGTTCCTGTTACATCTGATTCTCCTGTTACTTTTAAGTCACCGCTCGGCACACCTTTTTCGAATTTCTGATAATGGATTTTGCCATCACGGTGTACAAATACCTCTAATTCAGTGGACAGGGCATTAACGACCGATGCACCCACTCCATGAAGACCACCTGAAACTTTATATCCTCCGCCACCGAACTTACCACCGGCGTGGAGAACCGTCATGATGACTTCCACAGCAGGTCTTCCCATCTTCTCATGGATACCGACCGGGATTCCGCGTCCGTTATCTTGTACGGTTATGCTATTATCCTTTTCAATGCTTACCTTGATTTCAGAACAGTAGCCCGCAAGCGCCTCATCGATACTGTTATCGACGATTTCCCACACCAAGTGATGCAGCCCTTTGGAACTAGTGGAACCGATATACATCCCGGGACGCTTTCTTACCGCTTCCAAACCTTCTAAAACCTGTATCTGATTCTCATCATAAGATTGTCTTTGTTCTTGTTCCATTGTCAAACCAATTCACCTACACTTCCTGTGCATGTAATCATGCTTGAATATAAAATGTTTAGTAATTCCTCTATCTATTTAAAAGATTGTCATGGGTATTCCATTTTTTTGAACGCTTCTTCAATGTGGTGGATGCCAATGGTGAAAGATAAAGCTGGTCCACGGTGACCACCAGAGACTTATATGTACCTTTGGCCAGGTTACTCGTCTGTTTTTCTTTCTTTTTCAAAAATAATTGCATTTCTTCCGAAAACTGGACAGTATCCTTGTCGAGAATCGCAACAATTTCATCTGTTCTTACCATCACATCTTCCCCAACATGAATATACATGGAAACACCTCACTTCACTCTCTCTATATGACCTGTTTCAACTTCAAAGGTTGTAGCATCATTCAGTGTCTGATGATCGATGCCGTCAACACTCGTGGTTGTTACAAATGTTTGGACTTTTCCTTGGATTGTATTTAATAAATGGGACTGTCTGAAATCATCTAATTCAGACAATACATCATCTAAAAGCAAGATTGGATATTCTTTTATCTCCGAATGGATCAGCTCTATTTCGGCAAGCTTCAAGGAAAGGGCGGTTGTTCGCTGCTGTCCCTGTGAACCGAATGTCTGGACATCCCTATCGTTGACAAAGAATTGGAGGTCATCGCGGTGAGGGCCGGCAAGCGTCACACCTCTGTCTATCTCACGCTGCCTGATAGTGTGAAACTTTTCAGCTATTATGTCTATCATTTTCGACCAATCTTGATCATCGCATACATCAATAGAGGGCTTATATTGAATATCAAGTGTTTCAAGACCCCTTGATATACCTGAATGGATCGGACGTGCCCATTCTTGCAGAAGCTCTATGAATTCGAACCGCTTCCTGATTATCTTGGCAGAGACCTCTGTCAGCTGCTCTGTCAGGACATCCAGCATCGTTTCATCCTTCTGCTTCCTCGTCTGAAGCATTTTCAGATAATGATTCCGCTGTTGAAGGATCTTCTGGTATAACGCGATATCATGCAAATAGACAGGGGATACCTGCCCGATTTCCATATCAATAAAACGACGCCTTACTTGAGGGCTCCCTTTTACAAGGTGGAGATCTTCAGGCGCAAACATGACGACATTCATATTTCCAACATACTGGCTTAATTTCTTTTGTTCAATATGATTGGACTTGGCTTTCTTTCCTTTTTTGGAGATGACTAATTCCAAGGGAAGCGAGCCATTATGTTTTTTAATCCTACCTTTTATTTTAGCATATTCCTCATCCCAGCGTATCAAATCTTTATCATTTGATGTCCTGTGGGATTTTGCCATCGCCAAAACATATATCGACTCCATGATATTAGTCTTTCCCTGGGCATTTTCACCCAGTATGACGTTCACATTGTTTTCAAAAGAGATATCAACGGAGTCATAGTTCCGATAATTTTTGAGCTGTATTTCTTCAATGTACATGTACAGACATCCTCTTATTTTTCGTCAGAGATGATGAAAGCCCCATTTTCTTCAATTTCGACTCTGTCTCCAACCCTCAATTTTCTTCCTCTTCTTTGGTCTTGCTCCCCGTTAACGAATACTTCATATTCGCTCAGAAACCACTTGGCCATTCCTCCTGATTGAATGAGTTCTGCAAGCTTCAGGAATTGTCCCAATGTAATATATTCAGTATCTATTGCAATTTGCTTTTCCACGATACATCACTACTTTCCGACATTAATATCTAATAATATATTTTACTATATTTTCACCTTAATACAAAACACAACCTGTGTTCCCCTCTCTACCCCTATACCGGCAGTACTTTAATACTTTAAATCACTGAAAGGGACAGTCCCTCTTAGTGCTTTAAAGTGATAAAGCATTTGTTCCCACAATTGTTCACTCCTTAAGTTCTGCAGGACAGGTGAAATCCCCTTGCGAACTGTCTTCCCGTTGAATCAACTGGTTACAACACTAATAATTCTCACCGTAAAAGAAAAAGAGACTGGCTATATAACTCTTGAACGGTGTTATAAAGCCAGTCAAATTTATTTGTGATTAATACGTTCTTACCGGCAGGATCAACTGCAGTATGGAATCATCATGAAGAGGTTTGATGACGAAAGGTCTCATCGCGCCTGTAAAGTTGATATGAATTTCAGTTCCTTCTAACGCTTTTAGAGCATCCATCATGTATTTAGCACTAAAGGAAATTTTCAACTCTTCTCCCTCAATGGATTGACTTTGGACTTCTTCTATAACTTTTCCAATTTCTGGGGTATTAGAAGAAATTTCAACAAAGCCTTGTTCAATTGTAGATAGTTTGACAACGTTATTTCTTCCCTCTCTCGCCAATAGCGAAGCACGGTCAATGGCCTGAAGAAACTCTTTTGTCGTCAGGGTCAGTTCCGTTTTGCTCTCATTTGGAATCAAACGGCTAGTGTCAGGATAATTTCCTTCCAGCAACCTGGAGAAAAACATTAAATGTTTTGCCTTGAATAGAACTTGGTTATCCGTAATGACAATTTCAACTAATTCTGAGTTGTCATCCAGGATTTTACTCAGCTCTGTCAAACTTTTGCCTGGAATAACAATGTTGTATTCTTTTCCGTTGTCATTCTCAAGCGGTGCTTTTCTCATTGCCAGACGATGGCTGTCTGTTGCAATACAGTTTAGTTCCCCGTTTTCGACCTTCCAGTTTACACCTGTCAAGATGGGGCGTGTTTCTGAGGTGGACACCGCGAACACAGTCTGTCTGATCATTGTTTTTAACAAATCAGTAGGAACCTTCAAAGCATTTCCTTCTTCAATTTGCGGCAGATGAGGATATTCTTCAGGATCTAAGCCGTTCAAGTTAAATTCTGCTTTTCCTGAGCGAATGACTGTTTGTAAATGATTTTGAACTTCAATTTCAACAGTATCCATAGGAAGTTTTTTGACGATTTCACTGAAGAACTTCGCTTGAAGTACGATTCCGCCTGTTTCGAGAACTTCTACAATCTCATTGCCTTCTTCTTCTTTTGGGATAAAAGACTCGATTGAAATATCTGAATCACTTCCTGTTAGTGTGACTCCTTCTTCATTCGCAATAATTTTAATACCAGTAAGAATCGGAATTGTTGTTCTGGACGTTACAGCTTTCATTACATCTCCGACACTTTGTACGAGATCGTCCCTTTGGATAACAAATTTCATTATCTTTTCCTCCAGTTTGAACATAATTTTTTTACTGCAGCATATACTAATATATTTATAAAAAAATAGTACTAGTAGTAATAGGGCCTGTTAGTATGTGGATAAGTACAAAAAACGAAAGTAAACACAGCCTATCCACATGTGGACAGACTGTGTAAAAACATGACCAAGTTATTAACAGTATTAAGGATAACTCTTTATTTAATTTTTCAGGAGATCCCTGATTTCTTTCAGCTGGTGCTGGAAAGTGGAATCAGATCCGAGCATCTTCGAAATCTTCTCATGGGCATGAATGACAGTGGTGTGGTCCCTGCCTCCGAACTCTTCTCCGATTTTAGGAAGTGAAAAATCCGTCATTTCCCTGGATAGATACATGGCGATCTGCCTTGGGAATGCTATGGATTTCGTCCGCTTCTTCGCTTTGAAATCTTCCATTCTAACATTGAACTGCTCACCGACAACCCTCTGGATATCAGCAATTGTAATCACTTTTGGTTTTGAACTAGGAATGATATCTTTTAATGCTTCCGCCGCAAGATCGGCATTGATATCTTTATTGATCAGCGAAGAATAAGCGACGACTCTGATCAAAGCACCCTCAAGCTCACGGATGTTGGAATCTATTTGATTGGCGATATATAACATGGCTTCATTAGGAATATCGAGGCCTTCCGCTTTAGCCTTCTTTCTTAAGATGGCAATCCTGGTTTCAAGATCGGGAGGTGTGATGTCAGTGATCAACCCCCATTCAAAACGGGAACGGAGCCTGTCTTCAAGAGTTGGAATCTCTTTTGGAGGCCGGTCACTAGAAATAACAATTTGCTTGCTTTCTTCATGCAGCGTATTGAACGTGTGGAAGAATTCTTCCTGAGTTTGTTCTTTGCCGGCAAGAAATTGAATATCATCAATCAATAGGACATCGACATTACGATATTTATTGCGGAAATCTACTGCTTTATTGTCTCGAATGGAATTAATGAATTCATTCGTAAATTTTTCAGATGATAAATAAACGACTTTTGCTGCCGGATTATGCTCAAGTACATAATGGCCGATTGCATGCATTAAGTGGGTTTTGCCCAGTCCTACTCCTCCATAGATAAACAGGGGATTGTAGGCTTTTGCCGGAGCTTCTGCAACAGCAAGTGATGCAGCATGAGCAAAGCGGTTCCCGGATCCAATGACGAAGGTATCGAACATATATTTAGGATTGAGCATATTTTGCTGAAATTCCTGACCATCATCATTATCAACGACTTTTTTAGGAGGTACAGGTATATCAAATTCTTCCGGTTCCTGGTTTTGCGGGATAATAAATTTAACAATGAGTTCTTCACCAGTAATCTCTAATAAAACATCGGAAATTAATTGAGAATACCTTCCTTCCAGCCAATCTCTTGCAAATTCATTGGGAGCGGTGATGACGAGTGTATCTCCTTGTATGGAATGAGCTTTGGTTGATTTAAGCCATGTATCAAAGCTTGGCTTACTGATCTTTTTCTCTATATTCGAAAGGGCTTTATTCCATAAGTCCCCTATATTCTCCAAACTGGTCCCCTCCTTTTCCTCTAAGAGTATGTACAATGATTGTACAACCTGACTCCCTAGTGAATGTCTGTGATTAATAAAAATACAAAACTATGAATGTGGAAAAAAATATATATAGGAAGAAAAACGGTTATTCGACAATATCCACCTTTTGTGGACAACCTTTTACAAAGGCTCTGTATAAACTATCCACAAGTTATCCACCAACTGTGGATAACGCATTTTACCAACAATAGTAATTCAGAGTGAAAACACAATAATCATATCAGAATATCCTTGCGGTTGCAATGGCTTTTAAAGTTTATCCACAATACCTCATTCTTGTTGAAAAAACTTTTCCACAGGGTATTTATATGTGAAAAAGGTGTCAATATGTGTTGTGGATAGTTTATTTTCATGTCGAAAAATATCCACATATAGTGTTCGGAGCGAAAATCATATTTTTTGGTCAACGATTGTAAAATGGTTTGAAATTGTTCGGCGGCCAAAAAACATTTTTTTATTTTTAACTTATTTTCAGAAATAATTCGGGGAATTAGTGATTAATAAAAAAGAGCAGCTTTGTTATTGTAAAAGCTATTTCTATGTTTTTTAATAAGGCTTTTCGTTTAGATTGTTGCTTTCGGAAGAATCCCTGCTACCGGATTTTTCCCCTGGTTACTGAACAGGGAGAGTAGCTCTTTTCTTCAAGAAAGAGCCTTTGATAAATAGCTGGCAGATTTGCACTCCAGGTGCGTGACTTAGCGGGGGCGATGAACCAAAAAGCGAACACGGCCGTTCAGCGACGAACAGATTTTAGGGCTCTAGTCTTGTATTTCAAACGCTGTTTTCGTATATATTGTTGCTCTCAGAAAATCCAAAGAGCCGGATTTTTCCCTTGGAGACTAGGGCTTTTTTCTCTGAACAAGGTGAATTAGCTCTTTTCTTCTTATTTATCAGCTATTTCTGGTTAATTAAGTAAGTATTTTTTACAGTTTGTATTAAATAGCAACAAAGTTTACGAAAAGAGCCATTTCAAAAGACACAATACGCAACCATTGCTGCTTTGGTAGTTTAGATATTTTCTCTTCAGGCGGTAAGCCTAAATAAAATATGCCTTCATGAAATAGTGTTCATGATTAATTTTAAATTTCTGAGTGAGAATTAAAGAGGAAAAGACAAGATTGAGACCTAAGCGCAGTTTTATTCTGGTATAGGCAGGGAAGTTGAGGTCGAGTTTGATTCCAGATCAGATTAGGGGCAAAGAGAGGAAAGAAGCGGAAACTAAGAAACCAATCCTGCCGAGGAGTAAAAAAAATTGCCAACGCAGTACCCTCATTAATTGAACGTAAGGGTCATAATATAGAACAATACTGGAACAAATGGTTACTATCATCGGGCTGCGATTCATCAAATCGAAAAAAAGGAAGTTTACCACTCATGCAACTCATAAGGGGAGGAAGTTCAACATTCAGAATATCACTGGTATCAAATAAAAAAATCATATTTTACCATTCCTAAATACAGGTGGAGTGGTATTGACAATTTTTGTCCCTCTCTTTATAATTGAAAAGACTGTCTATAACCTATAATTTTATCCATTCCTTTAGGGAGGTGTCATATATGAAAAGAACGTTCCAACCAAATTCTCGTAAAAGAAGCAAAAACCACGGTTTCCGTGCACGTATGAGCTCTAAAAACGGCCGTAAAGTTCTAGCTCGCCGTCGTCAAAAAGGAAGAAAAGTATTATCTGCCTAGGCCACTGAATTTATCAGTGGTCTTTTTTCAATTATTGCAGGAAAAACTTCAGGATCTGCCCGAAGAAGGGGAATAAGATTTCTTTGCAAAGGCGGATGAGCGGAAGTATAAAACTTTCTATAATAGAGAAAACAGATAACAGATTTACTTTTAGAAAATAGCAGGTGGGTAAATGCGAAAAGAACAACGAGTCAAAAAAAATATTGAGTTTCAAGAGGTCTTCAAGAAGGGGACATCGATTGCCAACAGACAGTTTGTCGTTTACAAACTGCATAAAGAGGATCAGCAATATTTCAGAATTGGTCTTTCTGTCAGCAAGAAAATTGGAAACGCTGTCGTCCGTAATCAAATTAAACGATACATCAGACAGGTATTCCTGGAACTGAAAGATGAAGTTAAAAATAACTATGATTATGTTATTATCGCCAGAAAACCGGCGGCCGATATGGATTTTCATGAAATCAAAAAAAGTATGATCCATGTATTGAAGAAAAGCAAAGCCTTACGAGTAAGTCAGCAAACGCAGACTGACAAAAGGAGATAGAAAAATCGTAAGAACTTAGACAAGTTTCTACAGCATAGTAACTATAAAAAATGTTACAATATCTCTGTGTTTGCACAAGTTCCGATGATTGAAAAACAGATGATCGGGATGATTGATGGACAAGCCAGGTTGTCCAAGATAAAAAGAATTAGGGAGGAAGCAGAGGGTGAAAAAAAGATTTTTAGCCGTGCTGGTTTTGATTGGGCTTGTAACAGTCTTGTCAGGCTGCATGGAATATAACCAACCGATTACAGAGGATAATACCGGTTTTTGGAATGAATATATTGTCTATCCTCTTTCATTATTAATTATAAAAGTTTCCGAGTTTTTTGATGGAAGTTACGGATTAGGTATCATCATCGTTACATTGATTATCCGTTTGGCGATCCTGCCATTGATGATCAAACAGACGAAAAATTCAAAAGCGATGCAGGCACTTCAGCCAGAGATGCAGAAGCTTCGTGAAAAATACAGCTCAAAAGACGCACAGACACAGCAAAAGTTGCAGCAGGAAACAATGGGGCTTTTCCAAAAGCATGGAGTTAATCCGCTGGCAGGATGTTTCCCGTTAATCGTGCAGATGCCGATTCTGATTGGTTTCTACCATGCAATCGTCCGTACTGAAGAAATCAAAAACCATACTTTCTTATGGTTTGACCTTGGACAGCCGGATCCGTTGTACCTTCTGCCGCTAATTGCTGGTGTAACAACGTTCATTCAGCAAAAAATGATGATGGCAGGAACAGCGAATCAAAATCCACAAATGGCCATGATGCTTTATATCATGCCAGTAATGATTATCATCTTTGCAATCAACTTCCCAGCAGCTCTTTCTTTATACTGGGTAGTCGGTAACATCTTCATGATCATTCAAACGTACTTCATTAAAGGTCCGGATATCAAAGAACAGAAGGAACTTGCCAAAAATGGAGGAGCGAAAAAGTGAGAGAAGTAACTGCTACTGGTCCATCGGTCGAAGAAGCAGTAGAATCCGCACTAGCTCAATTGAATATCACCAGGGAAGAAGCAGAAATTGCAGTAAAGGATGAGGGGAAAAAGGGGTTTTTTGGTCTTTTTGGATCCCGTCCTGCAACAGTTCTTGTTAAAAAGGTTATCAATCCTTTCGATGAAGTGAAGAAATACTTGGTTTCTGTCAGCAACATGATGGGAATTGATGTTGAAGTTGAAATGAAAGTGGAAGGCCGTAATGCGGAATTTCAATTGTCAGGTGAAAAAATTGCCTTGCTGATCGGTAAGAGGGGTCAGACATTGAATTCCCTTCAACACTTGGCTGGTCTTGTCGCCAATCGTTATTCTGATCAATTTTTAACAGTCGTTCTAGATGCTGAAAATTATCGTGAAAGAAGAAAACAAACTCTATCGAACCTGGCAGAAAGACTTGCAGAGAAAGCGGTAAGAACCAATCGAAAAGTCTCATTGGAACCCATGCCGTCTTACGAACGTAAAGTGATTCATTCTGCTTTGGTAAGATCGAAAAAAGTTGATACATTTTCAGAAGGCTCTGAACCAAATCGCTACATCGTCATTGCACCAAAAAGATAATAGACAAACACATCCAGGTTGTTTATCCAGCCTGGATTTTTTTTGCGTAAAAACGAGTAAAGGGTGTTATCGAAACGCTGTTTTCGTATATATTGTTGCTCTCGGAAAAATCCAAAGAGCCGGATTTTTCCTTTGGAGACAAGGGCTTTTTTCTCTGAACAAGGTGAATAGCTCTTTTCTTGCTACCAGCATATTTTATTTTCTGTGAATAAAGGCATATCTTATGAAATTTATATTAAATAGCAACAAAGTTTAAGAACTATCATCTCATGAATATTTGTTCTCTCAATGGGCCGCTAAGCGTTTTTCTACTTCTTCATCTAAAATTACCTTCACTCTAAATTGAATCCATACTTCCATACGATTCGGTACGTCTACTTCGGATACTATTAAAAAAGTTCGAATGTGATGGAATCGCTTCTTTATCCTCATCTGACTCTCCCGAATGAAAAACGAATTTTTAAAAACAGACCGTCAGTCGCAGAAAGTTCAGATTCGCTTTATTGTTATTCACATGTGGATAAGTTAAAATGAGAGAATAAGAAAAATGTCTTTGTGGATAAATGATAAGCGAAACTTTTGTAACGTTGGGGATTATGATATTCTAATCATTTAGAGGAAATAACGCCTTTTAAATAAATCATTTGATTAAATAGATATTTTGTTACCGGAATGGCTACCTTATTAAAAAAAGGCGTTCCGGATCATTTGTTGTGTTCAAAAGAAAATCAGTATACGAAAAGAGGTGAGAGAGATGGAATTCGATACAATTGCAGCCATTTCTACTCCAATGGGAGAAGGTGCGATTGCCATTGTCCGTCTGAGCGGTGACCAGGCTTTCGATATCGCAGACAAAGTGTTCAAGGGAATCAAGGGCAACTCTGTCCATGAGTTTGCTTCCCACACGATCAATTATGGCCATATCGTCGATTCTTCCACTGGTGCAGTCGTAGAGGAAGTCATGATGTCAGTCATGAAAGGCCCAAAAACCTTCACACGTGAAGATATCATAGAAATTAATTGCCACGGCGGGTTGGTTTCCGTCAATAAAGTCTTGCAGCTGGTCTTGAAAAATGGAGCCCGTTTGGCAGAACCGGGTGAGTTCACCAAAAGAGCGTTCCTTAATGGAAGAGTAGATTTATCTCAGGCTGAAGCCGTCATGGATTTAATCAGGGCAAAAACGGACCGGGCAATGAACGTAGCCCTTAATCAGATGGAAGGAAGATTATCCAAGCTGATCCGCAAGCTCCGACAGGAAATCTTAGAAACACTGGCCCACGTGGAGGTCAATATTGACTATCCCGAATATGACGATGTCGAAGAAATGACACACGGTGTATTGCTAGAGAAATCCAAATATGTACGGGATGAAATTGAAAAACTGCTTCGTACTTCTGAGCAGGGAAAAATTTTAAGGGAAGGTCTTTCAACGGTCATTGTCGGAAGGCCTAATGTAGGAAAGTCTTCATTGTTAAACAGCCTTGTTCATGAAAATAAGGCAATTGTGACAGATATTCCGGGTACTACTCGTGATGTCATTGAAGAATATGTGAATGTCCGGGGAGTTCCACTCCGACTGGTTGATACGGCTGGTATAAGGGAAACGGAAGATATTGTGGAGAGAATCGGTGTAGAACGGTCTAGGCAAGTATTGAAAGAAGCCGATTTAATTTTGCTTGTCCTCAATTACTCAGATGAGTTCACTTATGAAGATGAACAACTCTTCAAAGCAGTGGAGGGCATGGATGTCATTGTTATCGTCAACAAAACCGATCTTCCTCAGAAGATTGATATGGATAGAGTGAAAGAATTGGCAGCCGAACATGCCGTCGTGACGACTTCTTTATTGGAAGAACAGGGAATCGATGAACTTGAAGAAGCCATTTCTACCTTATTTTTCGCTGGATCGCTTGAAGCAGGAGATATGACGTATGTTTCAAACAGCCGCCATATTGCTTTGTTGAACCAAGCTCATGGGGCTATTGATGAGGCCATTAACGGAGTGGAAATGGGAACTCCGATTGATATTGCCCAGATCGATTTGACAAGAACATGGGAGCTGTTGGGTGAAATCATCGGTGAAAGTGTCCATGAAAGCTTGATTGATCAGCTTTTCTCTCAATTCTGTCTAGGAAAATAAATACTCAGTTATGATAAAACTTTTTCAACTATAAGAATCACCATTATTAAGGAGGAAACGAAAACGATGCAATATGAAGCAGGACAATTTGATGTCATCGTTATCGGTGCAGGTCATGCAGGCGTGGAAGCGGGATTGGCAGCTGCAAGAATGGGCGCTAAAACTTTGATGGTAACCATCAACCTCGACATGGTCGCATTTATGCCGTGTAATCCGTCAGTAGGCGGTCCGGCCAAAGGGATTGTGGTCAGGGAAATAGATGCACTTGGAGGAGAAATGGGCAGGAATATTGATAAGACCCATATCCAAATGCGTATGCTGAATACAGGAAAAGGACCTGCCGTGCGTGCACTGAGGGCACAGGCGGATAAATTTGCATATCAGCATGAAATGAAGAAAACGATTGAAGATGAACCGAATATGACTCTTTTACAGGGAATGGTGGAAAGCCTGATCATCGAAGACGATGAATGTAAAGGGGTGGTAACGCAAACGGGTGCAGAATACCGCGCAAAAACTGTGGTTATCACTACTGGTACATTCCTTCGCGGGGAAATCATCCTTGGAGATTTGAGATATTCAAGCGGCCCTAATAATCAGCAGCCTTCCATTAAGCTTTCAGAACATTTGCAGGAGCTTGGTTTCGATATGGTTCGCTTCAAAACAGGAACACCGCCGCGTGTGAACAGTAAAACCATTGATTATTCGAAAACAGAAATTCAACCTGGTGATGATGTGCCACGGGCATTCAGTTATGAAACAACAAAGTATATCACGGACCAGCTTCCATGCTGGCTTACCTATACGAACGCCGAAACACATCAGTTGATCGATGATAATTTAGGCCGTTCACCAATGTACTCAGGGATGATCAAGGGGACCGGACCGCGTTATTGCCCTTCCATTGAGGATAAAGTCGTCCGTTTCAATGACAAACCAAGACATCAAATTTTCCTAGAACCAGAAGGGAAAAATACACAAGAAGTGTATGTGCAAGGTTTATCGACGAGTCTTCCTGAAGATGTGCAAATGAAAATACTTGCGACAATACCTGGACTTGAAAAGGCTCAGTTAATGAGAGCAGGATACGCAATTGAATATGATTCCATCGTTCCTACACAGCTATGGCCGACTTTGGAAACGAAAAAAATCAAGAACCTTTATACTGCCGGCCAGATCAATGGTACATCAGGCTATGAGGAAGCTGCCGGACAGGGCTTGATGGCAGGAATTAACGCTGCCTGCCGTGCTTTGGATAAAGAAGAAGTCATTCTAAATCGTTCGGATGCGTATATTGGCGTACTGATTGATGACCTTGTAACGAAAGGAACGAATGAGCCTTACCGCCTTCTAACTTCCCGAGCGGAATATAGGTTACTTCTCCGCCATGATAACGCTGATCTTCGTCTAACAGATATCGGTCATAAAATCGGACTGATTTCAGACGAACGGTATGAGCGCTTCCTAACAAAAAAAGCGCTTGTTGAGGAAGAAAAAGCACGTCTGCAAACGATCAGGCTGAAGCCGAATGAAGAGACACAAAACGTAATCAAGGAAGCAGGCGGGAGCGAGTTGAAAGACGGAATATTGGCTTCCGACATTCTCCGTCGCCCGGAAATGAATTACAGCCATATCAAAGCGCTGATTCCGAGAGAAGAACCTCTTACAGAGGACATTGAAGAACAAGTGGAAATTCAAATCAAATATGAAGGCTATATTGAGAAGTCACTGCAGCAAGTCGATAAGATGAAGAAGATGGAAAACAAAAAAATCCCAGATTTCATCGACTATGATGCCATCAATGGCTTGGCTTCTGAAGCGAGGCAAAAACTGAAAGAAGTCCGTCCTTTATCTTTGGCCCAAGCGTCAAGGATTTCAGGAGTGAATCCTGCTGACGTTTCAATTTTACTTGTGTACATCGAACAAGGAAAAATCGCCAAGGTATCTTCGGAATAATACAAGATTATTATCAGGCTCATGTTCTATTCTGTGGTTAGGGTTGGTGGTTAGAAAAGTGCTCTTTATTTCCAATACGGGAGCCGCCCATTGGAAATTAACCCAACCCTATCAATAGAGCTCCAAGGAAGGATTGTAGCAATGAATATTACCCAGTTTACAGAGAAGTTGAGCGAAAAAGGCATCAATCTGACGTCAAAGCAGTTGGCTCAGTTTGCGGAATACTATGAGACACTTGTCGAATGGAACAATAAAATGAATTTAACGGCAATCACGGATAAAGAAGAAGTGTATTTGAAGCACTTTTATGATTCAATAACAGCTGCCTTTTACCTGGACTTTAACCGGGAAATCCGTGTATGCGATGTAGGAGCAGGTGCTGGTTTTCCGAGTATTCCCCTGAAAATTTGTTTCCCGCAAATTGAGGTAAGCATAGTCGATTCCTTGAATAAGCGGATTACATTCTTGAACCACCTTTCAGATAAGTTAGGCCTGGAAGGTACTCACTTTTATCACGACCGTGCCGAGACATTTGCCCGTAACCCGGAACATCGTGAACAATATGACCTTGTGACTGCAAGGGCTGTGGCCAGAATGTCTGTTTTAAGCGAATTATGTCTTCCATTAGTGAAGAATAACGGTACCTTTGCTGCGATGAAGGCAGCCAGTGCCTCAGACGAAATGAATGTCGCGAAGAAAGCCATCACGACATTAGGAGGAAAACTGAAAGAAGTTCATTCTTTCCAGCTTCCTCTTGAAGAAAGCGAACGAAACATCATAGTTATTCAGAAAGAGAAGCCGACACCTAAGAAGTATCCACGGAAACCGGGAACACCAAATAAGCTTCCATTAGAGTAACTGTTTAAAAGCTATATGCAGCAACCGGTTCCTGTCATTGCTTTGATTTGAACATCAGGACAAGTTATTGTTTGATTATGAGCTTGCTCTTCAAATGATAATAATAATCTATTTTGTTTTAGTTAATTGGAGTCGGCTGCCTGCAGCACAAACCATCATACTAAGCGAAAATAGTGTCGATTAATATGTATGAAAATGTCAAAGTGATTGCAGGAACTTGTCATATGATAGAGAATAGTAAATAAGGGAGTTCCTTAAAGGTGGTGTAGGAAGATGAAGCATCCTTTCTCTCGTTTTTTTGGCATAGGGGAAAAAGATCAGGAGAATGATCAGGAATTGGAAAGCGTTGTCAATGACACAAGTGACAGAGATGAAGTGAAAAATATCCCCATTTCTCAAATTGTGCCAAACCGATTCCAGCCAAGAACTATCTTTAACGAAGAGAAGATTGAAGAACTATCTAGAACAATTCATACTCATGGAATCATCCAGCCGATCGTCCTGCGTGAAAGTGGAGAGAACCAGTATGAGATCATTGCAGGGGAGCGCCGTTTCCGGGCAGTTTCATTGCTTGGATGGGAAACCGTACCTGCAATCATTAAAAATTTGACAGATACAGAAACAGCTTCTGTTGCATTGATAGAGAACCTGCAAAGGGAAGAGCTATCGCCGATTGAAGAGGCCGTCGCTTACGGAAAGCTGCTTGAACTTCATAATCTAACGCAAGAAGCACTGGCACAGCGGCTGGGCAAAGGGCAATCGACTGTGGCCAACAAGCTTCGGCTATTAAAGCTGCCTGAAGAAGTACAGGAAGCGATTCTAGCCAAGCAGATCACGGAAAGACATGCAAGAGCCCTCATCCCCTTGAAGAAACCAGAAAAACAAGTGGCCTTGCTTCAGGAAGTCATAGAGAAAAACCTGAATGTTAAACAAACAGAAGATCGAGTAGATAAAATGCTCTCTGAAGGTGAGGAAAAACCGAAACCGAAACGCAGGGCCTTCAGTAAAGATATGCGGATAGCAGTGAATACCATCCGCCAGTCCCTGTCCATGGTTTCTGACAGCGGAATCAACCTGGATTCCGAAGAAGAAGAACATGAAGAATACTATCAGTTTACGATTCGCATCCCTAAGAAAAAGTAAATTCTAATTGAATCTGCCATTTTTTCTGATTACTATATTAATAGATATATCATATGGCTGTTTGGCATAATTTGCTGTTTATAGATCCTTAGCATTCTGTGCGATACCTGTTATACTTACTTTTTATAACAAGATCAAACAATTAATCGCGTTGGGTGGAAAACGTCAACCCTCTGCTGTTTATACAGTTGATTGAACTGGAACTTGTGCGGCCTCATTTGGATTTTAGAGACTGGTCAGCACTGAATCCAGCGGCGGTTTGTACGTCACTGAATGTGCGTTGCCGATTTTTAGTCAGGTGAATCTGCGAGGCGTTCACCTGGAGTGGAACTTTTTCATTCCCCTTCAAAGCACAATAAAGCACATAAAACAGCTATAAATAAACTCAGTGAGAAACGTATTAGGTTTCTCACTTTTTGTATGTGCGCAACTCAATATAAATTGGAAATAGAATTTTTTTGAAATGAAAGACAAACTATTCCTGAATTTTGATAGAATAGAAGGTAGACAATAATTTATTCAAATTTTCTTAATAGAATTGGAAGTTCAAAGGGCAGGTGAAAACCTTGGGCAGAATAATTGCCATTACCAACCAAAAGGGCGGCGTTGGAAAAACGACAACCTCCGTCAATTTGGGGGCATGCTTAGCATACATAGGAAAGAAAGTACTGCTTGTTGATATTGATCCGCAAGGAAATGCCACCAGCGGTGTGGGCATTGAAAAAGGTGATGTCCAGGAATGTATATATGATGTTTTAGTAGATGATGCCGAAGTCAAGGATTTGGTAAAACCAACTACAGTCGAACGTTTATATGCAGTTCCGGCTACTATTTCCTTGGCAGGTGCTGAAATCGAACTGGTTCCGACTATCTCCAGGGAAGTCCGGTTAAAGAGGGCACTTGAAAAAGTTAAGGATGAATATGACTTTATCATCATTGATTGTCCTCCTTCCCTCGGATTGTTGACGATCAATGCTTTGACAGCCTCTGATGCTGTCATCATCCCCGTCCAATGTGAGTATTATGCACTTGAAGGGTTGAGCCAGCTTTTAAGTACCGTCAGACTTGTACAAAAGCATCTTAATCATGATCTTATGATTGATGGAGTCTTGCTGACGATGCTGGATGCCCGAACCAATCTGGGAATCCAGGTTATTGAAGAAGTGAAGAAGTATTTCCAGGATAAAGTATACCGGACTATTATTCCTAGAAACATTCGGTTAAGTGAAGCACCAAGTCATGGGGAACCAATCATTATTTATGATGCAAAATCCAGGGGTGCAGAAGTTTATCTAGATCTAGCAAAGGAAGTGGCTGCGAATGGCTAAGGGACTAGGTAAAGGAATCAATGCGTTATTTACTAATGTTGATGCTGCAAAAGAAGAATCTGTACAGGAAATCAGCCTGAGAGAATTAAGGCCGAACCCTTATCAGCCCCGAAAGGTATTTGAACCGGAAGCGATTGAAGAATTGAAAGAGTCCATTAAAGAACATGGAATTCTTCAGCCGATCATTGCCAGAAAAAGTATAAAAGGCTATGAAATCGTGGTAGGAGAGAGAAGATTTAGAGCTGCAAAGGCAGCAAAGCTTGATAAAGTTCCGGTCGTTGTAAGGGAATTGACAGATAAGCAAATGATGGAGCTTGCTGTCTTGGAAAACCTGCAGCGCGAAGACCTCTCTCCAATTGAAGAAGGTAATGCGTATCAGTTATTGATTGACAAATTGGATCTGACACAAGAACAACTTGCCAAGAGACTTGGGAAAAGCAGGCCTCATATTGCAAACCATATACGTCTTCTTTCCCTGCCTCCACAAATCCAGCAGCTGATCATTGATGATAAAATCACGATGGGTCATGGACGTGCGCTGCTTGGATTAAGAAAGAAAGAGAAACTGCAGGCTGTTGTTGAAAAAATAATCAAAGAATCGTTGAATGTAAGGCAGCTGGAGAAGCTGATACATGAACTAAACGAAAATGTTTCACGTGAAACAAAGAAACCCGAAAAGAAAGATGTTTTCATTAAAGAACAGGAAACTCTCTTAAGAGAAAGATTCGGTACTAATGTTTCCATCAAACAGTCCAAGAAAAAAGGGAAAATTGAATTTGAGTTTTTCTCTCAGGATGATCTGAACCGGATTCTTGAGTTGTTAAGCGATTTGGAAGATAAATAAGCAATACGATTGAACTAACCATATTCGTTGTGTTGGTTCTTTTTTTTTGCTTTTTAGCCGATTTTTTGGTCTTACCTGTCCCGCTGCTCCCGCAGGAGATCGCACACCCCTACACTCCAATCAACGCTGTGATAGGAAGAACTAAATGAAAACAACTCACGACCCGGTTATCTTTATAATTGGTATATCCTCTTCATTTCAATATATGTTGATTGGAGCGGAGGTCAGCTTTATGTAAAGCTTTACTTTACTGCGAAGTGCCATCCGAAACAAGAAATCCGCATCTAAATTAGGAGCAGCTGTTCAGTTGGGGGTAATTGAAGAATCCTTAGGGTTTAGCATTATAATTCTTTCTTCCTTAGTGTAAAAAAATAGTAGGCAATTCTTAAGAAAAGTGCTATTTTAGTAGAAAGTATTTCGATAACCGAAAAAGGAGAACGTCTTATGGTGCTTTTAGGAACGATAGTAAATGGGGCCTGTATAATCATTGGGACTTTGCTCGGCAAGCTGCTGCACCGCATACCTGAAAACATGAAAGGTACAGTAATGTATGCGATTGGCTTGGCAGTAATGGTACTTGGGTTGCAAATGGGAATGAAAAGCGAAAACTTTCTTATTGTCATTATCAGTCTGGTTCTCGGGGCAGTAATTGGTGAGTGGATGGGACTTGATGATAAATTAAATGCATTAGGAAATTGGCTGGAGAAGAAACTGGGTTCAAATAGTGAAACGAGCATTTCCCAAGGATTCGTGACAGCGACACTAATATTTGTCATCGGAGCTATGGCAGTTATTGGCGCGTTGGACAGCGGAATTAGGGGTGCACACGATGTTCTTTATACAAAAGCCATTATTGACGGGTTTACTTCCCTGATCCTTACTACTACTCTAGGGATTGGCGTAATGTTCTCTGCTATTCCTGTCATTCTTTATCAGGGAACCATCGCACTCTTTGCGACACAAATTGACCGCTTTGTCCCGCAGGCTATCATGGATTCTTTTATTGTTGAAATGACGTCTGCCGGAGGAATTATGATTTTTGCTATAGGCTTGAATTTAGTCGGATTAACCAAGATCCGTGTGGCCAATCTCCTTCCGGGAATAGTGGTTGTAGCTGCGATAGTTTCCATCATTTATGGATATCAGGAGTATTTTATATAATCAAAAAACACACTAAGCGCCTAAAATGCCTGGTGTGTTTTTCGATTAAAGCAATTGCTGTTTTTCTTCGTTAACGTTTATTTTGAAGAATGATTCTTTTCTCGGTCTTGTTATGCTTGCCAAATGAATGCCTTCTGAAATGATTCTGGCCATCTTGAGGACAAGATTCAATCTTGTGTTCTGCAGCACAAAGAATTCCATGAATCCACTGACATTTACGATACCCGTAATATGAATATCACCAACGTCAGGAAGTTCCTTGTTCACACCAGCTCCCGGCTTTACAGGCCCATTGCCAAGCTGAATCGCTCCGACACTCTTCAGTCTTCCCAGGCATGCATCAATCCCGATAATGAAAGGATTATGGTGTTTTTCCCTGATTTCGGCAAGCCGCTCTTCCAGATTCACCGCATGAATAGGTTCATCGAGTGTGCCGTAGATATGAAAACCGTCCGTTATCTTTTCGTCTAAAAAGGTGCCGACGAGTGGTCCTAAGGAATCGCCTGTTGAGCGGTCAGTCCCTATACAAACGATCACGACGGGTCGTAAGGCTGTCGGAAGCATGGTGAGCAGTTCCTCAGAAAGAGATGCTGCTGCTTTTTCATCATCATGCAGCACCCGGTAAGGTTCTGATTTCCGCTCAAAAAAACCCTTTTTCAGATTCATTCCTTCCACTCCTTTGCAGATAGTAGTAACAGTATACGGAAAAATAGGCTTATCTATACATAGTATTATGTATTTGTCACAAACTAAGACTTTTTAAACAATTTTCTAATAGTTTGCTTGCCGCTATTCAAATAGGGGTAAACTTGATACAATGAAATATATTTTCAGAGTGCTTTATAGGAGTGAGTTCTTATGAGTCAGACAATTGAAGAAAATGCAAAAGAGGACATTCAGGATCAAGTTGATACGGCAAAAGATGCAACATTGGAAATCTGGGACAGACTGATCAGTGATGACTTATGGATAAAGATTTCCATAGTTTCAATAAAGATTCTTTTAATCATCATTTTAACGGCTGTTATTCTTAAAATAGGAAAAACCATTATTAGAAATATATTCAGGGTCCGGTCACGTTCCCCTTTTAAAATAACGGAGAGACGGGAAGCTACATTAAGTAAACTTCTTGAAAATGTTCTAACCTATGTGGTGTATTTTATAGCAATCACAATGATTTTAACCAACATGGGAGTTGAGATTGGTGCCCTTTTAGCCGGTGCCGGTATCGTCGGACTCGCCGTCGGTTTTGGTGCACAGAACCTTGTCCGTGATATCATCACAGGATTCTTCATCATATTTGAAGACCAATTCTCGGTTGGCGATTATGTCCGAGTCGGGAATGCAGAAGGATTTGTTGAAGAAATAGGACTGAGGACGACCAAAATCAAGAGTTGGACAGGTGAACTGCATATATTGCCGAATGGAAATATTGCCGAGGTAACCAACTTTTCCATCCATAATAGTATTGCTATTGTGGATGTCAGCATTGCGTATGAAGAAAACATAGAAGAAGCGGAAAAAGTGTTAAGTGAATTCCTGCAGACCTTGCCGCAAAAATATGAAGATTTAATAAAACCGCCTGACCTTTTAGGGGTGCAGACTCTAGGTGCCTCCGATGTAGTGATGAGGATTGTTGCCGAAACAGCTCCCATGCAGCATTGGGGAATTGCACGTAAGATCAGAAAAGACGTCAAAACCGTTCTGGATGAACATGGAATTGAAATCCCATTCCCACGAATGGTTATGTATAATAGACAGGAAGAAGAAAGTATTGAAACGAGCAGGAAACAGCTTGATAGTGAGTAGGGGGGAAACAGTATGGAACCAAAAAGCTTTCAAATGAACGATGTCGTTGAAATGAAAAAGCCTCACCCATGCGGTGCCAACCGATGGAAAATCATCAGAATGGGCATGGATATCAGGATCAAGTGCCAGGGATGTGACCACAGTATCATGCTTCCGAGAAGAGAGTTTTCCAAGAAAATGAAGAAGGTATTGGAGTCGGCTGGTGAATAAAATATAGAATTCAGGAAGAGAGTGTATCGCATAAGGAATACTCTCTCTTTTTTATCTCTGAAATAGCATAAACACCAGGCAACCCGCCATTTTGAATCATACCTCCCCCCCCTCCACTTGTGTTTCTATCACTTAAAACCTATAATTAAAAAAGGTTTGAATAATTTTAGACATGTGCTGCCGAAAATCCAGGCAGAATAAATATAGTTCCAATTAATGAGGAGTGACCAAAATGGCTTTAACAGCTGGAATCGTTGGTTTGCCGAATGTCGGGAAATCAACTTTATTTAATGCAATCACAAAAGCAGGTGCAGAGTCTGCCAACTACCCTTTCTGTACGATCGATCCCAACGTCGGGATCGTAGAAGTACCTGATTACCGTCTTGATAAACTAACGGAATTGGTTCAACCGAAGAAAACCGTGCCGACAGCATTTGAGTTCACTGATATTGCAGGAATTGTAAAAGGTGCGAGTAAAGGTGAAGGACTAGGAAACAAGTTCTTATCCCACATACGCCAGGTAGATGCCATCTGTCAGGTAGTTCGCTGCTTTGCTGATGACAATATCACTCACGTTTCAGGTAAAGTTAATCCCCTTGATGATATTGAAGTAATCAATCTTGAACTCATTCTTGCCGACCTGGAATCAGTTGATAAAAGAATTGCCCGTGTGCAGAAGCTTGCCAAGCAAAAAGACAAAGAAGCTGCATATGAACATGAAATCCTACTGAAGTTGAAAGAGGCATTTGAAGAAGGCAGACCGGCTCGTACGGTTGAATTCACGGAAGAGCAGATGAAAGTCGTCAAAGGCTTGCACCTTCTCACTATCAAGCCAGTTCTTTATGTTGCCAATGTAAGTGAAGACGATATCGCAGATCCTTCTGATAATGAATATGTTCAGCAGGTCCGTGAGTTTGCAAAAGGTGATAATGCGGAGGTCATCGTTGTCTGTGCGAAAATCGAGTCCGAGATCGCCGAGCTTGATGATGAAGAAAAAGCGATGTTCCTTGAGGAATTGGGCATTGAAGAATCCGGCTTAGACCAGTTGATCCGTGCGGCATATGATCTCCTTGGCCTGGCTACTTACTTTACTGCAGGGGTTCAGGAAGTTCGTGCCTGGACTTTCCGGACAGGCATGAAAGCACCGGAATGTGCTGGAATCATTCATACTGATTTTGAAAAAGGCTTTATCCGTGCTGAGACGGTTTCTTATGATGATCTTGTTGCTAACGGTACAATGGGAGCGGCGCGTGAAGCAGGAAAAGTCCGCCTTGAAGGTAAAGAATATATCGTAAAAGACGGAGATGTCATCCACTTCCGTTTTAATGTTTAAACACTCTAAGCTGTTCAATGGCCCAACAAATAATTGGGTTCATTGAACAGCTTTTTCTTCATTGACAATGACTTTATATTTCCAGTAAAATATAGCTATCTTGTAAAACAAGGTATTTATTTTTGTTCAACTACCTTGCAAAACAAGTTAGAGAGGGAATCAATATTATGTCAATAAAAAGTCAGATATTAAAAGGTATTCTGGAAGGCTGCATACTTGCCGTTATAGAAGAAAGCCCAACATACGGCTATGAACTTTATGTGAAGTTGGCCACCAAGGGGATGGATTCTGTAAGTGAAGGGTCGATTTATCCAATTTTATTAAGACTGCAAAAAGAGGGGCTGATCAAAGGCAAGATGCAGAAATCAGCCAGCGGCCCCAACCGCAAATATTATAGTCTAACAGAAGAAGGAAAGGCAGCCCTTGAAGTATTCAGCAGTGAATGGGCCAAATTGGGAACTGCCATAGATTTGATCCTTAAAGGAGGGGAAAAAGATGACGGCCAAAGAAATGATCGAGATAAATAATGTAAGAAGAGAGAAGCTGAACGAAGAAAATAAGAAGTATTATGAAGATATGCTCCTGTATATCCGGATGAGTAATGTTTCAGAAAAAGAAGGAGAAGAGCTTCTTCTTGAAATTTTGGAGCACCTCCTTGAAGCACAGGAAAATGGTCAGTCGGCTGAAGACGTATTCGGAACTAAACCGAAACAGTACTGTGACGAACTCCTGAAAGGACTTCCAAAAGAGTCCCTAAAGGATAAGGTAATGATGTACCTATATATTACAGCTTCAGGGATGAGCTGGTATTTTCTTGTCACAGGAATCTTCTCTCTGTTTTTCCCTGATAATAATGGTGTATCCCTTACTCCTATCATTGCGTCCATCTTATTCATGGGGATTGTAGTGCTGTTGCTTTTAAAGTTAATGAAGTGGACCACGTACAAAAAGAAATCAAACATATGGCTGTTGTCTGCAGGTGCCCTGATATTTACATCCTGGATAGGCCTGCTCGTCTACTTGGAACTGCAAGATGCCTTCCAGTATGAAATGAACTGGCCAATGTATACCTCCCTAGTAATTGGAGTCATTCTAATAGGCCTATCCTGGGTATTGCGTCATAGGGTGCTTAAGTTTTAAGAGCAACTAGATTACTTTGCTTCTTCTATACAGAGCATGCAGCGGAAATCAATCTACATGTACGAGCGGAATTTAAGGTTTTATTATGCTCTATTGCATTAGCCTGTCCACTATGATATAATTCTAACTTGTGAGTAATGAATTTATTGCTCCTTGCTCTTCTGCCGAGAAGAGCCGCATAGACCATAAGGAGGTGACTAGAAGATGAGAAAGTACGAAGTTATGTACATCATCCGTCCAAATGTTGATGATGAAACTAAAAAAGCAGTTGTTGATCGTTTCGATAACGTTCTAACATCTAACGGTGCTGAAATCGTCGAGTCTAAAGAGTGGGGTAAACGTCGTTTAGCTTATGAAATCAATGACTTCCGTGATGGATACTACCAATTGGTAAAAATCCAATCTAACAACGAAGCGGTTTCTGAGTTCGATCGTTTAGCTAAAATCTCTGACGATATCATCCGTCATATCGTAATCAAAGAAGAAGAATAATCCAGCCGTTTTTTGAAAAACGAACGCTTCTGACTTGTTTCACGTGAAACAAAAGTTAGAAGGAAGGGGTTGATTCTGATGATGAACCGAGTAGTACTCGTGGGTCGTTTAACTAAGGATCCAGAATTGAAATACACTCCTAACGGGGTTCCCGTGGCAACCTTCACACTTGCAGTGAATCGTTCTTTTACGAATCAGCAGGGTGAACGTGAAGCGGACTTTATTAATTGCGTTGTATGGCGTCGTCCAGCCGAAAACGTGGCTAACTTTTTGAAAAAAGGCAGCCTCGCCGGTGTTGACGGCCGCATTCAAACTCGTAATTTCGAGGGACAGGACGGCAAACGCGTCTTCATGACTGAAGTCGTAGCAGAATCTGTTCAATTCCTTGAACCTAAGAGTGCCAGCCAAGGCGGCGGCTCTGGTTATCAAGGTGAACGCGGCGGCAACAACTTTGGCGGCGGTCAAAGACAGCAACAAGACTATTCATATAGTCAAAATCAGAATCAACGCAATAATAACAATAACAACAACAACCAGAACTATACGCGTGTGGATGATGACCCGTTCGCAAATGACGGTCAGCCGATCGACATTTCGGATGACGATCTTCCATTCTAATTTCTTATAAAATATAAAATAAATATGCAAGGAGGCGATTTCTATGGCAATGCGCAGAGGCGGACGCAGACGTCGTAAAGTGTGTTACTTCACTTCAAACGGAATTACACACATCGACTATAAAGATGTAGATCTATTGAAAAAATTCATCTCTGAGCGCGGAAAGATCCTACCACGTCGTGTGACAGGAACTAGCGCTAAATACCAACGCAGACTTACTCGTGCTATCAAACGCGCGCGTACAATGGCATTACTACCTTACGTAGTAGGTGAATAAATAAATGAAAGAACAGCAGGATTACTTCTGCTGTTCTTTTTTATCTCCAAATGTCTTCTTTTGAGAGTATTATCTCTCCGATTTAGTTAGAAATGGTTATTATGTAACCTTATTAGCTATACTGTGGATGGGGACTGGTATGAGGCAGAGACGAGTAGTCCTTTTACTGCCCAAATTCAATGAATTGAATCTGTTTTCAATTACATATAAAATTAGTTGTGTTTACTTTCGTTTTTTAAATTGAAGTAATAAAATTATTAGTAGCGCAGAATTGGTGGGAGAGGTTAAATATACACCTCCAACCCACTCAACGCTTAGTTTTATGAATGAGGGGTGTCTTTGTGAAAAACGCCCGTACGCTTACGGAAGGAGCTTTATTGCTCGCGATTTTTACTGTTTTATTATTACTTTCCGCTTATATTCCGGTCATCAGTTTAATTGCAACTGTTTTTCTCATGCTTCCTTTCATTATTTACAGTGAAAAGCACGGTTTAAAGCCAGGGCTTACGATGCTCTCTGCTGCGGTTGTCATTTCCCTGCTGACAGGGGCGTTCTTTGTTACCGTTCCATTAACACTATCATTTGGTACAACAGGGATTATCATCGGGTGGATGCTAAAAAATGATAAATCCAAGATGGCGATTTATATGGCATCAAGCTTTATTTTTTTAATCAGTATCGTCATTGAATATGTTGTATCTATTCTGCTTTTGAATATGAATATAATAGAAGAAGTTTTAGAACAGTTTCAACATATTATGGACGAAGCTATTGAGACAGCGGAACAATTGGGTCAGCCTCTTCCTCAGGATAACATAGAGGAATTGCAGACCGTCACTGAACTGATAGAGGTGTTGACACCGACTCTTTTTCTGACAACTGCATTTGTATTGATGTTCATTATTATCAATATCAATTTTCCTCTGTTAAAAAAGCTGGGAGTTAGATCTGCGAAGTTTCCCCCTTTCAGGAATTGGAAGCTTCCGCAAAGTATTGTATGGTATTATTTAATTACATTAATTTTAATGATCTTTACAAAACCTGAGATTGGTACATATCTTCATTGGGCACTCTATAATCTTTTTTATGTACTTCAGCTCCTGCTGGTTGTTCAAGGCTTTTCGTTTATTTACTTCTTTGCCCATTTGAAAAAGTGGCCGAAAGGGTTATTGATTTTAATCACAGTTTTATCGTTTCCACTTGTTAATTTTGTGAGGATTTTAGGTATAATTGATTTAGGATTTGATCTTAGACAGCGCCTTCAACGTAAGTCATAAGGTTAGCATTCTTATTTGAGGAGCTGAAATCATGCCATCAAACTATAAAAAACGATTGGTCAGATATCCGCTGTATGGACTTGCAGCTGTTTCAGTCTTGGTGCTGGCAGCAACAGCCCTGTACAATTGGTGGATCGCTGTTATCGGTTTTTTCCTGCTGGCCGGCGTATTTTATATTGCATTTTATTATGAAAAGAAAACCTATCAGTCAACAGAAGAATACATCTCGACCCTCTCCTATCGTTTAAAAAGGGTCGGGGAAGAAGCGTTGATGGAGATGCCGATCGGTATTATGCTCATTAATGATGACTACTATATCGAGTGGACCAATCCGTTCATGGCTTCTTGTTTTAATGAGGATACATTGGTAGGACGGTCTCTTTATGATGTAGCTGATTCGGTCGTGCCGCTGATTAAGCAGGAAGTGGACACTGAAGTGGTCACTCTTAATGAACGGAAATTCCGGGTGATTTTAAAGCTAGAGGAAAGACTTCTCTATTTCTTTGATGTAACGGAACAGACAGAGATTGAGAAACAATATGAAGAAGAACGAACTGCTATTGCCATCATTTTTCTTGATAATTATGATGAACTTACTCAAGGGATGGATGACCAGACACGAAGCAGCTTGAACAGTATGGTAACCTCCATCTTAAATAAGTGGGCGAAAGATTCCGGTGTTCTGCTGAAAAGAATCTCTTCTGAACGCTTCATCGCTGTTTTTAATGAAAAGATTCTTCAACAGCTGGAAAAAGAAAAATTCTCTATCCTGGATGATGTCAGAGATACCACGTCCAAGCAGAACGTGCCACTCACTCTCAGTATCGGTGTTGGAACGGGTGTCTCGACCCTTCCGGAACTTGGCACCCTTGCCCAATCAAGTTTGGATCTTGCTCTTGGCCGGGGCGGCGATCAGGTAGCCATCAAGCAGCCGAATGGAAAAGTTAAGTTCTACGGCGGGAAAACAAACCCAATGGAAAAACGGACAAGGGTCCGTGCCAGGGTCATCTCCCATGCCTTGAAAGAACTTATGATTGAAAGTGATAAAGTCATTGTCATGGGCCACAGACTTCCTGACATGGATGCCATCGGGGCGGCCATCGGAGTACGCAAAGTGGCTCAGATGAACCAGAAAGAAGGCTATGTTGTCGTTAATTTCAATGAGATCGATAACGGCGTGAAGAGGTTGATGAACGAGATTAAATCAACTCCTGACCTGCACTCCAAATTTATTACACCTGAAGCAGCTCTGGACTTGATGACTGACGACACATTGCTCGTTGTCGTGGATACCCATAAACCGTCACTCGTCATCGAAGAAAGACTTCTGCAAAGGGCTGAAAGGGTCGTCATTATCGATCATCATCGCCGCGGAGAGGATTTCATTAAGAATCCTTTGCTCGTCTACATGGAGCCGTACGCCTCTTCGACAGCCGAGCTTGTAACGGAATTACTGGAATATCAGCCTAAGCATGAGAAAATTTCAATGATGGAAGCTACAGCATTATTGGCAGGCATCATTGTCGATACAAAGAGCTTTACCTTAAGAACAGGCTCGAGGACCTTCGATGCAGCATCTTATTTAAGAGGACAGGGTGCAGATACAGTGCTTGTCCAAAAGTTCTTAAAAGAAGACGTAGATACCTATATCAAGCGATCAAGACTGATTGAAACCGTCGACTTCTATTATGAGGGAGTGGCAATTGCCAAAGGTGAGGAAGATGTTATTTACGACCCTGTATTGATTGCACAGGCAGCTGATACACTCCTTACGATGGATGGTGTCGTAGCATCCTTCGTTCTATCAAAAAGAACCGATGACCTGGTCGGTATCAGCGCCCGTTCACTTGGGGAAGTAAATGTTCAGATCATCATGGAAAGCCTCCAAGGCGGAGGACATTTGACTAATGCCGCTACACAGCTGCCTGGCATTACCGTCGGGGAAGCAGAAAACAGCCTTAAAATGGTGTTGGATGAATACTTTGAAGGGGGAAAAGAATCATGAAAGTTATATTTCTAAAAGATGTAAAAGGAAAAGGTAAAAAAGGTGAAGTGAAGAATGTTGCCGATGGATACGCACATAACTTCCTCATCAAACAAGGCCTTGCAGTAGAAGCAACAAACTCCAGCGTAAGTCAGTTGGAAGGTCAAAAGAACAAAGAAAAAAAGCAGGCGGCAGAAGAGCTGGCTGAAGCAAAAAAATTAAAAGAAACACTGGAAAACCTGACTGTTGAGATGAAAGCTAAATCAGGTGAAGGCGGGCGCCTGTTCGGTTCTATCACAAGCAAGCAGATTGCTGATGAACTGAAGAAAACCCATAAAATCAAAGTCGATAAGCGGAAAATCGAAATGAACGATGCCATCCGCTCATTGGGGTACACAAATGTACCAGTTAAGCTTCACCCGGATGTAACGGCTACTTTAAAAGTACACGTTACAGAAGAAAACTAATATTGGAAATCGATTTTACCGAAAAACGTGTTAAAATAGAATAGACTTATATAAATGTGATCTGGTGGTTATGCCGATCACATTTTTTCTATTGAAATAAAATCCTTCTCTCAGGAGGTTTACACTATATGAATGAAATATTATCCAATCATGTTCCACCGCAAAATATAGAAGCAGAGCAGGCTGTCCTTGGAGCCATTTTCTTGGAACCAAGTACCCTTACCCAGGCATCTGAATCACTGATTCCTGAAGATTTCTACCGCAGTTCCCACCAGAAGATCTTCAATGTGATGCTGAACCTCAGTGATAAGGGGAAAGCTGTCGACTTGATCACAGTCACAGAGGAACTCTCTGCCATGAAAGAACTCGAAGATGTCGGCGGAGTTTCTTATCTCAGTGAATTGGCAGGGTCTGTCCCAACAGCCGCCAATATTGAATACTATGCCAAAATCGTCGAAGAGAAATCGCTTCTAAGAAGGCTGATCCGAACGGCGACCACGATTGCACAGGATGGCTACTCTCGTGAAGATGAAGTCGACGCTCTGTTAAGTGAAGCCGAGAAAAACATCATGGAAGTCGCACAGCGTAAAAATGCCGGTGCATTCCATGACATTAAAGATGTCCTTGTCCGTGCCTATGACAATATCGAACTTCTGCATAACCGGACGGAAGATGTTACGGGCATCCCTACAGGCTTTGCCGATTTAGATGAAATGACGGCAGGATTCCAGCGAAATGACCTGATCATCGTAGCCGCCCGTCCTTCTGTTGGTAAGACGGCCTTTGCCCTTAATATTGCACAGAACGTGGCAACCAAGACGGATGAAAACGTAGCGATCTTCAGTTTGGAGATGGGTGCCGAGCAGCTCGTCATGCGTATGCTTTGTGCGGAAGGCAACATCAATGCCCAGAATTTGCGTACAGGGTCCCTGACTGATGAGGACTGGCGCAAATTGACAATGGCGATGGGAAGTCTTTCAAATGCCGGAATCTATATTGATGACACCCCTGGTATCAAAATCGGGGAGATCCGTTCCAAGTGCCGCCGCCTTAAGCAGGAGAACGGCCTCGGAATGATCTTGATTGACTACTTGCAGCTCATCCAGGGAAGCGGACGTTCAGGCGAAAACCGTCAGCAGGAAGTTTCGGAAATCTCCCGTGAGCTGAAAGGGCTTGCCCGTGAATTGGAAGTCCCAGTCATTGCCCTTTCCCAGCTTTCACGTGGGGTTGAGCAACGACAAGACAAACGCCCGATGATGTCAGATATCCGTGAATCAGGAAGTATCGAGCAGGATGCCGATATCGTTGCCTTCTTATACCGTGACGATTACTATGATAAAGAATCAGAGAATAAGAATATCATAGAAATCATCATCGCCAAGCAGCGTAACGGCCCTGTCGGAACAGTGTCGCTCGCATTCGTTAAAGAATATAATAAGTTCGTCAACCTGGAACGAAGGTATGATGACGCAGGTGTTCCGCCTGGTGCATAAAGAGTCGAGGAGAATATTCTTCGGCTCTTTTTCATGTGTTTCAGCAGTTTGTCAGCTGTTGTGGTTTGGTTAGGTGGTGATGGTTTTGGAACCCGTTAAGGGAGGCATTTTGATTTATAAGAGAAATACTTTTCGGTAAACAC
>NZ_ABCF01000026.1 GCF_000181495.1 Bacillus sp. SG-1
TGCATAGAAGACTTTTCACACCCATACAAAGAGATTAATAAAAAGCTAAAACAAATATGCTCCTGTTGATCTTCATAGCGAACTCCACCACAATCTGTTTAATTGGTAAAAAATTGGAATAAAAGTAAAAAAACCACTAATAATTAAACCACTTCTAACAAACACTTGTCAACATAATATTTTAGTCCTCTTTTTTTTAGAGCTTTAAGATGTGATAGAGGGGCAGTCTCTTCGGATTATCGGTGCTTCCCTTAATTGAATAAACCTCACCAACAAATAACTGGCGTTTTGCATTGCAAGGGGAAGCACGTTTTGGCAAATACACGAAACTTAGAGATGAATGGGAACAAAGTAACAAAGAAGTTCCCTTTGTTATAAAAAATAGGAATTAGTGGCAGAATGGGAACAAAAACCGGAGAATGACCTATGTATTTACTCCTTGTTGTTATTGTTTATATACTATTTGCTTATATTTTTGTAGATTGGAAGCGGTGGGAGGAGTATTATCCAACCATTCAGTATTATTTGATTTGCAATCTGACTTATAATTTTTTATTTTACAATCACACACTGTGGGCATATAAAGCCGTGACAGTCGAATGGTTAAACCATACCCTCATTGAACTTGCTTTTTCCTTCATAATCCTGCCGGTTGTTTTGATGATTTACCTGAGGTATTATCCGAACGGTAAAAAATCAGTTATTTATATAGCTGCCTGGGTTGCCTACTTTACTTTCCTTGAGTACATCTTTTTTAAAAGGGGACTCTTTGTTTATGATAATGGCTGGGGCGTGGGCTGGTCGTTAGTATTTAATGTCATTTTGTTTGTCATGGTCCGGCTTCATTATAAAAATAAGCTGCTTGCCCTGATCATATCTGTACCACTTATTGCTGTACTGCTGCTGATTTTTCATCCGTCACTCCAAGACCTGAAGTAGAAGGTGTTTTTATGCCAGACTTAAGCCTCCCGGTGTTTCTAATTTTACTAATAGGAACCTATACTTTGATGGGACTTTATTTAAAAAAGCGGAAAGACAAAATGAAATAAATAACCCTTGTATTTCCAGGAAAGATTCGGTAAACTATTTCTAATTTATATATCAGCGTTGACAGGAATAAGTAGCAGGTCATCTCCCTGTTTCAGAGAGCCGGTGGTGGTGCGAACCGGTATATAGATGAATGTGAATTACCTCCTCGAGCTTCCTTTGTGAAAATATCAGTAGCAAAGGACGGTTGAACCGTTATGTCTTAGAGTGGAAGAGCAATCTTCAACGAGGGTGGTACCGCGTGCAAAAACCACGTCCCTTTTTTGGGATGTGGTTTTTTTATTTTTAAAAGATAATTAAGGAGGAGAACAGGATGGCAGATTGGATGAAAGACCTGAATGATGACCAGTTTAAAGAAGTAGAAAGGCAGTTCGAAATCTATGCCGGCGGTGCACAGGAAATCATTCCGGAAGCCGGCCTGAAGCAAAAGATCGCGAAATCAATCAAGACAAATACACCGTTGAAAATCAAGCTGGGGCTGGACCCCTCCGCGCCCGACGTGCATATTGGCCATACAGTGGTTCTAAACAAAATGAGGCAGTTTCAGCAAAACGGACACATTGTTCAGTTGATTATCGGTGATTTCACAGGAAAAATCGGGGATCCCACCGGGAAATCGGCAGCGAGGAAGCAGCTGACGGATGAAGAAGTGAAGCATAATGCGCAAACGTATTTTGAACAGTTCGGCAAAGTACTCGATAAGGAGAAAGTCGAGCTCTTTTACAATTCGAAGTGGCTGAAAAATTTGAACCTCGAGGATGTCATTCATCTGGCGGGCAGTATCACGGTGGCAAGACTCCTTGAGCGGAATGACTTTTCAGAAAGGCTGGCAGCAGGAAAACCGATCTCACTCCATGAGTTCTTCTACCCGTTGATGCAAGGATACGATTCGGTCGTCCTGGAAAGTGATATAGAACTTGGCGGTACTGATCAGCATTTCAATGTCCTGATGGGACGCGGCCTGCAGGAGCACTATGGAAAAGAAAAGCAGGTGGTCATGATGCTGCCGCTGCTGGAAGGTCTTGATGGAAAAGAAAAAATGTCCAAGTCGAAACATAATTACATCGGCATTGATGAAGCCCCTAGCGAGATGTTCGGCAAAACGATGTCCATCCCGGATGAACTGATGATGAAATACTTCGAACTGGCCACAGATTTATCCCTTGAAGAAAAGAACAGTATCGGAGAAAATCTTGAAAACGGCACCCTTCACCCTCGGGATGCGAAAATGCTGCTGGGGCGCACCCTCGTCAGGATGTACCATAGTGAAGAAGCAGCAGAAAAAGCTCAGACCCAATTCAAAGCTGTCTTTCAAAAGGGGGCAGTTCCAGAAGATATCCCTGTTGTTCACTGGAATAAGAGTCGGGAGATTTCTGTTGTGGAGCTTCTGGTGGAATTGAAAATGATGAAATCAAAAAGTGAGGCCCGCCGAATGATTGGAAACGGTGGAGTGAAAATCAATGGCAGCAAGGTGGAGGATCCTGCTCTTGAGGTATCCCTCGCAGATGGCCTGATCCTCAATGTCGGCAAGCGTAAATTTACCAAAATCAAGCTGGATTAAAAAAGTTTTTTAAAAGAATTGGTAATTCATGTTTAAGTGGAAGATTGCTGGGTATAATAAGTTAAGTAAGATACTATAACGAAATATTTGTTTTGTTACAATAGGAGGAAAATGAAAAATGGAACATGGTAAAGTAAAATGGTTTAACAGTGAAAAAGGCTTTGGATTCATCGAGCGCGAAGGCGGAGACGATGTATTCGTACACTTCTCAGCAATCCAAGGAGAAGGCTACAAATCGTTAGACGAAGGTCAAGAAGTTACTTTCGATATCGAAGAAGGCCAACGCGGTCCTCAAGCGACAAACGTGCAAAAAGCCTAATAATGATTCAACCGATAAAAACAAGCTCTCTGTTCTGAGAGCTTGTTTTTTTGTATTATTAACCAAAATGGTTAATAGGGAGAGAGAGTCTGCATCTTCTTAAAATGAAGTCTCGCGCTATCCATGTCACCATTTGCAATACTCCCTGCCAAGAAACGGGTGTCTCATAAAACCAAACTGGGTAATTAAGTGAAAAAAGGCGGTGCCAGTATGATTGAATTACAGTATTTCACAGAAGAGGACTTTGATCAGCTGATTGGCTGGTTCGACTCCAAGCGGGAATATATTCAGTGGGGAGGCGGCGGGTTTGGTTACCCGCTGACTCGCAGCAAACTCCATACACATATAGAAGGAGCAAATGAACAAGACAGTAAAAAGCTTATATATAAGGTAGTAGAAACAGATTCGGGTAAAGCGGTCGGTCATATTTCACTAGAGAGCATCGACAGGGAAAACCGCTCAGCCAGGGTTTGCCGGGTGTTGGTCGGCGAGGACTCTATGCGCGGAAAAGGCGTCGGAGAAGCAATGATGAATGAAATATTAAAGGTTGCCTTCAATCAACATAAATTCCACAGAGTCAGCCTGGGGGTTTATGACTTTAACCATTCAGCGATTAAGTGCTATGAAAAGGCAGGCTTTCAGAGAGAAGGATTGAAGCGTGATGTCCAACGGTATGAGGAGGAGTATTGGAGCTTGTGGGAGATGAGTATCCTGGAAGATGAATGGAATAAAAAAGTAGACATATTATAAGAGTAAAGTGATATGATGTTCCTGTAAGATATCTTTTAAGAAGAAGGAGAACTAATTGAATGATGAAGCAATGGAGTAAGATCGCTTTAATTCTTGCAGTCTTTTTTGGTCTAATTGCAAACAGTACAGTCATGGCAGCCGATAATGAAAAGAACACAGATAGCATAAATGAAAAGTTTGGACTTCCGATCGTCGTCCTGGGGGAATCCCTGTCTGAAGCTCAAAAAGAAGAAGTAAGGAAGGCCCTTGAAGTGGACGACCCTGAAATGGTTGAAGAGATTACAGTAACAGGTGAAGATCTGGCACGATATATCCAAGGTGAAGACCGCAACGCGAGAATGTTTTCATCCGCCAAAATTACAAGAAAAGAAAAAGGAGAAGGCCTACTCATCGAAAGAGCCACTCCCGGCAATATAACGGAAGTAACCGATGAGATGTATGCCAACGCGTTGTTGACTGCAGGAGTCGAGGATGCGACGGTCGTTGTGGCTTCCCCGATCAAGGTTAGCGGCCACTCTGCGCTGACGGGCATTTATAAAGCCTATGAAGTCAGCGGTGAGAAGCTGGATACAGTCAGGATGGAAGTCGCCAATGAAGAGCTTGGCATCGCTACAGAACTGGCAAAAGAAGAAGGCATGGACCAAGAGAAGGTCAGTGAACTTCTGACAGAAATAAAAAAACAGATTGCAGAACAGAATCCAGCCACAAAAGAAGATGTAGAGCGGATCGTGAATGAGCAGCTGCAGAAGCTGAATATCGAACTGAGTCCTGAAGACCGCCAGCTGCTGATTGACTTATTTGAAAAAATGAGAAATCTCGATATCAATTTCGATAATGTAAAAAGCCAGCTTGAAGATATCTCAAATGATATCAAACAGAGATTAGAAGAGGTTGTCGGTGAAGAAGGAAAAGGATTTTTACAAGGAGTCCTCGACTTTTTCCGTAACCTGTTTCAATCAATCGCCGATATGTTTAAATAAGATTTATTAAAATCCGGAGAGAATTCTTCCGGATTTTTTTTTGGTCGCTCATCTTGATTTGAAAAAAGACCGGGTCAAAAGCTCTCATAGGCCATGTCGAATTGAAAAAAGAAAGAATCCACCGGGTCAAAAGCGCCGATAGCCCGTGTCGAATTGGAAAAGGAAGAAATCGACCGTGTCAAAATCGCCCATAGACCCCGTCAATTTAAAAAAGAATACTTGCAAACCGAACCCCCCGAAAAAAGAAACACTATTTCCAATTGCTTAAATTTTACAAAAACATTACAATGTTTACGAAAGGGGGATGGGAATGAAGAGTAAATTATACTTTCTATTGAAAGTGCCTTTTTATTATTTCCTGGGGATCGTCGGCATTGTGTTTGTGAGTATAGCTCCTCATGCGTTCAAGGAGAGAGGGATATATAATGGAATCGGCTACTTGGAAGAGTTCTTCAAGTTTGCTGTTTCATTGCCAAAAAAAGAAACGTGGTTCTATATGTACAAGGGGTATGAGGTCGATGTCATTGAGACGCTGCTGGAACCTTATTATTATTCTTTGCAGATACTGTTCGGTGCATTAGGAGCTGGACTGGGACTGGCATTGATTCTTACCTATTTCACTGTGCTGATGCCGAAATGGCTGATGTCGCCGATAAAAAAGTCATTAGGATTCCTCGAGACGGTTCCAGACTTGATGGTGGCCTTTCTGCTGCAGTTGTTCATTGTCTTTTTCTACAAAACATTCGGTGTCGAGTTAATGCTTTTTACCGCATTGGGGGAGGAAAAAGTGTACCTTGCCCCGATTATCACACTATCTATTATTCCGATGTTATCATTCTACCGAATCCTTCTGCTATTGACGGAGGAGGAACTTCTGAAGACTCACGTAGACTTCGCGCGGAGTAAAGGGATGGGGAAGACCAAGATCCTGAGGTCCTATGTAATAAAAAATATTTCTCCAAGTGTTTTCTATCACGGGAAAATCATCATATGGGGATTGTTATCAAGCTTGTTCATCATTGAAACGGTTTTTAATATGAGGGGAATCACCTATTATATTGTGGCCGATTTCAGGCCTATCACCGTAGCCGCCGCACTTATCATGATTTATACACCATTTTTCTTCCTCTATCAAATTATCTATACATGGCTCAGAACCGAGGATATAGAAGATCACTCAAAATATAAAAAAGATCGTTCGCCGTTTCTGGAGTGGAAGATTTGGGGTTACATTGCGATGCTCTGGAGATTATTCTTGCAGCATATGAAAAATCCCAAGTTTGCCATTGGATTTCTGGCGTTATTTGGCATGATTACGTACAGTATCCTTTATACCATTTTCGCAAAAGTACCGGTCGATCAGATCATTTGGCTGCGGGATGATAACGGGAAACTGATCAGTGCCCCTCCGCATAAGCCATCAGAACTTATGATCCTGGGCTCAGATTACTACGGTTATAGCATCTTAGATCAATTGATCGTCGGGGCTAAGTACACGCTGATTTTTGCACTGATTGTGGCAATATTTAGGGTGATTCTAGGGTTCTATCTGTCAGTCTACTATCACTTTTACCTTAACGAATACAGAAAGAATTGGATGACGAGGATTGTGGATTCTATCCACTTCCTGCCGTTGAGTATCATCGCTTATCTATTGTTAAGACCTGTATTATGGCAGGATCCGTTCGCGGCGATTGAATATTCGATGATGGAGAAGCTGTTATTCGAGGCCTTTATATTGACGATTCTTGTCATTCCGTTGACGACCGTTTTGATCGGGAATGAGATGAGGGAGTTGTCGAAAAATGAATTCATTCTGAATGCAAAGCTAATGGGCGGGAGCAACAGACATATCTTATGGACCCACCTGTTTCCGCACCTGGCACCAAGGCTGTTCATTCTGTTTGGACAGCAATTTATTCAGGTCCTGTTTATTCTTGTTCATCTGGGGTTATTTCATTTATTCCTTGGGGGCACGATTGTGACTAGAGGAGATATGCCGGATCCGCCTAAAACGTCGACCTTTGAATGGTCGGGATTGATAAGTTCAACGAAAAATGCGCTGATGACTGGTAATTACTCGATTGTTCTGGCGCCATTGGCGGCTTTCATGATCTCTATCATTGCCATGCAGCTGATTGTGCAGGGAGTGAAGGAAATTCAGCAGAAAAAAGTCGGGGTGAATGTGTTCAAGCGGAAGCGGAAGAAAGAAAAAGTAGTGAAAGGAAAAACAGCCCAGCCACAGCCGGCAGACTTTGTCCTCTCTCCTTCAAAAGCAGTTGATCATCACTAAAGGAAACCCGCTGTTCATGGGACACAGCGGGTTCTTCCATTCTACTCTTCTTCAGATGGTTCTTCATCAAGATCCAGCTCTTCAGGGGCAGCATCTGAACCTTCATCATCATCGAAGTTATCTGCTTCCGCACGAGGATCATCTTGACCGGCTGCATCGACAACTTCTGTACCTTCTTCGGCTTCTTCAACTTCGGGAGGCTTTTCTTCATATCCTCTGCATTATGAAAGCAGGATACTGAAGCAAAGGGGAAATGCCAAATGCAATACCCTCATTTTCATGCCATCACTCCTCTTTAAAAAGATATGTTTTATTTGATTTCATCCTTGAGAATTCAAGTTGAACGATTTTAAAAAACTATGATTTCTTCCCAAAGTATCTTAAAATAGAAAAGCTGATATTCACCTATCAAATACATAAGGGGGATGAAACGTTGGTAGCCAGCTATGGAATTCTTCTTCCCTATTTCCTATGGAGCATTTTCTTCTCCATCATAAATGGTTCCTTGATGATTCAGGCGGTTCAGACAGAATCGATTCTCAATAAAATCATCAAGTCCGATTTGCTGAAAGCGATTCTTATCGGTGCAACATTCTTTCTAACCAATTTGTTCGTTGTTTTGGCGCTTGACCAGCCTTTTAGAAGTACAAATCATTTGTTTTCATATATTGTTATTTATTTATTGTGCTGTATAGCAGGTAGTTACTTTGCCTTAAGGTTGACCGACAACAGGTCATTGAATATGGGGATGTTCGTTCTGGGCGGTATTGCTATAACGCTGATCATACTAATGGCAAATTACACAGCCATCCTGATATTATTTTTCCACCTGCTTGATGTAAAACCAGTCATGGTCATCATGACCTTTTTATTGGCGATGGCCATTTCTTTCTATTCCCTCCGATTTTTGCTTCAGATAAGCAGAGAAGCGGAGAATGGCGATACGAGTATTTGGGTCAGCATAGGATCAATTGCTACAGGTGTGGCGCTGGCAGGTCTGCCCTACCTTGTCGCGATATCAGTCTTGCCTATGATTGATGCGGAACTATCCCAATTGAATCTGTACATGCTGCCGTATGCTGTGGAATTGCTGCTTGTTTGGGTGCTTTCTGTTATTCCGGATATGTTTGGCGAGCAAAGGCAGTTGGAAAATCTGTCAAAAGTGGAAGTAAGCGAGCAGCACTTTCAATCTCTGTTCAATCATAATCCTGATGCAGTTATTTCCTTTGACTTACAGGGGAATTTTCTGAGCGCCAACGATGGAGCTGAACATCTCACCGGCTATAAAAGGGAAGAGCTCCTCGCTATGTCATTAAGGGATATAGTAGCCTCGAGGCAACTGCAGAAAACCTTAAACCAATTCGAACTGACCAAAACAGGAATTTCACAGCAGTCGGAATTGAGCATCATCAAAAAAGATCAGTCGGTATGTTATGTAAGTGTAACAGGTGTCCCTATTCAAACCGAGAATGGCATAGAAGGGGTGTATGCCATCGCAAAGGACATTACCGAAAGTAAAAAGCAGTCCAATACAATCGATTATCTCTTTCATTATGACGATTTAACCGGCCTGCCTAATAGGAGAATGTTTATCTTCGAGGTGGAGAAAGCGGTCCGGGAGAAGACCCCCTTTGCCATTTACAGTCTGGATTACGGGCGCTTAAGGACCATCCGGGATTTGTTCGGATTCAAGGTCGGCGATCGGGTTTTGAAGGAGTTGTCCCTGCGTCTATTATCCGTTTTGCCAGACGGCAGTGTTGTTTCCAGGTTTGGGGGCGATGAAATTTATTGTCTTGTTCCCCGTGTTGATGGAAACAATGAATTTGAACCGGCACTGGAACAGCTCTACAAAATCCTGGATACTTCATTTTTTGTAGAGGGTCATGAAATTTTTATGGAAATGAAAGCAGGGATCTCAATGTTTCCCGAAAATGGAGAGGAACCCGACTTGCTGATCAAGTGTGCCGATACAGCCAGGGCTTCCATTCCGGATAATTCATTTCATAACTATGAGGTTTATCAAAATAAACTAGATCGAAGCACCATGGAAAAAATCATTATTGAAAACGAATTAAAGAGGGCGATTGGACAGGACGAACTGGTCTTGTATTATCAGCCTAAATTTAACTCAACCTTGAAGAGACTTGTTGGCTTCGAGGCACTTGTGAGATGGAATCATCCGGAGAAAGGATTGATCCCGCCAGGTCTATTCATCCCGGCAGCAGAACAAACCAATCTTATCGTCGATTTGGAAGGGTGGGTGTTGAGAGAGGCATGCCGCCAGCTCTATGTATGGCAATCGACTGAATTAAAAGGTCTTCCTGTTTCCGTAAACATTTCACAGCGTTCATTTGCAAATCCTGCCTTTCTGGAAAATGTTCAGGATATTTTGAATGAACAAAAAATCTCCGCTTCACTCCTGGAATTTGAGATCACGGAAAGCATGACCATGTTCAATGAAAAAGTGACAATTGAAAAATTAAGGCAGTTAAAGAATTTGGGCATCCGTATCAGTCTGGATGACTTTGGAACAGGTTACAGTTCTCTCAGCTATTTAGATAAGCTGCCGATTGATACTATAAAGATTGATAAATCATTCATCGATGACATGACAACAGACCAATCAGCCATGGTGTCAACAATCCTCTCGATAGCACTTCATAACGGACTCGGGGTCATTGCCGAAGGGGTGGAACTGAAGGAACAAGTAACATTGCTGCAAAGCCTGGGCTGCGTTAATATCCAAGGCTATTATTTCAGCCGCCCGCTTCCTCCGGAGGAAATCGGAGAAAAATTCATAGCTGGAATGGTTTGAAGTAATAATACCTCTCATCATGCAGTAATGAAATTTTGAATGATTTTAGCCGTGAAAAATTGGCTCCATATGAGTCATGAATATTGGCTGTTTCGGAAAGTGTATAGCTTCAACGGTACTATTGGGTTCGATTGGAGCGGAAGGCGTGCGACCTCCTGCGGGATTAGCGGGACAGGTGAGACCCCCAATCCAGTTGCAGCGCCCAGCCCCTCGGGGTCAAATAACCCTCAGCGAATAAAAGGGAAGATCACCTTTTTTTCGCTGAGGAACATTTGCCTGTCGGGGCTGAACGGGGCGCTTCCACTTTTTATACAGGCGCAGCCGAGGAGGCCAATCTAGCTCCAGCGGCCAGTGACTAGCAGATTTCGGTCTCTCTCCTTGCGATAACTCATCATCGAATCGCTAACGCTCTTCGTGATTCCTTTATCTCATACAAGAGCCCTAAAATCTGTACGTCACTGAACGGCCGCTTCCGCTTTTTAGTTCACCGCCCGCCCCGCGGAGTCGCGCGCCTGTAGCGGAAATCTATCAATTAATATGCTTAAGAAATCAGTATTACTCTTTAACACAGCCTATCTTTAATAGCACCCATAGTTACATAAAGAGCGTTTACGGATAGCCTGAATTTTAAATGAATCCTTAAAGTCCATTCGCTTTATTAGCAGGAGAATTTTGTATATACTCAGGAAAAAAGGAGTGATCGACATGGCTTATGCGATTATTACAGGGGCCTCAAAGGGGCTTGGTGCAGCGACAGCTAAACAGCTGCTTTCTGAAGGCCTCAATATCATTACTGTATCCCGGTCGGAAAATGAGGACTTAAAGAAGCTGGCAGAAGGCAACAGCGGAAATTACACACATTACACATGTGATCTCGGCAACAGTTCAGAAGTGCAGACCGTTTTTTCAGACATTGCCGGTACGGTATTCGGGCAAGAACAGGAAAGTGTGTACCTCATCAATAATGCCGGGATGGTTGATCCTATCGAAACTGTTGGAAACCTGGATGGAGAGAAAACAGCGGCGAACGTAAACGTAAATCTTCTTGCGCCTATGATCATTTGTGATATTTTTCTAGAGAAGGTCCAGGATGCTAATGCGAAACTGGTCATCGCAAACGTAACCTCCGGTGCAGGAAGCAGGCCGATCCATGGGTGGAGTGTGTATTGCAGCACCAAAGCGGGAATCAATATGTTTACCCAGACAGTTGCATTGGAATTAGAAAACAGAAACAGCAGGCACAAGGTTTTTGCCTTCAGCCCGGGAATCATGGATACCGAGATGCAGTCCACCATCCGCTCCTCTTCAAAGTCTGCATTCAATGATATTGAAACCTTCAGGAAATACAAAGAAGAAGGAATGCTCCGGGATGCTGAAACGGTTGCTGGTGCTTTGGTGAAAGTTCTAAAAAGCGACACTATCGAAAACGGAAAAATCTATCAAATCAATGCTCTACTATAAATGACGAAGCTGGCTTTCAAGCCGGCTTTTTTTGTTGAAGGCTGTTTTCATATAGATTTTTGCTTCCCGAAAAGTCCCAAGGGCTTGATTTTCCCATGTATACAAGTTCTCTCTGAACAGGGAGAGTAGCTCTTTTCTTTCTTGCTTACCAGGACATTTACTGTGAATACTGGCTATAATTTTTGAAATACATATTTAACAGAAACATGTATAAGCAATATAAAGGAATTAAGGTGTCCCGGGGTTAATAATATAGTAGAAATGATTACAGGAACTCTTGGAGGGGATAGCCAATGAGAAAACGAGCAGGATGCTTGTTGCTGCTCTTTGTTATACTGCTGTCCGGATGTGCAGATGGGAAGGATGGAAGCAGCAATATTTCTATCAAGCCTTATTCATTAAGTGAGAAAGAGCAGGTTCTCATCAATAAGACCGGGGTGGATGCAATCCAATTTTTCAGGCTGGATGGAACATTGGCAGAAGTAGAAGATCTTCAGTTTTCGATGGAAGTTTATAAGGATGGTAAGTTAACAGAAGATCATGTTTATGCACGTGGGCAAGTGGAAAAGGAATTCAATCAGACAATACTCTCCTATGGATTTGACAGAAAAGACAACCAGGTTATCTTTTTAAATGGATTTGATAATGGCCTGTCAGAAATGACAGAAGAACTCGGTGAAATTGACATGTCATCGTTTACTTCGTTTCTCAATGAAAAAAAGAAACTGGTAAAAGATGAATCAATGTATCTAACAGCATGGATAGGAACAAGTGAAAATGAAATGGGGAGGACCGTTGCTCTTAAGGAGGATGGCACGCTTTCAGATGAAATAGTAGGGGCAGAGGCGGCATATGTTTTTAAGGTGACATTAACGGACTACGGGAAAGAATAGAGGGGGAGTAACCATGAAGTTATTGTTGCTGGGAGGATCATCTTTTGTAGGAAAGCATATCGCTCAAACGGCCCTTTCAAAAGGTCATGAGGTAACATTGTTTAACCGGGGAAAAACCAATCCGCATTTGTTTCCGCAGGCTGAAAAGTTAATAGGTGACCGTGGACAAGGGGATTTGACCGCTCTGGAAAAAGGAGATTGGGATGTGGTCATCGATACTTCAGGATATACACCAGGCAAAGTCGAGCAGAGTGCTGCATTGTTAAAAGGGAGGATAAACCGCTACATATTTATTTCATCAATATCCGTTTATAAGGAATTTTTGACAGGTGAAGCAAAAGAAGGCGACGAAACAGGCACTTTGGAGAATGAAGGTGTTGAAGAAGTTAATGGTGAAACCTATGGTCCCCTTAAGGCTCTTTGTGAGCAAAAGCTGGAACAGATCCTCCCTGGAAAGGTGCTCAGTATCAGGCCGGGATTAATCGTAGGACCCGATGATACGACAGACAGGTTTACGTATTGGGTTCAGAGGTTTTCTGAGGGTGGTGAAGTACTTGTCCCCGGAAGCAAAGAAAGGGCCATACAGTGGATTGATGTACGGGACCTTGCCCAGTGGATCATTCTCATGGCAGAAGAGGGTGAAGCGGGAATCTATAATGCCACAGGGCCGCGGCAGGGATACAGTATGAAAGAATTCGTGGAAGATCTGAGCCTGATTGCCCCGCAGGATACCGAAGCCACTTGGGTGGAGGATTCATTCCTGGTTGAAAGAGATGTTACGCCTTTTGTACAACTTCCACTATGGATTCCGGTGAATGATGAGTATCCGGATGGATTTATCCTGGCTGATTACTCAAGTGCATTAAAGAAAGGACTGGTTCTTCGAAATCCAAGGGAAACAATCGAGGATACATTGGGCTGGAATAAAGCAAGGGGATCAGTGGACCTGAAAGCAGGATTGACGCGGGAAGAGGAGGCGGTCCTTTTAAGCAGCTGGGCAGTCGTGGGGAAGTCGAAAAATTAGCTTTCAACCCCAGCCTGAATCTGCGGTGGGGATCATCAAACAGGATAATGAAACGTGGGAGGCAGAATGGAGAGCTGCCTCCTTTTTAATGCTTTACCGCACTAAGAGGGACAGTCCCTCTTAGTGCGGTAAAGCGATGAAGTAACGAAAAGGCAGCCACTGAGGCTGCCTTTTCGTTGTTATAAAATAGGTGATAAAAGTCTGGAGATAGATTCTTTGAAACGGATCCATAACGGCCGTTTCAGGTATTCTTCCATGGTGAGTTCTCTTGATAATTGAATATCATCATGGAAGATGGATCCCAGTTCCTGTGAAAGTTCAATATCATAAATGAAGGCATTTACTTCAAAGTTCAGCCTGAAACTGCGGACATCAATATTTGCAGTCCCCACAGAAGAGGTTTCATTGTCCACGACAATTGTCTTGGCATGGATAAATCCATTGTCATAAATATAAATCCTTGCGCCGGCTTTCAACATTTCTCCTATATACGAATACGTTGCCCAATAGACAAACATGTGGTCAGGTTTGTTAGGGATCATGATCCTTACATCGATTCCGGAGAGAGCGGCAATCCTTAACGCATCCAGGAGGCTCGCATCAGGAATAAAATACGGCGTTTGGATATAGATTGATTCCTTCGCGGAGGAAATCATTTTGATATACCCGTTCTTGATTTGTTCCCATTCAGAATCCGGACCGCTCGTCACGATTTGCACGCCCGCATTGCCTTTGAAATTGGCCTCAGGAAAATATCTGTGCTCCAGGTGAATATTCCTTGAGGCAGAAGCCTGGTTCCAATCAAGAATGAACCTTGTCTGCATGGCAAGGACAGCGCTTCCTTCCAGCCTCAAATGAGTATCCCGCCAATAGCCGAATTTCGGATTCAGCCCCAGATATTCATCACCTACATTGAACCCCCCGACATATCCGACTACCCCGTCGATAATGACAAGCTTCCGGTGGTTTCGGTAATTCAGCCGAGGATTGATGTAGGGAATCCGGGAAGGGAAGAAGACTTCCACTTCGCCGCCTGCCTTGATCAATTCGCGGAAAAAGCTTTTATTCAGTGTTCTCGAACCCATTTCATCATATAAAACACGGACCTTAACACCCTGCTCTGCTTTTGCCGCCAGGGCACTCAGGATTCTTTTACCTAATGCGTCCCGGCGCAGGATGTAATATTGAAAATGGATGTGATTTTTTGCTGATTCAATATCGTTTATAAGAGCATCAAATTTATCTTCACCATGAGTAAAGACTGTAATGTCGTTATCCTGGGTAAGAACAGCTTCATTGTTCATCAAATGCATATAAATCAGTTCTTTATTTGTGCTGATGGTGCTGTCCCTGAAGGCAAAATGTTCGTCCTTAATTTCTTTTACCTGCCTGGAAATCAGCTCCTCTATCCCAATTTTCTTTATGTCATCCCACTGGAATAGCCGCTTTCTCGTTAAGTTCTGTCCAAAAATCAAATAGAGGACGAATCCCAGAACCGGAATGAAAAGCAAGACCATCAGCCAAGCCCAGGTGGCACCGGCATCGCGCCTTTCAAGAAATACGACGACGGAGGCAAAGGCTATATTCAAAACCACAAAGATTCCAAGAAAAATAGACAGGATATCCATAGTATTCCCCTCTGATTAAATGACGTGAGTGTAATGAAAGTAACTCCGTTATACTAAGTTATTTTATCACAACAAAACAAGTTATTCCGTTCCCTTCCATGTAAAACCTCGCTTGGTGTATGTAGTATATGCACTATCATTAAAAGTTTCGATGGCGGATATGCCAAGAACATAATTGATACCAGGACTTCCTATTAAAAGTAGACCCAAAAGGAGAATCCCCAACCCCTTCGCCTTTTCCTCAACCTGTTGAACGAGTAACATACAATAATTATTTTTTTCATATGATGTAACAGCAGTGAAAGATTACTGCTTTCTTTATACACCATTATTAAGGGAGGGAAGGAAATGACCAATTTGGCTTTGCTTGCCAACATAGCCGCGTTTCTCGCTATCGCAGGTGTTCTTTTTTACATGCAGAAAAAGCACTTGTCTTTCTCTAAAAGGGTCTTTGCGGCACTTGGCCTCGGGATCGCTTTCGGATTTGTCCTGCAATGGCTCTATGGTCCTGCCGATGAAACCCTTGCACAGTCGATCGGTTGGTACAACATTGTCGGAATCGGTTATATTAAGCTTTTGCAAATGGTTGTCATGCCTCTTGTCTTTGTTTCGATTCTTTCTGCTTTTACCAAGCTTAAGCTAGGAAATAACCTGGGGAAAATTGCTGTTCTGATCATTGGCCTTCTAGTCGGGACAACCGCCATTGCCGCTGTGGTCGGGATTGCGGCTGCACAAGGTTTCGGACTTGAAGCAATTCAAATCGAACAGGGTGATGCGGAAACTGCAAGGGGCCTCCAGCTTGAAGAGCGGTCCGGTGCCTTGGAAAATCAAAGTTATCCGCAAAGAATCCTCGAGCTCCTGCCGGCCAATCCATTCCTTGACTTTACAGGAGAACGTGCCACTTCAACGATAGCAGTAGTCATCTTTGCCGCTTTCATCGGTGTCGCCTATCTCGGGGTCTACCGTAAAGAACGGGAAACGGCGGAATTCTTCAAGAAAATCGTTGACGCTATTTATGCCATCGTTATGCGCGTCGTAAAACTGGTCCTGCGTTTAACGCCGTATGGTGTGTTCGCCATTATGGCTAAAACGGTGGCAACAAGTGATTTTGATGCGATATTGAAACTTGGGAAATTTGTCGCTGCGTCGTATGCGGCTTTGTTAGTGATGCTGGCGATTCACTTGATCATGTTGACACTGGCGGGATTGAATCCGATCACCTATTTGAAAAAGGCCTTTCCGGTTCTTACATTTGCCTTTACTTCCCGTTCCAGTGCAGGGACGCTGCCGTTGACCATCAATGCCCAAACAAAGCATATGGGAGTGTCGGAAGGGATCGCCAACTTCTCCGGTTCTTTCGGATTGTCCATAGGCCAAAATGGATGTGCCGGCGTCTATCCGGCGATGTTGGCAGTCATGATTGCGCCGACAGTGGGAATCAATCCGATGACACCATCGTTTATTTTTACACTCATAGTCATTGTAGCCATCAGTTCATTTGGCGTGGCAGGCGTGGGAGGCGGAGCCACCTTTGCTGCCATCCTCGTGCTTTCAGCCATGGACCTGCCAATTGCCCTGGCCGGTTTGCTGATATCGATTGAACCACTGATCGATATGGGGCGGACTGCCGTCAACGTCAGCGGTGCCATGACTTCAGGCTTGATCACCAGTAAAGTGACCGATGAATTGGATGCGGACGTCTATGATAATCCAACCGTGGTAGAAGGTTAATAAGGGAGGCCTGTCCGTGACTTACTAAGTAGTTCAGTTTTGGAGTGCAAAACTAGAAAAAGCTGTCCTCCAAAACGGACTGCTTTTTCCTATGGATTCGTAATAAGAAATCATATGAAAAATCCATAAATTGAGAGAGTCACCAAGGGAAGAGGAAGGGTACTTAAAATAAGGGAAAAATTTTCTGTTAAACTGCAGAATTTAGCTGAGGAGAGGTAAATAAGGGAAAGATCTTCCGTTAAATATGCTCAGTAACCCAATTTTGATCTTTTTTAAATTAATAACGGAAAATTTTTCTCCTATTTGGCCTATTTTCCTCGACATTTCTTCAATAAGGGAAATATATTCCTTTATTATAGAAGCTCATGGTCTGGTACTTTTTTTGGCCCTTGCTTCTATGTTGGATGTGACTAGGAATAAAAAAATTAGGGCTTGTTTTGAAGAAAGAATTATAGTGAACTTATTCCTATAAGGAACCATTCCGCAAGTGAATTCACCACGTAAATCAGAAGACTACAAAATATATTTCAGTGTTGCGAAACGTGATGCGATTTTAGATGCGCACAACAGACATGAAAGTAAAAGATATGCTGTAATATCAATAAAAACAGCACACATATAATGGTCGTGATTCGTATGCTAAAGACGATGAATTTTTATGGTTTATACCTCTAAAGTGGACTACTTAGGGACTTACTGGCCGGTCTTTTCTTGTTGGGTATGGGGGATGGAGGGTTTCAGTAATGAGTCAGAAGGCCAAAATCGTGAGGGAGATTGTAATAGAGTCTCATGAAAGGTTCATAGAATCAAAATTACTCCTCTATATAAAAATGTCACCTGGAAACTATTATGGAAACATTTTTTCATCCCTAAAATATCAAAATCAGTCTAACCCCTGCTAACTAATCAAAATAAAAAAGGTAAAATCGGCCCATCAAAAAAGAGAAACAGTATATTAGAAAAATATCAAAGCAACCACCTTAAAAAAGACATGAAATTGCAATAAAAGGCAGGCAGGAAATCATCATTCCATGCCGAATTCCAATGGGGAAAGGGTTGGTGATGACTTTGACAGTTATCTATATGATCAGACATGCACACTCGGTCTTTAACCTTGCAGAGGAAGAAACAAGGGGCTTATCAGTACAAGGGATGAAAGATGCTGAGCGTGTTACACATATCATGATGAAAGAGAAAGTTGATGCGGTCTATTCCAGTTCCTATACAAGAGCGATCCAAACGGTGCAGGGTTTGGCGGATGTACATAATCTTGGAGTGCAAGTAGATGAGCGTTTCCGTGAAAGAGACATGGCCGCTAAGGATTATATTTTAAAAGATCCAGAGGAAGCGATGCAGAAGGTGTTTAATCACCCTGATCTCTCGCTGCCTGGCGGTGAGAGCAATAATGAGGTGAGAGCGAGAGGAGCCGCCGCTTTGAAAGAGTTATTGCAGAGGCACGAAGGAGAGAGTGTGGCAGTCGGCATTCATGGACATATTATGTCAATTACCATGGGCGCGTTTAATCCTGCTTACGGCACGCTCGATTTTTGGAAGAGTACCTCAAAGCCGGATATTTACAAACTCGTCTTTGAAGGGGAGGAACTCCTTAACGTATCCAGGTTGTGGATGGCGCCTGCGCTTGAGGGAAGTGTATGAGTCAATCGGTCAGAGTCCAGTGGGGGAGCGGGCTTGTTGAGTTGACGTGGAGCGTTTCCACAGAAATGCCTCCACGTCAACTGATTACAAGTGTTCATGGTTGCTGTTTTTCAAATGGACAAGTTCTTCTGGTCAACATTAAGGGCAGAGGATTTAACTTTCCGGGAGGGCATGTTGAAGCAGGGGAAACACCGGAGCAGGCTATACATAGAGAAGTGTTCGAAGAGGGATTTGTTAAAGGGAAGGCCGGAATGATTGGCATTATCGAGGTAAGTCATAGGAATAATCCAGACTTTGATCCAAAAGGAAAGTACCCTTTGATCGGGTACCAGGTTTTTTATCGTATGGATATAGAAGAGGTCCTGCCTTTTCTAAGAAATAATGAATCGGCTTGCCGGATTTGGGCAGAACCTTCCGAGATACCATATGTAATCAATGATCATGAATTGGCTTTGGAGATTTTAAACGAAGCGTTAAAGATGGACTTAAACACCGTAATTTAAAACAAGCAGCAGGACGCAAGTAATCATTGTAATGCCAATCATCATATAAAGGAAATCTACCAGATTATCGATCAATGCTGTCTTTTGCTGCTGACGGCGGTAGCTGCGGGGTAGACGCCGGCTTTGTTTGGCTGAACGCATATGAATACCTCCCTGACATATCTATTAAAATTGTTTCGACAAAAAAACGCAAATTCCTTCCTGTAAATGAAAAAATGACCAATAACTTTTCTGTAAGCAGGCATTAAAAAAATACAAAGAATCAGTTACTTAAGGGGAGAAGCTGTGAATAATGTAAATGTGATAAAGGAAATTGAAGTTCTGGAGAGAGACATTTATCAAAAGAAGAAGAGGCTCATGGAACTTAAAAAATCAATTCCAGAAAGCAAGGTCAAAAACTTTGAGTTTGTCGATTCAGAGGAGAGAAGGGTTACCTTATCAGGATTATTTGGCGAAAAAAATGAATTGATGGTTATCCATAACATGGGGAGGAGCTGCCGGTATTGCACGATGTGGGCAGATGGATTTAACGGGGTTTATCACTATCTCAATGGTAAGGCAAGCTTTGTGGTATCATCTCCGGATACACCAAAGGCACAGGCGGATTTTGCCGCAAGCCGGAAGTGGCAGTTTCCCATGATCTCTGTAAGAAACACAGCCTTTGCTGAAGAAATGGGTTTCAAGGAAGAAGGCAGGTATCTTCCTGGGGTATCGACGTTCCGTAAAGACGCAGAGGGAAACATATATTTGCACAGACAATCTAATTTCGGACAGGGAGATGATTATTGTGTGACATGGCATTTGTTTGACTTGTTGCCATCCGGCTCTGAAGGGGTCGATATTAACGAAAGAATGAATGACCGGTCTCCTTTTCAACTTACGAACAATATCGCAATCGGGATAAAAAAATATGAACAGGGAGTCGATTTTTACCGTAAAGTTTTAGGGATGAAGCTAGAAGGATCTTATATAAATGAAACAAAATTTTCATCGAACGGTACTAATTTTTACATTGAAAATCATGAAGAAAACAATGTGTATTTTGAGTTTGAAGTGGAAGACATAAAACAATCTAAACAGCAGCTGCTGAAAAATGGATGTATCATTTTAAAAGAGAACAGCAAGAAAAGTCTGATGGTCGCCGATCCATTCGGAATGAAGTTTCACTTGTACGAGAGCGAAACATAAAAAACGCCCGCCTAGACGGACGTTCTTTAAGATTAATGAAGGTGATCTTTCTCAGAGATTTCACTGAGGGCAGCTCCGGCTTTTTGATCGGACTGCTGCTGTACTGCCAAGTCACCCAGTGCAAGCATTCCCACCAAATTTCCGTTTTCAACAACGGGCAGGCGGCGTACTTGATGCTGCGACATTAAAGCTGCAGCTTCTTCCACTGAAGCGTTTGGAGAAACAGTGACGACGTGGTTTGACATGACCCCTTGAATCGTACCAGCAGCATTGTTATGAGACAATCCTCTGACGACAAGGTCCCGGTCTGTTACCATACCAACAACCTGTCCATTCTGGACTACCGGTAAAGCTCCAACACCTAAGGAACTCATTTTACTGGCAGCTGATTGGAAGTTATCTTGTGCGGAACAGGCCTCTACATTAGCGGTCATTACATCACGTACTTGCATTCTGATTCCCCCTTGAGAGTAGTGATCAGTACATAGTTAGTATGGGAAATCAGGGTATTATTATTCTTGGTTACGCCTTCTAAGTCCATCCAATCCTGCCAGCTATAATTCATAAGGATATAACTTATCCGAAGGGGTGTTTTTCTGCAGCAGAAGTACGGCTAAAGGGAATAGAAGCACTGTGGTGAAAATGAAGATAAGAATCAAGGCTAAAGATCCCGGGGTGATTTGTTTTCGGTAATCATCCTGATGGTCTGTGATGAATGCTTTGGATTCCGCATTGCCGATAACCGAATCGTTTTCAAGCAACGTATTCTTGTCGAGACTGTAATAGAACACTTCCTGCTTATTGAAATGGAAAATAGTATCGCGGTCGGTTTGATATTTAACGAACACCATCTTCACCTTCTGTTTTTCGACCTCTTCTTCATTAATTGCAATCTCCATGTAGAGGTCAGTAAAATCCATTACTTTAGCAGATCCCTGCTGGTAATAAAAATCGACGCTTTCCAGCTTTTCATCAATACTTTGAATGATTGGGTCTTCTGCGGATGCTGCTGTGAATGGCAGCGAAAATGCGAGGAGCATTACTGTACTCCACATAATAGCAAATATTTTTTTCAAATGATCGCCTCCGTAAGCGTTTGATACATGTATATGCCTGGGGGGCGTGATTAGGACAAAAACAAACAGAGCTGTCCTTAAGACAGCTCTGTTGGCGGGCTCCACTCCTTATTTTTGTATAAACATTTGTGTCCAGTAGGTCCCGTAGGAACCTCCTTTGACGTAACCGACTCCGATGTGGGTAAAGTTTGGAGTCAGGATATTCTTTCTGTGGCCGGGGCTTTCCATCCAGGCCTGCACCACTGCCTGTGCACTGGGCTGTCCTGCAGCAATGTTTTCCGCTGCGGATCGATAGTTAATGTTAAAGTTCTTCATCATGGTGAATGGTGATCCATACGTTGGGCTCGTATGTGAAAAGTAGCCTTTATCTCTCATATCAGCTGATTTGTAACGGGCCACCCTTGACAGCTGCCAGTCTGCTTTAAGTGGCGATAGTCCGTTTTTGGCACGTTCCTGATTCGTAAGCCTGATGACTTCTCCTTCAACTCCCTTAACGGCATCGATGTTAGGGATGTTGATTTTTTGTCCAGGATAAATGAGATCAGGATTCGGAATTTGAGGATTGGCCTCAATGATTTCTGAAAGTCCGATTTGGTACTTTTTAGAGATTATCCAGAGGGTATCTCCTCTTTGTACATAGTACACATCGGCAGCGTGAGAGATAGTTGGCGCAATTAACCCAAAAGCAAGTGACAACGCAACGACAATGGAAATAATTTTAGTTTTCATGATACTTATAATGTCTACTTATCATTTAATTATGTGAAAAATTTCGCGAAAAATGTTTTTATGATTGCTCATTTCTTAAAAATAGGAGCTTTTGATAAGTAGCATACCGATTTCCGCTCCAGGTGCGTGACGCCGCTAGCCGTTATAGCTAGATTGTCTTGCGGGGTTACGTTTAGGTGGGTACGTAATCTTGGCGCTGGAACTGGACGTTCTTGCTAATCCTGCAGGAGGTCACGTACCTTCCGTTCCAATCAACTTATTATAATAGTTCGATCTACACTTCCCGCATACCAAATACTTCATGAAAACAGCCTTTAAGGGTAAATATTTTGGATTCTGTACCATGAAGGAATGCCGGCAATCCATCTCAAAGGCATTGCTGTTCCAAGGTCTTGTACAGTTTTAAAGAAAAAATGAAAAAATTTTCAAAATAAGGTTAAAAGGGTTGTGAAGTGGTAATATAAAATGGACTTAGGAATTTCGGAAAAAGTGAAACCAAATGTGGTTTTCAAACGTATTAATTGAAAAGATAATTTTATGAGAGGGTGTACACTGTGGCAAACGAAAATGAACGGTTGAAGAAGGTCGTTTCAAAGCTCTCAAAAGTCGGTGTCAATATCACAAAAACAAAATCCAGAATGGAAGTTTTCCAATCACTCAAAAGTTTGCAGCCTTTACCGAAAACATTGTCACATGATTCATAAAAATGAAATATGGGACAGACATAATCATCCTTTTCTTCAGATATAATTTTAATAGGAAGGGGAGGGAAGAGTATGCCTGAATCCATGTTTGATTTGGAAACACTAAAAGGGATAAGACGAAAAGCGGATGAACTCTCGTATCAGTGTATGAACAGGAAGCTGGTCAATGATCCGCAAGCGCTTAAGCTGGCATTGGATAACATATGCAGGGCCCTTGGAACTTTTGCGGAGGTAGAAATCCACAGGATTAAGAATGAAAATATCGCGTATGATCCGCAATCTTACATTAGAGGAAGGCTGGCTTTTGCTTGCAAATCCATGAAAACGGTTCCTCAAGATGACTCGAATACAGCCTGACCTGCATCTAACATTTTTGTTAGGTGTTTTTTTATGCTTTGAAAGTGGTATGAATAAGGTATCAGGAGTGAAAACAGTAAGGGGCTGAAGGATATGAACCACTATGGAAAGGCCTTATTAATCTATAATGGAAAAGCAGGGCAGGACGACATGGATTCAACCTTGGGGAACTGCATAGGTGAACTGTCATCATGCTGTGATGAATTGACACTCTATGGTACAAAAAGTAAGTCGGACGCAGAGCGGATCTGCAGGGAAAAAGGCGGGAATTTCGAGCTCATCATTATTCTCGGTGGTGATGGCACTGTACACGAGTGCGTGAATGGTTTGGCCGAACTTGCTGACAGGCCGAAAACAGCAATTCTTCCGGCCGGAACTTGTAACGACTTAAGCCGTTCTTTAGGAATATCCCAGGATATCAGGCAGGCAGCCCGGCTCATCAAGTATGGTATGACAGAAAAGATAGATATCGTAAAGGCAAATGACCGCTACTTTTCAAACTTTTGGGGAGTGGGTATCATTGCCGATGCTTCTCAAAATGTCAATGAGGCAGTAAAAGGAGTCTTCGGCAAGCTAAGTTATTACCTCAGTGCCTTTCAAACCCTTCAGGAAGCGAAAAACTTCACCTTCAAAGCAGAGATCGATGGGAAGGCTGTCGAAGAAGAGGCGGTCATGGTTTTCGTGGCAAACGGAAGGTTCATCGGCACAAGTGAACTGCCATTGCCTCCTCAGAAATATAACGATGGACTGGTCGATATCTTTATAATAAAAGAGGCTGGATTTCGGCTTTTAAAAGAGTTGCTTGCCGCAAAAGGGACAGGTAAGCTTAATGAAAAAAGCGGGGAAATCCTGCATTTCCGTGCCAAGAGTGCCTCGCTGGAAACCATGCCTATCCAAAATATTGATATGGATGGAGAGGTATATACTGAAACGCCTGTCAAACTGGAAGTGTTGGAGCAGCATATCCCGTTTATTATCGGAGAAGAAGAAGTATATTAATAAACAAGTAGTTCATTTTTGGTGTGCAACATAAATTGTACCCTTAATTGAACTGCTTTTTGCATGTTGAAGTGAAATTGGCAGCAGGACTTGCTAATTTAGTGGTTTAGGCATTTACCTGTTGATGAGGACAGCTGGCAGAGAGGAGAGTCGCAGTCTGAGCCGCGGATTCTTGAATCTTGCAGTTTGCGATTTTTTAAACCTGCTAACGCAATAGAAAACAGCCACTCATAATGATAAAATGTTTGTTGGTGCTACCGCGCCGTTTGAGGATACGTAGAATTAGGCAGCGGGTGAGTTAATGAATGGCATGTTCATGTGTTAAGAAAGCCATAATTTTGATTGCTATTTCTATTGATTACACAGATAATGATAGAGGTATTGCGCTGGATTCCTGTAAATGGATTTTAAGTGCTGAATATGGGATTTGTCAAAAGGTAAAAGTTTAAGAAAAAAGGAGATCTTCTAATGTGGGAATGGAAAAATATATATAGAGGGATGATAATGGGCGCCAGTGATGTGATTCCCGGTGTGAGCGGTGGAACGATCGCTGTCATGCTCGGAATCTATGATCGATTAATTGCAGCAATCAATGGCATTTTCAGTAAAGATTGGAAACAGCATTTGCGGTTCTTGATCCCGCTTGGAATTGGAGTCGTCACATCTATTTTATTATTGGCCAAGCTGATTGAATGGCTGTTTGAGCATTACCCTGCCCCTACGCAATTTTTATTCATGGGACTGATTATCGGAATCATCCCTTACCTGGCAAAGAAATCAGAGATGAAAGCTAAATTTCAGCCGTATCATTATGTGCTGCTGCTGATTGGTGCTGTCATCGTTGCTTCTATGGTGTTCTTTAAGTCCGAGGAAACGGCAGTGATTCAGGAAATCACGGCAGGTACCTATATGCTATTGTTCTTCTCAGGATTTATAGCAAGTGCTGCCATGATCCTTCCAGGAATCAGCGGGTCATTCATACTGTTGATCATCGGAGTCTATTCGACCGTCATCAGCAGCATTTCCAATTTCCAGCTTGATGTTATCTTTGTCGTTGGAATCGGAATCCTTCTGGGGATTATTGTCATGAGCAGGCTGATCAAATTCTTCCTTGAGAACTATTCATCCGCCACTTATGCCCTGATCATAGGCCTTGTTATTGGGTCAATTGTCGTGATCTATCCGGGTATCCCAGAGAGTGCGGCCCTTATCGTCGTGAGTGTCATCACATTCCTGGCAGGCCTGTACTTCGCTAGAGTCTTGGGACGAATTGAATATTCATAAAATGGCAAGCAGCCCGATTTGCAAGAGTTCTACACTTGCAAATCGGGCTGCATTTTTTTGTATATTCTCTCGAATTGTAAAAACCGCTTCTTATATAGGTAAAAAATTTCTCGGGAAATATCGACATCCTACATTTGTTGTGGTGCCTTGATACCAAGGAGGCCTAGCCCGTCACTAAGGATATCTTTGACGGTTTTTACGAGGACAAGACGTGAAGCCAATGCGACATTTTCCTCCAAGATTCTGGTTTTTCCATAATACTTATTGAAAGCTTTGCTGACCGCAAGAATATACTTGGCCAGTACTGATGGAGAGTAGGTTTCATAAGCTTCCTGGATGATCTCAGGATATTTGTTCAAAATTTTGATCAGTTCCCAGCTCTCATGATCATCCAAGCCGGTAAAATGGTTGAGCTCTTGTGCGGCGGCATTTCTCAGGATTGATTGAGCTCTTGCGTTGGTATATTGGACATATGGTCCAGTCTCACCCTCGAAAGTAAGCATATCCTCCAGTGAAAACTCGATATCATTCATCCGATCATTTTTAAGATCATGGAAGATGACAGCCCCGGTCCCCACCCAGCGAGCGGTTTCTTCGGCATTTTCAAGGTTGGGATTCTTCTCCTTGATATTGGCCAGGGCCATATCGATGGCTTCCTTCAATACTTCTTCCAGCAGTATGACTCTCCCTTTTCTTGTCGACATTTTTTTACCGCCCTGAAGGAAAAGTCCGAATGGGATGTGGACCATCTGCTCAGCCCACGGCATCCCGAGTTTTTCTAACACAGCAAACACCTGACGGAAGTGAATGGTCTGCTCCTGCCCGACGACATATAGTGCCTGTGAGAAATCATACGTCTTTTTTCTGTACAGGGCAGCTGAGATATCCCGGGTCGCATAAAGGGTTGCTCCATCCGACTTTTTGATGAGGGAAGGGGGCAGGCCTTTGTCGTCCAGCCAAACAACCTCTGCTCCATCGGATGTTTCCAAGAGGCCTTTTTCTTTGATCAGTTTTACGGCCGCTTCCATTTTATCGTTATAAAATGATTCTCCATGATAAGAATCAAAGGAGATCCCCAGGAGGTCATAGATTTCTTGGAAGGCTTTGAGGGATTCATTTTTGAACCATGTCCAAAGCTCAACCACTTCGGAATCTCCATCTTCAAGAAGCTTAAACGCTTTTCTGCCTTCATCATTGAGGGCTGGATCTGCTTCTGCTTCTTCATGAAACTTTTTATAGAGGCTGAACAGTTCAGGGATCGGGTTTGCTTTTACCTTTTCCTCATCCCCCCATTTCTTGTAGGCTGTGATTAATTTTCCAAACTGGGTGCCCCAGTCACCAATATAATTGATTTTGACCGTTTCAAAGCCGCATTTTTCAGCAAGGAGGGCGATGGAGTTTCCTATAACCGTTGAACGCAGATGCCCCATTGAGAACGGTTTGGCGATGTTGGGGGATGACATATCGATGGTGATGACTTTACCCTCCCCGAAAGAAAGTTCCCCGTAATGATCTCCTTGTGCCAGGATGTTCTTCATGATTTCTGTTCCGGTTGTTTTTCCATCGAAGAAAATATTCACATAGGGGCCGGCCGCTTCGGCTTTCAACAAGTAAGAATGGCTAAGTGAAGCGGCTAACTCACTTGCAATGACAGTTGGTGCCTGTTTTTTCTTTTTGGCCAATTGAAAGCAGGGAAATGAAAGGTCTCCTTGATGAGTGAATTTTGGCGTTTCAATAACCTCCAGGATTTCTTCTTTGGTCATGTCTCCGCTCAAATATTCTTCTAGCAGATTTGCATAAAAATCGTATAAATTCATGGTTTCCACCTCCGTAAAAATTAAGTGTTCTATGACAAAAAGCAGTTTGAGGATACAAAAAAACCCGCCTCTAAATAGAGACGGGTTTCCCGCGGTACCACTCTTCTTCCCCAAACAGGGCAGCTCATCAGATAACGGGATGTACCCGGCATATCCTACTGAACAGCTTCAGATATGCTTCTCCAAAGTGCGCTTCATTTCAAGGGGAACACCGGGCTCGCACCATCCCCGGTTCTCTGAAGTTCTGACCTTGAAACTACTCTCTTTGTCATCGAACTAATTATTGTTAGAGAGTATTATACACACTTCCCTTGCGAAAGGAAACTATTCCATTGGGAATTTTATGAATCATCTGAAGAGAACATGTAATTTTTATGGTAAAACCTCATGCTGAACACAAGTCCCAGTGCAAGCATATTCCCCATTAAGGCACTTCCTCCATAGCTGATGAAGGGAAGGGGAATACCGGTGATCGGCAGAAGCTGAATGGTCATGCCGATATTTTGGAAGACGTGAAAGGTAATCATGCTGATAACCCCCGCGCAAACATAGGCACTGAAAGGTTCTTTAATATCAAGGGCAGTCTTCGTCAAATGATAGATAAGCAGGAAGAACAAACTGATCACAACACTGGCACCGATGAATCCGAATTCTTCTCCGATGACACTGAAAATGAAATCAGTATGGTTTTCAGGGATGTATACCTGTTTATCCTGATAACCTTTACCGAATACTTGCCCCGATCCGATGGCTTTCAAGGAATTGACCAAGTGGTAACCTTCTTGCTTTTGATAGTTATAAGGATCGAGCCATGAATAGATACGACCGAACTGATAAGGCTGGACGTTTAAATATTTCTCCAATACCTGAGGTGCCCAAATCACCAATGCCAGAATGGAGGCACCGATCGCAGCGACACTCGTAAAGATTGGGACAATGACTTTCCAGCTGATGCCGGAAACAAGGATCAGGCCGCTGACGATGGCGATGATCACGAGCGAGGTTCCCAAGTCAGGCTGCTGCATGATCAACCCGAGAGGAATCATGGCAGCCACCCCGATTTTCATGAGTAAAATGAAATCGGTCTTTAATGTTTTCTTAGGGTTGTTTTCATGGTGACTGCTGATCACCCTTGCAATTGCAAGGATCAAAAAAGTCTTCATGAATTCGGATGGCTGAACTGAACCGATTCCGGGAAGTTCAAACCAGCTTTTCGCTCCGTTAATTCGAGGCGCGATGCTGGCTGGAGCAACGACTAAGAAGGCAAGCAGGAATATCCCAATTCCATAGGCATACCAGGCGAGCCTCCTGTATTGCTCAGGGTCAAAGAGAAGGGCAAACCCGATAATGATAAAGCCGACGACATACCAAAACGCCTGCCTCAGTACAAAGTTATACCCGGCGTACTGCCCGGATGTCTGGGCACTGCTGATGGCAATGACACTGACCATGAAAAAGAGAAACAATAAAAATATTAATCCCCAATCGAATTTATCTGAAAAACGCTGGCGAGTTTCCATTTGCATTCACCTATTCTAATTGAATTCTATAGTACAGTTTAATGGAAGTCCGAGAAATATGAAAATGTTTTTATTAGTAAATTTTTGGGCGGAGGCAACTCGTTGCTCTATATTTAACAGGCTGCAAACACTTTAAGTCTTCCTATAGGTTGCACCGCAGAAGAAACCTATTAGCAGGGCAACGATTTAATTACGGCTTAGATGATTTTATAAGTGCAAAAGTGAACTTACTTAATTGATATGTGAGTTGGGAGTTAAGTGAAAATCACATACAAAAGAGCGAGTGATTGGTATGCGAGTTGAGTTTAAACCCGAAATCACATACAAAAGAGCAAGCAATTGGTGTGTAAGTTGGGTTCAAACCCAGAACCACCTACAAAAGAGCAAGCAATTGGCAGGTAAGTCTTTAAAAATCCAATCTCACCTACAAAAAAGTCCCAAAATGGCAGGCCGCGCAGAAGAACAGCAGCATAAACAGCTGTTTATACAAAACATAAGGAACTATGTAATGCTTCAAAACCTGTCCAAATACCACTCTTAACTCTATCAAAGAAAATATTGTTGAACAATGATGATTTAGAGGGGTTTTTGTCTCCATCTTTCCTATTACCCTAAAATGACATATTAATGCTTCCTGGGCAAACAATGAGGACTGCCGGCAATTCCGGTCAGTCCTCCTCGATTTTCTTCACTTCGACATAAAAGATATGGTGGCCTTCCATTTCTTTGGCGGTGATTTTATATCCGCCTTCAAACAGGGAGTCTCCTTGTTTAAGGTCATATTTTTGGGTGAGCATCCAGCCCCCGATGGTATCGACTTCTTCGTCCGAAAGCTCAGTCCCGAGGAGCTCGTTAAATTCATTGATCAGCAGTTTTGCGTCAAAGATAAAATGAGTCTCGCCTACTTTTTGTACATACGGACGTTCATCGATATCGAATTCATCTTGGATTTCCCCGACGATTTCTTCAATTATGTCCTCAGCAGTTATCAGACCGGCCGTCCCTCCGTATTCATCAATAAGGATCGCCATGTGTGAGCGCTCCTTTTGCATTTTCAATAGAAGGTTTTGAAGAGGAATCGTTTCAATGACCCGGATGATTGGTTTGATATAGTTGGGCACCGGCTGATCCTGCGGGCAGTCACTGCTCAGGCAGTCGGTGAGGATTTCCTTGATATTGATGACCCCAAGAATATTATCCTTATCGCCTTCGGTAACAGGGTAGCGTGTATATCCTTCTTCTTTTACCGTCTTCACGATCTCCTTCAATGGGGTATCCTTTTCAAGGGAGATAATCTCCATCCTTGGCACCATCACTTCTTTAGCGATTCGGTTATCAAATTCAAAGATCTTGTTAACATATTCAAGCTCAGATTTATTGATCTCGCCGCTTTGATAGCTCTCGGATAAAATGATCCTCAGTTCTTCTTCTGAATGCGCCACTTCATGTTCCGAAGCGTCCCCAAGGCCGAACATCCTTGTGATGAAACGGGCCGAACCATTCAATGTGAAGATGAAAGGGTACATGATTTTATAAAACCAAATTAATGGCTTTGCGGTCAGAAGGGTGAGTTGTTCGGCTCTTTGAATGGCCCAGGTTTTAGGGGCAAGTTCACCGATGACAACATGCAAGAATGTAATCACGCCGAATGCAATGACAAAGGCGATCACATGTGAGACCGATTCCGGAATGGCGAAGCTTTCGAATACAGGATTCAGCAGCACGACGATCGTTGGTTCACCCAACCAGCCCAATCCAAGGGCAGTGATGGTGATGCCGAGCTGACAGGCTGACAAGTAGCCGTCGAGATTGGAAATGATCTTTTGGGCGGCTTTTGCTTTAGGATTCCCTTCCGAGACAAGCTGATCGATTCGGCTCGATCTCACTTTGACAATCGCGAACTCGGAAGCGACGAAAAAAGCGGTCAAGCCAATCAGGACGGCTACGAGAAATAGATTTAATACAATCATAAAATAAGGGCTTCCCCCTTAAAACGTTAAGAGGATATTGCCTCTGCACCTCCTCCGAATAAAAACTCTCACTTTTACATTCCCCCAATTACCGGTAATTAGTCTTATATGGCGGAATTATTCGGGAAGGCTCTCCCTACATTAAAGACCGGATGAAAAACGAGGCCAATCCGAAGTATATGAGCAGCGATAAAATGTCATTGATGGTGGTGATCAGCGGGCCTGATGCAACAGCAGGATCAACCTTCAGTTTATATAAAATCAAGGGAATTACGGTTCCGGCCATGGTTCCGATAATCAGTGTAAGCAGGAGGGATGTCCCAACTACAAAACTGAGTATATAGCTGCCCTGCCAAACGTAGGCAATGGCGGCAATCAAGAATGCGCAGGTAATCCCAATTATGAGTGCGACTCCGAACTCCCTTCCGATCAACCGCATGACGGTCTTCATATCGATGTCGCGGGAAGCCAGTCCACGGACTACGACAGCCAAAGACTGTGTGCCTGTATTCCCGGTCATTCCGGCAATCATAGGCATGAAAAAAGCCAGAGCCACGGCTTTTGATAATGTCTCTTCAAATGTAGAAATGATGCTGCCTGATACCAGTCCGATAAACAGCAGCAAGATTAGCCATGGCAGCCTTCTGTAAGCAGCAATATGGGATTTTGTATCAAAATCGATGGCTTTACCGGATGCGGACAGTTTTTCGATATCTTCATTGGCTTCCTGAATGACAACGTCGATAATATCATCGAACGTGATGATCCCTTTCAGTACACCATCATCGTCAATGACAGGGATAGCGAGGAAATCATAACGTTCAATCAGTCTGGCCGCTTCCTCCTGATCTGTCTCCAAACCGATCGAGATGACCCTCGTATACATGATGTCTCTGATCATATTTTCCGTATCAGCAAGAAGGAGGTCACGATAGGAGACGACACCGACGAGCTTCCGGTTTTCGTCCACCACGTACAAGTAGTTGATGGTTTCGGCAAATTCCGCAAAAGTTTTCAGTTTGTCAACTGCTTCCCGTACGGAATAATAATGCCTGATCCAGACAAAGCGGTTGGTCATCAAGCGACCGGCTGTTTCAGGCGGGTAATTCATCATGTCCTGGACAATCGATGATTCTTCTTTTGTCATCCCGGACAGGAAATTTTGGATCCGCTCTGGAGACATATTGTCGAGCAATGAAGCGATATCGTCATTGTCCATATCATCAAGGACTTTGCCGGAACGTTCTTTTCCAACCTTTTGAAGGGCAGAAATCTGTTCATCTGGAGAGAGTTCCTGAATCATATCCGCCAGAACGGGTATGGTTAATTGGAGGAGAAAACGGGATTGGTGTTTATCCGGCAGGGCTGTATAAATCAAAGCCATGTCATATGGCTGTAATTCTTCCATGATATCCTGGAATTCTTTTTTCTTTCCTTCTTTGAGTGCTTTGATTGTAAGCAGGGTCAATTGGTCTTGGGGCAGTGCTTTATACATGCTCCGGCCTCCTTTGGTGGAGAGTTCATCTTCTATTATCATCACACACAGCATTAATAAAATGTAATGATAATAAAATATTATTTTCGTCAAAATTTGATAAAATTAACGTTATGAACTCGGATTCCAGAATAAGGGATGTGGTACACCTGAAACAGAACGGCAATTTCAAAGACGTCATCTATGTACATCAAAATGAAACGTTGAAATATGTGATGTCTTACGGGTTGGAGTTCCGTGATTTTTCACAAAACCTGCCGCAGCCTCTCAATCATTTGTTGTTGATCAAGCACCAGTTCGATCACGGCTCCTTCAATATGAATACAATGATGGAGTATACAAATAAGAAAGAGGTCAGCAAGTTAGCGGGAGATGATATATACAGTTACGGAGATTTTTGCTGGATTGATTTTGAAGAAGTGGACGGTCTCGATCAGTTAAGTGGACAGGAACTGGCTGAAATTCTGTATATGGGACATACAAAGCAAAGCTTGGATTCTCCTTTCTACTCCAAATTGAACAATCGTTTCGTCTATCTTGCCCATGACGACGGTTGGTTCAATAAAACGTATTATCGCTATACAGATGATTTTTACAGTATGCTGGGGAGCGCGATTTCCGCAAAGCTCCTGAATCAAAAAGGCGACAAGTCTCTGAAGCGCCTGCTGCCGGGCCAAAAGGTCACCAATCTGCCGCCGATCCCAAAAGAAGTCATGTATTCATTGAAGGAAAAGATCAAAGAGGGCGCGGCCATCTCTATCGAAAAAACGGTAAAAGGCAGAGGGACTATCAAGGTTCCGGTCTGGGTGATGGGCGACTACATGAACATGGACACGATGTACGATGACTACAGAGTTCGTTCAGCCAATCAGCCATACGGATACCTCGTCTTTGACCGAAAAACGAAAGAGTGGGGACTCTACATCAACTAAAAGAACCAGATCAGGCACTCAGGCTTGATCTGGTTCTTTTTTGAAGTTATGGACTTTAGTCCTTTAAAGCACGAAGAGGGACAGTCCCTCTTCGCGCTTTAAAGGACTAAAGTCGCTCAAACAAAAAAACAGGACGAGTAAAGAGGCTCATCCTGTTATCTTACAAAATCCGGTTTCTTTTCTTCCCATTCCTCCCGGAGAATGCCCATCCGAATCGAGTCATAATATTCTCCATTGTAATAACGGCACTTCCTCATCCTGCCTTCGAGGATCATGCCGACTTTTTCCGCCGCTTTCATCATGCGCTCGTTTCCTGACCAGGTCGTGATGCCGACGCGCGGGATATCAAGTGTCTGGAAGAGGTGTTCTACCCAAAGAGCCAGTGCTTCTGTGCCGTAACCGCCATTCCAATACTCGGGGCGGTAAATCCCGATGCCTGCTTCAAGCCACTTTGTGTCCTGGTTCTCCCAATAATAAGTAACGGTGCCGATGATGATGTCATCATCTGCAATAATCGCCAGTCTTTGGTTGTCCCGGCCGTCTTTAATCTTTCTCGTCGTTCCCTTTATATAAGATTTATAGTTTGGTTTACTATGCGGGAAGTAAGGGGCATCCCAGTTTTTCCATTCGGGAAGAGTGTCGCCTTCTCCATAAATCAGCTCGAATAATTCCGGAAGATCTTCAGGCTCGACTGCCCGTAATGTTACTTTTCGTCCTGTAATAGTCATTCTATCTCTCCTATATCTATCGTCAGAATATTTCATCTTAATTCATTTAACCATACTCGGCTGTTTCCCTAAAGGAAAATACATTCTCAGAGAGGATTTTCGTTCATATAAGTGAAATATGAAAAGAGGACAAACATAAGGGGGATTATAAATGACAGTAAAATTAGGCTACATCATTTTATATGTGGAAGATCTGAATAAGACCCTCCATTTTTACAGAGATTTGCTGGGGCTTTCCGTAAAAATGGAGGCGGGAACATATATTGAACTTGAAACAGGGGGGACGACCCTTTCTTTCAATACAAGGGAATCAGGCAGGGAGATCACCGGGCTGCCGATTCCGAATCAAAAGCGGAAAGAACAAACATTTGAACTCGGACTAGTCACGGAGGATGTAAAAGGAACCGTGGAAAAGGTAAGAGGGGAAGGAGTCCCGGTCCTGCTGGAACCGACAGAAAAGCCATGGGGGCAGGTCGTGGCGTATGTTGAAGACCCTGACGGACATTATATCGAAATATGTACACCGCTATAGCCTCGAGAGCGGCTCAGCCGCATAAGCCACATTAATAAAGTTCTCCCGAATTATTAAATCTATAGTAACGATTCAAGCAGGCCTGTATCCCAGACATCAAGGATACAGGCTTTTTTCATCGCGTCCTCATTTTCAATTACATTAACGAATAGAAATAGTAGTAACAAATATTTTATTCGGGATGGGGAAGCTGATGATACAAATAGCAGGGAGAACTTTTCGGCAAATAGATTCTTTAAACCTGGGAAGTGTCGAAAAAGAAATCGCTGAAAAGATGTCTGTTGCCGCAGTCGCCTATTCATATCCATCAAACAAGGATTTTTTGTTTGAACTGAAATACCGGAAAAATATGATTGAAAGTGCTAAACAAATGAGTGAAGGCAAAGCAGTGTTCACCACTTTCGCTTACGCCAGTTGCAACCCTGCCTACTGGGACCTGACAAGTGCAGGGGGATTCAGGCTCAGGTCCGATGTCAATCCCTCTGATGCGGTCAGGGATATTTTCACCAACAGTGCCCTGTATGCTTTTGAGTGTGCGACAGCCTGTGTCATTATTTATTACCATGCTGTTTTGAACAGTATAGGCAGGTCTGATTTTGATTCGATTTTTCAAGATCTCTATCTATACAGCTGGCATACGGACGCGGACCTTGGAATTCATACCTTTTATGGAAATCATATCTTGCCTGGCGATGTTGTCTATTTTAATAATCCTGATTACAGCCCGGATAATCCCTGGTACAGGGGAGTCAATGCTGTGGTTATGGAAGATGGGCGTTTCTTTGGACATGGACTTGGCATAATGAGCGATAAGGAAATCTTGGGATTTCTCGATAACATGAGGAAGGAAGGAAGTGACCGATCCGCTTACCTGACAAGTTTGATCACAAGGCTTTCATTTAATAGTGCAGCGGGATATGGAGTTTCCCAATGGAGCCGGAAAAGTAAACAGCATATCGTCGCTCACCATAACAAGGATTCCATTTCATGCATAAGGTATCGGCGTTATCTTTATAAAGGGAAATATTCTCCATATTAGACTTTCACCCATTTTTGAGGTTGACGGGCTCACATCACGCATAAGCAGAGTACTATAACTAGTGATAAATATGCCCTAAAAAGGAAGTGACAAGAAATGTATGGAAATGTAAATGCAGCCCCTAATGTAAATATGGCGCCTACTGCAGTTTCTCCTGCTTACACTGCGCCAGGTTATGGATATTGTGCTCCAGCCCGTGGATATGGAGACTTTGTATTGATTGTCGTGTTGTTCATCCTATTGATTATCGTAGGAGCTTCATTCGTCCCTAAGTGTTAATATATATGATGGAAAAAATCCTGTGCAGTGATTTGCACAGGATTTTTTCTTATGAAGCAGTTTCCCTTTCCGGTTTTTTCGCCAGGAGTGAAAAGATTATGCCGATAGCAGGCAGGATCAGAGTCAATAGCAGGATTTCTGTATATCCATTGAACATATCATAGGCAAACCCGAATGGCAGTGGCCCGAAAGCCGAACCGAGCACCATCACGGTCGTAGCGGTCCCTTTGATCCGTCCCAGCGCAGCCCTTCCGTAATAGCTCGGCCAGATATAGTTCAGCGCGATCCTTTCGAAACCTCCGCTGATGCCCCATAACAGTCCGAAGACAATCGCGAGCCAAGGTGTTTTCATTACAAATAAAAATAGGATGAAGATAATTTCCCCGAGGAAAATCCCGGCAAGAACATAATTGACTTTTACCTTGTCCAAAACCCTTCCGGCTAGCAGGGTCACCGGGAAACCGACGAGTGCCATGAGACTCAGGACAAGCGCAGCAGATCCAGCGGATAGGTCATTCCATTTAAAGATCGAGATAAGGTGAAACGTGATGCCGGTATTCACCAAAGCCGGGATGCTGACGCAAAATAGGATCAGCCAGAATGCTTTCGTCTTCAAAGCTTCCTGGAAAGTCCAGTTATCCTCCAAATCATCTTCCTCTTCTTCGGTCATATCAGGCCTTACTTGCCGTCCATCAGGAAGCAGGCCGATATCCTCCGGTTTGTTCCGCACAAAAAAGAGGGCAAGTGGAGTAAAGACGACAAGGAGAAGAACTGCCCAGACTGACCAGGTGAAACTCCAGCCGTATTGAGTCACAAGCCAGGCATTGACGGGCGGAATTGCTGCAGAGCTTGCAAACCCTCCAATCGCCATGAAACTCAGAGCTTTCCCGCGCTTTAAAATAAACCACTGAGGAACAAGCGTATTCGGGATAAGTGTCAGTGAACCCTGCCCGAATAACCTAATCAGGAAAAAGCCGACGAAGAGCATTGCGATATTAGAAACCATGCTGTTCAGCAGACAGGCCAGTGCAAGCCCGACTGATGCAATAACGAGCATTCGTCTCTGCCCGAAGCGGTCGATGAACCATCCAACAAAAAACATACATAACCCCGACAGCAACGTTGCTGCAGAGTAGATGGAGGAAACCTGCGACCGGGTCCAACCGAAATCAGCGATATACCTGTCTATAAATACAGAGACGGAATACGTCTGCCCTGGCCCGGAAAAAAATACAGCCAGGCCTGAAACGGCGACGATCAACCATCCATAATAAAACTTGGTATGTATAGGTGCATTTGAGTTCATTGTACAACCTCCTTTCCATAGGATAGCAAAATTGTTGTTCATACTTGTAAAGATTTGACTGCTAATCGCGAATTTTTTTCTGAATAGTTAAACTTCAATAAGACCTGAATTTGATAGATAATGGAGATTAAGTTAGGAAAACGAAGATGCAGAGAGTAAATTTATATAAAAACCGCTTACATATACTCTTGTTAAGTTCCCTGATAGAAGGTATGATTACTCATGTTTTGGTCGGTGTCTTTTCTATGGGAAAAGAAATACTATTAAAAGAATGCTATTTTCATATGATGTGCTGCTTCGTCATGGGGTTTTTTACTTATAGCGGGCTCTTCCAAGAGTTCTTCAATACTGGACGAATTCAAGTGTGACAGCAACAATCTAACGGAAAGAGCATAGAAAGAGGTGCAAGTTTTTGTTCAAAAACTTTAAAGCTGAATGGTTTGGAAATGTCAGAGGAGATATCCTTTCAGGGATCGTCGTGGCTCTGGCTTTGATTCCGGAAGCAATTGCGTTCTCCATCATCGCGGGTGTCGACCCGATGGTTGGACTGTATGCTTCCTTCTGTATTGCGGTTGTCATTGCTTTTGTCGGAGGACGTCCGGCAATGATTTCAGCAGCGACGGGCGCGATGGCCTTGCTGATGGTTACACTGGTTGCAGATCATGGACTGCAGTATTTATTTGCAGCCACGATTTTAACGGGTGTGCTTCAGATATTATTCGGAGTTTTTAAGCTCGGGAGATTTATGAAGTTTATCCCGCGCTCTGTTATGATAGGATTCGTAAACGCCTTGGCGATCTTGATCTTCATGGCGCAGGTTCCTCATTTCCTAGGTGAAGGCATGTTGGTATATGCGTTAATTGCAGGTGCGCTTG
>NZ_ABCF01000025.1 GCF_000181495.1 Bacillus sp. SG-1
AGATAAAATTTTAGATGCAAAAGGCCTGGCTTGTCCCATGCCTATCGTGAAAACGAAGAAAGCAATGAATGAATTGGAATCCGGTCAGGTTCTGGAAGTTCTTGCAACTGATAAAGGTGCAAAAAGTGACTTGACTGCATGGGCTAAGTCCGGTGGCCACGAATTACTAGACCATAAAGAAGAAAATGATGTATTTACATTCTGGATCAAAAAAGGATAAATTTTTTTAACGACAAATATACCCCATAGGGTAGTTGGCATAATAGACAATAGGAGGAGATATTTTTGTCAGAAAAGAAAAAAACAACAATTGTATTATTCAGCGGAGACTATGATAAAACGATGGCGGCTTACATTATAGCAAACGGAGCGGCTGCTTATGATCACGAGGTAACCATCTTCCATACTTTCTGGGGATTGAATGCCCTTCGTAAAGAAGAAAACGTTGAAGTGAAAAAAGGATTCATGGAAAAAATGTTCGGTAAAATGATGCCAAGAGGCGCCGACAATATGGGATTATCCAACATGAACTTTGCAGGCTTCGGACCGAAAATGATTAAAGGTGTCATGAAGAAGCACAATGTCATGTCATTGCCTAATCTGATTGAGATGGCTCAGGAACAAGACGTTAAATTAGTAGCCTGCACGATGACAATGGATCTTCTTGGTTTGCAAAAAGAAGAATTACTAGAAAACATCGACTATGCCGGAGTAGCAGCTTATTTAGCTGATGCAGAAGACGGCAACGTTAATCTGTTCATTTAATCAGGTAATCGCTATTACCAAAGGAAAGTTTAATAATAGTAAGTTTCGGGGAAAGATTGTATGAACCCCCTAGCTTTGATTACACTTTATTAATGTGAAGACCACTTTCCACAGGAAAAGAGTTCAATAAAAGGAGGATACTAAAATGAGAGAAATTTCACCTAAAGAAGTAGAGGAAATGATCAATAACTCAAAGGACATCAATCTTATTGATGTGCGTGAAGATGATGAAGTAGCTGAAGGAAAAATTCCAGGAGCTGTCCATATCCCTTTGGGGTCAGTTGAATCCCGCATGAATGAGTTAGACAAATCCAAAGAGTATGTAATGGTTTGCCGTTCTGGAGGCAGAAGCGGCCGTGCATGTCAATTGTTAGAAAGCCAAGGCTTTGAAGTCATTAATATGAACGGCGGTATGCTTGCATGGGAAGGCAAAACTGAATAATTTTTTTGAATGGACGTATACCCCATTAAGTATGAACAGGAGGTAAAAGAATGGAAAGTATTAAAGCCGATTCTGTATTAGATGCAAAAGGGCTCGCTTGCCCAATGCCCATTGTCAAAACAAAAAAAGCCATTACCAATTTAGAAGGCGGCCAGGTATTGCTGGTTGAGGCAACAGATAAGGGCTCTACAGCTGATATTAAGGCTTGGGCAGAAAAAGCAGGCCACCAATATCTCGGTACAATTGAAGATGGTGACCTCCTAAAGCATTATTTAAGAAAAGCTTCCGGAGAAGAAAAGATTGAAAAAAAACACCCAAACACGGTAAACAATGAAGAGCTGGAAGCAAAATTAGAGAATGATATTGTTGTACTGGATGTAAGGGAAGAAGCAGAATATGCGTTCAATCATATTCCCAATGCCGTTTCCATTCCAATGGGAGAACTTGAGAGTCGTATGAATGAATTGAATAAAGAAGATGAAATCTACGTTGTATGCCGTACAGGGAATCGAAGCGACCTTGCTTCACAAAAGCTTGCTGAAAATGGGTTCTCGAAAGTAATCAATGTTGTCCCAGGCATGAGTGAGTGGTCCGGAAAAACGGATTCTTCCCAAAGCTAAGACCCATGAATAAAGTAACTATTTACACTTCAACACATTGTCCACAATGTGGCAGGCTGAAAAGCTTTCTTAATGCGGAACATATAGAATTCACAGAAGTTAATATTGACAATCATCCTGAAGAATTGACTAAGCTTGTGAACACAACCGGTCAACTGGGAGTTCCACAAACAAAAATCAACAACAGGTGGATAATAGGCTTCAATCCTGCAAATATTTTAAAAATCTTAGCGGGCTGACGGCAGTCTTTTAGCCAAAAAAATTTGTGTGTAATTATACCGAAGGGGGTAATTGAATGACTGTAAAAGCAATGAAATCAAAAGAAGTGACAAAAAAAGTATTCAACAATGAAGAACTGTTTATTTTAGACGTTCGTAATGAAGACGCATACCAGGACTGGAAAATTGAAGGACATAATTTTGACTACTTAAATGTCCCTTATTTTGACCTGATTGACGGAGTAGAAGAAATTATGGATAAAATCCCATCCAATAAGGAAATTCTAGTAGTATGTGCTAAAGAAGGCTCTTCTGTCATGGTCGCAGAAATGCTGTCTGACGAAGGTTTGGATGTAGCGTACCTTGAAGGTGGTATGAAAGCATGGAGTGAACACCTGGAGCCGGTTAAAGTCGGGGACTTAAAAGACGGAGGAGAGCTATACCAATTCGTTCGTATCGGAAAAGGCTGCCTGTCTTACATGGTTGTTTCCAACGGTGAAGCAGCGATCATTGACTCCACTCGCATGGCGGACATCTATACAGATTTTGCTGCCAGCCTAGATGCCAAAATCACTCATGTATTTGATACCCATCTTCATGCCGACCATATTTCAGGCGGACGTATCATCGCACAGAATACAGGTGCAACGTACTGGCTGCCGCCGAAAGATGCTGAGGGTGTTACATTTGAATATGCAGCATTGGAAGACGAGAATGAAGTTACAATCGGAAACACAAAAATTAATATTCATGCGCTATATTCGCCAGGCCACACAATCGGTTCCACATCATTTGTCGTCGATGACCAATACTTGATGACAGGCGACATCCTGTTCATCGATTCAATTGGCAGACCGGACCTTGCAGGCTTGGCTGAGGACTGGGTAGGAGATTTAAGAGAAACGCTTTATTCACGCTACAAAGAACTATCCAATGATTTGATTGTTCTTCCGGCTCACTTCATGATCATCGATGAGTTGAATGAAGATGGAAGCGTATCTGAAAAACTCGGTGTATTGTATGAACAAAACCATGGCTTGAACATTGCAGATGAAGGCGAGTTCCGCTCACTAGTGACGGAAAACCTTCCGCCTCAGCCAAATGCGTACCAAGAAATCCGCAAGACCAACATGGGTCAAATCACGCCGGATAATGATGAGCAGCGCGAGATGGAAATCGGACCTAATCGTTGTGCGGTTAGATAAGCGATTGAAAAGTAACCAGGCGGACGAACCGGCTGGTGCCCGCCTATCATTCTTTATCGTCTGAATTGTGTCGTTTATCGACCAGAATGTGTCGAATATCGCTCGTTCGTTGTCGAATAACGATCCAAACAAGTCGAATATCGGCCATCCCTTGACGAATATCGGCCAACACCATTAAAACTAACAAAAAACAATTATCAGGAGGCTATACAATGGAATCAACAAAAGTATTAGACGCAAAAGGACTTGCTTGCCCAATGCCAATCGTAAAAACAAAAAAAGCCATCAACGAATTGCAATCAGGTGATGTCCTAGAGATTCATGCAACAGACAAAGGCGCAAAAAGCGACCTGACTGCCTGGGCGAAATCAGGCGGCCACGAATTAGTGAAACACGAAGAAGATAATGATGTCTTCAAGTTCTGGATCAAAAAAGGCTAATAATCATACAGGGAACCAATTGAGGTTCCCTTTTTAAGGAGGTTAAAAAAATGGACATAGGTTTTATCATTGTTATTTTTCTAATTGGTTTCATCGGTTCCTATATTTCAGGAATGCTTGGAATCGGCGGCTCCATCATTAAATATCCGATGCTTTTATACATTCCGCCATTGTTCGGCCTTGCGGCATTCAGTGCTCATGAGGTCTCTGGAATCAGTGCAGTACAAGTATTCTTCGCTACCATCGGTGGTGTTTGGGCTTACCGAAAAGGCGGATATCTTAACAAGACATTAATTGCCTACATGGGTGGTGCCATCCTGATCGGAAGTTTCATCGGGGGCTATGGTTCAAAATTGATGTCTGAAGGCGGTATCAACTTAGTTTATGGTATCCTTGCTTTGATTGCGGCAATTATGATGTTCATTCCCAAAAAAGGGATCGATGACATCCCGCTCGATCAAGTCACATTCAATAAATGGCTTGCAGCTTCACTGGCATTAATCGTCGGTATCGGTGCTGGAATCGTAGGCGCTGCCGGAGCTTTCCTGCTTGTGCCAATCATGCTTGTTGTGTTAAAAATCCCAACTCGTATGACGATTGCTTCTTCCTTGGCGATCACATTCATTTCTTCCATCGGAGCTACGGTCGGGAAGATTACAACCGGTCAGGTAGAATACATGCCTGCATTGGTCATGGTGGTCGCGAGTTTGATCGCCTCTCCACTTGGTGCCATGGCCGGTAAAAAAGTTAACACAAAGATTCTTCAATACATTCTTGCTGTCCTTATCCTCGGTACAGCAATAAAAATTTGGATGGATATTCTGTAAACTAAAAGAACTTTAATTTGGTGTGATAGCGACTACTCTCGATTGAAAAATAATATCCAAAAACCCCTAAAGAATAGGTGATTAAATGGCTGCAAAACAAAAACACCAATGTAATGGTTCCTGAGGAATCCAGTCAAAAGATTCCCGGTCATTTCGGAAATTCCTTCCTCCTATATGACCGGGAGTGCTTGTCTGGCTCCTGGCAGGAGTCATTTTATTGCTAAATAAGATCTTTTAAAATGGTTTTTATACTTCTTTGAGGATGGGACAATGACCATTAAGAAATTATTTATGTCAATTCCGTTCTCAAAGGGTGGACCTACATAAGAAACTAAAATGGGAGGAGATGGATCAACATGTGGAATGAAAGGTTCAGCAAAAAAGAATATGTATATGGAACAGAGCCAAATCAATTTTTAGTTTCAGCTTTTGAAAAGCTTTCTTTATCAGGAAAAGTGCTGGCTATTGCTGAAGGTGAAGGCCGAAATGCCGTTTATCTTGCTTCCCAAGGGTTGGAGGTTACTGCTTGGGATTACGCCGCTTCAGGATTAGAAAAAACCAAGCGCCTGGCCCAATCGAAAAATGTTCATGTCACTACCGAGCTAGTAGACTTAAACCATGCTGATTTTGAGCGAAACAAATGGGATGGAGTCGTTAGTATTTTTGGACATTTCCCTGATGAATTAAAGCAGAAAACACTTCAAGGTGTAAAAGATACAATTAAGCCGGGAGGGCATTTTGTTACTGAAGTGTACTCTGTCTATCAAATACCTTACAAAAGCGGAGGTCCTAAAGAGGAAGAGATGCTTTACCGTCCTGAGGACTTTTTGAAAAGCTTCAGTGATTGGAGAATCATCCACTTCTTCATGGGTGAAGTCATGCGAGAAGAAGGGGAACTGCATAAAGGGTTGTCCCATGTCATTCAATTCATTGCCCAAAAACCGGAATGATTTGTAAATTCTACTCTCGAGGTGAACCTCATGTCAGGATCAGAAAACAAGCTAACAGCTAAAAATCAAACTATTGAATCAAAGTATATCCAACAGCATCTGGCTAGCGAAAGGACGTTCCTTGCTTGGATCCGGACGGCTATTGCCATTATTGGTGTTGGATTTCTTGTTACCAACCTTCACTTTACAATGAAATCCAGTTTATCACCTGCAGGGGATTTGCTCGCCAATATCATCGGGTTAGCATCCGTTGGTCTTGGCATTTTGACCATCATTATGGCAATCGTCACCTACATGAGAAAGATAGAAACGATCAACAATCAAACGTTCCGGACTTCCAAGTTCAGCATTGTAACACTGGGCGTTTTTGTTATACTGATTGCGTTTGTATTCGGGGCATATTTCTTAATAGTTTAAAACCTCCAAAATGGGCTCATCTTCATGTAACTTGCTGTTTTTCCTACCGTCTAATAGGGTGTAAAAGGAAAAGATTAGCAGGGACATCAAGAGAAACATTATTGGGGGTTATTTTAATGAAGAAAAAGTTTCTTAAATCTGCCGCGATAGCCATAGCGATATCTACACTGGGAGTTTCCAGTGCAGGTGCCGCTGGATTTCATCTCATCCAAAAAGGAGATACCCTTTGGAGTCTATCTCAAAAGTACGGCATGACAGTGGATCATTTGAAGGGAAGCAACGGATTATCTTCCAACACCATCTATGAGGGTGACAAAGTTGAAGTAAAGAAGCTTGTCACGGTGAAAAAAGGAGACACTTTATGGAGTCTGTCCCAGAAATATAACAGTACGGCAGGGCAGCTAAAACATGTTAACCAGCTGAAATCAGATACGATTTATATTGGGCAAAAGCTTGAAATTCCAAATGTCGTTCTCGTCCGGTCTGGAGATACCCTTTGGAGCATAAGCAAGAAGTAGGGTTAAACGGTAGAAGAATTAAAACAGAGGAACGGATTAAAAAGCAACCTGATACTGGCAGGTCAGGTATTGAAAGTGAATAAAATCAAAGGAGTATCCTATGATGCAGAAAAAGTTCAGCTGAAATTAACTCCTTTCATTGGGTACACCTTTACTGCAGAAGAACCAAGAACCTTCATTCTCCTGAACAAAAAGAATGAAACTTATTTTGTCAGGGTGGAAGTGCTCCATTCCAAAACGGATATCAGGACAGCGAAAAAGAATGCTGCGGCTAAGCTAAAAGCGCTTGGAAAATTGACAAAAATCCCAACAGAAAATTCTCTGCCATTCTATAAAGATGCTCATTTCTTCCTTCATGCAAACGATGAAAAAATCCAAACTAACATTGTGGTAAAAAAAGTGGATGGCATACTGTTGAAATTCACAATACACTATCCCAACGCAGAAGAAGCAGAAGCTATTATTCCTGAGATGCTGAAAATGCTGAACGAGATTCAAATGAAAAAGTGATGTTAGCCAAATGCCCCTTTTTGCTGTCATGACAGGGGCTTAGATTCTTTTTTGAAAAGGGGGGATTTTAATCATCAGCACATTATAAAACGGCTTGTATTCTGAAATAGGGTAATCACCCATTATAAACATGACGGACTCCGTCTAATAGGTCGTTTCCCTGCTAATCACCCATTACAAACACAACTTGCCTGTTATAATAGGTGTTTCTCTCCTTTTCACCCCATTATAACCCCACTCATCTTCTCTAATGGTTGATTCCCACGCCAATCACCACGATAAATCCTGCATCATGCAAAACTAGAAGGTTCCCGGATTCAACAACGCAATTCACAACCCAAGACACCTCTCGAACAAAGGCTGGAATACCGACCACCCAGCAAGACGTCATTCACGTTTTACAAATACCTCCGACTACACATCATAATTTCCCATTTAATGAAAATACTAAGCAGAAGGAGGTTGAGTGCCATGGATGCTGCAGAGTTGTTATTGAGAGTGGGGATTACCTTTTCTGGTCTTTTTATAGTGGCAAGGATTTCCGGCAGAAAGGAAATCAGCCAGATGACTTACTTTAATCTCATTTCTGCTATTGCCTTGGGTTCGATTGGCGGGGCGATCGTTTCTTCAGCCAATTTTTCTATAAGAAACGCTCTGCTGGCATTGGGCAGCTGGCTGATACTGACACTCTTATTTGGATACATGGATATTAAGTCAAAGAGTGCACGAAAAATTATTGAAGGTGAACCCATCATTGTCATCAAACAGGGTAAAATTATGGAAAAGTCCCTTAAGAGAACCCAATTAGATGTGGATGCGTTGCTTGTCAAGCTGCGGGAAAAAAGCATTTTTTCAGTCAGCGATGTAGACTTTTCTATATTTGAAACGGATGGAAAATTGTCTGTTCTCAAAAAACAGGCTCAACAGTCACTTACAAAAAAAGATATGAACATTCCTTTCAAAACAAAAATCTTCCCGCTTACCACGGAAGTTATCGCAAACGGAACAGTAATTGAAAATAACCTGAAAAAGTTGAATCTCCAGGAAGAATGGCTGCAGCAGCAGTTAAGACAAAATGGAATTGGTTCTGTTTCTGAAGTTTTTTACGCGGAAGTCAAACAAGACGGCACTTTGTACATAGACACCCGCAATGACAATATGACACATTAACGTCCAATCGCTTGTCTCATCTCTTGAATAAACTGTATCAGGAGGTGAGTTTTTCATGAGGAATTTCTTTCAACGCTTAAAAGATTTCTTCAAATTCCGCAATAACTGTCCAGAGCTTCCGGCTGAAACAGAAGAGGGGGAGTGCGAAAGAGTAAGAGAGCGTTTGGCTTACTCCATCCAGTATGATCCCCATTCAAAGATCCTTTTTCAATATATAAAAAAATCTGTCTCCTTAAATGAAGCAATTAAAATGTCCGAAAGACTTGCTCCGGGATGGAGGATGGCAACGCCCGGGGAGCTCTTAAATTTGAGCGGACTTTTTGCGCATGCTGATGAGAAATCTTTCAATCAATGTCCATTGGTGGTTTGGAGCCTTATTAATGAAGGGCAGAGAATAGCGGTGCTGAACCCGGATTCCGAAAACTTTTTGACGCTGATTGAAACAGATGTTACATGTAAAGCAGAAGTCGTTTTTGTTTTTGATCGCAGCGGTCTGTAAGGTAATGAGCAGCCGGTTGTTCATTACCTTCATTTATTCTCCGGACGTTTACATAGGTTCACAATCACTAGATCAATAGACAATAATTGTCAGGCAAAAGGCAAGCGGGATTTCTGCTTTTGCTTTATACTAAGTAAATGACATTATTGTTATTTTAGAAAAATAATGGTTTGGAGTTATAGAAGATGAACTTAATATTAATAGTTTTACCGGTTTTTATTATTCTCTCGGTCGGCTTTATTGGGCAAAGAGTCCTTAATTTAGATATCAAATCAATATCGACTGCTGCGCTATATTTAATGCTGCCTTTTTTGGCATTCCAGACGTTCTATGAAAACGAATTAAGTATTAATTACTTATATATTATTCTATTTTGTGTTCTGCTTCTATTTGGACTGGTGTTAATTTCCATCGTGGCGGGAAGATTTACAAACCTTCCGCAAACAAAAACGTCAGCTTTCGTGCTGGCAGGAGCATTTATGAACAGCGGCAATTACGGGGTTCCGGTCATTCTGTTTGCCTTTGGTGAAACAGGATTTCAGTATGCGGTCATCATGATGGTCATTCAATCGCTTTTAATGAATACGGTTGGACTTTATTTCGCCGCCAAAGGAAGCAAGAAAGGAGGGACCTTCAAGGACTCCTTGATCAAGATCATCAAGATGCCTGTTTTATACGGTTCTGTTGCCGGGCTTTTGTTCCAGGTCGGTTCTGTTCCGCTGCCTGACTTCTTGTATAACGGGATAAATCTTATTGCTTCCGCCACCATCCCGACCATTATGCTTGTATTGGGGATGCAGTTAGCGAATATTTCTAAAAAGAATGTTCAAATGAAAGAGTTGTCTGCTGTCCTTGTGATGAGGTTTGTCGCTTCGCCGCTTATCGCATATGGTATAACGGTTCTATTGTCATTAGACATTCTATTATCAAGTGTGCTGATTGTACTGGCCGCCATGCCGACAGCAGCCAATACCACCATGTTCGCCGTGCAGTTCGATACAGAGCCGGATCTGGTTTCGTTCAGCACATTGGTAACGACATCCGTCAGCATTGTTTCTGTACCGTTTATGCTCATGCTGTTATCGTAAAGCAGAGCCATCATAAAACAGGTAAGCCTGCATCCCACGAGAAGGATACAGGCTCTTTTTTTACAGATTATTAGGTAGGCAAGGTGATTTCCGAGTCACAAGCGGGTCCAGGGCTGGTTACCTGGGAGCTGGAAATGAAAATCCCAAAAACCCCGCATGGCCCAAACGCTGCAATCAAAACACAAACCAACAAACTATACGAATAGTGTTTTACCCAATTCTCAAAACTTGCAATACCGGCATGCTGTAACTTGCATTTTCGGGTATATCAGCCATAAGCGTGACTTCATCACCTTCGAGCAGTGAAAAGAGGACGGATGCACTCAAGGATTGCTTTTGTCCGGCAGCAGATGCTGTGGTGAGGGAAGAGCGAATGTCAATCGAATCATTTACAAGCAGATAGAAGTTAGAGGACTCAGGATTCGCTGCACCAGCAGCTTCCAGGTTGACTTTATAACTGATTTGATACGTGCCGGCTTCCAATACTTTCAGCCCATTGTTGTCCATCTCCGTATTGGTTAAAGGTCCCGGAACATTTAAAGGTACTATGCCCGGTCCTCTTCTGGTTCCTTGAAAATATCCGTATCCATGGGTGACCGCCAGAACACCCGGGGTCCCTGGATCACCTTTTGGTCCACGAGGCCCCGGTCTCCCAACAGGACCTCTTGGCCCTCTTTCGCAGCACCCGCAAGAGGAACAATTTCCGCTCAATGCTTTTAACTGAGAATAGTAGAATTCCATTTTTTTAAGCTCCTTTCAAAGTAATTATCCTTTTACTGACGGATATTAATCGGAATATCGAGAAGGGTGCCGCCGAGGGAGGATTGGACGGAAATTGAACGACTGTTATCCGGTGTAATGGAAGAGCCTTCAACCCTGAACTCCCATTCTCCAAGATTATCGGCTATTGCTTCCGCGAGAACGGGACCGTTTAAGTCATCTCCAAGGTAAATCGTAACGGTCACACCATTTGTCGCTGTGGTGGTCCCGCTGATCCGCCATTCTGCGTCCCTAGTCCGGAACTCTGCCCGTGTGATCGCCAGTACATCCTCTGCAGCTGATATTTCCACAGTATCGCTGGAGCTTCCGCCTGGACCGACAACGGTTAATTCAAAGACTAATGTTGCCTGTTGGTTCGGGAAGGTAAAAGTCGAAACCGGTGAATCCGGATTGGTTAAAGTAACAGGCGGGCCGGAAACCTGTGACCAGTTATAATCCGATATTACTCCAGTTGAACGGCTCCGTAGTGTGACCTCGCTGCCAGGGGATAGCAGCTGATCCGGGCCTGCATCTGCCACTGGTGCCGGAACAGTTTCTCTTATTGTAATGGTGACCGTATCTGTAGATGTGCCACCTTCCGGCCCCGTCACTGTCAATTCGAACTCCAATAAAGTATCGAGAGAGGGAGCTGCAAAAGTAGGCTGATCCGTTTCAGAGCCGTTCAATACAACTGGCTCACCACCGATTTGTACCCAGTTGTAAGACTCGATTGCACCGGTTGATCCAGTACCATCGAGCGTAACATTGCTTCCCCACAAAACAGTCTGGTCGGTACCTGCAATCGCTGTGACCGGGAGTGGATCCGTATTTCCTCCTGTAATGACAACCGAAACCTCAGTAACTCCACCAGAAGAGGATTGGACGGTAATGCTGCCAGGTACAATGTTGAGGCCGGTTAGTATGAGAGTTCCTTCTGGAGGGATTGTAAAAATACCATTGCCGAAATCTTCGAGAGTAAGTTCTGGATTGCCTGCTTCATCGCTTGAGCTTGCAATTACTGTCAACGTGGAAGCATCTGTATCATAAATGGCTTCAGCCCATACAAAATCTACAGGTGCAGCTGTTTTTACAGTAGGCGGGACGTCCGAGACATTTGTCACAGTGACTGTGTCCAGCGGTGTGGTCCCTACATATTCTGTTCTGGCAAAATAAACACCATTTCCGCCGATAAGCCCGGCAGGAGTTACTCCATCTCCTGAAACCTGAATGTCCTGCGGTGTGGTCTCAGATTTAACAAAGACATCAATAAAACCTGTTCCTTCTTCTGTTCGAGTGAAGTTGGCTCTTTCTATATCCAGTCCTGAAACGGTTGATAGTTTACCAGCGAGGGTAAAAAGCATTGTTTCTATAGTATTATCCGGATTGAAGCCTGGGGTGACAGAAGCATCAGGAGAGCCTATACCGATTCCCGGGCCTTGAATCCTGAAAATATTCTGCGGCGCTCCCGTTTCGTCTATAAATAGGCTTCCGGTAATCTGGTGGGGGATGGCCGGATCTCCAATATACCCTTCCGGCGCAGCAGGAGCCACAGTTGGATCCCACTGTAAAAACGGGTGGACCCGGCTTTCCAATGCTGATTCGAAATCCTGCACCTCACCTATATCTTCTGAAAACCTGATTTCTCCCACTTCCGGTTCATCGTCATCAGCTACTTCCGCTATAAACGTGTCCGTTCCATAAGGGTGGGTAACAACGTATTCTTCATTTGCACGAAGACCGGACACCCTGATGCGGACACGGCCAAACACCAACTGATCACCCTCTCTTGGTATTTCTTCAGCGAAAGCCGCTTCCAATGCCAAAACCAGCAGGGCCCTTTCTCCTGTTCCTGTCGTCATTTCTGCTTCGGCAAGCATATAAAATGCTTCGGAAGGGAAATTGTCCGGGAAGGAAACAGGGCTATTAGGATCCGGAAGGTCTTGAGGCGTCACAATGGAAAGCGGATCAAATGCGTTTGCATTCATGGCAAGCTTCAAGCCATTTTCATCTTTATACCACATCGGAAAACCATTAGCGGGATCTATTGGACCTACAATCATGTAATTACCTCCTTAATGTTCAATATTTCATACTTCTTCATAAAATCACTTCTGTAAAACCTTATAGATATCATAATGAGGAAAAGACTTTCAAATTTCTGCCAATCCCTTACTATTCAGTAAATGTACAGGCGGTAAAAAAGGTGTATAAATCGGGCAGAAGCCTTGTCAGTTTATATATTTTTTATGAATATGTGCCTAATAGTCATGAATTGGAAAATAGAGTAATAAAATTTGACTGAAGTGTGTTAATTTAAAATTTTTTATCTATAACAAGAACGGGGTGAGTGATCATTGCCGACTTCTGGTTGTTGTTCTTATTTGCACTAAATGTTCTGGTCACCGGCTGCTTGTACGTCTTTGTTCATGAGAACAAACGACTGATCGGATTTCAGCTTGGGATGAACATTTCAATTACAGCAGGGGGATTCACTGCTGTTTCAACAGGAATTCTCCTCATTATGGTCTATCCATTCTTTTATACGAGCGTTACGCTTCTGTCTGTGATTATCGGCCTGCTTACCGGGGGAGTCTTCGGTATGCTGTTTGATTATCAGACCGCTTTAACCGGTTATGTGAATGGATTGATGATGGGGTTGATGGGACCAATGGTTGGAGCTTTGATCGAAAACCAGTTGTTGTTTTTATTTTTTTTCGAATTCATCCTGCTTTTTGCTTATGTCACGGTTGTGTTTTCAGTCAGGAGGTCCTGAAGGGGGAGGCGCGATGATTCAATTAATCTATATTTCCCTCATTTCTGCAATCTTTCTTAGTATAACTGCCTGGATGAAATTCAGAAAGAAGAGATTGCTTTTCGATAACCGCTACGGCATGACCATCAGTATGTCTTCCGCTTCCATTATTTCACTCATTCTATCCATGCAATTTTCATTCGTTTCGCCTTTTCCATTTGATGTGACGCTTGGTTTAGCTGCCTTATCAGGGATTCTGATTGGAGCGGCATTCGGCTGTCTGGTTCGACTGCATGCCGTTTTAAGCGGGATTTTTTCAGGCGCAACGGGAGGACTTATGGGTGCGATGTCAGGCAGCGTCATCAAAGATCCATCCTTGTGCGGACTCCCCATGGATACCGCAAGTGTGCTTCAGTTTAATATGCTGACGTTCACGGCTTTTGGAACAGCGATCCTTTTCGTGACAATAGGCTTGATCCTCTATTCATTGAAAGTGTAGAAGGGCGGGGAAAAATGAAGAGAAAGATTGCTTTGGGAATATTCGTCCTTGCAGCATTGATGGCCATCTTTTTTCTCTGGCCGCGTCAAGAAAGACTTCCGCTTCTTGGGTCAGTTGAAAATGCAGCATTAGAAAGTGTAGATGGCTCAACATTCCAACTGCATGATCAAAAAATTAAATTAGTAGTGTTTTTTTATACCCACTGTCCTGACATTTGCCCCATGACACTCTTTGACCTGGAACAAGTCAAGAAAGAATTGGAAACAAAAAATCTTTTCAAGGAAAAAGTAAGGTTCATTTCCATCACCCTTGACCCGGAGGTCGATACTCAGGAAAGGCTGCAGGAATATGCACAGAACTTCAGCGTGGATCATGCAGGGTGGATGATGCTGCGGGGTGACACTTCGACCACAGAACAAATAGCGAAAGACTTCAAGATGATTTACCAGAAGAACGAAAGCGGGTTCGTCACCCATAGCACAACAATGTACCTCGTGGATGCAAATAATAAAATCAGGGCTTATCACGATATGGCAGTGGGGGATAAAAAGGTGAACGTTGAAGAAGTGGTCCAACACATTGAATGGCTCGCAGCAGAATGACGAAAAGGAGGGGATTCATGAAACCCCAGGTAAAAAGAGATGAATATATCGAAAAACTTCTGAAAATGAGAGAAAATGAAGTCCATCAAATGGATGCCATCAATCAAAGAAGCCTCCTGAAAGGGGAGGGACTCACATCCCCGACCAGCGCTGTTTCAACAGAAGAAACAAGAATCCTGATGGAATACATGGATCAAAAGAATCTGTTCAATCTAGGTTCAACGAATGAGAAACGGCGGAAAGTGCTGACCTTGAAGAAATTTTTTAAAAAGAAACGAAATCAGCAGGTTGAAGTGTATTCTAATTCAGGGAATGCAGTCATGTACACAGAAGGAAAAGTGGCGGCCATTGGACGAAATTTCGTTATGTTGTCCAACTTGAAAGACCGTTTCTGGATTCCCTATGATGCTATCCAATCTGCCAACATCCCCTTCGGAATTCCCAATTATTCCAATACACATCAGCATTATATTTATGATAACGACCTCAGAACGAAGCTGCTCCAACAATTTGGAGAGACTGTTTCCAGGAAAGAAGAGCTGTTTCAACAGTTCTGCGAAGATTCCTTGGAGTCCAATCTCCATACATGGAAAGGGTCGAGGGTGGAAGTAAAGACTGCCGAAGGAGACGAATATACCGGTAAGATCCTAGAAGCAAATGACCATAAGCTCCATATCAAACAGTCGAATCGAATTAAGCACATTGATTTATCGACTGTTTCATATATTCGAACACTGAGACTTTTACATCTTGCAAAAAGATTACTAAAACGTTCTCGTGAATGATAAGGGGGAAAACTATGAAGACGAATAACAGACTGCCGGAAGACCGCCTGCTCCTGGAACTTATGGATTTAATGGGGAGGGAAATCCTGGTCATCACTGAAGCCCCCCAGCTGAACCTGCTTGGCCAGACCTTCAGGCCGATATTTTGCGGCACCCTTGCTGAGGTGGGCCGGGGGCATATTACACTGGATCCGGTCATTTTCAAAATAGTCAATGCACCATTTTATGAATTTCCGATGCCGATATCCATACCACTGGAAAAAATCGTATCGTTTACGACGGAAATCCCTTGTGACACCGTATTCCCATTAACGTAAAAGGAGGACACTCAGCTATGGCAATCAGTGATCAGGAAAGAGATTCGTTTCAGTCAATTAATGACATTCATGATGAGGGACTTGTTGATTTGTTCAGGGTGAACAAAGGAAGAAGGGTGTTCATGCTGATGCCCAACTACCCTTTCATATTCATAGGGAAAATTTTAGACGTCATAGATGATATGGTTCTGCTCGACGTGGAAACCTCTCAATTTCCTGCGTTGGAAAAAGTTAAATGGCATATTCATATTCATAATATTGAAGTCTTTTATATAGAAAAAAGTACTGGTCCCCGAATTCCGAGATTAAAAGATTAGCACCTGAGAGAAGAGAAAGGAGACCACTTCATGAAACGTTGCTTTCACGTAGTCGCCATCCCCATTCGGATCGTCGTAAACAACTTTGGAGATTACAATCCGAATGGCATGATGTATGTATTAAAAGAAAATGAACATAAAGTTAAACGTCTGGTCAAGAAAAACCCTTTTTCCGTCGTTGATCTTGTTCAGCCGCTTATTATCCGTGCCAACGAAGGGGATGAAGTTGAGGTCCTATTTGAAAACCAGCTTCCCTTCAATACTTCCATGCATTTTCAGGAAGCAGAATATGATGTTCTGACATCAGATGGGGCTAATGTCGGCTTTAATCCCGATACGACGGTAGCCCCTGGATGCAAAATCCTTTACAGGTTAAGACTGCCAAAGGAAGGGGCCTATATTTTTTCAGACCTCGGAAATCCATCCAGCAGTGAACAAGGCTCAAATTCAAACGGGCTGTTTGGTGCCCTGTTTGTGGAAAGAAGGTTTTCCTGGTGGACGGACCCGGTGACTGGCGGGCCTCTCAATAGCGGTTTATATGCGGATGTCCATCATCCCATATTGCCATCTTTCCGTGAATATGCTTGGTTATTCTCAGATGAAATGGAAATCAACGATCTCACAGGAAATAACCCTATAGATCCGGTGACCGGCGAGCCGACAGAATCCTTCCATGGTGTCAATTATCGTTACGAACCTCTGCATCGAAGGAAGCAGCTGATTGACGAAGGGGTTGTCTGTCCTGATTGTGACGGCGAGGAAGTCCACCATGATTCCTGGGTATTCGGCGATCCGGCAACCCCTATATTTCGTGGATATGTCGGTGACCCGGCAAAAATACGCCTCATCCATGCAGGGGTGAAAGAGACGCATGTCTTTCACTATCATGTTCATCAATGGTTCAATGACCCGGATAATCTTGAATCGGAAATTTTTGATTCACAAGCTGCGAGCCCTCAGTCCCATTATGACATTGAACCGCTATACGGGTTAGGCAGCCTTCAAAGAGCAATCGGTGATGCCATCATTCATTGTCATCTATACCCTCACTTTGGTATAGGGATGTGGGGGATGAACAGAGTATTTGATACTTTGCAGGACGGCAGTCAAAGTTATCCAAACGGTGTAAAAATCGATGCGCTGCAGCCACTCCCGGACCGCCCGGCTCCTCCACGCCCGACAAAAGAAAAACCGGGTTTTCCTAACTTTATACCTGGGAAACCAGGTTTCAAGGCCCCGCGTCCACCACTTGGAATTGTAGGCGGAAGGGGATTGACCGAGCTTGAAAAAAATGCAGCTGTCCCTAAAGCACGCCCAGGAGCAGTATTCGCTGATCCCTGTATAGAAAACGCAAATGTTATTGAGTATAATATTTCACTCATTGAACTTCCTCTTGTATACAACAAACAAGGGTGGCATGACCCCAAGGGAAGAATATATATATTGGATGAGGATATTGATGATGTCTGTTCAGGAAGGAAAGAACCCGAGCCCCTTATCATTCACCAGCCGGCCAACACTTGTATTAGGATTAATTATACTAACCGTCTGCCTCACATCCTCGATGGTGATGCTTTTCAACTCGTCACCCGCTCCTATGAAGCTGGCATGCATATTCATTTCGTGAAATTTGATGTGCTTGTAAATGACGGAGCTAATGTTGGATGGAACTATGATTCAAGCATTCTGCCAGGGGAAACGATGAGGTATGAATATTATGCAGATGTGGAACTAAAAGCATGGTTCTTCCATGACCACTTATTTGCCGTGCAGCACCAGCAGCATGGTGTATTTGGCTCAGGTGTCGTCCATCCACGTTTCACAAAATTCATTGATTCAAATGGCGGAGGCGAGGTAGGAGCAGGTGCGCAGGTAACAGCAGTAAATCCATTAATACCGGACTATCGCGACTTTTCCCTGATGGTGCAGGATTTCTCTTTACTATTTGACAAGAAAGGCAATCCGATCCAGCCGCCGGAGTTTCCAGGCTCTCAGGACGATCCTGGCTTATTCGGTGTAAATTATAAAAATGAACCACTTCAATTCAGGTTAGGACCTGACTGTGACCCTGCCTATACGTTCAGTTCGTTTGTTCATGGAGACCCATGCACTCCAATCCTACGTGCATATGAGGGGGACCCGATTCGCATCAGGCTCCTGCAGGGTGCACAGGAAGAGTCCCACAGTTTCAATGTGCATGGATTAAGATGGTCGAAGGAACGCTCAGATCTCGATTCGATGTTTCGAGAACAGCAGCATATTGGAATATCAGAATCTTTCACATTCGAATCGTATATACCAAGGGCGGGAGATTATTTATGGGCATTCGAAACAGAAGAAGACCTATGGAATGGGTTATGGGGACTGATCCGTGCATATGATGAAGTGGTCCCGGACTTAATCCCGCTGACTGACAGGCCTCGGCCACTTAAGCGGTCAAGGCTTCTGCCTTACCGAACCGGCAAGCCGCCAAGGAAAGGAGATTGTTTCAAGGATGACCTGATAATCCCACATAAGAGATGTGTCAAAGAGTTTGATATCGTCGCGTTTCAAGTACCGATCATTTATAACGAATTCGGCGATGTGGATCAAAACGGGATTGTCTTTTCTCTTCGTGAGGACATGGATGATATTCTTTCAGGCCTTAAAAACCCCGAACCGCTTATTATCAGGGCCAATGTGGGGGACGAAGTCAGGGTAAAATTGACCAGCCTGCTGGAGTTTGATAAGTTTCCTTTCAAGGACGGCATATATCCTTATCCTACAGTTAAGGAACAAGCATTTTATCCGCCGTCTTTAAGAATTTCCCTGCACCCTCAGTTGATTCAATATGATGTCAAGACTTCGAGTGGAGAAACCGTCGGATATAACTATGATCAGACGGTCGGTCCTGGCGAATCCATTACGTATAAATGGTATGTCGATTTCCCTGTTGGAGCATGCGGCATGTGGGATATGGCCGATATCCGCAACCATAAATCACAGGGGGCCTTCGGTGCATTCATTGCTGAACCAAGGGGCACCGAGTATCTCGACCCACATACACTGAAGCCTGTCAAAACAGGTGCGAGTGTCGTGCTGAGAAACAACCTGCTGCCGGACAAAAGGGAATTTGTCATAATCATGCATGACGGGGTAAGGCTTCATGACAAGGACGGTATCCTCATCACCGATCCGATTGATGGAATCCTCCTCGGTCCGGATAATCCGTTTGAAGGAGATTTGGTCGATACCTATGATAACGGGTCCAGAGGCTTTAACTATCGTTCCGAGAGATTGATCAACCGTTACCGAAAACATCCTGTACTTCATGATTTGTTCAGTTCGAAGCTATTCGGTGATCCGTCAACACCACTATTTGAAAGCTATGCAGGGGATCCGGTCACCCTCAGGTTAATTGCTCCTGCAGAAAGAAGAAGATCGCATACCTTCCATCTCCACGGACATTACTGGAGAAAAGATATCTCGGACATTAACTCTGTGACAGCTTCGTTTGAAGGGTTTAATCTTGCGGGAAGCAAACAGGATTTTGAATTGTTTGGAGGTGCTGGAGGTTTCAACCAATTCCCCGGCGACTATATGTATAGATCCGGAAATATACAGTGGGATATAGAACAGGGGATGTGGGGAATCATGCGCGTGCACGGGAAGCGCCAGCCGCATCTTCCGCCTTTGGAAAAATAAAAAGGTGGTGGCACAATGGGAGCCAATGAGGAACAAGACGGAAAGCAAAATGAGCTGGAGAAGAAAAAATCCGAATTTAAATTTTGCACAGAAGGGCACTGCTGCCAGGACCGATTGAAACAGCCCGAGATTCCCTCGGACAATTCTTGTATGCCCGAGGAAGAATTAGAGGCAGTGGAGGAAGACATTGACAGAGCAAACCAGCTTCTCCTTCAATTAGGCCTTGAAGATCCAGAGCGCAACAGGGTCATAAAAGAAGCCTTCAGGGGGATTGAAGGCTTAATTGTCACAATTGAATTGGAGGTCGGTGAAGAAGAAGAAGAAGGGGGAGAAGAAGGAGAAGCAGAGGGCGATGCAAAAAATGAAGTAGCAGTAGCAAAGGTTGAAAGAGAAGTAACAGGCAAGGTATTCCTGGCGGGAAATGATTTTGTAGCTCTTCTTCAAGATGAAACAGAGATCTTGATTCCCAATGAAATGGTTTCACTAATCAAAGCAGAAGGGAGGTATGCTGAACCTGTTTCTGAGCCTCAGTTAAGTGAGATTGATCCTTGCTTCCGAAGAGAATTGACCTTTCATTTCGGAAGGACCGTATCCTCCTCACCCGAGCTGATACAGATATTCTTTGGCATGAAGCTGGCTATTTACCTGCTTTTAATACAGGATAAAGAAATACAGGTTGTGCTGGAGGAAGAAACTCTGGAAGGTGTTCTCTGGAAGGTCTCAGAAGACAGTCTGACATTGAAGAATGGCCAAGAAGAGAAAGATATCAACTTAGCACATGTGTTATATATAAAATTTGACCGCGAGTCAGAAAAAGAATATGAAAAAGAAAAATAAATAAGAGGGAAGAGGATGAATTCTCATGATTTGTCCTCTTTGTTCATGTCTGACTTCTGAGGTAATTGCCGGGTTGCTGTTCTAGGAAAATCCAAACTACCGGTTATTTACCTGGGTTGGAGCGGGAATCGATGAACAGCGTGAGTATCTTACACTTCCCCACCAGCTTATTAAAGTTAAAACCGGCAGCAAGACATTGGCATATCCAAAAACAAACGAAAAAGCCCCGATAAATCAGGGCTTTTTATGAAAAGGCTTATTAGCAGCATTTGTCTTCATGGTGAATTTTCACATATTTAATTTTTTCAACTAGTATGATCCAAGAGCTGCAATGCCTCTTGTGGTCACTGGATTCATCAGCAAGTGCCGCATCATCTGCTTGCTCGTAATCCGGGGTATCCGGTTCTTCTTGTTGATGAGGATCTGGCGCTGGATCCACTATATCGTCGAACTTTTTAACTTCTACAAAGTTTGTTCCTACATAACAAATCTGAACTTCCATCTTTCTGCCGTCTTCAAGTTCAAATTCAACCAGGCACCCAATGAACTGGCGCAGTTTAAAGTTCATATTGTTCTGCAAACCGCCTAGTCTGAGCCTGAAGTCATCATCACAAAGCAATCTGCGGCATTTATTATGATGGTGGTGACAGCCGTGGTGATGACGATGGTGGTGACCGCATTCGCAGTGATGATGCTTGTGACGGCATTCGCAGTGATGGCGGTCGCAGTCACAGCGGCGATGATGCCCGCAATCATTATGGTGATGACAGCAGTCACAGTGATGGTCATGAAATGGTTTCTCATAACCATGATGACATGGCTGGTCATAATGCTTATCGCAGTCACAATCCTTTTCATTAGGGTGGTGGTGAGGACAATGTTGGTGATGATGATCTGGACAGTCACATTCTTTTTTCTTACGATGGTCTCTGTCTTTTTTTTCTTCCTTATATTTCATTCCACTTCCTCCTTTTCGTTAGTTGGTTTTTAATTTCTCTAAATGAGTGATTGAAGAAAAAGCTAACAAGCACATGTTATATCCTATGATTTTTTTCCTATTTTGAATGGGACAACGGCCTTCATTTCTGGCAATTTTTTCTACAGCAGCATATATCATTCCAATTATAAGGAAAACAGGTTCTTAGGCAGCAAATATGAACGCATCTTATACAGCACGAGGAACAGCAGCAATCTTTATGCTTTCTTTCTCTCCGGCTGTTTTTCTTTTCCATGATTTTCACTCCTTCCTTTTTTTTACTATTATATTCATCTTGGAGAGAAACGCTTGGCCCAATGTCTCTTGTTCCAACAAATCTTTACCCCTTTAAAGCGCTAAGAGGGACAGTCCCTCTTAGCGCTTTAATACAGTAAAGGTCTGTTAACACCGAAGGGATTTTATGGTATAGGGGAGGGAAGAGGCATCGGCAGAAGGTTGGTCTAACAATTAATGCCCAGCGGATATAACCCGCTGGGCATTGATTGATATTCTATAATAATTCCCACTTTACAACAGTGATTTTTGTGCCGCTTTTGGGGGAGGTTTCTAAAGAAAAATCATCCATCAGCGTTTTCAAGACAGGTATCCCAGCCCCAAGGCTGCCTGAAGTAGAGTAGCCCTTATTCATTGCCTTAAAAGGGCGAGATTGAGCTTGAAATATTGAGAGAACGGGTAAAAAAAGGCGTCAAGATCAGCGCTAGTGATAAGGGTCCCGGAATAGAGGATATCAGCAAGATAGTATGTTTAATTATCTATTAACGGCTTAATTTTTAATGAGAATGCAATAAACTCACTCAATGTAAATACACAATTAAAGATTGGTAATTAAAAAACACTAAAATTTCATCTCGATTCAACTCACAATCCGGCATTGCGATAGATATTCCTGGAGAGTTCCGATACAGCCGTCAGGACTTTTGCACGGTTAATAGAACTTAATTTCAAACCTTCTGAAATCTCTCTGGCCTTTTTTCGGGCTATAATTATATCATTCTCTGAATCTATATTAATGATTACTTCTTTAATCATCTATAACTCCCTATTATACTATCAACAAAGAACGATAAGATCTTCTCCAAAAGGAAACTTCCTCCCATTACATTAGAAGGGTTCAGTAGAAAAGTTTATGAAATGCACCCTTTAAAGCAATTGATCTCCCATGGGGCCGATAAGTAACAGAAGTGGCGGGAGTTCGGCTTTTAGTTTTCTCAAACATTAGGACTGCCGAATCAAGAGAGGTTTTTAACATGACACAAGTGTTAGAACAGGCATTGTTCTTAAAGGCTCTTTCTTGAACTTTGCTGTTGTTTACTATGATTACAATATAATATCGTCATGTTTACAAGTAATCCCATGTTAAAACGAAAAGAGAAAAACTTTGTACTCAGGGGCCAAATCCGGCAGATGGGATTTCTCCGAAAGCAATAATCAAAACTAAATAATCCTTTAAAAGGACTGCAGCGGCTACACAGGGAAATTCACTGTTGTAAGGATGAAGATTAAAAAGTGAAATCCTGAAGGATATTGAGCATCTTTCTTCAGTCATTACTGAGGATGAAAGGAAACCAATAACGTGATTGGGAAAGGAAGGGGAGACAACGGAAAACAATGGCGATTCCTGCACGTAAGACAGGAATACGCCGATTCTTATTTCAGCTTATTTTTTATATCCTGCTGTGTAATTTCGCTTCGAATCGCAGCATCCTTCGCAAACTCTTCATTAAAGGCTTTATTTCTAGGATATTTGTTTTTTCGTTCACGGTTATCATTTTTATTAGTCAATGTCTTCACCTTCCTTTCTCCCGTTATCCTTTTCTTATCGAGGACTTTTTATGTACAAGGTATCACACTGTCGAAGATTGTCCCTCTTTAGGTTATGATGTAAAATAGCTATCAGAAGTGGAGGAGGAACAATGAATATTTTTTTAACGGGGGCCACCGGTTTTGTCGGTAAACAGCTCTCAAAAGAACTTTTGGCTGAAGATCATCATTTATATATTCTTTGCCGAAGCACTCAAAAGGCCGAAAGCTTCATGGAAGAAATGCCATCTTCTCTTATCGGCAAGGTAACCTGTATAAAAGGGGATTTAAGTGAAAAAGCGCTCGGTATTTCAGAAGACAAGATAGAAGAACTTAGCGGACGCATTGACGCCGTTTATCATATGGCAGCATACCTTTCTTTTGACCCATCTCAAAAAGAAGAAACATTTAACGTGAACCTGGAGGGTACCCGTCATGTGATGGAGTTCGCTGAAAAAGCAGGATGCCGGAAATTTCTTTATGTAAGTACCGCTTACACTGTTGGTATGGAAACAGAAGGAAAAGAGGAATTGTATAGCCTTGACAGGTCTTTCGTCAATCATTATGAAGAATCAAAGTCACATTCTGAACACCTTCTGTTCTCTCATAAAAATGTGAGCAACATGGAAATTATGATCTTGAGACCTGCCATCATTATCGGTGATTCACGTACCGGAGAAGCTCAGACAACTTTTGGGCTGTACGGATTACTTAAAGCCGCATCATTGTTAAAACGAAAAGTGTCTAAAAGACAAGACTGGGAAGACCATGTTTATCACTTTCTCGGACAAAGGGAACTAAAAATGAACCTTGTGCCGGTGGACTATGTAACAAAAGTTTTAAGAACAGCGTTAAAGCATGGGGAAGACGGGAAAATTTATAATATTACCGACCCTTCTCCTCTTACACAAGATGAGATTTTTGAAGCGGTTAAAGAATCCCTTGAGTTTCCGAACCTTAATCTGGTTCCCCATTCCAAAGCTGACTCCCTGACAGAGCTGGAACAGGCATTCAATCAGTCGCTTACGATTTTCAAACACTATTTTACAAGAGAGATTCATTTTCCATGTGATAATACATTAGCTTTATTGAACAAAGCCGGCGAAAAGCCGCTTAGTATGAATTATAAAACACTGAAATTCATCATAGAGGGATTCAACAACTAACCCTTCACCACTTTAAAGCACTAAGAGGGACAGTCCCTCTTAGTGCTTTAAAGGACTAAAGAAACGGAGGAGGTCCAGGATGCAGCCCTTACCAGATCATCTAAAAGAAAACCTTGATATTGTCTTTATAGGTTTCAATCCAAGCCTGAAATCCGGAGAAGTCGGTCATAATTATGCCAATAAAAGCAACCGGTTTTGGAAGATCCTTCATCTTTCCGGTTTAACACCAAGGCAGTATGCACCCGAAGAAGACTATACATTACTCCAACTTGGCTACGGACTCACGAATATTGTCGAGCGGCCGACAAAAGAAGCTGCCGACATTACGAAAGAGGAGTACAGTGAAGGAAGAGTCATATTAAAGAACAAACTCAAAAAATATTCTCCAAAAATCGCCTGCTATGTCGGAAAAGGGGTGTATCAACAGTTTTCTAAGAAGCGGAAAATCGAATGGGGAATACAGGAAGAATCCGTAGTAGAAGGTGTCATTGATTTCGTTGCTCCTTCCTCGAGCGGCCTGGTCAGAATGAAAATCGATGAAATCGTTTCTATTTATAAGGAACTGACTGAACTCAAAAAACAAAAGCATTAAGCGAAGTTCCAGGTGAACTTCGCTTAATGCCTAAACTATTTCCTCAAAAAGAAACATGTAGTTTCCATTCGTTCTTTAAATATCCCCTCCGGATTCAGCAAAAGAAGTTCCTTCGTAAGTTCAGCTTTAAATTCATCCACCTTGCTGCCGAAAAGGCTGGCTTTACAAAAGGAAGTTGAAAACAGGTACCCAAGTATCTCATCAATGGACCGGGTATGTTCACTGACAACATCAAACATTTTTGTTAGCGTGAAGGGGGAAGCCGAAATCACTTCTTCATGTGGCTTTTCTTCCTTATATGTACTGCTTCCTGCTCTTCTTGTAACTCCAAGATATCGCTGGATAACATCCACCGTCTTATTCTGCCACTCTGATTCACCATTCCAGACACTTCCTCCTGCCAGGATGACCATCCCGCCATTATCCGTCAGCACGTTATAACTCATACGAAGGACCATTTCCCTGTCCATCCAATGAAATGAGTTTCCGGCGGTGACCAGGTCATATTGTAAATCTGAATCCTCAATCATTTCTGCAGAAGCCTGCTTCCATACAACATTTGTCAGTCCTGCTTCTTCCGCACGCTCCCGGGCCTTTTCAAGCATTTCTGCATTGATATCAATTCCATAAGCCTTGTCAAAGTATCCTGCCAGCGGCACAATCACTTCACCCGTTCCACATCCTAAATCAAGCATATTCCCACTGCCTCCAGTTTGATATTCAGTGATGATTTCCTCAAACACCTTTGAAGGGTAGGGGAGACGATATTTTGCATAGTACGAAGCCGTTCCTGAAAAAAGATTTTCACGATCAATCATTTTCTTCAAAACCTCCTATATAAACTTGAATCTATGTATTTATACAAAATTTTAGCTTTTCAAAGACATCGCTTTCAAAGTATAGTATGAATAGGAAAACATGTCCAATTATTTTAAAAGTAAAGAATCCTATGAAAAATACGGCGTTCTTTCCAAGGCAGAACTAATAAAACCGTAAATCAGCAGTTGAGCAGCAATCCGAGGTTGGAAAAAATATAGTACAATCCCACCCTAAAGATTTTTATCCCTGTCTTTGTCAATCAATCACGTTCCCCATCAACATTTCAAATGCATACCGTAACACATTCAAATAAGGAGGGATTTCATGCCTGCCAGCGAAGTTGTTCAATATTTCATCGTTAACAAAGAACTAAATATGTCAGCGGGAAAAATAGCAGCACAGACGGCTCACGCCGCGACCATCAGCACCATCGACCTTCTTTCAGACAGATCTTCCTTTGCAAACTTTCGCGAGGATTTCATCGAGTGGTACCAAGCGGGAATGACGAAAATTGTGCTGAGAGGTAAACAGAAAGACCTTGAAAAGCTGGCTGAACAGGGATTTTACAGTATTCGGGACAGCGGAAGGACAGAAATAGCATCCGGTTCACTGACTGTCGTGGCCTTGCCGCCTATGCCCAAATCCCAAGCGAAAGAGAAGGTAGGCCATTTATCTCTGTTTAAGTAGGCTCTTTTCTAAAACTTTGTTGCTATTCATTATGAAATTCAAGGATATAAACATATTTCACAGGAATTACTATGGTAAACAAGAAAGACAAGAGCAATTCACCCTGTTCAGTTAGATAAGCCCTTGCACCTGAGGGAAATCCGGTCCTTTGGATTTTGCCGATAGCAACAATCTATACGAACACAGCGTTTAAGTAAAAGGAAAATTGGAAAAACACTGAAAGGATAAAAAAGAAAGGGGTAGAATCATGTTTGCAAAACTGGATACCGTCATTATAAATGTAAAAAGCTTAGGTACCGCCAGACAGTGGTACAGTGACGTCCTCGAGTTGGAAGAAATTTTTGATGGGGGCAGCCACATCGTTTTTAAAGTGGGGCAAGGAGATGCACCGATTACTATTATAGAAGGTGAAACAGGCCGTTCCTCAGTTAAACCCATTCTCTTTTCTGACGCCATTGAAGAAACACAGCTGAAATTGAAGGGCAAGGGAGTTGAAGCAGGTCCGCTCGAAAATGACGGGACTGTAACCTTCTTTACGTTTGACGATCCTGATGGTAACAGCTTTGAGGTGTGCCATTACTAAAGTAGATAGCATAGGCTTAGTGGGTTATTCTATAAAAAAGCAGCAGAGCGTTGATCGCCCTGCTGAACCCTTACCAGAAAAATCTTCTTCGTTGCCCAGGAGTCATTCCAAAGTGGCCCGGCATTCCGGATCCTGGTAATGGAGGGCCGCCTAAATACGGGGGACCAGGGGCAAAATAACCTTCAGTGGGACCTACTTGATAAGGACCATATGGCAGACCGGGTCCATATCCCGTGTTTCCTGCTCCCTGCATAAATTGGGGCTTAAATCCTTCCTGCGGGGAATAGCCATATTGAGGACCATAACCTGTAGTTGGGGTATAGGTGTAATCAGTTCCTAGCCCATTCATCTGTCCGGTGTTCATTCCAGCCGGATAAGGATTCATCGATGGCATGCCGGGCATTTGGTACGGGTTCGTGCCGGGCTGCATACCTTGCATAGGGGAAGTGTAATCACCCTCCTGCATGCCATATATATCGTAAGGGTTTTGGCCTTGCTGCATATCATATTGACCAGAGTTGGTCATGGGTACAAGATAGTCATCGTCGATTCCTGACATCTGTAGCGGATTTAGAACATTGGCTCCATACATATTTCCTGTCATGCCAATGCCGTCCATGCCTTCCATTTGATATGGATTCATCTCACCCTGGGTCATGTTCATCATATATTCCTGTTCCCCAGGTGACATAGGGTTCATCCTGCCCATAGAATAAGGGTAAAAATTTTTCACAAAGAAATACCTTCCTTTCAACGATCCTGATTTTCAATTCCTTTCCATCCTATTGAGGAAAAAGAAACCTGTGCCTATCCAAACGATATAACGATTTTATAAACGAAAGAAGGAAATGCAATGAAAAAAACATCTGTATTTGGATTCATGCTATTCTTGACTTTATGTATAACTGCATTATCATTTCCAGCATACAGCAAGGCATGCGAATGTCTCAGTGAAGGGTTCAGTATCACTCACTCTAACTCAATTGAGATAACCTCAATGAACCTGAAAAACTCTCCTGGTGACACGGAAAAAGAGAAACCGCTGTTTGAGAACATCATCATTTACCTTATCATCTTCACGCCTGTAATCGTCATTACAATGGGTGTCTGGATTCTCAACAAAATCTTCAAATCCACTAAAATAAAAGAGTGAGACCGGAATTTACCGGTCTCACTCTTTTCCTATTAATAGGATGCTCCGATAATAATCAGCAGGATGAACAACACAACGAACAATGTAAAGTTTCCTAATGACTCTATGACTCCATTATTGAAAGAGCACTTTCCGTATTACTATATTCTGGTTACATTTTTTGGTATGGACAAGCATCGCAGGCTATTCGTTGATTTTTTTAGTACCCCCGTTAAGAGGCTATTTCCTATGTTCTTTATGTCAATGTCCATACATATCTCTAGTAACTTTCATACTCTATCAAGAACCGAAATAGAAGGGAGGAGTAACTATGGAAGGAAGCAGCCTTGCTCGAATGGAAGTGGAAATGAAGAGAGTTCAAGAGAAACTAAGAAATCTAGAGTTAATGATCTTAGACCTGCAAGACCAAACAGGACGGCAGCGAAATCCAATACAACGGACGAATAACGGAGCTAATTTTTCGTTTTTAGAAGCTATCGATATGGAGAAACTGGGAAAAATCGCCTTGTTCATCACAACACTTTATAATCAGGAAGAATCAGAAGATGGACAAGAAGAGGAATAGTTTTCGAAAGCTATTAAATTGTTGGGGAATACACGAGAAACAAGGAAATAGAGCTATGATTTACACATCAGCCTATCAATAGAAAACCTACAAACCAGATTCAGAGGACGAACCTATAAGCAGTTTCGTCCTCGAATAGTTGTGTAATACTCGTTTTCTCCTCAATGATTGAAACCGTCAATTTAAAAACAAAACTTATTTTTTATTTTCAGGAATCTCAGTCGCTCCAAAGTCTCTCGCCAGTTTATCCAAATTGGTTGTCAGTTCATCGTCAGCGAGCGGAAGACCGTGGCCGACCACTGCCACTTGGGGCTTTAATCCGGCAAGAGTCTTAACAGAGTCCCAGGCCGCCTGCCAATCAACTGTGAAATATTGGGGAGGTCCATGGATTTCCTGCTTTTGTGTCATTACTTCGTATAGCTTCTCCTGTTCAACATTGATGAAAGCATCCCCTGATATGAGAGCTTTGTCACTGTCCCTGAATAATGATATATGTCCCGGTGTATGACCAGGCGTATGGATGGCTCTCCAGCCTGGAAGTACAGGAATCGCTCCATCCTCAGGCAGGATATTCAGGTGGGAGGAGATATTAATGCTGTGGCGGGGAAACATCGAAGACATCTTCGCCACCAAACCACTGTCTGCATCCGTATTGGGAGGCGGGTAACTGCTCTCTCCTGACAGGAATGGTTTTTCTAAGGAATGAGCGTAAACAGGAACATCCCATTTCTTAAGCAGTCCTTTAAGTGCTCCTACATGGTCAAAGTGGCCATGAGTCAGGATGATCGCCTTACACACTGCATTTTCACCAAAACGTTCTTTTGCTGCCTCCATTATCATGCTCTCAGAATCCGGCATACCAGCATCCACCAGCACAAATTCATTGCTCTCACGCGGGTTACCGATGAAAGCAATATTAACGATCTGTACGTTAAAACAATAAAGGTCCGGCAGTACTTCGATTCCCGTACCGCTTGTTACAGACGTCATAGGCATTTTCTTCATAATAATCCTCCTTCGTATATTCGGTGGTAGTATCTGTAAAAAACTTATTGAATATGTGACATCAATTCCATTAACCCTACCCTTTTTGGATTAAAAATATTTGCTTTCTCAAAAAAAATGTTTCCATTCCCGAAATATTGTTTTACTATTTAATAGGAAACTGGAAATGAGGCGGAATAATAGAAAATGAAAGCATATTTGCTGGAATGCGTAAACAACTATAAAAGATATAAATACAATGTCAAAATGGCGATTGCAGCTAATTTATTGACCCAAATTGGAATGGGCATTTTCATGACCCTTTATAATTTATATTTGAGGGAATTAGGGTACAGCGAACTGACAAATGGAAATGTGATTGCCATGACGGCTCTGGCACAAACCATTTTCCTGGTGCCTGCAGGATTTTTAAGTGATATGTGGGGCAGGAGAAAGGCGATGCTGGCAGGGGCTGCGCTTGCTGCTATTACGCTCCTGGGAAGGTCATTTTTCGAGGGTGAAATGGTTCTCATAATCTTGGCATTCGGCAGCGGAGCCTTCATGGCATTCATACAAGTGAGCATGATTCCCTGGCTCGCGGAAAACTCAAATGAAAAAGAAAGAGTCCACTTATTCAGCTTTCATTTTGCCGTCATGATGGCAGCTAATGTAATTGGAAATCTCTCTGGCGGAGTCCTGTCCGATCTATTTACATATATGGGGCTTGAATCATTGACAAGTCTGCGAATAACTCTCATCATCGGAAGTCTTTTCTTTCTTGCCGGGCTGCTGCCTCTATTTTTTATGAGGGAGGAAAATCACCTAGTAGAGAAAAGATCCTTGGGGAAGATTCAATGGAAAGGAAAAGGGAATCAGTGGAAGCTGGTGTTCCTGTTTGTCGGGGCCCAGTTGATTATCGGCATTGGATCGGGTCTTGTAGTGCCCTATCTGAACTTATATTTTGCAGATCGTTTTCAAACATCCCATTCGGCGATAGGACTTATTTTATCCCTTGGACAGGGAGCAACAGCCATAGCGATGATCATAGGACCTGCCATCGTTAATAGGATGGGAGAAGTGAAGGCTGTGGTGTTATTACAGTTACTTTCCCTTCCATTTTTAATCCTGACAGGCATCACTACCAATCTTTATCTCGCCGTAATAGGATTCCTGTTTCGCCAGGCACTTATGAATGCCGGCAATCCCATTCAAATGGCCTTGATGATGAGGAAAGTTCCGGATGACAAAAAAGGGATCGCAAATTCGTTAAGTCAAATGGCCTTCTCTTTCGGATGGGCAACCATGGGTCCGGTTTCCACTTATATTGTAGCTGCCTATGGTTCTTACTGGGGATATTCCATCGTGTTTGCTATAACTGGCTGTATTTATCTGATTGGAGCGATTTACTTTTTGATGGTTTTTAGAGAAAAAAGTATAGGTATCAAGAAGCAGCCCGCTGCAGTTTAAATGTAATTAAATTTCTGATAAAATAGTGCTATTTTCTTAAATAGGATGATAAAATAGGGGTTATACTACATAATACTTTTTTATCAGGAGGAAATAAACATGGATAACAAACCGCTGCACTATGATGGATCCATTACTAAGAATGAAGGAACTGAAAATGGTGTACAGACTGACGAACGTTTCATCCTGACATCGGAAGCAAGAAAAAACCTTGGCGGAAATCCTTATGAGGTAAGCGGGGAAGAGTGAGGGTTAAGAAGTGGACTTCAATGTCCGCTTCTTTTTTTGATTATAAGTAACATGTCATAAGACTCAATTTTTCAAGGAAGTGGTTTCCTTACCTGGATGGGGGTATATAAATGACGTTGAGAATTTATGAATACTTTGAATAAAAGGGCTCATATAGAAAAAACTAAACTGTCAATTTACTTGGAAGGGAACGATCAGCATATGGCAAAGCTTCTATACATAACAGCACATCCACATGATGATGCACAGTCATTCAGCATGGCTGTCGGAAAAGCATTCATCGAAACTTATAAAGAGAGCAATCCATCCGATGAAATCATTCATATGGACTTATATAAGGAAAATATCCCGCACATCGATGTTGATGTGTTTGCAGGTTGGGGGAAACTTCAAAAGGGCTCAGGTTTTGAAGAACTTTCTGAGGAAGAAAAGGCAAAAGTCGGAAGGTTGTCTGAATTAAGTGAGCAGTTCATATCGGCAGATAAGTATGTGTTTGTAACCCCGCTATGGAACTTTTCATTCCCTCCTGTCATGAAAGCCTATATCGATTCGGTTGCAGTAGCAGGGAAGACCTTTAAATACACAGCCGAAGGTCCGGTCGGTTTACTGACAGACAAAAAAGCCCTTCATATCCAGGCGCGCGGAGGAATCTATTCAGAAGGACCGGCAGCCCAAATGGAAATGGGCCACCGCTACCTTGATATCATCATGCAATTCTTTGGCGTCCCTTCCTTCCAAGGACTGTTCATTGAAGGACATAATGCAATGCCTGAAAAAGCCCAGGAAATTAAAGAAAATGGAATTGCACGTGCTAAAGATTTGGGTAAAACTTTCTAATGAGGGCCCAGCGGGTTTTGATCTGCTGGGTTTTTTAATGTAACAACAAACTCTCGGAAAGTGACCGAAGTTGTTTAAGTGGACCCTTGAAACATACTATGACTGGGCCGATTAGCTTCTTCATTAGAATCGACCACCTTTTTGTACCACTTTGGCCCGGCCGATTCCACAAAAGCATTAATTCGACCTCGTTCTAGAAGCCCTTTAACCGGCCAATTTCACTATGCATCCGATTCGAGCATGTTTACGGCTCTATGACCGGGTCGATTCCTAGAAACACCAATTCGACCATGTCTTTGCACCTCTAAGACCGGGTCGATTCCCAGAAATATCAATTCGACCATGTCTTTACACCTCTATGACCGGGTCGATTCCTAGAAACACCAATTCGACCATGTCTTTACGCCTCTATGACCGGGTCGATTCCTAGAAACATCAAATCGACCAGCTCTATACACCTCTATGACCGGGCCGATTTCTAAAAACACCAATTCGACCACCTCTTTACGCCTTTATAACCCGGTCGATTCTATCAAGCACTAAATTAGCTGTACCTTTCGCCAAACCTTAATTTACTAATGAAAAACCAACGAACCAAGGTCCGCCGGTCTAAAAATACTTTCAAGATTGTTGAAATTCCGGGTCTTTATACGGATGGGCTACCCAGCCGGTGGAATCAATGAACAGGCGGACAGCCACTACTTGTTTATCTACCATCAATGTAAAGAAGTGGGGGTTCCCTTCTGGAACAGAAATCACATCGCCAGGTTCGAGTTCCACATCAAAATAGCCTGTGTCGTCACTGCCTTTGATGATAAAGATTCCATGACCTGCTGTAATTGCACGGACTTCATCCTCAGTGTGAGTATGAACCTGCTCGAATTTTTTCAGAAGCTCTTCGATATTCGGCGTTGCTTCCGACAGGGCGACAACATCCCAGCTGCCGTAACCGCGGCGTTCTGCGAGGGATGTTATTTCGCCTTCAAACGTATCAATGATTGTTTGTTTTTCTTCATCCGTGATTTGGCAGCGGTCGCGTAAATCAGCTGGAAGTTTAGTAACATCCCAATGCTCATAAAGTACTTCTTCATTTGACAAAAATGCGCGGACATTTTCCTCACCTGAAATTGTTTTACCTGAGTTTCTTACTTTGATAACAGCCATTATTATTCCTCCTATTAGATAAGCGCTGCTTGGCGCAAGGTTAGTAGTTTTACATGATAATTAAATAAGAATTCATATGCCTCCAAATACTTCTTCGCGTCGAAGGCATTTTTTCCCCAAACAGTGATTCCATGATTCCGGATCAGGACAGCCCCGCTGTCACCATGAATATGCGGGACAAGCTCACTGGCCAGAAGAGGGATATCTCCATGGTTCGGAATGATGGGGAGGTGCAATTCTGCTCCTTCTTCCCTAAGGCCGAAAGCTTTAATGATTTCTTGCCCTCTGAACACCACTTTTCCTCGGTCTCCATACAGCTCAGAAATCACATTGTTATCCACCGTATGAACGTGGAGAGAGCATCCGGCGTCCGTCCGGCGGTAGATTTCCAAATGAAGCAACATTTCTGCCGAAGGTTTCAAATGTGTATCTTCCACAGGTTTTCCATCACTGTTCACAAGAAGGAAATCTTCAAAAGTGGTCTTTCTTTTGTCTTTTCCACTGGCAGTCACCAGGAAGGTAAGGGGAGAGTTCCCGACCCGTATCGACAGGTTGCCGCTCGTTCCAAAGAACCAATCCCGTTCTGCCAATTCAGCTTTAACCTCGCTTAGTTCATTCCACTGCTTAAAATAGTTGCCCATGTTTTTCAGCCCTTCTATTAATCTCTTCCAAATCTGCTATGACTTCATCAAACGTTTCAAAATAGCGGTAATTCAATCCTAGCTCTCTACATTTATCTGCTAGAAAATTATCACAGGCAAAGACAAGGTCTGCCATTTTCGCCCCTTCGAGATCAGTGATCGAATCACCAATCATGATAATGAAGTCACCAGGAACCGTTTCTTGACGAATAATACTCGTTTTACAGCAGCCGCATTCATTGTTGCAATGGTCATCGCAAGAATGAGGCCAAGTAATCCTGATCGTCTCTTCTGAAAAATCCGCACTGTTGCAGTAAATTTGGTCAATCGGGACAATTCCCTCGAGAATCGGTTCTACAAAAAAATCAATGCCGCCGCTGACAATCTTTAAATCTATGTTTTTTTCCCGGCTCCACGTTATGAAGTCTTTAAACCCTGCACGCAGCTGATGGGTGTCGAGCAAATATTGAACCAGATCTCCACGAAGAGAGGAGGGGAGAAGCCGAAACAGTTCACCGACACCCTGCTTGATTGAAATGTCCTGCGCAAGAATAGAGTCTTTGACTGAATTCCACTCAGGGGGAGCAAACTTTTTCATGATGGAAATGATGTTATCAGTTGTCGTGATTGTTCCATCAAAATCACAAAATATCTTTAATTTTGTCATACCGATACCTCACTTAGTCCCCAGAGATCGATTGCCTGCCGGAGTTCTTGATGTTCGTTAGCTGCCTTTTCAAGCGAGATCCCTTTCAATACGGCATCAATCGCCTGGTTAAATGCTTTTCCTCCGCCCGCTGCACCAAGTGGATGGCCGTGAACACCGCCACCCGCATTAATGACTGAATCCGTTCCGAAATCTCTGTAGAGCAAAGGCGTCAATCCAGGATGAATACCGGCAGAAGGCACTGGGAAAGCCTTTTTAAAGAGGGAATCTTCCACAGTCAGTTCATGAGCGATCCCCAGGGCGGATTCCTTTTCCAAAGCGACACTGCCATACGGTGACGGGAAGAGAGACAGATCGGCTCCCGCATAGCGTAGCAATTTTCCTAAGAGCAGTGAATGGGAAAAGCCGTAAAATGGAGACGAAGTCAATGCACCGCTCACTGCAGGATGCGCCATGATCGGAAGGCCGATTTCATTATCTTCGCGTATCGCCTGAAGTACATCCAGACCATATGCAAAGACGTTAAAAAGAAGAAGATCTGCCCCCAGTTCACGCGCTCGTCTTGCCTTTTCCTTTAAATCATACGTTTTACCTGATAGATTAACAGCGTATAGAGTACGGTGACCCGTTTCATCATAAACAACATCCAGTGTCTGTTTGGCCTTTTGAATCCTCTTGGCGAACGGCGTAAGGGGGTTATCAAAGAGAATTTCATCATCTTTTACAATGTCAATTCCGCCTAGCGCCTGATCTCTCAATTGATTTGAAAAGTAATCCAGTTCCTTTCCGATCACACTTTTAAAAATGCTCATCACGAGCGGGGTGTCGTACTTATTAAGCCTCTGCCTGATACCATCGATTCCAAAAGCGGGACCAGGGAACGCAGACTGTAATTCTTCGGAAAAATGCAAGTCGGTCAATTTAATTTTTCCATCAAGGGAAAGCTTGCCAAAAACGGTTGTCAAAATAGCCGGAAGGTCACTGCTGAAGTTGGCTGCAGGGTAACAAATTTTGATGAGGCCCTTATTTTCCTTTAGAGCTTCTACGGAAACGACCCGGCCTTTATGACGCTGTAGTTGTTTCTGTTCCAGGAGGGGAAGGTCTGTCCATGAACCAACCGTCAGGCCAAGAGCGATCCCTTCCGCTTTTTTCTCAAGATTGTCCGTCGGTCCATGGATAGTATAGACCGCTGTTATGTTTGACATAGATGATGCTCCTTTCAACAATCTCCGTATTCTCAACAAGAAAAGCACAAGCGCCATGCTCAGCGGCATATGTAAGAGTCGGCTCCATAGTGAATTCGCAATGAGGAGCGGGGAAGCACATAACTGCCGGGACGCTGAAGCTGGACAATAAAAAAACCTCTTCCCGCTGAGGAAGAGGTTTTATTTTTACAACAATAAAAATAAACTCTTATCTCTCAGCATAACTGCTGCAAGAATTAGCACCGTGCTTTAAAAGTCGGTTGCCGGGCATCATAGGGCCAGTCCCTCCGCCTGCTCTTGATAAGAATAGGAAATGTATTCATTTTTTTGATAATTTCAAAATGGATTATGACACTTATTGGAATAGTTGTCAATTATTTTTTTCTTCAGTACTCTCATGAAGCAGGAGCTATTTTTTAAACAGTCCCAGTTTGCCGATTCTCCGTACGGCTTCCGCCAATTCTTCTTCTTCACGCAGCAATCCAACCCTGACATAACCTTCGCCATACTCCCCAAATCCGATCCCAGGTGCAACTGCTACATGGGCCTCTTCAAGCAATTTATTGAAAAAAGATTGGGAGGTGAAGCCTTCCGGTACAGGCAGCCAGGCAAAGAAGGAGCCTTTAGGCGGATCAACATCCCAGCCGATTTCTTTTAAGTGATCTATAAGAAAGTTTCGTCTGGATTCATAAAGTGACACTAATTCGTCCACACACTCCTGGGAGGAGGTCAATGCTGTGGCGGCGGCTTCTTGAACGCCACCGAACAAGCTAACATGCAAGTGATCCTGAAGAAGATTCAACGCAGCGATGACACTCGGATTACCCACCGCAAACCCGACTCTCCACCCGGCCATGTTATAGGTTTTAGACAAAGTATAGATCTCAATCCCAACATCTTTTGCTCCCTGAGTCTGAAGATAGCTCAACGGTTTTTCTCCGTCAAACCCGATGGCTCCGTAAGCGAGGTCGTGGACGACACAGACATCATTTTCCTTTGCCAACCGAACGGTTTCTTCAAAAAATTCCGACGTGGCAATGGCTCCTGTCGGGTTGTTCGGATAATTCAGGAACATCAATTTAGCACCACTCAACGTAGCTTCATCGATCTTTGGATAATCGGGAAGGTATTGATTTTCTTCGAGAAGGGGCATCGGTGCCATTTCCGCGCGGGCTAGAGAAACACCGGACCAGTAATCAGGATACCCGGGATCTGGAACCAATGCGATATCTCCTTCATCAAGCAGGCACTGGCTGACTTCGATAAGACCGGCCTTGCCCCCGAAAAGCACAGCCACTTCTGTTTCAGGATCGATGTCTACGTTATATTCACGTTTATAAAATTCGGCTGCCGCTTCTTTGAAAAAAGTGTAGCCCCGAAATGGGGAGTATTTATGGAATAATGGATTCTCGACTGCAGCCTGAGCAGAACGCACGATATGTTCCGGCGTTGGCTGGTCAGGATTTCCCTGAGCTAAATTAATCACATCATGGCCCTCGGAAGTCACTTTGCTCACGTCTTTGACAAGCTTTGCAAAAAACTGCTGAGGAAGATCTTCTAAGGTTTTGGAATAATTGAATTTTTTCATAAGACGCTCCTTTTGAAAGATTCTTGAAATTCTAGTAGCTTATGTTATATGGTTAATGAAAAAAAGTCCAGCTGAATTTTTTGAATTTTGTGAGGAGGAGTACTATGGGTT
>NZ_ABCF01000024.1 GCF_000181495.1 Bacillus sp. SG-1
CTGCCTTGTGCAGGGTCATTAACCATCGAGTGCTTGGTTGCGCTTGGTGGTTTTTTGTTATTTTATTGTGAAGAGGCAGGGGTAACTTGTTGCTGTAAGATACAAAAGGAAACGTACCATTATAGAGTCAGGATCTTGGTGTAATGGTAAGATTCGAGAAGAAACGTACCATTATAGAGTCAGAATCCTACTGTAATGGTAAGATTCGAGAGGAAACGTACCAATATAGAGTTGAAATCCTGCTGTAGTGGTAAGATTCGAGAGGAAACGTACCAATATAGAGTTGAAAACCTGCTGTAATGGTAAGATTCGAGAAGAAACGTACCAATATAGAGTTGAAATCCTGCTGTAGTGGTAAGATTCGAGAAGAAACGTACCAATATAGAGTCAGAATCCTGCTGTAGTGGTAAGATTCGAGAGGAAACGTACCATTATAGAGTCAGAACCCTGCTGTAGTGGTAAGATTCGAGAAGAAACGTACCAATATAGAGTTGAAATCCTGCTGTAGTGGTAAAATTCGAGAAGAAACGTACCATTATAGAGTCAGAATCCTGCTGTAGTGGTAAGATTCGAGAAGAAACGTACCAATATAGAGTTGAAATCCTGCTGTAGTGGTAAGATTCGAGAGGGAACGTACCAATATAGAGTTGAAATCCTGCTGTAGTGGTAAGAATCAAGAAGAAACGTACCAATATAGAGTTGAAATCCTGCTGTAGTGGTAAAATTCGAGAAGAAACGTACCATTATAGAGTCAGAATCCTACTGTAATGGTAAGATTCGAGAAGAAACGTACCAATATAGAGTCAGAATCCTGTTGTAGTGGTAAGATTCGAGAGGAAACGTACCAATATAGAATGGAAATCCTGGTGTAATGGTAAGATTCGAGAGGAAACGTACCAATATAGAGTCAGAATCCTACTGTAATGGTAAGATTCGAGAAGAAACGTACCAATATAGAGTTGAAATCCTGCTGTAGTGGTAAGAATCAAGAAGAAACGTACCATTATAGAATGGAAATCTGCAACAGGGGGGGTTCATAATACTACATTACTCTTTGTAATAGGATCCCCTCCCTTTATTAACTAATTTAAATTGTGTATCTAGAATTTTTCTTATAGTCTTCTTTTCTTGAATAATATTGCACCAATCATGAACTCCGGAAACTGTAATTCTATCATCAGGAAACAAAAGCTTAAATTCCTTAATATTCCTTAAAACAGCAGAATGAGCACTCTCACGTCCTCCACAAGAACTACATGTTAAGGTCGACCTCACATACTCCTCATAAAACCGCCCACACCCAGGGCAAACAATCCCCTTCCTCAATTCGTCATACCGATAAGCAGGGAGCCGGACGTAAGGATTCTCCGCCACAGTAGCAGAAATCAGTTTCGAGGCAAGCTCAGTATGATGCTTCTTGAGAAATGAAGGGGTATAATTCAGTTTTTCGATAAATCGCTGCAGTTGAGTTGGATAAATGATCGGAAGGTCGACAGGGGCGTTATAGAGGTGGAAGCTGGGGTTAACGAAGACGGCGATGGATTGGATGGGGATCTTGAAGCCAAGGTTATCCAAAATGCTTCTGAGGACAGGTTCATTTCTTTTTAATTGAAGAAGGGGATTCTTGGTATCTGAGCCGTCAGTTCTGAGGAGGTTATCGCCTTCTAACACATGGTCGCCTTCGTAGTTTTTGACTTCGAATGTATAGATTAGCTTTGACGTCAGCAGGATGGTGTCGATTTGCACAAAGGTAGATTTCGGCATGAACTGCATGTCCGGCAACAGAATTCTATCCCCCAGAATGGGTTCCAACCAATCATCAAAGAGCTTCTCGCCAATAAACCCTTTTTCTAAACCGGCGAAGTACTGTTTCTCTTTAGCGTTTAACTTTTTTCGGGAATCAAGAGACTTATAAATCTTTAACTCATCAGACTCCAATCGTTCTTTCAATAAACATCACTCCTTTTGGAAATATATTACCATAAACTCCAAAACAAAAAACAGCCCCCGTAAGAGGACTGTCCACATTAAATTATTTCACGTTTTCATTAAACCAGTTTTCAAACGTTTCTTCTGGTTGTGAGCTGACGATACGGGCTGTTTCCTCACCATTTTCAAAGTGGATGATGGTCGGTGTGCCTTCAATGTTGAATTGATTCCACGCCTGCTCAAATTCAAGGACGTTATATTGCACGAGGTCAATACCCATTTCTTCTGCCATCGGTGCTACAACCGGTGTTGTTGCTATACAATGTGAGCAAGTCGGGCTGAAAAAGTAGACCGTCACATCTTCACCGTTTGCAAGTTTTGCTTCAAGCTCTTCCGGCAAAATCAGGTTTTGATAGTTGGGATCATCAAGGAGGTCGATGGTGGCGGGCTCCAGATCCGCTTTATTATAAGGGTTGCCTTCTGCAGCTTGATCCTGCTGCATCTTTGTCACCACAGCAATCGCTGCAAAGATACCGATGATAACTACTAAAAAGATAACAACTTTTTTCATTTTCTATTCTCCCTTGCTATTTTTAAGAGTAAAAGGCTGCATATAAAAATAATGATGAATGCAGTCAGTGCTAAAAAAGGAATCGTCATGAACCCCAGCCAGTTGATATACTCTCCTGTACATGGCACGCGTCCACAGGCAGGTGCGGTATCGTAAAGGAAGTCGACTTTTTGCAATGAGTAATGATACAAGGATGTCAATATTCCAATTCCGGATAAAACCAATGAATAAATGGCAATTGAGGCATCTTTTTTGACAGCGGCAATGCCGAGAATTACAGCCATCGGATACATGATGATGCGCTGGTACCAGCACAAGATACATGGCTCATATTGTTTTATTTCTGAAAAATACAAGCTTCCGAGCGTCGCAATCAGTGCAGCCGCCCATGCCGTAAATAACAGGTTCTCTATTTTCTTTTCCATGATCGTTTCCTTTCTTATAGTACTAACTCAGATTATAGTATGTACTGTTAGATAAGGTAAAACCTTTAGCACTAAGTTTATCACAAAAATCAGAAGGGAGGACATAGGTCTGTCACATCCTTCGCAAACAGGAGGTTGGTCCCATTCTAAATTACAATTTGCCCAGACGGAGCGATGAGCTTTATACTGAAAAATATAGAAATAGGAGGCGGTCGTATGAACGGAAAAAAAGAAATAAAAATCCATGAAGACATGGATTATTTCGAAGTTAGTAAATTATATCATGAAGCAGGATACACTTTTGAAGAAAAGATGGAAGATATATTTAGACAGTTGGGCCATGTATGGGAAAGAGTCGAAAGAGAAGTCGCGGAAAGAATAAGGCAGCAGGAACAGTTAAAGCAGGAACAGTTAAAGCAGGAACAGGTAAACCAAGGAAAAGATTGTGAAAAAGATAAGTGAACTTCAAGTTTTAATGAATAAATCAGCCTACAAATGCTCTCTTTACAGGGGGCTTTTTCTATAAGTAAAGGAAGGTGAATCTGTCATGAAAAAAATTCTTGTCATCGGAGGCACCGGAATGCTCGGTGGCGCCGTTGAAGACTTAGTGAAAAAAGGCAATAAGGTAACCATACTGGCAAGATCGATGGATAAATACCAGAGTATGCTTGCAAAGCATGGGCTAAAACCTGAAGAAGTGGATTTCCTTGCGGCAGATTATTTTAACAGGGACGCATTAGTACAAGTCTTGGATGAGCATATTAAAACCAATGGACCATTTGATCAAGCAGTGATTTGGATGAGAAGAACGGCAATAGAATCCTTGGATGCTGTAATGGATATTTTGAGCAGAAACAGCGGTGATGTGGATGTCTTTAGGGTGAATGGAAGCGCTGCGGCTCAAACTACACTGCCATATAAATTTCACCAGACAATAAACATGCATCATATCATTTTAGGGTTTAAAATAGAGAATGGAGAATCCAGATGGCTGACAAATGATGAAATATCCGAAGGGGTCATTTCTGCATTGACAACCGGGATTCCCCTAACCATTACAGGAGTAATAGAACCTTGGGACAAGCGTCCGGGCTATTAGTTTCAAGCCTGCAGCTTGCAGGGTAAAACGTATAGATGAGTGCAAAAGGAGTGTTTCAATAAATGTCAGAAAAACTGGATTTATCTCAGTTTGAGAAAAAAATGATTATCAGACAGACCAGGCATGAAGACATCAAGGATATTATCCAGATGCAGAGTGTTTGTTTCCAGGGGATGGAACCGTGGAAACCGGAACACCTTGAAAGCCATCTGGACATATTTCCGGAAGGACAGCTGGTAGCTGAGCTCGAAGGCGAAATTATTGGGTCGTGTTCAAGTTTAATCATTAACTTTGATGAATATGACGACCGTCATTCATGGGACGATGTCACCGACAACGGCTACATCACGAACCATAATCCCGAAGGTTATAACCTTTACGGAATAGAAGTAATGGTTCATCCTGAATACCGCCGGATGAAAGTCGGCCATCGTTTGTACGAAGCAAGAAAAGAATTGGCACGCCAGTTGAACTTGAAGAGTATCATCATCGGGGGACGCATTCCAAACTTCCATAAGCATGCAGAAGAAATGTCTCCGAGAGAGTATGTTGACTCTGTTTCAAGACATAAAATATATGATCCGGTTCTTTCCTTCCAGCTGATGAATGGTTTTACATTGATGAGGATCAATCCGAACTACTTGCCGGATGATGTGAAATCCCAGAAATATGCAACGCTGATGGAGTGGAATAACGTCGATTATCGTCCATCAAGCAAAAGGCATTTTAAGACGAGCTACCCTGTCAGGATATGTGTCGTCCAATATATGATGAGAAAAATCAGCTCATTTGAAGAGTTCGCCAATCAGGTTGAATACTTTACAGATGTAGCATCGGATGCAAAATCTGATTTCGTCGTCTTCCCGGAAATCTTCACTTCTCAGCTGATGTCGTTCCTGGATGAAAAGTCACCAAGTATGGCTATCCGAAAGCTGACTGAATTTACGGAAGAATACATTGAACTGTTTACAGACCTTGCCGTACGCTACAACGTTAATATCATCGGCGGATCTCATTTCGTAAAAGAAGAAGATGACGAGATTTACAATATTGCTTACCTGTTCCGCCGTGATGGAACGATTGAAAAGCAATATAAAATCCATATCACTCCGAATGAACGCAAGTGGTGGGGAATCAGTCCTGGAGACCGGGTCAAAGTTTTTGATACAGACTGTGGAAGGATCGCCATCCAGATCTGTTATGACATCGAGTTCCCGGAACTAGCCCGTATTGCTACGGACAGAGGGGCAAAAATTATTTTCACCCCATTCTGTACGGAAGACCGCCAAGGCTACTTGAGAGTGCGCTATTGCGCCCAGGCCCGTGCTGTAGAAAATCAGATTTACACTGTTATTTCAGGTACGGTCGGCAACCTCCCGCAAACTGAAAACATGGACATCCAGTATGCTCAATCAGGAATATTCGCTCCTTCTGATTTTGAATTTGCCCGCGACGGCATTGTCGGAGAAACGAACCCGAATATCGAAATGGTCATGATCGGGGATGTCGATCTCGAAGTCCTTCGCCGCCAGCGCCAGTCTGGTACTGTCCGACAGCTGAAAGACCGCCGTCATGATGTTTACGAAGTGAAATATAAAAAATAATTTTTAAGAGGCCGCTGAAACAGCGGTCTTTTTTTCGGCGTTCTGCACATTGCTGCAGCATGAATTGTGTTCGAGGAAGAAGGTAATTGTCCCCAGCACTCCAGTACCCAGCATGACTCAAAACACCTTGCCCCAACCGGCCGATGTGATAAGATAGAAGAGATGAAAAGATTGTCAGAAAAAGGCGGATTCTTTTAAAAGGAGAATTCCAATCCACCAAGAATTACATATAGTAAGTCATCGATAGGAGGAGATTATACTTGAATTGGAAAACAGCTTGGGAAAAATGGGATTCATTTGAAGAACTTGATAGTGAAATGCGCGGTCTTCTGACTGAAATGCAAGAGGATGAAAAGAGTCTGGAAGATGCGTTTTACAAAAATTTAGAGTTTGGAACAGGCGGTATGCGCGGGGAAATCGGCGCAGGGATCAACCGTATGAATGTATATACAGTGCGCAAGGCTTCGGAAGGATTGGCTCAATACATAATTTCTCATGGTGATGAGGCGAAGAAACGTGGAGTTGCGATTGCTTATGATTCCAGGCATAAGTCTCCGGAATTTGCTATGGAAGCAGCCAAAACACTGGCATCCAATGGCGTTCAGACTTATGTGTTCGATGAGCTGAAGCCGACACCTGAACTTTCTTTTGCAGTAAGACAATTAAAAGCTTTTTCGGGCATTGTGGTGACGGCAAGTCATAATCCGCCAGAGTACAACGGATATAAAGTATATGGTGAAGACGGAGCCCAGCTTCCTCCTAAAGAAGCGGACGAAGTCATTTCGAAAGTGAATGAAATCGAGAATGAACTTCAAATCAATGTTAAATCTGAAGAAGAATTAAAAGCCGCCGGCCTGATAAAAATGATCGGGGAGGAAATCGATCAATCTTATCTTGAGCATCTCCTTTCCATTTCCGAAAAGCCGCAAATTGCTAAAGAAGTGGATCTTAGCATCGTGTTCTCACCTCTTCATGGGACAGCCTTGAAGATGGTGGAGAAAGGATTGGATGCACTCGGCTATAGGGATGTTCATTATGTGAAAGAACAATCGGTTCCAGATCCAGAATTCTCTACAGTTAAATCTCCAAACCCTGAAGATAAAGCAGCGTTTGAACTTGCGATTCGAGATGGGAAAGAAAAGGATGCCGATATTTTAATTGCAACAGATCCTGATGCTGACCGACTTGGTGTTGCTGTTAAGGACAGGAACGGTGAATATATCCTGTTAACGGGCAATCAGACAGGTGCATTGTTGATCGATTATATCCTTGGCAGAAAGAAAGAAAAGGACATGATTCCTGCGAATGGCCGGGTGTTCAAAACTATTGTTACATCCGAACTTGGTCGGAAAGTGGCCGAATCCTACGGTGCATCGGTGGAGGACGTCCTGACAGGTTTTAAATTCATCGGTGAAAAAATCAAGAACTATGAAGATTCCGGAGAGTACCAATTCTTGTTTGGTTATGAAGAAAGCTATGGGTATTTGATCGGTGACTTTGCGCGCGATAAGGATGCCGTGCAGGCTGTTTTGATGGCAACTGAAGCTGCAGCCTATTTTAAACAGCAAGGAAAAACGCTGTATGACGCCTTGTTGGATCTTTATGACCGATTCGGTTACTACCAGGAAGGGCTTGAATCCCTGACGTTGAAAGGGAAAGAAGGCGCTGAGCAGATTCAGTCAATCCTTACAAGTTTCCGCGAAGAGCCTCTTAAAGAAATCAGAGGTCTTGCCGTTACAAAATGTGAGGATTACAAGACAAGCATGAGCACAATGTTGGAGAACGGATTGGAAGAAACCATTTCACTTCCAAAGTCCAACGTGATCAAATATTTCCTCGAAGACGGCTCGTGGATTTGTCTCCGCCCATCAGGAACGGAACCAAAGATTAAGTTTTATTTCAGTGTTACAGGGAATTCCCTCAGCGAGAGCCAGGAAAAGTTAGAAGGGTTAAAACAAGCCCTCATGGAAAAAATCGATAATATGGTAAACTCATTTGCAGGATAAGGCATTTGCCTTTCCTGTTTTTTACCGTATGAAAGGATGAGACATATGTTAGAGAATCAAGTTGCGATTGTTACCGGAGCTTCAAGAGGCATCGGGACGGAAATTGCCCGTCAGTTGTTGAAGAAGTCTGTAAAAGTTTCGCTAGTCGGAAGTTCAGCCCAAATACATGAGACAGCGGAGAAATTAAAGAATGAAGGTTTTGACCATCTGCATTCAATTCAAGCTGATGTAAGCATTGAACAAGATGTAACAAAAGCAGTGGAGGAAACCGTCAAACAGTTCGGAAAAATTGATATCCTGGTCAATAATGCCGGTATTGGATTTTTCAAACCGACGGAAGAAGTGACTTCAGAAGAATGGAGAAAACTGTTTGAGGTCAATGTTCATGGTGTCTTTCACTTCTCGAAAGCAGTCCTTCCGTACATGAAGGAGCAGAAGTTCGGCAGCCTCATTACCATTTCATCGGATGTTGCCCGCTACACGATTCCTAATGGGGCGGCATATGTAGCCAGCAAGTATGCAGTCCAAGGATTTTGCGGCTCTTTGGCACAGGAAGTAAGGGAATATGGTATCAGAGTCGGAACGGTTAATCCTGGAATGGTCGATACCTATTTCGCTGATTCCAGGCAAGGTCTGCAAGAAAAAGCTGATTGGCTGAAAGTGGAGGATATCGCGAATGCGGTGGTGTATATGGCATCGGCTCCCAAGCATATGCTGATTGATGAAATGAAGATTCATCCTTTTGCTCAGGACTATCCGATAGGCTAATTGAAAACAGGCAGGCTGCAGTGAGGCCACTGAAAAAGTCCAAAAAAATAGGAAAAGGCAGAGTCGTTCACTAAAAAGAGCAACCCTGCCTTTTTTACTACCGATTTTACGAAAAAAGTGTTGATTTCCGTTCCAGGTGCACGACTCCGCGGGGCGGGCGTTGAGCCTCCTCGGCTTCGCCTGCGGGGTCTCACCTGTCCCGCTAGTCCCGCAGGAGGTCGCGCACCTTCCACTCCAATCAACGTTGAGAAAAAAGAATACTATCCGCTAATAAAGCCTTACTTTATAATAGAATCATTAATATGAGTGGGTGGCTACCAATGATACAACAACAACAATCAATAACGTTTAGTAAATATATGGATCTTTATGATATTGTCGTTCCTCAGGACAATATGTTACGGAGAATAGTCGATTTAATCGACTTCACCTTCATTTTTGAAGAGTTAAAGGATAAATATTGTCATGATAATGGACGGAATGCGATTGACCCTATCCGGATGTTCAAATACTTATTTTTGAAAACCATTCACGATGTATCAGATGTTGATATTGTTGAACGTTCGAAATATGATATGTCTTTCAAGTATTTCTTAAATATGGCTCCAGAAGAAGCGGTTATTGATTCAAGTTCATTGACTAAATTTCGTAAACTTAGGTTAAAGGACATGAACTTTTTAGACATGCTTGTCAACAAGACGGTGGAGATTGCCATAGAGAAAGAAATCATAAAAAGTAAGTCCATTATTGTCGATGCCACCCATACTAAGGCCCGCTATAATCAAATGAAACCAAAGGAAATCCTCATGGAGCGCTCCAAGAATCTTCGGAAATCGATTTATAAGGTTAACGACGGTATGAAGGATAAATTCCCTGTGAAGCCCAACAATGATGTGTTGGAAGATGAGATCGCCTATTCACAGGAGCTCATTGAGGTAATAGAAAAGGAAGAAACCCTTTTAGAATATCCCAAAGTTAAGGAACAGCTTAATCTTCTGAAAGAAACGGTCGCCGATGATATTGAGCAGCTACAGTCCATGAACGATCAGGATGCCAAAGTGGGACACAAAACAGCAGATTCCTCTTTCTTCGGCTACAAAACCCATCTTGCGATGAGTGAAGAACGTATTATTACAGCCGCAACCATCACCACCGGAGAAAAAAGTGACGGGAAAGAACTGCAGACACTTATTGAGAAAAGTAAAACTGCGGGCATGAAAATTGAGACGGTTATTGGGGATGCGGCATATTCCGAGAAAGACAACATTGAATATAGCAAGGGAAATGGAATCAAATTGGTTTCAAGATTGAATCCTCTAATCACTCAGGGTGCTCGAAAAAAAGAGGATGAATTCGAGTTCAATAAGGATGCGGGTATGTATGTTTGCAAGGCAGGACATATGGCTATACGGAAAGCTAGACAAGGTAAAAAAGGATTAGGTAGAAACCAGGTTGACACCTACTATTTTGACGTGGATAAATGTAAGAGATGCCCTCTCAGAGAGGGGTGCTACAAGGGAGGAGCCAAAAGTAAGACGTATTCCGTTTCCATAAAGTCCGACCAGCATTCCGACCAGGCAAAATTCCAGGAAAGCGATTTCTTTAAGGAAAAAGCAAAAGAACGTTATAAAATAGAAGCAAAAAATAGTGAGTTAAAACACAGACACGGGTATAATGTGGCAGAATCCTCGGGTCTAATTGGCATGGAATTACAAGGTGCGATGGCAATATTTGCGGTAAACATTAAAAGGATTCTAAAGCTAATGGGATAGAAAGAGCATTATGGACGAAGCTTACCAAGAAAAAAGCCGACCCTCCTTCCTTTTTTAGGGAGTAGAGTCGGCTTTTTCTTTATTAATCAACACTATGTTCTAGAAATCGGAAGATTTTCAGTGCCGTCGCTGCAGTCTGCCTGTTTTTTTTGCGGAGTTTTAATGAATTCGGTAATGTTTGTACATAAGTTGCCGGAAAAGAGTGGAGAGATGTATCAAGAGGCCGAAAGTAAATACATGAGTTGCCGGAAAAGAGTGGAGAGATGTATCAAGAAGTCGAAAGTAAGTACATAAGTAGGCGGGAAAGAATGGAGAGATGTATCAAGAAGCTGCCAGTAAATACATAAGTTATCAGAAAAGAGTGGAGAGATGTATCAAGAACACCAAGAGCTACTTATAAATTGTTGCTTCTCAATGTGCGTCACTACACGGGCTGGATTTAGTCCAGTGGAGGCCTAACCTATGCTTGGCCCTGGGCGGGACGTCCGACTAGTACTGCGGCAAATTGCAATAATCAAGCTTCAAGAAAACAATATTTTAGAAAAAACATCCTAAGGAATAAAGGAATTCAACAGAGGGCGGGTAGAAGTAAACAAAGATCACATTTTTCTACGGCTAAAGTCGTAGAAAGGTTCATACATATAGGTCAGCCCTGCTTACATAAAAACCGATATACTAATGGTAAAGGAGGTTCTCCTCTTGAACATTGAGAACAGACCTAATTCTAATATACATTTGTTAAAAGAAATCGCTGAACTGCTGAATGAGGAGACCGAGCTGCAGCAGATGCTTTCATGTGCCCTCCAAGTCCTGTTGAAAGGTACGGATTTTACGACAGGATGGATTTTTTTCATAGATGAGTCAGATGGACATTCTCTGGAAGCATATCATAATCTTCCTTCTTCTCTTGAGGATGAAAGGTGCGCTCTGCTCAGGGAGGGAAGCTGTTGGTGTGTCAACAGGTTTCGTGCGGGAAAACTGACGAAGGCGTCAAATATTATTGAGTGTCAGAGGATTGAGAAGTCGATTGAGGAAAATCGGGGCGACACGGGGGATATTGTCTATCATGCCACAGTGCCGCTGCAGTCGGGGAATGAATCATTTGGTTTATTGAATGTGGCTGCTCCAGGGAAAACCCATTTTCATGAACATGAGCTGGCTCTGTTGGAATCGGTCGCTTTTCAAATTGGTTCGGCTATTAAACGGATCATCTTAACAAAAAAAGAGAAAGAAGTAGCGCTCATGCAAGAAAGAAACCGTTTGGCGAGGGACCTGCATGATTCTGTGAACCAATTATTGTTTTCTCTGACATTGACGGCCAGGGGCGGCATGATGCTTAGTAAAGACAGTGAGGTGAAAGAGACGTTTTCAACCATCCAGAGTCTTGCTCAAGAAGCCCTAACCGAAATGCGGGCCTTGATATGGCAGCTTAAACCTCATGGCTTGGAAAATGGTTTCAGTGATGCAGTAAAAGGGTACGCCGAAATGCTTGGAATGGAAGTTCTTGTGAAAGTGGAAGGAGTCGTCGCACTGCCTTCTAAAATTGAAGAAGCCTTATGGCGGGTTGGACAGGAAGCCATCAATAATGCTAAAAAACATTCCGGTGAGGATACAATCTATTTCTACCTGATAACCTCGCCTAAATTTGTCGTCCTTCATATAGAAGATAAAGGGTGTGGATTTAACTATAATCCAACTCAGGATATTCCTTCATTGGGGATCCAAGGGATGAAGGAACGGGTATCCAGTCTAGGCGGAAGTTTTCATTTAAAAAGTATGCCGGGTGACGGAACAGAAATAATAGTGGAAATTCCATATTAAGAGGGGAACGTATATGACTATACGAGTATTGATTGCGGATGATCACCATGTGGTAAGAAGAGGACTCGTTTTCTTTTTGAAAACCCAAAAGGATATTGAAATTGTCGGTGAAGCGTCGAATGGGCGTGAAGCTGTTGACATGGCTGGAAAATTGCAGCCCCACTTGATTTTGATGGATCTGGTCATGCCTGAAATGGACGGTATTCAAGCAACGAAGCTTATCAAAAACCAACACCCAAACATTGAAATCATGATGCTGACTAGCTTTTCAGATCAAGACCATGTCATTCCGGCTATTGAAGCAGGGGCTGCGGGATACCAGCTTAAAGATATTGAACCGGATGAACTTGTGGATTCCATCCGCAAGCTTGTGCGAGGAGAAAATTCACTTCATCCCAAAGCGACAAACCATTTGCTGAAAAGGGTATCACGGAAGAATCAGCCGCCGCATCAAATTCACCAGCTGACCAATCGTGAAAGAGACGTGCTGAAGGAACTAGCCAAAGGAAAGAGCAATAAAGAGATTGCGGCCAGTTTGTACATTACAGAAAAAACAGTGAAAACACATATCTCCAACATTTTTGCAAAGCTGGAGGTTTCGGATAGAACGCAGGCTGCGTTGTATGCAGTAAAGCATGGGCTTGCAGGAAAGTAATTGCGGTCTGATTAGAAAAAAACCATTAGATGAAGCCGGCCTTCATCTAATGGTTCTTTCGGTAATCACTCAGTGTCCATCTGTGCCGCCAAACGCTATATGAAACCCGTCCGTGTCCTTTATGGGAATCCTTCCAGGGACCGTTCTTCTCATCGACCCGCGGTTCTACTGCAACAGTTGCTTCTTTTGCTGTTAACTCTTGATACAACTCATCCAGTGAGTTTCAGTCTTCTATATAACAATACAAATCCACTGGTGTTTTGGTTCCTTTTGCCGGTTTGTTGGGACTGACATCTTCAGGAGATTCCGCCTGCAGCAACTTTAAGGCAAGCCCGGTGAATCCATCCCTTAGAACCCACCAATCCGTGACTTCACAGCCGATCTGCTCTTGATAGAATGTTTTTGATTTTCCTAAATCGAATACTGAAAATACCTTTAAGTGAACTATGTATAGGTTTCATCTTTTCCTCCTTTACCTTCTAATTTGACATATTTTCCAATAATCCTTTTAAAAATAAAAGCGGGCTGAATGATTCAGCCCGCAGGATTGGTGGAATCCTAAATTTTCATAACATGTTCTTCCATCGGCTCACTTTGTTGACTGGCAGTCAGATTGGCGTGCTCGATGTATCTGAGAAGGGTATACATATTTTGCTCGATACTTGTATAATCACGGGAAAAATGATAAGCGTGCAGAAAGTGTTCGATCCTTTTTGCCAAAAGGTCATCTTTGGTGCGAACCATCAATATGAGAAGGTTATCCCATTCGCTGCGATGTGTATAGTACAATGCTCTGTCGTAATCAACTTTATTCAATTAACTCCCTCCTTCTGAAGGGTTAATACTAGTATGTTCATGCGTGCAGCGGAATTTCGCTGAAAAAGTTGCCTGTCCAGTGTTAATGGGCTTTCCTTCTATTGGATGTATAACATACGGGATAAAAATGCACATTATATATGAAATTATAGGCAGAGGTGAAATTAAGATGAGAAAATGGATGATTATCTTTTCGCTTGTCCTGGCTATGATGGGCAGCCAGCAGGCACTTGCTCAACAGGACTATGAAAGATATGGCCGCATCGCGACAGCTGTCGTGAAAGAAGATTATACGGGAGAAAAGCTGGCGGATTATAAGTATGACGGCAGAAAAACACTTCCGGGGGGCCAGATTGAAGATGCGTTTACGTTTGATGTTGTGAAAGACGGGAAAGATGTATCGGTGAAGGTGAAGGTTGTTCATAACCCTGACAAGCCGACTGATCTGAACATTTCCGTAAATGAGGTCCAGTAAAAACAGGCCTGTCAAAAAGCTTGCTCCTTCGAGGGCAAGTTTTTTGTGTTTTATTGGAAATAAGAATTAATTGATACTATACTTTTTGTAAGAAAATACGTGATGTTTTAAAGGTGCATTAGTGATTTTTCGTGAAATGGTGTACTTCGCAGGAGGAGAGAGCTGCGTCATTCGCCATCCGGCGCAGTGGTCCATTCGTGCGTCGCTCGACGGGTCCACTTGACTTCTTATGAAAGGAGCCAGTCCCTTATGATATTCATGCTTTTAATGGACAACTTCATAATGGCAAGGAGGAAGAATGATGAGGACAAAAACTTTTCGCTACTTATGGGTTGGCCAGGCTTTGGCAAATGGAGGGGATGTCTTTTTCATCATTGCGGTGATTGCTGCCATTTTCGATCGTACTCATTCTCCATTTTTTTTGAGTATCATACCGATGGTGATCACGTTTTCCCGTTTCGGCAGCAGTGTCTTGGCACCGCTCATTTTTGACAGGTTTCATCTTAAAAACCTGTTGTTTTTTTCACAGTTGCTTAAAACCTTTCTCATGATCATTCTCTCCTTGACATTGTTTATGGATATGTGGAACATGGCGGTCTTCTTTCTACTGGTGAGCAGTGTTGCTTTTCTAGATGGATGGGCATTGCCTGCCCGAAACGCATTTGTTCCTTCCGTTGTTCGACGGGAGGATTTAATGGGAGCGAACGGATTTCTCTCGACTATCGATCAGGCAGTCCAGTTTGCTGCATGGGCTGTCGGAGGTATTCTCTTAGCGTTAGCCGGTGAAGAATGGACCTTGGTTCTGACTTCCTTATTATTTCTGGCAAGCAGCTTGATGATGTACAGTTTGCCGATGTATGGCGGCGGCTTCCCTCCTATCAAGGAAAGAAAAGTAAAGTTTGCAGAGAAATTGACTGAAGGCTGGACGGATATTTGGAAGAGCCCCAAATTGCGGAATATATTCTTCATTTACGCAATCGAAGCGGCTGCGACTGTCGTGTGGGTGGCAGCGGTGTTGTACGTATATGTCGATCAACAGCTCGGACGCGGTGAAGAATGGTGGGGCTTCATCAATGGTGCTTTTTTCATCGGCCTGATTGCAGCAGGTATACTTTTGTTAAAAACACATAGGCTGTTTTCGGGAAATGTATATCGCTGGCTTCCGGTGGCATTGGTTTGTACTTCACTTGCTACTTTGTTTCTTGGATTGACGAGCATGGCATTCCTTTCCCTGGTGCTTTCCGTCATTTTCGGATTCTTTGATGGAATGAAAGTGATACTCCTGCAAACAGCTGTACAAAATAGCGTGAATCCTCAAAGGCTTGGAAAGGTATTTGCCGCGCAAGGAGCTTTGACGACACTCATATTTGGCATCTTTTCTCTCGGGGCCGGGTATTCTCTAGAGAAAGTCGGAATTACACCTGTTTTTATAGTGTCTGCGCTTCTCCTGTTGACTGCTGTGATTCCGGCGAAAAAGTTAAAGGTAGAACTTAAAGGGAAATAGTGGTGGAAAGGGTCTCAGTTGAGGCTCTTTTTTTGCGGACAGGAATCCTCTATGTTTAAGGGTTTCAGGGAATTTGCTTTTAGACACGCTAACGGAGTGAATGTGGTTTTTGTTATTCTTCTCATGAAACCTTATCCCATTTCATATATTTAAATAAGAGTAGCTTAGGGCCGCAGGTGTAAATTTCTACTGGGGGGAACTTGGATGAGAGAAGAGGAACAAAAACAATTACAGTATGCGATTGCCGAGATAACAGAAATAGCAAAAGGTTTCGGACTCGATTTTTACCCGATGCGATATGAAGTCTGTCCTGCAGATATTATCTATACATTTGGGGCATATGGGATGCCGACCCGATTTTCCCACTGGAGCTTTGGAAAACAGTACCATAAGATGAAACTGCATTATGACCTTGGTTTAAGTAAAATCTATGAGCTTGTCATCAACTCTAATCCCTGTTATGCGTTTTTGCTGGATTCCAACTCGCTAATACAAAACAAATTGATCGTGGCTCACGTGCTGGCTCACTGTGATTTTTTCAAAAATAATGTAAGGTTTCAAAATACGAAGAGGGATATGGTGGAAAGCATGGCGGCCACTGCCGACAGAATTAGGCAGTATGAAATCGAACATGGAAAAAAAGAGGTGGAAACCTTCCTCGATGCGGTCCTTGCGATCGATGAACATATTGATCCTTCCCTCATGCGTCCTAAATTGTCATGGAGCATGGAGGATGTCGAGTGGGAAATAGAAGAAGTGTCCGCTCCGACCCCATACGATGACTTATGGTCACTTGATGAGGGGCAGCGAAAGGAAAAGAAACAGCGCAGGAAAGTAAAGAAGAAATTCCCGCCGCAGCCTGAAAAAGATATCATGCTTTTCATTGAACAATACAGCCGTGAACTTGCGGATTGGCAGCGTGACATTCTAACCATGATGAGGGAAGAGATGCTTTATTTTTGGCCGCAGCTTGAAACGAAAATCATGAATGAAGGCTGGGCATCCTACTGGCATCAAAGAATCATGAGGGAATTGGATCTGACAAGCGGTGAATCCATTGAATTCGCCAAGCTGAACGCTGGGGTGGTGCAGCCTTCGAAAACGAGCATAAACCCATATTATCTCGGATTGAAGATCTTTGAGGACATCGAAGAACGCTATAATAATCCAACAGAAGAAATGATAAGACGCGGAGAAAAGCCAGGATCTGGCCGGGACAAAATGTTTGAGGTTAGAGAAATCGAATCGGATATCTCCTTCCTTCGCAACTATTTAACGAAGGATTTGGTAACGAGGGAGGATATGTACCTTTTCCAGAAGCAGGGCAAGGATTATAAGATTGTCGATAAGGAGTGGAAAGAAGTCAGGGATCAACTCGTGGGCATGCGGGTTAATGGCGGGTTTCCATTTATAACTGTCAATGACGGCGATTATATGAAAAACGGGGAACTCTACCTGAAGCATTGGTATGAAGGCATTGAACTGGATATCAAATACTTGGAAAAAGTCCTCCCCTACGTTCATCAGTTGTGGGGCAGACCAGTGCACATTGAAACGCATGTGGAAAACCGGCAAATCCTGTTCACCTATGAAGGGCGGAGTGTACAGCGAAAATATTTATAAAAAGATGAAGCACTGTACAATTGCGTACAGTGCTTTTGTTGTTGGTGGGGTGCATCATTCTTTGAGAAGTCATAGTGATGATGTAGCGCGATTTGTCAGCGGGCACATCTTCGCGTGGAAAAATTTAAAATGATGTGACTTTGGCCCTTTAAAGCACTAAGAGGGACTGTCCCTTGTCGTGCTTTAAAGTGTTAAAGGCCTCTTAAGCCCCCTTTTACTTAGTATTGGAATTTTCCTGCGGGATTCCTCTCATACTAAGTTTAAAGGAGGATTTATATTGGAGTCATTGACTTACAGACAAACTTGGTTTGGAAATATTAAAGGAGATATATTATCAGGGCTTGTTGTGGCCCTTGCACTGATTCCTGAAGCGATAGCCTTTTCAATTATTGCGGGAGTCGATCCGATGGTCGGTTTATATGCTTCTTTTACCATAGCTGTCACAATTGCCTTTGTCGGAGGGCGGCCGGGAATGATTTCTGCGGCTACCGGTGCGATGGCACTGCTTTTTACGAATTTAATTGCCGAATACGGACTTCAGTATTTACTGGCGGCCACGATATTGACAGGCATACTGCAAATACTTTTTGGGGTGTTTAAATTAGCGCGTTATATGAAGTTCATTCCGCGTTCAGTGATGGTTGGCTTTGTTAATGCCTTGGCGATACTTATTTTCAGCTCGCAGCTGCAGCATTTTCATGGAGAGGAATGGATTATGTATGCCCTGGTTGGATTGACCCTTTTCATCATCTACTTATTACCCTATTTTACAAAAGTGGTGCCATCAACATTGGTGGCCATTGTGACAGTTACCATATTATCCATCACGATGAATTATGGAGTGAGAACAGTCGGGGATATGGGGACGATTTCACAAACCCTTCCGCAATTTTTTCTACCCGATATACCTCTTACTCTTGAAACGTTGATGATCATTTTTCCATATTCAGCGGCACTTGCCGTGGTGGGGTTGCTGGAGTCATTGTTAACCGCCACGATCGTTGATGACATGACAGATTCTGAGAGTGATAAAAATATGGAAAGCAGGGGACAAGGGATTGCCAATATCATTACAGGCTTTTTCGGTGGAATGGCCGGATGTGCGATGATCGGGCAATCTGTCATCAATGTAAAGTCGGGAGGGCGAGGCAGGCTTTCAGCTCTGGTAGCCGGTGTGTTCCTCATGTTTTTGATTGTTGTTCTCGGAGGCATCGTGATCCAGATTCCGATGGCCGCGTTGGCAGGGGTTATGATCATGGTATCGATCAGTACTTTTGACTGGGCTTCCCTGCGCACACTTCATTTATTGCCAAGAACTGATGCTGCAGTCATGGTTGTGACAGTTCTGACTGTCGTCCTGACACATAATTTAGCGATTGGCGTTTTCACAGGGATCTTGTTAAGCGCAGTATTCTTTGTGTCCAAGATTTCAAAAGTGCGTGTAAACAGTTCATTGGAAGGAGATAAAAGAATATATAAGATCAACGGAGAACTTTTCTTTGCGTCTGTAACGGAACTGATTAATCTTTTTGATTATAAAGAGGATGTTAAGAAAGTGGAAATTAATCTGAGCAGATCTCACATTTGGGATGATTCAGCGGTTGCTGCTGTTGATAAAATTGTTTCCAAGTTTGAAGTGAATGGAATCTTAGCCGAAGTGACAGGATTAAATGAGGATAGTACAGAATTAGTGGATAAGCTTGCGAATAGATTAGGGTCGCATTAAACAGCGGGGGTGAAGGGATGTATAAAAAAATCTTATTGGCTACGGATGGTTCTGAACACTCAAAACGTGCAGCCGAGAATGCAATTCATATCGCTCAATGTTCTGATGGTTCCGCTATCGAAGTTGTATATGTCGTAGATGCGGACCGGGCAAAGTCTGATGTCCTGGCAAACTGGAATTCCGCAGAAATGAATGATTTTCGCAAAGAAAGAATGAAAGAAGTTGAAAGGCAGGCTAAATTGGCTGGGGTCAGTTATGAAATCAAGATTCTGCACGGGGAGCCTGGCCCTGCGATTGTTGAATATGTGAATAAGAATCAGGTTGATATTGTCGTTATCGGCAGCAGAGGACTGAACGGACTGCAGGAATTTGTACTGGGCAGTGTCAGCCATAAAGTGGCCAAACGGGCGAATTGCCCGGTATTGATCGTTAAATAAGAGTAGAAACCTCCAGGCAGTGGAGGTTTTTTTGTTGGTTACTTTATCACTTTAAAGCGTGAAGAGGGACAGTCCCTCTTCACGCTTTAAAGTGATAAAGCACATATAAACGAAATGTTTTGACACATCTCTTCTTCTTACATATACTAATATTCAAATGAACGTTTGATTATTGGGGTGATTAAGTGAAACAGAAAGATGTTTGTGAGGTTAATTGTCAAGAAGATGAAAAAGTCGCTTCCATTCAAGATGAGCTCGCTGGAACCAATACAAATGGGGCGGCAAAAATATTTAAAGCATTATCGGATGATACTAGAATGAAGATAGCTTATGCTCTCAGCCTTGAGAAGGAGCTGTGCGTGTGTGACGTCGCACACATTGTCGGTGCAACGACTGCGACTGCTTCCCATCACTTAAGGCTGCTGGGTAACATGGGCCTTGCGAAATATCGCAAAGAGGGGAAATTAGTGTATTACTCTCTTGATGACGACCATGTAAGAAGCCTGATCAACATCGCGATTACCCATCATAAGGAGGTGGAACAACGTGTCTGAAGGATTACAGCAACCGAAAGATAAAACAACTTACCGCGTACAGGGCTTTTCCTGAGCAGGCTGTGCCGCAAAGTTCGAAAAGAACGTGAAGCACCTGGATGGTGTTTCTGAAGCAAATGTTAATTTTGGAGCATCGAAGCTCACAGTCTTTGGAGATACAACTATAGAAGAACTTGAGAAAGCCGGAGCATTTGAGGGGCTTAAGGTCATTCCGGAACATCAACAGTTCTCTGACGAAAAGAAGCCTTTTATTAAAAGGTATGCAAATGTATTGCTGTCAGCTTTCTTCCTGATCTTGGGATGGTCACTTGGACATACGTACGGGGAAGAAAATATCTTTTCCATAGCCGCTTTTGTGGCTTCCATCTTAGTCGGGGGATACCGTCTTTTCACAACAGGCTTAAAAAACCTTGTGCGTCTGGAATTTGATATGAGAACTCTGATGACCATTGCCATCATCGGGGCTGCTTTCATCGGCGAGTGGGGAGAAGGCGCAACGGTCGTCATCCTGTTCGCAATTAGTGAAGTACTTGAAGCCTATTCTATGGATAAAGCCAGGCAGTCGATCCGCTCACTGATGGACATTGCCCCGAAGGAAGCTCTTATTCGAAGAGATGGCAGAGAAATGACTGTTGGTATTGAAGATATTCAAATCGGCGACACCATGATTGTAAAGCCGGGTCAAAAGCTTGCTATGGATGGTGTGGTTGAAAAAGGGATATCGGCAGTGAATCAGGCTGCCATCACAGGAGAATCAGTTCCAGTCACTAAGCAAAAGGATGATGAAGTATTCGCAGGAACCCTGAATGAAGAAGGTCTGCTGGAAGTCAAAGTGACCAAACTCGCTGAGGATACGACCATCGCGAAAATCATCCACCTGGTGGAAGAAGCCCAGGCAGAACGGGCACCGTCCCAGGCGTTTGTGGACCGATTCGCAAAATACTATACACCGGCAGTCATTCTGGTTGCGATCCTTGTAGCCATTGTACCGCCATTATTATTTGGAGCTGACTGGAGCACATGGGTGTATCAAGGACTTGCCGTACTGGTTGTCGGATGTCCATGCGCACTTGTCATATCCACACCGGTTTCCATTGTGACCGCTATTGGAAACGCGGCTAGGAACGGTGTATTGATTAAAGGCGGCATTTATTTGGAAGAGACGGGTGCTTTAAAAGCGATTGCCTTCGATAAAACAGGAACCCTTACAAAAGGAGTTCCTGAAGTCACAGATTTCATTTCTTTAAGGGAAGAAAAAAGAGAAGAGAACCTGAAACTCATTGCTGCACTTGAAAATGGATCACAGCATCCATTGGCATCCGCGATTATGAAAAAAGCGGAACAAGGGAATCTGGATTACCGATCATTAGCAATCGAAGACTTTACTTCTGTCACCGGGAAAGGAATCAAAGGAACCATTCAAGGCATAACCTATCATGCTGGAAGTCCTTCCTATATGCAAGAAGTTATGGGGGTACCCGCCCCGGATGAAGTAAGAAACAAGATCACCGATCTTCAACATGCAGGAAAAACAGTCATCCTTATGGGTACGGCTGAAGAAATAATGGCATTGACAGCCGTTGCCGATGAAGTCAGGGACAGCAGTGCGGAAGTCATTGAAAAACTGCATAAACTTGGAATTGAAAAAACAATCATGCTGACCGGTGATAACAAAGGAACGGCAGAGGCGATTGCCAAACGTACAAATGTTACCGATACAGCCGCGGAATTGCTGCCGCAAGATAAACTAGCGTATATTAAGCAGCTGCGTGAACGATATGATAAGGTCGCCATGGTAGGTGATGGAGTGAACGATGCCCCAGCCCTTGCTGCATCATCTGTAGGAATTGCGATGGGAGGTGCCGGGACCGATACAGCATTGGAAACGGCAGATATAGCACTCATGGGCGATGACTTAAGGAAGTTGCCATTCACCGTCAAACTGAGCAGGAAAGCTTTGAGGATCATTAAGCAGAACATCGCCTTTTCATTAGGCATCAAGCTGCTGGCTCTTCTACTGGTCATACCGGGCTGGCTCACACTGTGGATCGCAATTTTTGCAGATATGGGTGCTACATTAATCGTCACCCTGAATGGTCTCCGTCTCCTTAAAGTCAAGGACAAATAAAAGAAGAAGCCGACTTGGCTTCTTCTTTTTATTATCCTATAATAACTCTTTCTTTTGGATAGTTATAAAGAGTTTCTTTTTGCTTGATCCCTAAGATGATAAGGAATGTTAAGAGACCAATCCTCCCAATGAACATCAGACACATGATGAGTATTTTCCCGACAACACTTAAATCAGGGGTGATACCCATTGACAACCCGACGGTACCGAAGGCCGAACAGACTTCAAAAAGAATTTCTATCATTGAGAATGATGATTCGGTAATAGAAAGGAAGATAACCGATCCTGCACACATGAAACTTGCTAACAAGGTGACCGCAAGGGATTTGGTGACATCTGTCTGATCCAGCTCTCTGCGGAAAACCTTTATTGAGGATCTGCCCCTTGCAAAGTTAATAAGAAAAAGTACGTTGATAGCAAAGGTTGTAGTCCGTATTCCACCGCCGACTGAACTCGGAGATGCTCCTATAAACATCAACATGCAAATGATAATGAGGGTAGGTTCCGAAAACTGGCTGACGTCCATGGTAGACAAACCGCCACTCCTTGTAGTAGTGGATTGGAAAAAAGCATAGAAAAATGATTTGTGCCATGAAAGACCATCAAAAAAACGGTTATATTCAATTACAAGAATAAGGATTGTCCCGACAATCATTAAACCAAAAAAGGTTACAGTGGTTAACTTCGTATACAGTGAAAAATGAAACCTCACCCGTTGATCATTCTTTTTCAACAAGAAATCTTTCAGTTCAATTAATACAGGAAATCCAATGGCACCCAAAGTAATCAGGATGATGTTCACACATTGAACGAAATAATCATCTGCATATGGAATGAGTGATTGTCCTGTAATATCGAACCCGCCATTGGTTGTGGCACTTACGCTGGCAAAAATTCCATGCAAATAAGCATCCTGCCAATTTGGATAGTATTTTAAAAAGTATGTACCTAATATAAGAGCCCCCATCAATTCTATTAAGAGGATGATATACAGAATCTGCTTCATGAGTTTGACCAGACCGGCTAAGTTGGATTGGTTTTGGTCAGTCATTATCAGGCGGCGTTCCTTCAGCCCGATTTTCTTACCTAAAATTAACCACAGAAACGTGCCGAGAGTCATGATCCCGATACCGCCAATTTGCAGGATGAAAATCAAAATGAAGATTCCGGCTGTACTGAAGGAGTCGACTATCTGTATGACCGTTAGTCCTGTAACACTAATTGCACTGACGGCTGTAAACATAATGTCGAGGAAACTCAGGTCTACTCCCGGTTTAGCGGTAATCGGAAGGCTTAGTAAAAGTATGGATATACCAACTGCCACAAAATAGAAAACAACGATAAGTTGGGCAGGAGATAAGTGATCGAGTCTTTTTTTGAAACTGGACATAAAAGAGATCTCCTTTAGGGTAATGGTTCTTTAACACTATACCACATGGTGCAGGGAGGTAACATCTAAAAAATGCATTCTGAAATATAGCAAATGGTAAGTAATTCCTACTCAAAAACCGAAATCTTATGGTACAATTTTAAAGATGAAAGACTGGTTCATGTTTGAAAGGAGCATCAAAAATGGCAAATGTTTTTAACAATACGACAATAGTTGCTATTATTATTGCTTTTTCCGTGTATTTTATCATAAGGGGAATTGCAATATTCTTAGGAAAAGCGGGCAAGGGATACATGGAGAAAAGAAATTTAACAACTGAAAAACTGTTCTTCCATCTGATTGGGGGATATTATATATTTACCGGTATTCTTGGATTATTCGTCCCGAAACTTGATTGGAAAACCGAAGATATTTACAACTCAATCGGGATTTATGCGTTGATTTCTGTTTTCTTCTGGCTCGCTATAGACTTTCTGATGAAACGAAACAGCGACATTGGGCAGAAGCTCGCAGAGAAATAAAAAAGGCCCCGCGATACGGGCCTTTTTCTTATGTCCAATTAAAATATCCCTTTTTCAAACAGTACAAATATAATGGCGGCGAGTACGAGTGAGTAATTTGTTATCCATGATCCTTCTGCAGCTTCCTGAGGCTTGCCGAACAATTCATCAAATGCCTTTTTTCGCAAGTCGGTTTCATTGACTAACATTCAATATCACCTCATCCACATTTGTAAACGCTTACTTATTATATTACCAATCTAAAATAAATTATTCAAATATTCAGTAAATTATAGTTTTTAATAACTGATCACGATCTCACTACAGTACTTTAGACCGCTTTTATTATGGCTCTTTTTAAAACTTTGATGCTATTTATCATGAAGTTCAAGAGATAGGTTCACCATTTACAGAAATCACCCTATTTAACAAGAAAGAAAAGAGCTAATCACCCTGTTCAGTTAGATAAGCCCTTGTACCCGAGGGGAAAGTCCGGCCTTTTGTTGCCGATAGCAACAATCTATCAGCCCTTTATTATAGATTTATTTAGAAATTACCACTTAAGCCAATACAAAGATTAGTAGATATTAATAGAGTTAACAATGCTGAATTATGACAATTCTACAAAATTCTACAAAGTTTTACAAAATATCTATATTTCGTATATTATTAAGTATAAAGTCTTTTAGGCTAAGAGAGTTTTTAGAAGGAGTAACGAAAATTGAATCAACTTAATAATATTCGTTTAGATAGAGAAGAAATAAGAACGCTTAAATTATTTCTATCTTTATTTTATTTTTTTCTCATAGCTTATGATGTATTCTATTACTACATTTTTACGTATTATGAAAATAAAGAAATGGGCCTGCCTGACGGGGGTCTGGGTTTTTGGTACCATATAACCTTGATATTACTTCTTCCTGTGTCTATTTATCTAGCTAATAAGGGAAGGGTTTATTTTGTTAAATATCTTTATTTATTGGCGTTTATTGTAGTTGATATTGTCAGTAATCTGATGATTTATCTGGGCAGTGATACAGTATTCCAATCTGGTCACATTGTCGAAATAATATTTATACTGTTTTCCCCTATCTTTATAAATAAAAGGTTCTTCTGGTTCACTTCAATAGGTATGATTCTTAAATATGCCATATTAGGCATTATACTGTCTGCTGTTCAAGTGAGTATCCCCATTGTCGTATTTGTGGTTATCTCGATAGTGTCTTATTTATTCCTAAGCAGATTTCACTCGAATCTTGAAACCCGATTGAGGTTGAACGACCAGCTCCGCGAAAAAGAAAAACTAGCGGTAATCGGCAGGTTCGCCACGTCGATTAGCCATGAGGTAAGGAATCCGTTGGCATCCCTGAAGGGGTTTACACAACTGCAGCATGAGAAGCATCCTGAGGATAGTGAATACTACACGATCATGACGAATGAAATTGAAAGAATTTCATCTTTGCTTGACGATTTGTTGGTGATTGGGAAACCCAAAGGACTAAACCTTAAAAGCCATGATCCAAAGGACATCATTGAATATGTGGTGAAATTAATGGAAAGTGATGCCAATAATCAGAACATCCAACTAACTGGAGAGATAAAGTCAGGTCTTCCAAAGATTGATTGTGATGAAAAACATCTGAAACAAGTTTTGATAAATTTAATTAAAAATGCCATGGAGGCCATGCCTGCAGGTGGTGAGGTCACCGTCAAAGCGGAAATGGGTGAGGAGGACACGGTTCTCCTGTCCATTAGAGATGAAGGCGAAGGGATATCGAAAGAAAACCTTGAACAACTCGGGACCCCCTTTCATACGACTAAGTCAGATGGAACCGGCCTGGGATTAATGGTAAGTTTTAAGATCATCGAAGAACATAGTGGAACAATACGTTATGATAGTGTGGAAGGACAGGGAACAACGGTTTCCATCACTCTCCCAATCAAACAATTAATATCATAATGACTTTAGTCATAGGTTAGAAAAGCAGAAAAGCGGGTATACTCTTCACGGAGGGATAAACCGTGCAACAGAGAAACATAAATACAACTGAAGACTTTTATATTAAACAACTACTTAGGATAGGAATTTATAAAATTTCCGATAAGCAGCTGTATGAATTGAGTAAAAGCGAACTTCAAAAAGAGTATCTGGCTCATTATGTCGAAAAGTCATTAAATAATATTCTTGGAAATGACCTGAATGAGAGAGGGTACGTCTGAATTCACAAAATTTAATAAGTCTATAAACTAAAGAAGAATCCTGCGGAAAGCGGGATTCTTTTTTATAGTCAATTTATTAAGGAACATCATGTCCCATGGAACTTTGCAAGATTTCAAACCATTGATCATGGTCTAATTTGATATCAAGAGAGTCAACAGCTGTTTGAATTCTGTCAATGTTCCCTGACCCGATGATCGGCATTATGCGGGACGGATGGTTAAGCAGCCATGCGTAGGCAACTTGATCGATGCCTTTCGCATTCACCTCTTCACGGATTTTTTCCAACGTAGCGCGCAGTCGAACCGCTTTGTCGTCATCACTCGAGAAAATTTTTCCTCCTGCCAGTGGAGACCAAGCCATAGGAGGGATCCTGTTTTGAAGCGCATGATTCATAGTGCCGTCTTCAAAGTTCTCCAAGTTGTATGGTGATATTTCAATTTGGTTGGTGATAAGCGGGAAATCAAGATAGGACTGCAGCATGCTGAACTGGTGATCCTTGAAGTTGGACACACCGAAGTAGCGCACTTTTCCTTCTTTGTGAAGCTGATTGAATGCATCTGCCGTTTGCTCAGGGTCCATAAATGGATCGGGGCGGTGGATGAGCAGTACATCTATGTAGTCTGTTTTCAAGCTCGATAAAGAGTTTTCCGTTGATTTAACTATATGTCCTTTACTTGTATTATAATGGTGCGTTTTGTGTTCCGGGCGGTTCTTGGAGGGAAGCACAATGCCGCATTTCGTTACAATCTCCATTTTTTCTCTTAATGAGGGTTTCAATGCCAAGGCATCGCCGAATAAGCTTTCACATGTGTAACTTCCGTAAATGTCGGCGTGATCAAAGGTTGTAATGCCGGTCTCCATTACTTCTTCAATCAATTTTAGTGTTTCTTCTTTCGTTTGGTCCCAATCGGACAGGCGCCAAAGTCCGTGGATGAGCCTTGAAAATGTAAGGTCGTTTGCAAGCTGAATTCTTTCCATCTGTATCCTCCTCTTGTTTTCGCTTCCATTTAAATTATATCTCGTCTTGACTGTTCTTCAAAATATGAGGGCTTATAAAACTTTAACGCTCTAAAGCACTAAGAGGGACTGTCCCTCTTAGTGCTTTAGAGCGTTAAAGCGGACAGGCGAAATTTCTTGAAAAATAGGGATGTTTATGTCAAAGTAGAGAATGGAATGAATTAAATATGCGAGAATAGTGGGGGGACCAGTGAAGCTGGTTGAGATTGTATCCTTATCAGATACTGACCCTTGGAACCTGATCTGGCTGAGACCAGCGTAGGGAACATATTCTAAACGGTAAATCTGTTTTCAATATGCGTCCCGGGATCGTTCCGGGACGCTTTTTTTATTGTGAAATGGACGGACAGACTTCGAATAAAGTAACTGAAGGGGTTCTATATCACTCGCAAACTTTTTTACACACAGGAGGAACCTATAATGAAAAAAACACTACTAGCCTTATTCTCTGCTGTTTTGATCACCGGGTGCGGGCAGAATAACAATGCCGGTCAGGGAGAAAACGGTGCAGGAGATGAAGCGACTACACTGAAAGAAGTTTCCGTTGTTTTGGATTGGACTCCAAATACGAATCATACGGGACTGTATGTAGCCAAGGAAAAAGGTTATTTTGAAGAAGAAGGCCTTGAGGTTGAAATCATTATGCCTGGTGAAGCGGGGGCAGATTCCATTGTTGCTTCAGGTCAAGCTGAATTCGGTGTCGGCTATCAGGAAGGGGTAACACAGGCAAGGGTGCAGGATGTACCGCTTGTATCTATAGCAGCTGTCATCCAGCATAATACTTCCGGTTTTGCATCACCGGCAGGCAAAAATATTGAAACGCCTAAGGATTTCGAAGGCAAGACATACGGCGGCTGGGGTTCCCCGGTTGAAGAAGCGGTCATGGCTTCGATCATGAAACAGGAAAATGCGGATGTGTCGAAAGTTGATTTCGTCAATATGGGCGACAGTGATTTCTTTACGGCTGTACAACGTGATATTGACTTTGCCTGGATATATTACGGTTGGACAGGTATTGAAGCAGAGCTTAGAAATGAAGATATCAATATGATTTATCTAACAGACTACTCGGAAAAACTGGATTATTATACTCCGGTTTTGACGACGAATGAAGAAATGATTTCTGATGATCCCGAGACAGTTGAGGCTTTCCTTGCAGCGGCCTCAAAAGGATATAACTTTGCCATCGATAACCCCGAAGAAGCAGCCCAGGTCCTGATCGATGCTGCACCGGACCTGGATGAGGATCTTGTGAAAAGAAGCCAGGAGTGGCTGGCATCCAAGTATACAGATGATGCTCCGAGATGGGGAGAGCAAAAGCTTGAGGTCTGGGAAAACTATGCCGAATGGATGTTTGAAAATGAACTTCTGGAATCGGAGTTAGATGCAGAAAAAGCGTTTACCAATGAATTTCTTCCAGAATAAGAGGTGGTCCTTGATATGGAAAACAGTTTAGTCAGTATACAAATTTTACCCAAAACCCGAAATGGTGAAGATGTCATTCCGTATGTGGATGCAGCAATAGCAGTCATTGAGGACTCCGGGGTTAAATACGAAGTTCATCCGCTAGAAACAACCATGGAGGGGAACTTGACGGATTTAATGAGAGTGATCGAAAAAATGAATGAGAAAATGATAGAAATGGGAAGCAGGAATGTTATCTCCCAAGTGAAAATTCTTTATCAGCCAAGCGGGATTTCCATGGGACAATTAACGGAGAAATATCGATGAATAGATTCCTTCAACGAGGATGGCGGCCTACCGTGGTCATCATCCTCTTGTTCATTATCTGGGAGATCAGTGCAAAGGTTGCGGATATTCCTGCATGGCTGCTCCCTTCGCCTTCACGTATAGTAAGTGAATCATTCGCTGTATGGCCGACTTTCCAGGGACATTTAACTTCAACAGTTTACTTGACACTCCTGGGGTTCCTGATTGGCTGCGGAATCGGATTAGTTGTAGCGGTCGGACTTCATCTGGTTCCAATTTTAAGAGAATCAGTATATCCGCTTTTAATCCTGTCCCAGAATATCCCCATCATTGTCCTGGCACCCTTATTGGTCGTCTGGTTTGGTTTCGGTCTGCTGCCTAAGATGATTGTCATCACGCTCGTCTGCTTTTTCCCTGTCGCAGTCGCTGCATTGGATGGATTTAGACAGACGGGCAATGAGTTGAAGCATTATATGCAAATGGCAGGCGCAAGCAAGATGCAGATTTTCCGGAAGCTTGAATGGCCGCATGCCCTTCCGTCCATTTTTTCAGGAGTGAAAATTTCAGCGACCTATAGTGTGATGGGGGCTGTCATTTCTGAATGGCTGGGAGCGAAACAGGGGATTGGGGTGTTCATGACTCTAGCTTCTTCCTCATTCAGGACGGATCGGGTGTTTGTGGCTATTTTTGCCATCATGCTTCTAAGCCTGGTGTTCTTTGCGATTATCATCGGTTTGGAAAAGTGGCTGATAAAATGGCAGCCGAAAGGAGAAGAGAAGCGTGGAAAAGTTGAGAATCGATAATTTGGATAAGTCCTTCGATGGCCAGCTCATACTTGATGATCTCTCCCTTTCTGTAGGTGATGGGGAATTCTTATCGATATTGGGCCCATCGGGAAGTGGGAAAAGTACATTATTTCATCTTATTGGAGGCCTGTATTCTCCAGAAAAGGGAACTATTCAGATAGATGGTGAAAATATCAATGGGCGCAGAGGCTATATAAGCTATATGCCGCAAGCCCCTTCCCTTTTACCGTGGAGAACCGTTGAAGACAATGTCCTCCTGGGGCAGGAATTGTCAGGAAAAAAGGATAGGGAAGGCGCCCGGAAAATGATTGAAAGAGCCGGGTTGAAAGGATATGAAAAGTCATATCCTCATGAATTATCCGGCGGAATGAAACAAAGGGTCGCCTTTATCCGCGCATTGCTCAGTCCACAGCCGATCATATGCCTTGACGAACCATTCTCAGCATTGGATGAATTCACTCGGCTGGACATGCAAAAATGGCTTCTATCCATATGGGAAGAAAATAAGAAAAGCATCATCTTTGTGACGCACAATATAGAAGAAGCTCTATTTCTTTCAGACAGACTGATTGTCCTGTCTCAGAGACCAGCGTCGATAAAAAAAGAATTTACTGTCCCATTTTCAAGACCGAGGAAAGAGGATCTGGTGCTCAGCGAGGAATTTCTTCAATGTAAAAAAACGATTTATCAAGAGCTGATAGTCCATGAATGAGGCGGTGAAAGGACCAATCATTGATTCACATATCCACCTGGATATGTATCATCCTTCTGAACAGAAGAAGATTTTGGCTGACTGCAGGAAGGATATAGTCAAGGCAATGATTTCGGTGTCTTTTCATTTGAAGTCCTGTTATGAGAATCTTCGGTTATCCCGAATGGATGCTAGGATCAAACCGGCTTTTGGATATCACCCTGAACAGCCGGTACCATCTGATGAAGAAATCCAAAATATCCTGTCATTCATGAATGAACATAAAGATACTATGGCTGCCGTGGGGGAAGTCGGCCTGCCTTATTATATGCGGCAGAAACATTATATGCGGCAGAAACATCCAGAGTTGGACCTCGCTCCATATCTAGAGATCCTTGAAGTATTTGTCCGCGAGGCGGCGAAGTTAGATAAGCCGGTGATTCTTCATGCAGTTTATGAAGATGCCGATCCGGTGATCTCCATGCTGGAACGTTCATCTATACAAAAGGCACACTTTCACTGGTTTAAGGGGTCTTCTAAAGCACTGCAGAGAATGGTGGAAAACGGGTATTATATATCGGTGACCCCTGATATTTTATATGAAGAAGAAATTATCACCATGGCAGAGGCTTATCCTCTGGAACGCATTCTTGTTGAAACAGATGGTCCTTGGAAATTTGAAGGGATGTTTAAAGGGAAAATGACGCATCCAGAAATGATTCATGAAACAGTGAACAAACTGGCCGAAATTAAAAATGAATCTGTTAGGGATGTTTATAAGGTAATACTTAATAACACTAGAGAGCTTTATTCCATTTAGCCTTTCCTTTTTAGGGATGGCTTTTTTATTGTTTAGGATTAGGAAATCTTTGTGCTGGGCTTATTATTTGGAAGTGTCTAGTGTGCGGCCGCTGAATAGGTTTCTGCAGGGAAGTCACCAGTATGTTTTACTAAGCGAACAAGGATTGAAAAATCTCCAGAGAAAACCAGAAAATCCCACCTATAATATTCCTTGTTTTTAGGAAAGATGAGTACATATTGTTATAGGAAAGGGTGTTAGACATGGAGCTGAATAATGAATTGACTCCTTATCAGGCGGGGGATGTGGTCTACGTGATTTACCGGAACCCCCATACACAGAGTGTGGCAAATGTACAGGAAGCTGCAGTTGTTCACAATCCGGAGGACCCTTCGCAGCTCGCCTTGTTTCTATATGAAACCTATTATCCTCTGAATGATGAAATAGCTGTGTACCAGACGGCCGACCAGGCTGAACAGGCATACATGAGCTATTTTGGCGAAGTATAGGCGGGTGAAAATATGATTAAACCATTTATGCCTCAATTAGTCTACATTGAACCCGGTGCACTTGAATATCCGCTTGGTAAACAGTTGAAAGAGAAATTCGAAAAGATGGATATTGAAATCAGGGAAACGACTTCACATAATCAGGTCCGGAATCTCCCTGGGGACAATCACTTCCAAAAATACCGTGTCGCTAAATCGACTTTAGTGGTTGGGGTACGGAAAACACTGAAGTTTGATACATCCAAACCTTCCGCGGAATATGCAATCCCCTTTGCAACAGGCTGTATGGGACACTGCCATTATTGTTATCTTCAAACGACCATGGGCAGCAAGCCGTACATAAGGACCTATGTGAACGTAGATGAAATCCTGGATGCTGCTGATAATTATATGAAAGAAAGAGCACCTGAATTTACAAGGTTTGAAGCAGCATGTACATCGGATATTGTTGGAATCGACCATCTGACTCATTCGTTGAAAAGAGCTATTGAACATTTCGGCGAATCTGAGTATGGAAAGCTGAGATTTGTGACCAAGTTTCACCATGTCGACCATCTGCTGGATGCCAAGCATAATGGGAAAACGCGGTTCCGCTTCAGTGTCAATGCCGATTATGTCATTAAAAACTTTGAGCCGGGGACTTCTCCGCTCGCTAAAAGGATTGAAGCGGCAGGTAAGGTAGCAAGAGCCGGCTATCCGCTCGGCTTTATTGTTGCGCCGATTTATCTACATGAGGGATGGGAAGAAGGCTATCACCACATGTTTGAGCGCCTGGATGCAGAACTGCCTGATTACGCCAAAAAAGATTTGACCTTTGAATTTATCCAACACCGTTTTACGAAACCTGCCAAACGTGTCATCGAAAAGAATTATCCAATGACAAAGCTGGAGCTGGATGAAAATCAAAGAAGATATAAATGGGGTAAATATGGAATTGGGAAGTATATCTATCAAAAAGATGAAGAACAGGATATAAAGGATCATTTATATGGGTACATGGAGAAATTCTTCCCGAATGCGAAACTAGAGTATTTTACGTGAAAATTTTTGAAAATCCTCGGTGAAAAAATTCGCGACTGTTCTATGTAATTCAACCCAATTCTTGCTGTTTTCGTAAAAGACCTTTTTCTAGAAAATGCAGGCTTCCCTCTTTATGTCGAGTTGATTGGAGGCGAATGTGTATATCCTCTTGCACATGTGTAGCTGAGGGGCCCGTAAAAATTTAAAAATAAAAGAAAGCCACCTGGTCATCTCTTCGACAAGGTGGCTATTTATGCGAACGTATTCAATACATCTTTCAGGCTCTTTACCTTAATGGCGAGCGAATCACAAACTTCCTGATAAATGACCCATTCTTCAATCGGTGTTTTTGCTCTTTTTTCAGGATTGGGCAGATTCCAATGAACGACTTTGTCTAAGCAATCATGGGGAATCTCAAATTCATGATCTTCATCAAAGTCATGTATGGCGATAATAACTGAAGCTTCGTCCAGTTGTTGAGGGTCTGCTCTTTTCTTTTTTTTCTCGGAAATATCAATGCATAGTTCTTTCATGGCTTCGACACTGAATTCATTTGTCCTGGCGTCGGCCCATCCTCCACTGTTGAACTTCCAGCCAGAAATATCTGTTTTTTGTGCCCAACCCTCTGCCATAAGACTGCGCTGGTGATTTGGAGACAAAAAGTATATTTCGTTTTGTGTCATTCTAAGAAGTCCCTTCTTATTAAGTTGAGTTATTACTTAATACCCGCTATTACTATAAATACTCTAAAAAAGCCAGAAAATAATTGGAACATCTTTCCCTATGATTTATGCTGGTGGTATATAAAAAAGCTGGCGGTGATAGATGTGGGTTGGAAATTATTAGAGGGGAAAGGGTATTGTACTTTTGAATGGAATGCAATGGATGAGGCAATTCAAAATATAGATATTGAGAATTTGAAAGAGTCATTTAAAAGTATCCCTGCAAATAAGAAAGTGACTGTCGTTGTCCCTTCTGAAAATCCTGAGTTTTCCTATCCAGGTGTTTTGGAAGATTTAGAGTTAAGGAAGGTGAAGGAAAGGGAGGTTTACTTTAAAGATCTCAGGGAAACAACAGCCTTTCCTGTCAACTCTCTTAAGTTCATTGCGGACCCGCCAATGGAAGAGAGTTTGAGGTGTCTGAGGTTGATTCTGGATAATCATGATGAAGCAATCAGGCAGCTGGACGCGCTTAATGCTGAGGTGGAGCCGGAAAAATTCCGAGTTTACCTGGTGAGGAAAAATGGGGAAGATGCAGGCATCTGCATTCCTCATATTGAACCATTTACTGAATCGGAAGGCAGGCTCTTTTTCTTTGGCATCACCCCTGAATTCAGGGGGAAAGGATTGTCGTCAACGGTCCATAAGTTTGCAATAGCGTCGTTAAGAATTGAACTTAAGGCAGATTCCTATATCGGGGTTACCGATCGAGATAACCAGCCAATGAAAAAGGTATTCGTGAAAAATGGCTGCCAAAAGATTCAGTCTCTAGAAATCTACTCCAGAATTGTATAGAAGAAAGTAGGGCTATCTTTATAAATGAAAAATCACAAATGTTGGATTTTCCCTTGTTACAAGGTTCTTTCTCTGTGAACCGGTGAGTTTCTCTTTTCTTACTTACCAGGACATTACCTGGTAAGTAAGGCTATTTTTTGAACTACATATTAAAATGCAAAAAAGATAGTCCTATTATTTTGCAGGTAATGTAATTACAAATGAAGTGTACTCATCGTTTGATTGACACGTTAACTCTCCATTATGTTTCTCGACAATTTCTTTGCAGATAAAGAGGCCGAGCCCTGTCCCCTCCTGTTTGGAAGTAACAAAAGGTTCAAAGATACTGGATAAGATGTCATCAGGTATTTTTTCTCCGTTATTGCAGATGCAAAGGGTGAAGAGGTCATCCTTTAGTTCTGACTCAATCCAGATTATTGGCTTATTGGAGCTTATGCTCAGCACGTCTATGGCATTGAAAATAATATTAATAATGACCTGCCTGAACTCTTCTTTCCATCCTAACACTTCAAAATCTTTTTCGAGTTGTTTTTTGATAGAAACATTGACCTCAAGAATCCTGGGGTAAAGGAAAGCAAGTGCATCTTCAATCAACTCATTCAAAGAGAAGGCTGTTTTCTCCATGGTTACAGTAGATTTCTTGGACAACAGCAAAAACTGTGAAATCCTGAAGTTTAGCTGATCCAGTTCATTAGAGATGATATCCAAATAAGACAGACCAGGGTTCTCAGCTTTTAAAAGCTGAATGAAACCATTGATGGATGTCAAAGGATTCCTAAATTCGTGAACAAAGCTAGAGGTCATTTTTCCAAGAAGGGAAAGCCTGTCTTCGTGATGGGAATCAATATATTCCTCTTTTTCTTTGATGATTTGATCTTTCATATGCGTATAGTGTGAGACGGTATAGTATGTATATTTATCGAAAAAATAATTGATTTTATTGACAATTCGCTGAAGTTCAGTCCAATCAGTGCTCAAGCCATCAAGATATTTGAGGGCTTCAGAACGGCCAAGATTCAAGTTATACACAAATTCTCCTATATTTGTATCAGCTTCAAATCGCTGTTTTGCAAATTTATATGCTTCAGCTTGGATATACGGATCCCATTCAGCTTTTGGGATATGACAGCATTCAATGAATTGTTCATATACTTGTCTTCCATTAGCTACAATTTGTTCTTTGGAGAAATTTGTATTAGAGGGCGTAAGCTGATCCGACCAGCCTTGTAAAATCACTTCTTTATGGGAAAGAAAAAAATTAATCACTTCTTGTTTAACAGGAGACATTGTTTCACCTCAAGTAACTAATAAATTTTAAAATGAATGGGTCTGACAGCTTATCTCAAGATAATAGTTTGTAAATAAAAAACCTCTCCCCCTTAATATATCTTTAAATAAGGACTTTTTATAGGGGTAATTGGAAAAAACACTCAAATTTTATCGGAAATTAGTTGTTATATCTTAAAAAGCAAGGATTAATTAACCAGATTACGAGAAAGGGATAACGGTTATTAATGAATGAAGATCAATATTTATGAAAGTCAATTTAAAAATGCCCATTATGAAGAATTATTATTTGATAAAAGTAAATTGGCAAAAAGATGAAGTTCGTGTAAAATTACACTATGAATTAATATGACGGGAAGGTGTGTTATGACAAAAGAGGAATTGATTCTGCTCGTTTCCGAAAAGTTGAAGATGGTCCGCACTGAAGCTGGATATACACAGGATAAAATGGCTTCCGTCATTGGAGTCTCAAAAAAGACACTGGTACAAATCGAAAAAGGGCGGATGGAGGCAGGGTGGACAACTGTGGTTGCAGTATGTGCCCTTTTCCGCCATAGTGAAACACTGATGAACTCCTTCGGCGGTGAACCTCTTGAAGTCTTGGAGGTCGTAGCCAGAGAAGATGTTGATTACCGTAAAGAGAAAACGCTGGGCGGAAAGATCTGGTGGAAGGAAGTCAATAAAGATGATGGGTTCATTTTGCAGCAGAATATCATCACCCATCATTTTCGGATTCTCGATGAAGATTATTATCGCATTTATAGTACATTTGATGAGAATCAAGCAAAGCAGCGCATGAATGAATTGTTGTCCCAGCAGGATTTACAGTAGTAAAGAGGCTGTCTCAGTCAAGGGCAGGATACCGTTACGCGGTGATGCCGGATCTTGATGAGACAGCCTCTTTATGCATTTTTATTTTACAATCAGTATGCTGCTGGAACAGTTATGAGAAATTTTTTCACTTACGCTTCCGAGGAACCATTTCTTAATTCCCTTTTTATTGCTGTTCCCTGCAACGATGATGTCAACGTTATTCTCATTTGCATAATTGCAAATGCTGTCCGCTTCCGACCCTGTAAGCAGTTCATAGTTGGCGTGAATACCTCTTGATTCGAGGTCTTCCCTGACAGTCTTGAACTGATCACCATTTTTATTCTTCCTGATTGGGTGTCTGTCCTCAATCTTATTGTCATAGCTGTGGGGAAGGTTTTGTGCTTCCAGGGAACCCAAGCCGGTATTGACTACATCCAGTGAACGAGTGAATTGCTCACTGCCCTGTTCCTCTTTGTATTCGCTGCCATCCGTAACATGAACGACTGTCAGGTTAGCCTCCTTGTTATGTGCCAGCAGTTCCACGGCTTTTTCTAATGCCTTTCTGCTTCCATCACTATTGTCATAAGCAAGCAAAATATTCTTAAACATCTGCTTTCACCTCTGATTTTATTTGGATAGGTCCTTGTGTTGATTAAGAAACTAAATTTAAAAAAGGAACGATGGTAATCTGCAATGCTGCTCCATCATTCCTTGTTGAAGATTAAATTAGTGCAAGAATCGCTCCGATAACGACGATAGCTCCGATGATCATTAATATTGTACGAATCATGAAAACTCACCTCTGCTTTGGATTAATGGAATATTGATTGCTAATAAGATTTTGATTGGTAACTGGTGTGTAATAGAGTAGTACCCCGCACGTAATTTTCTTAAACATTGTAAATCCCTGTAAACAGATACTCTTTGCCCCTTTAAAGCGCTAAGAGGGACAGTCCCTCTTAGCGCTTTAAAGGGGTGAAACTTTCATGCAATAGAGGATTGATGAAGCGAATCCATAGAATTCATACAGCATGAGGCTGAAGTCTTTTAGGGTGCCCAGAATAGTGTATTCTTCCTGGCTGATCTTAAAGCCAATCAGACTTCAGACGGAGAGAAAAACCATCAGGAGTCTCTGAACAAACTCCCGCTATTTTCTTACAATAAAAATAGATTAATTGGATGGGAGAAAATCAAATGAAAAAATTCAAGGAAATATTTCAGAATCCTACGTTCACAAAATTATTTTTCGCAAATCTCACTTCCCATATGGGGAGTGTCATCGGACTAACAGCTTTCATGTTTTACCTGCTGGACCGCTTCTCAGAGCAGCCGGTTTATGCATCCATAACCGAAATGATGTATTCAGTCCCGACATTAGCCGTTTTCTTCCTTGTCGGAGTGCTGGCAGACCGAATGGACCGGAAAAAGATAGCGTATTATTGTGACACCATCAGCGCCTTTTTATCAATAGTTCTTTTGGGAGCCATCTTCATAGGCTGGATGCCTTTCATCTTTTTTGTTCTTTTTTTGCGAAGTGCGGTTCAGAAATTCTTTTTCCCTGCAGAGCAAGGGATCTTGCAAGGTGTTCTGACGAAGGATGACTACTCGACTGCAGCAGGATTGAATCAGATGGTGATGAGCCTGTTCATGCTGTTTGGGAACGGCATTGCGATCCTGATTTACTGGCTGTCCGGAATTTATGGAGCGGTCATCGTTGATGCGCTGAGCTTTATCATCAGCGCCATTCTAATTAAGAAATGCCAGGTCCCTGTTGAAGCAAGGTTACCCAACGGCCCTCACAAGTTGAAGGATCTCAGTTTCTCTTTTATCATGAAGGATTTTAAATTGGGAATGGTCTATATTTTTCAACACAAACTTCTATTAAGTCTGATTGGCGGATTCTTTGTTTTTGGCATAGTGAACGGTGGATTTTCAGTTATGCCGATCTTCATTTTAAAATATAAGCTGGCGCCGCAAACCTATGAGGAATATTCCATCTTGCTCGGGGTTGCATTCGGGGCGGGGGTTCTGATAGGAAGTGTCATTGCGTCCATGCTGACGCAGAAATTAAAATTCCATCACTTGATAGTATCAGGATTGATGATATCTGGAAGTTTCATCATCTTAGCTTCATTTGCGACGACAACCTGGATGTTTCTGGGGGTGATTTTCTTTGCCGCACTGGGACTTCCACTTGTAAACATTGCGATCGGCGGATGGATGCCAAGCATTATCGAACCAAAAATGATGGGCCGTGTCCAAGGCTGGATCAGCCCGCTCATGATGCTCTCTCAATCGATTACATTAGGGTTTATCGCGTTCAGTTTCCCTGCAGTACTGAGCATCGAAATGCTTTATTGGATTGTTGGCGGATGTTTGATGATGATCGGGGTTTTCTATACATTCATTTTGCCAAAGTTTATGAAAGAGACAGAGGGGCTTCAGCCAGCTGTCGCCTCCTCGTAACCTTAGGGCTCCCTGCACAGGGATCCTTATTGATTGTGTTTGCTTATCAAGGTGGAGCGGTAATGAGCAACGCAGAAAATATGATGATCAACAGTCTGAGGGCTTCTCCTGGAGAGGCCCTTTTATTTTTCATACTCTAAACCCGCATACGGTAAAATAGGGAGAGAGATAAGGGGGGAATTTACGAAAGGCTGTTTTCGTATAGATTGTTGCTTTCGGGAAAATCCCCAGGGCCAGATTTTCTTTGAATACTTACCAGGGTATTTACTGTGAATTATTGCTATATTTTTTGAAATACATATTAAATAACAAAGTTTTAGAAAAGAGTTTTAATAAAAATGAACGAAATCCAGAGCAAGCCGTCTAATAGATGAATCAGCCTAATGCTGACAAAAAGTGAGGAATTAGAGGGATGGTAGAAAAAGAGTTGATAAAAAAAGCAAAAAAAGGTGATCACAAAGCTTTTGCGGTTCTTTTTAAAGAGAATTACCCTTTCCTTGTAAAATACCTTGTCAAGGTGACGATGAATCGGGACCTGGCAGAAGAACTCGCACAGGATACGATGGCAAAGTGTGTGGAAAAGATTCACCTATACAACGGGAAATCAAAGTTTTCATCCTGGCTCATGACGATTGCGACCAACCGGTTTATTGATTTGCAGAGAAAACGAAAACGGGAAAGGGACTGGCAGCAGGAAGAAATCAATCTTCGCAAGATGAAGTGGGAGATGCAATCAAACAAAGAAGAATGGAATGATTTATTGGAAGCTTTGTCTAAGCTTTCGGAAGAGGTCAGGCTGCCGATCGTCCTGAAGCATTATTATGGTTTTTCCTATGAAGAGATTGCAGACATGGTGAAACTGCCTGAAGGAACGGTAAAGTCACGCATCCACCATGGGATAAAAAGCTTGCGAAAGGAGTTAAAAGTCGATGAAACAAGAAAAACCGGAACAACAAAATGATTGGGACGACCTTCGTGATCTTTTGGATGATAGCTTTAAAGCGATAGATGAAAACATAGAAGATGGAACTCCTTCTGATCAGTGGTTTGAACAATTTACATTAAACCAGCAAATGCAAGTAAAACAACAACATCGAAAAGAGCTGGCCATCTTTATAGTAATAGCAATACTGATTATCAGTCTTATCCTTCTCGCGCTTAACGAAAGCATTGTCCTATTTGCAGTTATTCAAGTTGCTGCTTTTATCGCTGCCGTTGGATACGGCGGGCTTTCCTACTTGAAGCAGGTGATGAGAACATGACACAAGAAGAACTTTTGACACTTCTCCTTGTTGCTCCGCTGCTGCTTGTGCAGAGTCTCTTCTTATTTACGGATGCGAGAAAAAGAGGTCATAAGCATTGGTTTTGGGGTGTATGGGGATTAATTCAATGCCCGTTCCCAATTATTTTTTATTTGATCTTTGCCAGAAAAATTTTCAAGAAAAATAAAACTATTTAGGAGGAAATAAAATGATTATTGTTACAACAGAGACAGTACCAGGGAAAGAAATTACGGAGTTAAAGGGATTTGTTCGCGGCAGTACGGTTCAGGCAAAACATATTGGAAAAGACATTATTGCCGGTTTGAAAACGATTGTGGGTGGAGAAATCAGTGAATACAGTGAGTTGATGGAGCA
>NZ_ABCF01000023.1 GCF_000181495.1 Bacillus sp. SG-1
ATTGTCTGTTGACGAATCAAAAGGCAAAATCAGCCTGTCTATCCGCGCGACTCAAGAAGCGCCTGCAGAAGAGCCTAAGGCAGCAGCGGCAGCTAAAAAGCCTAAGCGTCGTCAAGGAAGCGTTAAGTCAGCTCCAGCAGCAGAAACTGCTCCAACTGGATTCAATACTCTTAAAGACAAGCTTGAAGAGTGGATCGAGCAATCTGAGCGTGAAGATCTAATCAAGAAGTAATATTTCAAGGACTGGTAGTGATACCGGTTCTTTTTTTATGCTCTGAAATGTGTACAAAGCGAAAGCGATTATTTGTTCTATCGACGACTTTAACTGTTCGATCATCGCTTTTTTGTCTGCTATCAACGAGTTCTGGATTCTATCGGCGACTTCCAAATTCTATTCCAATAAATGCAACAACTAAAAAAGGAGCCTTCCATAGGTGAGGCTCCTTTTAAAAAAACTCAATCAGGCCGTTCAATCTCAAATTTCTTAATTCGGTATTGCAGGTTCTGCCTGCTCATGCCAAGGGTTTTTGCCGTTTTGGTGACATTAAAGTCATGGTGTAAAAGTGCCTTCTGGATGTAATAGATTTCGGCTTCAGCCATATATTCTTCAAGCGGCTTGATCTCTTTATCGCCGTCAAAAAGAAAGTCTTCTGCGTTGCTATCGAGTTTTTTCTCATCAAGGAGTTGTGTTCGCTGCCTGAAATGCATCGGCAGCTGATTGTACCCTATGCGTCCGCCGGTCCCCATCAAGTTGAATGCCCCTTCTATGACATGTTCAAGCTCTCGGACATTTCCGGGCCAATCGTAATTCGAGAATCGCTCATACACTGAATCTTCGAGCCCTTTGACGTCCATGCCGAAAAGACCGTTATATTTTTCAATGAAATAATGGAGCAAGAGATCCAAGTCTTCCATTCTTTCCCTTAATGGAGGAATGAAAATGGAAACGACACTCAATTGATAGTAGAGTTCTTTCCGCAGCCTTCCTTCAGAAATGGCGTCGACAGGGTCTTCATTTATGGTGCAAATCATTCTGCATTCAATCGGTCGATCGACATCGGAGCAGAGTCTGCGCACTTTCTTTTCCCTTAATGCTCTTAACAATTTGGTTTGAAGAGGCAGGCTTAAACTATTGATCTCATCTAAAATCAACGTTCCTTCGGCTGCTTGTTCGAATAACCCGGGACTTTCAACTGTCTCCCCGGACTCCTCGTTGTTGATGCCGAACAAAAGCTCTTCCATGACAGGTTCAGGAAGTGCAGAACAATTTTGGATGATGAGTGGATCTTTCGCCCGTGGACTGCCATTATGGATGCTGTGGGAAAAGAGCTCTTTTCCCGTGCCTGTTTCTCCAATGATCAGTACCGGTGAGGAAGTCTTTGCAGCTCGCCGGCTGTTCTCGATGACCTCTTTAAATAGTGAGTCTTCCCCGATAATGTGATCAAAAGTATAGAGTGGTTCGTCTTTTTTTGCCCGTTTTTCCCGTATCAATTTTTCCAGCTTGGTGATGTCCCGTGCAATCTCCATCGCACCGATAATCGCATCTTTATGAAAAACCGGGTAGGTATTATTAATGGTCGTGATCTCGCTGCCCTTTACGTTAAAGTACGTTTGTTTGACATTAAGGGCAGGATTTCCGGTTCGGAGTACATGTAACAATGTGCTTTCCTCGCCATAGCTGAATTGGAAGACCTCGAGCAGATTTTTATCGAGGACATCATCAACATCCATCCCCTCAATATCCATCATTTTTCTATTATATATAATGGTTTTTCCTTCAGAGTCAATGACATGAACGCCTGCATCGATAGAGTCCAATACTTTCTCATAGAGATAAACCAACTCTTGCATATCGTTCACAAACATCTCGTTTTCTCTCCTTTTGTGTGCCGCACCTGAAAAAATTCAGAAAAGTTTTAAAGAATCAGGTTTATAAGTTTGAAAGACCGTTTCATAGTGTAATAGTGTAATGTGCAAGATAGTTTTTCATCAAGCATTTAAACCTTTATGAATGAATGGAAATCCCGATTCATACACATGGTGTCGAGCATTTTTTAAAGAATAGTAAAAAAATTAAACAAAATGCTTGAAAAATGCAACTATCTTTTGCATTATTATATATGTAAGGGTTTTCTGATTGCAAATTTTTTTTGCGTTTTGACCCTGCAATATATGAGTATATTAATTTTTTATTTTAGATAAAGGGGGAAATGAAATTGATTCCGTACAAACATGAACCATTCACAGACTTTTCAAAAGAGGAAAATCAGAAAGCATTTAAAGAGGGCCTTAATTTGGTAAACAGCTATTTAGGCCAGGATTATCCGTTAACAATCGGTGGAGAAAAGATTACCACTGAAGATAAGATTGTTTCTGTGAACCCGGCGAATAAAGAACAAGTTGTAGGTCGTGTGTCAAAAGCAAGCCGTGAACTGGCTGAAAAAGCAATGAACGAAGCATACGAAACATTCCAGACTTGGAGAAAAGTAAAGCCGGAAACGCGTGCAGACATCCTGTTCAAGGCTGCTGCCATTGTACGCCGCCGCAAGCATGAGTTCTCTGCAATCCTTGTAAGAGAAGCAGGTAAGCCTTGGAACGAAGCGGACGCAGATACAGCTGAAGCTATTGACTTCATGGAATATTACGGTCGCCAAATGTTGCGCATCGCAGAAGGCTTTAAAGTAGAAAGCCGTCCTGGCGAATACAATCAATTCAACTACATTCCACTTGGGGTAGGTGTAGTCATTTCCCCTTGGAACTTCGCGTTCGCCATCATGGCTGGTACAGCTGTTGCGGCAATCGTGTCCGGTAACACAGTACTTCTGAAACCAGCATCAACGACTCCTGTTGTTGCAGCGAAATTTATTGAAGTTCTTGAAGAAGCGGGACTTCCTAAAGGCGTTATTAACTTCATCCCTGGAAGCGGATCTGAAATGGGTGATTATATAGTGGATCATCCGAAAACCCGCTTCGTATCTTTCACAGGCTCCCGCGATGTAGGTACACGCATCTACGAACGTGCTGCTAAAGTGCACGAAGGCCAAATCTGGCTGAAACGTGTGATTGCTGAAATGGGCGGTAAGGATACAATTGTAGTCGATAAAGAAGCTGACCTGGAGTTAGCGGCAAAATCGATCGTTGCATCTGCGTTCGGATTCTCAGGGCAAAAATGTTCAGCATGTTCCCGTGCAGTAATCGTTGAAGACGTTTACGATCAAGTTCTTGAGCGTGCTGTAGAACTGACGAAAGAATTGACTGTCGGCGATACAACAGACCGTGAAACATTCATGGGTCCTGTTAATGACCAGGCAGCATTCGATAAGATCATGAGCTACATCGAAATCGGTAAAGAAGAAGGCGAATTGATGATCGGTGGAGAAGGAGACGACTCCAAAGGGTACTTCATCAAGCCGACGATCTTTGCTCACCTTGATCCTGAAGCACGCATCATGAAAGAAGAAATCTTTGGTCCGGTTGTTGGATTTACAAAAGCGAAAGATTTCACTCATGCAATTGAAATTGCTAACAATACAGACTATGGTTTGACTGGTGCCGTTATCACCAACAACCGTGCACATATCGAGCAAGCCCGTGAAGACTTCCATGTCGGAAACCTATACTTCAACCGTGGATGTACAGGTGCAATCGTTGGATACCAGCCATTCGGCGGATTCAACATGTCAGGTACTGACTCTAAAGCAGGCGGCCCTGACTACTTGCTTCTTCACATGCAAGCTAAAACAACATCTGAAATGCTTTAAGCAGCATTACAACACAATGGAGCCTTCAAGCAGGAGGCTCCATTGATTATAATAGGCTGTTTTTTCTCAGTATTGCTGAATCGGGAAGATGTTTTTTTCCCTCTGCAGACAAATGCGTTAGGAATGAGTCTTATTAAATGAACATATTTTAAATCGAAAATTTTCATACTTAACCAGGGGAAACCTATTTAAAATGATGAGGAGGAAGATAAAATGTCAAGAAATTCTCAATCAATCATAGAACAAACACAAGAATACGGCGCAAACAACTATCACCCGCTTCCAATCGTAATCTCCGAAGCGGAAGGTGTGTGGGTAAAAGATCCTGAAGGAAACAAATACATGGATATGCTTAGTGCGTATTCCGCAGTAAACCAAGGACACCGCCACCCGAGAATCATCCAGGCTCTGAAAGACCAGGCTGACCGCGTCACGCTGACTTCCCGAGCTTTTCACAATGACCAGCTTGGCCCTTGGTATGAAAAAATCTGTAAAATGACTAATAAGGATATGGCCCTGCCAATGAACACAGGTGCAGAGGCTGTTGAAACGGCCATTAAAACAGCACGCCGCTGGGCATATGACAAAAAAGGTGTAGCGGATAATCAAGCAGAAATCATTGCGTGTGAAGGTAACTTCCACGGACGTACCATGTCTGCGGTTTCTCTTTCTTCTGAAGAAGAATACAAACGCGGATTCGGGCCGATGCTTCCTGGCATCAACCTTGTGCCATATGGCGATATTGATGCATTGAAAGAAGCCATTACACCTAATACGGCAGCATTTTTGATTGAGCCAATCCAGGGTGAAGCAGGTATTGTCATCCCTCCTGAAGGTTTCCTCAAGGCAGCATATGAGCTTTGTAAAGAAAACAATGTTCTATTCATTGCGGATGAAATCCAGGCAGGCCTTGCACGTACTGGTAAAATGTTTGCCTGTGAATGGGAAGATGTTGAACCGGATATGTATATCCTTGGAAAAGCGCTTGGCGGCGGGGTTTTCCCGATTTCCTGCGTGGTAGCGGATGAAGATATCCTTGGTGTATTCAACCCGGGTTCCCACGGGTCGACTTTCGGAGGTAATCCAATGGCATGTGCTGTGTCGGTTGCTTCACTGGAAGTACTGGAAGATGAAGAACTTGCTCAGCGTTCCCTTGATCTCGGTAAATATTTCATGGACAAATTAAAGGAAATCGATAATCCGAAAATCAAAGAAGTTCGTGGAAGAGGATTATTCATCGGAGTTGAATTGACTGAGCCAGCACGCAGCTATTGCGAAAAGCTAAAAGAAGAAGGCTTGTTGTGCAAAGAAACACATGAAACAGTCATCAGGTTTGCCCCTCCTCTGATCATCAGCCAGGAAGACCTGGATTGGGCAATCGAGCGCATTCAAAAAGTTCTGTCGAGATAATTGGATGGCTTCTTGTTACACGGACTTTGATTAAAGTGGAGGTTGTTCCAACACTTGTGGGGTTTTAATTGGAGTGGAAGGTGCAAGATTTCCTGCGGGACTAGTGTGACTTCCATTTCAAGGTTACGTACAAGCTGAAACATAACTGGCCCCGCGGATTCGCTTACTTGGAACGAATTATACTAATACAGAGTTTACATGACACCAAATATAAGAAACTGCCAGTGTTTCACTAAGCATTTCTCAGGTTGTATGTTACAATAACAAACGGTTTTAGACTACACAATAAAGAGGCGAATTTTTCAATGGGAGAAAATCTGAATCTGTTTACATCTACTCAACACGTAATCAATGATGCTCTCGGCAAGCTTGGTTATAATGAGGAAATGTTTGAACTTTTAAAAGAGCCGATTCGTATGCTGACTGTACGTATTCCTGTCCGGATGGATGATGGAAGTATCAAGGTATTTACAGGATATAGAGCCCAGCACAATGATGCTGTTGGACCTACTAAAGGAGGCGTCCGCTTCCATCCTGAAGTGGATGAGGAGGAAGTGAAAGCATTATCCATGTGGATGAGCCTGAAATGCGGGATTGTTGACTTGCCCTACGGCGGAGGAAAAGGCGGGATTGTTTGTGATCCCAGAACAATGTCCTTCACCGAGTTGGAAAGACTCAGCCGTGGTTACGTCAGGGCGATAAGCCAGATTGTCGGGCCGACGAAAGATATTCCTGCTCCAGATGTATATACCAATTCTCAAATCATGGCCTGGATGATGGATGAATACAGCCGATTACGTGAAAATGACTCACCAGGTTTCATTACCGGAAAGCCGTTGGTATTGGGTGGTTCCCAAGGGCGTGAAAAGGCAACAGCACAAGGTGTTACAATCTGTATCGAAGAAGCCGCCAAGAAAAAAGGCATTGACTTAAAAGGGGCCCGAGTCGTCATCCAAGGGTTCGGTAATGCTGGAAGCTTCCTTGCAAAATTCATGCATGATGCAGGTGCGAAAGTCATCGCAATCTCTGATGCCCATGGAGCTCTTCACGATCCTAAAGGTTTGGATATCGATTATCTGCTAGATCGCCGTGACAGCTTTGGAACCGTTACAACGTTATTCGAAAATACAATTTCTAATAAGGATTTATTGGAGCTGGACTGTGATATTCTTGTACCCGCAGCAATTTCCAATCAAATCACTGAATCAAATGCTTATAACATTAAAGCATCGATCGTTGTGGAGGCAGCAAACGGCCCGACTACTTTTGAAGCAACCAGAATCCTCTCAGAAAGAGATATCCTCCTCGTCCCGGACGTACTGGCGAGTGCCGGCGGGGTAACCGTATCTTACTTTGAGTGGGTCCAAAATAACCAAGGTTATTACTGGACAGAAGAAGAAGTGAACGAAAAACTTCACAAGAAACTGGTAGACGCGTTCAATAATGTATATGAAACATCAATGAACCGTCGCGTCAATATGCGTTTAGCGGCCTACATGGTGGGTGCCCGCAAAATGGCAGAAGCCTCCAGGTTCAGAGGCTGGGTTTAATAAAATGTCGATCAGGTTTATATATGCCTGGTCGGCTTTTTTTACGTTAATAGTTAGTTTTTGTATTGTGTGAAGGTTTCAGGCAAAGGCACCTTTTTACTATTATTTTTTATATTCAGAGAGGCCTTTAGAGGTTGTCGATTGAAGGTCGTGGAGGAATCGAGGTAGTCAAAGAGGAGTTTAGAGGTTGCCGATTAAAGATCGTGGAGGAATCGAGGTAGTCAAAGAGGCCTTTTAGAGGTTGTCGATTATAAGGTCGTGGAGGAATCAAGGTAGTCAAAGAGGCCTTGAGAGGTTGTCGATTGAAGGTAGTGGAGGAATCAAGGTAGTCATAGAGCCTTTTAGAGGTTGCCGATTAAAGGTCGTGGAGGAATCAAGGTAGTCATAGAGCCTTTTAGAGGTTGCCGATTGAAGGTCTTGAGCGAATCGAGGTAGTCAAAGAGGCCTTTAGAGGTTGCCGATTGAAGGTCGTGGAGGAATCGAGGTAGTCAAAGAGGCCTTTAGAGGTTGTCGATTGAAGGTCGTAAATGAATCGAAGTAGTCAGAGCAGCGTTTAGAGGTGGTGGATTTGTTTTTTTACCAAGCGGTGTAGCCGCATTTTTATCCTCTTGCTTTTAATCCAAATGGCACTGTCGAGAACAAACGAGCTCAGGGCTCACAAACCATATCGTCTTTATTACTCGATTATATTTAAAAGTACAACATAGGCAAAAGGTATATAATAATACTAAATCAGTCAATCCAAGGAGAGTCTTAAAATGAGCGGAATCACCATACGGGAGAAATCGCGGGAAGAAGTAGAAGCGGCGGTTGTTCTTCAAAAGAATTACTATGCGACAGGTAAAACAAGACCGATGGCAACGAGGAAAGACAACCTTAAAAAGTTAGCCGACGTGCTTCGGAAAAATGAGTCAAAACTCCTTAAAGCCCTGCATGATGATTTGAATAAATCTGAAAGAGAAGCGTATACAACTGAGATCGGTATTTTGCTTGAAGAAATCAGTTTCACTCTAAAACACCTGGACTCATGGGCAAAGCCGAAGAAGGTAAAAACGGCTGTAACCCATCTAGGGTCAAAAGGATACCGGATTCCTGAACCGTACGGAGTATCTTTGATTATCGCTCCTTGGAATTATCCTATCCAATTAGCGGTTTCCCCTTTGATTGGCGCATTGGCAGCGGGAAATACAGCAATAATCAAACCCTCTGAATTGACACCGCATACATCAAAAGTGCTGTCGGAGATGTTTGAAAATGCATTTAATAAAGAACTCGTTTATGTAATGGAGGGTGGAGTCCAAACAAACCAGTTTCTATTAGACCAGGCTTTCGATTACATCTTTTTCACTGGAAGCGTTCCGGTCGGTAAAATTGTGATGGAAGCCGCCTCTAAGCGCTTAATTCCCGTCACGCTTGAATTGGGAGGTAAAAGCCCATGCATTGTCCATGAAGACGCAGACCTGAGTCTTGCAGCTAAACGGATTGCATTTGGAAAACTCGCCAATTCAGGGCAAACCTGTATTGCCCCTGACTACCTTTTTGTACATCGACATGCAGAAGGCAAGTTTATTGAAGAGTACAAAAAAGCTGTTCAGGAGTTTTACGGGGAAGAGCCGCTGCAAAGCGATCAGTATGGAAAAATTGTCAATGAGCGCCATTATGACCGTCTGAAAAAATACTTGAATGATGGAGAAGTGATACTTGGCGGCCGATATGATGATCAATCCTTGCAGATACAGCCGACTTTAATCAAGCCCCTTAATACTGATGTCCCTGTCATGACTGAAGAAATTTTTGGGCCGATATTCCCTGTACTTACCTATGACAGGCTGCAAGAAGTCAAGGCGTTTATAACAAGCCGGCCGAAGCCGCTTGCCCTTTATTTGTTCACTGAAGATGAAGACGTGGAAAAAGACATCACCCAAAATCTATCTTTTGGCGGAGGCTGTATCAATGATACCCTCATGCATGTTGCCACACCTCACCTGCCGTTTGGAGGGGTAGGGGAAAGCGGGATTGGAAGCTATCATGGGGAAAGCAGCTTTTCCACCTTTTCTCATTATAAAAGTGTCTTGAAACAAACGAATCTCTTTGACCTGCCATTTAAATATCCTAACTCGAAAAAAGGCCTGAAAATTGTACGCAGACTGCTTCGGTAGTCTGTTTGTTAGTGCTGAATTGTCGTGGATTAGCAGGAGAGGTGTAGTCCCAAAAGCGATCACCTACTAAATCGTCGTTAATTGGTAGGAGAGATTTAGTGCCAAAGGGAACTCACCTACAAAAACAGCGTGGTTTGGTAGGTGAGGAATGCGAGAGAAGAGTTACCTACAAAACTCTGTAGATTGGTAGTAGAATCCCAGAGAAGGTCACCTACAAAACCGACGTGGATTGGTAGTAGAGATGGAGTCCCAAAAGAAACGAGAAGGTAACAACAATCCTATAATTTGGTCCAATGAATAGTTACCTGAAAAAAATTGAAACTTAAAGCCATCCAAACAAGCAGCACTTGGCCCAACCAAACAAAAAAGACAAACTCACCATCGGAGTTTGTCTTTTATCATTTTATCGTGTTGGACGGGCTTCAGGAGAATGCTCTGCTTCTTCAGATGGAGCAAACAGAAGACCGATATTGATTAAGCCGGCAATACCGACTAAACCATATACAAGGCGGGCAAGCGCTGAATCTTGTCCGCCGAAGATAGCGGCAACAAGGTCAAATTGGAAGAACCCTACAAGCCCCCAGTTGATTGCTCCAATGATAGTAAGGACCAGTGCGATACGTTGAATTGTACTCATGTTGTGACCTCCTTATGGGTTATGTGCCGGCTTTAACCTTTTAGTTCACTCGGCACTTTTATTTCTTGTTTCCTTCATAGCTTGTTGTTTTTTACAAATTATTATGCATGCCCGGAAAAAATATCAGTGGGCATTTTCTTTGCAATAAGGGAACATTATATCTGATAATAAAAAGGGCAGAAGTAAAAGATACAGGCTTTTACATAAGTGGAAGCCGCTAAAAATAGAGGAGGTAACAGAATGAACAGTTTTGCTTTTTACAATCCGACTAAATTGATCTTTGGTAAAGACGAAGTAGAAAAACTAAAGGAAGAAATTCCACAATACGGCAAAAAGGTCCTGCTTGTTTACGGTGGAGGAAGCATTAAACGAAACGGCCTCTATGACCAGGTTACAGGCTTATTGAAAGAAATGGATGCAGAAGTTCATGAGCTTGCAGGTGTTGAACCGAATCCGCGTATTTCCACTGTAAGAAAAGGTGTGGAAATCTGTAAAAGTGAAGGAATTGAATTTCTCCTTGCAGTAGGGGGCGGAAGTGTCATTGACTGTACGAAGGCAGTGGCTGCAGGCGCAAAATATGACGGGGATGCTTGGGATCTTGTGACAAAGAAAGCCTTTGCAGAAGAAGCCCTTCCATTCGGAACAGTTCTTACATTGGCTGCTACAGGTTCTGAAATGAATGCCGGTTCTGTTATCACAAATTGGGAAACTCATGAAAAATATGGCTGGGGTAGTCCTGCCGTGTTCCCTAAATTCTCCATCTTAGATCCACAAAACACGTTTACTGTTCCGAGAGATCAAACGATTTATGGAATGGTCGATATGATGTCTCACGTTTTTGAACAATATTTCAATAACGCGACGAACACTCCATTACAGGACAGAATGTGTGAAGCGACTTTGAGAACAGTGATAGAAACTGCTCCTAAGCTTCTTGATAACCTTGAAAGCTACGAGCACAGAGAAACCATTCTTTACTCAGGGACGATCGCATTAAATGGAATGCTTCAAATGGGTTATCGCGGTGACTGGGCGAGCCATAATATTGAGCATGCGGTCTCAGCTGTCTATGACATTCCTCACGCAGGCGGGTTGGCAATTTTGTTCCCTAACTGGATGAGACATAATATTGATGTGAATCCGGAACGTTTTGCACAAATGGCAGTTCGTGTCTTTGATGTGAATCCAGAAGGGAAATCTGCAAAAGAAACCGGACTGGAAGGCATCGATAAGCTTTCCGAATTCTGGAGCAGCATCGGAGCTCCTTCCCGTCTTGCGGATTATGACATAACGGACGAAAAGGTTGATGAAATGACCGAAAAGGCAATGGTAAACGGGGAGTTCGGCAACTTCAATTCCTTGAAACATGAAGATGTAAAAGCCATCCTTCAAGCTTCCCTTTAATTCTCGAAAAGGACTGATTCTTAGCGGAGTCAGTCCTTTTTCATAAATATAAAAATGTATCCGTTTACACTTGTGGTCCTTCTTGATTCTCTCTTCCGGTTTAGGTAAAGTGTTTACTGTAGGCTGATTAGATAAAATGAACAGTCAACATCAAGATTTTCGTTTAGTTATCCTTGCCAACAGGAAAGATAAAAACGACTAAACATTCAATTGGAGGAAAATGATATGACACATGTACGCTTTGATTATTCAAAAGCACTGCCTTTCTTCGGTGAACATGAAATTACATACTTGAAAGACGCTGTCAAAACAGCACATAACTCCCTGCATGAAGGAACAGGGGCAGGGAATGACTTTTTAGGCTGGATCGACCTTCCTGAAAACTATGATAAAGAAGAATTCTCCCGTATTCAAAAGGCTTCGGAAAAAATCAAAAGCGATTCAGATGTCCTTCTTGTCATTGGTATAGGTGGTTCTTATCTTGGTGCAAGAGCGGCTCTTGAAATGCTGAACCACAGCTTCTACAATGCTCTTCCAGGAGAACAGCGCAAAACACCTCAAGTGCTGTTCTTAGGAAACAATATCAGCTCAACTTACATGACAGACTTGATGGACCTTCTTGAAAATAAAGATTTCTCCATCAATGTCATTTCAAAATCAGGTACAACCACAGAGCCAGCCATAGCATTCCGAATCTTCCGCAAAAAACTGGAAGAAAAATACGGTGTAGAGGAAGCAAGAAAGCGAATCTATGCAACTACGGACAAAGCAAAAGGTGCTCTTAAAACACTGGCTACTGACGAAGGGTTTGAAACATTCGTAGTGCCTGATGATGTTGGAGGCCGTTATTCTGTCCTGACAGCTGTAGGTCTTCTGCCGATTGCAGTGAGTGGAATTGACATTGAAGCGATGATGAACGGTGCTGCGGCTGCACGTAATGATTTCAATACAGATGAGCTGGAAGCAAATCCAGCATACCAATATGCTGCCGTGCGAAACGTCCTGTACAATAAAGGAAAAACAATTGAAATGCTGATCAATTATGAGCCAGGCCTTCAATATTTCTCTGAGTGGTGGAAGCAGCTATTTGGTGAAAGTGAAGGAAAAGACCAAAAAGGAATTTTCCCTGCATCTGCAAACTTCTCAACAGACCTTCACTCCATGGGGCAATATGTCCAAGAGGGCAGAAGAGACCTGTTTGAAACAGTCATCAAAGTTTCAGAACCGCGTCACGAATTGAAAATCGAAGAAGCAGAAAGTGATTTGGACGGCCTTAACTATCTGGCAGGCCAAACAGTAGACTTCGTTAACAATAAAGCATTTGAGGGAACATTGCTTGCCCACACTGACGGCGGTGTGCCTAACCTTATCGTCGAAATTCCAGCTATGGATGCGTACACATTCGGATACCTTGTGTATTTCTTTGAAAAAGCATGTGCCATCAGCGGATACCTGCTTGGCGTTAATCCATTTGACCAGCCGGGAGTGGAAGCGTACAAAGTGAACATGTTCGCCCTTCTTGGCAAGCCAGGATTTGAAGAAAAGAAAGCAGAGCTTGAGAAGCGTCTAAAATAATAGAAAAAGAAGCTGACACTCCACGCGGGTGTCAGCTTCTTTGTTTTTTATCGCCTAAAGGCCTTAAATACGAATAAAGTGGTTTTTGTTCTTAAAAAAGAGTTGTAAAGGACTTTAAAAAAAGCCCTTGCGAAATATCGTCCTATAGAGAGACTTTATAGGACTTTAAAAATGGATGCTGATAATTATCGTCCTATAGAGGGACTTTAAAGGACACTAATATTGGAGGTTGCGTATCGTCCTATAGAGGAACTTTAAAGGACGATAATATAGAATGTGGCGAAATATCGTCCTATAGAGGAACTTTAAAGGACGATAATATAGAATGTGGCGAAATATCGTCCTATTGAGGGGCTTTAAAGGACTTTAATATTGAATGTTGCAAATTATCGTCCTATAGAGGGACTTTAAAGGACTTTAAAATTGTATGTTACCAGATATCGTCCTATAGAGGAGCTTTAAAGGACTTTAATATTGAACGTTGCAAATTATCGTCCTATAGAAGGACTTTAAAGGACTTTAATATTGTATGTTACCAGATATCGTCCTATAGAGGGGCTTTAAAGGACGATAATATAGAATGTGGCGAAATATCGTCCTATAGAGAGACTTTATAGGACTTTAAAAATGGATGCTGATAATTATCGTCCTATAGAGGGACTTTAAAGGACTTTAATATTGAACGTTGCAAATTATCGTCCTATAGAGAGGCTGTAAAGGACTTTAATATAGAATGTGGCGAAATATCGTCCTATAGAGGGACTTTAAAGGACGATAATATAGAATGTGGCGAAATATCGTCCTCTAGGGAGGTTCTAAAGGCTTTTAAAAATGAACTAAGTTAAATTATCGTCCTTAAAAAATGCTCTAAAGCACTTTATAATTGGGTTTTACCAATTATCGTCCTCAAGAGCCGACTCTAAATAGAAATATGCTATTCCTAACTAAGACAACAAACGGAAGCGATTGAGCTCCAACCCTTTTTCACATTTTATGACTTATCCCAACCACTCTGGGAAAAACTAACCGAAAGAAAGGAGTGTTTGGGATGATTGAACTTCCTTCTAAACTGGAGGGTCAGCATTTTCAGTTATACAAGTTGGAGCAGCAGCTCAAGCCTTTAGGATACAGCATCGGCGGCAACTGGGATTATGATCACGGTTATTTTGATTATAAAATCGATGACAAAGTTGGCTATCAATTTTTGCGTCTCCCATTTGCCGCAGTTGACGGACAGCTGGACTCATACGGAGCTACCGTTGAATTCGGGAGGCCTTTCCTGCTTTCTCATAAATATCAACGCGGATTGGATGATCATGCGTCAACAGGAACGTTTTCAGGTACAACCAATCAGTTTTCCGAACCTCAAGACGCTGATGCAAGCTTTCCGGAGGAATATGTATCCATAGGAGTCGAACTGGTAAAAGAATTGGAAGACCAGCTGCTGAGATAGTCACTTTTCACTTGAAATGACAAGCAGCCCGTCTTCGGGATGGACAATGGTCTCCAAAGGAGGGTTCACTGTGGTGCACTCTCCTTTTTTAATTCCTAAAAGGATAATATTTCTTTCCAAAAGGATTGTACTCAAATCACTGAATGTTTTTTCACACCATTCCGGGCAGGTACTGATGACCTTAAGGTTGTTGCCTTTTAGATGATTCAATAATTCCAAGATGGTGGTGCTCATTCCCTTGGACAAAATGCTGTCCATAATGATATAGCTTGTTTGTTTGTTGGTTTGGATGACTTCATCAGCACCCGCCCTCTCGGCATTGGCGATATGGTCACCGGTCAAAATTTCAGCCACACAATACAAGCCGGGGGCGATTCCTTTCATCGCAAGCAAGGTCATTACCGTATTCATATCAGCATCCATTTCATTCTTATTCTGATCGGCTGTAATGACAGCGATCGAGGCCTCTTTGATTCCTGCCTTCATGAGGATATCGTCACGGAATGCCTGTCCTTTTATAAAATGGATATAATGATTTCTGTAAGGATTTTCTTCAAGTGTACTATCAATCAGTGTGATTTCATGCTTCTTATCAAATGCAGTAAGCTGGTCAATGATCTCCCTTGAGCGTTCATTCCAACCAACAATGATGGTGTGATCTTTGCCGGCAAATGAGACCCTTCCTTCAAGGTAAGCATTTTGAGTTCTTACGGTTGAAGTAGCCAATGTCACGAAGTAGGTGGTCAGGAATCCTGCTCCCAGAAGGATCAACAGCATGGCTACAATTCTGCCTGTTGTAGTCAACGGTACATAGTCTCCATATCCCACCGTTGATGTCGTGATGATTGCCCACCAGATCCCGTCAAACACAGTCGGGAAAGTGCCCGGTTCTATTAAATGAATCAGGATTCCGAAAGCCGAGATAGCCCCAAGTGCAATTGTTAAGGTTCTCACTAAAATGGGCCATCTCAAAAACCGCTGATAAAAAGATATGCTCATAAAAACTCTCCTTTCCCGCATCCACATCCATTATTCCCGTTTTTTCGTAAAAATAAAAGGATCTAGCTAAGTCAGGAAAAACAATAGCAGGAGTATATACAATTTGGTAAAGAGGGTCGACTAGGATGTTAATGTACCTTCAGTAACCTCCTTCGGGCATAACAGGATGCCTACCACGCAAAGTCCCGCTGAGATATACGCCTGCAACCGAAAACATGGCGGGACTCTGTGGTGTAACCAGAAAAAAGAACGAAATCACAATCGATTTCGTCCTCAATTTGTTTTCCTCTAAAGCTCGTTTTCTGGAAGAGAGCCCTCACTAAACACTATTGAATTTCTAGTTCTTGAATTTTACTAAAGTCACCGATATTGTAAGCCTTGATAATCTCTGGAGAAAGAGTGTAGAGGTTATCATCGATATAGAGCATCCTCTGGATTTGATTCTCCCAGCGTTCATAGATTTCATTGTCTTCCGATTGGACCATTTTCGCTTTGTGGACGATTCCGTTTTCAGGAGTGATTTCAAAAAGAAGCGCACCCTGATAATCAAAGACCTGTTCATACATGCTGCCTTCTTTTTCATGATAAACCGAAACTGGAAAGCCGAATAGATTTCTTCCTTGATGCTGGAACAGTGCTTTATGGTCCTCGAGTAAATAGGAATGGGTTCCTCGTCCGCCGATAAGTTCGGTGTCCTGTTCTTTCGGATTGTGGAAATCTGAAACATCAAAAAGAGAGATTTTCATGCCTGCTGTCAGGACGCGCGGCTCGGTATTTTGCATTTTATCATCTTTCACAAGCTTCGTGTCATAGCCAAACCCAATTAAATGATTTTCGTCCAATGGATGAAGATAGCTACTGAAACCTGGAATTTTCAACTCTCCCAGTACTTCGGGTGAGTATGGATCGCTCGTATCGATGACAAAGAGCGGGTCCACTTGTTTGAATGTGACCATATAAGCTTTGTCACCCATGAAGCGGACAGAATAGATCCGCTCGCCCTTGGCAAGGTCTTCCACTTCTCCTATATGCTTTAAGTTTTCATCAAGGATATAAAGGTTGTTTGTTGATGGAGTGCTTTCATCTCCCCATGAATTCCCTTTTGTCGTTGCAATCCTGAAGTTGCCATCATGTTCATCCATTGAAAACTGGTTGAGAATCGTGCCTTTTACATTGGCCATTGCGGTAAAATCAATTCTGGACTGATCAATGAGAAATTTATAAACCTCCGTATCAGCTGACTCCCAAGCGCTTTCTCTTGCCGGGTTGTATCTGGTTAATGCCATATAGAGGTTATTTTTGGACATATAGATCTGATGGCCGCTTCCAAGATAAGATTCTACATTGATTTCAGAAGCAGCCTTATCCAGATTAATGGCTGCGAATAATGTATAGTTGGTCTCTGTGGACTGAGGCATATATTTGATATCATCATAATTCAATAAAATGGGTTCCTCGCCATGCATACTATCGGTAATTCTAGGGCGCAACTCTACATTTTCTTTGTCCTCCAGAATCCAGTAATTAGGGTAGTGATTAGCAACGAGGTAGACAAAAGAACCGACCTTCCGGGCAGCAACATAATTCCCTTCCATGGCAAATTCCCGCAGCAGCTCCGGGTTCTTTTTATCAGAAATGTCATAAATGAATGTCTTCATCATTCCATGCATCGGCATGATCATCAATTCAGCTGATTTCTTTCCTGGCAAGGGTTCTGCCTGATAGTCATCATTCCAGCTGTTTCCGATGACTACCAGCTTATTCTCCTGTAAAAACAGATGCTGAGGGGAAAAATTGTGATCAAAAGAAACCGAAGATGTGACTTCCATCTCGCTGACAGGAAAGGCTTTCGTAATGATCATTTTTTGGGAAGCAACCTGGTAAATGTACGTTCCATCAGTCTTGACGATGTCAGCTTCATCAACGCCCTGAACCTGGTTGTTGGTCGTGCTGTGTTCGCCGGAGGCAGATTCACTCTTCATCATGGTATTTCCGCCTGCGTCATCTGCCGATTCTTCTGTGGCAGTTCCGTCGAACATGGAAAACTTCGGTCTGTTCTCTTTTTCTCTTTTAATGGCATACTTGAAATATTGATTAAGTTCTTCTTTTGATTTCACTTGCGGAAGTGTGGGGACGACGGCAAACTCTACTGTTTTATCTCCTCGGACAGGGAGTCCAAGGGAAGACTTGACCTCAGAGGAAATATGCAGGGTGAAAAATTCGGGTTCGGTGGAATAACCATCTTCCGGAGGGTGGATGGTGACACTTTTACGGTCCTCACTAAAGGTAACGTTGACAGGAACTCTTTCACCTTTATTATCGACAACGTAAAAAGAGTCATCATTGATCTTATTGATTGGCTCGGAAAATTCTAAATTCCAACTCTTGTCAGTAAGGACGATATTTCGATCCGTACTTTGGGCACCGGTCTTAACAGCAGGCTGTTTGAAGTACACAAATGCAATTGTAACAGCCAGCAGGAGACCGGCAGCCCCCAACCAAAATTTTTTCATCTTCTTCACTCCTATCTTTTTTCTGTTACAGAAGTAGACGAAGATGAAACAGAAATGTTACATAAAAGAAAAAATAAACTTTATCGGACTTTGGCAATGATGCCGTTATGGACTTTGATATATCCGGACTTCAGGATATCCAGCCCATTTTCGTACATGTAGAGTCCCATCTGTTCGACGGTCATCAGCTCACGATATGTATGATTCATTACGTCAGCAAATATATTATAGTAGATACGTGAGCGAAGCTGATTGCGGGGAGTAGTCATGATCACATAGCCATTTGCCTTAAGGAATTTTCGGTGCCAGTCGATGACCTCAGGTTTATATTCATCCGGAAAGTGTTCCAGAAGCCCAACTGAGATGACGATGTCGAACTCTTTCCCATAAGCCAGATTACGGATATCATCCACCACATACTCAATATTTAAATCGTCTTTATAGTAGACTTTCCTCTGTCCAGTCAGTGGATTTTCACCGAGAAACGGATAGGAATCGGGAAAATGTTCGAACCTGGTTGTCTTACAATATTCATCATAATCGACCATGACGACTTTCGCGCCAGGATACATAGCAGCAAGCTGCATTGCTTCGTACCCTTCTGCAGCTCCAAGAAACAAGATCTTTGGTTTGGAAACATTCAGCCCTTCAAAGAGTGCACGCTTTCCGCGGGGATCCCAGATGCCGTCCTGAATACGATGAACATAATTCCATAGATGGATTCTAACTACATCGCCAAGTGCGGATTTAACTTCACCAGGCTTTAAGGTTGTGAGGCTGGCTAAGAACTTCTCTTTCTCTTTCTGCTGTTCAAGCGGGACATCCTTTGAGAACCACTCATGAAAGGACCTGTTGAAAAATTGCCAGGAAGTATGCGCACTCATAGGCTTGCGGTGCTCTTCTTCATATTGCTGTCTATCTATTGAATAATTCTTCACTTCAAACGGCCGTCCGATATCTTTCCATGACACTAAGGACCAGTCACGGACGCTATCGACCTTCACATATTTGTTGTAATCTTTCTCAGAAAATGTTCGAAGGTCCATTCGGAAATTCTTTTGCATTTCACTTCTTCCGATATGTGTGTCATCAAATGGCTTATTTCCATTCAGCGAAGGTTGCGCTTGCAGCATAGTCTCCTCCTGTTAATATCTGAATTTTCTTTCATTATATTCTGTTAAGAATTCGTTTACAATAGAAGGAAGATAAACTGCAGATGATTGGTGAAAAAATTTAATTAAACCACTTGATAAAACCCAATAAACTTTATATAATAAAAAGCGTCGCAACATTATATTACGGGGCATTAGCTCAGCTGGGAGAGCGCTTCGCTGGCAGCGAAGAGGTCAGCGGTTCGAGCCCGCTATGCTCCATACCGAAAAAAAACCCTTGTGTATCAAGGGTTTTTTTGTTTGTTTCTGCTACTGTATTGCATAAAAAATAAAAAAGGTGCACATCTTGGGCACCTTTGGTTCACTAAAGTTCTCGCTTGAATTGAAATTTCAGAACGTATACTGGCCTGTCTCTTAAGAAAGATAGTGAAAAATTGGATCAAGTCTTTGGTCTGGATGCAGGGAAAGAGGCAAGTGAATTTCAAGCTTATTTGATTACTTTAGTTTTCCTCTCAATAATAGCATCGCATTTTACTATCATAGTGGTTAGGTCTGTTAATAAATCAATATCATAAAATTCGGATATAGACAGCTTTTTTCCATCTTTTCCTCTAAAGATTCTGACTTTTGGACGTTGTGGATAAGCTTGATTATAACCGATAACAACCCCTTGCTCTCCCGTACTTAAAGTGACTGTTACTCCAATGGGGAAAATGGCTACAGCCTTTTTAAATGCGTCGATTATTTCGATATCGTACCTAATATAACAGTAGCCATACAGCACTTCCATTGCCTCATGGGGAAGCATCGCTTTTTCTCTAATCAATTGATCAAACTTTTCAGCAACGGTAATGATTCGAGCAAACTGGTGAATTTCATTCTTTTTTAACCCTCTTGGATACCCGCTTCCATCAACATTCTCATGATGCTGATAGGCACAGTGAGCAACTAATAAATGCAGTTCAGACTCTTTCCTTAACATTTCAAATCCAATTTCAGTGTGCGACCGCTTAACCTGTTTCTCTTCGTCAGTCAGGTCGGTTTTGCTCAAAAGTGACTTTGGTAATTGGAGTTTTCCTATGTCATGAAAGAGTGCTCCAAGTCCTAAAATATGTAATGATTTTTCAGGTATGCCGAGGATTCGTCCAATTGATAATGAATAAAGACTTGTATTTAGAGAATGCTCGAACATGGAGTCATTATTTATTTGTAAATGGGAAATTAAGTTTAGATGATCAGATGACCTCTGCAGCTCATGGACAACATTGGAAAATGTTTCTTTCAAGGATCTGAAATTACTTAACCTATTTGTGATTGCTACTTTGTTTGTTGGTTTATTTCTTATTGTCGAAAAAACATTAGAAATGGATGCAATCGTTTTGGTCCGCAGCTCATATGGTATATCATCGTTTACTTGAATGATGTCATCTGTCATTTCAGATTTTATATATATAAAAGCAATGCGTTTTTTTATTCGATTAATATGTGCTTCAGTCAAGGTGGTCCCAACATTTAAAAGAAGCCGGGCATCTTCATTATAAATGGGTTTTGCTAAAACCATACCGGATTCACAATTGTTAATAGAAACCAGGCGCACTTTAATCCCTCCTTTTGAGCATGGAACACTCTGTCTGTTTAAGCCTATAATACTATCAATTTTATCCTAAATACACAAAATTCAAAATAATCTTTACATCCTATACAAAAATTATCTAAATTAGGCCAGCAGTTCGAGCCCGTTTTGTTTTTTTGATTTTATAAGTCATACATAGCCCGCTGCGGAGGCATGTACTATATATAGTTCTTTAACATGCATTTGATATGCCAGCCGAATTTAAGAGGTCTGTAGGTAAGAGTTTTAAGAAAAGATTTGGTTGTGGTCAAAAAGTCCTTACAGTAGAATAAGAGTATAAGATCATAAGATTATATATAGATTTCCGTTCAAGGCACTCGGTTTTTATGGGCAGCATATCGGAGCCTTCTGTGCACCCGCCAATGTATTCCTGAACGGCAGAGTGAAAATATATAAGAAAAGGCAAACTTGGCGAAAGCAAAGGACGCAAAGTCACAGACCTTCAATTTTTCATGTGAAAAATTATGGTGGCTGGATTACCGGATAGTATTGAAAAGCTATTCAGTGTGAATGGCTTTTTGTTGTATAAAACCCTAAAAAGATTTTAGGTGTTTGCAAGACTTGTACATATTACATTGTTTGAAGCACGCCGAATTAAAAAAGTGGGGTATCTAATGGTGAGAAGATCATTATATTGTGTCTTAATAGCTGTTGTCTTTTTGCTCTTTGCAGGATGCGCTCATAGAGAAATAGATACATCCCCGGTTTTAAAAGCTGAGGAAGGATATATAGATTTAAGTAAGTTACATGATGACAGGATCATCCGGTTAAATGGTGAGTGGGAGTTTTATTGGGAAAGGAAAGGCGCGCTTTTAGACAACAAGCAATATATAGAAGTACCCTCTAACTGGAAAAGCGCATTGGGGCTGCCGGGTCATGGGTATGCAACCTACAGGCTGGTTATTGAAGGACTTAAGGAAGAGTCCCGGTATGGCTTGACAATTCCTGCTGTATCGAATGCTTATCAGTTGTTTATAGATGGGAACCTGGCTGCTGAAGTTGGGGCTGTGGGAACTGATAAGGATTCTACTGTGCCGGATTATCAGCCACAGGAAGTGTACTTTTCCCCAAATGACACTTCAACAGAAGTAACAATGGTCTTGGCAAATTATCATTATCGTTCGGGCGGTATATGGGAAAGTATCACAATAGGAACGGCTGAACAGATTCTTGACCGTACGTATAAAAAGCAGGCTTTTGAATTTATCATTTTCGGCTGTTTACTTTTGGCGGGTTTATATCATAGTGTTCTATATATCCAACGCCGAAAGAATGTATCCGCACTGCTGTTCAGTCTTGTCTGTTTTATTATTTGTATAAGAATCATTGTGACTGAGGAGATGGCAATTCTCGACTTCTTTCCATCTTTTCCTTGGAGTCTAATAATCAAATTGGAATATTTGACTTTCTACACTTCTGTACCTTTATTTTGCTGGGTTTTATATTCATTATTCCCAAATCTATTTTCCAAAAGGTATTTTAAAGTTTTCACTTTTATTAGTGCAGTCATGTCGCTCTTTGTTCTCGTTACTACTACAAACATATTTACTCATTCGACTGTCATCTATCAAGTCCTGACTATTATCACTATTTTATATGTTTCCATCAAGCTGGTGAAAGCGTTAATAGATAAACAGGAAGGTGCTCTAATCGTAAATATTTGCGCTGCTATCCTTTCCATTACGGTTATTAATGATATTCTTTCAGTGAATAGTGTCATTCAGTCCTATAGGCTGTCATCGCTTGGTTTAGCCGTGTTTATTTTCTCTCAGGCATACATCATCGCCAAGCGCTCAACGAAAGCATTCAATGAGATGGAAAGAATGACAACAGAATTGGCTTTGCTGAATCTCACTTTGGAAGAAAAGGTTAAAGAAAGAACGGTATCTCTCGAAAATTCCAGGGACCAATTACAAAAGGTTAATGAAAAACTGAAAAACCTTTCTTATAGGGACCAGCTCACTCAAATACCCAACCGCCGTTATTTTGATGAAAAATATCATGAGGCTTGGGATGCTGCATTAATGAACAAATCTCCCATTGCGGTCATGTACCTGGATATTGATTACTTCAAACTCTACAATGATACGTATGGGCATGAGGCAGGGGATGAATGCCTGAAGCTTGTCGCACAGTCAATTGAAGAAATCATTCAATCATGCGATGGATTTGTTGCACGGATGGGAGGAGAGGAGTTTATTGCCGTCCTACTGAACCAGTCACCGGAATCTATTTATCAACTGGCGGAAAAGTGCAGAACCATGATCGAGGGGTTGAACATCCCCCATGAAAATTCCAAGGTCAGTAACAGGGTTACGCTCAGTATCGGTGCAGCCATGAGCGTTGCCAATGCCAAAGGGAAAGCAGCAGACCTGATAAGTGAAGCAGACGAATGTTTGTACGAGGCCAAGGAAAACGGAAGAAATAGCATCTATATAAAAAATGCGGCTGGGACTGTATCCACACCATCAGCATAAAACTAATTCAAAAAAAGACAGGGGTGCCTGTCTTTTTTTTGTTGGACTGGTAGTGAGAAATCCTTTGCCTGACAGGTTATTTAGATAAAAGAAAACAAAGATGTCGTACTATGTCTTTCGATGTCGCAAAATTTAGAAAAATATAGGTTTAAAGTTTGGTTTTTTATATTTATGATAGTAGTAAGTAATTTAAATAAAAAAATAGAAAGGGTTTAACGGAAAGTCATGCAGGCGTTTCAGGTTATTCATGACCATAAATTGATGGTTGTTGATTTTTTTTGAAATAAGATTAGGTATAAAGTCTTAGGTGTATAGTGTGCTGAATTGAAGTGACTACTCTCAGCTGTTTTTACAGAGCTGGAACAAAATTAAGAAGGTGGATTAGTATGGTAACACAATATGAGAAAACAAGCTCTAAACTATTGACCTATACGTTAATTGGTTTAGGCCTGACTAGCTGTTTTCCGATTTTCTTTATTTTCTATCTGACAAAAATGATTGATCTTTCTCAGTTTTTATCATTCTGTTTAATCATGATTCCCCTAAGTGCCATCACTTACATAATCTATGTACTGGTTCGAAATCATGCTAAGGGCAAGTATATATTAAGCTGCTTTGCATTCATATTGAGTACCATTGTCATCTGGTTCATTCCTTCAGTGAATTCATGGCTCATCATTTTTATGACATTATTATTTTCTCTGATTTACTTACATACAAGGATCATGGTTTTATCGATTATTTATGGGTCTCTCTCGCTGTTCTTCCATTTCAGTGTAAATCCTTATTTAGAAAATAGTTTGCAGGTGATTGATCTCATTGTGGTGTTTGCTTTATATCTATTTTGCGGTGTTGTCTGCTTATCGGTCTGTATAGTAGGTAACCGAATTATAGGAGATGCGAAGGAAAACGAAAAAACCGCGATGAAAAGCCAAGAAAAAAATATGGCTATCATAGAGGATATAAAAATCACCCTCCATTCTCTGACTCAGTTCTATAGCAATCTTCAAGAACGAATCACGAAGACAAATCAGGTAACCGATGAGATCGTCTTTAGTTTTTCTGAGGTTGTAAAGGGTGCAGAATCCCAGGCATCGAGTATCACGGATATGAATGAGTCCACTCATTCATCAAACATGAAAGTCCAGACAGTTGTCGAAAAAGCAAAGGGGATGAAACAACTTTCAATTTCTACAGCTGAAATCACGAACATAGGTGATAGAAAGATAAAAGAATTGGTGAGTGAGAACACCCAAGTGAGTTCCATGATTCATAATACAGCGCAACTAATCAATGAGTTAAACGAAAAAAATAAAAGCATCAGTACCATTGTTAAAGCGATCAGTGACATTTCCAATCAGACGAATCTACTGGCTTTGAATGCGGCAATTGAAGCAGCCAGAGCAGGGGAACATGGAAAAGGCTTTGGCGTGGTGGCAGCTGAAATTCGCAAGCTGGCAGAGGTTTCACAAAAATCCACAGAAGAAATATCCCATATCCTTGGAAGTATCCAGGAACAATCAAGTTTGATCGCACAGGAGGTTGCAATCGGCCAGGAAGCTACTCGAAAAGGTACTGTGTTAGGTGAAGAAACCGGCAGCACATTAAAAGACATACTAATGAATATGGACAAACTGGTTGCACACTCATCAGAGGTTCAAGAGATGGTGGATATTGTGGGAGGTAATACAGAAGCAATCGTAAGCGATATTGAATCTATTTCAAGTATTACAGAGCAGTCAACTGCTGTTTCACAAGAAATATTTGCAAGCATTGAGGAACAGAGAAGCCAGATGAAAGGCATTGTAGAAAGCTTTAACGAACTTGAAAATTTAATTAATCTCGTGGAAAAGACAGCCCATGCTGTTGATTGAACATGCTGACGCCCTCTCAGCATAGCGGCCCTGGAGGGATCTCTGAAGGCTCGGGGACCAGAGATTTAACGGGGGGGAGAGCATAACACCCGTTCCCGGGAAACCCTTTACATAACATTTCTAAGTCCCATACTTTAACGAGACAGAGAATCAAGTGCTGAAGCACGGTGAAAACGATGAATGAACTTTCGTTAGGAGAGATAGAGAATGAAGAAAAAAGTATCCAAGATTTTAGCAGAGCACTTTAGACATTGGGGAATCACAGATGTATTCGGGGTTCCGGGCAAGGCTGTATGTCCTTTGTTGTTTGATCTGGAAGCAGAAGATATCAATTTCGTCTTGAGCAGCCATGAAGGCGGGGCGGGATACGAAGCGTCAGGCTATGCGTTATCTAAAAACACACTTGGGGTGGCCATTGGTACAACCGGCCCGGGAGGAACCAATTTATTGACCGCTGCCGGACAAGCCAAGGCCTACCACCTGCCCGTGCTTTTTATCACTGGCCATCAGCCGATACAATCAACCGGGAAAGCCCAAGGCCAGGATTCAAGCAGCTTCGGGACGGACTTAACAAAGATGTTTGAACCGGTAACATTATTCAGTGCCCGGGTGGAGCGCAGTGAAATGTTCCCGCTTTATCTAAGGCATGCTATTGAGAAAGCTGTCACAGGGAAAAAAGGTCCCGTACACCTTTCCATTCCATATGATGTCTACATGGAAGAGATAGAATCGTTCTATTATCCATTACCTGCTGACATAGGTACAGTGATTTCACCCGATGTAGACCAAGTTCCTTCAATCCTTAACAATGCAAAGAAGCCAGTTCTCTTCCTTGGGAAAGGAGTCGGGATTTCCAATGCATATGAGGAAGTCGGCTTGGTTGCTGAACACTGGAATATTCCAGTCATCACTACCCCGTGCGGCAAGGGAGCCTTCCCTTCAGTCCACCCGCTCAGTCTGGGAGGATTTGGCCTTGGAGGCACTGAGAAGTCCGCTGAATATTTAAAATCGGGCATTGATGTAATGATTGTCGTGGGGACTAAATTATCTGATATGTCCCTCGCAGGTTTTTCGGCCGACATGCACCCGGATTTGATCCTGCAATTTGATTGTGATTTGACGTTTGCCGGAAAGTCGCTTCCAGTACCGACGAAGGTATTGTTGGGTGACGCTAAAGCTAATTTAAAGAAACTGATCGAGATTGCCGGGTGTCAACCCAACCCCGCGTTAGCTGAAGTGGCAGCAACGTCATCACTGGCAAAAGAACCATCTGCAGGGAGGGATGGAATGTTAACTTCCGAGCAGGCAGTCAAAACATTACGATCACACCTTCCAAAGGAGGCCATTCTTTTTGGGGATGACGGGAGCCATACCTTTTATGCTGTGCGCCACTATGATATCTATCAACCTGGCACTTTCTTCTTTGACGATGTTTTTGGGGCAATGGGACATGCCATAGGCTTTTCAATTGGAGCGAAAATTGCCTCACCGGAAAAGCCGGTTGTTTGTTTAACCGGAGACGGATGTACATTAATGCATGGGACAGAATTTATCACCGCGAAGAATAATAGAGTCCCTGTACTATTTGTAGTACTTAATAATGGCCAGCTGGATATGGTGGATAAAGGAATGTCTTTTTCGACTGGACGGTCAGTTGGGACCACTTATCAAACGCCTCTAAATGCAGCAAAGTTTGCTGAAGCTATGGGAGTGACTTCCTTTAGGTGCCATGATGAGGAGGAACTGGCTGAAGCGATCCAATCTTCTCTTCAGGCTGATGGACCTGTAGTGATTGAGGCCATCGTGGATCCGGCTGAAGTGCCGCCTACCTTGTCCAGAGTCGTTACATTGAAATAGAAAAGGGGCTACTACTATGAATGAACGCTTAAGTAAAGGGCTCGAAGCTGTTGAAGAATATGCAGGGAGTGAGGCTCTGACTGTATTGGAAGGCATTAAACAGTTTTCTCCTTCGTTTTATCACATGATGCTCGAATTTGGATTTGGCGATGTTTATACGAGGCCAAACCTGGATTTTCAACAACGAAATCTTATCGTGCTGTCATCCTTGATAACACAGGGGGCATCTGAACAACTGCCAGTTCATTTCCATGCAGCGATAAAGGCAGGATTGACACCGGATCAAATTCTGGAGGTCATCTTGCACAGTATCCCTTATGCAGGATTTCCAAAGTCGCTAAGTGCACTTATGACAGCAAAAAAATTTTTTGAAGACCATCAACTCTCGACAAAAGACTATTAATCAAACGGCTATACAACTTCTGAAAGAGAAATAGAGTTAAAACTGTTTTATAAGTTAATAATTTTGAAGGGAGCTTAATCATTTATGTATCTTCCAGTAATTAATAAATCTGTCACAATCATTGTTCCAACCGGTGAAGAAAAGGGGACCTACACATCTATTGTCCATAACATGAACACCAGTGAGTTAATTCTCAGTAAGCCTGTATCAGCTGATGGTAACGGAGAGATTACGCTCACAGATGGGTTGCAGGTAATCGTGGATTACCAGGATGACAAAGATGTGCCATGCCGATTTGAAACACTCGTGTTCAATCCGCTCAATGAAAATCCTGAATGGCTGCTTCTAAAGTGTCCGGATAAAATAGAAAGGCATCAGCGCAGGGAAGAATATCGAATCCCGTTATGCAGGCCCGTAGAACTAACAATTCATTCAAAAAATGTCGCTGGACTAATGAATGATCTGTCTGGTGGAGGCTGTTCCGTTTGGCTTGATGATACGAATGGGTTACAAAAGGGTGAGAAGGTGGAAGTCAGCTTTGTGCTAAGCTCCCCAGCAGCAGGGATAGAACCAATGAGCATAGTTGCTGAAGCAGAAGCTGTCAATGTACAAAACAGGGCTTCAGCTGTTAAAGGAGCTTTTTGCTCACTTAAATTTGTTGGGATGAGTTCTGACATGAGGCAGGGAATCATGGAATACATCTTTAACCGCCATGCTATAGACGTAGCCTTAAACAGCGTTGGACGGGAGATAATGTATTAATTACAGGCAGATGAATCTTTAGCCAAAAAAATGACGGGTTTTCCAATAAGCACTAAGGAAGCGTAATGAAAAACCACATAATAAATCCATTAATTGAGAAGGTCACCTAGATAAGGGGAAGGGTATTTAAAATAAGGGAAAAAGTTTCTGTTAAACTGCAAAATTTAGCTGGGGAGGGGTAAATAAGGGAAGGATTTTCCGTTAAACATGCTCAGTAACCCAATTTTCATGTTTTTTAAGTTAATAGCGGAAGGTTTTTTCCCTATCTGCCCCATTTTCCTCGACATTTCTATAATAAGAGAAATTTCTTCCCTTATTATAGAAGCTCATGGTACTGATACTTTTTTGGTCCTTGCCTCTATGGTGGAGGGTGCCAGAATGAAGAGATGCTTTCTCAACCAACGAAGGGCTTAATTTGAAGAAAAAATCACAGTGAACTTGTTAAGTCATTTCAATCCCTATAAGGACGAATTAATCATAATGGATAAAATTATGTTATGATTTTTTTATACCATGCCCGTAAGTGAATTCGCCGCGTAAATCAAAAGACAACAAAAAGATTGGATCAAAGGCTAAGCAGGACCGTTTTTTGGAGGCAGACATGCGTTAAAAGGCCTTAGGGTTTAACTGATGGAGGTATGTCAGAAGTTAAATAGAAAGACTAAAGAAGCGTCTGCTAATCACGCGAAATTCGCTTCTTTGCCAAGACAGATTACTTTATCCTCTCACGTTTTCTTTTGTATAATGTGATTATTCCCAGTAATTGTACTCGGAATGAATTTTCATGAACCGTGAACCTTATAGGGGTGAACCTCTAAGGAAAAAATCCAAAAGGAGAAATGCCAGATGAATTTCGTGACTCTAAATAATGGTTTGAAAATGCCGCAGCTTGGATTCGGCGTGTGGCAGGTTGAAAATAATCAGGCGACTGCTGCAGTTGCAAAAGCCTTGGAAACAGGCTATACATCCATTGATACAGCGATGATCTACCAAAATGAAGAGGGTGTAGGGAAAGCGCTGAAAGAAACATCCGTTCCACGTGAAGAACTATTTATTACTACGAAAGTCTGGAACAGTGATCAAGGTTACGACAACACATTGCGTGCTTTTGACGAAAGCTTGGAAAAACTGGGTCTTGATTATGTGGACCTGTACCTCATTCACTGGCCGACTCCTGAATTTGATGAGTATGTCGATACATATAAGGCATTGGAAAAGCTTTATCAGGATGGCAAAGTCAAAGCGATCGGTGTTTGTAATTTTGAAATTGAACATCTTGAGCGCATCCTGAATGAATGTGATGTAAAGCCTGTGTTAAACCAGGTGGAATGCCATCCATACCTGGCGCAAAATGAATTAAAAGAATTCTGTGCAAAGCACGATATCTTTGTTGAGGCATGGAGCCCGCTGGAGCAAGGCGGCGAAGTGCTGAAAGATGAAGTCGTAACCCAGATTGCCGAAGCCCATGGCAAATCACCTGCACAAGTGGTGCTTCGCTGGCACCTTCAAAAAAATACAATTGTCATTCCAAAATCAGTCACTCCATCAAGAATCGAAGAAAACTTCAATGTATTCGACTTTGAATTGACTGCTGATGAAATGAGCCAAATCGACGGTTTGAATAAGGACAGACGTAAAGGTCCTCATCCTAATGATATGAATCACCGGTAATTAGAAATGCCCCACTCTAAGAGTGGGGCATTTTCGGTATTTATAAAAAAGCCTTAGTGCCTTGAGAAATAATCTGCTCCCACTCCAAGCTTGGCAACACTTTTCTTTCTCTGACGAAATATGTGGAGAATCTTCACGTCGTTGCTTGAATTTAATTGGGGGATTTTGTTAGTTTGTGAGAGAATGGAACTATAAATATCAACTAGGACTGCAGACTCATATTTTTATAGAATAAATAGATGTAAGGGGATAAGGGAATGAAGGCAGCTAAAAGGATATTAGTGAGCATAATAGGAGGGGGATTGGCAGCAGGTCTTCTGGGAGACTGTATTGTTTCAGCTGAGAAAAACGAGAGGGAAACGGTAATCGAAGCAGAGAACAATACAGTCAGTCCATCGTATGTTCCAGCAGACGGCGGTGGCCACACATGGACATATGTCAAAACGACCTATATTTCTTCGGGTTATATCAAATTGTACAGTGACAGTGATTCTTATTGGTATTACACGAAAGAAATCTACTATGACACAAATGGTAAATATATCAAAACGTTTTATGATAAGTTTGCTAGGTAGTCATTGAAGGGAAGAGAAGCTATTTTCCTGTACAAAAATAAGCGAACACAAAGTGTGTTCGCTTAATGACAGAGCTTAACAAACGGAAAAAAATTTCAGTTCCTTTAAAGCTTGGTGCAGAGTCCCTTTGACAGTCAGGTGGTTCAGGTTTACTCCCAAAGAAACCATTGTATGGGATACCTCCGGGCGGATTCCCGTAATGATGGTCTTTACCCCAATTAATGCAAGGGCATCGATGACTTTGAATAATTGATCTGCCACCATTGTATCCACCGTCAGTACACCTGATAAGTCTATGACCAAATGGCTCAATTTCAATTTTTCAGCGTGCTTTAATGTCTCTTCCATTAGAAGTCTGGCTCTTTCGGTGTCTATGTTTCCGATTAAAGGTAAGATTCCGATTTCAGGACCGAGCGGAACAACGGGTACTGATAATTCAAGAAAGGCAGTATGGGCATTTTCAAGTGATCTCTGAAAATTATCAACATAAGTGAGGCTGAAATAATAAACAGCTTTATCCAATAATGGATCAATGATGTCTACAATTTCAAATATTGCTTCAGCTGAAACAGCAGTCTCTTTTGAAGTGTCCTTAATAGCCTTCCAAATATATTGTCTATAAAAGCTTGTATCTTTCAAGGCTTCGTCTAAAGCTACACCCAAATGGAAAATGTAATCACCATTCTTGCGGCCCCACTCCTCAATTTCGTTAAGTGCTTTTTGTTTATCCTGGTGGTTTATTAAAGCATTTCCAAATAGGCTAATAAATTCAGCACGAATCTCAAGGATTTTTGGCTCTAACTCTTCGAAGTTCCGTAGTATGGCATCCGGTCTGGCCACCCCGGTCAGTCTATCCTTATGTACTTCCTCGGCAATCACATGTTTCTTTTCCAATATCATGCTTCCTATTGCTTGAAGTTCATTCGTCATCTTCCCTATCCTCCAACTTCTCCAGCGCTCATAATAACTAGTGTTATTATATCTTATTTACTAAGGTTAAAAAACAAATTATACTTGCCACTTTGATTTCAGTGAAAACAGCCTGTGAATCGCCAACTCTTTTCCTGCATTTATAGGCTTAAACTCCCCTTTTCTGCAACCGTAACTGGTTCCTTATCCAGGCTGTTGGGAGAGAGGTAAGCAGTGCGAGAAACGGCCTATTCTCAAAAAAAAAAGAAAACAGCCCCGCTTTTAATAAAGCAAGGCCATCATTTAAAATTTATACTGGATTTATAATCTCTGTTAAGAATAATATTTCATCTTCTATTAAAGCTTTTGTTTTCTGGTCTGGACATCTCTTGTAGTCATCGAATAATCTGCCCAGTTCTTTAATAAAAAAAAGGGTTTCAATGTCTTTGATCATAAAAAACATCTCCGTTCATATAGGTATTATAGCCTAAATCCCAATTTTTTAAACCCTAAAACAAAGAAAAAAATGGAATTTAAATTTTCGAAATATTTATTCCGCTGCAGGATAATGGAAACATGTTTCGAAGATTAATGGGATAGGAATTAATCCGAATTAATGAGGTGGAACATGAAATTACAAATTCTTCATACAAATGATCTGCATAGTCATTTTGAACAGTTTTCGAAAGCGGCATCCCTAATAAGAAAGCAGAAGGATGAACACACATTAGTATTGGATGGCGGTGATTTTGCCGATTTCAGGAGTATTGAACTTCAGGGAACAAGTGGAGCGGCCGCAATTGAATTGCTGGAGTCCGTCGAGTATGATGCCCTCACCATTGGAAATAATGAAACCTTCAATGGGGTGGATACACTGGAATTCATGGCAAGCAGCAGTAAGGTGCCTTTCATCAGCAATAACCTCCTCAGAAAACAAAAGACACCGATAAAGGGCGTGGTGGCTTCAACAATCATTGAGAAAAACGGCCTTCGGATCTTCATTACAGGGTCTTCACCAGATCTGGGGGATTTTAATGATGGCCTGGGTGTACATATCAGTTCGTTTAAGGAAGCGCTGGTTAAGGAGATGCAGCGTTATAAAGGAAAGTATGACCTATGCGTGGTTTTAAATCATGTCGGTACATATGATGATAAGGTTCTCGCAGAGGAAGTGGACGGGATAGATATCATCATCTCCGCTCATGATCATCAGCTTTACCAGAGGGCTAAGGTCATCAATGGCACTATTGTGAATAGTGCAGGATGTTATGGACAGCATGTTGGAAGCATAGAAATTGAGGTGACAACAGATGGAGTGACATTGCTGCACTCCGAAACATTGCCGACTGATGCCGAAGAAAAAGATCCTGAAGTCCTCGCCATCCTGAAACGAAATAAAGAAAAAGCGATTGCTGTTCTGAGCGAGCCGCTTTACCGCCTCCAAGAACCACTTTGGCATGATGTAGTGGAGGAGAACCCCATAAGCAACTTGATTGTCGACGGGCTGAGAGACATGCTGGATTGTGAGATAGGATTGATTAACAGCGGAATCGTCAATGCGGGGGCTTTTGATTATCTATCCAACAAAAAGCTTATTGAAATTTGTCCCTCACCTTTAAATCCAACATCCTTTGAGATACAGGGGAAAGATTTGCGCGAGGCAATCGAAGTGTCACTAGATGCACAAGCATGCCTTGCAGACGGAAAGGGACCTGGTTTCAGAGGAAGATTTGTCGGAAAGCTCCATGTTTCAGGAGCCAAAATAGAACATGACGGAAGCAAAGTCATCAATATATTGATTGGGGATCAGCCACTTGAAGATGAAAGATGGTACAGGGTGGCAAGCTCGGATTACCTGCAAAGAGGGTCGGGTTATCCTTCTCTTGCAAATAACCGAAACGAGAAATATCTGCCCGAGGAAATCAAGGACGTCATCCGCCTGTATGGAAAGGATCCATTGTTTATAAAAAAAGCAAGGATGAACCGTTGGCATGCAGTCGGTGCCATGACAATTGAAAGCCGGTAGTAATTGGATTTCTTTTTAAGAAAGTATATCCCTCATATTTCTATATTGCTATAATGAGTAAATGGTATTTATGTATGGAAATGAGTGATTTGGAATGAAAGAAGGCATTAAGGCATTAGCAGAAGTAGTGAATCAACTGCATGACCTGTTGATTATGCTGTCAAATGATCTTTTGGGCTTGAGCCTCACAGATAAAGACTTGCACTTTTGGATTATGGGCTTTATCGGGATCGGTGCCTTTTTTGTTGTTTTTATCATAACAAAATGGCTTTCGAGACTCCCCTTTGGCGTCACCATGATTGCATTCTTATATACAATGACCTTCATGTTTGTATTGGTGTTTGCCATAGAAATTCAGCAGGCCATTACGAATCGGGGAAATATGGAATTTGCCGATGCGGTTATCGGATTATGGGGTTTCTTTGCTCTATTTCTGATTTATGCAGCCCTGGGGCTTATCGCTTTGGGTGCTAAGATCCTTCATAAGAGATATATCAATAAGAATACGGACATAGAAATGTAGCCTTCCTTGTTTTACGGGAAGGCTGCTTTTTTTATACTATTTTTGTTTTTCCGCACTCTCTGCACTTTCTGTATAGCATACCGTCTTTAACAGTCGATTTAAACAGCTTGTTTCCACATTCGCATCTGCCGCTGACTTCATCAGGTTCATCTGTATAATGAACAATGTTCTCGTTCATTTCGTTCGTGCTTGTCATTTCACAACACCCTTTCGTTGCTTTTACTCTTTAACTAATATAGCAATTTTTCAAGCGGAATTCTATGTGAGGATCAAAAATAAAAATGGTAATCCAAACTTAGAGGGATCGTGGGGCTGACTGAGACGGTTTTTCAGTCAATAACCTTCTCAATGGAGTATTCGGTCAAAGTCGGTTTACGGGAAAATGTTAGTCGTAAACGAATGAACATATTCAGAGGTAACTGAACAAGTATAAATTCAAGGGTAGAAAAATTTCTTCGTTAACTTAGAGCATTGTACAAAATTATTAGTCAGTGGACGTACGAAACCCTTACGGTGATGCCTCTCACATCCTTTAGATAAGCATAGATTCCAGCACTGCGGATTTCATTCTGCATGTGTTCCGATATGATTATGTATTCATAATATCCGCTTTTGGTCATAGGCATAGTTATGTATCCTGAAAAACAAAGGAGGACGACAGAATGACAGAGAAAAACTCCAACACTCCAAAGGATTTATTGAAGAACACTTCTAAACAGGCGAGTGATCTGGTGAACCAGACTGCTGATACAGCAAATGGAATTGTAAAGTCGGTTAGCGGGAAAGGCGGTTTGGTAGGCAAGGTATCTGATACATCAGCCGATTTTGTAAAAGGGGTTTCAAACACCGGTAACAAGGCTGTGGAAAAAACAGTCGATACTGCTTCAGGGGTTTTAAAAGGGGCATCTGATAAAGTATTTAAGAAGAAGTAAGAAAGGAAGAAGAAGGAGGACGTTTAAGCGTTCCTTCTTTTTTATTATCTTTTTAATTGAAGTTAGGTAGTGAGAAGAGAGGAGTTGGAAGGTTGAATTTTCATACATATGAAGAATGGTCCAACATTATTCATTTTCCCGACATAATGATTACGATTGCTGTTGTAGTGGGGGTTCTCCTTGCAAGGTCTTTGATTCTTTGGGCTGCAAGGCAGCTTTCCCGGTTTTATGAGGTGGCAAGAAGCCTTGTGAACTGGGTCAGCTTTTATGGTATTTTACTGTTTCTGCTGAATTATTATAGTGACTCCCAATGGATGTTTGTCGTATTATTTACTACTGGGCAAATGAAAGTGACGCTGTTCCTTATTGTTATGGCTATATTGATTATTTCCTTGGCGAGCAGGATTTCCAAAGTGATGACGAAAGCAATCTTGCCTGCAATGTATAATCGTTACAACCTGAATAAGGGTCTTCGATTTACTTTTGATCGTATAGCCCACTACACGATTATGGTATTAGCGATTATTATCAGTTTGACGACAGTCGGCATAGATCTTAGTGCTCTAACTGTTTTTGCCGGCATCATCAGTGTCGGGATTGGTTTTGGGCTGCAAAATATTGCATCAAACTTCATCTCTGGTATCATTCTTTTATTTGAAAGGCCCATTAAAGTCGGCGACAGAGTCATAGTGGATGATGTCATTGGTGATGTGGAAAAAATCAACATGAGGGCGACTGTTATTAAGACACTGGATAACGAGCATATTATCGTCCCAAATTCCTATTTCCTTGAAGAAAAAGTGGTGAACAGATCATTCAGTGACCCGCGTCTTCGTCTTGTACTGCCGGTGGGAGTAGCGTACGGAACGGATGCAGAAAAGGTGAGGGAGCTTCTTTTACAAGTTGCAAAGGAAGAAAGTGAAGCTTCGGTGACTGTTTTGGATACCCCTGAACCATTCGTCAACTTTGTTGGCTTTGGAGAATCCTCTCTCGATTTTGAACTGTTTCTCTGGATATCAGATCCTAATCAATTGGTTGTCATTAAAAGCAACGTGAACTTTAGGATAAATAGAATTCTTTCAGAAAATAACATTGAAATTCCCTTTCCGCAGCGGGATTTGCATATCCGCAGTATCGATATTTGATGATTAAAGAGCGCTCCTCCTAAAAAAGGAGGCGCTCTTATTTTTATCTTGATTGTTCTATCCGGGCGCATACTTGTCATATTTTAGAGTACGGGCCTTTATGCAAGCGTTTACAACAAAAAGAAAGAAGGGATAAGGATGTTGGGATTTCTGCAACGAATTGGTAAAGCGTTAATGCTTCCGATTGCTGTTCTTCCCGCCGCGGCATTATTACTAAGAATTGGTCAGCCGGACTTATTGGACATTGCTTTTATTTCAGCTGCCGGGAAGGCAATCTTTGATCATCTTGCGTTGCTGTTCGCGATTGGAGTGGCGATAGGGATCTCGAAGGATGGCAATGGCGCTGCCGGCCTGGCGGGAGCCATTGGGTTCCTGGTATTGGGAGAAGGAACAAAGGCAATAAGTGACGGCATCAATATGGGAGTTCTTGGAGGAATACTATCCGGTGTCATTGCAGGGCTGTTATATAATCGCTACCATGATAAAAAGCTCCCTGATTATCTGGGCTTCTTTGGCGGACGGCGGTTTGTACCGATTATTACGTCCCTCGTCATGATTTTGCTGGCCGGTGTATTCGGCTATGTTTGGCCGCCTATTCAGGAAGCCATCAATGCAGTGGGCGAGTGGATCGTTGGAGCCGGAGCACTAGGAGTAGGAGTGTTTGGATTCTTAAACCGGTTATTGATACCACTAGGTCTTCATCATGTCTTAAACACATTGGTATGGTTTGAATTTGGTGAATTCACGAATGCTGCCGGTGAAGTCGTAAAAGGCGATTTGACCCGATTCTTCGCGAAAGATCCTGATTCCGGCATCTTCATGACCGGTTTCTTCCCTGTCATGATGTTCGGTTTGCCTGCTGCTGCTTTTGCGATGATTGCCGCGGCGAAAAAGGAAAGACGAAAGTTGATCACCGGTGCAATGGTCGGCATTGCTTTTACCTCATTTTTGACAGGTATTACGGAGCCGATTGAATTCCTGTTTATGTTCTTGTCACCAGTTTTGTATCTGGCACATGCTGTTTTGACAGGAGCGGCCATGTCGCTGACGTACATTCTGGATATTCATCACGGCTTCGGCTTTTCTGCAGGGGTGATTGACTATATTTTGAATTATAATATTGCCCAAAAACCGCTGGTACTCCTGTTGCTTGGTTTAGTGTACGGTGCTCTATACTTTGTGATCTTCTACTTCATGATCATTAAATTCAACCTGAAAACACCTGGAAGGGAAGAAGAGGTTGAAGGCGAGTTCTCCCAAAGCGCTGCTTCCGGGGGAGATTATAAAGGCCTTGCCGGCAAATACCTCACTGCATTGGGGGGCAAGGGCAATGTCGTTGCAATTGATAACTGCGTCACAAGGCTGCGTTTAATTGTAAACGACACAGGATTGGCAAATGAAGTGGAATTGAAGAGACTTGGTGCCAAAGGGGTCATCAAACTGAACCAAAGAGACATTCAGGTGGTGGTTGGAACAGATGTTGAATTCCTGGCAAACGAGTTGAAAAAATTATAGAGATGGGAAGCGGAGGCGCATAGTTGCCTCTGCTTTTATATTTAAGAGGCCGGCTCAGCGTCGTCTCCTGCATGGAAATATAGAGAGTATTAGGAGGGGGATTCATCAATTGGCAGGTGAATCTCTAATACTTATAAAGTCTCATACAAATAATAACAAGATTGGTAGGTGGTTGTATGAATTTTGATAACTTACATACAAATTAACGCTCTTTTTGTAGGTGACTATACATTATCCAATAATCTCACCTACTAATTACCCCTTGTACCCGCGGAGTCACACACCTGGAGCGGAAAGCAAGATATAATATAACTGCAACAATATTTAGCAAACAGCTTTTAGCGGAATTGGTTACTATTCTGTATTGAGAAATTGAAACAACATACACTAGGCAGCTTGATTTGTATGGAGGATCTTGCTATTCAGACGAAATTTTATCGCATAAGTTATGAGGGATATAGGAACGGCAGGCTTGGAGAAACATTATGGTTTTTCATACGGTGAATGGCAAGAGGCACACTCTTATCAGACTAGGCAAGATAACAGGTCCATTTGCCCAGTCGAAAAATTGTGAGGGGTTCTTTATGCTGAGATAAAGAAATGCTCATGGATGATATAATAGAGATACAGCACAATACAGGATGGGGCAGCGGCTCATACTCCCGAGGAAGGGAGGTGATACGCTAATGGTTGCGATTGAAGATGTCCTTCAGATTATGATTGCGTTTGGAACGCTTGTTGCCGCGATTATCGCGGCAACCGAAAAAAAGAAGTAACCATCCCATCCCCGGCCAAAGGTTAAAGATGATTACTTCGTCTGTTTAGCTTATGTTAAGCCGCTGCATATCCATGCAGGTATTTGCTGTAAGGGAGTCCTGATTGCCGTCAGGGCTCTCTTTTTTATTTTATGATGATACATTCATTATATACTTACCTTTTTTTTTCGTAAAGCAAACCATATGTCTCAACCAAAAGTATAAAAAAACTAATTTTTTTAAAAGTTTTAACGCTTACATGCATAAGGGTTCATGGGATTTTTCTTATACTTCATTTTTCATTTCAGCACATTTTGTATGTTTAAGTCCTTAGTACCGTGGAATAGTCCCTATGTAGCATTAGAATTGAACATCTTCCTTACAGGAGTGTTACATAACGTCTACAAGGAAGAAAAAAACTTAGGAGGTAGAAGATGAATTTTAAGAAAGCTTTAGTTGCAGTCCCATTAAGTTTGTCCCTATTAGTTCCCGGATTAGCGTCAGCAGATAATCACTCAGACATGCCAACGGTGGAAACTCCTGCAGTGGAGTTAAGAGCAGACCTGGACAGGCTTTTCTCTGAACACGCATACCTTGCGATGACTTCCATGAGAAAAGCAGCAAATGGAGACAAAGATTACGCTCAAGTGGCGGAAGCATTGAATGGTAATACAGAAGACCTTACTGCAGCAATCACAAGTGTTTATGGTGAAGCGGCAGGAGAACAGTTCAATGAATTCTGGAGCAATCATATCGGATATTTTGTCGATTATGTAAAAGCTTCCGTTAATAATGATGAAGCAGGAAAACAGGCTGCCTTGGAAGAATTGAACATGTACAAACAGGACTTTTCAAAGTTCATTGCTGAAGCTACAAATGGAGAAGTTCCAGCAGATGTGCTGGCATCAGGCCTGCAAACACACATCGACCAGCTGATTTCCGGCTTTGATGCGTATATGGCAGAAAACTATGAAAAAGCTTACATGACACAAAGCGATGCAATGGAACACTTGTATATGACAAGTAAGGCACTATCAAGTGCAATTGTTAACCAATTCCCGGAAAAATTCAATGATACGAAAGCTGTAACTAATGCTGCAAACCTCCGTTCTGACTTGAATTTCCTTCTTTCCGAACACTTTGCACTTGCTCAACAGGCTATGCAGAATGGAATCGAAGGAGCACCTGAATTTGAAGCAAATGTAAAAGTATTGTCTGAAAACACTGATCAACTTTCTGCTGCAATCGGATCCGTTTATGGTGACGAAGCGGCAGCACAGTTCAACGAAACGTGGAGTAACCATATTTCTTACTTTGTTGACTACGTAAAAGCTACTGGTGCTAATGACGAAGCAGCAAAAGAAGAAGCTTTAAAAGAGTTGGACGAGTATCGTGAAGATTTCTCTAAGTTTATCAGTGCTGCAACAGAAGATCGTGTGAAAGCTGAAACTCTTGCAGCTGGACTTCAAACACACGTAAATCAGTTGACTGGTACTTTCGACAGCTATGTTGCTGAAGACTATGAAGCTGCATGGGATACTGCAAGAGAAGGTTACGGTCATATGTTTACACCTGCTAAACTATTCAGTGCTGCATTTGTAAGCCAGTTCCCTGAAAAGTTCGCCGGTATGCCTGATATGCCTAACACTGGTATGGGCGGTATGAGTGAGACGGCCAACAGTACTTGGATCCTTTGGGCACTTCCAGGTGTATTGTTTGCAGGCCTTATCTTATTCAGACGTAAAACTGCAACTGAGTAAATGATGATGAAGAGGAGGGGGATCCCCTTCTCTTCTATTTACATAGGAGGAGAAAAAATGAATTCATGGCTTAAAAAAACCATACTTCTATACTGGATTCTCCTTATTTCTACAATTGGGGTCAATACAAGTGCAGCCCCACGGGAAAGTGATGTCACGGTAACTCCTTCACCAACTGTGGAGGTTCCTTCATCTGCTGAAACAAACCAGGCTGATAAGCCAGCTGCTGGCGACTATCTTCAAACTATAGAGGTAATACCTGAAAAAATCACAATTCCGTCAATCGGAATGGAAGCTCAAGTTGCCGGTGTGGGAATCCTCGAAAATGGTGAAATGGAAGTTCCAGATAACATCAATCAAGCTGGCTGGTTCAAACCCGGGGTGAAGCCCGGAGGACAAGGGAATGCAGTTCTTGCCGGACACCTTGATGGAAAAGGCAAGCCAGGTGCTTTCTATCATATAGGAAAATTACAAAAAGGCGATAAAGTGGAGATCTTAGGGAAGGATGGACAATTACTCACGTTTCAAGTCGTTGGAGTGGAATCCTACTATACTGATGATGCACCGCTCGAAAGGATATTCGGGTACCATTCTGACTCGCGATTAAATTTGATCACTTGTTCAGGGGATTTTGACGAAGAAGAACATGAGTATGAGGAGCGGCTGGTCGTTTATACTGAGCTAGTAAAATAGCAAAAAAAAGAACTCCCATTAAGGGAGTTCTTTTTTTGCTATTTCACTAATTACTTAGTTACGTTAGCAGCTTGAGGTCCACGAGCGCCATCTTCGATTTCAAATGAAACTGTTTGACCTTCTTCTAGAGTTTTGAAACCTTCGCCTTGGATAGCAGAGAAGTGAACGAATACATCTTCTTGACCTTCAACTTCGATGAAACCGAAACCTTTTTCTGCGTTGAACCATTTAACTTTACCTTGTAACATAATATTTCCTCCTGCGTGGCTAGTGCCACAATGTAT
>NZ_ABCF01000022.1 GCF_000181495.1 Bacillus sp. SG-1
GCCTTGGGACGAACCAGGGCTTTATTTTTTGAATAAGGGGGATAACATTGAGAAATCTTCAATATCTATTTGTAGCTCTATTCTTAGGTGGTTTTGTATTTTTATACAGTAGTCAACCAACCACTGCAGCAAGGACTACTCATGCTGAAACATTGGTTAAAGAAGCGGAGTCATGGGGAGGTGCCCTAAAGTGGGCCATTTCTATTGAGTACATTGGTAAAGTCGACTACCCAAACATGGATACTTATAATAGTACTAAGGTAGCTTTGTCGGAGGCTCAAAAAGCTGTATCTGCTTTACCCGAAAGTGAACAAAAACGACAGTTAGAGGAACGCTTGGAATCCAAGGTAACGATTCATTTCAAGCGTGCCATGGCTTACATCGACGCTATAACGTCAGGCAAGAAAATCCAAGCTCATAAGGCAACACTTCATAATAATATATATGTTTATGAAGATATTGAAAAAACAAAAGCGTCCTATGATACTTTAAGCGCGGAGATCAGGAAGCAGGCAGTGTTATTATATCGAGTGTATGGAAAATCTACAAGAGACGCCATTCTTGAGGAGTTTAAAGATCCTGCAGAAAGCCTGCTGAGAGCTGTAATATATGAAATAACGGTTTATAATGCTTTAAATGATGTAGAAGGACAAATTGCAAAGGGTGTTTCACATCCTCGATTAGAACAAGCTAATATTCATATTAAAAATGTGAAAGGGAGCAGTCCATTTTGGAATGAACTCTATTCAGGGGTTGAGAATGCTAATAATACTGTCAAAATGTCGTATGCTGAACTAAAAGATCTTTTGACTCAGCAAGCTAAAAGAACAGGTATCCCGCCGGAAATCCTAAAAGCTATTGCCTACAATGAAACTGCATTTACTCAATTTGGTCGTAATTATGGGCCGAATATCAGTTTTGATAATGGAGTTGGCTTGATGCAGATAACTGTAGACTCTAACAACAGTCCTTATGATTACCAAAGATTAAAATTTGACACTGCCTACAATATTCAGGTAGGCGCAGAGATTTTAAAACAAAAGCTTGACTATGACATTCCTGTAATCAATAATGGTGATCTTGCTTTTCTGGAAAATTGGTATTTTGCTATTTTAGCTTATAATGGATTGTCAAAGATTAATGATCCTACTATATATCCTGCAACCTATCAGCAAAGGATATACACTACTATCAGTAATAATAGTCAGGTGAACCCTGAGGCCCTATCAAAAGACGATATTATGATAACTTATAAAGAAAACTCTAATATCATGGAGTTTGGTGCCAAGATGTATTACCAGACCTCTAGGACGACAAAAACAACTCAGGTGTTTGAAATAGGTGAAACAGCAATATTAAAGCATAGTGTCGCTTTGAGAAGCAAGCCGACTACTTCCGGTGATTTTATTTCATCGCTGCCTGCAGGTTCAACGTTAAAATTTCTGGGTAAACCGGAGAGTGATAATAACCCGAGTAACCATTTTGTGTGGTATCGAGTATCATTGCCAAATGGAGATGAAGGGTATGTGGCATCCGTAAGTTTTTAATAAATAAGTAAAAAAAAGCAAGGGGGTAGTCCAGAAAAGACTGCCCCTTTGCTTTTTCACTATTTCAATCATTTACCCACAGCCTTTGTATCTACCGGAGTCACTCTCCACCTTCGAAAATCAATTTCTTCTATTATATGACTACCTGATAATGGAAAGATAAATGACCATGGTTTGTACGTATTTGGTTTAACTTCAAGCTCCTCGAAAAGGAAGTTGTTCCTTGTCACTTCATTCTCAAAGGCGTCTTCCAAGCATAGCGTTAAAGAATCCAATCTAATTGTTTGTTCTGTCGTATTTCTTAAAAATACATTGGCAATGACTTCTTTCTTATTTTTATCGAGATGTAGTTCTAGTCCCATCAGGTTAAAATCATTTTTATTTACGAGAGTTGGCTGCTGATCAACAATTCTTTGTAAAGCCCCTTTTTGTGCATCGTTTAATCTTTCGGCCCATATCGGCTCCAGGTCAAGTATCGGCTTACTGATCTTGGGTTTTAAGTCAACAAGTAGTTTCCAACCATTTTTACTTATGGGTTTATTAGTGAAACGGTCTTCCTTACTGAAAAGGAAGCGCCAAGGTACACTCGTGCAGGGTGGCAATGATCCTAAATCTTCCAGTTCAACCAGTTTACTGGCGATCTTATGGTGATTCTCATCGACAATAGTCAAAACAATATTCTGAAGTCTAGTCAGCTTTTTAAACGCATTTCGGATAAATGCCGTTATTACAAGGCTTTTATCGTCGTTTTCAATAAGTTCAATGCCTAAAAAAGAGAGTTGGTTCTCTCTTAATCCGGACAATTTTGCATGATGGTACATATAAATATACTTCTCTTGGTCTGCCATGTTCCAAGAGGGATGAAAGTATAGGCTGGTTTTGTGTAATCCTTCTGACAGGGTTGTGTTTTCTTTTTGAGCATTCATGTTAGCTGTTCACCTCGCTCTTGGTATCAAAATATTGCCTGATAAGTACAGAAAATCTTCTTGCAATTCGAGAGTGTAGCTGTTGCAACAAGTATAAGAACATTTCGTATCCTTCTCTTTCGAAATATCTGAAAGGATCTTCCTGTCCAAAGGCCTGCAAATGTACTCCTTCTTTTAACTTTTCCATATTCTCGAGATGTTCGACCCAAACTTGATCCAGGATAGCAAGAGTTATTGATTTCATTTGTTTATTAACTTCTATCATTGAGGAATGGGTCTCCATAAATGAAAATGCCTCTGCCTTAACTGTCTCTATTCTTTCTTTTAATGATATATATTCCAAATTTTCAAAGTCTTCCTGTTTGAGGTTTGCAAACGGGAATAAAAGGGATATCTCTTCTACTAACCCACGGATGTTCCATTCTTCGTGCATTTGATCTTTTGGACAATACTTTTCGAATATAGAAGCTATGTTTGCTTCTATTAATTCTTTCACTATAAAAAAGATATCTTCATTAGCAAGAAGGCGGTTCCTCTGCGAATATACAGCGCGCCGCTGTTGGTCGATAATATTATCGAACCTTACCAGGCTGGAACGTGAAGAGAAATGACTGCTTTCAACTGTAAGTTGAATCTTGTCCAGGAACTTAATAGGATTAGGCTGAAGGATCAAACCTGTAGTATCTGTTTTCACCTTTTTCTTCCACTTCCTCACATCTTCATCGTCATAATAAGTAATGATTCTGTCATCCATGGAGAGAATAAATTGTGTGGAACCAGGATCTCCTTGCCTTCCTGACCTGCCTCGCAGTTGGTTGTCAATCCTTCTGCTTTCATGACGGTCTGTGCCAATGATATGAAGTCCACCAAGGTCACGAACTTCTGTATCAATTGCAATGTCTGTCCCGCGTCCAGCCATGTTGGTTGCGATGGTGACCTTACCTTTTTGACCGGCTTTGGCGATAATTTGGGCCTCTTGCTCTTCTGTCTTTGCATTCAACAATTCAAACGGAATGCCGTTTTTAGTGAACTCTTCAGCAATTTTTTCTGATTGTTCGATGGAAGTTGTCCCTATCAAAACAGGCCTTCCTGATTTATTCAGCTGTTTTACTTCTTCCATGATTCTTTCTAACTTAGAAGGAAGATCGTTATAGATTAAATCTTGAAAGTCTACCCGGATAGTTGGCTTGTTTGTAGGAATTTCAATTACATTCATTCCATAAGTTTCGAAAAACTCTTTTTTCTCGGTTGCTGCGGTCCCGGTCATGCCGGAAACGAGTTCATATAGTTTAAAGTAATTCTGGACGGTGATGGATGCCATGGTTTGATTTTCATCCTGAATTGGAATTCCTTCCTTTGCTTCAATTGCTTGTTGAAGGCCATCGCTGTAGCTTCTGCCCTCCATGATTCTACCTGTAAATGGATCGACAAGCAGAGCTTGTTCGTTCCGGACAATATAGTCAACATCCCGCTTCATGATCACGTGGGCACGCAAAGACTGCATAATAAAGTGAAGAAGTATCTGATGCTCTGCATCGAACAAGTTTGATATCCCGAAAGCTTCTTCCACTTTTGTAGTACCTTCGTCTGTAAGATAAATTTGTTTAGATTCCGGATAATATTCGTAATCGGATTCCTCTTCAAATGAACGGACAACAATGGATGTAATATTGTACAGTTCAGCAGAATGGTTTGATTTGTTTGCGATAATTAATGGAGTTCTTGCCTCATCAATTAATATGCTGTCAATTTCATCAATAATCGAAAAGTATAAAGGGCGCTGAACCTTTTCTTGATTGTCGGTAACCATATGGTCTCTCAGATAATCAAACCCGAACTCATTCGCAGTTCCATAGGTAATATCTTTTTGATAAGCTTCCTGTTTTAGTTCAGAGGTGAGACCGGAAATGTTAAGACCAACGCTTAATCCCAGAAATGTATGTATACTGCCGATGTGCTCAAAATCACGCCTTGCGAGATATTCATTTGCGGTTATTACATGGACGCCTCTGCCTTGCAAGGCATGAAGAAAGCTTGGGAGTGCTGCTACAAGGGTCTTTCCTTCTCCGGTTTGCATTTCTGCTATATTACCTTCAGCGAGAGATAGACCACCAAGGATTTGAACATCGTGATGCCGCATACCGAGAACCCTTTCGGAAGTTTCTCTGACTAATGCGAAAGCATCATGGATAATTTCATTTATAGAAGCTCCACTTACAAGACGCTTTCTTAAAAGTGAAACTTGCTCTTGTAATTGTTTGTCTGACATTTTTTTATATGTTGATTCAAGGGAGTTGATTCTATTCAGTTCTTTTTTGAGTCTTCTTAATTCTTTGAATGAGCTGTCGCTTATAAATTTTTTGATGTTTTTTATCATAAATGTAATCACCTATATCCCCATAATTTCTGGTTAAATTATACCATATTTAGTAAGCCTAATCTGCAATCTATTACAAAAACTGCTAAAAAACCAGTGATTTAGTACATAGACATTTTGTAGAAGTTTAAGTATTAACCAATAAAGGTATTTAATGTAACAAAAGCGACAAATTTTGCTCAGTTGAAACCTTTTCCTTCTAATTTCGTCTATTATTAGTGGGAGGGGGCTATGGTTTTAGGTAATAATATTATGTAAAAAGTTTCTTCGTGTAAATAAAGATAAAAAATTGTAATATAAAAGGGATTGAATTCTTGTTGAAATATGATACGATTACAATGGTTTTAACAAGCATTAAAATTTGAGAAAAACTAGGTGATGCTAGTGGATATAATAAATTTCTTGCTGCCTTTCATCATTTCCATGGCTACATCTTTAATCATTACTCCATTAGTGATTAAGTTGGCTATCAAGATTGGCGCTACAGATGAACCAAATAAACGAAAAGTACATCAAAAAATCATGCCGCGAATGGGCGGCCTGGCTATCTTCATTGGAGTAGTTGCCGGTTACTTTGCCGGAGGACTTTACAATGAGAAGATCACGGGCATTATTCTCGGAGCCATTCTGATTATGGCTGTCGGGATATTAGATGATAAATATGAACTTTCTGCCAAATATAAATTGGCTGGGCAGTTTCTTGCTGCAGGAGCAGTTGTAGGAAGCGGGCTTACAATAGATATTATTACCATTCCCTTTATAGATACTTTTGAGTTGGGGAACTGGTCATATTTTGTCACTTTTTTCTGGATAGTAGCCATTACCAATGCCATTAATTTAATTGATGGATTGGATGGATTGTCTGCCGGGATCTCTTCTATTGTCATTGGTACAATAGCCTTTATGGCAGGCCTGGCAGGTAAGCCGTTGATTCTTATGCTCTCCCTGATTTTATTAGGTAGTGCGTTGGGTTTCCTTTATCACAACTTTTTCCCGGCGAAGATATTCATGGGAGATACAGGTGCATTATTCTTAGGATATTCAATTGCCATCCTATCATTATTGGGGCTGTATAAGAGTGTAACCTTATTTAGCTTTATTATTCCTATTATTATTTTGGGAGTGCCGGTTTTTGACACGACCTTTGCGATAATTAGGAGAATAGCCAATAAAAAGCCGATATCAGCACCTGATAAGTCACATCTGCATCATAGGTTGTTAGCGTTGGGGCTATCGCATCGAAACACTGTTCTGGTTATCTATGCATTTGGATTGCTCTTCAGTATAAGTGCGATAACATTGGAAGCTTCTACTATGTGGGGAAGTATACTGATTGTTTTTGGTTTGCTTCTAATTACGGAAATTATTGCGGAAACCATTGGATTGGTCCACGACAGATATAAGCCGGTTATTAAGCTGTATCGAAAAGTGACAGGAAAACAATAAAATATGGCCGTTTGTGGTTTCCACAAGCGGCTTTTTTAAAAAATGCATGCGAAAGTTGTCACAATGTAGTATAGTTTTTGGCATATTTTATTATGTTAAAATATAGGTTGTCAGATTTTGAAATTAATGGAGGAATTTAAATGAAAGTCCCTATGTTAGATCTTTCCGAACAATATAGTGAGTTAAGAGAAGAAGTACTTAAAACTTTAGATGAAGTTATGTCCAGTTCACGTTTTATCCTGGGGGATAATGTTAAGAAATTGGAGCAAGATATTGCTGAGTATAGTAAGGTTCCACATGGGATCGGTTGTGGAAATGGAAGTGACGCCATACATATAGCCCTTCAAGCTGCTGGAGTTGGCGCTGGAGATGAGGTTATCACTACACCATTTACCTTCTTCGCCACTGGTGGGGCCATTGCGAGAGCGAACGCTACGCCGGTTTATGTTGATATCGATCCGGTAACATTCAATATTGATCCGGAAGCTATTGAAAAAGCTATTACAGATAAAACAAAAGCAATTATTCCTGTTCACTTATATGGACAAATGGCGGATATGACGCGCATTCAACAAATCGCCGAAAAGCATAACCTTTTTGTTATTGAAGATGCTGCACAAGCAATTGGGGCAAAGCACAACGGCAAAAGTGTTGGAGAGTTAGGGACAGCTGCTACATACAGTTTCTTCCCGACCAAGAACCTTGGAGCATATGGAGACGGAGGTATGATTGTCACTAACGATGAGGATATTGCGGAAAAAAGCCGTGTAATCCGTGTTCATGGCAGCAAACCTAAATATTACCATCATGTATTAGGGTATAACAGTCGTCTTGATGAACTTCAGGCAGCTGTCCTTAATGTGAAATTCCCTCACTTGGATAAGTGGAGCCAACTAAGAAGGGAAAAAGCTGACACATATACAAAGCTACTTCATGAGATGGCAGGAGAAAAAGTAACTACTCCAGTTGAGGTTGAAGGGAGTTATCATGTATTCCATCAGTATACAATCCGGGTAGAAAAGCGTGACGAACTTCAGGCTTTCCTTAAAGAACAAGGTGTAGCTACAATGATTTACTATCCGCTGCCATTACACGTTCAGCCGGTATTCAAAGATTTGGGATATAGCGAAGGAGACTTCCCGGTTGCAGAAAAGGCAGCCAAGGAAGCGTTGTCTCTTCCGATGTTCCCTGAACTTAAAGAAGAGCAGCAGATCTATGTAGTTCAGAAGATTGCTGAGTTCTTTAATAAGTAAATCTATTCCAGAAGCGTCACCTAGGCACTAGGGGCGTTTCTATTTATTGGTGACCATAATAGCCAAAAAGGTTGGTGTGATTTTTGGAAGATAAAAAAAAACAGTTTACTCTTTATGAATACTTACTTTTTTTCTGGAGAAAAAAACTTTTCTTAATACTTATTCCTTTGATAGGGTTGGTTCTGGGGGGCGCGGCATCTTACCTTGTCCCCAAAAAAGCTGAATATATTGGACAGACAACTGTTTACACAGGTTCCGTATACTTGGAAATACTAAATGACAGGGCTATGGTTGCCGACCGTTATGGTCTGAACCCAGAGGATGAGTTCTATGTTTCAGCTAACAACTTCCTAAAAGTTAAAGTCTATGGGGACGATGAATCCTATCTTGAAAATAAATTAGAAGCTTTCAGAACTGACTTGGAAAGTGACCTTATGAACGAATACGAGAAGCGATTCCAAGAAACTGAAAGTATTATTGAGAGAACAGAAAATTACTTAAGCCAACTTGAGTCTGCTCAAGAGCAATATTTGAACAGGCTTGATAGTGCATTGTCAGAAGAAGATAGTGCAGTGTTCGAAGAAATAGTGAGACAAAATGATGTAGAAATTGCCTCGTCTCTTGCTAAAATTGACCGGGTTAACGCGGATCTGGCTTTCTTCGAAAAACCTGAAGTCAGCTCTGTGAATGTCTCTAAAGTAGACAACCATACATTAGAATATGTAATTGGTGGCTTTATTCTGGGGCTGTTCTTGGCAGTAGTGATGTTGATTTTATGGAAATATATTCTGGACGCAAGGAGGGCATCTAAAATTGATTAATTTTGCTGTTGTAGGGGTAGGACATATAGCAAAGAAACATATCGAAGCAGTTAACAATGTGGAAGGCGCTCGTTTGGTAGCCGTTTGTGATACAAACGAAGAAAGATTGAACTTACCAGAGTACCACGGGTATAAAAAATATACAGATCTAAATCAAATGTTGACAGAAAATGAAGATATTCATGTCGTGAACATCTGTGTTCCATCCGGTTTGCATGCCCCGTTGACTAAAATCGTCACCTCTTTTAAACGACATGTTATCGTTGAGAAACCAATGGTATTGAAACTAGAAGACGGTGAATCCATGATTCAGGATGCTAAAGAGAATGGTGTAAAATTGGCTGTAGTTCATCCAAACCGTTTCAGGCCAGCCATTCAGGCATTAAAAGAAGCAGTAAAAACTAATAAATTTGGTACGCTAAGTCACGCTAATGCAACCGTGCGCTGGAATCGTAATCAAGCTTATTATGATCAGGCGCCATGGAGAGGGACCAAGGAATTCGATGGTGGTGTCCTTATGAACCAGGCGATTCATGACCTTGATCTTTTATTATGGCTGATGGGTCCTGTGAAAAGCGTACAAGCTATGGCAGCAACAAGGTTAAGAAAGATTGAGACAGAGGATGTGGCAGTGGCGACTGTTCAGTTTGAATCAGGCGCATTGGGGGTAATTGAAGCTGCTACTACCATTTATCCGACCAACTTAGAAGAATCACTTGCTATTTTTGGAGAAACAGGGTCAGCTAAAGTAGGCGGCAAAACAGCCAACCTCATCGAGCATTGGGACTTTGAAGCAGTAACTGAAGAGGAAACAAACACATTGACTGGGCAGATTAAGAAGGATCCATTCGGCACTCCTGGCCATCAATGCATCATTGAAGATATGATTAGGGCAATCAATGAAGACCGTGAACCAATTGTCTCAGGAGCAGATGGTATGGCTCCGGTCAAACTGATCCATGCCATTTTAGAATCAGCAGAAACTGGAAAGAGAATCGACCTATAAAGGAGCTAGGGCTATGAACCATTATGAAAATTTATTAAACAAAATAGAGAATAAAGAAGCGGTTATTGGTGTGGTTGGACTTGGGTATGTTGGATTGCCGCTCGCAGTAGAAAAAGCGAAAGCAGGATATAAAGTCATCGGTTTTGATGTCCAGCAATCCAGGGTAGATGAAGTTAATAAAGGTGTTAACTACATTGGTGATGTGGTAGATGAAGATTTAGTTGATATGGTTAAATCTGGGCGTCTGATTGCCACTACAGATTATGCGCAAATTGCGGAAGTGGATGCTGTAGCGATTTGTGTACCTACACCTTTGGATATTTACCAGCAGCCGGATACTTCTTATGTGAAAAGCTCTTCTACAGAAATCGCTAAATATGCTAAGCAAGGAACGTTGGTTGTTCTTGAGTCCACTACTTATCCAGGAACAACAGAGGAAATTGTTAAGCCTACATTAGAAGCAAAAGGGTACAAAACCGGGGAAGATATTTTTATCGCCTATTCACCGGAACGCGTAGATCCAGGTAATAAACAATTCAAAACAAAGAACACTCCAAAAGTAGTTGGAGGAATCACAGAAAAATGTACTGCTGTTGCAGCCAGCCTTTACAAAAATGTCCTGGAAGGTGATGTGTTTGAAGTTTCCAGTCCGGCAGTAGCCGAAATGGAAAAGATTTTTGAAAATACCTTCCGTCATATCAATATCGCCCTTTCAAATGAAATGGCCATTCTTTGTGAAAAAATGGGCATTGATGTTTGGGAAGTAATCGATGCAGCCAAAACCAAACCATATGGTTTCATGGCATTCTATCCAGGGCCTGGTTTAGGCGGACACTGTATTCCAATCGATCCATTCTATTTGACTTGGAAGGCAAGAGAGTATAATTACCACACCCGCTTAATTGAATTAGCCGGGGAAATTAACAATAGCATGCCTGAATATGTCATCAACAGAACAATGCAGATTCTTAATGAAGATGGAAAAGCACTACGTGGTGCCAAAGTTACAGTTATGGGCGTAGCGTATAAAAAGGACATTGATGATGTGCGCGAATCTCCGGTCCTGAAAATCATTGAGCAATTAGAAGCACAAGGCGCAGATTACAAAGTTGTCGATCCGTATGTAACTTCCTTTAAAGCTGCAGGTAAGACGATTGAAACAATCGAAGCAAACAGAGAGCTATTGAATGATTCTGATATTGTGCTATTAACAACGGATCATACTGACTTTAACTATGAAATGATTGCCAAGGAAAGCAACGTTATTTTTGACACAAGAAATGCATTGCAAAATGTAGAGAAACCTAACAAATATATTAAATTGTAATGGGAGAGAGTGTAATGAATTTTGTTCATGATAGTGTAAAGCTTGATGAATCTGTTACAGTGGGTTATTTTGCCGTCATTGAAGAAGGTGTTCAAGTCGGGAAAAATGTGCAAATTGGTAACAGGGTAACAATCCACAAAGATACCTTCATAGGCGATAATACAGTGATTTCTGATGGTGCTGTTTTAGGGAAACCCCCTAAACCGGCAAAGACAAGTACTGTAAAGCTTCAAGGGGATATTCCTGGCCTTACAATCGGTGACGAGTGTACAATTGGGGCTAATGCTGTGTTATACCGTGGGGCTAGCATTGGTTCCTTTACACTTGTTGCTGATTTGGCAAGCGTAAGAGAAAATGTTGAAATTGCGGACTATGTTATTGTCGGGCGTGGTGTTACAGTTGAAAACCATGTGAAAATTGGAAGCAAAACAAAGATCCAGTCAAATTCATATATTACAGCTTATACAACACTGGAAGAGCAAGTATTTATTGCACCTTGTGTAACCACTACAAATGATAACTTAATGGGAAGAACAGAAGAACGGTTTGATAGTATCAAAGGGGCGACCGTCAAGAGGGGGGCCCGTGTTGGTGGAGCCTCAATAATTCTGCCTGGTATTACTATTGAGGAAGAAACCTTTATTGCAGCAGGTGCTCTTGTTACAAAGGATACCGAGCCGAAAACCTTAATTAAAGGGGTACCAGCTAAATTTGCCCGCATGGTTGAAGAGAGAGAGTTGTTATAATTGATAAAGCATTTAAAGCGTTTAGGGGCGGATTCGCTCCTTTACGCTTTTATGAATGTAGGGACCAAGATAATTGCCTTTATCATGCTTCCTATATATACAAGGTTTTTATCTGACCCCTCCCAATATGGTGTCTTAGATTATATTGATAGGATTACGTCCATGTTGACGTTTTTAGTCATATTCGGAACAGATTCAGCCCTTGCTTATTATTACTTTGAAGCAAAAGATCAGAAGCTGAGGGATTACTATGTGAGAACGGTCATGATGTTCCGTCTGGTCATTGTCATGATACTTGGATTGGTTGTTTTTGCTGGGGGAGACTGGTTATCAGAGTTGCTCCTTGAAGAAACAGGGAAATCATATTTATTACTCATTGCCATTGGAACACTATTTTTCGATACAATCCTCACACTGATCTTAACAGTGTTAAGATATGATTTCTTTACGAAACGTGTAGTATTCTTTACAGTACTTAAGATGCTTCTTATTGCTGTAGTTTCCTATTTAATGCTCATTACTATCTGGCCAACGGTCACTGGGATCCTTGCAGCACGTATATTGAGTGTTGGTTTTGTAGCCTTGCTGTTATTTAAGTATGCCGTTAAATACGTACGACCCTATTTTGATAAGAAACTTCTGGTTGAAGTTTTAAAGTATGCGGCTCCTTTAGTCCCGGCATCGCTTGCTTTTTGGGTAATCGTCAATGCCAATACGATGTTCCTAAAGGAATATACCTCGTTTGAGGAAGTGGGTATTTACGGTACTGCTATCAAATTTGCGGCGCTCATCACGTTGGTTACCAGTGGTGTGCAAATGGCATGGAGACCTTTTTCTATGTCACTTAAAGACAAAGAAAACAACGCCCGGATTTTTTCTAAAATTTATATGGCCATCCTGTTGATAGGAACTTTTGGAATCATGATTGTTGCTACTATCATGCCATGGGTCATTAAAGTGTTGGATTCAAACTATTGGGAAGCATACAAATATGTGGCTCTTATCTCGACGACAACGTTTTTAAACTTTTACTATATGATTATTTCGATCGGAATATTTTTCACAAAGAAAACAAAATACATCTCTTATGCTTTTGGCATGGCAGCAATAGTCAATGTTATCCTGAACATAGCGCTGATTCCTAAATTTTCGATATGGGGTGCAGTAGCCGCATATTTACTATCCTATATAGTGGCGATTGTATATATCTTTATTCGGAGTCAAAAGCTTTTTTATGTACCGGTGTCAGGTATGAAAATGTCTATTCAATTTCTTTGGGTCATCGTATCTGTAATAGGAATAGTTTACATACAAGAACATGCAGCAATTTCTGATGTGAACATTATTTATGTATGGCTATTTTATCTTATTGGGTTGTTTGCAGTAGGAATTCATAAGGACCTTTTATCAAAAGGCTTAAATGAAGGTGTTGAATCTTGATGTCAGTCCGTATAGAAGTTAATAATAAACAATTGATCAAGCGATATGCAACCAGTAGCGAAATCATATATTTTGCTGGGTATGTTTATTATGGAAACACGCTGTTTACAGGGAAATCCATAATTGAATTGATACAGCAGAAAGCCACCGATGATTTTGAGAAGGTTTTACAGGAAATTAGAGGAGAATTTGTTCTCATAATTGAAAGAGGGGAGCAAGTAGTTGCTGCGGTCGATCGTAAGCGCAGTATCCCTTTGTATTTCTATCAGAAAAATGATCAGTGGATTGTTACAGATAAGGTATCCAGTTTATACAAGGGAGAACTGGTTGATACGGCGGTTACAGAATTTATTATAACAGGGGTTACAACCAATGATAAAACACTTTTTAAAGGTGTAAAGCAAGTTGAGGCCGGTTGTTATATTAAGAATGAAACGGATAACCTTAAGATGTATCGCTATTATTCTTTTTACCATTCTCCAATTGAAAAGGACCTTATTTCTCTTAGTGAGGAATTTGAGTCGGTATTGATAGAGGTATTCAAAGATTTAGGTGAACGCACGAAAAACAAAAAGATCGTTTTGCCTTTAAGCGGGGGATATGACTCCAGAATTATTGCATTGCTTCTAAAGAAGTTTGGTAATGACAATATCATTGCTTTTACATATGGCAAAAGACAAAATAAAGAAGCTGGTATTAGCGAAGGGATTGCCCACGGTCTTAATATCCCCTGGGAATTCTATGAATATAAAAAAGAGGACTGGTACTCTTGGTACAATTCCGACCAATGGCAAAAATATGTGGATTTTGCCGTTAACGGCAGCAATTTAGCACATTTACAAGATTGGCCTGCGGTTACAAAACTGGTTGAGAATCACCCGGAAGATCTTGTGTTTATTCCTGGTCATTCAGGAGATTTCGTTGCAGGCAGCCATTTACCTTATGAAATCACAGAGGACCGTAATTTTAGCATGGATGACGTTATTTCATTTATTTTGAAAAAACACTATAAGCTCTGGGATATCGGCTCAATTGCTGAAAAAAGACCAGACTTAATCAATGAAATCAGAGAGTCCATTCAACACCTTCCTTATAAGAGTAATGAAGAGGCAAGTGCTTCATTCGAATATTGGGATTGGAAAGAAAGGCAAGCGAAATTTATCATCAATTCGTTAAGGGTCTACGAATTCTATCAACAGAATTGGGAAATCCCCTTATGGGACGACCGGATCATGGATTTTTTCAAAAAGGTCCCAGTTTCATTAAGATTTAATAAATACCTGTATGATTATACCTTGCACAGAATGTTTCCAGACTACTTTGATATGCCACAAAAGTTGTCGGGAAAAGAAGCATCCCTTTCACAAAAGTACGGAAAGCTCTATGGTGTTGGGAAAAAAGTTTATCAAAAAAAGAAGCTTTGGCAACAATATTATAAAGATCCAATGGAATGGTATGGAATATTTCCAGATTATAAGAGCTATATATTAGCACTTCGTTTTAGGATTAATGGATTAACCTATAAAAATCCATATAATATTAATTCTTTCTTAGTAAAGGATTATATCTTGAAAAACAGGAGGGTTTTCCTTAAATGAAAATTATTACAGTCATAGGAGCAAGACCTCAATTTATTAAAGCAGCTCCAGTCTCAAGGGTTTTGAGAGAGCATGTGCAAGAGCTTATCATACACACAGGCCAGCATTATGATGCCAACATGTCTGATATCTTTTTCGAAGAGCTGAATATTCCTAAACCGGATTATCAGTTAGCGATTGGCTCTGGTTCTCATGGAAAACAGACTGGTGAAATGCTTGCTGGAATAGAAGAGATTTTCTTAAAAGAAGATCCTGATTATGTTTTGGTATATGGCGATACAAACTCTACATTGGCAGGGTCATTAGCTGCTTCAAAACTGCATATTCCAATTATTCATATTGAAGCAGGCCTAAGAAGCTTTAACAAGAAGATGCCGGAAGAAGTTAACAGAATTCTAACCGATCATATTTCTGAATTCTTGTTCTGTCCTACAGATACTGCAGTAGAGAATTTGAAAAACGAGAATATCACTAAAAATGTTTTCAATATCGGGGATGTAATGTATGACGCAGTTCTTTATAACCAAGGGCTTGCAAAAGAAAAATCCCAAATCCTTAATACTCATGATCTTCTTGATAAAGACTATCACTTAATTACCATTCACCGTGCGGAAAACACAGATGATCCTGATAGAATTAAAAATATTTTGGAAGCTTTAAATGAAATCGACACTTTAAAATTATGGCCGATCCATCCGCGTACAAAAAATGTTCTCAGCAATATGGGCTATGACCTGGATAAGGTACATAACCTGAAAGTTATTGAACCGGTTGGGTATTTGGATATGTTAACGTTGGAGTCTAAAGCAAAGAAGATAATTACTGATTCAGGCGGTGTTCAAAAAGAGGCCTATTTCATGAGAGTTCCTTGTGTAACCGTCCGCGAACAAACAGAGTGGGTTGAAACCCTGCAATTTGATGCGAATATACTTACAGGTACGGATAAGGCGAAAATACTTGAAGCTGTAGAGAAAGAAGGTACGCCGGAGTATTTGAATGTATTCGGTGATGGACATGCAGCTGAGAAGATTTTAAACATAATCAATAAATAAAGAGGGTGCTTGTAAGTGCTCGAAATTTCAATTTTCATTGTAGTATTATCGGCTTCTGTGCTGCTGTTTCGCAATGTGGCAGGAAGCCTTTCTCCACTAAAGCCCAACTTAATATCGATTATTTTTTATTACTCATTACTTATTTCAAGTTTTATTGGAAGTGTTCTGATTGCCTTGGATATTGATCATTATTACATGATTAACAGGTTAGACCATGAAAAATATAGGCGGATAGGTTTCCTATGTATATCTTTTGTCATGATATTTCTTCCATTAACGATGCTGATGGTTAACAAGTTATTAGGTTTCAATTCAAAAAAGGAATTTAATGAGTACCTGAAAAAACCAATCCACTATAAATCAAGTCAGAATTCCGATACGTTTTTTTGGTTGTTTTTTTCCTTATCAAGTATTTCAATTTTGGCTGTTTTTTACACGTTTCTAAAGACAGAAACAATTCCACTTTTTGAATTATTGAAAGGGAATTTTAACGATTTAGCCCTGTTAAGAATAGAAGCTGCACGAAGCTTTAATGGAAATATATATGTGAGAAATATATTCGCTATTGCTCTAACCCCAATATTATCTCTCATAGCTTATATAGTCAGTTATCATCTAAAGACATTACGATGGAAATTTCTGTTCTTGGTTCTATTTTTTCTATCGATTTTAATAAGTGTTTATGACTTAGCAAAGTCGCCAGTCTTTTTCTATATTATTATGTTTATCCTAGTAAGGTTATATATAGGAAGCATGAAACTAAATTGGAAAAGGATAAGTCTTTATTTAGTGGTGGGAAGTACTTTATTAATAGGCATGTATATCTCCATCCAAGGTGTTAGCAATATAAATGAGTACTTATCCTATTCTTCCGGACCTATCGGGAGAATCATCCTTGCACAAGTATCACCGGCTTTCCTGCATCTAAACCTTTTTAATGAATCTGTTCCTTTTTTACAGGGCCAAAGCCTGCCTTCAATAATTGTTGGGTGGTTTGATGTAGAAACTGTTCGTTCCGCCCGGTTGGTAATGGAAAATACATTCCCGGCTAAAGTGGAAGATGGCACGGCAGGAGTTCTAAATACTTTATATATTGGTGAAGCTTATGCAAATTTTGGATACTTGGGTATTTTGATTGGTACAATATATTTAGGTTTGCTTATACAACTTTTGTATATCTGCTTTTTACGGCTTCCTAAGAACCCGGTGTTTATTGGATTGTTCGTTTACTTTACAGTCAATATTCCTCGAACTTTAGTTGGAGGATTTGCAGATTTTCTGTTTAATCCAATATGGGTTTTAATCACAGTTGTATTGGTGGGTTTACTGATTGCAGAGCAAGTGATTCACTACGTGCCGGTTCTGCAAAAGAGATTCAAGGCTTATAAATAGTAAGGGGAAATCATATGAAATCTGTCCTTTTATACTACCCTTTTACAATGGTAGAAAATGCTAATAGCGGTTCCAAGCTTAGACCTATTGAAATGTACAAAGCATTCCTTAAATGGGGAAAACGGAATGGTATTGAAATCGTCTTGATTTCAGGAAATTCCGAGGAAAGAAGTTCACAATTTGACACATTGAGAAAGGAAGGTAAGTTTGAGCACCTCCTTTTCTGTTATATGGAGAATCAAACTATTCCCTTATGGTTAACAGACGAAAACCATATTCCAAAAAAGCCCTTCATTGACAGGAAAGTTTTCTCCTTTTTAAAAGCGCGAAATGTTCCAACTGGAGTTTTTTATCGGGATGTTTATTGGAAGTTTGATGACTTATACCCTCTTTCAGGTATAAAGAAAACAATCATGCAATCGATTTACAAGCTCGAGGAAAGGTTTTATGAGAAATATTGCGAGGTTATTTACCTCCCGAGTGATGCAATGGGGAAATTTGTAAATATAAATAGGAACAAAGTCGCTTTGCCGCCAGGCGGGAAAAGCCAAGAGCTGAATTCAAAAGAACAAACTTCTCAATTAAGAGGGCTATATGTTGGCGGAATCAATAATGAAGCATATGGCTTGCCTTTATTACTTAAAGCTTTAAAAATATTCAACGAAAAAGAAGAACGATTGTCGCTTACTGTTGTCTGTAGAAAGGACGAGCTTAAAAAAGTTTCACAGGATATTCTAAGGGATATACAACAATTAAATGTTAATGTTTTGCATGTGAGCGGTTCAGAGCTAGATGAGGTTTATAAAAGAACTGATATCGCTTTCATACCGAGAGAGAAAACAACCTATAATGACTTTTCAGTTCCGGTAAAATTGGTGGAATATCTTTCAAATGGACTCCCGGTTGTGGCTACCAACTGTGCAGCTCAACAAGAATTTATTGAGTCAGGTCCGTATGGTGTAGTAGGGGAAGCCAATGTCAATAGCTTTATTCAAGCTATTGAAAAGATTAGTGACAATTTACCCTTCTATAATGAAAAGATTGTAGAAAACTTTTTAACTAATCATTCCTGGGATGCACGTGTTGAAAAGGTTCAAAAAACATTGTTAAAGGAGAAGTCATGAAAGTAATCTTATTAGCTCCGAGTAGGTCAATACACACACATAAATGGGCAAAGTTTTATCAGGAAAGAGGCATTCAGGTTAAGGTTGCTACGTTTTCTGATCATTATTCCGAGGAAAATGCCAAGCAGGTAGATACCTTTACTCTTCCTAAACACCTTCCAGGAAAGATGTCTTATTTCTCAGCTGTATTTGCATTGAGGAAATTAATTAATGAATTTAAGCCGGATATTCTTCATGCCCATTATGTATCCAGTTACGGTGTATTAGGGGCGCTGGCTAATTTTCATCCCTATTATGTATCTGTTTGGGGAAGGGATGTCTTTCAATTTCCTCAACAGGGACAAGTCAATAAAAAGCTTGTAGAATTTGCTCTGAAAAAAGCTGATGTTATCTGTTCAACTAGTAAAGTGATGGCTGTAGAAACAAACTTGTATACAGATAAAGAAATTCACGTTACGCCATTTGGGGTCAATATGGAGTATTTCAATCCGGAAAACAACGAGATTGGACACGATAAGAAGGTAATTGGCACTGTAAAAGCCTTAGAAGATAAATATGGTATAGGAGACCTTGTAAGGGCATTTGCTATCGTCCATGAGAATCATCCTGATACTGAGTTGTTGATAGTAGGGGACGGACGTCAGAGAAAGGAATACGAGGATCTGGCAGCCCAACTTGGCATTGCAAATGTAACCACCTTTACCGGAAAGGTACCTAACGAGGAAGTTCCTGATTATATTAAAAAGATGACTGTCTTTGCTGTTCCATCAACCGAAAACAGTGAAAGTTTTGGAGTGGCTGCAGTAGAATCTATGGCGTGTGGAGTACCTGTTGTTGTGTCAAACATAGGAGGGTTACCTGAAGTTGTAGTGGACGGCATAACCGGTATTGTAGTTCCAAAAGAGAACCCCCAGAAGTTGGCAGAAGCATTTACAAGAATCATTGAGGATCGTCAACTTGCTGTTCGAATGGGAGAAGAAGGGATAAAGCATGTAGCTAAACATTTTAATTGGATAGATAATGCCAATTACATGTTGACTCTTTACGACAAAACCCTAAAGGGAGGAGAAGGAGTATGATTAAAAAAGCTGTTATTCCTGCAGCAGGCTTAGGTACTCGCTTTCTGCCTGCTACTAAAGCTCAGCCGAAGGAAATGCTGCCTATAGTAGATAAACCAACCATTCAATATATCATTGAAGAAGCGGTAAAGTCGGGTATAGAGGATATCATTATTGTTACTGGCAGAAGCAAGCGTGCGATAGAAGACCATTTCGATAAATCCGTAGAACTGGAAATGCTACTTGAACGTACTGGGAAGCATGAGATGCTGGAAATTGTAGAATCCATATCCAATTTGGTGGATATTCACTATGTAAGACAAAAAGAACCACTAGGTCTTGGACATGCGGTTTTATGTGCAAAAAAATTCATAGGTGACGAACCATTTGCAGTATTATTAGGAGACGATATCATTGACAATGAAGTTCCCGCATTAAAGCAGATGATGGATCAATATAACATCGTTCAATCAAGCATCCTTGGAGTAAATGAGGTTCCGAGGTCTGAAGTAGATAAGTATGGGATTGTATCTTATCAAGAACAGCAAGGGGAATTATACAAAGTAGACAGCTTAGTTGAAAAACCAGCTGTTGAGGATGCCCCTTCTACTCAGGCGATAGTGGGAAGATACATTTTATCACCGACAATTTTTGAAACTCTGGAAACAGTTAAACCAGATAAAAAGGGAGAAATCCAATTAACTGAAGCTATCGATAAATTGCTGGATAAAGAAGATATCTACTCTTATATTCTACAAGGGAATCGTTATGATGTAGGAGATAAATTCGGATTCTTACAAGCCTCAATAGATTTTGCTCTTAAACGTGAAGATTTAAGTGAAAAACTTAAATCGTATTTAAAAAACATCGAGAAATAGTGAGGGTTAATTAATGAGAGTAATTTATTTGTGTCAGCATTTCCCTCCTGAAACCGGAGCACCGCAGATTAGGGTGTTCGAAGTAAGCAAAGAGCTTCTTAAACAGGGGCATCAAATAGAAGTCATTACAGCTTTTCCTCATCATCCACACGGGGTAATTCCTCAAGAGTATAGAGGGAAGTTTTATATGTTTGAAGAGTGGGAAGGGGTACCTGTCCATCGTACATGGATATACCCGTCAGCAAAAGGGTCCTTCTGGAAACGCTTAGCTTCTTACTTTTCATTTACCTTCAGCTCTTTCTATGGGCTATTGAGGGCAAAGCCTACGGACGTCATTATTTGTAATTCACCGCCCCTGTTTTTAGGTATTACAGGGTATTTAGGTGCAAAGTTAAAAGGTGCTAAATTTGTATTCAATATTGCAGATATTTGGCCTGAATCTGCAGTGGAGCTTGGGATTTTAAAGAATAAAACATTCATTAAATTGGCTGAGATTTTGGAGACTTTCTTATATAGAAAGTCCTGGAAGATAGCTGCTGCAACTGAAGGGATCAGCGATTATATGATAAAAAAGGGAAAACCTTCTGAAGATATTTTCTTACTCCCGAATGGCGTGAATACGGATTTCTTTATGCCTGCACCTCCAGATAAAGGTTTGTTGGAAGAATTAAACCTTCAAGGCAAAACCGTAATTACTTACGGCGGTAATCTTGGATATGCCCAAGGGTTGGATTCCATTCTGAAAACCGCGGCAATCCTTCAAGAGAATCATCCTGATATTCATTTCTTATTTGTCGGGGACGGTCCGGAAAAGGATACATTATTAGCTCTTAAGGAAGAATTAAAGCTTTCAAATGTTACTTTTTATGGGGCGGTTCCTTTAGAAAGAATGCCGCAGGTCTTTTCAATTTCTGACTTTAGTATCGTTTCCTTGAGAAACATTAATTTGTTTAAAGGAGCACGGCCTTCAAAGATATTCCCTGCTCTATCTACAGGAACTCCTGTAATTTATTGCGGGGTTGGGGAATCAGCAAAAATCCTGGAAACTAAAAACTGTGGCAGAATTGCACCTCCAGAGGATCCTGAAGGAATTGCGAACGTCATAAAGGATTTAGAGAATCTTACTAAAGAGGAATATGGGGAGATGGCTAAAAATGGAAGGGAACTCGCGGTAGATGAGTATTCCTGGAAAAGAATTGTAGACGATTTATTGATTAATATTGAAAAAAAATAAGCACAGGTTATCCTGTGCTTATTTTTTGTGTTTCTATTTAGATACGGTTGTACCTTGGAAGTAGTGAGTAATGATTTGTTCAGCAGTCCAGCCTTGTTCAGCATAACCTTTTGCTCCATATTGGCTCATACCGATCCGATGCCCCCAACCTTTACCGTTAAGGGTGATGTTCGTTATACCATTGATGGTAGGATAAGCCTGTATTCCAGTAGGAGTTTGAACATTGACTTCATCTGCAGAGATTGCAGTAATACCTGAAGAGGTCTGAACCGATTGCCCATCCATTCCCTCAAGCGTAACAATACCGCTCGTTGTCTGTACACTAAAAGTATTTACTTGCTTTGTTAATTTCATATCAAACCAGTTAGAATAGAGCATATTGTAAACACTGGAACTAGGTAAAGGGAAAAGCTTTCTTATTACAGATTCATTCCCATTGATGGTTTTGGAACCATCTGTCGTTTGTACTGTTACCCCTCTTACTTCACCATTTTGTCCTGGCTTGGAAAGTGACATATCCAACAGGGAAGTGGTAGAAGGGTTAAACCCAAACTGAGTCAATACCTGTTCTGGCGAAAAGTCTACCGTCCAATTACTGTATACAGATTTTTCATATGGATCATCTACTGATGATAGGTATGGATATGACGATTGATTTGAGTTCCAAACATCTCCAACATTAGCAGTCCGGCCGCCGCTGGTGGAAAAGAAAAATGTTTGAATAACCTTACCATTATATCGTACGACTAGACCATTTGTTTCCTGGATAGCAGCATTCGTCCGGGAATCTTCGCTTGAGTATCCTCTGTAGACTTGACTGGATGCTGTATCTGAAAGTGTCATGGAGTTTGCAGCATAACTTCTTGCAGCAATCGCCTGTGCTTTCAATGCCTCTTTTGGCCAAGAGGCAGGCATTTCATTAGGAACTACACCTTTTAAATAGTTTTCTAAATCCAGGTAGTTAACAATCTGCAAATTACCCCCATTTGAGGTTACTTTATAGCTCCCTCTGTAGGATCTGCCATTATTTACTTTTCCTAAATTGAGTGTGTTATTTATTGCCTCTTGGAATGTTACATTGTTGCCCGGGACCCAGCCATTTCCATTAGTTGAAGAGACATTATACCAAACTTCACCTGAAGAATTAGTGAAAATACCGATGTATGGGGCTGCTTCACCTGCGTTAAACTGTTTGATGACTTCATACGAAGAAGTAGCACCCTTCCTTAAGGCAGTTTGCTGACCGAAAACTACCATTTTAGGTAATGAATCTAATTCTTCAAGTTTAAACCCTTTGGTAGAGTTAATAGTGCTGCTTGAAAATTGAGCAGAAATTCCACTGGTTAGTTTTTTGAAATTAATAGTCGTTTTTGTAGGAAGATAGCTTACTGCATTGGTATCAAGGTTAACAAGCTGAAAGGTCCCTTCGGTAATAATGCTTCCGGAAGTAGAGTTAACAATTGATACATTTGTTTGTTTATTGTATTGGACTGGTTGCATTGCTTTAAATGTCTGAGGATTTAACAACGAGATCAAGAAAAATCCTATTATAATAATAGTAAATTTCTTCATTTTATCTCACCTCAGCCAAGCTGCTGATTATCCACCCGCGGTCTCCGTTCGACATTTCTACATTGTACCAGGTTTCACCTAGGGTATTTTTGAAAGATTGAATATACTTTAAAGTGGTTCCCCCTGGAATAGTAGTCTTGATAGTATAGTTCGTGGTGGCTCCAGCTCTCAGGTGAACATCACTTTTTGTTACAACTTGAGTTGGCGCAGGATTACTTTGCTTAGTTGTAGAAACATCACCGGAATAAATCCAACCTTTTACTGTACTGGATAATTCCACTCTATACCATAGCCCCATACTGGTAGTATATTTATCTATTACTTTTAAAGAAGAACCATGGGATTTAGTTGCAACAACTTTATACTGGCGAGTTGCCCCTGAATGAATGGTAACATTGTCATTGATAGTGTACACAGTAGATGGCAATGCAGGAGTTACATCACCTGACCCAACATCTCCATTATCGATCTTTTCTTTTAATGCATTGATTTGTGTTTGTTGTGACTGGACGGTTTGTTCTAATTGACTGATCCTGCTATTAACCGGAGATAGTTGGGATTTCACCCAATCTACACTTGCTAATAGAACATTTGAATTAGCAGATGTGTTTGCAGGTGTTGACATTCCAATCCCAGTTGCTAGACCTACTGTCACTGCTAAAGCAGCTACTATTTTCTTCGATTTGAACATTTTTTACACTCCTTTTAATTTAAAAGGGTGATAGATTATCACCCTTAATTTTTTAATAGTTAAAGTACTCTTCTAGACCTTTTCTAATTCCTAAGGCTGCTTGTCTTCTAAAACTCTCTGTTTTCAACTTAGCTTCTTCTGTTGGATTTGAGAGGAATGCCAACTCAACAAGGACACTTGGAAGTTCATTTTCTCTGTTAACATGGAATAGTTGCTCTTTAACACCTCGGTTGGCTGTGCCTATTTGAGAGACCATATGACTTTGGACGGCTTTTCCTAGTAAGTAGCTTTTGGGGCCATTAAAATTAACCGATTTATTATAAAAAGTGGTGGAACCGGCCGCTTCTCTAGTGAAAGAATCAGCATGTATGCTTATAAATGCGTCATAGTCCGATTTATTGGAAATATCCGTTCTTTCATAGAGTTCTAAGAAAGTATCATTGCTTCTTGTAAGTTTTACAACCGCACCTGCTCTTTCTAGTTCTTCTTTCAGATAGAGGGCAGTATATAAATTTACTTCTTTTTCCAACAGCCCCGTTATACCTGTTGCACCACTATCATGTCCACCGTGGCCTGCATCAATGATAATTTTTTTACCAGATAAGCCTTTAGGTAAGACTTTAATTGAAAGACTATCATCATGATCTCTTAATGTATAAGTGTAGCCAGGAGAAAATGTTATGATCATTGCTTTCTCACCGTTTGAGAGTGTTTGAGATTCTATTGATGAGATGCCTTTCGGATTACTTGATGGGATAACAAGATCAGTTAATCCTCCAAATATTTTAATTTTGTTTTTTGACAACGAAGAATAAGATAAGTCAAACTCTGATGGTTTTTTCCAAGTTACATAGAGATCTTTCCCAACTGAAGAGGTAGCTGGCTGGATTAAACTTTGTTTAGAGATATTAGAAACCTGAGACTTATTGACCCAGCCTCTTTCACCATCTGCTGTCTCTACGTTTATCCAATCGTTTAACTCTCGCAAAACCAGTAAGGTTTCATTCAGCTCAAGATTTTCTGATATTGCATAATGTGAGCTCGCACCTTTTCTTAGAACAGCTTTTTGAAGTGCATAAATTCTAACGTAGTCAGTTTTAACTTCATAATCAGGCACCCAGCCTTTGGTGCCGTCTTGTAATTGAACATTTATCCATTTTTCATTAGAAGAGTTTATAAACTCTGAAAGCAGGGTAACTCTATCACTATAGGATATTGTGCGTTTTACAGGATACTGATAGGTGGCACCTGAGCGCATGATACCACGCTGTGTTCTTATATTAATGGTTGTATTTAATTTGATGGTTGAGTCAGTAACAACTGATTCATGTGCCCATATGAACTGTCCATTATATAATGCGTTATACCAAGTGTTGCCGTTACTGTCTTTTTCTTCTCTAACAGCAGTAATATGTGTCCCTTTAGATGTTTGATCTACTACCAGACTGTCTAAGGATGGAGCACTTCTTAAATTGGCTACATCTACACTTATATAAAGAGATTTATTTATACTTGAACTTTCAGTTAATGAATCAATGATCACCCAACCGCTCAGTTGATCGCTGACTTGTACTCGAACCCATGTTTCATTAAAACCATTTTCAAAGGTGCTTATAACTTTCACCTTTTGATTAGCACGGAGCTTTTCTACAATTTTATAGCTGGTAGTTGCCCCGCTATGAACATTTACTCCATTAACTTTTGCATACATATTATCAGGTAAAACTATCTCTGTTTCAGGTTCTGTATCTTGAGAAGGTGGAGCCTGTTCTCTAAAGGCAGTATTATGAATCCAACCTTTAGTTGTTCCTAAGTCAACCCTGTGCCACGCTTCCCCTTTAGAATTGGTAAAGGAGTCTATTACAGTTAATTCATCTGATTTCCTGACAGTGTGCACTACGTCATAATCACTTGTAGCACCTTTATGTACAAAGGCGGAATCTACTGTCACTCTCATTAATTTAATTTCGGGGGGGAGGGGAGTTTCAGCCTCTTTAAATGCTTTTGAGTTTACCCAGCCTTTAACAGTGCCTAAGTCGACTCTATACCATAATTCCTTTTGACTATTAGTAAAGGAGTCTAAAATAATAACAGTATCTCCAGCTTGGACCCTGGCCACTTCGTCATATGCTTCTGTTGCGCCTTTTTTTACGACAGAAGATAGAATAACAACTTTTTGTTTAGTTTCAGCAGAAGGTCCAGGTGCAGATATCAGAGGCGTCTCTGACAATAGCCTGTGAAAAACCCAGCCTCTTTTACCGTCAAATTCAATTCGGTACCATAATTCATTAAGACTGTTTTCAAACGTATCTATTACTTTTACAACTTTACCAGTATTTAGTTTATCAATGACAGAATATGAGGTGCTGGCACCTTTGCGAATATTAACAGTGTCAGCATTAATAGTTGTCTCTTTACCTATTAAACTACTTTCCGCTGTACTGGCACTGGGAACCCATCCTTTTACCTTACCTAAATCTATTCTATACCATTTTTCACCTTGGGCATTTGTAAATTCATCAATTACATTAATTTCTGTTCCTTTTTCTAAGTGCATTACAACTGGATACTGAGGAGTAGCGCCTTTTCTGACCTCAACATTATCTTTTAGTGAGAGTTCGTCGGCATTGACTACCCAAGGAAACAAAAATGCTGTTGAAAGCACTGAGGAAGCTATTATTCTTTTCACTTTTTACCTCCAAATGGTTATTGGTTCATTCCTATTACATTTTATCGAAATATGTCAATTATTACAATCCGTTATGAATAGTATTATGGTTTGAAAATTATTCCAATTTTAATATAAAAAAAGAAAAGGCTGCCCTCTTCTTTTTTATAGTAATGTTTCATTCAGTTGTGCGGATATTTCTTTTATAGAGTTCATGTCTGGAACGTAATAGTAAACTCCATCAATATAATCATCATATCCTTCTAATTTAAGTAGGTTAAATTCCTCGTCTTTTATCTTAGAATACAGTTTAACAAGGCTTATGAACTTAGAGGGAGGGATATTCGTTTTGACGTTGTTACCCAAGTCTTCTAAAATATCATCAGCTTTAGTAATAGTAGAGAAGGAAGTTCCTTTATCAACGATGGCTTTCATTACTTGTTGTTGTCTCTCATTCCTCCCCAGATCTCCTTTTGGATCTTGTTTCCTCATTCTTACATAGGCAAGTGCTTCATTGCCGTTAAGCTTTTCAGAGCCTTCATAAAAGGTTTTCCAATTTAAACTCCCAGTCAATTGTGCTGTAAAGGTAAATGGTATATCAACAGTGATACCGCCTAAAGAATCTACAATGTCTTCAAACCCTTGGAAGTTCGTTGTTATATAATAGTCAATAGGAACATCAATAAATTTATTAATAGCTTCTATTGTAGGCTCTATTCCTCCATAACCATAAGAATGGGCTATTTTTGTATCAATTCCAGCAGCTGGAATGTATGTTAATGTATCCCTTGGTATACTAACCATTTTAATATCGTGGGTACCGGGGTTTACTGTTAAAAGAAGAAGAACATCAGACCGACCTAATCCACCTTTTTGGTTCTCGATCCCAACTAATAATATTGAAAAAGGTTGTTTGGTAATTTCAATTTCCGAACTGTTATTAGGAAGGTTTGAAGAGTCTAATTCTTGATAAATTTTATTAGTAGTATTTTTGGTATCCTTATAAAGTTTAAATCCGAAAACGGTTAAGCCGGCAGTTCCTGTTAAAATAATTAATAATAAAATACTGCCAATTATTCGTCTTCTTCGTTTGCGCCTAATGCTCTTTTTTGTAATACGAGAATCGTGCAATATTATCCCCACTTCAACATAATTTCTTTCACCGGTTCATTCTATAATAATTCAATAGTTTCGTAAACCTCAAGTGAAATTGAAACTATTAAGTGTTTTGGTATATAGTTATTTTTTCTTTTCAGCTTCCTCCAAGTATTCTAGTTTTCCCTCTTTAATTTCTCCCTGCCCATTCGTCAGTTCCGTCATCCACTCGACAAATTCCTCTTTTTTATCCTCTTCGACATATGTTTCCACTTCGACATAATCTAAATAATAGATTTCCTTTAATGGATACTTCGAAGACCGCACTTCATTCTCCACTTTCCCCAACCATGTATAGTCGATTTTTGTCTTCATGACCCGCATGAGCGTTCTTTCGACAATACCCACGGCGTTGAGGCCCTCAGAGACGGATTTTCCGTATGCTCTGATTAACCCGCCGGCCCCAAGCTTAATACCGCCGAAATAGCGTGTCACGACGACGACAGTGTCCTTCAGGTCTCTCTTCTTAAGTACTTCGAGCATAGGGACACCTGCTGTTCCGCTCGGCTCACCGTCGTCATTGGCTTTCTGGATGAGGTTTTGTTCACCGATCATATATGCGGAGCAGTTATGGTTGGCACTCCAGTGTTCTTTTTTGATTTGGTTAATGAATTCTTGCGCTTCTTCTTCCGTTTCGACACGTTTTATGTGGGCAATAAATCTTGAACGTTCAATAGTAATTTCATGTTCACCGGCTTCTTTTACCGTTAAATACTTTTGCAGCAAAATAAAACTCCTCTCAGAAAGGTTTATCTCTCATTTATATGGGTATTAAATCATGTTTCGACAAAAATAAAGCTTCCTCCTCATTTTACTATACATAAACCGACAAATCATTATTGAGTGTTTGCTTTAGCGCTTTAAACCACTAAGAGGGACAGTCCCTCTTAGTGGTTTAAAGCGCTAAAGGTTTATGGGACGGGTAATAATATGTAATGAAATCTTAATATCCGACAAAATGTGACATGGTATAATAGACGTGGATTTGGTGATATGACTTCTATTTTAAAATATGCCTAGATGAATAAAGGAATTTGAAAAGCAATAGGGAATTTTTAAATTAACATTATATTGATTGAGCATTATATAGGAATAAAGGTGCGCAGGTTACATAACAGCTGTGGCTTTATAACTATTTTAGCTGAAAAGCTAATTTTTAATTATCCTGAAATAGTAATGCAATAAATTCCATGTACAATGAACTTGTTACTAGGAGGAGGGTCCCGTGTCCATTAAAAAGGTGAACACCAAGATGTTGGATAACATTTTAGAGCAGATGATCGACACGGTCGGCCGCAGTAAAAATGATGTTTTTGAAATCGGCGAACAGTGTCGACAGGATTATGAATCCATTACTAATGAATTAAAAGTCATAAAAGAATCTGTCTACAAGGTCATTCAAGAAGGTGATGAGCTGGAGCGGAAGTCCAGGTTTGCGAGGAAGAGGCTCTCGGAAGTCAGCCAGCACTTTCAAAAGTTTTCCGAGGGGCAGGTAAGAGAAGCTTATGAGCAAGCCCATGATTTGCAAATGAAGCTTTCTTTAAACAGACAGACGGAAGCCAGGCTGCGGGAAAGGCGGAATGACCTTGAGAGGCGAATCAGGAATCTTGAGGATACCATCGACCGGGCAGATCAGTTGAACTCCCAAATTACCGTTGTGATGAATTACCTGAGCAGTGACTTGAAGCAGATGGGCGCTGCCCTTGAAGACGCTAAGGAAAGGCATGACTTTGGTCTTCAGATTATTGAAGCCCAAGAGGATGAACGCAAGAAGCTATCAAGGGAGATTCACGATGGACCTGCCCAAATGCTGGCTAACGTCCTTCTGAGATCGGATCTGATTGACAGGGTTTACCGGGAGAATGGGCCGATGGCTGCCTTGGGGGAAATCAAGGATCTGAAAAAAATGGTCCGTTCCGCCTTATATGAAGTCCGGCGGATCATCTATGACTTAAGGCCAATGGCATTGGATGATTTAGGATTGGTTCCGACCCTCACAAAATACTTAAGTACCATCGAAGAGTATCATAACAGTACAACTATAAGATTCTTGAACTTGGGGCAGGAAAAAAGGCTGCCATCCAAATATGAAGTCGCCTTATTCAGATTGATACAGGAATCCGTTCAAAATGCCCTAAAGCACTCTGGAGCTTCTGAAATTCAAGTGAAATTGGAAATCACCAAAGATAAAGTGACCGTTATCATTAAAGATAATGGGAAGGGATTCGACACAACACAAAAGAAAAGCGGATCTTTTGGAATCATGGGCATGAAGGAACGGGTAGATATCCTTGACGGGGAAATGAGTATTGACTCAAAAACCGGCTCAGGCACCGTCATCCTTGTCCAGGTGCCATTAACAGAATAAATTTTTCTCGTACACATAGGGAGGCGAAATTATGACAACAAATATTGTCATTATAGACGATCATCAGTTATTTCGTGAAGGGGTAAAACGCATCTTAGAATTCGAGCCAACTTTTAATGTATTAGCAGAGGGAGATGACGGTTCAGAGGCAATGAGGCTCGTAGAACAACACAATCCTGATGTTGTATTGATGGATATCAATATGCCTGAAAAAAATGGTGTTGAGGCTACTCAAGAGCTTGTAAATAAGTATCCTGATACAAAGGTCATCATCCTGTCCATCCATGACGATGAAAACTATGTGAGCCACGCATTAAAAACAGGGGCTTTAGGATATCTTTTGAAGGAAATGGACTCCGAAGCACTGATTGAGGCGGTTAAGGTGGTAGCTGCTGGTGGATCATATATCCATCCTAAGGTTACCCACAACCTAATCAGTGATTACCGCCGTTTGGCAAATACTCAGGAAACAGGCGGATTCAAGCAGACGGAAGTAAGACGCCCGCTGCACCTATTGACCCGCCGTGAGTGTGAAGTCCTGCAGATGCTAGCTGATGGAAAAAGCAACCGTGGTATTGGTGAAGCTTTGTATATCAGTGAGAAAACTGTTAAGAACCATGTAAGTAACATCTTGCAAAAAATGAACGTAAACGACCGTACACAAGCCGTTGTGACTGGAATTAAAAATGGCTGGGTGGAAGTTCGATAAAAAATATGAGACAAGCTCTTGGTTAAAGGGAGCTTGTCTTTTTTTGTAAATCATTCCAATTACATTAAGTCTATTCAGTTTTTCCAAAGCCCGACGATAATAACAATAGATGAAATGCTGGAAATTTCAAATCGAGGCATTCAATTTTATGGAGGTAATTTATGAAACTTAGAAGCTTGCAATTTAAACTGACCCTAAGCCTATCGATTCTATTATTTTTTCTGATTTCCATTAGAACTACAATTGTCGGGATATCCAATAAGGTTTTTGAAGACACTCTGTTGATTAATATAAGCTCAGCGGCAGTTACTATTTTGGCAGGAGCTGCAATCATTTACTTTTTAATTAAGTATTTTGTGGAAAAGCCCTTGGCAAAGTTAACGGGCATCGCAGCCCTCTTTAAAGAAAATGACTTTACACAGCGGGTCAATCTAAAGACAAGGGATCAGTTTGAAGATATAGGAGAGGTTTTTAACCAACTGGCTGACAATATACAGACATTGATTCAGGAGATTCAGAATAGTGGTCACCAGGTTGCGTCTTCTTCACAAGAATTATCTGCTACCTCTGAAGAAACATCAACGGCCAGCAAACAAATTTCAGCTACAATGAATCAGCAGCTGACTGTAGCTGAAAACCAAGTAGCAAGGGTGGAAGAAAGCAAAAAGGTTATTGATGAATTAGTGGAAGATATTAGAATCATCTCTCAAAGCACTACGAGTGTGGAACAATTAACAAGCTCCGCTTCTGAAAAAACAAGTATCGGGAGTGAGGAAATTAAACTGGCGTTGGGTCAGCTTAATCTTATAAGCGACTCGGTCAAGCAACTGTCTTCAACCATGCTTAAACTTGGTGATCACTCCAAACAAATTGGCAATATCATTGGTGTTATAAGAGGTATTTCAGAACAAACCAATTTACTTGCCTTAAATGCCGCTATTGAAGCAGCCAGAGCAGGTGAACACGGGAAAGGTTTCTCTGTAGTCGCAAGTGAGGTTCGAAAACTTGCAGAAGAATCATCGGATTCCTCCCAGAAAATCACTGAATTAATACAAGCAATGCAGGCAGAGACGACACAAGTGCTGAAAACAATGGATACCTCAACGAATGATGTTACGTCCGGTATCCAAAAAGTATCAACCTTGAATAAAACATTTTCAGATATCCGAGAAGCGATTGAGAAACTGCGACATGAAATAGGTACGGTTTCTGCAAAGACCTATGAGATTGAAAACAATACGGGAAAAGTGACAGAATCGGTAGATGCTGTAAGAAGCGTTATGTTGAGCTCCCTTCATAGTATGGAGACCGTGACGTCTGCTACTGATGAACAGTTGGCTTCTACTGAGGAAGTTTCTACATCAGCGGTATCATTATCCTACTTGGCGGATGATTTGAATAAGTTAATCCAAAGATTTAAGGTTTAACTCTTAAGAAAGATAAAAAAACAGGTTGTTCCAATTGGAACAACCTGTTTAGTGCTTCCTCCGCGCAAAATCAACAAACCGGAACTTATCCAGCCGGTGTCGTGATTCTGTATATTGGAAGAGTGTGGTGTCTTCTAAATGCACGTAGTTTTTCACGACGACTACATGGTCAAAGCCGTCCAGATCAAGGTATGAGCGGTCTTCCTCTGTACATTCTTCCACGACAATTTCTTTTTTAGCATAGGAAATCGGAAGCTTCAGTTCATTTTCAAGGTATTCATAGATGGATTTCTCGCATATTTCTTTGGTCAAAAGAGGAACGCTCTTTTTCAAAAAGTAGTCTTTATCAAGGATGATGCGTTCTCCTTTGATATTGCGGGCCCGGACAACTTTCCATACCTCTTCCTCCTGTTGGCAGCCGAGTTGTTTGGCGAGCCTTTTATCAGGCGTGATGAGGCCGAAATCATAGACGATTGTTTGAGATTCGCCTCCAAGGGAACCTTGAAGTTCCTTGAAACTGACGAGTCCGGAAATTGGAAAGCTCAGCTTGGACATATCCAGTACCAATGACCCTTTGCCGCGTATCTTTTGAATGAATCCACGCTGTGAAAGAAGGGTCAGCGCCTTGCGAATGGTTTCCCGCGAAGTCTCATAGAGTTCTGAGAGTTCATTTTCCGAGGGGAGTGTTTCGTTCGCAGGATAGGTACCGTCCTTGATTTTATCAGCGAGCTCTTGATATATCTGCATATATTTGTTCTTTTTTGTCATAATATCACCATATTTATTCTACCATACTTAGGTATTTTGAATAAGAGCTTGAGAGTTTTAGGATTTTTCAGGTAAAATGGAGTTATCGCATATTTTAGAAAAGGGTGAAGGATTTGACTACACAGCTTTGGAAGAAAATCATGATAGGTCTTGGAGTAAGCAGCCTTTTGTTGGCAGGCTGTAACAATAATGAACAGGGTGCTGAAAATACGGACAAGCCCGAAGAAACGCAGGAAGAAGCAACGAATCCTCTTGAAGAGCAAACGGCTCAAATCCTGGAGGATGCTGAGAATCTGGAGGAAGCGAAAGATGTTCCCCAAGAAGAAAAGCAGGCAATCCTGGATGCGTTTAATGAATATATCGAATCATTCAACGATGAAGATGTAGACAGATACTTGGCGACTCTTTCCGATACACCGATCAACTTTACACTGGAAGAAGAAGAAGCTGCTGTTAACAATGTCTTCAGCAAACTGGATGTTAGACGTGAAGCTTCCAATGTGAAAATTATCAATTACCAAGGGAAGAAAGCGGATGTTTATGCTGACTTGGAAGTCGTGACAAAAGATCCTGACAGTGATAAACAGGCAACAACAAGTGGAAAACAATTGACAATCTTCCAGAAGACAGATGAAGGCTGGAAAGTATCGATGATTAAAGTGATGAAAAATAAGGATGAATCAGAATCTGCTTCTGATTCTGAATAAGTTTGAGGAGTACCGGCCCTGTGCTGGTGCTTTTTTTGATGAATTCTTTTTCTAAGTATTGTTGTCATATAAAAACCAACATGATTGAAAAGTCCCTAGTGTCGGATTTTTTCCCTGCCTACAAGGTTTTTTCTCTCGGAATAGGGAGAGTAGCTCGATATTTCGTGTGAGAGATGTCTATATTTTTCGAAATTCATTTTAATTAGCAACAAAGTTTAAAAAAAGAGCCTTGAGAAAGCAGCCTTTTGAAAAAAGTGTGACTGCATACCTATTCGGTGTCTTGTGCCAGGACTTAGCCATAAAAAAAGATACCCGCTTGTGTGTCAGCGGGTATCAAAAAGTTATTTTGTTAAACGGTATACGATTGACTCATAAGGTCTGAGTTTGATCAGTTCTAAGTCGGTCTGGCTGTCTTCGTAGTTGGAAATGAGGATTTCACTGTTCCAGCCATCGATGTCCAGTTCGTCGTTAGGCAGATCAAAGACCGTTTTATTTCCGTAGAAATTGTTCACGACAAGCAGCTTTTCGTTCTCGCCATTACGTGCATAAGCAAAGACATCTGCGTGTTCCGGTGTCAGCAGCTGATAGTCGCCGTCCGTGATGATGTCGTATTCTTTGCGCAGGGAAATCAGCTTTTGATAGTGATAGAAGACAGAGTCCTTATCCTGCAATGCTTTTGCTGCGTTGATTTCCGGATAATTTTTTGCCACCGGAATCCAAGGAGTGCTGTTTGTGAAACCTGCGTTCTCGCTGTTATCCCATTGAACCGGTGTACGGGAATTGTCACGGGATTTATGGCGAAGGATTTCCAGGATTTCTTCTTCGGATTTACCTTCTTCTTTTAAAATATTGAAGATGTTGATCGACTCAACATCACGATACTCGTCGATGCTCGTGAATTTAGGATTGGTCATCCCGAATTCTTCCCCTTGATAAATGTAAGGAGTTCCTTGCATCATATGAATCGTTGTTGCGAGCATCTTGGCCGACAGGTTACGGTATTCGCCATCATTTCCGTAACGGGAAACGATGCGAGGCTGGTCATGGTTGCACCAGAACAGGGCATTCCAGCCGCCGCCTGCGTGCATTTCGCGCTGCCAGGTCGACAGTATGTCTTTTAACTGCAAGAAGTCAAAGTCCGCAACTGTCCATTTTTCACCATTCGGATAATCGACTTTTAAATGATGGAAGTTGAACGTCATGCTCAGTTCGTTTCGTTCAGGATTCGAATACTTGATACAGTGATCGATGGTCGTTGAACTCATTTCACCTACGGTAATGATGTCGTATTTTGAGAAAACCTCATTGTTCATTTCGTTCATGAATTCGTGGACGCGAGGTCCGTCTGTATAGAACTTACGGCCGTCGCCAGGTGCTGTCGAACCGTCATCGTCAGGGAAGTCCTGGTTTTTGGAAATCAGGTTGATGACATCGAGACGGAAGCCGTCGACGCCTTTGTCCAGCCAGAATTTCATCATGTCGTACACTTTCGTACGAAGCTCTTCATTTTCCCAGTTGAGGTCCGCCTGAGTCACATCGAACAGGTGAAGGTAGTATTGACCGGTCTCCTCGTCATATTGCCATGCGTTGCCGCCGAATTTGGACTGCCAGTTGGTTGGTTCGGAACCGTCTTCTTTGCCGTCACGCCAGATATAGTAGTCGCGGTAAGGGTTGTCTTTGGACTTTCGTGATTCGATGAACCATTCATGTTCTGTGGACGTGTGGTTCACGACGATATCCATGATGATCTTGATGCCTCTGTCATGTGCCTCCGATAACAATTCGTCGAAGTCTTCCATCGTGCCATACTCTTCGTGAATATTGAAGTAGTCGGCGATGTCGTAGCCGTTGTCACGCTGAGGTGATTTATAGATCGGTGTCAGCCAGACGACATCGATGCCTAATTCCTTCAAATAGTCTAATTTTTCAGTGATTCCCTTGATATCCCCAACGCCATTGCCTGACGTATCATTAAAACTCTTCGGATAAATTTGATAAACAACCGACTTCTTCCACCAAGGTTGCTGCTTCTTCATTTATAGGACACCTGCCTGCTAAGTATTTTTATTGTTGTGCTTTAATCCTTCACCGCACTGTAGGGGACAGTCCCCCTTAATGCTTTAACGCGTCACCGCGCGAAGAGGGACTGTCCCTCTTAGTGCTTTAGTGTGTGAAAGTGCATAAGTATTCTCCTCATAGTATGAGTTGTTTTGCACCTTTTCAATATCTCTTTAAAAACAAAAGAGAAGAGCCGGCGCCCAATGTAGAAATGGCGCCGGTTCTTCCAATTATGATAATGCCTTACTTCTTTTTGTTGAACTTGGATAGTACCAGTGTCAGCACGAATGGTACCACCATTGCTACCAGCATACCGATAGCGAAGATTCCCCATTGTTGAGACGGGATGGAGAAGAACGCTGGGACACCGCCGACACCGATAGAAGGAGCAAGTACTGATCCGACTGTGATGATGAGACCGGCAATGGCTGAACCGGTGATTGCTGCGATGAATGGGTATTTGTAACGAAGGTTTACCCCGAACATCGCCGGCTCTGTAATCCCAAGCCATGCAGACACACCAGATGAAACGGCAAGACCTTTAACTTTTTCATTATGTTTTTCAACAACTAGCATTGCAAATGCTGCCGCACCTTGAGCAACGTTGGAAAGGGCAAGCATTGGCCATAGGAATGTTCCGCCGATTGTTCCAATCAACTGAAGGTCAACCGCAAGGAAAGTATGGTGCATTCCAGTGATGACGAGCGGTGCGTATAGAGCACCATAAACCAATCCGCCAATCGCCGGCGCTGCATCAAAGATAGCTGTAACGCCGTCCACTAACCATCCACCTAGAGTGAAAGTGATAGGACCGATAATCGTAAATGCCAAGAAACCTGTAACTAACAATGAAATTGGAGCAACGGTAAGCAATTGGAACGCATCCGCAATCCGTTTACGAAGCCAAACTTCAATTTTAGCGAGCACCCATGAAGCAACAAGGATAGGAAGGACCTGACCTTGATAACCTACCTTTTCAACGTTCAATCCAAACAAGTTCCAGGTCGGAATTTCACCTTCCTGCTGTGCTGCTCCGTACCCCCATGCATTAAGCAAGTCTGGGTGTACAAGCATTAAACCAAGGACCATACCGAACAGCGGACTTCCGCCGAAACGGTTCACTGCACTCCAACCAATCAAACCAGGAAGGAATACGAATGCCGTGTTGGCAATCAAGTTGATGATGGAAGCAATATCAGCCCACTGCGGGAATGCTTCAACAACACTTGCATCATCCATGAAAATTCCCGGCTGTGTCAGGATATTGTTAATACCCATCAATAAACCGGCAGTAACGATTGCAGGCAGGATCGGAATAAAAATGTCTGCCAGTGTTTTAACCGCGCGTTGAAGCGGATTCATTTTTTCGGCAGCTGCATTCTTTACATCTTCTTTTGAAGCTGTTTCGACTCCTGTTTCTTCTGCCAGGATCTTATAAGCTTTATCGACAAGTCCCTGACCGATGACGATCTGGAATTGTCCATTTGTGGAGAAGGAACCTTTCACAAGGTCGATATCCTCCAGGCGTTCTTTGTCTACCAGCCCCTCATCATTTAATACCAGACGAAGACGGGTCACACAGTGCGTCGCAGTATTGATGTTCTCTTTACCGCCGATCGCTTCAATGATTTCGAGCACAGACTCTCTATTTACGCTCATGGTTTTCCCTCCTGTGCGGGGTGTTGTTTCCCCTTTTTAAGTTGCTATTTTCGAAAACGTTTCTATAGCGAATGGGCTGCCAATAAAGCAGTTTCCATTTAAAGAAGTGTTAAGAAAATAGATAAGATTGTTGATATCTGCTGTCTGTTAAAAAAGATAATTTCCATTACTAGTGTGTGAAAAACGAACCAATCTATCCATTCTTCAAAATTCCCCAGTGACGGCAGATTAAACAATCATATAGAAATAACGCTTACAAAAACCGCTTACATTTTGCAGCGACTGTTGTATATACAAGTTATGAGATTATTGTAATCATGTATATACAAGTTGTCAACACTCTTTTGCCAAGGGCGACCCGATTTTTGTCGAACGACTTCCCCGAAAAATAAAAAGAACCCATGAAAACCCTTTAATTAAAGGGTTTTCATGGGTGTTTAATTATAAAATATTACCAGTATTTATCGACAAATTTCGAGGTTTGCCTGTACACACTAAAGCCTCTTCACCGAAATTGCATTCCGCATTTTCTTCAGCGCATCCTGCCCGTCTTGATCCCGTTTCAGCATGATGCTGACGTAGAGAGCATCGAATATGGAGAGCTGGGCGATCCTTGAAGAGAGGGCTTCAGAGCGATAGTCAGTTTCTTCAGAAACCGTATATAAGGAAATGTCGGCTTTTTCACTCAGCGGCGATTTTGCGAAATTGGTGATGGCGATGGTCTTTGCGCCGGATTCTTTCAATACCTTCATAACTTGAAGGATATCTTTTGTCGACCCTGAGTGGGAGATAAGGACAGCGCAGTCTTTCTTGGTCATCTGCGAGGCTGTCATCAATTGAATGTGACTATCCGTTGAAGCATGGACCCTTAAACCCGTCCGGATGAATTTATGGTAGGCATCCATGGCAACAATACCCGAGCCGCCGCTGCCGAAAAATTCGATGTTATCGGCAGTCAGCATCGCATCAGCCGTTTCTTGAAACTGTTTTTCTTTTAAAACCATCAACGTATCTTCAATGGTCTTCATATTAGAACGGAAAACTTTCGAAGCGATGGTCTGCGGTGTATCGTTCTCGTCGACATTTTCATGAATGTCTCTCATGGGAGTGACAATTTCGGCCGCGAGCGCAATCTTCATGGACTGGTATCCTTTGAAACCGATCCTTTTACAAAAACGGAAAACAGTCGAATCGGCAACTCCGAGTTCATCGGCAAGTCCATTTATCGTTGAATGAATAATATCTGTTGGATTGTTCAAGATATAATTGGCAATTTTTTTCTCTGTATCACTGAATTGGGAATAATGTGATCGGATGCTCGCCAAGCAGTGCTGGTGATTTTTCTCCATAGAATCACTCTCCTGGAAGGGTTTTCATGATTATATTATACTAGAAATCAGAGAAAGGGAAAATATTTTCTGAAATCGATTGCAAACATGAAAATATTTTCTATAATGAAGGTAACACATAAATAAACAAAATTGAGGTGTTCCAAATGCAAATCGGTATGATTGGTTTAGGAAAGATGGGTTATCAGTTATCGCTGAACCTTACAGATCATAAACATCAAGTCGTCGCTTTTGACTTAAATAAAGATGCGATGAAGAAAATTTCCGCAGAAGGAGTTGGGACAGCTGCTTCGATTGAAGAATTGGTTTCTAAGTTGGAAAAACCAAGAACAGTCTGGATGATGGTCCCTGCGGGTGATGCAACAGAATCGGTGTTCCAACAAGTTCTTCCCCACCTTGAAGAAGGAGACCGCATCATCGACGGCGGGAATGCTCACTATAAGGATTCCTTAAGAAGAGATGAGCAGGCTGCTGAAAAGGGTGTATACCTGTTTGATTGCGGAACTAGCGGCGGAGTAGATGGTGCCCGTCACGGTGCCTGCACAATGATCGGCGGAAACGCGGAAGTATTTAAAGAGATCGAGCAAATCTTCTCTGACATCTCTGTTGAAAACGGGTACCTATATACAGGGAAAGCCGGCAGCGGACACTTTTTGAAAATGGTACATAACGGCGTGGAATATGGAATGATGCAGGCGATCGCTGAAGGCTTCGATATTTTAGAAAAAAGTCCATTCGATTACGAATACGAAAAAGTGGCACGCGTTTGGAACAATGGCTCCGTTATCCGTTCATGGTTAATGGAACTGACAGAAAACGCATTCTCTAAAGATGAGAAGCTTGAAGGCATCAAAGGCGTTATGCATTCTTCTGGAGAAGGGAAATGGACGGTTGAAACGGCCCTTGACCTGCAGACGGCTGCACCGGTAATCGCGCTGTCGCTGATGATGCGCTACCGTTCTTTGGAAGATGATACTTTCACTGGCAAGGTTGTTGCTGCATTAAGAAATGAATTCGGCGGCCATGCTGTTGAGAAAAGTGATAAATAAGTAAACTATGGTGCCTGATACAAATCGAGCAGTTTGTAACAGGCACATCAGGTTTTATTGGTTTTTGCGAACGAAAAAGAAAGGCTGGCAGCGGGATGTCAGCCTTTTCTTTGTATTACATGGATTTATCTTCTGGTCTTTATAGTAAACTGGATATACAGAAAGGGCGTTCAACCGCCGGGAGGGTTTTCAAGATGGCAAACTATTATATTGGTGTTGATATTGGAACAACAAGTACAAAAGCAGTCGTTTTTGATAAAAAGGGACAGGCGGTCAGCCGCTTCGGAGTTGAATACCCGCTGTATACCCCGGTTCCTGGTACGGCTGAACAAAACCCGGAAGAGATTTTTCAGGCCGTACTGACGGTGATAAAAGGAAGCATGAGTACCGGCGGAGTCAGCGGTGCAGATATCCGCTTCGTTTCCTTCAGTTCAGCGATGCACAGCCTGATTGTGGTGGATAGTGAAGGGCAGCCGCTGACGAATTCGATTACTTGGGCAGATAACCGCAGTGCTGCCTGGGCGGATAAGATCAAAAATGAAAACAACGGACATGAGATTTACTTGCGTACGGGTACCCCGATCCATCCCATGTCTCCTCTAGTGAAATTGGCTTGGTTAAAAGAAGAGCAGCCGGAGCTGTTGGCAAAAGGGAATAAGATTATTGGGATTAAAGAGTTTGTTTTTAATCGTTTGTTTGGCGTGTATGTGGTAGATTACTCGATCGCTTCTGCCATGGGGATGTTCCACTTGGAAAACCTTGATTGGGATGAGGAGGCACTTGAAGTGGCAGGTGTGACGGCAGATCAGCTTTCCCGTCCGGTTTCTACTACAGAATCATTGATGGGCTTGAAGGCTGAGTCTGCGAAGATGATGGGGCTTCCTGAAGATGTTCCGTTTATCGTAGGGGCGAGTGATGGTGTTCTGTCCAATTTAGGTGTGAACGCGATAGAGACTGGCGTCGTTGCCGTGACAATTGGAACAAGCGGGGCGATTCGTGCCGTTACAGACCGACCGGTTACCGATCCGAAAGGAAGGATCTTCTGCTACGCACTGACGGAAAATCATTGGGTGATCGGCGGACCGGTCAATAACGGAGGCATGATCTTCCGCTGGGTCCGCGATGAACTTGCTTGGGCAGAGGTCGAAGTAGCCAAACGCCTTGGAAAGGACCCGTATGAAGTACTGACAGAGATCGCCGAAAAAATCCCTGCCGGTTCGAATGGCTTGCTGTTCCATCCATATATGGCGGGAGAGAGGGCTCCGCTTTGGAATGCGAATGCCCGCGGCTCGTTCTTCGGACTGGGAATGCACCACAAGAAGGAGCATATGGTCAGGGCCGTGCTTGAAGGAATTGTCATGAATCTTTACAGTGTACTGCTTGCGCTGGAAGAGTTGATCGGGACGCCGACAAAAATCCAGGCGACTGGCGGGTTTGCCCGTTCGACGCTGTGGAGACAGATGCTGGCGGATATCTTCGACGGAGAAGTAAGTGTGCCGGAAAGCTTTGAAAGCTCCTGCCTGGGGGCAGTCGTGCTTGGAATGTATGGCCTGGGCGAAATCGATTCATTTGACGTAGTCGGAGAGATGGTCGGATCTGTGCACTCGCACCAGCCGAACCGTGAGAATTCCGAAATCTACCGTGAACTGATGCCAATCTTCATCCGCATCCCGCGCCTGCTTGAAAGCGAGTACGAGGCCATCAGTGAATTTCAACGAAAATATTCATAGATAATAGTGAGAGGGACAGACCTTTT
>NZ_ABCF01000021.1 GCF_000181495.1 Bacillus sp. SG-1
ACTATGCTTTACCCCTTTAACGCACTAAGAGGGACAGTCCCTCTCAGTGCGTTAAAGGGGTGAAGCGTACCCTTGTCCCTCTCTGAGAAATATATGTAGTAACGGCTAAATTATACAAAGGTAGGATGAAATGATGAAAGATATTATACTGACGGTCCATTCAAAGTTTGAAGATAAATTCAGGAAAGGCTACCCCCTCATTAGTAAAGAGGCTCTGGCGTCGACGGCCGGTCTTGAAGAAGAAGGAAGCATCATCAAGCTTGTTGACGGGCGGAAGCAATTTATCGCCAGAGGTTATTACGGTAAACAAAATAAAGGGTTAGGTTGGATTCTAAGCTGGAAAGAAGAAGAGCGCATCGATCAGGGCTTCTTTGAAAGAAAGCTGAAAAATGCCATCAATCAAAGGCTGCATTTCTTCCAGAGTGAAGATACAACAGCTTTCCGTGTATTCAACGGAGAGGGTGACGGTATCGGCGGGATGACCATCGATTATTTTGATGGCTACTATCTGATTAACTGGTACAGCGAGGGCGTCTATCAATTCAAGAATGACATTATACTTTCCCTGCAGCAGCTTGCAGACATTAAAGGGGTTTATCAAAAAAAGAGGTTTGCCCAAAGTGGAAAATATATTGAAGAGGATGACTTTGTAACCGGTGAACGTGCCGAGTTTCCGCTCATCGTCAAGGAAAACGGAGTCAACTTTGCTGTCTACTTGAATGAAGGGGCCATGGTTGGTGTCTTTCTCGACCAGCGTGAAGTCAGGAAGCTGATCCGTGACAAGTACGCGGAAGGAAAAACGGTCCTCAATACCTTTTCCTATACAGGGGCGTTTTCTGTCTTTGCCGCTGTTGGCGGTGCAGCCAAAACGACCAGTGTCGACCTTGCCAACCGCAGTGAAGCCAAAACCATCGAGCAGTTCAGCATCAACGGGATTGATTATGAAGGACAGGACATCATTGTCATGGATGTCTTCAACTATTTTAAATATGCCGTTAAAAAGCAACTGAAATTTGATATGGTCGTTCTTGATCCGCCAAGCTTTGCCCGGTCAAAGAAGCATACCTTCTCTGCAGCGAAGGACTACACGGACTTATTGAAACAAACGATTGCCATCACAGAGAAAAATGGTGGGATTGTCGCGTCCACAAATGCCAGCAACTTTGACATGAAAAAGTTCAAAGGCTTTATAGACAAAGCATTCAAAGATAGTAACTGTTCATATAAGTTGATGGAGGAATTCTCGCTGCCTGATGATTTCCGGACGATCAGCCAGTTCAAACAGGGCGATTACTTGAAGGTGGTTTTTATCAAGAAGACAGGATGACAGCTGCTCCAATATGCAGAGTGCAAATCGGCTGATGAAATCCGGCTCGTTCTTTGAGCCGGATATTTAATGAGGGGGGGAAACCGGTTTGAAGGAAGTGAAAGTGTCAGTCAGAAACCTGGTGGAGTATGTTTATAAAAGCGGAAGCATTGACCAGAGATTTCAGACGTCCTCCTCCATGACAGAGGGTACCCGGCTGCATAAGAAAATTCAAAAGGCCTACAAAGAGGGAGACCTTGCGGAAGAGTTCTTGAGCACGGACCTGCACTTTGAGGATTTGGCATTCACTGTAGAAGGAAGATGTGACGGACTGATATTCGAAGGGGAAGATGTCATTATCGAGGAGATTAAATCCACCCGTTCAAACCTGGCTGAACTTAAAGAAGATACCTATCCGGTTCACTGGGCACAGGGGAAGTTCTATGCCTACATCTACGCAAAAGACCACCATCTGGAGAGAATCAGTGTCAGGCTGACCTACATTTCAGTTGATACTGAGGAAACGATTCATTATATGCAGCATTTCACCTACAAACAACTTGAGGAATTCGCGGCAGCTACTGTAAAAGATTACTATCCGTTTGCCAAACTGATCTCAGATCATAAAGAAGAGAGAAATCAAACGGCTGCTGATCTGGCATTTCCCTTTCGAAACTTTAGAAAAGGCCAGCGAGACCTTGCGGGTGCTGTATATAAAACGATATCAGAAAAGAAAATCCTTTTCGCCAACGCTCCAACCGGGACGGGGAAAACAATCTCCACCATCTTTCCAAGCATGAAAGCCATGGGTGAAGGAATCATCGACAAGCTTTACTACTTAACAGCAAAGACGATTACTCGGACTACTGCCGAAGAAGCATTTGAACTGTTAGAGGAAAAAGGCTTGACCGCAAAGACTCTTACCATTACAGCCAAAGACAAGGCGTGTCTAAAAGAGGAAACCATTTGTCAGAGTGATGCCTGTCAATTTGCAGAAGGGTACTACGACCGGATCAACGGAGCCATTTTGGATATCCTCGAAAATGAAGCACGTCTGACCAGGCCGGTTATTGAAAAATACAGCAGAAAACACAGAGTGTGCCCTTTCGAATTTTCCATAGATCTCTCCTACATTGCGGATGCAGTCATTTGCGATTATAACTATCTTTTTGATCCAAGGGTTTCCTTGAAAAGATTATCAGATACAGAGAAAAAGAAGACCGTCCTTCTAACGGATGAGGCGCATAATCTTGTCGACAGGGGAAGGGCGATGTTTTCAGCAGAGTTGGACAAGTCATCCTTCTTGGAAATTAAACGAAGCTTCAAAGAGAAAAACAAAGAATTATATGCGAGTGCCAATGAAATTAATCGTTTCTTTATCAACGTGCGTAAGCAGTCTGAAGAAACAGGGACAACTGTTTATAAAGACCTTTTTAGCGAACTGGTCGACCTGCTTCAACGATTTTTACCGGCAGCGGAAGCAGAGCTGATGGGGCAGAGCGAGGAAAGCATCCTGCTTGAAACCTATTTTGCTTCAAACAACTTTGTGAAAATCGCAGCGTTATACAATGAAAATTTCGTCACCTATGTGGATGCAGGAAAAAGAGAATTGACAGTCAGGCTCTACTGCCTGGACCCCTCTGATCTGTTAAGCCATACAAGCAGGGGTTTTTCATCAGCCATCTTCTTTTCAGCGACCCTTCAGCCTTTTCATTACTATTTTGAGCTGCTGGGCGGAGGCAAGGATGACTATCGTTTCAAAATTCCTTCCCCTTTTCCGAGGGAGAACTGGGAAATTTTCATCAAGCCATTGTCCACGAGGTATAAGGACAGGGATAAAAGTATTGCTCCCCTTGTTAGTCTTCCACTGGAATTGTTGAAGCAGCGGCCGGGCAATTACTTGTATTTCTTTCCTTCGTATCGCTATATGAATGAGATATACGAAGCCTTTATGGAAACTTCACCCGATGCGGAAGTCATTCTTCAGTCTGCACATATGACGGAAGAAGAGAGGGAAAGCTTCCTGGCGTTTTTCCAGCCCAATCGGGAATCCTCGCTGATTGGCTTTGCTGTTCTGGGCGGGATTTTTTCTGAAGGCGTCGACCTGAAAGGCGACCGGCTCAATGGTGTCATTGTGGCAGGTGTCGGACTCCCGCAGATGGGCCAGGACCGGGATATCATTAAAGACCATTTTAATGCTTTAGGTAAACCAGGATATGACTATTCCTATATTTTTCCGGGAATGAACAAAGTATTGCAGGCGGGAGGAAGGCTGATTCGGACTGAGGAAGACAAAGGGGTGATTGTACTTGTTGATGACCGGTATTTGACCCCGAAATACCAGGAGATGCTGCCGGAGGAGTGGCGGGATTACACGGTGATTTAGAGAGTGGAAGGTAAAATCGAGATGAGCATCGGTTTTAAAACTATTGATAATTAAGAATCAATGCTGACCTTGGTCTTATGCCCGCTCCATGAGGCCATCTCATCCCATTTCAAAAGAAGAAATGGCCTTATCCACTCCACACCAATCCGTCTAATTCAAGTTCTTGCCATCCCACTGCACATTAAAAGGCTTTCTCCCATTACGGAGAAAGCCTTTTTCACTCACTTTTATTGAAATACCGGATCCATCAGCAGACGGTCCAACTCTTCCATATGATGCGTTTCGTCAGAGATGAGGTCTTCAAGTTTAACGACCAATTCAGTGAATCCGAGTTCTTCTGCTTGCTGTTTACGCTGCTTGTAGCGGTCAATTGTTTCTTTTTCAGCTTTGCGGGCTTCCTGAAGCATTTCTTTGACATCATCAGTCTGCTTTACAGGAGCTGGAGTGGTTGTCGGAGTACCGCCAAGTGTTTTGATTTTTTCTGCCAGGTATAGAGCATGCCCTTGCTCATCGCTGACTTCTCCTTCAAAGAAAGGCTTTAACACTCCGCGGTGAAGTCCGGAAACGACTGCAGCATAATTTGTGTACATGATCTGTGCTGTATATTCGTTTGCTAAATCTTCGTTAAGTCCATCAATGAGTTCTTGTAATTGTTGATCCATCTAAAATCCATCCTTCCAAATTGTTTCTGATACTTAATTAATACCCGGTCTACAAGGGGATAAACTTGTTCTTTACAGTTGGAAACATACTTATAAAACATGAAAAAAATGCAAAGACTAACCTCGAATGCCAATGCTGCAGATAATAGTGCAGCCAAGATAGAACCGAGGAGGATTGGATATGAGCAAACCTGGAAAACAAAATCTTGAGCAAACATCACAACAGCTGGCGAAACAACAAGGGAAAAATGACGTGGAATTCAGTACGGATGATTTCCAGACTGGAAACAGTCAAAGTCAGAGCCAAAAGAAAAGCGGGAAACAAAAAAACAAAAAATAAAATGAATACCATTGCCTGTGATAGAAAATCCTATGAGTATGTTAAGGAGGTGTGGAAACATGTCAAGAATTGGAGTAGAAGAATCTCTTCAAAATGTTGTACAAGCACTTCGTGAAAAAGGTCATGATGTTGTGGAACTGAAGCAGGAGTCTGATGCGCAAAGCTGTGACTGCTGTGTAGTGACTGGGCTGGATTCCAATGTAATGGGGATTTCAAATGCGGTAACACAAGGTTCTGTTATCGAAGCTAACGGGTTGAGCGCAGATGAAGTATGTCAACAGGTGGAAAGTAAACTGCGTTAATTCAAAAACGGACAAGCGGCCGATTAACAGCACTGGATGTCTCCTGCAAGATTTACAAGGAGGGATACTGAAATCTGCCAGGCACTGGCCGCTGACATTGGATAAGCGAAATCAGGGAAGACAATACATAACCCTTGATTTCGCTTTTTATTTGTTGAAATCTGGTATGACAAGGTGTTAAAAGTGCACCGTAAAAAGGAGTCCGGATCAATCCGGGCTCCTTTTTACTAAACAGTTTACTGTCAAACCGTCAATGATAATTTGGCCTGCTGCAAGTAGTCCATCAACAGTTCAGGTGCGGTCAGATATAAAAGCCCGTTGCCTTCAAGTGCCTTTGGATAACCGAGAGGGATCGTCCGTTTCACAAGCTGAGCGTATAATTCACATTCAGATAAACTCCGGTCAAAGTTGGATTCCTCTAGAAGTTTGATCAATGCCAAAGCACCTGAGACGTGCGGAGCGGCCATGGATGTGCCGCTGAATTTAGCATATTTTCCGCCGGGAATGGTAGATAGGATATTCTCACCGGGCGCCACAAGGTCGACTTCATTATTGGAGTTGGTAAAGTAAGAAGACTTTCTGTCAAAGTCAATGGCACCGACCGAGATCACTTCATTATAAGAGGCAGGGTAAGAGAACTCATCCGTTGCGGCATTCTCATCACCTTCGTTACCGGCAGCGCAGACAACGGAGATATTTTTATCGACAGCCTGCCTGATGACAGCCTGAAGCGGAGGATAATCGGCGGGACCCCCGAGTGACATGGAGATGACATCCACTCCCTGATCAATCGCATATTGAATTCCATCAACTATCCAATCATATCTTCCGCTGCCCTGTTCCCCAGCCAGAACTTTGATGATTAAAAGGCTCGCTTCGGGGGCGACCCCAACAACCCCTTGTCCGTTTTCATTCGCGGCAACTGTGCCGGCCACATGTGTTCCATGTCCGTTATAATCTGTCACATTGTCTTCAGCCCCATCGTCGTCATCCGTGAAATTGCGTTTGCCGATGATTCTTCCTTTGAGCTCTTCATGATTTACATCACAACCTGTATCAAGGACAGCGATGGTAATACCGTTTCCTCTCATTCCTGCTTTCCAAACTTGAGGGGCTTGTACCATGTCGACGCCTGCAGGCATTTCTGACGCAGTTTCGAAAATTTCTTCTTTGACATAAGGAATCAATCTTACTGTACCATTCATAAGCATTCCTCCTAAAGTCATAATAAAAACTGAACTTTCAGAAAATATATCATACAAATGGACAGGATAAAAGAGATAAAAGTTGTGATTTTCCAGATTAGTCCTATCCATATTTCCCGAATTTCATAATGATTACTTCCTAGAAAAGATAGCTACTCTTTCCCTATATATTACAAGTATACTTGAGGAAGTGTCTGCTATTATATTCAAATGCTATTTACACATTAATCGTATGGGACGATATTGGATCGATTGAAGCGGAAGGTGCGTGATCTCCTGCGGGATTAGCGGGACAGGTGAGACCCCGCAGGCGAAGCCGAGGAGGCTCACCGCCCGCCCCGCGGAGTCACGTACCTGGAGCGGAAATCAGGCTTAACAATAATTTAGGTAATAGGATAACTGGAGATAAGTGGTTATTAATTTGCACTAAAAGAAACCGAACAGTTCACAGAAGAATTCACAACAGTCATTGAAAAAGTCACAGTGGAAATCATCGACGAGGAGAACAAATCTCATCCAGAGATTCACTACAATCTAAGGAAATAATCTCGAAACAGGAAAGGTACTGCGGTATAATAGAAAGGAAGACTAGCAACTTTTTGAAAGAGAGTGGAGTATATGGGTCGTAAGTGGAATAATATCAAAGAAAAGAAAGCTTCAAAAGATGCAAATACGAGTCGTATCTATTCTAAGTTTGCGAAAGAAATTTATGTAGTCGCTAAACAAGGTGAACCAGATCCGGAATCCAATCAGGCTTTGAAGTTTGTTCTTGAACGTGCCAAAACATATAATGTACCACGAAATATCATTGACCGTGCAATTGAAAAGGCAAAGGGCGGCACTGAAGAGAATTTTGATAATCTTCGTTATGAAGGGTTTGGTCCGAACGGTTCCATGATCATCGTTGACGCCCTTACCAACAATGTAAACCGTACAGCTTCCGAAGTACGTGCAGCCTTTGGGAAAAACGGCGGTAACATGGGGGTAAGCGGTTCTGTAGCATACATGTTTGATTCGACCGCGGTCATCGGGATTGAAGGGAAGAGTGCTGAGGAAGCCCTTGAGATCTTAATGGAAGCAGACGTAGATGCAAGGGATATCCTTGAAGAAGATGATGCGGTGATCATCTATGCAGAGCCTGACCAATTCCATGCGGTGCAGGAAGCATTCAGAAATGCAGGAGTAACGGACTTCACGGTTGCAGAACTGACAATGCTTGCTCAGAACGATATCAGTCTTCCGGAAGATGTTCAGGAAGATTTTGAAAAACTGATTGATGCCATTGAAGACCTTGAAGATGTTCAGCAGGTCTTTCACAATGTGGACTTAGGAGAATAGTTCAGTGAAAAATGCCTTTCCCATTAGAGGAGAGGCATTTTTCCTTTATGGGAATGAATTTATCGAAAATGCTTTTCAATATACTTCTGTTCTTCTGCTACGGACAGCACACCAGTCGCCTTTCCGATTGTACCGCCTTGGAGGCGCCAAATGGTATTATGGTCTTTATCAGCCTCGGAAAAATCGCCTTCTTTCCAGCCGTATAAGATATCAAGATACACATGGGAATGTTCATAGTTTCCTGATTCAACCACACTAATCAAGTGATCGATTCTTTCAGGGGTGATTTCCAGACTGCCCCACTTTTGAGCCGCCTTCACTTTTTGATGGCTCATATCATGAATTTTCTGCTGAAGATCATCTTCTCTCATGGCGTTTGGAATTTCATTTTCACTAATGCTGTTTGCTTCAGATTGATCGGCACCTGCTTCATAATATTCCGTTTCATCTTCTGCTTGTTCGGAGGACTGGGAAATTTCATACCAAAAGATAGATCCAAGTATACCGGCTACCAGAAAGACTGAAATGATTCCTACCCATTTAAACTTCACCCTTACCACTCCATTCTTTTCTGTCGTAATTCTAGTCCTGCTGAGTTAAAACGAAATCAAATGCCAACGGTACAAAAACTTCTTCTCTGTAACTATTATCCATCTACTTCCATATTACCTTCTAACCTTGTAAAAAAACGGCCAGATTTTATTTTTCTGGAAATTTGAGAAGAAAAATGTTATTTGAGAAGTGGAGAATATATCTGGAATGTAAATATTTCAACACTAAAAAGGCAAGCGTGCCATAAGCTGCGCTTGCCTTTCAGAACCACTACAAGTCGAGTACTTTCGGTTCTTCACCATTTTTATTCATTAAACGGTATTGGGAAGGGTGAATTTTAAGAATGATCAAGTCAGGGTCGTCCGGACCTTTGAACCATCTTTTCATTTCGTCATTCCAAAGCTTCTTCTTTAAGCTTTCTTCTTTGCTGATTTCCACTCTTCCTTCCACTTCTACATAAGAATCCCCGAAGCCTTTCCCTTCATACCCGAGCAATACATGGACATTCGGATTCTTTTCAATTTCATCAGCTTTGTGTGTTTCGCTGCTGGTAGGTGTATAAAGCGTCAGTTCATCATTGAAAAAAGTCATGTAACGGGAATGAGGTTTGTTCTCCACCACAGTAGCGAGTGTTCCAACCATGCTGTTATCAAGGACATTAAGAACTTCTTGCTTCAGATCAGTCTGTGCCAAAATCTCATCTCCTTTGATTGAATTCACTTGTACCTATTCCTTTGAACAAGTTCTCATAAACATTTGGATGTGCTGAAAGGTGGAGGTGCCAGTTAACAGAAAAGGCTTGTAATATGATTCTGTTATTTAAAGATTCTTTTCACCCGGCCGACTTGTCCATCTGTCAGACGGACCTTGATCCCATGCGGATGTGTGGCAGAATTCGTCAAGATATCTTTTACAGTTCCTCTCGTTGTGTTGCCGGTTCTCTGGTCTTTTTTCAATACGATATCGACTTCAATTCCCTGTGAGATAGCGGCACGCTGCTGACCGTCCATTTAAACCCCCGTCCTTTTCTTTTGGTTATTGGGTTTCTTGGTGAGCTGGCTTTTAAGGGGCTGCGTCGATTTTACGATGCCGGTCCGTTTTCCCTCTGATTGCTCCTTCTTCTGAGCCAGTTTCTCTTTCATTGCTTGTGCAAGATTAATTTTCTTTTTCTCTGTTGATGACATGAACACGTCTCCTTATCTGTTTTCTCTATTATAAGCTAAACTGCGGCAGGAAGTAAGACATTCACGCATTTGGGCAATTCTACATACCTTAGTGGCAGAAACACAAGTGGAGGAGTGAAGTGATTTGTCTTATTATTATGGTGCTCAACACGGCTATTATTATGGGTATCAACCCTTCAGGAATGTTCCCTCTATTTCCTATGCCCAAATTGAAGGAGGCCCCTTGGCGCCTGACCTGAAAGGCTATGTTGTTTTCAGGGAGGTTCCGAACGGGACGGAGGTTCATGTAGAGGTAGACGGCCTTCCGGAGTTTAAGGAAGGGGAGGGGGATCAAGATCCAATAGGGCCTCATGGATTCCATCTTCATGAAAATGGTAGTTGTGAAGTAGGAGACGAAAACGAACCGTTCAAAGCAGCGGGGGGCCACTGGAATCCGACCGATCAGCCTCACGGAAACCATGCCGGCGACTTTCCGGTACTGTTCTCGAATAACGGCTATGCGAGAATGTCATTCTTTACAAACAAATTCAGCCCCAAGGATGTAGTGGGCAAAGCAGTAATCATCCATCAAAATCCGGATGATTACCGTACACAGCCGGCAGGTGATGCGGGAAAACGGCTGGCGTGCGGGTTGATAGTGAAATATCAATAATCCGATAGGATAATAGTGCCTTTTTGAATGGCTGCTGAAACAGCTTTTCGAATAGACCTCCATGAACAGTAAAAAGCCCAGGGAAGCCCTGAGCTTTTTTAGCATACCTGTTATAAAAACAAAATCATCATTAAACTGATAACAGAGACTGCCAAAGAGGCAACAAGCCCGGCTATCAGGGGTTTGAACCCCAGTTTGGCGAACTGCTTGAGGTTTACCTGAAGACCGACAGCTCCCATCACCATGATAATGATAAACTTGGCTGTGTCTGTCACGATTTCTTCCGCTGGAGCAGGAATGACTACGAATGAGTTAATGACGCTGACTCCCAGAAATAACAGGACAAACCAGGGAAATGCCTTCTTAGCAGCCTGTGAGCCTTTTTGTTTCTCGTTTCTTAACAGAATGGGGAGCACCAGGATAAGCGGGAGGAGAAACAGTGTTCTCGCCAGTTTAACCGTAGTGGCGACTTGGCCGGCTTCATTTCCATACACATATCCGACAGCAATGGACGAAGAGGTGTCATGAACCGCCGTTCCCGCCCAGATTCCAAACGATGTAGCAGTAAGGTCAAGAATATGGCCGATTACAGGATAAAGGAAAAAAGCGATGAGATTAAAGAAAACGATGACCGAAATGGCGTAGGCTGTTTCATTGTCATCGGAGTCTATCACCCCTTTAACGGCAGAAATGGCTGTCGCCCCGCAAATACTTGTTCCCACGCCGATAAGAAGGGCCAGTTTCCGATCCATCTTCAGCAGCTTGCCGAACCAGACGGTGATAACGATTCCCAAAATGACGGACACAAGGATGATCAGAAATGACTGCCGCCCAATATAAAGGATGTCAGCAAAGCTGAGGCTGACCCCGAGCATGACGACTGCTGCTTTTAGAAGTTTCTTTAATGTCAGTGAGAGTCCAGGTTGGAAAACCTCGTGAACTCCGGTCGTGTTATTTATAACGATACCGATCATGATGGCAAATAAAATACTTCCTACGAGAGGGAAAAGGGTGCCGAGATATTTGGAAACCCCTGCTATGCATAACAATAATAGAACGCCGCTGCTCCACTTAGGGAGTCGGGCAGCCAGTGTGTTTTTAAAGATGTACTGCAATTTATTCACTGCTCCTCTTAGCTGATAAGCACTTAAAGTTCTTTAAATAGGTTTCAAATAGATTGTTGCTTACGGAAAAATCCCTGGGGCCGGATTTTTCCCCTGGTTACAAGGTTTCTTCTCTCTGAACAGGGAGAGCAGCTCTTTTCTTCCTAGCTTACTAGGATATTTTGTGTGAAGATTTCTATATTTTTCGAAATTCATATTAAATAGCAACAAAGTTTAAGAAAAGAGCCTTAAAAAATTCTACACTAGTATATTATCAGAAGTTAGAGGGAATTAGTTCAATTTCTTAATATCAGCAATGATTTCATCAAAGGGGGGACCACTGACCCCTTCGTATTGTTTAAGAACCGTTCCGTTTTCGCTGACCAAATAAAAGGAAGTACCATGTACGAACTGATCCGATCCCTCCGCTTTTGCAGCAGGTGTATTGAATGAGCGGTTGGCGAAGAGTTCAATTTCCTCCTGTGGATAGCCGGTGAGGAACTCCCATTGTTTCAAGTCGGCTGAATATCGCTGACTGTATTCCAACAGGATTTCAGGTGTATCATTTTCCGGATCAATACTGAATGAAACTAATTTAACATCATCAAAACCGCTGTCTTTCAGCTTCTTTTGCAGCTGTGCCATGTTAGCGGTCATTGGAAGACAAACGGTGTCACAGTTGGTGAAGATGAAGTCAGCAACCCAGATGTCACCCCTCAGGTCTTCCAATGTAACTTCCCTGCCATCCTGGTTGATGGCCGAAAATTCCTCCACTTCCATACTCATTGGAAAGGATTCCTCAATTTCTTGCTGGCTGGAGCAGGCGGTGAACAACAGGCCTGCCAGTAAGAGAAGGGCTGTTTTATACCACTTCATATATTTTCCTCCTTAAAAACGGCTGATCCGAATGTTGGGATCAGCCGTGAATGATTATTGGATGAATTGTTTGTCGATCAAATCAGAGAAGTCTGGTTTTTCTTTTAGGAATTTAAGCTCATAAGAAGAATCTGCGAAAGCCTGGATTGCTTCTGAATCCACTTCATATGTGAAGCCTATTCTTTCCCAAGCATTGTCAACCACTTCTTTGCTCAATTCTTGTTTTGTTACTTCTTTTACATCTTTGATTGTGATTTCTTTTGCATCTTCAGGGTTTTCCTGAATGAATTCTGTCGCTTTGATATGAGCATCCACAATGTTTTGGATGCGTTCAGGATTGTTCTTGATCATTTCTCCGGAAGCAACCAAAACAGATGCCGGAAGTGTTTCACCAAATGAGATTTCATCAGCATTGATGATGACTATCGCGCCGGTTTCTTGTTCAAGGACAGCAGCCCAAGGTTCAGGGGCAACTGCAATATCCACTTTGCCTGTTTCAAACATCGCTTGATATTGTGCCGGGTTGCCAGTGATATGTTTCATAGTGCCGCCAATTCTTTCAGACGTAATACCCATATCGTTAAGGAACGTTTCAACTTGAACATCATGAGTACATCCAACACGTGGAGTGATGAATGTCTTGCCTGGGAAATCTTCAACAGATTCAATTCCACTGTCAGCGCGGGCCAGAACCACTATTCCGCCAGTTGAAGCGCCAGCGATAATTTTAACATCCGCACCAGTAGAGTAGTTGTTCATAGCGGGTCCTGGTCCGACAAGCCCTGCGTCAATTTCACCCGTTTTAAGGGCAGTCATGAAAGAAGCTCCATCAGGGAACGTCTTATATTCTACTGTCGTTCCATCACCAAGCTGTTCTTCATAGAAACCTTGATCTTTGGCAACCATTGCAGGAACGTGGTTTATATTAGGGAAGTATCCGATGGTTACGGTCTCCCCGCTGCCTGATTCACCTGAACCGCCAGAGTTAGAAGCAGTGCCGCATCCGGCAAGAAGCCCGGCGAAAGTTAGTAATACTGTAAAAAACAAGAGTGCTTTTTTCATAGTTGTACCTCCTGATTATTAATGTTTTTATCCTTATAAAAAGTTTGATTTCCGCTGCAGGTTCCCGATCCCGAGGGGCGGGATCGGGAACTAGACGTCCCGCTAATCCCGCAGGAGGTCGTGCTCCTTCCGCTCCAATCTATCTCTGAACTTATTGAAAAGCTGCTCTGAATAATTGGTCAAGATTGAAGCCCCCAGCGTTTCAAAACAGATCTTTCGATACGTGAGAAGATCAGCTGGTCGACAATGGCACCGATGACACCGATGATAATCATGACGCCGATAACGAGTGACATGTCTCCGAAGTCTGAAGCATAACGAAGTGTGTATCCGAGACCAGGACCTGTACTTAATAGTTCACCGGCCATCAATGCTCTCCAGGCAAATGCCCAAGCGAGTCTTGCTCCTGTGACGGCATAAGGGACGGAGGCAGGAAGGGTCACCCTGATGAAAAGGTCAATCCCTTTGGATCCCATCGTTTGTGCGGCGCGGGTAAATAAAGGCGGCACGTTTTTGATTCCTGTACGGATATTGAGGGCCATGACGAATGTTCCCCCAAGTACCACAACAAAAATGACAGCAGTTTCATTCATTCCAAACCACATAATGGCTAATGGCAGCCATACGATACTCGGTACACTTTGGAATGCGAGAAGAAGGGAACCGAGTGTATCGTCTGCCGTTTTTGACTTGGCAAGAAGGACACCGATTGAGGTTCCGATCAATAAGGCAATTCCGAGACCGATGAATAAGCGTCTGAAACTGGCAATCAGGTCATAAACAAGGGTCATGTCAGAGAAGCCGATTTTTAACGACTGATAGACATCCGTCGGCGCAGGAAGAATGATTTTTGGCCATAATCCCAGTCTGGCACCGCCTTCCCAAAGAAAAAGGACTACTGCAAAAAATATAAGTCTTTTAACTATTGGCTTCATAAGCTAATTCCTCGCTGACTACTTTATCGATTTCTTTTTTGAGATGGACCATGATTTCTTCCTCGATTGCGATCATCTCTTCTTTGTGTCCTTCTCTTGGACGAGGGATATCTACCTTTATATCCGCTATGATCGTTCCAGGGCGGGTTCCCATTACGATGATCCGGTCTGAAAGCTTAATAGATTCAGAGATGCTGTGCGTTACAAACATTACCGTTTTCTTCGTATCCATCCAGATTTGTTCCAGCTGCTCATGGAGACGGGAGCGCGTTTGTTCATCAAGTGCCCCGAATGGTTCATCCATCAGCAGGATTTCCGGATTCATTGCCAGTGCGCGGGCAATCGCCACACGCTGCTGCATACCACCGGAAAGTTCATGAGGATAATGATGAAGGTAGTTGCTCAGCTGCACCATTTTTAAATACTTCTTTGCCTGCGCGGCAGCATCTTTTTTAGTCATTTCTTTTTTTAAAGGGAACATGACGTTATCCAGGACGTTAAGCCACGGAAACAATGCTGCCTGCTGGAAGACCATCCCTCTGTCTTTCCCAGGCTTTTTGATCGATTGGCCTGCTGCTTCGATCACCCCTGAAGAAGCGGAAGTCAACCCGGCAACAATGTTCAACAGGGTAGATTTTCCACATCCAGACGGACCAAGGATTGAAACGAATTCTCCCTTTTCGATTGAAAGGTCGATATCTTTTAAAACCGTTACCGGCTGGCCATCTTTATCTATAAAGTGTTTATTGAGATGTTCTATATTGATAAACATATTAATCACCTATTCTTATAATTCATATCAAACAAGTAGGAATACCTTGATTAATTATATTCTATTCTAATCAAATGTCAAGGTCAGCCTATTTTTTTACTTAGGAGTCCGTCCTTAAACTAATGGCGTGAATCCTGTATAATGGAAGGAACTATGCGTACGTTCGCGAAGGAAAGGATTGTTTCGATTTGAGTAAAACATTAGTGCTCGCTGAAAAGCCTTCAGTCGGCAGGGACATAGCTGCTGTGCTGAATTGTCATAAAAAAGGAAATGGATTTATAGAAGGCGATAAATATATTGTAACTTGGGCGCTGGGTCACTTGGTGACGCTGGCTGAACCGGATGTCTATGACAGCAAATATCAGACATGGAGGATTGAAGACCTTCCGATGATGCCGGATAAATTGAAGCTGGTCGTCATCAAGAAAACAGGCAGACAATTTACTGCCGTTAAAAGCCAAATGACACGTCAGGATGTAAAAGAATTCGTTATTGCAACGGATGCCGGCCGTGAAGGAGAGCTTGTCGCCCGCTGGATCATTGAAAAAGCCAGGGTGAACAAACCGATCAAACGCCTCTGGATCTCATCTGTAACTGATAAGGCCATTAAAGAAGGATTCCGCAAATTGAAGAGCGGAAAAGAATACGAAAATCTGTATGCCGCAGCCCAGGCACGGTCGGAAGCGGACTGGTATGTCGGTATGAACGCAACCCGCGCACTGACGGTAAAACATAATGCGCAGCTTTCATGTGGAAGGGTACAGACGCCGACACTTGGAATCATTGCCCAAAGGGAAGAAGAAATAAAAAACTTCAAACCTAAACCATTCTACGGATTGAAAGCGAAAAGCCGGGAGTTTACGCTGACATGGCAGGACGGAAAAACGAAAGAATATCGTACTTTTTCGAAAGATTTCATTGAAAAAGTTTTTGGAAACCTAAAGGGTGAGAAGAAAGCCAATGTCACATCGGTGAATAAAAGTTTAAAGAAGAGCTTTTCACCACAGCTATATGATTTGACGGAGCTTCAGCGTGATGCGCATAAAATTTTCGGCTATTCGGCAAAAGAAACGTTGTCCATCATGCAAAAACTTTATGAGCAGCACAAGCTTTTGACCTATCCAAGGACAGATTCCCGCCACCTTTCCAGTGATATTGTCGATACACTGAAGGACCGGATCAAGGCGGTGTCCATCAAGCCTTATAATCAGCTTGCCGCCAAGGCAATGAAGAATACCGGCAAGCCGGGTAAAACATTTGTCGATGACAGCAAGGTATCGGACCATCATGCTATCATTCCTACAGAGCAGACAGCGTTTCTTAATTCTTTGAGTGATAAAGAACGGAAGATTTATGACCTTGTCGTAAAAAGGTTCTTGGCAATGTTCCTGCCTCCTTTCCAATATGAACAAACAACGATTGAAGCAGATATAGCCGGTGAGACTTTTGTTGCCAAAGGAAAACGGATCATCGAACAAGGCTGGAAAGAAATTTTTGACCGAACCACTTCCGGAGAAGATGCTGGAGATGGATTGTCCGATCAAACGCTTCCTAAAATTGAGAAGGGCGACATTTTACCTGTTTCTTCTATTGAAAAAACAACAGGGGAAACGCAGCCTCCAAGCCGTTTTAATGAGGGAACGCTCCTTTCAGCAATGGAAAACCCAAAGAAATACATGGCCGGAGAGGATAAAGAGCTGATCAAAACCATCAGCTCTGCCGGCGGACTGGGAACAGTCGCAACACGTGCGGACATTATCGAAAAGTTGTTTAACTCGGCGTTGATCGAGAATAAAGGAAAGTCCATCATGATCACTTCCAAGGGGAAACAGCTTCTTGACCTTGCACCTGAAGAATTGAAATCACCTGCTTTGACAGCAGAGTGGGAGCAGAAACTTGAAGCCATTTCCAAAGGCAAACTGAACAAAAATGCCTTTATTAGTGAAATTAAAGATTATACGAAAAAGTCAGTCCATGAAATCAAAAACAGTGAGAAGAAATTTGCTCATGACAATATTACCGGAACCAAATGTCCGGATTGCGGAAACCTCATGCTTGAAGTCAAAAACAAGCACGGCAAGAAACTCGTCTGTAAAGACCGTGAGTGCGGCTACCGCAAAAACGTCAGCAAAAAGACCAATGCCCGCTGCCCGAATTGCCACAAACGTTTGGACCTGCGTGGAGAAGGCGAAGGCCAAATGTTCACTTGCGTCTGCGGCCACAGGGAAAAACTCTCTACCTTCAATGAGAGAAGAAAGAAAGAAAAGAACAACAAAGTCTCCAAGCGGGACGTCAACAAGTACATGAAGAAGCAGGACGACGCACCCGTCAACACTGCGCTCGCCGATGCACTTGCGAAACTGAAACTGGATAAGTGATAAGTTTGCTGCCCCCCCCCAGGCTTTTGCCTGGGGGTTATTTTGAGGGATTTGTGGCTGGTGGGGGGTGTCGAAATGGGTCTGGTTTTGTCGAATGGTCGATAAGCGACATGATTGCGTTGATATTCGACAAAGAATGATCGTTATTCGACAGGGTTGGGTCGATAAACGACAAACATCAGCCGTTAAACGACAATCAACTGCTAAAAATATTTAACAGGAATTCATCTTCGAACAGAGAATATAAGAAAGAAATAGAATAGGAGGGATGCAATGATCATTAAACTAAGAGAAATACCTTTGATTATCCTGCAGCTGGAAGCATTAGATGGCCGACTTCCAGTTAATCATGAAAAAAAGGAGCTTGTAGCACGGCACCTCTTAAACAGGTGGACAGGATTTAGAGGAGAACAAAGTGTTGATTATGCTTTAAGTTTTTTAGGGGAAGACGAGTTATATATATTCCAGGGCATCCGTTTATTTGATGGACAACACTACTTTCAGATAGATAATCTGCTTATTTCTAAAAAATTTGTTCTAATCTTGGAAGTAAAAAGGATAGCTGGAATTCTTCAATTCAGCCCTGATTTTAAACAACTCACCAGAATAACTAAAGATAATGATAGAGAACCTTTTCCAGATCCAGTTACACAGGTAGAAATGCATAAGTTTCAGCTGACTAAATGGTTTAAGTCAAACAATATGCATCCATTCCCTATAGAGACCCTCGTTGTGAGTACTTCCCAAAAAGCAATATTAGAAACTTCTCCTGGAGATAAGACAATACCTGAAAAAGTAATCCACAAAGATTACCTCCACTTCAAATAACCGAGTTGAAGAAGAAGCATCCTAATGAAAAAAGACTGATTCCCAACTTCATTATCTTTCCACTTTACTTCTGCAATCTCATACTCCCTTAGTAACAGATATTCTCAAAATCTATGGAATTCCAAAGACAGAAAATTACTGGTGTGCATTGTCCAAATTGTAAGCATCGCCCATTGATTAGAGAAAGAGGGATTTGGGAGTTGCGACAAATGTAAAAGAACTTCTAGGGAAGCACATCTTCAAGCATTGAAGGACTATTCTTTGCTTATAAACGAGATGATCACGAATAAAGAAGCAAGGGAATTCTTGAGAATTCCATCTCAGGCTGTAGTCAAGAGGATTCTTAGGGATTCTTGTGCAAGTTTTATCGGAAATAAGAAATCCAGGTTATATATAATAAATAATAAGTAGTTTAAAAATGTTTGCTTAACCTGGCCTTAGCCAGGTTTTTTTGATCCTACAATGTTAAGATTTTGGCAGCATGGGCGATAAACGACAGAATAAGGGCGATATTCTACAAAGCGCTGGCGTAATTCGACAATAAATGGTCGATATTCGACATGGCAGAGCCGATAAAATGAAAAAATCGCCGATAAACCAATCCCACCCGCCACGTCTCAACCTCACCCGAAAAACCCAAAAATACAGGTTTAACGAATTGTAATTTTGTGGTACTTACATGAATAGAGATGAAAAGAGGGTATTAGAAAGGGGTCTGTTGATTGATGACGATGTGGATATGGATTTTCGTAAGTGCTCTTATACTATTGGCGGTTATTGAAGAAGTAATCTATTATGTGTTGAATAAACAACTGGGATTGGAAAGGGAGTCACAATTAAAGAAGTTTAATATCCGTTTCCATAAGTTGAAGAATATGTTTAAAAAGCAAAAAGAGCAAAGCAGTCAGTCAGCTTGAGACCGGAGTCTCAAGCTTTTTTCATTTTCAGTAACGCTTTTCTTGATGAGTTTTTTTCAACCGATATGTTTAATAAGATCTGTGCCGTCCCGCCAAGGAGGAGTAAAACGGCAGATAGTAAGAAAAGTACGGCACCTCCCCATTCAATCAGGATCAATCCTCCGAGGAAAGGTCCTGCCATCCTTGAAATATCCCAATGTGTCCCGTATATGGAAAAGTAGAGCCCCCGTTGGTTTGATGGGGCGATATGTGCAATATGATTGAGCAGCCGGTTTAGCCCGAGGCTTTCGGCAATTGTGACGATCAGTTGTGTAAGGATGAGCAGCAGTAGGGAAGTCGATAATCCATAAGATACGCTGGCGATAAAATAAAGGCTGTAAGACAGGATAAGAACTCTTTGAAAAGAGAATCTGTTACTCCATCTTACGAGCGGAATTTCGAGCAGGATGCACATGACCGCCTTGATGGACGCAAGTGTTGTCAACACTGCCAAAAAATCTGGAAACAAGTCTTCAAGATAAATTCGATAGTTGGTTTCCGTCTGGGCATAAAAGAAACTCACAGGCAGGCTGAAGGCCATCAAGCTCAATACATATGAATGATTTGCGATAAATGGTTTTACTTTGAAGCGCCCGTTTGTCCTGACTGTCTCTTCAGGTTGAACGGGTATCGTTTCCGGGAGCTTGAAGTATACAACAGCAAGGTAAATCATTAAAGCTGCAGCCTGCATGCCGAAAATGAGCCCCGGGTCTTGTTTATAGACGAAATAACCAATGACCGGCCCGAGTGCCATTCCGGCTGCACTGACAGTATTGATGACAGCGAAAACTTCAGAGCGTATGCCGTCATCAATCGAATCGGCAATCTGTGCCCGCTGTGCAGGGATGTAAACAGACCGTCCGGCACCATTTAGAACGTAAAGTAAAGCAAATACCCAGACGGAATCCGCAAACACGAAACCAGCCATGGCACTTGCCTGCAAGAGAAGTCCGGCTATGATAATTTTTTTCCTTCCCAACCGGTCTGTCCGGCTGCCTCCTAAGAAGGTGATGATAATTTCAGATAAAGGCTGCAGTCCAACAATCACCATTGGTAAAAGGACATTGCCGTCAAGCTTATCGTAAAGATAAATGATTAAAAACGGTGCCAGCATGGAACCCGTCACGCTCGTTAGCATTTCGCCGAAAACACGAATCCAGACGAGTGCAGGGTATCGATTAAAGAGTTTTCCCATCGTGTTCATCATTCCTTTCTTGTAAATATATTTTATAAGAAGGAAAAAGATGAAAAAGGGCAGAAATACATAATAAGGTACTTCACCTTTTATGAAAGGGATTTTTTATGACGACAGTAGAGCACTATTTACGATTGTATTTGGCATTTGAAAAAGAATTGGGTAAGAAACATGAGGTCACTCTTTCTGCCGTATCTGATATATTGTTTTGTACTGCACGTAACAGCAAGATGACCATTCAGAAATGGGAAAACGAAGGATGGGTGCATTGGTCGCCAGGCAGGGGGAGAGGAAACAAATCAACTCTGACTTTTTTGAAAGAACCAGGAGACCTTTTATTCAATGAAAGTAAGGTTCTAGTGCAAAAAGGGAAACTCAAGGCAGCGCAGGAAAAGATCAGTTCCTACAGCGGAGAGCTGCCCGGATTGAAGGAGAAGTTTGAGGTGTGGCTGGAAACACTGTTTGGCTATAATACCGAATCCGAAAACAACCAGCACCGGGATGTCTTAAGGATGAAGTACGGCAAACAGCCTTTTACGCCGCTGGATCCCATGCTTGCAAGCCTGCGGTCAGAGTGCCATATTCTTAAGCATGTATGTGATACGCTGGTTTCATACAATGAAGAAAAAAATTTATTTGAACCGCGTCTCTCCTTTCATTGGGAGCATAACGAGGAAGGAGATCAATGGACGTTTTATATCCGCAAAGGTGTGAAGTTCCATGACGGGAAACGATTGACTGCCGAGGATATACAATTCACCTTCATTCGGTTTCTTTCATTTGAAAAAAACCCGTACCGGTGGATGCTGGAGGATTTGGAGGAAGCAGTCATCGTTAATGAACAATCCATCATGCTTAAGCTGAAAAGACCTAACTTTTTGCTTCTTCATATTTTAAGCGATGAGCATTTATCTATCGTGAGCAAAGATGAGCAGAAGGAATTCTATGCAGAAACACTGATTGGAACTGGTCCTTTCAAACTGGTGAGAAATGACGGGTCTATGCTTATTATGGAAGCGAATGATCACTATTTTAGGGAAAGGCCGTTTTTGGATGCAGTAGAATTCTGGAACGTCCCGGAAGAACGTGAAGACCGGACACCGGGCAAAACGGAAGTGGAATTTGGGTATTCCAGAGACAGGTCGGGGGAAGGCAAGAAGCGGAAAAGAGATAAGCGCGTGGAAAAAAATGTTCAATTTCTTTCACTAAATGCCAAAAACGAGGTAATGCGCGACCCTTTCCTTCGTCAAGCATTAAAAGCCATCGCAGATCCATCAGTACTGGTTGGGGAACTAGGGGAATTCAGGCAGGAAACGGCTGATGGCTTTCTGAATAGACCTAGTGATTCAGGGACTGCAGATATAAAAAATCTGCTGAAGAAGAGCAAATATAATGGGGAGGAACTGAGGCTGTATACCTTTCAGGACAGGGATCATCTCGAGGATGCAGACTGGCTGAAGCAGAGAGCTCTGAAATTTGGAGTGATATTGAAAAATATCTTTCTCCCTGCCGAGGAGCTCTTAAAAGAGGAGACAATGGAAGAAGCCGACATCATTCACGACAGCGCTACGATTACTGAACAGGAGGAACTTAGCTTTCTGCAGCTGATCTTCGCCAAAGCCAATCCGGTCTGGCATCATCTGCCGGGAGAATTAAAAGACAGTATAATGACCGAAGTCAATCATTTGAAAGGGATAAGTAACCCTCAAGAGCGTATGAAAAGACTATATAGTATAGAAGAGATGTTATTAAATTCCTGTCAGGTGCTGCCGTTATATAAAAACATGTCTGAGATGGAAAGTGACGAAAGTATTCAGCAGGCGTTAATTAATTCTCAGGGATGGATTGATTTCTATCGGATTTGGTTTAAGAGAAAATAGAAGATACTAATGGCCGGGCGATCAACTTCGTCCGGTCTTTTGTTTTAGGAAGTTCCCATTGTTTGTGGTCATACGTTAGCTTATTGAGATGGAGGTGGCGCAAAAGTGTTAAACGGACCAATGAGAAGTGAAATAAGACGGTATGTTGGTCTGCAAAGGAGTTAAACGGGTCAATGAGAAGGAAGGAAATTTACCAGGGATGTTTGCCCGGTAAAGTTAAATCGGACAATGAAGTCCAACACTCCAAAGAGGGATTGCTAAGCAAAGGAATGATGTGACAATCAAAGTCAAAATTACAATTACTATAAAAATATAAATTTTCAGAAAATATGTTGACTTTTCCAGATTTTCACGTTATCTTTTGAGTGTAGATATAACAAAATAAATATATTACGAATTAAAATCGTTATATAAAAATAAAGAAGAATTGCAGGGAGAGGGTCTCGGTCTAATAAAGGGGGAAAACTGGTTGATCTTACATGAGATTGAAACGTCTGAAAGGCATGAGATTGAAAGGGTTCAGCTGGAACGGTTGCAGGAAACTCTAAGCAATGTATACTCGAAGGTCCCGTTTTACAAGGAACGATTTGAAGAAAGAGGAATACGGCCTGAGGATATCAAAACGCTGCATGACTTGAAGCTCCTGCCCTTTACGAGGAAGGCGGATTTGAGAAATCATTATCCGTTCGGCCTTTTTGCGGTTCCAACAAATGAACTGGTGAGGGTTCACGCTTCATCGGGGACGAGCGGTAAACCGACCGTTGTAGGCTATACACAAAATGACATAGAAATGTGGAGTGAAATTGTGGCTCGTTCCATAGCAATTGGGGGCGGGAAGCCCGGCGAAATTCTGCATAATGCGTATGGGTACGGATTATTTACCGGAGGACTCGGGCTTCATTACGGCAGTGAGAAGCTTGGGTTGGTAACAGTACCTGTCTCCGGCGGTAATGCAGAAAGGCAGATCACACTCATTGAAGATTTCAAGCCTTCAGTGATTTGCGGAACGCCATCCTATATTCTGAACATCGCTGAAAAGATGGAAGAACTGGGGAAGGATCCAGCTGCAACATCTGTGAAGTATGGGATTTTCGGTGCCGAGCCTTGGTCGGAAAAAATGAGACAGAAAATCCAGGAGAAATGGAACCTGAAAGCCTGTGATATCTATGGATTGAGTGAAGTGATCGGTCCAGGGGTTGCGATGGAATGCCATGAGGCGCAGGCTGGACTTCATATTGCAGAAGACCATTTCCTTCCTGAAGTCATCGATCCTGTCACACTGGAATCTTTACCGCCTGGTGAAGAAGGGGAGCTGGTCTTTACTTCATTGACCAAAGAAGCTTTTCCAATCATCCGGTACAGGACTGGAGATATCGCCTCTCTGTCATATGGAAAGTGTCAGTGCGGCCGCACGACGGTCAAAATGTCGCGTGTCAAAGGCAGGGTGGATGACATGCTGGTCATACGGGGTGTCAATGTCTATCCTTCAGAGGTAGAACATTATCTGCTTACCGTTGAAGAACTGACGCCTCACTATCAGCTTCACCTAACCCGAAAAGGGACATTGGATTCCGTCGAGCTGCATGTGGAGATCAAAGAAGAAGTATTCTTGGGCCTTCAGCAGAACCTGGAACATGAAAGTATTCATCTTCTTATCAAGAAGATCCAACATATTATGAAAAGCAGCTGTCTCGTAACAATGGACGTTAAAGTCAACGGGCCGAAGTCACTTCCGCGTTCAGAAGGAAAAGCGGTAAGAGTGCTCGATAAACGGGATAGCGAAGTAGGAGTATAAAAAATTTTGGAGTTTAATAGTATAACATCATAATAGAGTGACGTAGGAAATACGTTATCTAAGGAGGGTTTTACATGAGTGATACAGCATCATTTGCGGCACTGCCAGAAGAGGAAAAAATGGCCCACTTTATGAAGCGGATTGAAGCCGGGGAAAAAATTGAAGCTGATGACTGGATGCCGGATGAGTATAGAAAGACATTGATCAAATTGATATCCATGCATGCTATCAGCGAAATAATGGGAGCGCTTCCAGAAAAAGAGTGGGTTCCAAAAGCCCCAACACTTGGTAGGAAGCTCGGCATCATGGCGAAAGTGCAGGATGAAATGGGCCATGGACAACTTCTTCTACGTGTAGCGGAAGATTTGATGAAACCTTACGGAAAAACGCGTGAAGAAATTATGCAGGACTTATTTTCAGGAGATTTAAAGTTTCATAACGTGTTCCATATGGAAGCTCCGACTTGGGGAGATGCCGGATTGATCGGATGGCTGGTTGATGGTGCTGCAATCATCACACAAACCAACATGCTTGGTGCTTCTTATGGACCATATGCAAGAGCCTTGAAACGGATCTGCGCTGAAGAAGTATTCCATGCCCAGCATGGGGAAGCAATCATTATGGCATTGGCAGAAGGTACACCGGAACAGAAAGCGCTTGTCCAGGATGCAGTTGACCGCTGGTGGGAGGCCCTGCTGATGTTTTTCGGACCGGGAAGTGCCTCCACGACGGGATCGTCTAAACAGGATATTACAATTAAATACGGAATTCGGACGAAAACAAATGAAGAACTGAGACAGGATTTTTTTACAAAATATGTACCGAGAATTCTTTCACTGGGATTGACGATTCCAGATGAAACGATGCATTTCGATCAGGAGAAAGAAGAGTGGATCTATCAGCAGCCTGATTGGAGCAGATTTAAGGAGATTGTGAAAAATAACGGTCCAAAATCAAAAGAGAGATTGGACCTTAGAAGGATATCTTATGAAAATAACGCCTGGGTCCGTGAAGCACTGAGCGGGGATACAGCGGCAGGATAGAAGGGGGACGGTGACATGTCTGATAAGAGCAGGAATTTTTACCAGGAATACGAAGTGTTCAGCAGAAGAACAGATAATGCCCCGATGCAGCATCAGTTCAGCCTGCTTGCACCCAATCAGGAAATCGCCCTGGTGATGGCGCAGGAGAACTTCATGAGAAGGGAACCGGCAACAGATATCTGGGTCGTGAAAAGAGCGGACATCCGCAAGATGAACCAGGAGGAAAAAGAATCGCTTCAACGTCTGGATAACAAGGATTACCGCAATGCAAAGGGCTACGGTTACCTGAAGAAAAAATGGCGTCAATACGAACAGGAAATGCTGGATGAGAAAGAAATCATGTCCTGGGAAGGGAAGGTGAAAAAGTCATGACGGTGAGCAATGCTGTAGAAGTAAAGGATGAAAAATATAAAACGGCCTTGGTCGAGCTGCTGTATCAGCTGGCAGATGACGATTTCATCATTGCCTACAGGGGATCGGAATGGCTCGGGCTTGCCCCTCATATAGAAGAGGATGTTGCATTCTCATCTATCAATCAAGACACGATGGGGCATGCAGCGATGTTCTACCGGCTGCTTGAAGACTTGGGTGAAGGAGAAATGAACAGTCTCGCCCATGCCAGGGGAGCTGATGAGCGGCGCAATGCCATCATTTTAGAAGAAGTGAATGGTTCAGGAACCTACCTGGTGGAGCCGAATTACGACTGGGCATTCGCCGTTGTGAGAAATTATTTTTATGCCCAGGCGAAAAAGATCAAGATCGAATCATTAAAGAATGCTTCCTATCAGCCATTGGCTGAGGCTGCGGTTAAGGTGAATATGGAACTGTATTACCATCTTTTGCACTGGAAGACTTGGTTTTCGCAGTTGATGAACTCCAACGGTGAAGCGAGGAAGCGCATGATGAACGCAGTTGAAAAGACTGTCGCAGATTTTGCCGGAGTATTGTCATTGGGTGATCAGGGGGAAGAAATGGCCAAAGCAGGACTCATTGAAGGCGAGGATATGCTCGTCATGCGTTGGAAGAATGCTGTGGAACCAATCTTTGAATCTTCTAATCTTTCACTACCCCCACTGGAAATGCAGAGAGGGAATGGACGAAACAAGGTACATACCGCAGATCTTGAGCAGGCCATTGGAACATTGAGCGAAGTCTACAACTCAGATCCGGCAGCTGCCTGGTAAAAGGGAATGATTCAATTGACAGTAAGAGATGAACGCATATTAAACATACTTCAGCAGGTGAAAGACCCTGAGATTGATTCAGTCAGTATAGTTGAATTGGGGATGGTTGAACAGGCTGAGTTCCAGCATGGCAAGGCCGTGGTTAAACTTCTGCCCACATTCATGGGGTGTCCTGCATTGGAAATCATCAAGGGCAATGTGGAAAAAACACTGCTGGCGGATCCAGGAATCTCTGAGACAGATGTTGACTTCCTTTTCAGTCCGCCATGGACATCCGATAGAGTTTCCGAGATTGGCAGGGAAAAGCTCAAAGAATTCGGTATCGCGCCTCCTCCTGAAAAACTGGAGGAAGACGGAGGCTGGAAGGTCAACTGCCCATACTGTGATTCACCATACACAACCATGGACAACATCTTCGGCCCGACCGCCTGCAGAAGCATTCTCTATTGCAAGCAATGCAAGAACCCTTTCGAAGCAATGAAACCAATATCTACAATTATGTAAAACTGTGCTGGAAATCATGGGATTTTTCTAAAAGGTTTTTTGGTTTTTAAGTAAGAGTTGATTGGAGCGGAAGGTGAGTGATCTCCTGCGGGAGCAGCGGGACGTCTAGTTACAGCACCCAGCCCCTCGGGATCAAATAACCCGAAGAGAATAAAAGGGAAAAGCGCCTTTTCTTCTCTTCGGAACATTTGCCTGTCGGGGCTGACCGGGGTGCTTCCACTTTTGAGGACAGGTGAGACCCCGCAGGCGCAGCCGAGGAGGCTCACGCCCGCCCCGCGGAGTCACTCACCTGGAGCGGAAATCAACGGTTATTTTCTAATTAAAAGGAGAGATTTTAAATGGTAAAACTAATCGCACTTTACAAGCATCCTGAAAACAAGGAACAATTCGACGAGCATTACTTTAATACGCATGCACCGATCACAGCAAAGATTCCAGGATTAAGAGAAATGAAAGTTACCAAGATTGTCGGTTCCCCAATGGGCGGCGAAGGAAAGTACTATCTTATGTGTGAAATGGTTTATGACAGCCATGAGTCATTGAAAGCTGCCATGAAATCTGACGAAGGTAAAGCTTCCGGAAAGGATTTAATGTCTTTTGCCGGTGACCTCGTTACATTGATGATCGGTGAAGACCTGAATGAATAGGAATTACGACTATATCGATGTAAGTGTGGAAGAGGGAATCGGTTTAGTCGAACTGAACCGTCCGAAAGTCCTGAATGCCATCAACAGGCAGATGGTGTCTGAGATTCTCTCAGCTTATGAACAGTTCGACCGTGATCCTGAAGTAAGAGTCATTCTTCTTTCAGGAAAAGGCAGAGCGTTTGCGGCAGGGGCTGATATCGACGAAATGGCCAAGGACAGTGCAATCGATTTTGAGCTTCTGAATCAGTTTGCTGATTGGGACCGGATCGCCGTCGTGAAAAAGCCAATCATCGGGGCAGTCCAAGGGTTTGCCCTCGGAGGTGGTTTTGAAATGGCTTTGTGTTGTGACATGCTGTTTGCTGCCGATGACGCCGAGTTTGGCTTTCCGGAAGTGAACCTTGCGGTGATGCCTGGCGCCGGAGGGACCCAGAGATTGACGAAGCTGATTGGCAAAACGCGGGCGATGGAATGGCTGATGACAGGAGACCGAATGTCTGCGGATGAAGCACACCGCTTGGGGATCATCAATCGGGTAGTCGCAAGGGAACTTCTAATGGAAGAAACGAAGAAATTTGCTGCAAAGCTTGCGAAACAGCCTCCGTTGTCACTTCGATTGATTAAAGAGTCTGTTCATAAGGCAGTAGATAACTCACTGTATGAAGGAATGCAGTACGAGCGCAAGAATTTCTCTCTGCTTTTCGCTTCTGAAGATCAAAAAGAAGGAATGAAAGCATTCATCGAAAAACGGAAACCGCATTATAAAGGAAAGTAAAGGAGGCATCACCATGTTCGAGACGATCCTCTATGAAGTCAGTGATGGAGTGGCCTGGATCAGGTTGAACAGACCTGATAAGCTCAATGCCTTCATTGGGCAAATGAACAGGGAGATTGCCAACGCACTTAAGCAGTCTTCCAGGGATGAAGCTGTCCGGGCTATAGTAATTACAGGGGAAGGCAGAGCTTTTTGTTCAGGCCAGGATTTAAGTGAAGTAAGTGAAGACATGGACCACGGGGAAGTCCTGAGAAATAATTACGGTCCGATGGTCAAGGAGCTTGCAGCCTGCGAAAAACCAGTGATTGCCGCGGTGAATGGTGTGGCGGCAGGGGCAGGTATGAGCCTTGCGCTGGCTTGTGACTTCCGATTGTTATCAGAGAAAGCGAGTTTTGTAGAAGCCTTCATTCATGTAGGGCTCATCCCTGACTCAGGGAACCTCTACTACCTGACCCGTCTTGTCGGCCATGCCAAAGCATTGGAGCTGGCGGTATTTGGTGAAAAGATCACTGCGGAAAAGGCAGAAGAGCTGGGGCTTGCCAATAAGGTTATAGCACTTGAAGACTGGGAAAGCGAAGTCAGGGTATATGCTGAAAGACTTGCAAATATGCCGACAAAAGCAATCGGTCTCATTAAGAGATACTTGAATGAATGCTATGATTCAAGTTTAGAAGAGTATTTGGAAAAAGAAGCTTATGGCCAAAGGATTGCCGGCCAGAGTGCAGACCATCTTGAAGGTGTGGGAGCATTCATGGAAAAAAGAAAGCCTGTATTTCAGGGGAAATAAAAAGCTTATTTTCTTATGAATTGTTGGTTTTATAAATGAAAGGCTGATTGGAGTGGAAGGTGTGCGACCTCCTGCGGGACTAGCGGGACAGGTGAGACCCCGCAGGTGAAGCCGAGGAGGCTCACCGCCCGCCCCGCGGAGTCGCGCACCTGGAGCGGAAATCAACCCTCTCGTTAAAAAGCAACATAAGGAAACTAGCTAATAAAAACTTGAGGAGATGAGAATATGTCAACTGTAAAAGAACAAAATTTCGAAGTCCTTGAAACAAAACGTGAACATTATGGAATGATTATCAATGGTGAAAGAACGGATAGTGCATCCGGAGAGACCTTTACTACATACAACCCGGCAACTGGCGAAGCAATTGCCACTGTAGCCAAAGCGACGACAGAAGACGCAGAGCGTGCCGTCCAAGCAGCAAGAGACGCATTTGATAAAGGGAAGTGGAAGAAGTTCCCTGTGAATAAGCGTCAAAGAGTAATGATGAAAATTGCCGGTATCATGAGATCCCGTTTCAATGAGTTGGTTTCACTCGAAATCATGGACAGCGGTAAATCGTTATCAGCCGCCCAAGGTCAAGTTATGCAAGCAATCGAAGACTTTGAGTTCTATGCAGGAGCCATTGTCGGCCACCGTGGATCAGTGAATAATGTTCCGGGCCAATTCTCAAATGTTGCAGAAAAAGAGCCTGTAGGTGTCTGCGCGCAGATCATTCCTTGGAACTACCCAATGATGATGGCAGCGTGGAAAATCGCGCCGGCAATCGCTGTTGGATGTTCAGTTGTCGTGAAACCGGCTTCGCTTACGCCACTGACAGCAATCGTCTTGGGAGAAATCTGTATTGAAGCTGGAGTTCCTCAAGGGGTTGTCAACGTCATCCCTGGTTCCGGTTCGACAATCGGAAACTATCTTGTAGAGCATGATCAAGTGGATAAAGTTGCTTTCACAGGATCGACTCCAATCGGGAAAAACATCATGGAGAGAGCTTCTCAAACATTGAAGCGCGTAACGCTGGAGCTCGGCGGAAAATCGCCTAACATCGTTTTCGACGATGCAGACGTAGATGCAGCTGTAGATGGTTCCCTGTTCGGTATTTTCTATAATACAGGTCAATCTTGTGAAGCACGTTCAAGACTTTACGTACACGAGGATATCTATGATGAATTCATGGAAAAATTCGTTGCCAAAACGAAACAGCTTTCTCTTGGCGATCCGTTTGATAAAGGTACACATATTGGTGCCATCATTGATGACAGTCAGGTAAAGACTATCGACGGTTATGTGCAATCAGCCAAAGAAGAGGGAGCAACGATTCTTACTGGCGGCAAACCTGCAACAGTTGAAGGCTTTGAAAACGGTCACTGGTATGAGCCGACCATCATCACAGATGTGAACCACGAGATGAAAGCGGTTCGTGAAGAAATCTTCGGACCTGTCGTTGTGGTAATGAAATTCAGTGATGAAAAAGAAGCGATCAAACTTGCGAACGATACCGTTTACGGTCTTGGTTCTGCTCTTTGGACAAAAGACCATGCCAAAGCAACAAGAGTTTCAAAAGCGATCCAGGCTGGAATCGTCATGGTTAACTGCCCGTTCTCGGCATTCCCTGGAACACCATTCGGCGGCTACAAGCAATCAGGGTTCGGAAGAGAGCTTTGTATCGAAACACTTGATCTTTATACAGAAACAAAGAGTATCATTTCTTACTTCGGCAGCCGTCCATTAAACCCATTCGGTTTATAAAATAAATCAGCATGCTCGGGACTGCGGGTCCATCCGGTTTAAGCGGATAGGCACCAGTCCCTTGGTGCGTATATTAATGAAGAAACTCGACTTAAGAGGAGGCAGGACGATGGATAAACTGGTCGTGATTGGATCCGGCGTAATGGGAAGAGGAATCGCCTATGTCAGTGCTGTCGGTGGTTTTCAGACAACGCTCGTTGATGTGGAACAAAGGCAGCTGGACAGTGCCCAGGGAGAACTGACTTCCATTTTTCAAAAAGGGGTGGACCGCGGGAAGCTTTCGAAAGAAGAAAGCACTGATGCTCAAGGAAGATTGAGCTTTTCAACTGATATGGCCAAAGCTGTTGAATCAGCTGACCTGGTGATCGAAGCGGTACCTGAAAAGACAGAAATCAAGAAAGCAGTATTTGAAAAAATAGATGAGTATGCGCAGGAATCTTGTTATTTTGCGACAAACACATCAACTATGAGTCCGACAGAAATTGCTTCCTTTACGGGACGTCCTAAAAAAGTAATTGCCATGCATTTCTTTAATCCTGTACATAAAATGCCGCTGGTGGAAATTGTCCGCGGTTTGGAAACAAGTGATGAAACAACTCAATTCGCAGAAAACGCCGCTAAACGAATGGGTAAAGAAACGGTGGTCATTAATGAGTTTCCTGGCTTTGTCACAAGCAGGATTTCTGCGCTTGTGGGAAATGAAGCCTTCTATATGCTGCAGGAAGGTCTTGGAACGCCGGAAGAAATTGATAAAGCGATCAAGTTGGGCCTGAATTACCCAATGGGACCTTTCGAACTTGGTGATCTAGTAGGCCTTGATGCGAGGCTGAATAACCTCAAATATCTTCACGAAAAGCTTGGGGAGAAATATCGTCCAGCACCTTTGCTCGAAAAATATGTGAAAGCAGGAAGGCTGGGAAGAAAATCTGGGCGCGGAGTCTATGACTACACGAAGTAAAGAAGGAGGAGCCGCGATGAAAGAAGTAGTAATCGTCGATGCAGTCCGTACACCAATTGGAAAATATAAAGGTGCGTTGAAGAGTGTTCGCCCGGATGATCTTGGCGCTGTCGTAATTAAAGCACTGCTGGACAGAAATCCGGCGCTTTCCTCGGAACATGTGGAAGAAGTCGTTCTGGGGAACGCTAACGGGGCGGGAGAAGACAACCGTAACGTGGCAAGAATGTCAGCGTTATTGGCAGGGATGCCGGTAGAAACAAGTGCCACAACAATCAACCGTTTATGCGGTTCTGGTCTTGATGCGGTCAATTATGCGGCGAGGGCAATACTTGCCGGAGAAGGTGAAATCTTCATTGCCGGAGGAACCGAGAGTATGACGAGGGCCCCATTTGTTATGGGCAAACCAGAATCTGAGTATCCCCGAGGCAATATGGAGATGTTTGATACAACAATCGGCTGGAGATTCATCAATCCCCGTCTGGCACAAAGATACGGAACAGACAGCATGCCGGAGACCGCAGAAAATGTGGCGAAGCAATACAACCTCACAAGGGAGGACCAGGATGAATTTGCCCTTCACAGCCAGCTGAAGGCGAAGGAAGCAATGGAATCGGGAGTTTTCCATGAAGAAATTGTTCCGGTCGTTTACAAAGACCGAAAAGGAAATGAAATCACAGTCGATCGTGATGAACATCCGCGTCCAGACTCCAGCATGGAAAAGCTGGCTAAGCTGAGACCTCTTTTTGAAAATGGTTCTGTAACAGCCGGCAATGCATCCGGTGTTAACGACGGTGCTTCAGCACTGCTGTTGATGACTGCGGAAAAGGCCAATGCGCTTGGTGTGAAGCCTCTTGCCAAGTATGTTGTTTCAGCAACGGCGGGACTGGAACCGTCTGTCATGGGACTTGGTCCTATCTATGCAACGCAGAAGGCCCTGAACAGAGCACACCTTGATAAAGAAGACCTGGGCTTAATCGAATTGAATGAAGCTTTTGCCTCCCAATCCCTGGCGTGTATTAGAGAGCTGGGACTTGATTCCGCACGCGTCAACGTTAATGGAGGAGCAATTGCCTTTGGTCATCCATTGGGAGCGAGCGGCGCCAGGATACTGACGACCCTGCTGTATGAAATGAAACGGCGTGAAGTCAAGCACGGGCTAGCTACCATGTGTATTGGCGTGGGGCAGGGCATCGCTACCATAGTGGAACGGGTTGAATAAGTCCGGCACGTGCTATTTTGTGGGTGTTAAAGAATTGACCAGTTAATTGGTGTGAGAGTTTGAGAATAATCGTAATTGACATACAAAAATAACAGGGATTTGTATGTCGATCTCTGCAAAGTGAAGAATAACATACAAAAACCAGTAACATTAGTATGTGATTTTCCAAAAATTTAAATCGATGTAGCAAAAGAAACGAATTTTACTTGTAAAACTCGGTTATTTGCTATGTGGTCAAAAGCGTAACTGGTCAGCCGGCTAATCACTTTACGCAACTTACCATTCCATAGAGACGTATGTCTTTATGGAATTTTTTCAATATAATGATTGCTGGATTGATCTCAGATTGGGGAATTTTCATAAAAGTGATAAAAGTCATTCTTTTTATTTAAAAGAGGCCATATTATGTGATAGAATAATGGTTAACGTAAAAATGACGTCACAAATATATTATTTTAACAAAATGTCTTGTGAGGAGTAAGAAAGAGGCGAACAGATTGAACACTAGATCAATGATTTTCACTTTATACGGGGATTACATCCGCCATTACGGCAATAAAATATGGATCGGGAGCCTGATCAAGCTGTTAAGGGAATTTGGTCATAATGACCAGGCTGTCAGGGCCGCCATCTCAAGAATGAACAAGCAGGGCTGGGTCCAGGCAGAAAAGCAGGGAAATAAAAGTTATTATTCTCTTACCGACCGCGGGCTGAAGCGGATGGAAGAAGCTGCACAGCGGATTTTTAAACTGCAGACTGAAACATGGGATGGGCAATGGAGGATCCTTATGTACACCATTCCGGAGGAGATCCGCAATGTAAGGGATGAACTCCGTAAAGAGCTGGTGTGGAGCGGATTTGGAACGCTTTCCAACAGCTGCTGGATTTCTCCGAACAACCTGGAAAAGCAGGTCTATGATCTTATAGATAAATATGATATCAAACAGTATGTCGATTTCTTTATCGCCAAGTATGACGGACCGAACGAAGATCAGCACATCATCAGTAAAAGTTGGGATCTTAAGGAAATCAATGAAAGATATGAGGAATTCATTTCGGATTACAGCCAGAAATATGTAATTGATAAAAATAAGATTGAAAAAGGAGAAATGACAGAGGCGGAGTGTTTTGTCGAGAGGACCAAACTCGTTCATGAATACCGGAAGTTTCTTTTCGTTGATCCTGGACTTCCGGAAGAATTGCTTCCTGAAAAGTGGCTCGGAGGCCATGCTGCCACCCTTTTCAGTGACTTTTATAAAGTTCTGGCAAGACCCGCCTCGCAATTTTTCGAAGAAGTTTATCAAGAAGGAAATGAACTGACGAATAAAGACCAATCTTATAATATGTTTGACCATCCATTGATTCTAGATTGAAAAGGGGGAGTAGGCCATGCGTGATGTAACGGGCATCCTCGGAATCCGGTATCCCATTCTGCAAGGCGGGATGGGGAATATCAGCAATGCGCAGCTGACGTCAGCTGTATCGGAAGCGGGAGGGCTTGGAACAATCGGGGCCGGGACGATGACGGCTGAAGAAGTAGAGGGAATTATAGTGAGGGCAAAAGAACTGACAGAGAAACCCTTAGCACTCAATATCCCCATCTCGGTCACGGACCATCTGAAAGACATGGTGGAACTAGTCTTGAAGTATGAGCTGGATGCAGTTTCTCTATCAGCAGGAAATCCAGCACCGCTTATTCCTGTCTTCAAAGAAAAAGGAATTAAAGTCATCTGTGTGGTCGCTTCAGCCAAGCAAGCTGCCAAAGCGGAAAAAGCTGGGGCAGATATCATTGTCGCAGAGGGATATGAAGCTGCCGGGATTAACTCCAGTCTCGAGACGACAACCCTTACTTTAATACCGCAGATTTTAGAAGCAGTAAATGTTCCGGTGATTGCTGCAGGTGGTATTGGGGACGGGAGGGGACTCGCGGCAATGCTGGCTCTTGGTGCCTCGGGAGTGCAAATGGGCACCAGGCTGATTGCAACGAAAGAAGCTCCTTTTCATGAAAACTATAAAAAAACCTTAATCGAAGCTGATGATAAAGGGACAGTGATTGTCGGCAGAACGGTCGGGCGTGTCCGCCGAATCATGAAAACACCCTATGCAGAGAAACTTCTCAATCATGAAAGGGAAGGAATGAATCCGGAAGAGTTTGCTAAGATCACATCGGAGGACTATCATAAAAAAGGTGCCTTGGAAGGCAAGCTCGATGAAGGCTTCATAAATGGCGGACAGGTCAGCAGCCTGATTGCCGATACGCCGGGTGTCAAAGAGCTATTCCAAAGAATGGTAGCAGAAGCGAAGGAGTGCTTGGCTGCCGGAGTAAAAATCCTAGATTAAAAGATGGGCATTCTGCTCGTCTTTTTTTGTTTATGGACAAACAACCGCTTTATACCTCTCCCTGAATAGCCTCTTCTAGTGTTATTGTTTACTATAAAAAAATAAATAGATTGAAAAAACAATAGAAACCAATAGGAAAACATTATATAATGATAACAATTTTTAATTTTCGGAATATTGTTGACTTTCTCGCAACTTCGGTGATACTATAACGTTGTAATTACGATGATATTACTTTATATCACACTAAAGCGCTAAAGTCTATTTCGTTTAAGCTTTTTGGTATAGAGGGGTACACGCCCCTATATATAAATATTTCTTTGTAGAACAAGGGGGAGTTCAGTTGAGAAAGAGTTTGCTATTATTAAGTTCTGTTTTGGCAGGGTCACTGATGCTTGCAGGTTGCGGAAATGATAAAGATGCCGCATCTGGAGACAAGCAGTATACAATCGGGGTTACCCAGATTGTAGAACATCCATCATTGGATGCAGCTTATGAAGGATTCAAGAAAGCTCTGGCTGAGAATGGGTACGAAGAGGGGAAAAATGTAAAGTTTGATGTTCAGAATGCCCAAAATGATCAAAGCAACTCACAGAGTATCGCTAAAAAGCTTGTAGGCGACAAAGTGGACTTGATATTTGCGAACTCAACTCCAAGTGCACTGCATGTTCTGAATGAAACGAAGGAAATACCTATTGTGTTTACATCCGTAACGGACCCGGTTGGGGCAGGGTTAGTTGAAGCTTTCGATAAGCCTGGTGATAATATCACTGGCACAACAGATACAAATCCAAATGCGATTCCGCAAACGGTCGGTTTTATGATTGATGAAGTAGGAGCTAAGACAATCGGTGTTATTTATAACTCAGGAGAACAGAATTCAGAAGTTCAAGTTAAGCAAGTAAACGAAATCGCTAAAGAAAAAGGCGCGAAAGTTGTAGAAGTATCCATTTCCACTTCTGCAGAAGTAAAACAGGCAGCTGAATCTTTGGTTGGACGAGTGGACGCCATTTATATTCCTAAGGACAACACAGTTGTATCGGCACTTGAGTCTGTCATTTCTGTTTCGAACGACAAAGACATTCCGTTATTCGTAGGTGAATTGGATTCCCTCAAACGCGGCGGTGTAGCAGCGAGCGGGTTCAGCTATGAAGACCTTGGATATCAAACGGGTCTCATGGCAGTGAAGATTTTGAACGGTGAGAAGAAAGCATCAGAACTTAACGTGGAAACTCCTGAAAACGCTGTCTTGACAGTTAACAAGGCGGCTGCTGAAGAACAGGGAGTAGAAATCAAGGATGATTGGGCAGATCTGGTAGAGTTTTTAGAATAGGTTGTCTCGTGTAAATTGTTACTTTCGGAAAAATCCCAAGCCGGATTTTTCCCCTGATTACAAATACTCTCTCTTTGAAAAGAGAGAGTAGCCCTTTTCTTTTTTGCTTACCAAGATATTTCAAGGTAATCAGGGTGATGTCTTTCAAAATTCTTATTGAAAAGATACAAGAAAAGAGCTTTAGAATAAGGAAGGGTGATACATCATGTTTACCGCAATTTTTGGTTCCGTTGAATCAGGAATCATCTACGCCATTATGGCGCTTGGAGTATATCTATCTTTCCGGATACTGGACTTTCCAGACTTGACTGTTGATGGGAGCTTTGTAACAGGGGCGGCAGTTGCTGCCACACTTGTTGTAAGTGGTGTGAATCCTTTTGTGGCGACACTGGTATCTATTCTGGCTGGTTTTATAGCCGGCTGTATTACCGGAATTATTCATACGTTTGGAAAAATTAATGCACTTTTATCCGGAATCTTGATGATGATTGCCCTCTACTCGATCAACTTGAGGATCATGGGGAAATCAAATGTACCGCTTTTAAATCAGGATACTTCTTTTACACACGTTGAAAGCTTTTGGGCTAAGCTCGGGATTGATTCAGCAATGGAAAGTATGTTTACTGCTGTCGGTTTAGGTGAGTTTGTGCCAAGTACGTGGGGAATTCTGTTCTTCATGATACTCGTGACTTTCCTGATTAAATTCCTGACAGACAGATTCCTAAAGACGGAAATCGGGTTAGCCCTCAGAGCAACTGGGGACAACCAGAGGATGATCAGAAGCCTTTCCGCCAATACCAACATACTAATCATTTTAGGGCTTGGAATTTCGAATGCGATGGTAGCCCTTTCCGGAGCCTTGATTGCCCAGTACAGCGGATTTGCAGATGTAGGTATGGGAATCGGGATGATTATTATCGGTTTGGCGTCGGTTATCATCGGAGAAGCTTTATTTGGCACTAAAACGATTGTCAGAACGACACTTGCTGTCATTGGCGGTGCCATCATCTACCGGATTGTGGTCAGTATGGCGCTGAGAGTGGAATTCTTGGAAACAGGTGATATGAAATTGATCACAGCGACTATCGTCATCCTGGCACTTATTTTGCCGAAAGTTATGGATCGTTACAAAGAAAAGAAACGTAAGGCTGCAAAACAGGCCCAGCGGCTTCAGGAGCTCGCTTTAAGTCCAAAGGGGAAGGATGATAGCAGTGTTACAATTAAATAGGATTCATAAGATTTTCAATGAAGGCACACCTGATGAAAAAGTAGCACTGGGGGATGTAAGCCTGACAATGAACCCTGGTGATTTTGTAACGGTCATCGGGAGTAATGGTGCAGGAAAGTCCACGCTGATGAACATGGTCTCCGGAGTCCTTACCCCTGATACTGGCGAAGTAATCATTGATAACAATGACGTGACGAGGGTTTCGGAATACAAGCGCTCCAAATTGATTGGAAGGGTGTTCCAGGATCCAATGGCAGGCACTGCCCCGACAATGACCATTGAAGAAAATCTCGCAATGGCTTATGCACGAAATAAAAGAAGGACGCTGAAAAGCGGTGTCACCAAAAAAAGAAAAGAATACTTCAAAGAGGTGCTGGAATCTTTGCACCTTAATCTGGAAAACCGCTTGAATGCCAAAGTAGGCCTTCTCTCAGGTGGGGAACGCCAGGCTCTGTCCCTTCTGATGGCAACATTTACAGAACCGTCCATTCTCCTGCTGGATGAGCATACCGCGGCACTGGATCCCTCACGTGCAGCGCTGATTACCAACCTGACAAAGGAAATCGTCGCCAGATACAACTTGACGACATTGATGGTAACTCATAATATGCAGCAGGCCATCGACCTTGGCAACAGATTGATCATGATGGATAAAGGCGAAATCATTTTGGAAGTAAATGAAGATCAGAAAAAGGACCTGACTGTGGAAGGACTATTGAAAGAGTTTCAAAGAATCAGAGGAACACAAATGGCAAGCGACAAAGCAATTCTTGCCTGATGACAAAAGGATGGAGACCCCATCCTTTTTTTGTTTGACTGCATATTTAGGAACTTCCGGCGACTTAGATTATTAGAGATTTGGGGTCTTGAATCCTAATCATTTGAGAGTTGCTTTGCATAAGGTATGGGTTGGGTCCTGGCTAAACGTACCCCTTGAGCACTGATTGGGTTGTTGAAGGGACACGATTAAGACTAAACGTGCCCCTAGAATGCAGATTGGGTTGTTGAAGGGTAAAGTTTAAGAGCTAAACGTACCCCTTGAGTGCTGATTGGGTTGTTGAAGGGTAACGATTAAGAGCTAAACGTACCCCTTGAGTGCAGATTGAGTTGTTGAAGGGTAAAGTTTAAGAGCTAAACGTACCCCTTGAGTGCAGATTGAGTTGTTGAAGGGTAAAGTTTAAGAGCTAAACGTACCCCTTGAGTGCAGATTGGGTTGGTGAAGGGGCACGATTAAGAGCTAAACGTGCCCCTTGATCGCAGATTTAGCTGGTGAAGGGTAACATTTCCAAGCCAAACCTATCCCTTGATCACTGATTTAATCCCTGAAAATAATCAAAAAATGAATCCAATATCAGAACGATTATCCCATTCTACAAGTATATGAATGATATAATGAAGTTATAATGTTTTTAATTTTTACAATTGATTGACTATTTATTATACAAAATGTTATTATATCGTTGAATTAACGTTATATGTTTTTGTGAGAAATGGTGTTTAAAAGGAGGGTCAATATGAAGTCTGGCATGAAGGTGGGACAGACGGCTTCCGTGACTGTCACGGTGACTCCTGATATGTTTGCCCAATTTGACGGGGAAGTTGTGCACCCGGTCTACTCGACCGTATCAATGGTCTATCATATGGAATGGGCTTCGAGAAAAATCATCCTTCCCTTTCTGGAAGAAAACGAGGAAGGAATGGGAGGGGCTGTTTCCATGAAACATATCGCTCCCAGCAGTGAAGGCACAACCGTCACCATCACAGCAACATTGACGGAGCTGCAATCAAACATTGTGATAACGAAAGCAGAAGCCAGAAATGAAAATGGTCTGATAGGAATAGGGGAAGTGAAGCAGGTTATCCTGCCGAAAGAAAGAATCAGGATGATGGGGAAATAGGGAGATTGATTCCGATATTGTTAGTCGGAATTTGTAAGCGGTTACAAACAAAGGGTATGAGGAGATGATTTCATGGATATGTTTGAGAAAATTCGTGAGCATGAACAAGTGGTTTTCTGTAATGATGAAGAGACCGGTTTGAAGGCGATCATAGCCATACATAATACGACACTTGGGCCGGCTTTGGGCGGCTGCAGGATGAGGCCATATAAATCAGTTGATGAAGCATTGGAAGATGTATTGAGGTTATCTAAAGGCATGACTTATAAATGTGCGGCAGCGGATGTTGATTTTGGCGGGGGAAAAGCGGTCATCATCGGCGATCCCCAAAAAGATAAGAATCCCGAATTGTTCCGTGCTTTCGGCCAATTCGTAGAATCATTGAATGGCAGATTCTATACGGGAACCGATATGGGGACGACACCAGAAGACTTCATCTATGCGCTGAAAGAGACGAACTGCATCGTCGGGGTAGACGAGGAGTACGGCGGCAGCGGTGATTCTTCCATACCAACCGCAATGGGAGTCATTTACGGACTTCAAATCACGAACAAAACGGTTTGGGGAACCGAAGATTTGGGAGCCAGGAGCTATGCCATTCAGGGGCTTGGCAAAGTCGGCATTAAAGTAGCAGAACGCCTGATGGATGAAGGGGCTGAACTATACATTACAGATATTAATCAGCATGCAATCGATGCTTTGGTATCCAGGGCGAATGAAAAAGGTGTTGGAATCAAAGTGGTGTCCGGCGAGGAAATTTATTCAGTTGATGCTGATGTGTTCGTACCATGCGCAATCGGTGGAATCATCAATGACGATACCGTAGAAAAGTTGAAGGTGAAAGCGGTCGTTGGCTCAGCCAATAATCAGCTTATGGACACGAAGCACGCTAAAAGGCTGCATGAAAAAGGTATTCTATATGCACCTGATTATATTGTCAATGCCGGTGGCCTGATCCAGGTGGCAGACGAGTTGTATGAACCGAATAAGGAACGTGTCCTGCAGAAAACACGGACGATTTATAATTCCTTACAGAGAATTTATGCCCAGGCCGAAAGAGAAGGCATTACATCTGAAGAGGCTGCAAACCGCTATTGCGAAAATCTTATCCAGACGCGTTCACGCCGAAACAGCTTTTTCTCTCATATGAAAAGACCAAAGTGGTCAGTACGGACATGATTCAGTCCAGAGATAGAGGTGAAGAAATGGAAGAACAGTTTCCGATTAAGAGAATAATAGATAACGATGGCACTCTGCTGGGAGACAAAGATCCCGGTATCACTGAACAATTGGCTAAGGAATTCTACCGTCATATGGTCAGGATCAGGACATTCGATAAGAAAGCCATAAGCTTACAGAGACAAGGGCGAATTGGGACCTATGCTCCTTTTGAGGGTCAGGAGGCTTCACAGGTCGGCAGTTCTGCTGCACTCAAAGAAGATGACTGGATGTTTCCCTCTTACAGGGATCATGGTGCAGCGATGACGTTCGGGCACTCGCTGAGAAACATTCTTTTATTTTGGAAAGGCAGGAATGAAGGCTGCGTTCCACCTCAAGGGAAAAAGATATTTCCGCCGGGCATTCCGATTGCCACGCAGCTCCCGCATGCGGCCGGTGCTGCATACGCTGAAATGAGGAAGGGCACGAAAAATGCGGCCATCGTATACTTTGGTGATGGTGCGACATCTGAAGGCGATTTTCATGAAGGCCTCAATGTCGCAAGTGTCCTCAATGCGCCGGTTGTCTTTTTTAATCAAAATAATGGATTTGCTATCTCTGTACCCATCAAGAAGCAGATGAAAACCAAAACCATTGCGCAAAAGGCACTGGCGTATGATATCCCGGGAGTGCGCATTGACGGGAATGACATTTTTGCGGTTTATTTTGAAACGTTAAAAGCTTTAGAGAGGGCCAGGAATGGTGAAGGTCCGACGTTGATTGAGGCGGTGACGTGGAGATATGGCGCTCACACGACGGCCGACGATCCGACGAAATACAGGGATCAGTCAGAAAGTGATGAACGCAGGAAGCTTGGAGATCCAATTGCCCGACTTCAGCGTTACATGGAAAGGCAAGGCTGGTGGGATCAGGAGTGGGCTGATTCTGTCCAAAAAGAATATACGGCAGAAATGGATCAGGCTGTAGAGGAATTAGAGAGCTATCCGGAAGCAGATCCGAAAGTGATATTCGATTATGTATTTGAAAAGCCGACATGGACAATTTCTGAGCAAAAAGACCTGCTGCTCCAGCAGTTAAGGGGTGAAGGATAATGAAAACGGCGGTAAAAACAAATAAGCTGACAATGGTCGGGGCCATTACGGACGCCATGCGGGTCATGCTCAAGGAAAAAGAAAATGTTTTGCTCCTTGGTGAGGACATTGGTAAAAACGGGGGCGTATTCCGGGCAACAGATGGATTACAGGAAGAGTTCGGAGAGGAAAGGGTCATGGATACGCCTTTAAGTGAAGCGGGCTTTATTGGTGCAGCAATCGGCATGGCGGCGAACGGTTTTATCCCTGTAGCAGAAATCCAGTTCCTCGGATTTATTTATCCTGCCTATGAGCAGCTGATGACACATGCTTCACGCTTGCGGGCAAGGACACTCGGACATT
>NZ_ABCF01000020.1 GCF_000181495.1 Bacillus sp. SG-1
CTGTAAGTGGTGCCAAAATGTCGTTGGGGTAATCAACACACTTGGTGACCCATCAACAATTATACAGACATGGCCCTCGTATAAATGGGCTGCTGCAGTATCAGGCCTCTCTGTATACCTGACCATCGGGTATGGATTCCAATGCCTCCCCGAAATAAACTCTTCAAGGGTCTTTTCCCCCATTGGAAGGCCGTCGGTATCCACTTTTGATAAATCTTCTTTAATTCGTTCCACTAATTCCGGGTCAGCTATATCTTCTAAATAACAGACAACGATGTCTGTTTTGGACCTTCTGCCAATCTGTAAATATTCCATCCGTAATGAGCGGTCTCTGATTCTTCGGCGGGTTAAGGCCGTGTTGAACACAAGGGTTTCCACAAAACCATCCCGGGAGCCCCGTACAACCCTTTCCATGTCCGGCTCTTGAGGTCCCCTGACTGGATAGGTCCTTGCATCAATCAAGATAACTTTATCTATCCCATCCACAACGAGTGCTGTTGGACCAGCCAACACCATGTCTACCACATTGTTCAAATCATCTGTTTCTTCCACTTCTACATAAGGAATATAGGTTTTCATCAGTTTTTGCAATGTATCCCCATCGAGCTGTTCCTCATCCAAGTCTGCCAGCAGCTTCATCAAGAAATGCATAATATCATCTTTGACAAAACCGTCAACAAGATACATCGCCATATTTCTTCCGGCATAGAACAGATCCAGTTGTATGACGTCGAAACTTTTGTCCACAGCCAGCATATCTTTAAGGTAATCCGTATTTTCCTTAATTGAAGCAGAAACCGGCTTTTTCTTATCTAACACAAGTAGTTCACCTCATTCTGTAACAAAACTCGCCAACAGTGTCATGCCGCTTCCTTTCAGACTGAACCATTGACGGTTTTTCCAACTAACTTAAACATATTTACCATCCTAGACACTGGCTGCTAAATTCATACATTATGAACATAATATTTTTGCCTGTCTCATAGAATGGCACTAAAAGGGACAAACCTGATTAAGTGGGTGAAGTAGATGAAGGGGAAGTTATTAATACATATACTCTTAGGTTCGGCAGGCCTCTTTCTTACATGGTGGCTATTCATGTGGGGGAATCCTCCTGCGAGGGAGAGCATCATTTTCTTTCCTTTGAATGAGACAGCACAATACAAATCAGCAAATACACTATTAACCCTCAATGATAAAAAGGTAAATGACTTTTATGAAGTGAATTGGAAGATATCTTCCGTGCTTGATCAAGACGCATATTTAAGACAGGATATAGGATTTCTTTATTTTAATGGAAGATTAAAGGCCAGGATGAGTGAATGGGAGCAAAATACAGACAGAATAGTCGAAGAGGAAACTGCCGAGGGAAAGGAGAGCAGTCTTCTGCAGGCAATTTCTTTTCATTATTCGGAAATTCATGAGGATGATGAAAATTATACAAGCGCACAAAGCATGTCAGAAGATGAATTGTATGTCATAGATTCGAATTTCAGTCCCCTAAGTTCATTTAGAAAGCCGGATACTTCTGCAGAAGCAGAGTGGAAATCGATCTTGGACAGAGTGACAAGCCAGCAGCTCCAGTACAACTGGGAGAGAGCAATGAAGGAATTTAATATTGACAGTGAAGGTTATCTGCAAATACCTTTGATTGATCTTCCTGAATACAGCAGCTCGCCTCCGGAAGGTCTGCAAGCTGAACAATGGAATAGAATTGTGGGGAATTTATGGGAAGGGCTTTATAAAAACTATTTCCTTGGCATTAAAACAAATTCCGGAAAAATCGTGGACCCGACAGACAGTTCTATGCCTCTTATCTTAATCGGGCCAAAAACCGGGAACTTGCTCGTCCTCCTGACGACAAAAGAGGGCGAGCCGGCATTGCTTCAGCAAAAATTCCCTGTTCAGTAACCTTCCAGTTCATCATACAGGTCTTCGAATTGTTTATTATCTTTTTGAAGCCTGTAAGCTTTTTCAGCATGTTCCTTCGCTTGGCCTTCTTCTCCTCTCTCAACAAGGAGAACCGCTAAATTATAGTGCGCCTCGGGAAAATCCTCATCAAGGTCCAATGCCTCGTGAAGAAGCGTTTCCGCTTCGGCATATTGCTCATTCTTAATCTTAACGATTGAATATAAGAAGTAAGTATGGGCGTTTCCCTTGTCCTCTTCAATCATTTCCTTAAGAATGGATGAGGCACCTTCCGTGTCTCCATCATTGAGCAGCTGCTGTGCTTCAGCGTTGTTGATTGAAGGGTCCGAAAATACAGGTCCATTTTGATACCCATAAAATAACAGTGCTGGTATGATAACCACGGCCAGTAACAGTGCTGCAAGCTGCATGACCATTCTTTTGGCCCTGGGTAAATGAACGATAGCTGCTGAGAGGGCCCCGCCTGCCAGTCCTCCGATATGCCCGGCATTGTCAATCCCCGGAATCGTGAACCCGAATGCAAGGTTGATTCCGATGACAACCAGGATATTAGTGCCCATCGTACGAAAGAAAATCTTCGGATGCGCAGTGCCAAAGTACAGCAGTGCTCCAAAACAACCGAAAATTGCTCCGCTGGCTCCCGCAGATAATGAATCGTTAAAAACAAAACTGGCCAGGGTGCCACTGAAACCTGCAAAGAGATAAATAAATAAAAATCTTGCGCTGCCGAATATCCTTTCAACTGCAGGACCTAAAAAGTATAGTGCAAAGGTATTCATCAACATATGAAGGAAACCGATATGGATCACAATCGGGGTAAAGAATCTCCACCACTCGCCATCGACTATTAACGGGTTATATTTCGCCCCAAATCTGATTAAGTTCTCTGTATCCTGTGTTCCTCCAGCCATCTCCATAACGAAAAATACCAGCAGCTGCAGAGCAATGAATATATAGGTAAAAAACGGTTTTCCTCTTGTGAAAAGTGACTTTTCTTCGTTTGCCTTATTAGCTGCATAAGATAAGACACTTTCTTTTAAAGCATGAACTTCAATCTCTTCTGTATCTTCTTTCACTTCCCAGTTCTTCTCATCATTAAAAAGATCTGATACTTCCCTTGCCTCGTTTTCATAATCATTCCACGTGATAATGGATGACTGCACAGTTGTCTTAGACGCCTTTGGAAGCGTAACTGTTTCAGAAACCAACGTTTCATAATCATCAACTGGCGGATAAGCAGTTATATAGTAATTTCTAAGAAATAATTTGTTTTTCTTTAGGGCTCTTCGGATTTTTTCTCCATTAACAGCTGTTAAATGAACGTCCCGTTTCATCTTGCTGCCCCAATCAAGGTCCTGACGCAGAAGCCTGATAACAGGTGCCTGCTTATTAGATGGATTTTCAAGCCAAAGCTGTTGTTGGTCTTGAGACATATTTATGATGCGAAACCCTTTTTCTACTATTAAATAGTGTGCGATTCTCCAGAATAAATAGTTAAGATTGGTATTCAAAAATTCTCCTCTGCCTTTTTTGATAATTTTGACTTTCTTCTACTAAATCACCAACCGGATTAAAAGTAAAGGCATATGATTTTTGAAAGCCTTTTTTAACAAAACAAAAAAGATGTTCTCCGAAAATAGATGGCCCATTGTTTCACAGACTACTAGCTGCCTGAGGACAGAACCCCTATTTATGTTGAACATCTTTCTTATTGCCTGTTAGCGAAATGCTGAATTCAGGAACTTCGAACGCAGCCATGGCAAGCTCATAGTCGCCCTGACCACCAGTCTCCGGATTGTAAAATTCCCAAGAATCACATTTAAAAGTTTATAGCGGTACTGGTAAAACACAGAAACAAAGCTGGCGATGATGAGCCATTTAATAATTCCGTTCATAGTAATCAGCCTCCTCGTTCTATGTTGTGTACCTTCCTGAAATTTTATTCTTGGGTTTTATCACATTTAGTTCGCACTTTTCATTCTTAATTATGTAGTTTGTTTCCACTACAGACATGATACTTTGAGAGGGTGGAAGCTGCAGAGGACGTTTCATTCAATCTAAGGATCACCCCGTTGTTGCAATCTGACCAATATGAATATAAAAAAAGATATTCGTTTGCATTAGCGTATTTATCAAGATGATGATTGTTAGTTCTTTTCTCAAACGGCGTTAAAGAGGACACTTTTCAACCGAAAAAACTCATGCAATTATCTGCACAAAAACGGCCGCTGCTAAACCAGCCAGCAGACTGGCGGCAAAATTAACAAATTCATTGTTCACGACATATGTCCCTTTTATTTTTTGGCACTTCGCTCGGCAGTGAACCGGTGCCTCTGTTACCAGCCCGCAGCGGGGACATTTATATTGCACTTGCAGCGTAGCACCAAGCAGAGTATCGATGAGACTCCCAGAAAATCCTGTGACGGCAATGATCACTCCACCCATCCAGCCTATATCCTTAAACACTCCAACTGAAATAAAGGCGATTACTATAGCACCTGCAAAGCTGGCAAAGGTTCCAAGCAGTGAAACAGCTCCGGATGTGCCGCTCTCGACCCTTCTCCATGTCTTAATCGAAACAGGACTGACTTTGCTTAAAGGTCCTATTTCCGATGCCCAGGTATCTGCATTGGATGCAGCAAGTGAGGCGAACGCTCCCAGCAAGTAACTAATGTCTTGTGTTGAACTGTACAATAGGGCAAAAACCATAGCACTTCCGCCATTGGCGAATACTTGCTGCCAGTCCCTCATTGAAGTCTTTGCCAGCTTTTGCTCTATTGCTGATTTTTCGCTGCTTTTGAATTTGGACCAGAAACTGGATGAGGCAAAAAAGACTCCCAGTACCAGCAGCCCCGGCCATCCGAAAGCCCATGCGACCGCTGTTCCGGTCATTACAGCAGCTACACTTCCGCTGACACTTAAATTTTTCGTCTTCCATCCTGCTATGCTTACCAAAACAATTAACGAAAAAAGCAAAACAGGATCACTCACACTTCATTACAACTCCCTCACTGACTATTTTATCAACCGGAATATCAAATTCCTGGACAGGCACTTCTTCTACTAACTGTTCCTGAAATGCCAAGGAAAGAGTGCTTCCTTGGTAATTTACCAGAAACCGGTCATAGTAGCCTCCACCAAAGCCCAGTCTGTATCCTGAATTCATGAACGCCAGTCCCGGAACGATAACCAAATCGATATCAGCTGGATCTGCGAGGATGTTTTTCTCTGGTGCCGGCTCAAACAAGCCATAGAATACCTTTTCCAGTCCGGCAAATGAGTCCAAATAATAAAAATTAAGCTCTTTGTCCATCGGCACACACTTCGGGACCAGCATTCGTTTTCCTTCTTCCCAGCCTTTGCGGATGATCTGCCATGTATCTACTTCAGGAAAGTTCGAAACGGTAACGGCAATCGTTTCAGATCTTTTCCATTCTTCCGTCTCATACAAACGGCTGGCTATAAGATAAGATTTATGTTCATAGACATGACGCTCAAGGGCAGACAGCAGAGCCTTCTGTTTCTTTCGCAATTCTTTCTTGTCCATATAGGCAGCTCCTCATTTTGTTATTTTAAAGCACAAAAAAAGCAGCAGGAAAAATCCCGGCTGCTTACTTTGTTTCACGATGCACTGTAGTGCGTTTTTCTCTAGGGCAATATTTTTTTAGCTCTAAACGGTCTGGGTTGTTACGTTTGTTTTTTGTAGAAATATAGTTACGCTCACCGCAATCAGTGCAAGCTAAAGTAATGTTTACACGCATTGTTTATTTCCCTCCAAACTTAGCTATCTTCATCTGTTCATACGACTTTTCTATAATATCACTTTTTCAGATGAAATGCTAGTCTGTTTTTAAAGTGTTTGTGTAAATTTCGTAAATCTTCTTTGGATTGTGCTTCAATCCCTATAACATGGCCCTGAATCTTCTGCTGGGGAGTGAATATCAGGTCAAAACAAACAACTGTCAGTGCAGCTTCTTTCAACAGAGGCTGGTAAGGAATTGACCCGGTCCTTAATGTTTCTTTCCAATGGTAAATTCCCTTATCGGAAAGCGGATAAACGGACCTTCTGATCATACCGTTGCTGTTATTCACCTGGTAATCCACCAACGAATACTTAGTTGAAGAATAATGATAGACAGGATGGTTATCTGGTGAGATGAAGCTGATTCGATCATTTCCATCATTTCTCCAATCCAGAAGGAAGAAAAGTTTCACCCTGCGATGGTGCCTCTTTTTGTTTTCTACTGAAAAACTGAGGATACTGCCCTCCGGAAGGACTTCCTCGTTAACCACAAAATTGAAATCCTTCCAATTCGAGAAGTTCGAAAGCTGCTTCGATTCAATTCTGTTATGATCTCCGGACCACGCAAAAATTTCATAATTAAAACTCGTGACAGGACTGCTATACGGTTGGGCATGTGATAAATTGGTTTTCATCTCCATCTCTACACCCTTTGCCATTGTTTTATTTTATTGAAATAATATCCGGCGAACTCCTTGGCAAGGTTTCTGCGCTCTGCTTTTGAGTAGATGATAAATCCATTGCTTGGCTTATCGATGATTCTGGTCCACCCGCCAACACTATGGGAAATCAGGATCCCATCAAGATTTAAGACCGGTGCTTCTTTTTGTTCTTCCACCAGTTTACTGATAATCTGCTGTTTTTGGTGGTCAGGACATGCAACCATCATCCTGATCAGGTATTTAAGGGTGCTTTCAAAACCATCTTTAATGGAACCAACCTCTTCGATTGAATCCGCTCCTGCCTTCTCTTTCATTTTTCCGTTTAAGTAATCTTCCCTCGCAAGCTTATATTGTTCAGGATTCCCAATATCCCGCCAGTAATCTTCGGTTTCAAATACATAGATATTGTCCTGTTCCCTTATCATCCGGGGAAATACATCTCTACTGAAATCTATGTTGCCCTCGAATGGATACTTTCTCAGCAATTCAGGCTGAATGACATAGATTCCTGTATTGACTAATTTGCTGTTGATTTCCCCTGATTCAGGTTTTTCTGCAAATTCGATTAACCTTCCTTCCGAATCTGTTTTGCAAACCCCATAACCACGTGGATCCTCCATCTCTTTCCCTACAATTGTTAACGGAGATCCCTTTAGCTGGTGAAACTCGATAGCGTCCCGTAAAGAAAGGGTAGTGAAAGCATCGCCACTTATAACGACAAAAGGCTCATTGAGATAATGGCTGGACTCAAAAACTCCTCCAGCTGTACCGAGCGGGAAATCCTCATGAAAATATGTGATATCCACTCCGAATTCACTGCCGTCACCAAAGTACTCTGAAATTTTATCAGCTTTATAACAGGTTGTAATCATGATAGAGGTGATTCCATTTGCCTTTAGCAAAGCAATATTGTACTCGAGGATGGGCTTATTCATGATCGTTACCATTGGCTTTGGTACTGTAAGGGTATACGGCTTTAAGCGCGTCCCTTTACCGCCTGCCAGGATGACCCCTTTCATAACCTGGAACCTTCCACTTTATAGTTAAGGGTCGACTCTTCGTAAACTTCAATAGTCTGTTTTGATATACGTTCCCAGCTGAACATCATCTCAGCCAATTTGTACCCGTTTTCCCCCATTTCCTTCTTCATACCATCCGTTTCCTCAAGATCCAGGATGCAAGATATGAGGCTTTCCGGATTGCCGGGATCAAAAAGCAGCCCTGCATATCCATGGTTCACTAATGATTTCAGGCCGCCTGTTTTGGATGCTATTACAGCTTTCCTGGCTGCCATTGCTTCTAGGGCAACAATGCCGAATGGCTCATAGATGCTTGGAAAAATAACCGCTTCACTCTGAAAAAGGAGAGCGTTCCGTTCTGGGTCACTTACATATCCCAAGAAGTGAACGAACTCTTCCAACCCTCTCTCTTTAACTAGAAGGCGGTACTGTTCCAACAGCGGGCCTTTACCGGCAATGACAAAATGAATGTTTTTCTCTTTGCTGATCAGGTCTGCTGTCTCAATAATCGTTTCAAACCCTTTTTCATGAACAATTCTTCCTATAGAAAAGTAATATTTTTTATCACTAAAAGATTCCTTTAGCGGATAATGATTGTCCGGGAACACATTTTGTAGGTTGACCCCATTTGGGATGACTGAAACCGCCAGATTGTCCCTCGGCTCCAGTTGTAAAAGCTCTTCTTTCATATGGTCACTGCAGATGATCACTTGATTCGAAGCGGCAACCAGCTTCTTTTCTTCTTCGTGAATTCGTTGCTGCAGGTTATTGAAAATTCCTTGGTTTCTGCCAGCTTCGGTGGCATGTATTGTCGTCACCAAAGGTACACCGTAATGATCCTTTAACATCCCTGCCGATTTGCCGACTATCCAGTCATGAGCATGAATGAGATCGATTTGTTCTTTCCCAAAAATCTCGCTCGCTTTCTCGACAAATGAGAGGTTAAGCTGGAAAACCCAGTTCAGAAAATCTTCTTCCATCGGGTGAAGAGGCCCGGTCCGGTATACATGGACCCCTTCATCTACTTCATATTCCGGCACACTATCAGTAGAGGCAGTAAGCACGATCACCTTGCAGCCTTTTTTAACCAGGGACTTGGACAGGTCATGTACGTGCCTGGAAAGCCCGCCCACAATATTAGGTGGATATTCCCAGGAAAGGAGAAGCACAGTCTGTTCTTTTGATGAAACAGATATTTTCTCTCTAGTTCCAGTTTCTCCCAGCACTACCGGAAGATGCTCAAGACTCTCTCTATACTCCAACAACCGGCTGTTTTCCAACCCTGTTTTCTGTTGTGACAGCTCCTTGAAAGCCTGTAAACACGAGGAGTCCAATTCATTTTTGGTTTCCAGATGATGAAGGCTGGAAATCCACTCTCTTACCAGCTGTTGTACAACCTTTGGAGGATATGATGCAGAGGAGCTTATATCTCTAAGGGTTCGTTCCATATTGTGCATTTCCCGCATATTCACCAGAGCCTCATCGGAAATAACTCTCACACCCTGTTCCATCCCCATGAAACCAAAGCCTGCTCTTGTGAGTGCTCCGTGTTTAGTCAAAAAGGAATTCTCCTCAAAATGATTTACCCTAAAGCCTGCTTCTTGTAATACGTCAGTGAATTGATTCATGTTTTCAAAAGCATCTGCCCGAATGACAATAGGTTTATCGTTCATATCCAAATCTACAGGGATAAGACGAAGCCCCCTAGGTGTACGGAGGATTGAAGAATTCATATCATCCCTCTCGCTATACTCAAATGTTGACCTGGAAATAAACGAATATTCAATACCCAATTCCGTTAAGAACAAATCGATACCTGGAGTGTAGGCACACTTGGGAAGCCAAAAACCTCTGAGCCGCTTTTCAAAATGTTTATTGTGAAGCTGCACTGAGTGTTGAAGAATCATCTCTATGCCCCAGCCCGTGAGAAGGTGAGTGACCGGGAAGTTCGTCACTGCAGAAGGAATGACTGTCAACCTGCTTTGTTCTTGAAGGGTGTTAAGTGCTGAAGGTACATCACGTTGGATGTTCATCCAGATTGAATACAACTCTTCGATATTCCCATTTTCCTTATGTCTATTTTCCTGCATGGAAGTCATGAAAAATTGTTCTATAATTTCTTTCGCTTCTTCAGTTGACAGCCAATCGATAACCAATGGGTTTACTACGTAAGCAATGCCGGGATTACCTTCTTGCACCCTTTTCACAATCAACAGACACTCATTCATTAATTCATAAACGAACTTTGTACTTCGCTTTATATCCGAAGGGAACCGAGAAACTGTATTAGATAATTTCAAAACGGATATATTTTCCATGACGTCCTCCTAATTTTTCAAATAATATGAGTATGTACTTACATGCTCCACCCACTGAGGTTTCTTTGTTATCCCTGCTTCAAATTCATGGAGCGGCTGTAATTGGTGATATTCCTGGTCATGGCCGGTCCGCGGTGTATGAAAGACACTGGACCTGGTGATTCCTGTAAACTGGCCACTTTCATCAACTATCCCATACTCAACACAATATGATCGGTTTGGTTTAAGGCTGTTTATAAACCAATGAGAGGATTCATGGTGGATGATGATGTCTGTATGACTATGATGATTATGACCATTAAAGGAAATTGAGGTGATATCAAATACTCTAAGGCAATAGTAAAATTGGTCTTCTTTAAGCCTATGAAAATCTCTTACCTGTTTAATAATCGAACCTGGAATATTCCAGTAGCACAATACCCTGGTTGGTTCAGAGAACATTACTGTTAATTCTGCTTTTAATGGCTTTAACTTTTCTATGTTTAAAGAAACCCTGCCTTTATACTTTCCCTGCCTCTTAGGCTTAAGCTTAGGCTTCTTTTCTATCTTCTCTGAGGCTACAGCAACAACAGATTTGGTTTCTTCGAGCGTTTTTTGATACTTCACCCATTGATATTGTACCTTCCCGACTGTTGTGTTCATTTCTTTAGCGATTTTTCTAAAAGATAAGCCTTGGTTACGGTATTCAATAATTTGCTGGAGCATCAGGTTCACCTCTGAGATAAATTTTTGGTTTATATGCATTAGTTACAATATTTATTCGTCCATTTAATCGTATCACCAAGGGCAAAAACCTACAATAAACGCATTTTGTCGCATTTTGCTGGTATGCATTAAGACAATGAAAAAAGCACAAAAAAAATTCATTTTCTATTGATTTATTGAACTTCCCACCAGTTCAACAACGGAAAACGACAAGTTTCTTCTATTAATTTCAAAACCTTTACTAAAGAATGATGTTGTTATTTTAAATTATGAACAGTGATTTCTGTTCCAGGTGCGCGACTCCGCGGGACGGGCGGTGAGCCTCCTAAGCTTCATAAAAAGTGGAAGCGCCATGATTAGCGCGGACAGGCAAATGTTCCTAAGAGAAAAAAAGGCGATCTTCCTTTTATTCTCTTAGGAACATTTGACCCCGAGGGGCTTCGCGCTGGAACTAGACGTCCCGCTAATCCCGCAGGAGATCGCACACCTTCCACTACAACCGTTCAAACCTTGCTTTTATAACTAATTTATAACTAAGGGCTGATCGAGTAAAGAGAACCCGTTTAATATAAAAGAAGTAGAATCAATACTAAATAATAATTCTCATATAAAATTGGGATAACAACATCAACAACTAACTAAGCCAACGGCCTGCTTGCTTTACGTGGCCAATCCACGTGGAACCACGCTGGGAAATTGAGATTTCCACTCCTGTTATGACTAGGGGGAACCACAGTATCCTTCTGTTCACTCACAACTGTTCATATTCATGATTAATCATCATGCAAATCTAGAGAAATGATTCAATCTATGCTATAAATAATAGGTAGCAAACACATATGAGGTGAATTTATGACAACTGTTATCATCAGCCTGCTCTCACTCTCTGCATTGCTTTTTATCCTCTCTTTTTTTCAGAGAGATCGCTATAAAAACCTGGAAAAAGAGGTAGAAGAGCTTTCAATGAATTTTCTTCAGGAAAATTATACGTTAAAGAAAAGGGTTAAGATCCTCGAGGAAGAGCTGTTAATGGATGAAGGTCCGATCTTTCAGGCACCTCCGGCGGCACGTCCCAAAAAGAAAGTACATGAAATTGTAAAAAATCAGGTTTTGGCACTGCACGCTCAAGGAATGAACTTAGAGCAGATCGCCAGGCAATCAGCATTGCCAATAACCGATGTTCAAGATATCATCAGGGATAAAAGCGTCTGAAAGGAGTTTTCATGAACAAACAAAGCACGAGGGCTCTTGCAGCCGGAATATTTCTTTCTGCCATAATTCTGCTTATCTTTTCTTACTTTATAGATGATAAAGCAGACCCTAAAAAGCTCTTGGAAGATCAAGGATATGTCATCCTTACAAAGGAAGAAGCAAAGGAACAAAATGAAGAAATAACTGCCATGCAGAAGCAAGTAGACACACTGACGCAAGCGAATAATGAGAAGGAAGATAAAGAGAAACAGATTAATAAAGATGCAAAGAGGACCGAAATGACACTGACCGTTTCACCAGGTATGACTCCCATGGAAATTGCGGACGAGTTGGAGAGCAGCGGTATCATTCGAAATGCCAGTGATTTGAACAGTTACCTGGTCAATGGCGGTTTGGCCGATAAAATTCAGATTGGGGAATATGACCTTCATTCTGATATGACGCTTGAAGAGATATCAAAACTTTTAACAAACTAAAAGGCAGCCCGGGAGGCTGCCTTTTAATATGGTTATGAATTCAAATCAAAACGTCTTCCTTTAACCAGATAGAAGACTCCTTCTGCCACGTTCGTCGCATGGTCTGCAGAGCGCTCAAGGTAGCGGCAGACAAAGGATAACTGGGTGATCTGGTCCGTGAATTCAGGCTTCTGCTTATTCAGCGTAAGCAATTCTCTGATTGTTTCACCATACAGATCATCAATTTCATCGTCAAGATCAGCAATCTTCTTAGCTTTAACAACATCTTCTTCTACAAAAGATTCCAGCGTAAGGTTAATCATATTAGAAGTCAGCTGGTACATCTTTTTAATATTCTGGATTGGCTTAATTAATGGTTCCTTCCCGATTCTGATTGTCGACTTTGCAATATTCACACCAAAGTCAGCGATCCTTTCAATATCAGAAGCTACTTTAATCGTAACAATGATTCTGCGCAGATCGGTAGCAACCGGCTGCTGTTTAGCAATTAGCAAAATGGCGATATCATTAATTTCTTCTTCCAGCAAATCTGCGTGCGTATCATCTTCAATGATTTCCAAAGCTTTTTCAATATCCTGCTCTTCAAGTGCTTTTACACTCGCATCAAGTGCCTTATTGGCAAGTCTGCCAAGTTCCATTAATTTTGACTGTAAATCCTGTAAACTTTCATCAAATTGACCTCTAGCCATGAGTACCCCTCCGTAAATAGTAATGGTTAATGACAGCAAGTATTATGCCTCAATATAATTTGACAATTAGGCTCGAACTTCACAGTTTTTCTTCCTGAGGCATTCCTTTAAGAGGAACGGCATATCAAAAAATCCCTAGCTGAAAAACTAAGGATCTTTTCACATCAACCGAATCTTCCTGAAATATAATCCTCTGTTCTCTTATCACTTGGAGTCGAGAATATAGTATCAGTCTTATCGAACTCGATGACCTCTCCATTCAAGAAGAAAGCTGTTTTATCTGAAATACGGGCTGCCTGCTGCATATTATGCGTGACGATAATGATGCTGTAGTCCTTTTTCAGATCTTGAACAAGCTCCTCAACCTTCAACGTCGAAATCGGGTCAAGAGCAGAAGTTGGTTCGTCCATCAAGATGACATCCGGTTCGATTGCTAAACAGCGTGCAATACACAGACGCTGCTGCTGACCGCCTGAAAGACCATAAGCATTTTCTTTTAAACGATCTTTTACTTCATCCCAGATTGCCGCACCGCGTAAGCTTTTTTCCACAATCTCGTCCAGAACTTTTTTATTCTTGATACCATGGATTCTTGGTCCATAAGCAACGTTATCATAAATGGATTTCGGGAATGGATTTGGCTTTTGGAATACCATCCCGACTCTTGTTCGAAGATCCTCAACTGTGAAGGATTTGTCGAGTATGCTTTGGTTTCTGTAATTGATTTCTCCTGAAATGCGGACAACCGGAATCAGTTCAACCATTCTGTTCAACGTTTTAATGAAAGTCGACTTACCACAGCCGGATGGCCCGATAATCGCCGTCACCTCATTTTCATTAATCGCAAGGTTAATGTTTTTTAACGCTTTGTCTTCTCCGTACCAAAGATTTAGATCTTTTGTTTCATATACAATATTTTTCTTTTGGCTGCTGCCTTCATTTTCATTTATCGTAATTGTGCTTTTTTTATCGTTTCCAGATAGTACTGCCATTGAAAAAACCTCCTAAGATTAAAATCTCTTCTGAAACTTGTTTCTGATAACGATTGCGATTGAGTTCATAGCGAACAACACAACCAGCAATACAACAATCGTAGCCGCTGCTAAATAGGCGTATTCATCTGTCAGAGCAGAGTCAACAGTCCAATAATATATCTGCATCGGCATTACGGTAAATTTGTCAAAAACACCATCTGGCAGAGGAATCAATAACGCTGGAATACCGATAACAACAAGTGGTGCAGTTTCACCAATTGCACGAGATAAAGCCAGGATTACACCTGTTAAAATACCTGGAATCGCTGTCGGCAAAACAATATTCTTAACCGTTTGCCATTTGGTAGCGCCCATTCCGTAGGAAGCTTCCCTTAAAAATTGAGGGACAGATCTGAGTGCTTCCTGGCTTGCTACTACAACAATCGGAAGCACAAGGAGTGACATAGTCAAACCTCCGGCTAAAACAATGTTTCCTAAGTCAGCCATGCGGACGAATACAGTTAAACCAAGAATACCGAACACAACAGATGGGACACCTGCAAGGTTACTGATGTTTGTCTGAATGATGCTCTTAAGCTTGCCTTCTTTTGCGTATTCTTCAAGATAGATCGCCGTCCCTACACCAAGGAACATCGTAACAGGTGCCACAACGAGCATGAGCCAGACTGTTCCAAGGATAGCCCCCAATATACCGGCTTTTTCAGGGTTAACAGAAAGCTTTCCTGAAAGAAATCCCATATCGATCCACCCTATACTGTCAGAAACAACTCGATAAATTAAGGTGACTAATACGACCAATCCGAAAAGAATCGAGAATAAAAATATTGTCTTGGCGAGCTTATTCTTAAATAAGCGCTGCCCCATTTGCTTTTGTACTTGTTCTACGTCTACATATTTCATAATTAATATTCCTCCCTGAATCTACGAGAAATATACTGTGCAATCAAGTTCATGATTAACGTGAATACAAACAGTGTCATAGCGACTGCATACAGACTGTAGTAAATCGTTGTTCCGGCAGCAGCTTCCCCGCCAGTTACTTCTACGATATATGCAGTCATGGTCTGCATGGATTGAGTAATATCAAAGGTGAAGTTTTTGTTACTTCCTGATGCAATCGTAACAATCATCGTTTCACCGATCGCACGTGAGATACCAAGTACAAAGGAAGAAATAATTCCAGAAATAGCAGCTGGAATAACTACTTTCCAAGTGACCTCAAGTTTTGTTGCACCCAGTGCAAGCGCTCCTTCTCTCATTGAGTTTGGTACCGAACTCATAGCATCCTCAGAAAGAGAAGCCACCATTGGGATGATCATAATTCCCATTACTATTCCCGGGCTCAGGATATTCGTGGGCTCAAGTCCAGGGATAAATGATCTTAATAGAGGAGTCACAAATGTAAAAGCAAAGAATCCATAAACAATCGTTGGAATCCCGGCCAGGATTTCAAGTATCGGCTTCAATGTTTTTCTTACTTTTTCTGAAGCATACTCACTTAGATATACAGCAGACATCAAGCCTACCGGTATAGCAACAAACATAGCGATAACGGAAGATATAATTGTTCCTGTCAACAGCGGCAGCACCCCAAACTGCGGCTCTCTTCCGATTGGATTCAATTCTGTACCTGTAAAAAAATCCAGAAAAGGAACATTTCTGAAAAAATTAACCGTTTCGGTTAATAAAGTAATGACAATTCCAATCGTAGTGAATATTGATATTGCCGCAATGGCAAATAAAAACTTCGGAACGAACTTTTCCATGACAGAATTGATGTTCACGGTGCTCTTCTTTTCTTGAATCATTTCGCGAACATTCAATTTACCATTCGATCCTGAATGTTTCATTTTGTTAACCCCTTTCATCCTTCAACCCTTTAAGGAAAAAAATTACTCTACTATGAATAACACACAAGAAGATGAGAAGGAATCATCTTCTCATCTTCCGAGCATTACAGGTAATTACTCTATCATTATTGAATTTCTTCTAACTTGCCGAGATTCTCTTCAATTGTTTCATCAGAAAGTGGAGCAAATCCAGTTTCTGCAGCTACGTCTTGAGCATTGTTCATAATGAACTTAGCATAGTCAAGAACCTGCGCTTTTTCTTTCGCCATGTTCGCGTTCAAGTAAGTGTATACCGGACGAGTGAATGGTGCGTATGGAGCATCACCCAAACCGATTGTTTCAAGGTTCGGTTCAACAGGACCATTACCAAAGTCAACTGCTACTGCACCAAGCTTGTCTTTATTGTTTTCATAATATCCATATCCGAAAAATGCGATTGCATTTTTATCTTTTGATACAAGGTCTACCAGTGTTGAATATTCTTGCTGTAAGTTCACAGAATCAACGAAGTCTTTTTCTTCCATGATTGATTCAAACATGAATTCATTTGTTCCATGGTTTTCGTTTGGACCCATAGGCTTGATTTCTTCATCCGGCCATTCAGGGTTGATATCAGACCATTTCGTTACGCCACCTTCAGCTAGGAAGATGTTTACAACCTCTTCTTGAGTCATTTCAGCTGCCCAGTCATTCTCAGGGTTGATGACAAATGTTAAACCGTCAAGTGCAACTTGGAATTCCATAACATCTATACCAAATTCATCTGCTTGGGCTTGTTCCTCTTCTTTAATATGGCGAGATGCATTATTGAAGTCTGTGCCGCCACCTTCAACAAGGAATTTCTTAAAACCGGCAGAAGTACCTGCACGGCTTACTTCTACAGAAACTTCTTCATTTTCAGTCATGTAGTTCTCAGCCATCTGAGCCATGAACGGATAAACTGTACCAGAACCGTCGACTACTACGCTTCCTTCAACTGAACCAGTTTCTCCACCTTCACCATTTCCATCATTATTTCCACATGCAGCAGTGAAGATTACTAAAACTGCCATTACTACTAGAAGAAGTAGTGCCTTGAAGTTTTTCATTCTAAATTCCCCCTAAAGAAATTTTGTTTTCTTGCCTACGAGTAATAGAATAATAGAGAAGTGTTAATTCGGTTTTAATCGTTTGTAAAGGTTTTGTAAATTCGACTTATTTCATGTTTATTTCCATGCATTCGAGGAAATTTTCATCGGATAATGGTATTGGTTGCTTGCTGGAGGTTATTATTAATATAAACACCCACATCTCATTGTAGGAAGTTTTACTGTGCTTCTTCTTCACTTTTACTTTCCAATGGTCGTTTACTCTGTTTAGGGGCTAACATTCTCTCATAAATTGATTTTCAGTGGTCCATTTACTTGTTTTATGGGCCAACGCTCTCCCATAAATTAAATCTCACTGGCCCATTTATCAACTTTATGGGCCAACATCCTTCCAAAACTTGATTCTCATTGGCCCATTTACCACCTTATTGGCCCAACATCCTCTCATAACTTGATTCTCATTGGCCCATTTACCACCTTATTGGCCCAATATCCTCTCATAACTTGATTCTCGTTGGCCCATTTACCACCTTATTGGCCCAATATCCTCTCATAACTTGATTCTCGTTGGCCCATTTACCACCTTATCGGCAACATCTTCTAGTAAATCCATTCTTACCGACCCGTTTATGCTTTATAACTCACATCGAAGATCTAACGAAAGCCAAGTTTCCATAAAAAAGAACCTTCCAAAGCTGGAAGGTTCCTTAAAAAGTCTATTCTTCGTTTGTATCTTCTTCTGTAGTTTCACCGTCGGCATTTTCTTCTCGGGTCTCTTCCTGCATTTGTTCTGCATCGTCTACATTTTCAACTTTTCTTTCGACCTCGGAGGAGTTCATGCCTTCGTCTTCGCGTTGTTTCTTCAGCTCAAAGTATTTGTCCATGACTTTTCTGGAAATAATCTTATTGATGTAAGGATCTTGATTGCCATTATGTGACCAAGGGACTACCGTAGAAAATGCTACTTCCGGCTGGTCATATGGAGCATAACCAATCAGCGTAGTATTGTACGTATCATAATATCTGCCGCTGACAGGATCTCTGTACTTGGCTTGGGCTGTTCCTGATTTACCTGCTGCGACATAAGGGGCATCATTGAACTCTCTGTATGCAGTTCCGTCAGGGTAATGATATACCTGATAGAATCCTTTTTGTACGTGTTCCATTTGAGACTGAGTCACATTTACCCTGTTTAAAATCTCCGGCTGCTTGACGGTTTCAATCGCCCCCATGCTTTCATTGTCACTGCCAGGCTTACGGATTTCCTTCAGGATATGTGGTTGAATTCGATAACCATCATTTGCAACAGTAGATACATACTGAGCCAACTGTAATGGTGTATAAGTATCAAACTGCCCAATTGCAAAGTCGAGCAGGTTACCTGGATTGGTAAAAGCACCTTTGTAGCCTTCTACTTCACCTGGTAAATCGATTCCAGTTTTTACACCGAGCCCAAATTGATTGAAATGGTTTCTCATATTATTTAAATCTGACAAAGACCCATTAATCGGTGCCTTAGGATAATAAACGGGATTTCCGGCAATCTTCATCGCTATCTTAAACATATAGGAGTTTGATGACTTTTCAAGAGCAAACAGGTCATTCATACTCTGTTTCCTGTATTTATTAAACCAGGAAGTCTTAACTTGCGTACCAGCAATGTCAATTGGCTCATCCACTAAATATTGACCTGGTGACAGTACACCTGTCATATAGCCTGTAAGAACGGTCGCACCCTTCACTGCAGAACCAACTTCATAGAAGCTAGTGTAAGTCCCTAGCGCATAGTCTTGGATACCGTATTCGCCAGTGTTAGGGTCTTTGGCATATCTTTTTCCTACCATTGCCAGAATTTCACCATTATTAGGGTCCATCATCACCACAAATGCCCGGTCAAGGTGAGAAGACTGCGGATTGTTGACGTTTTTTAATAACTCCTCAGTCACAATTTTTTCCACTTCCTGCTGCAGTTCCATATCAATTGTAAGAACAACATCTTTTCCGCGCTGCCCTTCCTGCATCAAGACTGATTCCAGTACACTGCCGTTCTTAGTTATATTTTTGATCTTTTCTTTTTGGCCTTTTAGCACATCTTCATATTGAAGTTCCAAATAGGTCTTTCCAACACGATCATTCCTGCTATAATCTCTCGCTAAATAGTAGTCTACCAATTCACTTGGAAGCCCTTCTCGTGAAGAAGATACATTTCCAAGAATAGATCGCAGAGTTTTATCAAATACATACGTTCTTTCCCAGTCAGTTGTCGTATTCACACCAGGAAGTTCGGAAAGGTGCTCACTGACTCTGGCGAACTCTTCCTGTGTTACCCCTTTATTCTTTACCATTTGCGGGGAAAGGGCATATCCGCTGTTCATTTCACGGAAAATAGCCAGGTCTTCCATATCTTGTTGTGATAATGTGGCCAAATCTTCTTCCGTTATTCTGTCCAGTGTCAGCTTATAAATTTTTGAGTTGGCTTCGTCTTGTGAAAGTTCTTCATCACTGCTTATCTTGGCTTTCTCATCTTCAGATACTTTTTCGGCAGCCTCTTCTTTATTAATCAGCATCCAGTAATCCTTTTTGTCACGTTCAGTCACCGCTTCAGTCTCCATATCGATCAACTGCGCAAGTTTGCGCGCAACCTCGATTATCTCAGTAGTTTTCGTGGACTGTGTACGTGTGTACGTAATTGCGTTCATCGGTGTATTATCGACAATCACATTCCCTACACGATCATAGATCTTCCCTCTCGGAACACTATTGTTGACAAGTACATCTTCCGTCCTTTCAACTTCTCGTTTATATTCTTCCCCTGAAACGATCTGTACGATGCCGAGACGCAAGATCAGTAAAGAAAATAATAAAAAGACCGCGAAAAACAAGATGTTCATCCGAACGGGCACATGTGTCTTTTTCTTTTTCTTATTATTTTTTTTCAACCTCTTCCAGCCCTTCCTCTATTTAAATTCCAAATAACGTTCTATTCTCATACCTCTTATATTATAGAAAATAATGGGCTATTTCCACCCATAACATCTCATGGATTTATAATTAATATTTTCCAGCACAGTAAAAAGCAGAGAAGAGATGCTCTCTTCTCTGCTGCAGGATCTACTATGCCGTAGAGAGCTTAATTTTACGGACAAACAAGTAAATCAGGGTATGGCCGGAGCCGAGGATGAGGAGCAGAATCGGGATGCTTTTCTCCTCACTGAAAACGGTGATCGCAAATATAAAGGAGAGAATCGATACAATTCTCCCAAGGTTCAGAAAGATCTCCCTCACGACGATATATTCGATTCTCATTTCTGCAGCCTTCCACCCCTTGCCAATCACATCATAGGTCATTGAAATGTAAGGCACTAACAGAAGAGGATAGGCAACGGCAATCACTCCTGCATACAACAGAAGCTTTGCATAGGTGACATCAAAGACAATTAAAAAGATGGACAGATATAATCCTAAACCACCCACCAGTATCGCCTTTTTCCTATGCTTCTTTTTAATCATCCGTGACGTCAGGAAATACCCGATAAAAGCGATTCCTGAATTGATTAACCCAAATGTTCCAATCGCAAATTCGCTTCCCGTACTGATGAAAACAAATACTGAAATGACAAAGATGAAAGTCCCTTCCCTCAACCCCTGAAAAAAGTGGGCATTTGTAATCAACCGCCAGTTCTCGTTATTTTTCCTTTCTTTTAAGATCCGCCTGAAGAAGTACTTGCCATGTGCAGGACGTCTCTTCAAAAAGAAACTCAAAATCACAGCTAATGAAAACAGGCCAAGGGAAATTCCGAAGACAATGGTATAACCCTGAAAGGAAGTGAATCTGGAAATAATATACCCGGCAAGGATCGGTCCCACCATCCCCCCTGCTGAAGTCAGAGTCCCTAAGAACCCATTAAAGAAATCTCTCGTCTCAGGTTCGGTGATTTCGAATGTGAGCACATTAAAGGCAAGCCAGTAAAATCCATACCCTATTCCGAGCAGCGCACCCAAAATAACAAGATTGTCCCCTGCATTCTCACCAAAAAACAGCACAGATAAATAGAAAGAAGCCAAGAAAATGACTCCTATCCTTAATACAATTACCCGATCTATCTTTTTAGCCCACCTGCCAGCCAATATAAATGTCAACGGTTGAAAAACGACTACAGTCAAGTTGTATATGCCGAGGTCAAGGAACTCCCCTGACTGCTTCCATAAGTAAATGTTCACGAAGGTATTTGATAAAGCGACACTCATGGAATATAAGCCGCCGATCAACAGAAGAAACATAATATCTTTGTTTAACTCAATATCACCTAAAAGCCTGTTAAACCTTGTCATTTTTATTACTCCCCTTTTTCGTACGCTTATTTTTTGAAAAAGGGGTGTAAGTTATACCCATTAAAAAAAGAAGGTCCCTTTTACTGGACCTTCTTTTAAAACTAAATTATTTTGCAGCGCTGAAACGCTTTGAAACTTCATCCCAGTTTACTACATTCCAGAATGCGTTGATGTAGTCCGGACGACGGTTTTGGTAGTTAAGGTAGTAAGCATGCTCCCAAACATCCAAACCAAGGACAGGCGTTTTGCCGTCCATTAGAGGAGAATCCTGGTTAAGAGTGCTTGTTACTTCAAGCTCTCCATTGTTTACAACTAGCCAAGCCCAGCCAGAACCGAAACGGCCTGCAGCTGCAGCAGCGAATTCTTCTTTGAACTTTTCAAAGCTGCCGAACTTGCTTTCAATAGCGCTTGCAAGTTCACCTTCAGGGTTTCCGCCGCCATTTGGAGAAAGGATTGTCCAGAATAAAGAGTGGTTTGCATGGCCGCCGCCGTTATTGCGGACTGCTGTGCGTGCACCTTCTGGTACAGCATCAAGGTTGGCAACAACTTCTTCCACAGACTTGCTTAGAAGTTCTTCGTTTCCTTGAAGAGCGTCGTTTAATTTAGTTACGTAAGCATTATGGTGCTTCGTATGGTGAATGTTCATTGTTTCCTTGTCGATATGAGGTTCTAATGCATCGTAAGCATACGGTAATTGCGGTAATTCAAATGCCATGATAAAATTCCTCCCTATGTAATATTTAGAATCCTTTAACGATTCCGGTCTTTTCATTTTTAGATTACCAAATTTAGCTTATTCCATCAAACGAAATGCTCTAAAAAGGAATAATGTTTGATGACATAGTTATCATCACCAAAAAATAAGCTTCTATTCTTACATTGAAATCAACTCTTAAGTTAATTTCGCACTCACTGCTAGTGGTGGTGTACATTTTATTAATACGGGCCAATACTTCGCTCAAAACCCTATTGCATAAGGAGTTCCCTTTTTAGCAGTATAATTAGATCTCTTGCCAGCAATAAGCTGTTTATCCGCTATCAACCCATTATAACCCACTCCTATCTTCTATAGTACGGTGTTTCCCCAGTAAAGACCTTTCAACCCTCACTCAACGCACAACGTCTCAGTTTATAGAACCAAAGCAACAAAATAAATAACCATAATGATCTGGATTATCCCTTTGGTGAATACGCTGGATATGAACCCGACTAACGAACCCGCCCCAACTTTCAAGGCTTGCTTAAAGCCTGTACGGTTTACAAGCATTTCACCGATGACCGCGCCGAGGAATGGACCTGCAATGATGCCGACGAGAGGGATAACAAACGGACCAACCAACAAGCCAATGGTACTTCCCCAGATTCCTGCTTTCGTTCCGCCATATTTCTTTATTCCGATAAGATTGGCCGCATAATCCGCACCAAACAACAAGACAACAAAAAGACCTTGAATACTCCAGAACAACCAATTGAACGTTTCAAAGCTGAAAAATACTCCATAGAGAAGGAACGCTCCCATAAGCACCAGTACGCTTGGAATGATCGGATAGACCAATCCAATAAATGATGCAGCAATCAATATAGTAATGACAGCCCAATAAATGATATCCAATATTCTTACCTCCATATAAAAAAAGACTGGCCAAGAGATTACACTCCAGGTCAGTCTTATTATACACTCAAATCTTATTCGTTTTCTCCAAGTACCGCTTCAGCGATGTTAACGGCATGGTCACCTATACGTTCCAGGTTGCTGATAATGTCAACAAAGACAATCCCAGCTTGACCTGAACATAATCCTTCGTTAAGTCGCAGGATATGCTTCTTACGGAGTTTACGTTCCATCTTATCAATCATATCTTCTTTTTCTGCAACTTCACGTGCGAGCTCGTGATCATTGCTGTCTAATGAGGAAACAGCTTTTCTGACTGTCTCGATTGTCAGTTCAAACATACCATTTAGATCAGCCATTGCATCCTCGGTGATTTTCACTTTATTTCCCTGCTGATATTCAACAAGTTCAAGAATATTTTCGAAGTGATCTCCAATTCGTTCGATATCCCTCACTGTATCCATCAGTATAGAATGCTTTTCTGATTCAGCTTCTGTTAAGGAAGCGGCTGAAAGATCGACCAAGTAGTTCGTAATTTTTTTATCCAGATTATTGATTGCATCCTCAATTTGATAAGCAAGCTCTGAATGTTTGTTTTGCTTTGTTTTCAAAAAGCAGTGAGACTCTTCCAACCCTTTCACCGCAAATTCACCCATGCGCAGGACTTCTTCTTTTGCTTGTCCAAGTGCAATGGAAGGCGACTGTTCAATGAACATAGGATCGAGGTGCTTCGCTTTATAATCAACAAGGGCATCTTCTCCCGGAATCAGCTTGGTCACAATAAGTGCTAGCAAACCAATGAAAGGAAATTGAATGATTGTATTCGTAAGGTTAAATGTTCCGTGTGCAAAAGCAATCGTCATTTCAGGATTGAGATTCAAGGCATCCTGCAAGAATGAGACTAACCTGTGATATAACGGTAAAAGAACCAAGAAGAGCGTTGTACCAATCAAGTTGAACAACACATGCGTTGCTGCAGCTCTGCGTGCCGCTACAGATGCACCGATAGCCGCCAACACAGCTGTAATTGTAGTCCCGATATTATCACCAAAAAGTACCGGTAGAGCAGCATCAATATCTACCAATCCTTCAGCATATAGCCCTTGAAGGATTCCGATTGTAGCTGATGAACTTTGGACAATAACCGTAAAAACAGTCCCGATTACTACACCCAAAATAGGATTCGAACTCATGCTTACAGTTAAATCTGTAAACGCTTCTAATGAACGAAGAGGCTTCATTCCACCGCTCATCAGTTCCAGACCATAGAATAAACCCCCAAATCCAAAAACGATTTGTCCAAGGTACTGAACCTTTTTGTGCTTAAAGAAGAATAGCATCACTGCCCCAACTGCAATAATAGGAAGTGCATATTCTCCCAAATCAATACCAATAATGAAGGCTGTAACAGTTGTACCGATATTCGCCCCCATGATGACACCGATCGCCTGTCGGAGTGTCATGAAACCTGCACTTACTAAACCGACCGTTATGACAGTAGTACCACTACTCGACTGAATAAGAATGGTTACAATAATACCTGCCAATACACCCATAAAAGGATTGGTCGTAAATCTATCGAGAATATCCCTTAAACGGTCACCAGCTGATTTCTGCAATCCATCTCCCAGGTACTTGATACCAAAAAGGAAAATCCCAAGACCGCCAAAAAATTGAAATAACATCTCTTGCCAATTTAATTCCAAAGATTTCAACCCCTAAATAAAATTTTCGACACTAAATAACAAAAACCCCTATCAATTATTAATGCATTATTATGATATTGTAAAGTGTTTTTTGAAATTTTTTCACTACCCGGTTTGTCAAATCATTAAACCCATTTTCCGCTAAATAATATAAACTTTATTATCTGCTTGAAGTAAAGCCTTGGACATGCATAAAATGAGAAAGGAAATAACAATTTAGGGAGTGTAAAAAGTAAATGAACATATTCAAACAGTTATACAAAAGTCTGTATTCACCAAAGGATATAGCTGCTTTTCGATTTCAAGGCATTGGAAAAACCATTTTATACATTTTTCTCCTAGTACTAGTGTCTATCTTACCTGCCGCTTATAATCTTACAATATTTGCTGATAAAGCCATCGAAGAAAGTATCGACGTAGTAGAGGAAGACCTTCCATCATTTTCTATACAAAACGGCACGCTTGCTACAGAGGCCCCAGACCCGGTTACGATTGAGAAAGATAACGTGACAATTATCTTGGACAATTCCGGGACCATTCAACCTTCAGAATTGAGCGGGGAACTAAATGCTGTTGCACTTTTACATGACGAATTTGCTATTGTAACTGCGGGCGAAGTCCAAATCTTTCCATATTCCCTTTTTGACGGACTAAATGCTGATAATGGGGATATAGTAAATTTTCTATCCACACTTGACTCTTTAAAAGGCATTATCCTTTCTGTCTTTATTATTATCTTGTACCTTTTCTCTGCAGCTATTACATTCATTAAGGTCAGCATTTTTGCTATCCTCGGCCTGTTATTGGCTAATACGTTAAACAGAAAGCTTCCTTACAGGCAATCCTGGAGAATCACAGCGTACAGCATTACGCTTTCAACCATCTTTTTCACTATTATGGAAATGCTAAACACTTTTATTCCAGCAAGTTTCTTCCTTGACTGGATGGTCATTGCTCTCGTTCTATACTTATCGATCAAGGAAATACCTCAAAGGAGAGCGAAATAATTCTATAAAAAAGAGTCCCTAGCTTTGGGACTCTTTTTTTTATATCAATACATACCTCTTGATAAAGAAGCGAGTGAGTCAAATAATGATTTGAGTTGGATACCGATCTCATAGGTCGTTTCCATTTAAATTAGAGAAGAAGTAGGAAACAAGCCAACAGGTGCCGAATGAATATAACAATGAACATACAATGTCGCTTTTATTGAACTGACACATATCGTTTTTACCAAAACGGAGATTGGGGGTGGTCCTTTGAAACGGCTGAGCATTTTTTTTCTGGTTATGATTGTTTCCTATAGCATATATTATGATTTAAAAGCAGGTACACTTCCTAAAGTGGAAGAAACGGCTGCCCAAGTCATTGCAACGGATACTGAGGAAACACCTGTTGAAGAAACAGATGAAGAAGAGTTCGAAATAGAACACATGGAAGTAAAGATAAAATCAGGAGATACAGTTTTATCTCTAATGGAGCAAATGCTCGATGGCCCTCTTCCTGTTTCCATCGACCAATTGATTGAAGATTTCGAGACTTTGAACGAAGGACAGTCACCACAGGATATTCAGGTGGGTAAAGTATATAAGTTCCCTAAATATTAACTGTTAGCACCTGCTGAAAAGCTAAAAAAGAATCGGATTCCTATTTTCTTTACTGCCAAATCTAATTCTTGTCAACCACAAGCAAACATTGTTACAATACTGACGTACGCCAAATTATTTTGTTTCACTATAAATGAATTATCCAAAAGGAGCGAATAACCCTTGAGTGAAATAATCCATCGTTCTAAAACTCGTCCCGTCAAAGTTGGAAACCTGACCATTGGCGGCAATGACGAGCTTATTATACAAAGCATGACAACGACTAAGACCCATGATGTAGAAGCGACGGTTAAAGAAATCCATCGCCTGGAAGAGGCAGGATGCCAAGTAGTCCGTGTCGCCTGTCCTGACGAGAGAGCAGCAAATGCGATTGCCGATATCAAAAAACAAATCAATATTCCACTAGTTGTGGATATTCATTTTGATTACAAGCTGGCTTTGAAAGCAATTGAAGGCGGAGCAGATAAAATCAGAATCAACCCGGGCAACATTGGCCGCAGGGAAAAAGTTGAAGCAGTTGTTAAAGCTGCCAAAGAAAAAGGGATCCCGATCCGTATCGGAGTGAATGCGGGAAGCCTTGAAAGAAAGATCCTTGAAAAGTATGGGTATCCTACAGCTGACGGAATGGTGGAAAGTGCGCTTCACCATATCAAAATCCTTGAAGACCTGGATTTCCACGATATCATCGTCTCCATGAAAGCATCTGACGTCAATCTTGCTATTGAAGCCTATACTAAAGCAGCACAGACATTTGATTATCCCCTTCACTTAGGGATCACAGAATCCGGAACACTTTTCGCGGGAACTGTCAAAAGTGCAGCCGGTCTTGGCGTATTACTGAGCAAAGGCATCGGTAACACACTTCGTATCTCCTTGAGTGCCGACCCTGTGGAAGAGGTAAAAGTTGCAAGAGAATTACTGAAATCTTTCGGCTTGGCTTCAAATGCAGCAACCTTGATTTCCTGCCCGACGTGCGGAAGAATCGAGATTGATTTGATCAGCATAGCAAATGAGGTAGAAGAGTATATCTCTAAAATCAAAGCACCTATCAAAGTTGCCGTCCTTGGCTGTGCGGTAAATGGTCCTGGAGAGGCAAGAGAAGCTGACATAGGCATCGCCGGTGCCCGTGGGGAAGGACTTCTGTTCCGCCATGGTAAAACAGTAAGGAAAGTTCCTGAAGAAGTAATGGTCGAGGAACTAAAGAAAGAAATCGATATTCTTGCTGAAGAGCACTACAGAAAACAAAGAGAAGAAGAAGAAAAACAAGAAGTATAAAAAATGCGACTCTGTTCTGATCTTGGCTTTGAAGTTCACCAGCATTGAACTGAACATAAAAAAGCTTGGCTGATATCTCAGCCAAGCTTTTTTCATTGCTGCCGGAATGCTCCCAATTCCAGGCGGTCAATTGTCTAGAAGAACGGCAAAACAAAGATCCCGACAATGATGGAGACTGCACCAATACCGATAGCCCAGGATCCAAGTGTCTCTGAACCCCTGCGTCGGGCTACAAATCCAAGCACAATCCCCGCTGCCCCAAATAAGACAGGTACGATGAAAAGCGACAAAACAGAAAGTGCCAACGCTGAGTATCCGAGAATCCTTCCTGAAGTCGTCGTTTCTTCAGCTGCATCTTTTTCAAAATCGCTTCCAAGCGCCATCGGAGTAGTTATCTCTGCTGCAGTTTCTTCGTTATACTTATTTTGAACCACTTCAACTTCCGGATTGTCGTTCACATTGATATAGTCATTATAGATGTCTATATTTTGAAGATCTTGATTAACGCTGTCGTTTTTGCGTCTCTCATTATCCATTACAATCCCTCACTTTCCGTGTTCAGGAGCATTTATAGTGTTTGCCAATATTACTTTTTTACCTATGCTAATGTTTGTCAATAAAGAAGAACCAAAAGACGAATATCCTATTATCAGCAGGAATATGGTACACTTTACTCTAGGTTCCTTTTATCATCATTATTGCTTATATTAACTTCGGACGAACCTCTAGCGAGCCCATTATTAATGTGAACGATAAGGAGCCATTTTCAACCTATCAATTGATGTTTTTTAAGCCAAATGGCAAAAATACATATTGGCGGGAAAAACATTTGTAACAAAAAAAAGCAAATCATCCTCAGAATAATAAGGAGATGTACATATGAAAAAAAGATTTGGTATAGATATTGACGGCACTGTGACTTGTCCAACATCTCTCCTTCCTTATATCAACAAGGAGTTTAACTTGAATTTGACTTTAAACGACATTACACAGTATGAACTGACTGAAGTATTGAATATCACACCTGAAGTGTTCGGAGAATGGTTCAAAAAAACAGAGGGTACAATATACAAGGAATCACCCTTGGCACAAGGGGCAAAATCAGTGCTGGATTATTGGAAAGATGTACATGAGCTTTATTTTATCAGTGCACGCCCCTCTCACTTAGTGGAACTCACTAAAGAATGGTTTGATTACCAGGACATTTTATATCACCATATCGAACTGATTGGTTCTCATGATAAAGTGTCGACAGCGAAAAAATACAATGTCGATATCTTTTTTGAAGACAAGCATGATAATGCTGTATCCATCCATGAAGAATTGAACATTCCGGTCATTCTCTTCAATACTCCTTATAACCAGGACAAGGTTCCTGATGGAGTAATTAGAGTCAATGACTGGCAGGAAGCCCGGAACTGGGTGGATGGTTGGCTGAAAAAATAATGCAGAAATTCAAAAACGCCGGCAGACGACTAGTCTCCGGCGTTTTGCTTTTAAATACACTCAGGGCATTTCCCATAAATTTCAAACTTATGTCCTGACACATCATAGCCACTCAAACTTTCTTGAAGCACTTCCATAGGACAAGTATGAATGGCTTTTGTCTTACCGCAATCCATACAAATAAAATGGTGGTGATGGTGATTATTTGAGCAGGTGAACCTGAAATGTTTTTCCCCTGAAAGTTCGGTTTCCTCTAAAATTTCCAAATCTACAAATAAGGAAAGGTTACGGTAGATGGTATCAAAGCTCAAGCCTGGATAATCATCCTTCATGCTTTCAAGGACATCTTTGGCCGTTAAATATCTGTCAGAGTGTGAAAACAGCTCCAGCATCTGCTCTCGTTTCCCGGTATGCTTATATCCTTTTTCCTTCATCAACGTCAAGGCTTCATCCAGTTTCATATGGTCACCCCGTCCTTTTGTAATCCTTTATTTGATGTGAGTTTTTTATATAAGATCGTCAGTAACAGAATGAGAATGGCGGATAGCACAATCGTACCACCAGGAGCTAGATCCAAGTAATATGCGGATATTAAACCGGTAATGACAGCCAATTCCCCGAACAATAGTGAAAAACCGATTGTTTGCTTGAAGCCCCTTGCCACCCGGATGCTTGCTGCAACAGGCAGGGTCATTAACGATGATACCAGGAGAATACCAACTATTCTCATAGAAGCTGCAATGACAAGAGCAACCATCACCATGAAGATAAAATGGATTGTCTTTGCCGATATTCCCGAAGCTTTTGCAAACTCTTCATCAAAAGAGAGTAAAAATAATTCTTTATAAAGAAATATTATGATAGCTATTACAAATACCGCAACGGCTGTAATTAAATATAAATCAGTCCGGCTTACCGCACTTACACTTCCAAAAAGATAACTGAACAGATCAGTATTAAATCCATCCGCCAATGAAATGAATATGACGCCTATCCCGATTCCCCCAGATAGGATAATTGGAATGGCAAGTTCCTGATAATGTTTATAAAGGCTTCTGAGCCGTTCAATGAACAATGATCCCGTCACGGAAAAAGCCATACCCAGGTAAAGAGGATTTAATCCTGCCAGTGCACTGACATTTTTACTTAAGAACAAACTTGCCGCGATCCCTGAAAGTGTTACATGGCTCAGGGCATCCGCAATAAGAGATAACCTCCTTACCACAATAAACGCTCCGATCAGCGGAGCAATAATACCTATAATAAGGCCCGTCAAAAAGGCATTTTGTAAAAATTCATAATTCAGTAATGCTTCTATCATCTTTCTACCTCCGAATGATCGTGGTCATGATGAAGCAATTGAACATCATGTCCATAAATACCGGAAAGATCACTTTCTCTCAAATTTTCAAACTCCTCGGTATTTCCATGGAAATGAAGCTGTTTGTTCAAACAAGCTACATGTGTGACCTTGCTAGAAATGGTGCCGATATCGTGGGTAACTAAAAGCAATGTGATGCCCAAGTCCTTATTTAAATGTTCAAGCATCTCGTAAAACGCCTGAACATTTTGGCTATCCACCCCAACAGTAGGTTCATCCAGGATTAGAACTTCCGGCTTGCTCACCAGTGCTCTCGCGATAAACACCCTTTGCTGCTGTCCCCCGGAAAGTTCCCCGATATTCCGGTTAGAAAATGCTGACATTCCGACCGAATCGATCGCTTTTGCAATTTGATCAGTATGTTTTTTTCCAATCATCTTGAACATCCCGACTTTTTTTGTCAATCCGCTCGATACAACTTCCCTAACGGTAGCAGGAAATCCAGAATTAAATGAATTTGCTTTTTGTGAGACATAGCCGATTCGGTCCCGATCCTTGAATTTTTGCTGAGACTCTCCAAACAAGTAAATCTCTCCGTCTTTAGGCTTTAATAGTCCAAGGATCAGTTTCAACAATGTCGACTTCCCCGACCCATTGGGTCCAACGATACCAAGAAAAGCTCCTGATGGAATCGACAGGTTGATATCCTCCAAAACGACTTCCTTATCATAGCGAAAACTTATATGTTTTATATCAATAACTGATTTGTTATTCTCCATGAGATAAAATCTCCTTCATAAGAATCATTCCGATTTACTATTAGAAGTATACAGGATGAATAATTTAATGTAAACCGAGAAATATTCCTTCTAGCCTGTGTAAATCCTGTGGTTTATGAGATGAAACGGTTCTCAAAGAAATTGTGCAATGATTCCCGCTCCTTGTGCCCGACTCCGCGGGGCGGGCGATAAGCCTCCTCAGCTTCGCATGCGGGGTTACGTTCCAGTGGGTGCGTAACCTCGGGCTTTGAAACTAGACGTCCCGCTAATCCCGCAGGAGGTCGTTCACCTTCCGCTTCAATCAATCGTTGTTCCTTTATGTAATGAAACCTTAGTTTTTATAACTAAGGTTTCATTGTTATCTTCGCATGGTTTCCAGATAAACTATCCAATAATAAAAGACTCTTTTCGTAAGCTTTGTTGCTATTTAATACAAACTCTTAAAAATATCTACTTAATTAACCAGAGATAGCCTGATAAACAAGAAAGAAAAGAGCTAACTCACCTTTTAAGAGAAAAAAGCCCTTGTCTCCAAGGGAAAAATCCGGCTTTTTGGATTTTTCCGAGAGCAACAATATATACGAAAACAGCGTAATAAAAACAGGAAAACATAAAATTTTGATTTTAAACCTAATTACAAAATCATTAACTAAAGAAAAAAGAGAACAAAATCATTAGAGATTTCATCCTCGATTTGCTAAGCAATTCAGCCTTTTTCTAGAACTGTGGTAGCTCTTATACACTTCTTTTAATGTATCGCTGACTTAAACCTCGCCCCTTTGGTTTCCTGTGTACTCATGATGGTGATGAATGCATTCGGATCCACATCGCCAACGATTCCCTTAAGCTTCATTACTTCGAGCCTCGTCACTACGACGTAAATGACCTCTTTGTCATTGTCCGTGTATCCGCCTCTCCCCTTCAACATGGTGGTTCCTCTCCCCAGCCTGTCAAGGATAGATTGCGAGACCTCGTTGTAGTAGTCGGACACAATAATGACCGCTTTTGTTTCATCCATTCCCTGTATGACTGTATCAATCGTTTTGAAAGCAATATAATAGGTCATAATCGAATACATCGCCTCTTCAATACCAAAAACAAAGGCAGCCCAGCCAAAAATAAAGATATTAATGAACATGACAAATTCACCAACTGAAAACGGCAGCTTCTTTGTTAACAGAATTCCAAGGATTTCTGTCCCATCCAGAGAACCTCCATGCCTTATGACTAGGCCGACCCCCACTCCAAGTGTCAAACCGCCAAAAACGGTAGCAAGGATTTCTTCTGTCACAAAAGGCTCAACATGATGCAGGAGGCTTTCTATGATAGCAAGAGCAACAACACCAACCAGCGAAGAAATCACAAACGTTTTACCAATATGTTTATAGCCGGAATACATAAATGGCAGATTCAGAACCACCAGCAGGGTAGCAAAACTAATAAACGGAATTTCTGAAAATAAATAATCCAAAATCAATGATATACCAATGATTCCGCCATCGATAATATTATTGGGAATCAAAAAAAGCTCAATTGACATTGCTGCCAGCCCAGCCCCGACAATGATAAAGAAGAAGCGGTAAATCAAATGGAAGACACTTTCTCTTTTATGTATACGTTGTGCCATCTTTCTCTCCCTTCCCGTGGTAAAGCATAAATAAATCCAAGCCCCAAACTATTTTTTAGTCACAATCGACCTGTCCCGTTCATAAGTATCCTATGAGGAGTGATGGTCGATGAAGCTATTGCAAAATGTGGTAAATCATAAAATCAATAATATTACCGGTGACGACTTATTAGGTTACGGAAAGCAGTTTGGAGTAAAAATAAATCCCGATCAAGCAAAAAAAATCGCTGACTACTTAAGAGGGAAAAACATTAATATTTTTAATAACACAGAACGAAGCAAAGTGATTAAGGAAATAGCAAAAATTGCAGGACCAGCCACAGCCAAAGAGGTCAATAAAATATTCGCTAAGTTTGTAAACTAAAAATCAGCGGGGCTTCTCTCAAGAGAGAAGCCCTGACTGTTTTCAATCATGATTCCTGAATTTTAGATATTAATTCTTCGTCCCACGTTTTGTTTTTTAGCATTTCGATTTCAAATTTATAGGGAGCTTTTTTGTTCTTTTTATCCTCACCGACAAAAGGAGTTTCAAGTATCTTTGGAACGTCAGTCAATTGAGGGTGATGGACAATTCTTGCTAAAGCATCAAAACCGATGTGACCAAAGCCGATATTTTCATGCCTGTCCTTCGCAGCCCCGCGTACGTTTTTACTGTCATTAATATGAAGGACCTTTATTCTGTCTATGCCTACGATGCGGTCAAATTCATCAAGGACACCGTCAAAGTCATTTACGATATCATAGCCTGCATCATGGGTGTGACACGTGTCAAAACAAACCGACAGCCTGTCATTATGCTCTACGCCTTCAATGATCATGGCAAGTTCTTCAAAGGATCTTCCGCATTCGGAGCCTTTCCCGGCCATCGTTTCGAGGGCTATCTGAACTTCCTGATCCTTGACCAGAACTTCATTTAGACCTTCAATGATTTTTTTGATTCCCGCTTCTGCACCTGCCCCCACGTGGGCACCAGGATGGAGGACGATTTGTTTTGCGCCGAGCGCTGCCGTTCTCTCTATTTCAGATTGAAGGAAATTGACACCCAGCTCAAATGTAGCTGGATTTGTTGTATTACCGATATTGATAATATATGGTGCATGCACTACAATTTCGTCAATACCGTTTTCTTTCATATGAAGCAGGCCATTCTCGATATTCAGATCTTCAATTTTCTTTCTTCTTGTATTCTGAGGAGCACCAGTATAAATCATAAAGGTATTTGCTCCGTATGCAACTGCCTCTTCACTTGAACCAAGGAGCATCTTCTTCCCGCTCATTGAAACATGTGAACCTAACTTTACCATCTACATCCAACTCCCTTGCATATTCCTCTGTTCTATCAAGAATTATTCCGTCTTTTTACACGTCTTTCACGTTTCTTGATTTGATCCATTTTATATTGCATCTTCTTCTTATAGCCAGGCTTGACCTTTTTCGGCTTACGGACAAGTGATTTCGCCTTTTGGTCAATTTCGTCCCCTGTCTTCTGGCGGTGTTTACGTTTGTTTCGATCGGCCAACTCTTTCCATTCTCCACGGATGAGGTCCTGATTTTCAAATGTGATTCCCATCTTTTCCAACTGATTCAGAGCATCCTCATCAGAAGGCTCATAAATCGTCACAGCTATACCTGAATAGCCAGCTCTTGCCGTTCGTCCCGTTCTGTGAATGTAGAAATCAAGTTCACCGGGAATCTCGTAATTGATAATATGGCTGACGCCTTCAATATCAATTCCTCTTGCCGCAAGATCTGTTGCGACAATGTATTGATACTCCAATGCACGGATTTGTTTCATCATTTTCTTTCTTTCACGCGGGGAAAGGTCTCCATGGATCCTTCCAACTTTCATCCCTTTGCTCAATAAGTAATCAGCGACTTCATCTGCCTTCGCTTTTGTATTTGTAAAGACGATAGCCAAATAAGGGTTAAGGGAAGATAATGCATCATAAAGAAGATCATCTTTATTGCGGCTCTTTCTTGGCAGCAAAATATGTTTAATATTCTTAGCTGAAATATGTTCAGGTTCTACATGAGCATACTGAGGATTTTCCATATACTTCTTCAAGAAAGGCTTTAATTTCTCAGGGATTGTGGCAGAAAAAACAAGTATCTTTAGCTTCTCAGGCATTCTAGCAGCTATTTGGTCCACATCAAAAATAAAGCCCATATCAAGCATCAAGTCCGCTTCATCCACTACAAGCATGTCTGCTCTATGGACCAGCAGAGCCCCTTCTTTAACAAGATCATTGATTCTTCCAGGGGTACCGACTACGATTTGCGGCTGTGTCTTCAGCTTATCTATCATACGCTGTTTATCTGTTCCGCCAATAAAGCAGCGGGATGTAATTTCCTCTTCATTGGTGATTTTCAATATTTCCTGATAAATCTGCTGTGCAAGCTCTCTAGTCGGCGCTGTGATTACGGCTTGCACCTCTTGAGAATTCCTGTTGATTTTGTTCAAAATCGGCAGCAGGTATGAATGGGTTTTCCCTGTCCCAGTCTGTGACTGACCGATTGCACTTTCTCCTCTGTTGATCAAAGGAATCATTTTCTTCTGTATCTCAGTAGGCTCTATAAAGCCCAGCCTCTCAATGGCTTCATTGATAAATGGCTGAAAATCATATTGTTCAAATTGATTTCCCATGTTATCACTCCTTAAATTAGCATTATTTATTTGAAGAGATTATCTTTGATTTTTCCGCTTTGTTATTCATACAGTTTTTCTTAAGTGTTCCGCATTTGGGAATAGACAAAGAAGCATATTGAAAGCTAAAAAGCCCTTCTTATACTACAATACCGTTTTTTCCCGCAAATTCAAAATATACCTGCATAATTTTACAAATCAATTCTTCTCAGACAAAATTTCATCTCTTCATTATAATAAACAATTTTTAAAAGTTCTAGCAGATAGACAAATTTATTAAATTCCGCCTTTTCTTTAGACGTTTTTTCCCGATCTGCATATTGTATTAAGAGACCTTATGCGCGAAAACAGAAAGGAGGCCTATTATGCCGCCAAGACAGCAAATGCCATTTAATCCAAACTCTTTCCGACAACATCCTTATCAAGGAATGAGAGGGATGAGGGGGCCCGGCCCTTCAGGATTTGGGATGATGAATCCTAGAGGGATGCAAGGAAACTTTCAGGGAGGCGCAGGCAGGAAATCCGGTGGGCTTTTAGCAAAGATCCTTAACAGGGGCGGTTCATCACAAACTGCCGCATCTCAATTCAATCCACTTCAAGGAGCTGCAGGATTTCAACGAAACACACAAGCCGGGGGAGGTTCTTTTTTAAAGAACATGCTCAACCCAGGTTCTCTCAATGGTTTTCTCAACAATACCCAGCAAGTTTTAAAAACAGCCCAGCAAGTAGGACCCATGCTTCAACAAGTTCAGCAATATGGACCGCTGGTTAAAAACCTTCCCGCCATGTGGAAGCTTTACAGGGGACTGAGTGCCGCTGAAGTCGAAAATGAGGATTCTGGTGATGAATCCAGTAATGAGATCCAAGAAGAAGAGAGTATTGAAGTTCATTCTGAATCCGAACCCAAAAGTAAAAGACCTAAGAAAAAACAGAAGAAGACCCATGTGTCGGAAAGAACAAAAAAAACACAGACAAAAGGCGGTTCTCAGCCGAAATTATATGTCTAACTGACTGCTCTCCATTGAGGGCGTTTTTTATTTGGGGTTCTCTTCTTTTTCTTACTTGGATGATGGCCTGGACTTGCGGCGGGCGGGGCATCATTTCTTTTTCTTTCTTCAATGATGCCTTCCTTACTTCTTCATAATCTCCTTACTTTCATGTGAATTAGTAAGGCCTTCAACGAGTCTTGTTCAACGGCCTGTAGAAAAGATTCTTTGTCATCAGTACAAATCTACTTTATAATGAACCTGTAGGTTTATGTAAACATCCGACTTTATCCACAGGAGGATTTCAAATATGAATGTAAAAAAAATTACGCCGAGAGGCTATTGCTACGGTGTCGTGGACGCGATGGTCATTGCCCGCAACGCTGCATTAGATAAATCCCTGCCAAGGCCGATTTATATCCTTGGTATGATCGTCCATAATAAACATGTTACCGATGCATTTGAAGAAGAAGGCATCATAACACTGGACGGAAAGAACCGCAAAGAAATCCTGGACCAGGTGAATGAAGGAACGGTTATCTTCACAGCTCACGGAGTTTCTCCGGAAGTGAAAAAGCTAGCCAAAGAAAAAGGACTTGTCACTTTGGACGCAACTTGCCCCGATGTAACAAGGACACATGATTTAATCCGAGAAAAAGAAGCTGAAGGGTTTGACGTCATCTATATCGGTAAGAAAGGACACCCCGAGCCGGAAGGTGCTGTTGGTGTAGCACCGGAAATTGTTCACCTTGTTGAAACAATGGAAGATGTCCAAAAGCTTGATATCAAAAACAAAAAAATCATTGTAACGAACCAAACGACCATGAGCCAATGGGACGTTGCGGATGTGATGGAAATAGTCAAAGAGAAATACCCTCATGTAGAAGTACACAAAGAAATCTGCCTGGCGACACAAGTAAGACAAGAAGCTGTGGCTGAGCAAGCAGGCGAAGCAGATGTCCTTATTGTAGTCGGTGATCCCAAAAGCAATAACTCCAACCGTCTTGCTCAAGTGTCGGAAGAAGTTGCTGGAACAAAGGCTTACCGCATTGCCGACATCAGCGAACTGGAGATTGACTGGATTAAGGATGCAGAGTTGGTGGCCGTCACAGCAGGCGCTTCCACTCCTACACCGATTGTCAAGGAAGTCATGAACTTCATAGCACAGTTCGATCCTGAAAATGAAGAGACATGGACACGTGAAAAGAAAGTGCCGTTGAATAAAATACTTCCTAAAGTCAAGAAACCAAAAACAGCTGTAGAATAAAGAAGAAGGCATTCGTGACGAATGCCTTCTTTCATTTTATAATAGGTTGTTTCCCTGCAGATTGTTGCTTGCGGAAAAGTCCCCCCTGGGTACAGAGTTTTTCTCTCTGGATAGGGAAAGCAGCTCTTTTTTTATTTATATTAAATAACAAGGAAGTTTAAGAAAAGAGCCTTATAAAAATGTAAATGGATCAGTATTCACTTCTGAAACCAGGTACTCCACATTCATACCCTTCTCCCGGCTCTTTTCAGTCATCCACCGGGCGACTCCTTCTTTCATGACCTTCTCGATGTGATGCCCGGCATCCAGAACATTCAACCCAAGCATCATCGCATCATGTGCCGTGTGATAATATAAATCCCCTGTTACAAACACATCGGCTCCGGAGAATTTGGCATTATGAATGAATTTATTACCATCACCGCCAAGGACTGCTACCTTTTGGACGGAGTCCTTTAAATTACCCGTCACTCGAACATTTTCAACTTGCAGCTTTTCTTTTGCGTAAGCAGCAAATTCCTTCAGGGACATAGGCGCTGCGAGTGTCCCGACTCTTCCAAGTCCCAGGGTTTCCCCCTCATTTTCTAAAAGCATGATATCGTAAGCCACCTCTTCATAAGGATGACTTTTGAAAAGCGCAGACAACACCTTTTTTTCCAACTTTGTAGGATAGATGGATTCAATTTTTACTTCCTGCACTTCTTCCAATTTCCCTTGCTGCCCTATATGAGGATCTGTGCCTTCTCCAGGTAGAAACCTGCCTGTTCCCTCACTTGAAAATGAACAATGGCTATAGTTGCCTATATGGCCTGCACCGGCATCACCCAAAGCTTTTCGTACTTTTACAGCGTCTTCTTTAGGAACAAATACGGAAAGCTTCTTTAGTTTCTCTTTATACGTAGGCAATAAAAGTTTGGTATCTTTCAGTTCAAGAGCTTCAGCCAATAAGTCATTTACTCCGCCTTTAGCTACATCCAGATTTGTATGCGCCGCATAAACAGAAATATCATTTTTAATGAGCTTTTCTATCATTCTGCCTTGAACAGTGTCCGTTTTAATCGCCTTCAAAGAACGGAATAAGGGTGGATGGTGAGCGATGATCAATTTCACACCCTTTTCAACGGCTTCGTCCACTACTTCCTCAAGAACATCAAGGGAAACCATCACTTTATCAACTTTTTGATTTAGGCGGCCTATCTGAAGCCCGATCTTATCACCATCTTCAGCCAGCTCTTTCGGAGCCAGCGTTTCGAATAGAGATATGATTTCATGACCGTTAACGCTTTTCATCCAATACCTCCTCAACTATCTCGATTTTTTTCACAATCTCAGCTTTTCTCTCCCTTAATTCAGAAGAGTCATCAGCTTGTTTCATGTTCTCTAAAATGTTTCTCCACTGTTTTAATTCCTGCCCCCATTTAGTCTTAAACACGGAGCTTTTCTCTTTCGAAAGAAAAGGACCAAGCAGCAACTCAGTTTCCAGCTGTTCATATGGCGTTTCCGGATTTCCTTTATCAGCCACTAACACTTCATAAATTTTATGATCTTCTTCTAATATCCTTTCAGCCTTTAACTCCCATCCGTTTTCAAGCAGCCATTTTCTGATGGCAATGGCGGCTACGTTGGGCTGGAGAATCAGCCTGCTGACCCCTTCCAGCTTATCTTTACCTTTTTCCAGGATACTGGCAATCAAAGCGCCGCCCATACCCGCAATCGTGATGCAGTCTGTTTCGTTCGGGGAAATGACCTCAAGACCGTCTCCTTTTCGAACAGTGATGACATCTTCCAACTGTGAATACTTTACTTGCTTAACTGCAGACTGATATGGCCCCTCTGCTACTTCTCCAGCTATGCCGGAAGCAGCGATTCCTTTGTCTACTGCATAACAAGGCAGATAGGCATGGTCAGAGCCGATGTCGGCGATTCTGGAGCCCTCAGGAATAAACGAAACTACGGTTTCTAATCTTTTCGATAATTTTTCAGCATTCATATTTTCACCTTTTTATATGTATTTAGTAATTAATTGCCGCCAGTAATAGTTAAGGTTTACGTTTCTCATTCTAACCAAGTTTTGCAACAAAAAAAAGTTCTTTGCACATGCAAAGAACTTTTTAAGGATTATAATGACATTAACCATTCAGTCATAGCATCAAGATTTTCAGCCGGAACAAGATTTCCAGGCATAATGCCTTTACCATTCTGAAGTATATTCTTAATCTCATCAGCTGACAAACGTTCACCTACTCCAGTTAATGCAGGACCTGCACCGCCTTCATAGTTACCGCCGTGACAAGAAATACATGCCTGCTGATAATGTGCCTCAGGGTCAAATTCTCCGCCTTCAGCAGTTCCGCCGCCCTCAGCTTCACCTTCAGCTCCTTGCTCACCATGCTCTTCTGCCATTTCTTCAGAGTTGTTCAAACCTTCCAAAGACATGAAGAAAACAAGGCCGATTCCAAAAACCATAATTAAAATGAATGGAATGATCGGATTGCGATTCATAGATTAACCTCCCTTATGTAACGATTGATAATACAGAATCTGTTTATTATAAACAATATATATTTTACTTTAAAAAGGACGAAAGTAAAAGTCCTAACCCCAATTTTTCGACGTTTGTCGCAAAATAGTCAAAAACTAAAGCGAAGCTGCACGGATCAGCTGCTGCAACCACTGGAGAATATAAAGAAACAGGGGTATTATCCCCGTGAATCCGCTAATCCGCTTACCTTTAAATGGTAAGGAAAACAGTTTCTAAGAAAAATACCCTACACCGAAATAAAAAAAAGCCCGGAATCAGATTCCAGGCTTGGATCATTCTTATTAACAGCCGATTAAACGGGAAATGACCATTCTCTGTACTTCAGATGTACCTTCCCCTATCTCAAGCAGCTTCGCGTCACGCATGTAGCGCTCCACTTCATACTCTTTCATATAGCCATATCCTCCATGGATTTGAATGGCTTCATCCGCAATTTCCATCGCCACTTCAGATGCATACAGTTTGCACATGGAAGCTTCTTTTGCGAAAGGCCTGCCTTGATCTTTAAGCCATGCTGCTTTAAAGATCATGTTTCTCGCCAATTCAATTTTCATCGCCATATCCGCTAACTTAAATTGAGTCACCTGAAACTGTGATAAAGGTCTGCCGAATTGTTTTCTTTCCTTAGAATATTGAAGAGCTTTTTCAAATGCCGCTTCAGCAATTCCCAATGCCATTGCCCCGATACCAATACGGCCGCCGTCCAGTGTAGAAAGGAACTGCTTAAAGCCTTCTCCTTTTTTCCCAAGAAGATTTTCTTCGGGAACTCTTACGTTTTCCAAAACAAGCTCAGTTGTGTTGGAAGCATTCAGTCCCATCTTTTCGTAATTATCAACGACTGTAAACCCTTCAGCATCCGTTGGTACGATAATGGCACTGATCTCTTTGCTGCCGTCTTCACTCCGGTTCGTAATTGCTGTCAGAGCAAGATGTTTGGCATAGCTAGCGTTCGTAATAAAACTCTTATTTCCATTGATTACATATTCATCGCCCTCTTTGACAGCCGTGGTCTGAGTTCCCCCTGCATCAGATCCGGCATTGGGTTCCGTCAGCCCAAATGCGCCAAAAGATTCACCGGTACAAATAGGTGTTAAATACTTGTGTTTTTGTTCTTCTGTTCCAAACATATTTATAGGGGCACCGCCCAAAGAAATATGAGCAGAATATGTGATACCAGTAGAGGCACACGCTTTGCTCAATTCTTCTGTCACAATGGCAAAACTCACCGTATCTCCGCCAGCTCCGCCGTATTCTTCGGGAAAAGGCAGTCCCATCATTCCAAGATCAGCTAACTTTTTAAATGCTTCTTTTGGAAATTCTTTTGTCCGATCCCTTTCTAATGCCCCGGGAGCAACTTCTTCCCTGGCGAAATCCCGTATTGTTTTTTGAATCATCTGTTGTTCTGAAGTCAAATCAAAATTCATGTCCATCCCCCTTAATATGCAAACATCTTTGACATCGAAAAATCAAAGTGCAACGTACATAAGCAAACAACACCCGAAATTTACTGTGCTAAAAATCATTTGTACGCGCTTACACTATTATTATAAAAGGATAGATGTAATTTTCTCAACTTTTAAAAACTTTTTAAAATTGCGATATTATATCACGATAGAGATAATCAAAATAAGGATTCCTGCTGCCCCTGCTATTGTGAAATACAGCATTTTAAAATAGAGGCCCGCCAAAGACCAAAGGAAACAATTGCAAAACAGGATAATATATGTAATCAACTTGTCTCCCTGAAAGATTGCATCACTGAAGTTCACGGAGTAAATAAGGACAATAATAGCTGTAGTTATATAAATAACAGGTGAAATTATCTCTTTCTTAGAATAATAAATTGCAGCAAAAATTAATAAGACGACAAAACCCGTCAAAATCGCTGTTTGCAAAACAAATGACAATTCAGTAAAATAAATGACAAATAATGAAAACGGAATCAGCGACATAAAAAGGGCTGACGAAAAAAGAACAGCCGGCAGGCGCTTTGATTTCTTCCTGTCCATATTCTCCATGTCTTCACCCTGATTATAGAGTGCAAGCAGGTAATCGCAATAATGGTCAGGCAGCATCTTATTTTGTTTCCAAAAAAGAATTTCGTTAATGATGATGTTTGTTTTTTGTGATTTAGTATCCATAGATCCACATCCCGTATTGTAATTTTCGCCGTAAATACATCGGAACCCTTTTTTAAAACAAAAATAGTTTACCCCCCTGAAGGAAAGTAAACTATTTGCTAAAATTATTCTATTCCAAGAAGTCTTTCAAGCGCTTGCTTCGGCTTGGGTGACGCAGCTTCTCAACGCT
>NZ_ABCF01000019.1 GCF_000181495.1 Bacillus sp. SG-1
AGCACTCCGCCTGGGGAGTACGGTCGCAAGACTGAAACTCAAAGGAATTGACGGGGGCCCGCACAAGCGGTGGAGCATGTGGTTTAATTCGAAGCAACGCGAAGAACCTTACCAGGTCTTGACATCCTCTGACAACCCTAGAGATAGGGCTTTCCCCTTCGGGGGACAGAGTGACAGGTGGTGCATGGTTGTCGTCAGCTCGTGTCGTGAGATGTTGGGTTAAGTCCCGCAACGAGCGCAACCCTTGATCTTAGTTGCCAGCATTCAGTTGGGCACTCTAAGATGACTGCCGGTGACAAACCGGAGGAAGGTGGGGATGACGTCAAATCATCATGCCCCTTATGACCTGGGCTACACACGTGCTACAATGGACGGTACAAAGGGCAGCAAGACCGCGAGGTTTAGCAAATCCCATAAAACCGTTCTCAGTTCGGATTGCAGGCTGCAACTCGCCTGCATGAAGCTGGAATCGCTAGTAATCGCGGATCAGCATGCCGCGGTGAATACGTTCCCGGGCCTTGTACACACCGCCCGTCACACCACGAGAGTTTGTAACACCCGAAGTCGGTGAGGTAACCTTTTGGAGCCAGCCGCCTAAGGTGGGACAGATGATTGGGGTGAAGTCGTAACAAGGTAGCCGTATCGGAAGGTGCGGCTGGATCACCTCCTTTCTAAGGATATATGAGACGTGACGATTTGATCTTGTTTTGTTCAGTTTTGATGGTTCAACCATCAAAACATTGTTCTTTGAAAACTAGATAAAGATATATGAAGAAAGTCAAGAAAGAACCGAGAATTCGCCATTTTAGGATATCTCTTATGAGATATTTTTTCAAAAAACTAAGGCGGATGAGAAGCGAGGAGTGCAAGGCGCCGAGTTTCTGAGCAGCGGAGTGTACTTTAACGTACATGAGCAGTGGAAGAAACAAAGGCAACGCAGCAATTCGAAGCTTATCATTCGACGACGGTTAAGTTAGAAAGGGCGCACGGTGGATGCCTTGGCACTAGGAGCCGATGAAGGACGGGACTAACACCGATATGCTTCGGGGAGCTGTAAGTAAGCTTTGATCCGGAGATTTCCGAATGGGGGAACCCGCTGCACGTAATGGTGCAGTATCCATACTTGAATACATAGAGTATGGAAGGCAGACCCGGGGAACTGAAACATCTAAGTACCCGGAGGAAGAGAAAGCAAACGCGATTCCCTGAGTAGCGGCGAGCGAAACGGGATTAGCCCAAACCAAGAGGCTTGCCTCTTGGGGTTGTAGGACACTCTATACGGAGTTACAAAGGAACGAAGTAGACGAAGAAGTCTGGAAAGGCTCGTCACAGAAGGTAATAACCCTGTAGTCGAAACTTCGTTCCCTCTTGAGTGGATCCTGAGTACGGCGGGACACGAGAAATCCCGTCGGAAGCTGGGAGGACCATCTCCCAAGGCTAAATACTCCCTAGTGACCGATAGTGAACCAGTACCGTGAGGGAAAGGTGAAAAGCACCCCGGAAGGGGAGTGAAATAGAACCTGAAACCGTGTGCCTACAAGTAGTCAGAGCCCGTTAACGGGTGATGGCGTGCCTTTTGTAGAATGAACCGGCGAGTTACGATCCCATGCAAGGTTAAGTCGGAAAGACGGAGCCGCAGCGAAAGCGAGTCTGAATAGGGCGAATGAGTATGTGGTCGTAGACCCGAAACCAGGTGATCTACCCATGTCCAGGGTGAAGTTCAGGTAACACTGAATGGAGGCCCGAACCCACGCACGTTGAAAAGTGCGGGGATGAGGTGTGGGTAGCGGAGAAATTCCAATCGAACTTGGAGATAGCTGGTTCTCTCCGAAATAGCTTTAGGGCTAGCCTCATGTAGTAAGAGTCTTGGAGGTAGAGCACTGTTTGGACTAGGGGCCCTCATCGGGTTACCGAATTCAGACAAACTCCGAATGCCAAAGACTTATCCATGGGAGTCAGACTGCGAGTGATAAGATCCGTAGTCGAAAGGGAAACAGCCCAGACCACCAGCTAAGGTCCCAAAGTATACGTTAAGTGGAAAAGGATGTGGAGTTGCTTAGACAACCAGGATGTTGGCTTAGAAGCAGCCACCATTTAAAGAGTGCGTAATAGCTCACTGGTCGAGTGACTCTGCGCCGAAAATGTACCGGGGCTAAACGTATCACCGAAGCTGTGGATTGACACCGTTTGGTGTCAGTGGTAGGAGAGCGTTCTAAGGGCTGTGAAGCTGGACCGTAAGGACTGGTGGAGCGCTTAGAAGTGAGAATGCCGGTATGAGTAGCGAAAGACAGGTGAGAATCCTGTCCACCGAATGCCTAAGGTTTCCTGAGGAAGGCTCGTCCGCTCAGGGTTAGTCGGGACCTAAGCCGAGGCCGAAAGGCGTAGGCGATGGATAACAGGTTGATATTCCTGTACCACCTCTTTTCCGTTTGAGTGATGGGGGGACGCAGGAGGATAGGGTAAGCGCGCTGTTGGATATGCGCGTCTAAGCAGTTAGGCTGGTGATGAGGCAAATCCCGTCACCGTGAAGGCTGAGCTGTGATAGCGAGGGAAATATAGTACCGAAGTTCCTGATTCCACACTGCCAAGAAAAGCCTCTAGCGAGGAAAAAGGTGCCCGTACCGCAAACCGACACAGGTAGGCGAGGAGAGAATCCTAAGGTGAGCGAGAGAACTCTCGTTAAGGAACTCGGCAAAATGACCCCGTAACTTCGGGAGAAGGGGTGCTCTGGTAGGGTGCAAGCCCGAGAGAGCCGCAGTGAATAGGCCCAGGCGACTGTTTAGCAAAAACACAGGTCTCTGCGAAGCCGTAAGGCGAAGTATAGGGGCTGACGCCTGCCCGGTGCTGGAAGGTTAAGGGGAGTGCTTAGCGCAAGCGAAGGTGCGAACCGAAGCCCCAGTAAACGGCGGCCGTAACTATAACGGTCCTAAGGTAGCGAAATTCCTTGTCGGGTAAGTTCCGACCCGCACGAAAGGCGCAACGATCTGGGCACTGTCTCAACGAGAGACTCGGTGAAATTATAGTACCTGTGAAGATGCAGGTTACCCGCGACAGGACGGAAAGACCCCGTGGAGCTTTACTGTAGCCTGATATTGAATTTTGGCACAGCTTGTACAGGATAGGTAGGAGCCTAAGAAACCGGAGCGCCAGCTTCGGTGGAGGCGTCGGTGGGATACTACCCTGGCTGTGTTGAACTTCTAACCCGCGCCCCTTATCGGGGTGGGAGACAGTGTCAGGTGGGCAGTTTGACTGGGGCGGTCGCCTCCTAAAGAGTAACGGAGGCGCCCAAAGGTTCCCTCAGAATGGTTGGAAATCATTCGCAGAGTGTAAAGGCACAAGGGAGCTTGACTGCGAGACCTACAAGTCGAGCAGGGACGAAAGTCGGGCTTAGTGATCCGGTGGTTCCGCATGGAAGGGCCATCGCTCAACGGATAAAAGCTACCCCGGGGATAACAGGCTTATCTCCCCCAAGAGTCCACATCGACGGGGAGGTTTGGCACCTCGATGTCGGCTCATCGCATCCTGGGGCTGTAGTCGGTCCCAAGGGTTGGGCTGTTCGCCCATTAAAGCGGTACGCGAGCTGGGTTCAGAACGTCGTGAGACAGTTCGGTCCCTATCCGTCGTGGGCGCAGGAAATTTGAGAGGAGCTGTCCTTAGTACGAGAGGACCGGGATGGACGCACCGCTGGTGTACCAGTTGTCTTGCCAAAGGCATCGCTGGGTAGCTATGTGCGGAAGGGATAAGTGCTGAAAGCATCTAAGCATGAAGCCCCCCTCGAGATGAGATTTCCCATCACTTTATGTGAGTAAGATCCCTGAAAGATGATCAGGTAGATAGGTCTGAGGTGGAAGCGTGGCGACACGTGCAGCTGACAGATACTAATCGATCGAGGACTTAACCACAATTTTTAGCGAAACTCGGAATACTTTCTTTTCTTCATAACTTTATCTAGTTTTGAGAGAACAATTTTTTAAAATAACACTTGATTTTTTATGAAAAGTTGTTATAATAAAATCTGTCCTTTCAAGATAAAAGCAATAATTGTCTGGTGATTAAGGCGAAGAGGTCACACCCGTTCCCATGCCGAACACGGAAGTTAAGCTCTTCAGCGCCGATGGTAGTTGGGGGATCTCCCCCTGTGAGAGTAGGACGTCGCCAGGCTTTACGTTCCGCAGTAGCTCAGTGGTAGAGCTATCGGCTGTTAACCGATCGGTCGCAGGTTCGAATCCTGCCTGCGGAGCCATTGCTTCCATAGCTCAGTCAGGTAGAGCACTTCCATGGTAAGGAAGAGGTCACCGGTTCGAGCCCGGTTGGAAGCTTACTAGTTTATAAGAATGGCCCCTTGGTCAAGCGGTTAAGACACCGCCCTTTCACGGCGGTAACACGGGTTCGAATCCCGTAGGGGTCACCAAGCTTTTTTACGAAGCGAAGCGGAGTAAAAGAAGCATCATTAAAAGTGATATTGAAACACATTTGGAGGATTAGCTCAGCTGGGAGAGCATCTGCCTTACAAGCAGAGGGTCGGCGGTTCGATCCCGTCATCCTCCACCATTTTTTTGTAACAATTTAATAAAATATTCACGTTCCAATAAAATGCCGGTGTAGCTCAACTGGTAGAGCAACTGACTTGTAATCAGTAGGTTGGGGGTTCAAGTCCTCTTGCCGGCACCATTTTACTTGGAGGGGTAGCGAAGTGGCTAAACGCGGCGGACTGTAAATCCGCTCCTTCGGGTTCGGCAGTTCGAATCTGCCCCCCTCCACCATTTTTGAATAATAACAGTAGGAAATGGACATGTTAATGAATGTCCTTTTTATTTTCACTGACTTTGGGCTATAGCCAAGCGGTAAGGCATCGCACTTTGACTGCGACATGCGTTGGTTCGAATCCAGCTAGCCCAGCCATTTAGAGCCATTAGCTCAGTTGGTAGAGCATCTGACTTTTAATCAGAGGGTCGAAGGTTCGAATCCTTCATGGCTCATCAAAGAAGAAAAGCTTCCAGGTTTTTATCTGGGAGCTTTTTTGTGTTTGATTATTGTTGTCTTTGTACCCTTTTACAACATTAAAAGTATACATTGCATAGTAATTAATGAAGAAACAATAGTAGATGACCACTGGATTTATAACATATGTAACCTTACACCAATAATGCGATCCCTCAAGGGGTACGAAAAGTAAGGAAACGTGCCCCTACCTCGACTAAATCAGGTCCCAAGGGATACGAATAGGAAAGAAATGTGCCCCTACTTCAACTAAACCAGGTCTCAAGGTGTACGAATAGGAAAGAAACGTGCCCTTAGCTCGACTAAATCAGGTCTAAAGGGATACGAAAAGCAAGGAAACGTGCTCTCACCTCACCTAGATTAGGTCTCAAGGGGTACGAATAGCAAGGAGACATGCCCTTCCCCCACCTAAACCAGTTTTAAAATTGGTATGTCTAGCCTGGACCATGCCATACCTTATTCAAAACTGCACTCGAATGGCAGCGTGTATAAGTAATTTGGCTCTGCAGCAGAGTCAAAGTCCGTACGGCGCTAAACGCCCGCTTCCGCTTTTGATCCGTCCAGCTCCAGGGCCTAGAGGCTAGCAAAATGCCAGTCCCCTCCTTGCGATAAGTCAACAGGTTCATTTCCTTCCATCGTTAAATGTAGTTCCAAGAAAAAGTCGCTCCTGGACTTTTTCTATTATCAAATATCCTTGAGTCAAGAAGCCTATTCCCTTTTTTCAGGGAAATGAACATCGAATCGCTTTGCTCTTCGTGTTTCCTTTATCTCATGCGAGGCCTGTTCATTTTGTACGCCTCTGAACAGTCCCCTCCGCTTTTGATCCGTCCAGCTTCAGCGGGCAGCGCCTAGCGTATTTGTCCCTGCCTCCTCTGCGATAAGTCAACATCAACTCCCTTCGCTCGTTGTGTTTCCTTTATCTCAATACGGCAGTGCTCAAATTCGTACGGCGCTATACGCCCGCTTCCGCTTTTGAATATATATACACCACTTTGTCCAGTTGAGTCATTTAGGTTTTGTTCGATACAATGGAGGTAGAATGGGTTGAGGAGGAACTAGTATGAAAAAGAATATATCGATAATTGGCGTACCGATGGATTTGGGACAAATGCGCCGTGGGGTAGATATGGGACCGAGTGCTATCCGCTATGCAGGGGTGGCAGAAAGATTAGAAAACCTTGGCCATACGATAAATGACCTGGGTAATATTGAAATAGCCCAGCCTGAAAGAGTTCACACATCTAATTCACATTTGAGAAATTTGAGAGCGGTTGCAGAAGGAAATCATAAGCTGGCTGATAAAGTGGATGAGGTTATTAAAGGTGATGACTTCCCGCTGGTATTGGGCGGTGATCACAGCATTGCAATTGGTACGCTTGCAGGGGTTTCAAAGCATTATGAGAATCTGGGGGTCATCTGGTATGATGCCCATGGTGATTTGAATACAAGTGAAACTTCCCCATCAGGGAACATACATGGCATGCCTTTGGCGGTAAGCTTAGGCATAGGCGATGAGAGCCTGACCAGCATCGGTGGTTATTCTCCTAAGGTGAAGCCTGAGAACATTGTAATCATCGGGGCACGCTCTCTGGATGAGGGTGAAAGAGAATTAATCAAAGAGCGCGGTATCAAAGTATTTACAATGCATGAAGTGGATCGTATGGGTATGACGAAAGTGATGGAAGAAGCCATTAACTATCTGAAGGATAAAACGGATGGAGTTCATCTGTCTCTTGACCTTGATGGCTTGGATCCAGCTGATGCACCAGGCGTTGGTACACCTGTATTAGGCGGGATCAGCTACCGTGAAAGCCACTTGGCGATGGAGATGCTGGCGGAATCCCATCTCATTACATCTGCTGAATTTGTAGAAGTTAACCCGATTTTAGATGATAAAAACAGAACAGCATCCGTTGCAGTTGCTCTTATGGGATCTCTTTTTGGCGAAAAATTACTATAATAATAAAAGCAGCTTCTCAGGGGGAAGCTGCTTTTATTGTTTCTGCGTTCTTTGGTGAAACGTATTGAGCAAGTGATCAAGCTTAGAACTGATTTCAACGACCTTTTCATTCGCAAATGATGACTGAAGTGCCAACTCTACCATTTGGTTTCTGTGCTCTTCTATTTGTTCCAGTAATTCAGTTCTCCCCACACTAATTACCTCGTTTCCGCCATTATTTAGTTCCGTTATACCCCAAATTTAAAAAATATAAACATTTCTTGTTAAAATTTGTTAGGATAGAATAGATGAAAAAAATTGAAACCTTTTTGCTATACGTTCGTATATATGTATAGCCGCATAGAGCGGAGGTATAAAATGGATGCGCTAGTCAATAAAAGAATAAAGCAGGTGCTGAAAGGTGACCAGGATGCATTTGCTGAGGTAATAGAACTTTATAAAGATAAAGTCTTCCAGATTTGTTTTCGTATGTTAGGGAACCGTCATGAAGCGGAGGATGTAGCACAGGAGGCTTTTATAAGGGCCTATGTCAACATACACACGTTTAATCAAAAGAGGAAGTTCTCCACATGGCTCTACCGGATTGCAACGAATCTTTGCATCGACAGAATCAGAAAAAAGAAGCCCGATTATTATCTTGATGCCGAAGTAAAGGGAACAGAAGGTTTAACGATGTATTCTCATGTAGCCGCAGAGGGGCAGCTGCCGGAAGAAGAAGTAGAAGAAATGGAACTTCAAGCAGAAATCCAAAGGCAGATCCTGAAGCTTCCGGATAAATACAGATCAGTCATTGTCCTGAAATATATAGAGGAATTATCGCTTCAGGAAATCAGTGAAATTCTTGATCTACCCCTAGGCACGGTGAAAACGAGAATACATAGAGGGCGGGAAGCTCTCAGAAAACAATTAAGAAACATGTAGGAAGGGTGTGAAGCCTTTGAAATCTTGTTGTTCTAAAGAGTATGAAGAATATATCCACGAATACTTGGATGAGGAAATATCTCAAGATCACGAAAGTAAGCTGAAAGAACATCTTCAAAGGTGTGAAGAATGTCAGCAATTTTTCCATGAAATGAAAAAATCAATTGCACTTGTGCAAAGCACATCACATATACAGGCACCAGAGGATTTCACAAGCAAAGTCATGGCGAACCTGCCGAGGGAAAAGAAGAAAGTGGGAGTTCAGAGATGGCTGCGGCACCATCCTCTCATGACGGCAGCTTCTTTGTTTATCGTCTTGATGATGGGCAGCCTGTTTTCCTCCTGGAATGAAAGTGATGAATTTTCCTTTACCAAACAGCCTGACCTGGTTGTCCAAGGTCATACTGTAATTATTCCTGAAGGGAAAGTGATCGATGGAAATATCACGGTAAAAAACGGTGATGTTAAGGTAGAAGGAACGGTAAATGGAGATATTACGGTCATTAACGGCAATCAGTATCTGGCTTCCGCCGGAAGTGTGACCGGGGAAATCAAGGAAATCGATGCGGCATTTGAATGGCTTTGGTATCAGATTAAAAAGGGATTCAAAGAGACGATAAGCTGGTTTGAAGAACAGCCAGAGGGTATATAATATTGGAAGGTGACTGTTCCAGCTACAGGTTGGAACAGTCCTTCCCTTTAGACACTATTGCTGAACGACTGCAAGAATAGTGTCTTCTTTGATATATTCAGTTCTTCTTATTATTCAGTGTGCCAAGGCTCTTTGTGATATAATAAGGAAGTTACTAATTACATAGCCATTTTCACGGCTATCCCTTTAGATTACTTCTATTGGAGGATACTATATGCCGTTTATTGATGTTTACTCGAACTATTCCGTACTGGATTATGCCTCAGATATTGTTGACATACTCCTGGTATGGTTTGTCATCTACAAATTAATAATGCTAATTAAAGGGACAAAAGCCGTTCAGCTTTTGAAAGGTATTTTTGTCATCATTATCGTCAGAGGGTTGAGCGGGCTGCTCGGTCTCGATACTTTAAGGTCGTTGGTCGACCAGGCGATTGACTGGGGGATTTTGGCGATCATCATCATCTTCCAGCCTGAACTCCGAAGAGCGCTTGAACAGTTGGGAAGAGGAAGGCTGTTTTCAAGAAGCGGCAATCAGGAGGAAGAAGAGCAGGGCAATATGATTGAAGCGATTGGCAAGGCTGTCAGTTATATGGCTAAGAGAAGGATCGGGGCACTACTCTCCATTGAAAGGGAAACGGGCCTGAGCGAATACATAGAAACCGGGATACCGATTCATTCGAAGATTTCTTCAGAGCTGCTGATTAATATTTTCATTCCTAATACGCCGCTTCACGATGGAGCGGTTATTCTACAGAAGCAGCGTATTGCAGCCGCGGCCTGTTATCTGCCGCTGTCGGAAAGTCCTTTCATTTCAAAAGAATTAGGAACAAGGCACAGGGCTGCTTTGGGAATCAGTGAAGTGACTGACAGTATAACGATTATCGTCTCAGAAGAAACCGGAAGTATTTCTGTTACTATGAATGGTGATTTGAAGCGTAATGTTTCGGTGGATGACTTAAAACTGATCCTCGAACATGAGCTGATTGGCGAAAAAGCAAATGCTTCCTCTACAAAATGGAGCTGGAGGGGGAAGAGAGACAATGGATAAATTTATTGAGAACCGCTGGTTTATGCGTATAGTTGGTTTGCTTTTAGCCTTTGTACTCTATGCTTCTGTGAATTTTGACGAGATTGCTGTGCAAAGAAGTGAAAGCAGCAATCCACAGGAAAACATAGAAACTATCCAGAACGTTCCCGTCGAAATTTTTTATGACCGGGAGAATCTATTTGTAAGCGGAGTACCTGAAACCGTAAACATTGAGGTGGAAGGCCCAAAAAATCTTGTGACATCTGCGAAGACTTTAAGGGACTTTCACGTCTATGCGGATCTTAATGATCTCGGTATCGGTGACCACCAGGTACAGTTGAAGATTGATGGGATTTCTGACAAGCTGCAAGTAAAGCTGAATCCTTCCTTTGCGAACGTCTCCATCCAGGAAAAAGTGACCGAAGAATTCGCGGTGGAGCCTGAATTCAATGAAGCTCTGCTTGCGGAAGGATTCCAGACGGAGCTTATCACAGCCGAGCCCAGAAAAGTCGAAATTACAGGAGCAAAGGATGTCATAGGCCAGATCGCTTATGTCGTCGCCACTCCTGATGTCAACAGCGGCATCGACAGGACCGTTACGAGAGAAGCAAGAGTCCAGGTGCTCGACAGGGATTACAATAAGTTGGATGTCGCGATTGATCCGGAGACCGTAGAGGTTACAATCGAGGTAATCAACCCAAGTAAGGAAGTTTCGGTGACTGTAAATCAGACAGGTGAACTTCCTGAAGGATATGAACTGGAATCAATGACCATCAATCCGAAAAAAGTGACGGTCTTTGGCAGAGAGGCCCTTCTTCGGTCAATCAATGAGTTGACAGCGGACTTGGACTTAAGCGATGTTAAGAAAGATATAACTATAGAAGTACCGCTTAACCTTCCGCAAGGCGTCAACAAGACGACACCTGAGTCAGTGGAAGTAAAGATAGATTTAAAGGAAGTAGAGAAGAAAACAGTTATGGGAAATACCATAACCCTTGAAGGTGCTGAAGAGGACATGGAATACGAGTTCATCAATCCGGTATCAGGTGCGGTGGATATAACCGTTTCCGGATTTAGGGAAAAGCTCGATGCCGTAGACTCTGAGTCATTCTCGCTGTTTGCAAATGTAACAGGATTGGCCCCGGGCGAGCATGAAATAGAAATAGAAGCTGAGGGTCCTGAAGACATCGAATGGGAATTGACGAAAAATAAAGTTACAATCCAAATACAAGAGAAAATACCGGCTTAATAATATTTATTCTTTAAGCCCACTTAAGGAGCGATATCAATGGGAAAGTATTTCGGGACAGATGGTGTAAGAGGAATTGCTAATACAGAGTTGACTCCAGAGTTAGCTTTTAAATTGGGAAGGTTCGGCGGATATGTCCTGACAAAGGATGCAGACCGCCCCAAAATTCTTATTGGCCGCGATACTAGAATTTCAGGCCACATGCTGGAAGGTGCCCTTGTGGCAGGCTTGCTGTCAATCGGAGCGGAAGTTATGCGCCTTGGGGTCATTTCCACACCTGGTGTAGCCTATTTGACGAAAGCACTTGATGCCCAGGCAGGGGTCATGATCTCTGCATCGCATAACCCTGTGGGAGATAACGGGATCAAGTTCTTCGGTTCAGATGGATTCAAGCTGTCCGATGACCAGGAAAAAGAAATTGAGGATCTTCTTGATCAAGTAGAGGATACACTTCCTCGTCCTATCGGTGCCGATCTGGGACAAGTCAGCGACTACTTTGAAGGTGGACAGAAGTACCTACAGTACTTGAAGCAGTCGGTTGATGAAGAGTTCGATGGCCTTACGATTGCCCTTGATTGTGCTCATGGAGCTACGTCTTCACTCGCACCGCACCTATTTGCGGACTTGGATGCGGATCTTATCACAATGGGAGCATCCCCTAACGGCTTAAACATCAATGACGGTGTAGGTTCCACTCACCCTGAATCCTTGGCTGAGCTTGTAAAAGAAAAAGGAGCGGATGTCGGCCTTGCATTTGATGGTGATGGAGACCGCTTGATTGCAATTGATGAGAATGGTGAAATTGTAGACGGCGACCAAATTATGTTCATCTGTGCTAAGCATTTGAAATCTGAGGCACGTTTAAAGCAGTCCACTGTTGTTTCAACTGTCATGAGCAACCTTGGATTCCACAAAGGAATGGAATCAAATGATATTAAGAGCATCCAAACCGCAGTAGGAGACCGTTATGTAGTTGAAGAGATGAGAAAGAATAATTACACACTGGGCGGAGAGCAGTCCGGACATATCATCTTCCTTGACTACAATACAACAGGAGATGGTTTGTTAACGGGTATTCAGTTAGTTAATATTATGAAATTGACAGGTAAATCATTGTCAGAACTTGCAGGCGAAATGAAAAAATTCCCGCAGAAATTGGTTAATATTAAAGTGACGGATAAATATCACGTAACAGATAATGCCAAGGTCAAAGAGATAATCGAGAAGGTTGAAGCAGAAATGAACGGCAATGGAAGAATCCTTGTTCGTCCTTCAGGTACGGAACCTCTTGTAAGGGTGATGGCTGAAGCACCTACAGAAGAACTGTGTGAAAAATATGTAGACGATATTGCCCAGGTTGTGCAAGAAGAAATGGGATTAAAATAAGAAAAAAAGAAATGGGTATGCATAAGGGGGACCATCAGGACCTCTTATGCATACTTTTTTAATATGGCCTTTTCATCAGCGAAGAGGGTTTAATCCCCTGTAATTCGGGAAAATTAAGTAAGCACTTAATGTAAAAGTAATGTGTTTTTTGGTCATGTTCGAGCCTTTCAGCTGCTGAGAGGTAATCGTGTGAACGCAAGACGGAAAAACTTTTATAGACCGTTTGCCCTGCATACGGACGAAATAAGCCAAAAATATACATGTTTCATTTCACTGTGCTGAAAGATTTTTATTGACGGATTCATTCGGGGTATTGTATGATTATCCTGTTTTTGAATCTCTTTTGAGTATTCGGAAACCATTCAAAGATACTTAGGAGGATAGAGGTTAATAAAGATTGAAAAGCGCCAGGACTAAACTGCGAGCGAAGTTAGTTTAGTTGACGAGGTGGAGGTTCATCGATTATTCGGCGGATGCCTCCCGGCTTAAAGCAGAGCCGTCAATTTCTTTCTCAAATCACCGAGGCAACTCTGTGGACAAAAGAAAGGAAATGCAAAATCATAATCAGAGATAAGGGGGCAAGAGGCCCCCGTGCTTCCTGCCCCCTTGTATAATAGGGAGGAAAAGAATTTATGTGTGGTATCGTAGGATATATCGGAAATAAAGATGCAAAAGAAATTTTATTAAAAGGACTTGAGAAGCTGGAGTACCGCGGTTATGATTCTGCGGGAATCGCCGTAAAAAATGCTGACGGTGTCCATGTTTTTAAGGAAAAAGGCCGTATTGCGGATCTTCGTGAAAATGTAGATGAAACAGTTTTATCCAATACAGGTATTGGGCATACTCGCTGGGCGACTCATGGTCCTCCAAGCAAAGTCAATGCTCACCCTCACCAATCAACTTCAGAGCGTTTCACACTTGTGCATAACGGAGTAATCGAAAATTACTCTGCTTTAAAGCGTGAATACCTTGAAGGAGTCACTTTGAAAAGTGATACTGACACTGAGATCATCGTAATGCTGATTGAAAAATTGGTGAACGAAGGAAACACAGTGGAAGAAGCGTTCCGTACAACGCTTAAACTTCTTAAAGGATCTTATGCGATTGCGCTTTTAGATAATCAAAATGATGAAACAATCTTTGTTGCGAAGAACAAGAGCCCGCTGCTTGTCGGACTGGGTGATGACTTCAATGTGGTTGCAAGTGATGCTATGGCAATGCTTCAGGTGACTGACCAGTATGTGGAACTGATGGATAAGGAAACGGTTATCGTAACGAAGGAAAAAGTAACGATCCAGGATCTTGAAGGCAAAGAAGTTTCCCGTGAGCCATACACAGCTGAACTGGATGCAAGTGACATCGAAAAAGGCACATATCCGCACTACATGCTTAAAGAGATTGACGAGCAGCCTGCGGTTATGCGTAAAATCATCGGTGCATACCGTAATGATGATCAAGAATTGGTCATCGATAAAGATATCATTTCAGCGATGAATTCATCAGACCGCATCTATATCATTGCAGCAGGTACGAGCTACCATGCCGGATTGGTTGGAAAACAGTTCATTGAGAATATAGCAAAAATTCCTGTAGAAGTTCATGTAGCAAGTGAATTCAGCTATAACATGCCTTTGCTGTCTGAAAAACCATTATTCATCTTCATTTCACAAAGCGGTGAAACAGCCGACAGCCGTGCTGTGCTTGTACAGGTGAAAGAGTTTGGACACAAAGCACTGACGATCACGAATGTACCAGGTTCCACTCTTTCCCGTGAAGCAGACTACACATTGCTTCTTCATGCGGGTCCAGAAATTGCGGTTGCTTCTACAAAAGCATACACAGCTCAAATCGCGGTTCTTTCCATCCTTGCTGATGTTACAGCTAAAGCACGTGGAATCAAGCCAGGATTTGATTTGATCCATGAGCTTGGAATTGTCGGAACAGCTATGGAAGCTCTAATTGACGAAAAAGAAGAATTCGAAACGATTGCCCGTGACTACCTGGCAACTACACGCAATGCGTTCTTCATCGGCCGCCACCTTGATTACTATGTAGGTTTGGAAGGAGCTCTTAAATTGAAAGAGATCTCTTACATCCAGGCTGAAGGATTTGCCGGCGGAGAATTGAAGCACGGAACAATTGCCCTGATTGAAGAAGGTACACCGGTTATCGCTCTTGCAACACAAGAAGCAGTTAACCTTGGTATCCGCGGAAACGTGAAAGAAGTAGCAGCGCGCGGAGCTAACCCTTGCATCATCTCCATGAAGGGTCTTCAAGAGGAAGACGACCGTTTCGTCATCCCTGAAGTGAATGAATTATTAACACCTCTTATCTCTGTAATACCATTGCAATTGATTTCTTACTACGCAGCGCTTCATCGTGACTGTGACGTAGATAAGCCGCGTAACCTGGCGAAATCAGTTACTGTTGAATAATTGACTGGTTGAGCTGGCGAAATTTGCAGCTGAAACAGGAAAGAGGCATTGCACGATATGTGCAATGCCTCTTTTTTTAAGCAGTTAACTCCTCAATATTGACCCTTTCTCAAGCCTCAAGCTATTTTACAAAATCCTTCTCATTGTAATTTCGTTCTCAGTCCTTTCAACCTCTTCAAAACCTGCTTTTTCATAGACCCGAATGGCTGCCTTGTTTTTCTGGTCCACCGATAATTTTACATAGTTAAAGTTGAGTTGGTAATGTTGAATGCCAAATTCTATTCCTTGATTGACAAAAGGGACGCCTAACCCTCTTCCTATTAAATCAGGTTTCAGCGCCAATCCTATTTCCATGGTGCTGCCTTGTATGATGAACTCAAATAATCCGGCAGTCTCATTGTCCACAAATGCTGCAAATCCTTCACATCCGCCAGGACCTGCCAAGGTGCCAGTTTTATTTACTGACTCGAAATAGGGTGTCATCAAGACTTGTTCAACGAAGCCATCATTATTCCAAGAGTCGATTTCTTTAATATACTCCATCGTTAAAGGTCTAAACGTAAAATTCAACAGTCAATCTCTCCTTATATATATTAGTTACAGCTGAAAAAGTTATTAACCTTCTAACGAATAATAGAGATTCCCAAAAGACTAAGTTCATTCCCCTACTACAGCTTAGCTTTCTTCCAGAAATAACTATATTTTAAGATCACGAAAATGTTATCATAAATATATTATAGTAATTTTTATATAAATTACATAAGGAGGTTTACTATGAACCAGAATATCTTAACTCGAAACAATGTAAAGGTTAAAGGCAACGGGAAACAGCCCATGATATTTGCACCTGGTTTTGGCTGTGATCAAACTGTTTGGACATTAGTTTCCGAATCATTCGAAAATGATTATCAGGTCATTTTATTTGATTATGTAGGTTTAGGGGATTCAGATGTAAAGGCTTTTGATCCAGATAAATACAGTAAACTTTCTGGTTATGCACAAGATGTATTAGATGTTTGTTCAGCCTTAGATTTAAGGGGTGCTATATTTGTTGGTCATTCCGTTGGAAGTATGATTGGTATGCTGGCTTCTTTACGCAAGCCTGAGTACTTTTCCCACCTTATTATGGTAGGCCCATCCCCTTGTTATCTTAATGACCCTCCTGAGTATTTTGGTGGTTTCAGTAAAGAGGATCTAATAGGTTTAATTGATATGATGGCTAAAAATTACATCGGTTGGGCAAATGTTTTCTCGACAACCATTACAAACAATCCAGACCGACCGGAAGTCGCAAAAGAGCTTGAGGATCGCTTTTGTTCTACCGATCCTATCATCGCTCGTCAGTTTGCTGAGGCATGTTTCTTCGCAGATAACCGGCAGGACTTACCAAGGGTTACCGTACCCTCCCTTATATTGCAATGCTCTGAGGATGTAATTGCCCCAACCGCAGTGGGCCAGTACATGAAAGAACACCTGCCTTATAGTATGATTAAATATATGAATGCCACAGGGCACTGCCCACATATGAGTCATCCCGAAGAAACAATAGAATTAATTCGTGATTATCTGGAAGAAAACTCAATAAAAGCGGTTACAGTTGATACAGGTGAGCTTCTCTAATGGATGAACAATTAAATCAGGCACCTTGTGGATTTCTCACACTTTCAAAAGAAGGTATAATATTAACCATAAATCAAACATTACTTCAAGTACTTGGCTATAACTCAGATCAACTTGTTGGCCGGCATATCAATTCAATCCTTTCCGGGTCTGCCCGTGTTTTTTTTCAGCTATATTTCATCCCACTCGTAACAGTAAAACATCGAGTTGAGGAAATGTATCTTTCGTTAGCGCATTATAGTGGAGATGATATGCCTGTCCTGATTAACGCTTCTCTTAAAAAAAATCAAGAAAATCAGGTTATCATGTGCGTAATTGTTCCTATCCATAGAAGAAGTGAATACGAAAATCAATTGCTCATAGCCAAAAAAGTGGCGGAAGATGCTCTAAAGGAAAAAAATAAAGCTAATTTTGAATTAGAAAGGGCCCTTAAAACGTTAGAGGCTAAACAACAGGAGCTTCTAGAAGTTAATAAACAAAATGAAAAGTATAGAATAGATACGCAAAGGGAATTACAACTTGCTAAAAAAATACAAGAGACATCACTAACTGAAGCCCTTTCGAATGACCATCTTCACGTTGAGTCGTACTACAAGGCATCAAGTGAACTGTCTGGTGATATTTATGGCATCTATCAAATTAATGAACATCAATATGGAGTAATTGTTTTGGATGTTATGGGTCATGGTATTTCTTCTGCACTCATAACGATGTCCCTTCAATCGTTGTTCCAAAGGTTGATCTCAACAGGGGCTGCAGCTAATATAGTCATGAAAGAGTTAGATAACCATTTACATCGTTTATTCCACAGTAATGAGAATGCCTGGCACTATTGCACAGCTATATATCTCTTCATTGATACTGATAAACAGATAATCGAATATATCAATGCTGGTCATCCACCGGCTATCTACCAAGGTCCGAAGGGAAAGCAGCAAGAGCTGCATTCAAGCACCCCTCCAATTGGAACATTTGAGGGAATTGATTTTAAGACAAACACGATTACATATACAAAGGGAGGCAGGGTACTCCTTTACACTGATGGTGTCTCAGAACCTCTTGAGCCAAACCATTTATGTTCCTTGTTATCGGAACATTCATCTCTTTCTTCAACTCAACTCAAAGACAAGATTTTAGAATCACTCAAAAAGGAAAAGGATGATCACTATAAAGATGACCAGTGTTTTATTGTGATTGATCTAAAATAAAATTTATTCCTGTCCATATTATATATGCTAAACTATTCAGATCCTTCACAGGGTATACCCCCTTCTTTGATGGAATGAAGCGGTTGAGAAACCACATTATCTTATTATGAAGTGAGGGTTTTTAATTACCGTTATAAGCTCTCTGTAACCCCTGGTATATCCGAGGCCACTGAAAAAGTCTAACAAAAATTAAAAAGGCAGAGTCGTTCACTACAAAGAGCGATTCTGCCTTTTTTACTTTCGGTATAAAGTGAATATTAGCGGATAGTATTTCTTATTTCTCCACGTTGATTGGAGTGGAAGGTGCACGACCTCCTGCGGGATTAGCGGGACAGGGCGATTCCACTTTTATACAGGCGCATCCGAGGAGGCTCACCGCCCGCCCCGCGGAGTCGTGCACCTGGAACGGAAATCAACACTTTTTCGTTAAATAGAATCATCAATATGCGTGGGTGGTTTCAGTGCCCTCGCATAGCCAGGGGTTTTTCTTACTTACTTTTGAAAAACAAATCTTGCCGGGCACTTTCCCGTTTTAATTCCTTTTTATTTGAAAACCTGTTGTTTAGAAAGCATTCATTAAGAGAATAAGAATGAATGTTAGAGAAACAATAGGTTTGTCGTGACAGGCGCGACAAAGTTAGTTTTCAATATCATTGAAGCGCTGCCACCCAACACTTATGATGGAATCAGGCATTATTGCAAATAATATCTTTAATGAAAGGAAGACATTATATGTCCCAATCTACTATAAAAGTAAGAGTACAGAAGTTTGGTAACTTTCTCAGCTCTATGGTCTTGCCCAATATCGGTGCGTTCATTGCTTGGGGTTTGATTACAGCGCTATTTATTCCAACTGGCTTCTTTCCAAATGAAAGCCTTTCCAATTTAGTCGGTCCAATGGTTACGTACCTCCTGCCTCTTTTAATTGGTTACACAGGAGGTAAGCTGATTCACGATCAGCGTGGTGGAGTCGTCGGTGCGATTGCGACAATGGGTGTCATTGTCGGAGCTCCTGACACGCCGATGTTCTTAGGTGCGATGGTGGCAGGTCCGTTAGGCGGATATGTCATCAAGAAATTTGATGAAATGATCGAAGGGAAGATACGCTCCGGGTTTGAAATGCTCGTGAACAACTTCTCTGCCGGTATTCTCGGCGGTATTCTTGCCGTTCTTGCATACCTTGGTATCGGTCCTGCTGTAGATGCATTTACAGAAGTTCTGGTAGCGGGTGTTGACTGGCTGATTGCCGCAGGGTTATTGCCATTAACAAGTATCCTGATCGAGCCTGCCAAAATTCTTTTCTTGAACAACGCGATCAACCACGGTGTTCTTTCACCTATCGGGTTGGATCAAGCATCAGAAACAGGGAAATCAATTCTGTTCCTATTGGAAGCAAACCCTGGACCAGGTCTTGGTGTCCTGCTGGCATTCATGCTGTTTGGGCGCGGTACTGCCAAGCAGTCTGCATCTGGAGCAGGTATCATCCACTTCTTCGGGGGTATCCATGAAATTTACTTCCCGTATGTGTTAATGAAGCCAATGCTTTTCCTTTCTGTCATCCTTGGCGGAATGAGCGGTGTCTTCACACTTACATTATTAGGCGGAGGTCTTCAGGCCCCTGCATCTCCGGGAAGCATTATCGCTATCACGGCTGTTACACCGAATGATGGCATGGTTTATCTGGCGAACTTCGCGGCTGTACTTGTGGCTGCAGTAGTATCGTTTTTAGTCTCTGCGGTTGTACTGAAAACAAGCAAGACTAATGATGAAGATATTAATGAAGCAACTAAGAAAATGGAACAAATGAAAGGCAAGAAGAGTTCTGTAGCCGGTCATGTTTCCGGGAGTCAAGGAACACTTCCTCAAGAAGTGAACAAAATCGTTTTTGCCTGTGATGCCGGTATGGGATCCAGTGCAATGGGAGCTTCCCTTCTCCGCAAAAAAGTGAAGGAAGCCGGATTGGATGTTTTTGTTACAAATACAGCAATCAGCAACATTCCAGCTGATGCACAGGTAGTCATCACTCAGGAAGAGCTGACTCCTCGGGCGCAGAATAAACAGCCTGGTGCTTACCATATTTCTGTTGATAACTTCTTATCAAGTCCAGAATACGATAAGTTGATTGCTAGCTTGCAGGATGGCATTACAGGAGAACAGGCAGAATTGGTGGAAGAATCGGAGCAGGAAGCTGTCGATACAGAACCTAATATGGATAAAGACGATGATCTGCTATTGGAAGAGAATATCTTCGTCGGCAAGGAATTTGCCAATAAAGAAGAAGCTATCCGATTCGCCGGTGAAGCATTGGTAAAAGCAGGTTATGTAAAAGACAGTTATGTGGATGCGATGATTGAACGCGAAGGCATCACAACCACCTATATGGGTAATAATGTAGCAATTCCTCATGGAACAGAGGAAGCGAAGAAAGCAGTATTGAAATCAGGATTTACTGTCATCCAGGTGCCGAACGGCGTCGACTTCAATGGTGAACAGGCTAAACTGATTTTCGGAATCGCTGGAAAAGACGGTACCCACCTGGAAATCCTATCAGGTATAGCGGTCATCTGTTCTGAACAGGAAAATGTTGATCAAATGGTTCAAGCAAAAACGGCTAAAGAATTGAAGGACCTTATCAACAGCAAATAAGCAAGGAATGAGAAAGGCGGGTATAACCTGCCTTTCTGTTCTGCTTTATAGAGACGCTTCCTATTGTACATAGAGTGATTTGGGTATGAGAGATTCTGAGTCGAAGAACCGTGTTCGGCACTATGGCTGCTGTTTTCGGCTGTTGAGAGTCTCTGCCTAATATTGCCTAAGAGAAAGCAGCAAGGTTTACGATAGAGCTTAAAGGAAAACTTATAAAAGAAATGAGTGGATAGAATGATTATCACCTCAAGGGAAAAATCCATCATTGATTTAATCATAAGAACATCCGGAAAGCATACAGTTTCAACTTTGGCTGATTATTTGAATGTCAGTGGAAGGACCATTCAGCGGAACTTGAAATCAGTGGAAAAAATCCTTGAAGAATATCAATTGAAGTTAAAGCGGACTACAAACGAAGGCCTCTTCATCGATGGAAGGAATGATCAGATATATAAGCTGATCCAGAAGTTGACCGATGCTGTGCCCACAGATGAAACCCCGGAGGAAAGAAAGCTGAGCCTGCTGGTTACTTTGCTTCATGAAGGTCCATATTTTAAAAAACAAGTTCTTGCCAATCATTTGGGCATCAGTCCGGCCACCCTGACAGTTTACCTCGATGAATTAACAGACTGGCTGAGTAAGTTTTCGGTTCTCCTCACAAGGAAACGAGGAGTCGGTGTAGAGGTTTCTGCTGATGAAGCAAGCAAACGGCACGCATTGGCTAACTTCTTCCTCGTGTACTTTTATGAAGAGATTATAGAAAGTCTTTATCTCCTTCAAAAAGGCACCCATCTGAATGAGCCGGTGCTGGGATATTTCTCCCCTGAAAATATGCTGGCAGTTGATCAAACAGTCAACCGGATTTTCCATCAAGAGCAGACGAAATTAACCGACAGTGATTATATCGGCCTTGTGGTATATATATGCCTATCCATTCAGAGAACAGGTAGTAACCTTCTCTTAGAGGAGCCGGCTGTGTCTCCAAGTGACTATTCGGCTGAGTATAGATTGGTGGAACGGATAGGAGCGGAACTGGATCATAGAATTTCCACTTCACTGATGAAAAGTGATATTCACTATTTGAGCGTGATTTTAAAAGGGTCAAAGGTTCAAGCGGCGGACTCTATCGATTATGACAGTATCATACTGGGGCAGCTTATTAAAAAAGTGATAGAGGATGTATCAACGAAACTTCACGTTGATCTGTCTGATGATTTTTCTTTATACCAAGGCTTGCTGGCTCACATGGAACCCTCTATCTTTCGCTTGAAACAGAAGATGGAATTGTTCAATCCGTTGACCGACGACATCAAAAAAAAGTATCCTGTTTTATTTATGGCTGTGAGGGATAGTCTGGAAAATGAATTCAAGGATATTCATTTTCCAGAGGATGAAGTGGCGTTTGTTGTGCTTCACTTTGGATCTGCGCTGCTCATGCACGAGGAAAAGGTGAAAATTAATGCTGTGGTTGTCTGCCCGACGGGAATCGGTACTTCCAAGATGCTCGCCAGCCGTATTCAGAAAGAAATTACAGAGATTAATTCTGTGGAAATCCTTTCTCTTAAGGATTTTCAATCAGCAAGTCTTAAGGAATACGATATTGTCATCTCCACTGTAAGGCTTCCATTTACGGATATCGACTATACACTTGTGAGTCCGCTTTTGAGTGATAAAGATATAGGATCGATCCGGAATTATTTGCAAAATAATTTGGAGAAACTGACGAGGGATGAGCGGTATTTAAGGACTGCTGTAAAAGCAAGTGAACCGGGAAAAGAAAAGCGGCCTAAAGTGAGAGACCTTTTACAAGAGATGAAAGATGTTCATACGAGCATTGAGTCGATTCTTGATAATTTCCGCGTCTATCGAAGCCAACATGCCGGAAGTCATTTTACCGTATTGAATGAAATGGTGGAGCAGGCCGAAAAAGATGGACTCCTCACTGATTCCAAAGATGTCTTGCATGAGTTGGGGGAGAGGGAGAAAAAGGGCGGACTGGGAATCCCCAATACAAATATGGGGCTGTACCATTGCCGCAGTGAATGCATCGGAGAGTTGATCTTTCAGGTTTCCCATCTGAGTCAGCCTCTTGTAATCAAGGGGATGGATGGCCGTGAAATGCCAATGAAAAGCCTGCTCTTGATGCTGGCTCCCGCAAACATGAGTAAGAGAGAACAGGAAATACTAAGCATAATCAGTACAAGCTTGATTGAGGACAACATATCGATGATGATTTTCTCATCTTCTAACGAACTGATGATCCGAAAAAAGCTGGAAGATCTATTTTTTGATTATCTACAAAATAATTTATTAAAGGAATGATAATGATGAAACAAGCTGTACATTTTGGTGCTGGAAATATCGGAAGAGGCTTTATCGGAGCCCTTTTTTCTCAATCTGGTTATCATGTAACTTTCGTAGATATAGCAGAACAAATCATTAACAAACTGAATGAAGAAAAACAATACAATGTCGTTCTGGCAACTGAGCAGAAAGAGTCGGTGACGATTGATAATGTGTCTGGTTTGAACAACCTTCACCAAGCGGATGAAGTCATTGATACCATCGTAAACAGCACATACCTGACGACTGCAATCGGACCCAATATTCTACCGAGAATCGCTCCGTTAATTGCCCAGGGTATTGCTAAGCGTGTTGCCTCTACAGATGAGAATCTTTTTGTCATCGCATGTGAAAACCAAATCGGCGCTACAGATATTCTAAAAGAACATATCATGGAAAACCTTGATGAAGAAACAAAGGCAAAGCTTGAAGGCCGTGTCTACTTCTTCAATTCGGCGGTTGACCGTATTGTGCCGATCCAAAGTCAGGATTCTTTAGATGTCCTTGTTGAGCCTTATTATGAGTGGGTAGTGGAAACGAAAGAAAGCATTCCTCCAGTGAATGGAATGACCATTGTGGAGGACCTGGCGCCATTTATCGAAAGAAAACTATTCACGGTGAACACAGGTCATGCGGTCATTGCTTACTTCGGTTACCTGCAAGGAAAAGAGACCATCGATAAGACATTGGCGGACGAACAGATCGCAAAACAGGTCAAGGAGACCCTTAAGGAAACGGGTGCTTACTTAGTTAAGCAATACGGTCTGGATGAAGAAGAGCATATGGCTTATATCAATAAGAATATTGAACGTTTCAAAAATCCTTTCCTAAATGATGGAGTGACACGCGTCGGCCGTGCTCCGATCCGTAAATTAGGACCGGAAGACCGACTCGTTCGCCCGACGACAGAGGCGCAGAAAGCAGGCTTGCCTTATTCCAATCTGGCAAAAGCAATTGCCGCAGCATTGCTGTTCGACTTTGCAGAAGATGAGCAGGCAATGGAAATCCAGAATATGATTAAAGAAGATGGAGTAGCGGCTGTCCTTAAAAAAGTAAGTGGTTTGGATGAAGACAGTGCAATTACTGAAGAAGTCATTCAACAATATGAAATGTTAAAGAAATAAAACCAAAAGGCTGTCGATCTTCGACAGCTTTTGATTTTTTAAGTAATAAGCCTTGACATTATAAGGAGATCGCTTGTATAGTTACTTTAACGCATAAAAGCACAAAAGCATAAAAGCGTTGAAGCATTAAAGTGAAAATTTCATATTAATCAGTTTGCGGAAGCAGTAACGAATAAGTGGGCAGCGATCAGAGACTGGACGGAGGGTGTGAGTCCAGGCAGCTTATTTCGCGAATTACACCGCAGTGAATGGCTGATGATCATAACGAGTGGATGAAGCCTTTGGGCTTTATCAACAAGGGTGGTACCGCGGAGCTTCTTCGTCCCTTATTTGGGAGAAGGGGCTTTTTTTATTGCCTGAAAAAGGTTTCCAGCTCCCTGCTGTATAACAGCTTTGGTATTTTAATATCAAAAACAATCAGGAGAGGATGTAATTATATGAATGATACGTTAGTAAGAGAGATTCCCGTTCATCTTAGAGAATTTGTTTCTACTCAGGATTACGAGGCTTATACCCCTGTAAATCATGCGGTATGGCGCTATGTGATGAGACAAAATCATGCCTTTTTAGAAGACAGGGCCCATCCTGCTTTTTTAAAAGGATTGAAAGGATCCGGCATAGCGATTGAGAAGATTCCAAGAGTTAGTGAAATGAATGAGGCACTGGGACGGATAGGCTGGGGAGCCGTAATCGTCGATGGGCTTATTCCCGGGACGGCATTCTTTGATTTACAGGCACACGGATTGCTGCCGATTGCTACTGACATTCGGAAGGTTTCTAACATTGAATATACGCCTGCGCCGGATATTCTCCATGAGGCAGCGGGCCATGCACCGATTCTTTTTGATTCAACTTACTCCGAGTTTGTGAAAAAAATTGGGGCTGTGGGAGCGAAAGCATTTGCTACTAAAGAGGAACATGAAGCTTTTGAAGCTGTAAGGAACCTGACGATTGTGAAGGAGAGTTCCGATTCCACAAGTGAAGAAATACAAGCGGCAGAAAGACTCGTGAAAGAAAAACAGGCTGCAGTGGAGGAAAACTCAGAAGCAGAACAGATTTCCCGCCTGTTTTGGTGGACGGTTGAATTCGGTTTAATCGGCAAAGTAGAGAAGCCAATGGTTTATGGAGCGGGATTACTTTCCTCCGTTGGGGAGAGCAAGGCGTGCCTTTCTGATCAAGTGAAGAAAATTCCATTCAGCATCGAGGAATGTATAAAGACGTCTTACGATGTGACAACAATGCAAAAACAATTGTTTGTATGTGAAAGTTTTGAAGAATTAATAGAGGCTGTGGAAGAGTTTTCCGCATCTATGGCTTTTCGGACAGGAGGAGCCTCCTCAGTACGAAAGGCAATCCGGTCGGAAAAACTGGCAACCATAGAATTTAACTCCGGACTGCAGGTTTCAGGTGTATTCAAAGAAATGATAACAGATCAAGAGGGAGATCCGATTTTCATCAAAACCATTGGAAATACAGCGTTAGCATTTAATAATCGTGAATTGCAAGGCCACTCCACTGATATGCATAGTGAAGGTTTTAGTACACCGGTCGGACCCCTTGACGGAGAGTTATTCCTGGAAACATTAAGCCTGGACGAACTGAAGCAATTGGGAATAGAAATCGGCAACACGGTTCATCTGAATTTTAAAAGTGGAATAACTCTTGATGGTATGGTTTCGGATATCATCATGGAAGGAGGCAGGGCGATCCTCCTGTCCTTTACCAACTGTACGGTGAAGCACCAGGACAACCTGCTCTTCGACCCTTCGTGGGGGACCTTTGATATGCCGGTCGGCAGCAAGATTGTCTCAGCTTACCCGGGTGCAGCTGACCATGCCTCATTTATTACAGAAGAAATCCAGGGTAGTGGAACAGCTGCGGATACAGCTCCGCTTGGGGAGTTGGACCTTATGTACCAGACAGTCAGAGACATAAGGGAAGGTTCACGCTGGACGGATGCTGAATTCAACAGCCTTCAAGAATTAGCAAGCAGATTAAGGGAGGATTATGAGGACGAATGGTTGTTAAGGTTGGAAATCCTTGAGCTTTTCACATTGAAGGGTGTTCATGAACAAGAGACCAGCATTTTACGGGAGGAACTTGAACAACTTGCTAAACGATCTGAATTCACGAGATTAATAGAAAATGGGCTGGCTTTAGTCTCGAGTAAGGTATAGGAGGGTTATCATGAAAGTAAGTGAAGATGAGGCCATATCTGCACTGCAGGATATCGCAGGCTGGAAATTGAAGGATGAAAAATGGATAGAATGCCGTTTTAGGTTTCAAGAGTTCATGAGTGGGGTTCAATTTGTGAACAAAATAGCGGACGTAGCAGAAAGCATGGACCACCATCCCTTCATTTCCATCCAATACAAGGTCGTGACTCTAAGCCTGACCTCGTGGAATGAAAGAGGGTTAACACCCCTTGATTTTGAGGCTGCAATGAAATATAACGAAATTTATAATGATATGAACTAATAGGCAAAAAAGGGGCATACCATATTCGGTGTGCCCCTTTTAGTGAATGTCTTAATATCCCTTTTGATAATCTACAAGATTAACGGATGGTTTCCTACCGGCGATATATTCTTTCAAGTTTGGAATGAAAATGTCATCGATCACCCGCTTATTATAAAATTCGGTTGACCCGGCGGTATGAGGAGTAATGATGACATTCTCCATCTCCCAAAGAGGGTTGTCTTTTTCGAGCGGTTCCTGGACAAAAACATCAAGTCCGGCTCCCGCGATTTTTTTGGTTTGCAGAGCATTGATGAGCTGTGCTTCATTGACCGTTTCCCCGCGGCCGATATTAATAAGAAAAGCTGTATCCTTCATTAATTGAAATTCTTTTTGCCCGAACATCCCACGGGTTTCCGGTGTAAGCGGCACGGTGATAACAATGTAATCACAGCGTGGCAGCACGTCATGCAGCTGGTCAGTCTTGAACATTTCGTCAACATATTCATTTTCTTTACCTGAGTGGCGGACACCCAGCACATTCATACCAAAGGCCTTGGCAATCTTGGCTGTTTCCTCTCCGATGGCCCCGACACCGATGATGCCGATGTTCTTTCCGTGAATCTCAAGCTTGAGTCCGGAATGAGCCCATTCTTTTTGTGCCTGATTTCTTACGTATGTATGGATTTTTCTTGTCAGGCCGAGCATCATGGCGAAAATGGTTTCTGAAATAGGATAGGCATGAACACCGTTCGCACTGGTAACAAGGACATCTTTAGACTCCATTTGCATTAGAGGCAGACTGTCGACACCGGCACTCCATGTTTGGATCCAGCGAAGAGCGGCAGGATTCTGAAGTGTTTTTGTTTCCATACTTTTTTTCCATCCTGCAATAATTTCTGCTTCCCCAAGATGATTCTCCCAGTGTTCAGGTTCTTTTCCTGTTATGACTTCCCAATGAGGCACAATCTTCTGGATGTGTTCGGTCTGTTCCTTTTCAATATTCTGAGCGATGATCAGCTTTTTCATCTTCCGTCCCTCCAATTCTTCTCCTGATCTAATAGTACCAAAATTCTATCTCAAGCAGTAAAGATAGGCTTTACACTATATAATGAAGGGATCACCATGAAAAGACAGAAAGAGGGATAGTTCATGAACGGAACAGCACATATGATCATTGGGGCAGGTGCAGGGTTTCTATCAGCCCATTACATACAGGCAGCTCCTGCTGAAACAGTTTTATTGATAGGGGCCGGGGGGATATCTGGATTGATTCCGGATTTGGATGTAGACGGCAAACTTAGTAATACATTTACTTCTTCATACAAATTTTTGATGACCTTGGTGCAATTCATAGGGGTTGCTGTCATTGTCTACAGCTGGTGGGCAGGAACGGATCAGGAGATGTGGAAGGGGATAGCGGCAGGACTGGGGATCATGCTCGTTTCTTCGTTTATCAAGAAGCGGCACTTGCTCACGGTTGCAGGTGGAGGAGCACTTGCAGGAGGGATGTTCCTTGCTGAGACCTGGCTCCAGCTTTTAGGAATTTATATCGTTATCGCTTCCTTGGTTTCGCACCGAAGTTATACCCATTCCCTGATAGGGCTGGCTTTTTTTGCCGTCATTGCGTATTATCTTCAGGCCAGCATAAAGACGGAAGGTATTCTCTTGGCATGTACCGGGGGATATGTCAGCCATTTGATTGCAGATATGAAATGGCTTCCGTTTAATAAAAGAGGCATTAAGTTGTTTTTGCCTGTTTCCAGAAAAGAAATCTAATTTTAATTATCTTTTTTGAGGAATTCTTTGAAATCAAGAAGCTTAAAGGACGAAATAAAATGTACCCTATAGAGTAGACACTTAAAAAAGTCTACCTATAGGGTATTTTTTTGTATAATGACAAATAGACAACTAGTAGAAATCGGGGAAAACACCATGAGTAAAAAAACATTCACAGAGAAAGAAATCAAACAATTATCCATTAATCCTTTTGTGAAAGCTGTAAGTGCTAAGGGAATTACCTACACAGATGAATTTAAACGCCAATTTATCGCTGAGAAAGAGAAAGGCAAATTCTCTAGACAGATCTTTGAAGAGGCTGGATTTGATACAGATATAATTGGTATGGCACGTATTCATGCCGCTAGTAAGAGATGGAGTGCTGCTTATAAAAGAAACGGAGTTTTAGGGCTCAATGACACAAGGAAAGGCAATTCCGGGAGACCTAGAGAACGGGAGTTATCCCTTGAGGATAAGAATGCTCGACTAGAAGCTCAAATTAACCTCCTTAAGGCGGAAAATGAACTTCTAAAAAAGATTCGATTCGCGGAAAGGGGGCTAAAGAAGTAGTCCTCTCCCCAAGTCAAAAGTTCATTCTCATCCGTTCCGTAATAGAGAAATATAAGCTCAAAAAAATGGTGAGATTCCTTTGTGGGGTCGCAGGAGTTTCCAGAAGTGCTTATTATAAATACTACTCTCCCGAGTCCCAAGAGCGTAGAAAACAACGGGAAGCAAGGGATGAGGAACTGAAAGAAATCATCTTAAAAGCATTCCGTCATAAGAATCGCAAGAAAGGGGCGCGTCAAATCAAAATGACTTTGGCGGGTCAATTTAAGATTGTCTTTAACTTGAAAAGAATTCGAAGAATCATGAAGAAGTATAACATCGTTTGTCCCTTCCGGAGGGCGAATCCATATAGGCGTCTAATGAAGGCCACCCAGGAACATTCAGTGGTCCCTAACCTACTGGAGCGCCAATTCAATCAGGGTAAACCCGGGAAAGTGCTATTAACAGACATCACCTACTTGAGCTATGGAAAAAGTTCAAGAGCTTATTTATCTATGATATTGGATGGTTCCAGTGGTGAAGCTCTTGCTTACCATGTGTCTGACAGAATGACTATGGAATTAGCCACAGATACCATCAAAAAACTAAAGAAAAACAAAAGGTTTAAAAAACATAAAGACTCACTCATCCATTCAGATCAAGGGGTTCACTATACCCATCCCCAATTTCAGAAAATGGTTAAAAAACTTGGAATCCGCCAATCAATGTCCCGAAGGGGAAACTGTTGGGACAACGCTCCCATTGAATCGTTCTTTGGCCACCTGAAAGATGAAACCTCTATTAAAACCTGTCTGACATTAGAGGATGTACAAAAGGAAATCAAGCAATACATGAATTACTATAACCACCATAGATACCAATGGAATCGAAAAAAGATGACCCCTGTACAATACAGAGATCATCTTTTAAAAGTAGCTTAGGCTTTTTTAAAATGTCCTTTACAAAGGGTACACTTTAAAAAGCCTTTAAGCTTTTTATTTTTTGCCATGTCCAGTTACATTTTATTCTGGATGCTAGCTGAAAAACTATTGGAGTGCCAGTTTCTGCTAAGCTTAGATTGATGGAAAAGCGGGTAAGGAAAGTATTAAATTGTTTTGAAATGAGAGGGTGTGCGAAACGTGAATCTGCCGTTATTTCTTGGTTTGTTTCTGCTGGTATTATTTATCACAGCTTACTTTGGGAACAAGGTACTGCGCATCCCTGATATTGTCATCTATATACTTTTGGGTGCTGGCATCTCGCTTGCCGGACTGCTTAATGAAGCCAAAACGATTGAAGTGGCAGGTGAGATTGGATTAATTCTGCTCTTCTTTCTTTTAGGAATGAAATACCCGCTGAAGGAAATAGTGTCAAAAGGAAAGAAGGTCTGGAAGCCCGGCCTCCTGGATCTGGTTTTGGGAGTGGGCGTAACAGCCGGTATCAGTGCTTTGTTCGGACAGGGTCTATTCAATTCGCTGTTGATCGGGGGACTCGTTTATGCGACCAGTTCCTCGATCACCATTAAATTGCTTGAACACAATAAAAAGCTGGACAGAAAAGAATCGGGGTATGTTCTGACCCTGTTAATATTCGAGGATATGGTTGCTCCCATTCTGATAACTGTCTTAATCGGACTGAGTGGGGATGGCTTCAGTGTGATGGACTTTCTGTTAATCTTTTTAAAAGTAGCATTGCTTGTAGGGATTGCCGTAACCATCAGCCGCTTTATACAAAAAAAGGGTTATACCCTTATAGAAAAGTTCCTGCATGAAGATTATCTACTTGTCTATATTATTGGACTGGCCTTGGCGTATGGAGGATTTGCGGTCCTTCTTGGCTTATCGGAAGTCATCGGTGCGTTCCTCGCAGGACTGATGTTCGCTGGAACGAATTTTAAAGATAAAATTCAGGAAGTTGCGCTGCCGGTGAGAAACCTGTTTCTCCCATTCTTCTTTCTGAACTTTGGCATATCGCTTGAATTCACAAGTGAAATCCCGGCATTCAGCCTCCTCTTCACGATTATCCTCTGGTCCATCTTCCATAAATTGATCGTCGGCTTTATCGGCGGTCAGTGGTATGGATTGAATAAGCAAGAGTCCTTGGAGACCGGGTTTACTCTGGCCCCGAGAGGTGAGTTTTCAGTGATCATTGCCGGTCTTGCATCCGGGACCCTCCAAATCTTTGCCGGTGTATACATTCTGATTGCCGCCCTGATTGGGATGCTGATGTGTCAGTTGTCTTCTAAAATAGCCGGAAGGATATACAGGCGGAAGGGTTCTTGATGTTTGGCTCGGGAAGCGGGGACATAAAACATCAGATACGAACACACTAACAAGACCAAAAGTCATTACCCAATAAAAAAACGGGCAAAGGTAGCAAAACCTTGCCCGTTTTCTTTCTATTAGGCTCTTTTCGTAAACTTTGTTGCTATTTAATATAAACTTTAAAAACTATCTACTTAATTAACTAGAAATAGCCTGATAAACAAGGAAGAAAAGAGCTAATTCACCTTGTTCAGAGAAAAAGGCCTTTGCCTCCAAGGGAAAAATCCGGCTCTTTGGATTTTTCCGAGAGCAACAATATATACGAAAACAGCGTTCTATCAATAAACTTTATCACCATTAAAGATTGAGTTTTTCACCACTACATAATCCACGTGACGAATGGCGTCGAGAGTGCTGCCGCCTGCATAGGAGATGGAAGATTGCAGATCCTGCTCCATTTCAGTCAGGGTATCAATCAATGAGCCCTTATGTTCAACAAACATTTTTTTACCTTCGACGTTTTTCTTTTCACCTTTTTGAAATTCAGAAGCGGAACCGAAATATTCTTTGAAGAACTTCCCGTCTCTTTCCACTGTTTCTCCTGGTGATTCCTCATGACCGGCGAACAAAGAACCGACCATGACCATGGAAGCTCCGAATCGAATGGACTTAGCGATATCTCCGTGTGTACGGATCCCGCCATCAGCGATGATAGGCTTGCTGGCTGCTTTGGCACACCAGCGAAGAGCGGCGAGTTGCCATCCTCCTGTACCAAATCCTGTTTTGATTTTCGTAATACACACTTTTCCTGGTCCGATACCGACTTTCGTTGCATCCGCCCCGGCATTTTCCAATTCCCTTACGGCTTCAGGCGTACCGACATTTCCGGCAATGACAAAGCTGGCAGGGAGGTGGCTCTTGATGTGTTTGATCATATTGATGACAGCATTTGAATGTCCGTGAGCGATATCAATTGTAATGAATTCAGGTATTACACCCTCGGAAGCCAATTGCTCAACAAATTTATATTCCTCTTCTTTCACCCCGACACTGATTGAGGCGATAAGCTCTTTTGCATGCATATCTCTGATAAAATCTAATCGTTTTTCCGGCTGAAAACGATGCATGATATAAAAATATCCATTTTCCGCTAAGTACACCGCAATCTTCTCATCTATTATTGTCTGCATATTCGCAGGAACCACTGGCAATTTAAAAGTATGGCCGCCTAAAGTAATAGTAGTATCACACTCAGAACGGCTTTCAACGATACATTTTGCAGGAATTAATTGAATATCTTCATAATCAAACACATTTTCCATCAGTAACACTCCTAAAAACGAATATTAATTTTAGTATTAATAATAAATGTTCGTACATTAGGTAATTTACATTATATCTAGGGAGTTGTCAAAGAGAATTTGCAAAAATTCCGCATTTTAGCTTCGAGAGTAATGTATCATAGAATTAAGAAAATATTTTTTTGGAAAAGGTGAGGAAATGAAGGAGATACTTCAAAAGCCTTTTGGTGTAGACCGCAGTTTTGAAGAGATTATACAAAATCAGAAAAGCCTTGTTATTTTCCTGAGGCACCCCGGCTGACCGGCCTGTAGGGCATTTCTCGCGCAGTTGCGTGAGCATTATGATCAATTGACGGCGGGCGGAGTGCAGCTGATTGCAATTATTCCATCGAATCGTTCGTTAGTTGAACGATTTATAAAGGAATTCGGACCTTATCCGTTTGATATTTATGGAGATCCCGAACGTTCTTTGTATAAAAAGATGGGACATAAATCCATGGCTAAATGGAAACTTCTTGCGAAAGCCGGCAAAGCTTTCTTAAAAGGCGGAAAGAAATCATTTCTCCCTGAAAATGAGGCAAGGAGACAGGTTGTGAAGGAATCCCTAAATACTCAGGATATATATATCCAGGGTGGTTCATGGATCTCCGATGAAACGGGGAAAGTGGTATGGAAACACATCGATGAATCGCCAGAGAAACATGCTAAAATCGGTGAGCTTCTTAAGCAGGTGAAATAAAAATAGAGAAAGGCCCTTTTCGGTTAGAAAAGGGCCTTCTTTTATGTGAGGGGATTAATACTGTGTCTCGTATAGAAGCTCTGATATCGGTAAAATAGTTCTACCTGAACGTTCTGCTGTTTCAGATAGAAAGTATAATAGGTTTGAATAGAAGTAGAGTTTTTTTCATATGGGACAGACAGTCTTGCAGCCTCAGATTCAATATGTTCTTCCAACTCGGCCTTCTTGATTGTAGCGGGCTGTGCACTTTGTTGATGTACTTTATCAATATAGTTATCTATGCATGACAAGAGTTCTTGTTCATTCTGCGGTAGTCGATTGATGTTCATCCCGATATATATCATCCTTTATAAAATAATTTTTACAATATATGGATATAAAAAAAGTCAGAAAAGAAGGCGCGTCCTCCTCTTCTGACTTATGTCCGGTTCTGTGCCCATTCATTGCTATCAGAATAAGAATTTTTTGTTGAGAAACGAAATTCTTTTCTATGATAACATGGATGAGATTATTATCAAAGGGATTTTTCGATAGGTTTGAGGTTGAACAGGATGAGGCTTTTATCCCTGTCAAAGTTCCAGTCTACAAAGAAGTCAACCAGTTTCGCATCCAGGTACTCTTCAAAACTGTTTTTATGGTGGAGTAAACGGCCTTTTTCTAAATTCCTTTTTGCCAATCTTAGTGTTTCCTGGGAGCCGAGCTGAATCAGCTCTTTTTCGATACTGATGAAGATTCCTTCCCTGATGATCAGCAATGTGCGGGGATTGAGCATGATGGAATACGTTTTCTCCGGGGGCTTCTGGACCTCTGCGCTGATTTTGATGATATCTTTATTGACCATGTCACTATTTTTGAAGTCATTTTTGGGTGGAAGTGGATGTTCCTCATCGGGAGAAGATAAGACAGCAATCATCATTCCCGTTTTTGCTTCAAGCTGCCAGTCATAGTAGAATTCTTCCACATGATGACCTTGAGTCAATTCAATGTAGGCTTTAATTTCCTTGGTTAAAGTCTCCATCATCAAGTCTCTTGTTTTCTGGACATAAACAGTCTGGTCGCTGTCCATAAGGGATTTCTCCATTGGTGATAAAAAGCTGGAAATATGCACCACCACATAGGGTCCTGACACTGTGCAAATCACATTGCCGGGTCCGCGGCCAAAATGTTCACGAAGCAAGCGGCCGATATAGCTTGAGATATTTTTCTCCAAATTAGTTTTTGCCATATACTACCTCTCTGATTAAATTATTCCTTACACTTTTCCCTTTGCTAAAAAAATGAAACCTTTCAACTTTTCTACGTATTTAATAGGGTGGACAGAAAGAGATGTTTCATACTTGAATTCATATAGTTGGTGCCAGTGAATCAACCCCCAATAAGTGGACATTTAAAAATACGACACATCAAGCCGTTTTTAGATAGTCTTTAAGGAACTGTTTTGGAGAAACGAATCCAATTTTACTGTGGATTCGTTTCTCGTTGTATCGCTTAATATACTTTAATAAATTTATTTGAAGTATATTTGAATCTTTATTTACAGGATAGAAACAAGGGAATTCAGTCTTCAGCTGAGAGAAAAAGCTTTCTATAACGGCATTATCCCAACAGTTACCCTTCCGGGACATACTAGGGGTGAATTTAAACTCTTTCTTCAAGCTTCGGTACATAAGAGAACGGTATACACTTCCTTGATCACTGTGAATAAGAACGCCTTCAAGGTTCTTTAGCTTTCTTTTCTTTTTGGCAGCTTTGATAGTATCTTCAATCAATTGTTTGTTTGGACTTAACCCTATTTTAAAGGCGATAATTTCTCGGTTAAACAAATCCATAAGGGCTGAAATATATAGCTTTTCACCTCTGTGGATGACTTCAGTCATATCAGTTACCCACTTTTGGTTTGGATGTTGAGCCTCAAAGTCTCTTTCAAGAAGGTTCGGATATACCGTACCAGTTGACTTCCCCTTCGATTCTTCATTTGTCTTTGGCAGTCTCACCACTGCCTTTAAATTGGCTTCCTTCATTAGCCTAGCTACTCTTTTATGGTTAACAATTTGCCCCTTGGCCTTCAAAACTTTTGAAATTCGTTTAGATCCATAAGTCCCTTTCTCGGCTCGATATACTTTCTTAATTGCTTTTAATGTCTCTTTTTCTTCTGAGGATGCAGAACGCTTTGGTCGCTTAAGGTAGGCATAATAACCACTAGGTGACACCTTAAGTACGCGGCATAAAAGTATAACTGGGTATTCCTTTCTCAATGCAGAAATAGCTTCAAATTTCTTGCTTATTCGTTCTCTTTGAGAAAGGCCTGGAACTTTTTTAGGATTTCATTCTCTTGTTCCTTTTCCTTAAGTTTCTTCTCCAATTCGCGAATTCTTTTTAAATCCTTGGAAGACGCTGAGTTAGTAATAGAACGGGAGTTCATCAAACCCTCTTTCCCATTTTCTTTGAACTTGTTCACCCATCTATTTACTGTGTCTCTGTGCAATCCCATCTCCTCTGCCACTACAGCTACAGGTTGATGATTCTCCAAGACATTTTTTACAGCTTCTAGTTTAACTTCGACACTTGTATGTGAACTTGGTTTTTTAGGCATTATTATTTCCCCCATAAATGCATATTTGTCGTATCTTCATGATAACTTATATGTCCATTATAAGGGGGGAGACTACAGGCACGCCCCGGTTTTTGTCGAATGAATGATGGACAAAAAGCATGCTGCGGGCTTTGTTTTTGCTGGGCCTAAAAAGTACTTGCCAAACTCTGATACCTTGACCACCTTCAGCCTTTTGTTCAATCATTGTGTTCGGATAAATCTCGGCAGAATAGAGACATCGCAATGTCGATATCGACAGACTTTGGTTGAAATACGACACAATTCTATTCGACACGCTTCGGTCGATAAACGACACCGCTCAGTCGAGACAAGCCGCGGGCAGATAAAAACTCCCAGCTGATATTCTGCCCAAGAAGTGAAAACCAATGGTGTCATCTTTATGTAATCTATATAAAGGGTGTTCAGCCGCCAATTCGTCATTTTTCGGGTCGTGCCTGTAGTCTCCCCCCTTATAATGGACATATAAGTTATCATGAAGATACGACAAATATGCATTTATGGGGGAAATAATAATGCCTAAAAAACCAATTTCACATACAAGTGTCGAAGTTAAACTAGAAGCTGTAAAAAATGTCTTGGAGAATCATCAACCTGTAGCTGTAGTGGCAGAGGAGATGGGATTGCACAGAGACACAGTAAATAGATGGGTGAACAAGTTCAAAGAAAATGGGAAAGAGGGTTTGATGAACTCCCGTTCTATTACTAACTCAGCGTCTTCCAAGGATTTAAAAAGAATTCGGGAATTGGAGAAGAAACTTAAGGAAAAGGAACAAGAGAATGAAATCCTAAAAAAGTTCCAGGCCTTTCTCAAAGAGAACGAATAAGCAAGAAATTTGAAGCTATTTCTGCATTGAGAAAGGAATACCCAGTTATACTTTTATGCCGCGTACTTAAGGTGTCACCTAGTGGTTATTATGCCTACCTTAAGCGACCAAAGCGTTCTGCATCCTCAGAAGAAAAAGAGACATTAAAAGCAATTAAGAAAGTATATCGAGCCGAGAAAGGGACTTATGGATCTAAACGAATTTCAAAAGTTTTGAAGGCCAAGGGGCAAATTGTTAACCATAAAAGAGTAGCTAGGCTAATGAAGGAAGCCAATTTAAAGGCAGTGGTGAGACTGCCAAAGACAAATGAAGAATCAAAGGGGAAGTCAACTGGTACGGTATATCCGAACCTTCTTGAAAGAGACTTTGAGGCTCAACATCCAAACCAAAAGTGGGTAACTGATATGACTGAAGTCATCCACAGAGGTGAAAAGCTATATATTTCAGCCCTTATGGATTTGTTTAACCGAGAAATTATCGCCTTTAAAATAGGGTTAAGTCCAAACAAACAATTGATTGAAGATACTATCAAAGCTGCCAAAAAGAAAAGAAAGCTAAAGAACCTTGAAGGCGTTCTTATTCACAGTGATCAAGGAAGTGTATACCGTTCTCTTATGTACCGAAGCTTGAAGAAAGAGTTAAAATTCACCCCTAGTATGTCCCGGAAGGGTAACTGTTGGGATAATGCCGTTATAGAAAGCTTTTTCTCTCAGCTGAAGACTGAATTCCCTTGTTTCTATCCTGTAAATAAAGATTCAAATATACTTCAAATAAATTTATTAAAGTATATTAAGCGATACAACGAGAAACGAATCCACAGTAAAATTGGATTCGTTTCTCCAAAACAGTTCCTTAAAGACTATCTAAAAACGGCTTGATGTGTCGTATTTTTAAATGTCCACTTATTGGGGGTTGATTCACTGGCACGAAGCCTGCACTACCTCCGTTTGCAGGAGATACAAGCAGGGAAAATAAATGAGTAAGTTGATAGGAAAGGACGATAGTCATTATGCATGGGATAGAACGGCGTGTGCTCAAACATCCATCTGGAAGAAAAATTACATATGAGACGCTTGGAGAAAGGACCGGCACGCCTGTTCTTTATTTTCATGGATGGGGGTCTATTGCCTCTTCCATTTTCTGCGATGAAAAGTTTTTACAGCAAAACCGGTTGTATATCCTGATGGTTAACCGGCCGGGGTATGGCGGTTCTGATTTGATTAAAGACTATTCAATGGAAGATCATGCGGATGATGTGAAAGCTGTAATGGACCATTTAGATATAGATCAGGCTCATGGCATTGCCTGGTCAAATGGGGGATTATTCTCCCAAGTGTTTGCTTACCGGTATCCACAATCTCTCTCCTCCCTCTCACTGGCAGCGAGTGCTGTTCCCCTTCAGAACAAAGTCAGCAGCAAAGTGCTTCCTTTTCGCTGGAAACTGATATCTAAGCTCTATAAAATGGGACCATTTTTTCTGCGAGGGCTTTTAAAACATATTAATAGGAGGTGGACGGGGAGTATAGGGCGGAAGCTTTCAGAATTACATGATAAAGAAAGGCACAGCGGGAACCAGAATGACTTGAAGGAACAATTAAAGAAACAGACATCAGAAGGTTTGTTGGAGGCTTACCGAACGAAAGGCTGGGTCCACTTTGCTGAGCTTCAAGCGATGATGAACCCTTTTCGCCTTCCGGAATGGAAATCGCCTTTTCCGGTGTATCTCTGGTATGCCAGTAAAGATCACCTTTGGCCGGAAAAAACAACACTCTACCTGCAGAGAAAGTATCATGACTCCAGAGTTCTTGAGGTAAAGGGGGAAGGGCATTTCTTTTTCCTCATCTCTTGGAAGCAGATACTGGTTGAAGCATTATCTTTGGAATAGGAAGGTCAGCTTAGGATAACCTATAACAACGATTCTAAAGGAAGGTGTTGTTAATGGTGAAACGCAAGTCCAGGAACATAGCGAAAGAGCAGCTGCAATCTGTTTTGAGGGAAACCGATAATCCGGCGATTTTAAATGATGTCATCGATACCGAACTGGGGGCAATGCCAGGCGTGACGGCAGAAGAGCTGACGACAGCGGAACGGTACTCGGTGCGTAATTCAACAGACGGGAAAACGTGGAACAGTGCGGATAACAGAGGGTAATGAAATGAGAGGGCCTGGAGGGGTCCTTTTTTTTGTGTGAAATATGCAGCACGCAAAGTATGAAATGGGGGAAATTACAAATAGTAATGTCAGAGAGTTTTATCAAAGGAGACATGCGTATGTACAAGATTGAAGTCAATAACCTTACAAAGATTTTTGGTTCCAATCCAAAAGAAGGGTTGAAAAGGTTAAATGAGGGGCAGGGGAAGGAGAAAATTCTAGAGGAAACCGGAATGACCGTCGGCGTAAACAATGCTTCATTTCAAGTGAAAGCCGGCGAATTTTTCGTCATTATGGGTCTGTCTGGAAGTGGTAAATCGACACTGATCCGGCTCGTGAACAGGTTGATTGAACCGACAGCGGGCGAGGTGTTGATCGATGGACATAATATCACTGAGATGTCCAAGACTGATTTGATGCTTACCCGCAGAAAAAAATTGGCGATGGTGTTCCAGAAGTTCGCACTGTTTCCCCATAGGACCGTTCAGGATAATGTAGAATACGGCCTTGAAATACAAGGGATGGCAAAAGAAGAACGTTCCAAAAAAGCTCTTAAATCCATCCATGATGTCGGATTGAAAGGCTATGAGGAAAGTTATCCGGATCAACTCAGCGGAGGGATGCAGCAGCGGGTCGGACTGGCACGCGCCCTAGCTAATGACTCGGACATCCTTCTGATGGATGAAGCCTTCAGTGCTCTTGATCCGCTTATCAGAAAAGAAATGCAGGATGAGCTGCTGAACCTGCAAAGCAAGCTGGGAAAAACAATTTTGTTCATTACTCATGACCTTGATGAGGCGCTTAAGCTTGGAGACAGGATTGCGATTATGAAAAATGGATCGATTGTTCAAGTTGGTACTGCAGAAGAAATACTTGAAAACCCGGCCAACGAATATGTATATAACTTCGTAGAGGATGTCGACCGTTCCAAGGTGCTTGTAGCCGGCAATGTTATGAAAAAACCGGATGTGGTCACAACGTGGAAAGACGGCCCGAGGATGGCAGTCAAAAAGATGGAAGATGCCGGACTGTCGAGCATCTTTGTGGTGGATAAAGATAAGAATTTAAAAGGGTTATTAACAATTGATTCTGCTATCCAAGCCTATAAAGAAAATAAATGGGTGGAAGATGTATTGGAACAGGATTATCATACAACCACTCCGGACACACCATTGAATGACCTGATCGGTGTAGCCGCAGAATCCAGATATCCGATTGCTGTGGTGGAGGACAATAAGCTGATGGGGATTATCGTCAGGGTTTCCATCCTTTCGGGACTTGTACTCGGTAAAGAGCAAAGTGAGGTGACGGCAGAATGAACTACTTTACATTGCCATTGGAAGAATGGACGAATGACTTTGTATATGATTGGCTGATCCCCGTTATGGGAGGTTTTTTCGAAGCGGTCAGCGGCATTATTTCTTTTTTTATCAATGGAGTGGCGGATATTTTCGTCTGGGTCCCAGCAGAAGTCATGGCGATTATCCTGATTCTACTTGCTTGGAAATTCGCCGGAAAAGGGGTTGCGATTTTCACTCTCATCGGCGTGTTCTATCTGGGTTCGGTCGATCTGTGGGAGGATGCCATGTTAACTTTGGCAGTCGTTATTGTGGCGACCTTGTTCTCCATTGTCTTAGGTGTTCCATTAGGCATCCTGTCTGCCAAATCTGAAGCACTGAATAAAGTAGTAAGACCTATTCTGGATTTCATGCAGACCTTACCAAGTTTCGTTTATCTGATTCCGGCTATCCTGCTGTTCGGATTAGGAGAAGTACCTGCGGTCATTTCCACCTTCGTCTTTGCGACCCCGCCGGCTGTCAGGATGACGAGCCTTGCCATCAGACAAGTTCCAGCGGATATGGTGGAAGCGGCGAGAGCTTTCGGTTCTACATCATGGCAGATGCTCACAAAAGTACAGCTTCCGGTGGCTGTCCCTACCATCATGGCGGGGATTAACCAAACGATCATGCTTGCGCTGTCGATGGCGGTTATCGCGTCGATGATCGGTGCACCTGGATTGGGATCAACCGTTTTGGCAGGTATCTCGAGTGTCAACGTTGGACTGGGACTGGTCGGGGGTCTTGGTATAGTTGTTTTGGCAATCATCCTTGACCGTATCACGCAAGGACTGGGTCAGAAAAAATAAGAAAAGAGGTAAATACAATGAAAAAATGGAAAATTGGCTTCATCATGATTCTTACTGCTTTCCTGCTGATAGGCTGTGGAACGGGGAATAACGATGAAGGCGAGGATAATGCAGAGCAAAATGGAGGCAATAATGAAGGAGTCACTGTTACATTTGGCGTGACGCCATGGACTAGTACAGTACCGCCGACCAAAGTGGCAAAGCTGATCCTGGAAGATATGGGATACACAGTCAATGAGACAAAAGCCGATGCCGGCGGAGTATATACAGGCCTGGCAAGGGGTGACCTGGATGTATTCATGGATGCGTGGCTTCCGGTCATGCATGCCAACTACATGGAAAAGTACGGCGATAAACTGGATGATACGGCTGTCAGTTATACAGAAGGAGAGTTGGGATGGGTCATCCCGACGTATGTAGAGGGGATTGAATCCGTCGAGGATATCAAAGGGAAAGAAGACCTCTTTGGCGGAAAAATCTATGGAATCGAAGAAGGAGCAGGAATGACAGTCACTTCTAAAGAAATGATTGAAGAATTGGGCCTTGATTTGGAGTATGTAGCATCCAGTGAAGGCGGAATGCTTGCGCAGGCACAGCGGATGATGGGAAATGAGGAACCTGTATTGTTCCTCGGCTGGCGCCCGCACCCGATGTTCGCCAACTATGATTTAAAAGTATTGACAAGTCCTGAAGAGTTCTTCCAAACGTCTGAAGTCCACGTGATCACCAATAAGGATCTCAAAGACGAAGCAGCAGAAGCATACGAATTCCTGAGCAAGTGGAAAATGCCAGTAAAGGATATTGAAGATATGATTGTTAAAATAGACGAAGGACAAGACGCAGAAGAAGTCGCACAAGAATGGATCGACAACCACCAAGACCAAGTAAAAGAAATGAAAGGCGAATAACACAGAGGACCAGCCTGCGAGGCTGGTCCTCTTCAATCCTTTAAAGCACGAAAAGGGACAGTCCCTCTTCGCGCTTTAAAGCGATGAAGTGTTTGTTTTTGTATTAAGAGTGCTTTGTAGATGAAATTAAGTTTGGGAGTCAAGTCACCTACAAATCAAGTGACTATTTGTATGTGTTTTTCCCATTTGAAAGGACTAATCGATAGGGAAACCCCTTCTAAAACACAAGAAGGATAGGCATTTGGTATGCCCATCCTTCATGATTAGTTAATTTCTACTTCAAATTCTTTTTTTATGTCTAATGGTTGGTGATCATTTTGTTGAAGTTCAATAGAGATTATGTGTTTACCTGCAGTTAGATTTTCTACAACATATGGATCAGTATTTTTTAGCCCAGCGATTTTTTCACCGTCTACATAAACATGTGCATGGCCTTCGCCGTCAACATGTTCACCGCCATAATGTTCAGCGGAAATGTTTAGATCAGTATTCCATTTAATAACTACATTGTTACCATCTTGGGAAAATTCTGCTTCTAGTGTTGGAGTAGTTGATGCAGAATTCTCTTCTACTGTTACTTCTGTTTCTTTACTTACACTATAAGATTCATGGTTATTTTGTTGAAGTTCAAGTTTTACAATGTGAGTTCCTGGCTCCAGCCCTTCAACAGTATATGGATCTGTATTTTTAAGACCAGCTACTTTTTCCCCATCTACGTATACATGTGCGTGGCCTTCTCCGTCAACGTGGTCACCACCATAATGATCTGCAGAAATCGTTAAGTCTGTTGACCACGTGATCGTTACGTTACTTCCATCTTGAGCAAATTCAGCCTCTAATGAAGGCTGAGATACTGCTGCGCTTGCCTCTTTTTCGGTTTCCTTAACTACTTCTTCACTGCTTCCACAACCTGCTAGGATTGTACCAGCTACTAAAAGTGACGCTGTCATACTCATTGCTTTCTGTTTTTTGAACATTTCTTTTCCCCCTAATTCATTTTTGTCCATTCCAAATATAATCTACCACTGCCTCGTATTCTTCGGCTGATAAAGATCCAGGTTCATCTTCTGGCATGTTTTTTTGAACAAAATTATGTAGTTTATCCTTGTTATCATAATCCTTTTGCAACTTGGACGATTGTAATTTAAAAGATCCTCCTATTACCACATCCGTACTATGACATGCTATACAGC
>NZ_ABCF01000018.1 GCF_000181495.1 Bacillus sp. SG-1
GGCACCCGAACGTGGAGGGTCAAGGAGAAGCAATTCAGGTCTCCCAAAGCTCTCCAGGATTTGATCAATTCCTTTTCTTGCATCCTTCGCGAGGAAGGTTGTATTAGAAATGCCATTATCCTCAGCATTTCGCTTGGCAGATTCAATTGAACTTTCCACAATTTCAATTCCGGCAAGTTCACCTACACGGTTCGCAAACGGAAGGGAGAAGGTCCCCACACCACAGAATAGATCGATCATTTTTTCCGTTTTCTTTGGTTTACCCATTTCAACTGCCAGGTCTACAAGTTTTTGCGCCTGAACAGGGTTCGTTTGGAAGAACGTGTCAAACCAAAGGCGGAAACGATATCCGTCCATTTCATCATAAATGAAATCCCGTCCTGCAAGAACGTGTGTTTTTTCCGATTGAGCGCGATCTGCCCAATCTCTGTTTTCAAGCCATAACAAACTTTTCACTTTCGGGAACTTTTCCTCAACACGCTTCACCAAATCAGAAACAGCTTCTTCCAGATTACTTTCTGGGGCTTCTGTTGCAAAAAGGCCAAGCATAATTTCACCTGTTGCAAAGGACTGTCTGACCATCAAGTGGCGAAGCAATCCTTCGTGGGCATCTTTGTCATATCCTTTTAATCCATGGGCATTGACCCAATTTGCCACTTCCATAGCCGTTTCAACCATTTCTTCACTTGCAATCAAGCAAGTCTCAAGCGAAATGACTTTGCGGAAGTTTCCTTGTTCGTGAAGACCTAAAGAGCCATCCGGGGCGAATGTAAATTCCATTTTGTTACGGTAACGCCACGGATTGTCCATCCCGATCGTATCCAATACCAGCGCCGGGTCATACCCTTGTGAGGCAATTTCCTCTTTCACATGGTCAGTCTTTTGTTTCAGCTGACCCTCATAGCTCAAATGCTGCCATACACAACCGCCGCATCGTTCAAAGTGAGGGCAGGGCGGTGCAGTTCTTTCAGGATGAGCCTCAAGAATTTCTTCAGGGTGCGCCTTTCTTCTTCTTTTCAGCGGCTCGTCCACTACTACTCTCACCTTCTCGCCCGGAAGAGTGCGAGGAATTGTAAGCTTTAATTTACCTATATTTCCTTTTTCATTTTCACGCCAGACAACAGCCTGTCCAGCTCCTCTATCATCCAATCGATGTACTTGCGCTTCTATCATTTCACCTTTTTCAATTTTCAATTAGAGTTCCTCCTTCATACAGAGCTTTTACATTCTATATATGATAACTAATAAGTTCAATTAACAGCCTTTATCTTCAAGAAAATATACTTATACAGTATAAAGGACGAAACGCCATTTTGGAATCCCTTCCTTCTTAAATGTAGAAATTTACAATCAAAAAGCTTGAGCGAAGATGATCACGCTAGTCTTTATTACCTTTTCAGCCGATTTTCCGTTAGCTGCCAGGGAGTCCTTCCATGAGGTATTGATTTAAGTGGGATAAGAAAAGTACAGGAGTAGTGAAATACGATGAGAAATTTGGAGAATTGGCCATCTTTATAACTGTATCCATACACTTCCTTGGGGGCCCGACACAGATTGGCAGGTGTTTTTAATAGGTTCTTTTTTTTTGTATATACTGCTAGTGGATGAGTAGTTGATTTCCGCTCCAGGTATGCGACTCAGCGGGGCGGTCGGTGAGCCTCCTCGGCTACGCCTGTGGGGTTACGTTCCGGTGGGTACGTAGCCTTGGTCTCACCTGTCATCAAAAGTGGTAGCACCCAGGTCAGCCCCGACAGGCAAATGTTCCGAAGAGAAAAAAAGGTGCTCTTTCCTTTTATTCTCTTCGGGTTATTTGATCCTGAGGGGCTGGGTTACGTTCCAGTAGGTACGTAACCTTGGTGATGGAACTAGACGTCCCGCTAGTTCCGCAGGAGATCGCACACCTTTCGCTCTAATCAACCATTCGTAAACACATCTAGAAAAATTAGTTAAAAAGCAACAATCTTATAGAAAACAGCCTTTCAATAAGATTTTACTGCAAATTACAGGTAAGTATCATTATTAAGATACATAACTCACCATTTCCGCTCTAGTTTATAGTCGTTAAACTTCTTCTCTGATAGGCGTTTAGATGAAGCTATTCTGTATGTCAGCTTCCATCACTGAGGACGAGGAATTTTATCGGCGACTATCGTGTTTTATCGGCGATTCCTGAAATTTATCAGCGATTATCTGCATTATCGACTAACCGACAAATATCGGCTTTCATCCCGAAATAAAAACACTAATTTACACGCAAGGAATGGTGCATAGATCAAAATAGTAATGCATATATGATATATCCGACAACCAACAAAACTATTAGCAGCCCGGTCCCTTTCCAGCCTTGACCTCCCACTATGTCGGCAAGATTCCTGTCTTTACTCTCACCAATGCTTCCAAGAGGATTCCTCTTGAGCTCTTCTTGCCTCAGCCTTTCCCTCTTGTCTTCAGGACTTTCTTTTCCAACCATTTTCAACTCCCCCTTATTTTATCGTCCAAATCGCTTTTTAAAAGGGAGTACATATAAAGATCATCAAAGTTGCCATTCGTATATTCATAGTGCCGTAATAGTCCTTCCCTCTGGAAACCTTTGGCTTCCACCAGCATTTGAGAGGGAGAGTTTCCCGGCTCTATTAATGCCTGAATCCTCTCAAGATGAAAGTGTTTAAAGCCATATAGGACGACCGCTTCCAAGGCTTCTCCGGCAATTCCTTTCCCCCAATAATCCTGGCTTAATTCATACCCTATTTCTGCTCTGGAATGCTCGGCAGCCATATTAAGAAAACCACAGCTTCCAATCATTTTATTATTTTCTTTGAGGGTTATTCCCCATCTAATGCCGCTGCCATCTTTCAGAATAGAATCGTACCATTGTATTTCTCCCAGTGCATCTTCAATTGATTGAAAAGGCAGCAGCCCCATGTGTTTAACGACATCTTGATCAGACAGGTATTTTAACATATCTTGAGCATCATCTTTTATAGGTTGTCTTAAAATCAACCGATTTGTTTCTATAACTGGAAATATCATACTATGCCCTCCTTTCTAGACTCTTTGATGGTAGGAGCTCATCATCTTTCCCAGCAGCCATAGTCATCTCATTATTTTATGCCGCCTTGCTTCTAATAAGGTAAAGTAAGCTGATGATCTAGTACCTATGACAATACTGTCATTCAATTTAAGTCCAGTCTTTTTCCATAATAATGAAATCGTAAGTAGTGCCCCTGATTTCATTTTGAAATTCTCCTTTTCTTTTAAAGCCGGCATTCTCATAAAGCTTTATCGCCCGTTTGTTAAAATCTACGACAGCCAGCTCAAGATGGTCATATTTAAATATACCTCTTCCTTCATTTATAATTGCGTCCATAAAAGAGGAACCGTAGCCTTTTCCCGTAAGTGAAGGCTTCATCTGAACACCGACCGCAAGTACTTCATCATCATCATCATCAGCGACGTTAAAAAATTCACAATTTCCAGCTAGTGTTCCATCCTTTGTAAACACCGAGAAGGCTCTGTCAGAATCTATACTCTCCCTGAAACCATCGATTTTTTCCTGTTGGATATCATTATCATAAAAAGCATAAATGCCATCATACGTCCATGTTAAGAATTCTTCGATGTCATCTGACGTTCTCTTCCTAAGGGTAAATTCCATGTTCGGTCCTCATTTCTAAATCCTTTTCAAAGGCTTTATTTTAATAGTTTCAATGTTTCACTATGGTAAATTGACTATTGCTAATACAGGTTGATTGAAGCGGAAGGTGCGTGTCCTCCTTCATGATCAACCGGACCTGTCCAGTTGGTTAATGAAAAGAGTTTTTTTAAACAAAGCATCCTCCCAGCCTTTCGATAGACAGAGGGTAATTAAAACTCTACATAAAAAGGCTGCATCTTCTCATCTAAGGAATACTCTATTCTTTCTTTGAAGTTGAGGCAGGTGACCATTTCATACACCTTCTCTATAGGAAAGAAACCAACTTCCAAGGCTTCTTCCGTTGTCGTCAGCTCTCCTCCTATCGGTCTTCCGAGAAATAGGGTATTACAAATAGATCTGTCAACATTTTGAAAGACGCCACAAAATCTTGTTACCTCGATATCCAGTCCACATTCTTCTTTTGTTTCGCGAATAGCCGCTGCTTTCAGTGATTCTCCTTCTTCCACTTGTCCGCCGGGCATCTCCCATCCCCTTCTGGGACCTTTAATCAATAACACCTCATTTACTTCATTTACGACAATAGCTGCTGCTGAAACGATATGCTTTGGCGGTTCCATGTACTTTTCTCTCCCCTTTAAGTGAAATCCATTCTGTTCTGCTATACGTTTATATATCCTTCCAGATACGCAACTGCTTCTCCTGCCATTTTAATCTTATCTCCCAGGTCCTTGCAGTACAGCTTCCCGCCTCGTTGGGATAACTGTAAAGCTGTCAGTTTGGATTGGTTTAATACTTCACTCCAATAAGGCACTAATGTGCAGTGAGCTGAACCTGTAACGGGATCTTCATCTATTCCTGCCCTGGGAGCAAAAAATCTTGATACAAAATCGACTTCAGTGCCTCGGGCGGTAACGATAACACCCAGCGCATCCAGTTTTTTCAATTCTTCCACGTTCACTGCCAGATCCACGATATCTTGTTCTGTTTCAAATACAGCCAGATAATCCCTTGCCTTATAGACTTCTTTTGGTTCTCTCCCCAACCCTTTTATAAGTTCATGAGGTACTTCACAAGGCTTACCCGGTCTTGAAGGGAAAAGGAGTGAAAGCAAAGCCCCTTCTTTGGAAACTTCCAATACACCGCTTTTCGTGTAAAAGTTTATTTGTTCTAATGTGGTGTCCATGTAGTTAAAAATCACAAAAGCTGAGGCCAATGTAGCATGACCGCATAAATCAATCTCTTCTTTAGGTGTGAACCACCTCAGTTCATAATCGTTATCTTTTTTCACAAAGAAAGCAGTTTCCGCCAGATTGTTTTCTGCTGCAATTTTTTGCATCAACTCGTCTTCAATCCAATGTTCAAGCGGGCAGACAGCAGCAGGATTTCCTTTAAATTGCTGGTCTGTAAAAGCATCAATTTGATATATCGGTAACCTCATAGTATTTCCTCCTTATGAAAGGCTTTTTCTTAAACTTTCTTGCTATTTAATATATTTTTGGATTTTTTCCGTAAGCAACAACCTTTACGAGAACAGCCTTATGAAAAAACAGCTGAAGACCTACATCCGGTCCCAGCTGTTTCGATTAATAAATACCCTCAGCCTCTGGTGGAAGAGTTCTTACTTGCTGCAAATAATTCGACATGTTTTTATCATCGTCATAGGGATAAGTAAATGAAAGGGTGTCTGCCACTTCCTTTGCCAAAATACGAAAGAGGTTGCCGGCTGTAAAGAGAGCATCCCACATATTTTCATAGTTCCAATCCGCGTAGGTGTCCCGGTACATCTTCCAATAGGATTCCGGCAAGAAATTTTTATAGTATTTCCCCAACTTCCCAGGTGAAACTTTGAAATCGGTCTTTGTCCCAATCCACCAGGAGACCATTTCGTCGAGATTCCTTCTGATGATACTTTCAAACATGAATTTTGCATACGGTAATTCATCGCGCCAAATTCCTTTGGCCACATTTTGCTGACACCACCAGAAGTCATTACAGCAGCCGAAATACTGCCCATTTGTTGGCTTTTTCACATGATAGTCAACATCCGTGGCCTCTGGAATCGGTGGCAGATAATTGTCCTTGTCTAACAAAGGGATCGTGAGTTTATCACTGAGATACCTTTCATTCATGCATTCCAACGACTGAATTTGCAAATCGATACGATTTCCGTCGGTAAACAGCATGAGGTATCCATAAGATTTCGTGAAATCTTTATGTTCTCCTGCCATCTTGTCCAACTTGTCGGGTTCTTGGATCATCAGCAGCTCACCGAAGGCTCCAATCCATTCTTTCTCTTCGATAAAAGGGGCCGTTTCCTTAACGACATAAACTATATCATAGTCTTGGAAAATATCTTTTGGTACATTGGGGTTGGTTCGTGAACCATTCATATATACAGCACGAATACGCTCATCTTCATTAGCTGTATTTAGAATAAGGTTCATCATCTCTTGTTCTGTTCTCAACACATTCCCTCCTCGTCAATTTGATATAAAAAATGTTTTTTGTAAGGTAGGGGCTCGCGACCTGTTACGGAATGGCTATTTATTAAGGAGCCTGTCCTTCATAAATAGCACCGTTCCTGATTAGAATTCCAAATAAGTTATTCCTGATTCCCGTAGTATTCCTGCTCTTCTTACTAAAACACACAGCACACTCCTGTATAAGAAGGGGTGTGCTGTCTGTTATTGGTGTAATTAATCCAATTGGATTCCAATTTTATCTTCAGCGTATTTCGTTGTACTATAACCGCGAATAAGTAAGTATTTGGGGATAATTGGATCATCAGAAGCATCCCGGTATAATTCGATCTCGTGCGTCGTCTGGAAATACCTTGGCTGTCTCCCAATACTGTCTAATGTTGAATAATATTCTTCGGGGTCATACTGATTCCCCTCTCTATCAACCAAGACTCCTTCCCCTCCGCTTCCCATCGAGTAGGATTCCAGTTGGTTTTCAGACGTTAAATCCAAGTGCAGTCGTTCATATTCCCTGTTTTGAGTATACTTGTCAGTGATATGTACCTTAGTCGGATTTCCTGTTTCGAAACTGTCGATAGTAAGCTCGTTCCCAAGGTAAGTAAACACCTGTGGAAAATTGTTTTCCTGATTGATCTCAATCGTTTTATTATCCTCTACAAAAATATTAATAGAATCGAGTACTAGGTTAACTTTATCGGGCTCATCGAAATACAGCGAATCAAACATTGATTGAAAGGTTGACCAATCACCGTATGAATCGATATGTTCTCCATAAAAATGATCAACCTCAGCCGTTTTGTTCTTACTCTCCAGTCCACTCATGCTGATATGTTCAATGGATTGCTCTCCTTTCATTCGAGGAAAACTGTATTCCAACAGAGTGGCGGTTGGTGCAAGGGTCAGTTTGTCTATCCTGAATGGGATACCTTCAACCTCTGTTTCCTGATTAAGATCATATACAGTTGAGGATTGCTTTGTTACCGGAATGTCAAAACTCCATTCACCCTCCGCGAATTCAACGCTCTCATAATACTTAAAGTTTGAGCGTTCTGCTCCTTCTTTCATTGCCTTCTGAAGCCTCATCAGCCTCAGTTCTACCGTGCCGCTGTCCGACTTGACAGGCGCCAGACTGAGTGTCCCTCTAAAAATATTCCCTTCATCATCCGTCTCCTCTTCGAACGGATGCCTGAATACCGGCCGGGCGTCTTCCTCGAATATTTCATACTCATTTTCTACACGAGCTCCCTCATGATAATTGATGAAGTATTGGTTTTCTTCATTCATATCTTCAATCTCATAGTATATGAGAGTCTGCACCTCATCAGCGACAGCTGTTTTGATTCTTACTTTGACACCATTGCTCTCCTGTTCTAAATTCAGCGGTTCGCTAATACCGTCCTTATAGAACTGCACAATTTCCTTTTCTTCCTGCTCCGTCCATCCCATCCATGAGTAGTAAAGGCTGGAAAACCCTCCTGTCACAAACCCGGTACAAATCATAAAAGTAAATAGACCAACAGCGGCGAGTCCAATTCTGCTTCGTTTTTTTCTTTTTTCTCTTTTGAGCCGTTCTGTTTCTGCGACCCTTTCATAAATCTGGTCCATAAAATCATGGGGGAAAGGCACTTGCTCTGTAGTTCTTTCCAGCAATAAGATGACATCTTGAAAAACTGATAGTACTTCCCGGCATCCATCACATTGATAAAAATGTATTTCTAACTCAATTTTCTCTCTTCTGCTCAGCGATTTCCCTAAGTATTCAATGAAATTCTCCTGATATTCTGCACAGCTTCCCGAAAGATTTCCATAATTAAGTTCTCTGCTTAACTCTTCAATCCCATCAGCCAAACGAGATATTAATTCCCTCGTTGTAATCTGTAAAACTTGACTTCCCTCTTCAAAGGGCAAACCTTTCAAATATGTAACGGCAAGTGCTTCCTTATATTTCGCAGCTAGTTTCGATAATCCAGGGACAATTTCACCCGCAGCTTCTTCAATTGCCTGCTCTCTGCTGCTAATTGATAGACGAGCACGGCACTCATTGAGAAAAATTTCTGTGACCCGTGACTCAAATTGAATATCCTCTTTTACATGTTGAATCTCTTCGTGTATTTTCATGATAGTCTCATAAAAGATTTTCTGGATATCTTGATTACTATTAAAATAGGTCCGGCCAAGCGTATAAAAAGAAGGTGTCCGAGCTTCGAACCAATTCAGGACACTATTTATACTGTCTTCACTTACATTGTGAATTTCTATGGATTTTGTTTCCATTTGCATCGCCAATCCCTCCTTCCTAATGCAATAGTACTAAAAATAATACTGTATTAATAGGTCGAATTTTCTGAAAGTAACACACCTAATTTTACCATACTTTTCTAATGTTTTCGGCAAAAACTTTACCTTAGTAAGCTGAGTCTAGTTTGGCGTTAATGAAATAGTGATTATTGACCACTATTTAGTATCCCTTTATGATAAGGAAGACTAACTTAAGAGCTGATCAAAAGGAGATTGAAATGGAAATCAAAATTCAAAAAGAACTTTCTACAGATTACACCGCGATCGAAAAAGTGATTGTGGAAGCCTTTCTAAATGAAGAATATAGTGACAAAAAAGAACATCTGCTTGTAAATAGAATAAGGAAATCAGAAGCATACATCCCTCAACTTTCATTAATCGCCTTAAAAGGAGACAAAGATGTAATAGGGCACATTCTCCTTTCGAAAATTAAGATTATTAACGGGGATCATGCAGTAGACTCCTTGGCTCTTGCTCCAGTTTCAGTTATACCCGAATATCAGAACAAAGGAATTGGGAGTCAGCTGATTCACACTGCATTAAAAAGAGCAAAGGACCTTGGGTATCGGTCAGTCATTGTTCTGGGACACAAAGATTACTATTCTAAGTTTGGTTTTAAGCCGGCCAGCCTTTGGAATATACAAGCTCCTTTCGAAGTGCCCGATGAGGTATTTAGGGCCCTGGAATTAACACCTGGCTCCCTTGAAAATGTGCAGGGTGTCGTTCAGTATTCAAAAGCTTTTGCAGAGTAGAAAGTGGAATGACAGATTTGATATTATCCTAATGATGTCCTTTCCACATAAATAAGCAGCCCCTTTGCAATTGTGGGGACTGCTTATAAGTTTGTCATATCAAGAACGGCTTCTCTTAACCTGCACAATACATACAACTAAGACACCATTCCATTTATTTCTTTTTCCCTGTAAAAATATAGATCGAGTCTCTCAAGAACTCGGCGGCACCATCGCCTTCCTTATCATAGTAAGCTTTAAATCGCTCATCAGCTATATACATGTCCCCAAGACCCGCATGTGCCTCTTTACTGTATTTCGGCCAATAATACATCAACCACTGTTTGTGCAATTCTGCTGTCTTTTGAGCCTGTTCACTTGATGGATCTCCAGTTTTCATCGCTTCTGCCAGTGAAGCATGGATTTTTTCAGCAAGATGGTTCGCTTGTTCCAACTCAGCTTCAGACATATTCTGCAGCTTCGCGTTTGACTGGTTTACCGTACCTTCCCCATATTTTTCACGAATTTCCTTGCCATACTTCCGCTCATTTTCATCTATCACCTTTTGCTTGAAACCTTCAAACTTTTCTTTGTCTGTCATCGACGATCTCCCTTTCTTCACCGCTATGGTTTTTTCCACATTAGCTATTAATTGATCTAATTGATCTCGTTTAGCCAATAATGCTTTACGATGATCAGCCAATGTGTATGCAATGTCAAAGCAGGGATCATCAAGAATATCCTTAATCTGTTCCAATTCAATTCCCAATTCTTTATAAAAAAGAATCTGCTGCAGCCGATCAACCTCCCGCTCACCATAAACCCGATATCCAGAAGAATTGATTCTCGCCGGCTTAAGAATTTCTATTTCATCATAATAGCGCAGGGTACGTGGGCTTACCCCTGCCAACTCTGCAAGTTTCTTAACTGTATATTCCATGATGTCACCTCCTGACAATTACACTTTACACCTTGACGCTGCGTGAAGGTAAAGGGTTTTTTCAAAATGGTTATAAAGTGTTTTTCATTGTTGATATCCAGTATGTAAAGGGCTAATAAGGTTAGATTTTCTTGCAACTTCTATAAATGTAATCAAGATTAATATTCAAACAGCAAAAACCATTCTTGTAGGGCTATACTCCCTAGTTCAATCAAAGTAACTTAGACATATAGTATTCTTCAAAAAACTCTCCGTTTATATGAAGTGATTTTCTTTTGGTGCCTTCAATCTCAAATCCCCTCTTCTTATAAAGAGCAACGCCAGCTTCATTCTGTGTTACGGCGGTCAGTTCCAGTCTTAGGATCCCATGGTTCAGTGCCCATTCTTCCGCCTTTAGAAAGAGTGCGTTTCCAATCCCTTTTCCCCGGTGATGCTCTGATATCCCGACGGCAATATAGGCAGAATGCTTTGTTCTGTTGACGCTTCCACCGATAGCAAACAAATACCCCGTCAAACGTTCATCTTCTTCTGCAACAATAATAGTGGAATTGGCCGTCTCCTTCATTCGCTGGATCTGTTTCTTCATCTGATCAGCTGTTGTCTTCCTTTCTCCCGCATCCATCATCATGAATTGTGAAGATGCCTCCACCTCCTTAATAAGGTAGATCAAACTCTCTGCATCTTCTATTTTGATTTCTCTCACTCTCATAACTCTCCACTCCCTTGACTAATATATCTTTCTCCTGATATTGTCATTGACATCTTCAGCAAAATCAAAGCCAGTCTCAACCTCCCAGTATTTTGTTATGACATTTCCATCCGGGATTTTGAAAGCAAGCGTCTTCTTCTCAGAATTCCCTTCAAAAATCAATATACCAAAATACATGGTATCATGATAAAATCCTGGGGAGTCTGCGTTAAAGACTCTCGGACTTGTGTTAATTTGCCTGACGACCGAATTGATCAAATCTTTATCTTCAATGACATACACCACATTTTCTACTTTCATGATTGTCAATTTATCATACTCTCCATCAATGATTTTGCTTCCATTTAAAAAATATAGAAATCCAACCAATATAAAAAAAGTAAAGAGTATAACTGCAATCCCCAGCTTCTTCATTCACCTTTTCATCGCCTTTCTAATAGTGTACATCTAATTAGACGAATTCCGGGGTGAATTATTGCTTATTTTAATAGTTTTTCACAAGAAATTGGAGTGTGTTTAGGAGGGTAATTCAAAAACAACAAGGCAGATGTTATTTGAGGAGATTGGAGCTAAAAAAAAACCCGGGAAAGCCCCGGGTATCCGTTTATTCATCCATGTAATTATGCTGTTCTTCAATCTGCCCATGTTCACTGTGGATGTAGGCCATGCTGCCGGATTCTTCAGCCATGCGTTTGGCTTCCTCGACCGCATCTGATTTGGAGCCTGCAGTAAATACCGGGCTGCCTTTCCCTTCTTCTTTTACTGCCCAGCCTTCTTCCTCATGCGGAACTACATGGTATCTGGCATCATTGGTGCCGGCACGATCTTCAAAATATTCATTACGGTTGTTTTGATCATTATTATTATTGTTTGCCACGATAAAAACCTCCAATATTGAATTTGAAAAGTTGTTCTTAAAATTTTCATTACCCGTTAAAGATGAAGGAAAACCCGTGAAGATTCAGGTAATTTCTTCATAATGCAATCTAAAAAGCTGAGGCCCGCTTACCACGCAACCTCAGCTTTCAGGAAATCATTCTTCTGTTTCTTCTGTTTCAGTTTCTAAACTGATTTCTTCCACATATTCCAAAACCCGTTTGGCAATGAGTTTATAACCGCTTGTATTGGGATGGAAATAATCTTCCGCTAACAATTCCAGATTTGAACCTTCGAACAAATCTGATGTCGGAATATAGTTTACATTATCATACTCTTCTGTAACGGTTTTCCCTGCTTCATTCCAACCCCTCATGATGACTTCAAGTTCCTTAATATCCCCAAAGTAACCTTCAAAAGGATTGTAAAATCCAATCAGGTATATTTTAGTGTCTGGATTCAAATCGTTTATTTTATCAAAGATTGCTCTCAGCCTGTCCGTATAACCCTGCTGTTCTCTTTCAAAGGTTTCCACCTTAAGGTCGATAAAGTTACTTTTAACAATCTTCATAATATCATTGGCACCTATTGTGATAAGAACAATATCAGCCTCTTTAATGGAGCGGGCAATCTCCTTGTCTTCCAGCCGCTTTAATAATTGATCTGTACGGTTACCCCTTTTCCCATAGTTCTCCAAGGAGATCTTCAATTGATTATCCTCAAAGGTATGATTTAGTATGCCAACATACCCTCCGCTTTTCGTTTCATCTCCCACCCCCTGAGTGAGGGAATCTCCAATAGAGACAATCTTTAAATCTTTATTAAATAAATTTATGACGCCTTTTATAACTTCCCTTACATTTTCTTTGATTTCTTCTGTAATTGAAGAGGTTGGTTCGATTATATCATCTGCTTCCAGCTGTTCTTCTTCACCTGTTGCCTCAGATAAAACATTTTCTATTTGTTCACTGACCGAAGCGGTTTCCGTTTTTACATTTACTTCCTTAGGGATAAAAGTATCACGAAAGACTAAACCAAGAAGAACTACCACTAGCAGCAGAGCTGTAATAAAAATGAATTTATTCAATCTCTGCACTTAAAAACCACACCTGCCCTATATCATTGATGTTAGACTTATTCCCTTTTAGGAAAAACATTAATCAGAATAGTCTATTTATTTTAGCATGAAGACAGGTACAAAGAAAGATACAAAATGTAGCAATACTAATCTAATTTAATAAAAGAATAGCGCCTGTTCCCTTAAACAATAAAATCAGGGCACAAGCGCTATTCTGTCACTGTTAATTTTGGATATAGCGATCGAAAATATCTCCAAAATCTTTCTTTGTATTGGATTGATAGTGCTCGTTCAGCCAATCATATGCAAAATTCGTAGTTTCTTTAAACTCGTTGGAGATATCGTTATCATGAAATCGATTGCTATGGATAAGGTCCTTGGCGAAGGATAAGCTCTTTTCCGCTGATTCAAACTTCCTCTTTCCTTCTTCCTGACTATGCGAGATGGCAAGAAGCGATTTATATAAATCTGCGATGGCTTCTCCTTCTTTTTTATCAATATCGACAGAAACCGGCTTACCGCCAAGAGTGAATTTAATTTCCAGATCAAGGTCAATCGTTCCGGCAGTTTCGATTGAAACATTGCTGATCGGATTTTGATAATATTCATAACGATATAGATTGCGCTTGCTGCTGGCAGCTTTTTCACCATCTAAATGGATGAGCGCTCTGTTGGTAAAGCAATATTCATCCGTTTTTGATTTGATCAGAAAGTGGATTTTTTCTCCATCTTCATGCAATACATAGTCATCAGATAAAGTTTTGTCAAAATCCTCTCTCTTAATGATTTTCCCGATATCACTTAATCCCAATGCATCACTTGCGATTTTCTTAAACATTTTATTACCCCTTTTCACTTATGAATTTCGCTTATAATTACATGCTAACATACTAGTCTGCGATTGTAAGAGTTTTACCTTTTCTGGATAGCATCCTTTGTATCTATATTGCGACAATAGTTGTTTTATACTTCTACGGAAAGATTTTAATCCGAAGTAAATTTACTTGTGGGGCTACTCTTCTCTACTTTTATCCATCACATTTCATCTCACCCTTGAATTGTTTTGAATCGGTTACGTATGCTTGCACGAAGTTCTTCCATAAGGTAAAATTTTATGGGTTCTGTTCTATATCATGAACCAAAGGAACAATTGGCAAAAGTAAAGATAGCCTTTCCAAGACCTGTTTTGATTACGAGGTTTGGAACCCCTATAAAAAGGGTAAAATCCTGGAAATATTTTTGCCTAATTTAGAAGGTGAGGGAGTAAGATGAAACTTGGTTTGACAAGCAAAATAATCATCGGTTTAGTCGCAGGGGCGATTGCCGGTCTATTGTTAAATGTATTTGCAAAAGATGTATTTAATATTTTAGATCCGTATTTGTTCACCCCGTTAGGAAGAATTTTTCTAAACCTTATTTCCATGCTGGTCGTCCCGATCGTTTTTGTATCGATCGTTCTTGGCTCAGCCGGACTGGGTGATCCAAAAAAACTTGGCAGAATTGGATTAAAGACCATCCTTTTTTTCCTTGTGACAACCTGTATTGCAATTGTAATAGGACTCAGCCTCGCGCATGTCATCGATCCGGGCCTTGTTGAAGGCATCGATCAAACAAGCAATGAAGGTTTTGAGGCAAAAGAAGCCCCTCCTGTCGGGGAAACGCTGATGAATATCATTCCAAAGAACCCATTGACCGCGATGAGCGAAGGCAATATGCTGCAAATCATTGCTTTTGCGATTTTCATCGGCATCGGTTTAACGGCACTTGGTGAAAAGACGAAAGGCATCTTCAAACTCGTAGAGCAGGCCAACGATCTATTAATGTACCTGGTCACTCTAGTGATGAAATTTGCCCCTTATGGTACCTTTGGATTGATTGCATCCGCCATTGGAAGCCAGGGCTGGGGTGCCATCAAGGCCATGTGGCTCTATATGATGGTCGTTATAATAGCATTAGTGATTCATGCTGTTGTCACTTACGGAGGTTCCGTACTGCTACTGGCTAAGAAAAGTCCTATCTGGTTTTTCAAAAATTTCAGCCCGGCTATGAGTGTGGCTTTCAGTACATCGAGCAGTAATGCCACATTGCCGATTTCAATGGAAACCGCTCAGAAGCGCCTGAAAGTATCTGAACCTGTCAGCTCCTTTGTTCAGCCTCTTGGTGCAACCATCAATATGGATGGAACGGCTATCATGCAAGGGGTCGCAACCGTGTTTATTGCCCAGGTATACAGTGTCGACCTTACAATGGGTGAACTGGTGACGGTGGTCTTAACCGCAGTGCTGGCAAGTATCGGAACGGCCGGCGTGCCTGGCGTAGGACTGATCCTGCTGGCGATGGTTCTGAGCAGCGTCAACCTCCCTGTGGAAGGAATCGGCTTAATCCTTGGTATTGACAGATTACTCGATATGGCAAGGACCTCCATCAATATTTCCGGCGATGCCGCTTGTGCGTTGATCGTTTCGGAGAGCGAGGGAAAGAGAGACGCATTGGATAGACCTGAAGAAAATTAACAATGGAATGTTAAAGAAGTCCTCCTATTAAGGGGACTTCTTTTTGCGTCGTCTATTAATTCTTTTTAGTATGTAGAAAAAGGTGAGGTTATAGCTGTTGGGTCATCAGTCTCCCAAATCTATTTTTTTATAAAAATTATAAATTATAACTTCGGAAATCAACCCTGTAATTATATAATATTCCTTTATAAATATTGGGAAAAATTTTACCAATATGATGAAAGATAAAAAAAACGATCTCCTTTAAAATTTACACGGGGTGGTAATAATGTACAGGAGTATTATAAAGAATAAAACTATACTATTTTATTTAATAGGCGGTGGAGTATCTCGATTAGGAGACATCTTATCTGGAATGGCTTTCCTTTTCATTGTATATGATTTAACTGGTTCGGAGGTTATGACTACAGGAATGGTGATTGCTGGTACGTTACCTTATCTCTTATTTGGGTTAGTAGGAGGAGTACTAGGTGATTGGTTACCGAAAAAACGCCTTCTAATCTGCATAGACACTATACGAATTCCTTTTCTGGGCTTAGTTATAGGGTTGTTCTATTTTGAACTGCTAAGCTATCTTTTATTATTAGTAGTCAGTTTTCTCATTCAACTTTTAGGATGCTTTTTTAACCCAGCACACCGAGCAATACTGCCTTTAATTACAACAGAGGAAGATCGAACAACTGTAAATAGTATTAATGATAGCTTAACTAGAGGAATCACAGTGTTAACCCCAATCTTATCAGTTTTAATATTAAGATCAGTTGGTCCCATTCACTTCTTTACTGTTGATGCTATAAGTTACGCCATCAGTATTTTCTGTATTTCCAAGCTTAGATTTAAAGAAGTACAGTATGAAGGAAAGCGTACGGTTAAAGAGATTTATAAGGCCATTATGCATTTTATGAAGTGGGCTAGGGCTGAAAGAACAATTCGACGGTTATTCTTGCTAACATTCTTTATAGTGTTTTTTAATACATGGGTATGGCAGGTAGGTATCTTGCTTGCACTTGAAGAAATATCCACAAATGGAGAAGAGTTATATAGTATCTTCCAAGGGGTTTTTGGTTTCATTATTATTTGTGCAAATCTGATGATCCCATTTTTCTTTAAGAAAATGACCTTGAAAACTTACTTACTTGGATCCACTATTTGGGCTATAGGAATTATAGTTATCGGGACTTTTTATGGAATTTTACCATTGTTTTTGGGAGCCGTTATCGTGGGGATTGGTTTACCACTAGCAGGGTTAGCTCGGGTTTATCTATTGCAAACGTTGGTTCCTCAGGATATGCTTGGACGAGGTTTCAGCTTTAATGCTTTTTTATTATATTTAGCAAATACACTGGCCCTAACTATCTTCGGTGTATTAGTTTCATACTTTGCTATTAACAGCCTCTTTATCATTTCAGGAGTAATCATGTTATTTCCTGCTTTAATCTTTATTCTATTACTTTTATCTAAATTGGTTACGGTATACACTAGGCGTTCGCCCATAAAGTTTTTTAAATAATACATTATAAGCAGAAACAGAGGAAAACCCGTGTTGTAAAGCTATTTGTAGAATTGGTTCGTCTGTATTAACGAGATCATGCTGACTCTTAATTATACGATAGACCTGAAGCCAAGAATAAGGTGCGAGTCCAGTAGCCGACTTGAATTCATGTGAAAACTGATATTTATTCATCCCTGAAAGGGTTGCCATGTCCTCTAATGACCAGGACTCGTGGTAACCCTCTTTTAAATGGCTAATTACAGATCTTACATTCTCTTTGGTACTAGGAAGTGTCGGAAAAGTAGTTTGATGACTTCCTAAACCATATTTTAATAAAATAATCACAAGCTGCACTATACTATGCTCAAGAAGCAGTTCCTTTTCTAACTGTGTATCCTCCTCCTGCATAAATTCACGTAGAAAGTTTGCCCATTTTTGTACGTATTGATTATAGGAAGAGACCATGGCGAACTGCGGGTCAATCTTATAGGATTTTCCTAACGCATTCAATGTTTGAAAAATCAGGTCTGGTGATAATTCCACGAGGAACTTCTCATTTGAAACAGAAAGCTGGCGATGATCTTCGCCTGGGTTGAAAACCAAAAAGGCACTTTCATCAATTTTTATGTCACCGTATTTCGTTTGATAACGACTTTTTCCTGAAGGTGAAAAGATCATTTTATAGCTGCTATCATTTCGCCAATTCCGCTCACCTAATTGAGTTGTTCGCATCAATATAAGTCCTTGGTTATTCTGAACAATCATCTACTCCTCCACCTCTCTTGTCATCATTTTACCTTCAATCTCTTATTTACACTAAGATGTTTCAATTATTTAGTAAAGACATTCGAATTCTTTTTGAGTTGATTATTTTCTTCTTTTGTAGAATTACCGCTGAACACTTATTGTGTCTTAATAACATGCTTTTGAGCACTCTGAAACGCAGCGATAAATAGACAAAAAAACTGCCCATTTGACAAGTCTTTTCTCTTATGAATATAGTCAGAAACATACTTATTAAATCCATTACTTTAAACTCGATATAGGCTTCTCGTCTTCCTTTTCCTTTGACCGATAAAACTCTAACACTGCTCTCTCATACTCATTTTCAGCACTAAAATTTTCTTGATAATTATCACCTATATAAATGGCAAGATATTTTAATGAGAAAAGACCTCTAATGGCAACCCGCGTTGACTACTAAGCATACAGCTATAAACTTATTTCCACTTGAAATATCAGATAACACTTCATCAATAAAACAACTTATATCAAAAAGAAGAGTCGTTAATATTTAACGGGTCTGTTAAGTGAGAGAAAATAACAAGTAAGTTTACAAGTGTCTTAGCAAGGGCTTCAGCAGTAAACTCAATCTGTAATGGCGAGTAATTTGCAAAATTATCACTTGTTGAAATATAGCCCCCTTGAATAACACTTTGTATCAACAGATTGAAAATTATTGGATTTCAAAATTAATGTTTGTGCCAGTTTTTTATCTCTAATGTTTGTTCATCGTGATAATTGTAATGTTTATTCAAACCCAATAAAAATCCAGATACAAATGCAGCGATAATGATCTGCGAATAAGCGAGTATGCACGAGAAAAACTTATATTTCTGAAGGAGTAGTTCTGGAAGCAGCCAATGCAGTTAAAGCCTTCTCAATATAACTATATACTTCTTCTGCAATTCCCAGAAATTCTTCAACATCTACATTACTATCCAAGTAACACGCATACAGATAGTCAACTAAAGCTGAATCAATAGTGCAATAATCTGATATGGCACTATTCATCTTAGTAATGTCATCTTGCCAAACCCCTGTATCTTCTAAAACCAAAGAGTATAATGCACGAATCAATCTCTTTGAGTAACCTTTGGTATATCTAGATTTCAGTGTGTCATCATTGGCATTAGATAGAAAACCGCGAACGCGATACACAGCCTCTTGAGTGTCTGAATTCAAGTCTAATATGAACTCAGGTGAAATAAGAATAGGCGGTACTTCTTCGCCAATATCAGTACCATGTATACAAACACAGATTATCTTGATCCAAAATCCCCATTCATTGGGCTTACTTCTTACATCATCGAGTGAGCAAATAACCGTATCAATCTTAGTTACTAATCGATATTTTTGTAAAATCTGGTCCTTCAGACATGATACTCTATCATAATCTATATCTCCTGGTCTTTCGCATACTATTGTAAAATCTGCATCAGACTTAAATGGCTTAGCAGTACCTTTAGGAATTGAGCCACACATATAAATACTATGAATCTTTCCATTAAACTCTGAAAGCAAGCTAGCTGTATACTCCTCTACAAAAGTCTTGTACTCACTCTGAATATTAATCTTCTTTATAACCTTCTCCAAAACCATACCTGGTCTCCTTTTATCTTCTAAAATCATTTTATCTCCCCCTGTTTAAAAGTATATCAATTTATAAATTTTTCTCTTATTTTTTTCACTATCTGCCCCTTTACTTGAACAAAGGGCTGCTGCTTGTTCAGCAAAAACCCCTTTCGTTGAATAAGAAGAAAGGGACATATATTTAACAATCGGGACCGATTACAACAGACCGTTCTGCACATCTAAGCTTTCCGGACAATCCTATTTTACCTAGTTCTCCTTCACTAAATTTATAATAGAGGCCTTGAATAAAGAAATTAATTCAATTTAGCCATAACAATTCACTAAAACTAGAGCGTCTCCTCCAATTTCTGAATCTTTGAATGGGAAAGCAAATAAACATTGCCTATAACATCGATTTTGTCTCCCTTTACACGTAGAGCACAATCTTTGTTCGATGCATAAATATCTATTTCTTCCGATAGGAAAGATAGTTCGCTTTGAACCAGCGCCATGTTATTCTCAAGATCAAAATGAGACAGGACGGAAAAATTGTCAAGACCGATTCCTTCATAAACAGAGTTCATTTCAACTTCATCTCCAAAGCTTTTGGAACATAACCATTTAGCGGACATATTGATTGCACCAGCGCTTGCTCCCATCACAACGGCGCTGCTTTTTTTTATCAAATCCGATAATCCATATTCCTTCAAAAAACTATTTAGTTTAAGAATATCCCCTCCCAACAAGAAAATGACTGATGCATTTTGAATTATCGTTTGGGACTCTTCCTTCTGTACTCGATAATTAATTAAGTGATATTCGTCAAACATAATCCCAGCCTGGTCAAGCCATGAGCGTTCAGTAGCACCATTATTTTCGTAAATAGAAGGATTCGAGCTAATCATAGCAAGCGATTTTCTATCAGTTATATCCCCCTGTAACATTCTGGCCAGATTCTCAGGAAAAAAATTGTTAAACCAACCTAAATAGTAATGAGTTTTCATAAGTACCCCCATAGAAAAGTGTAAATACCTATTCCTCGCTATACTTATTTCGTTTTCTTGTCACAAACAAAACACTATCAATTTGCCCAGATTGTTGAAACAAAGTTCTTCAACTAATCTGCCCCAACATTTGAACAATGCTATCTCTAAGATAATTGACTAACTTTCAAGATTTAGAGAATCAAGTTAATCATAGTTCATTAATTTTTTTCAACAATTGTTCTGTATTTAAAATAGTAGCAAATTCTTCATTCAAAGTAGCTAACGTTGTATTATGAATAATCTCGAGCCCATCATAGTTACCATTTTGGTCATTCATCATCCCAAAGGTTGCAGTGGCATCTGAGATTAAATATGTATCAAAACCTAAATTCCCACTCATTCTTGAGGTAGTAAATACACAATGAGGAGTAGTTAAACCTGCTATTACCACAGTTTTGATGTTGGTAGCATGGAGAAATTTTTCTAGATTTGTTCCGAGATAACTACTTTTAACCGTTTTGGCCATTACCACTTATCCATCAAATGGTTGAGCCACCTCTTTTTATATTGAATCCTTCATGATTTGGATGAACAACAGAAGATGCATTTTTAAGACTTTTGTTGAATATGAATGACATTCCCACTTTTTTTCTCCAAGCTGTTAGTATTAGACCAATATTTTCTTTTGCATTAAGATTGTTTCGTTCTCCCACGTGGGATCATTAAATGCTTCTTGAAAATCTACAATTATTAAGGCAATACTGTTTCAATCCAATTTAAACTACCTCATTTCTGGATACTCTTATAAAAAGAACATCCCAATTTCCTACTAAGAAATTGGGAGCTGTTGGTAAGAAGATTGCTATGTTTATAGGACTCTATCTATATGAATTATGAGTTGGATTGAATAATTCTTCTTCGGAATTTCGTACAATTGAAAAGTGTTCAACATTGTAGTGTCCATGTAGTGTTTGATTATGGTGCTTGATAATTTGTTCAGCACTTAGTACCTCATTGTCAGTCGTAGAGTGGCCATCCCCGACTAATGTGACATCGAACCCACTAATGGTGGCAGTTCTAACTGCACTGTCAATACAATGTTCTGTTGCACATCCCATAATTACCAGATGTTTGATTTGAAGAGATCTTAGATAACTTAGCAGTTCTGTTCCATGAAAGGAATTCGTTGCAGTTTTGTCGAAGATCTTAGAATCGGCTGGCACGTTAATGCTTTCATGAATTTGAAACCCTTCACCTTCACCTTGAGCAATATCCGTATCTCTTACAAAAATAACAGGAATTTCAAATAATTTAGCCTTTTCAATCACCATATTAACATTTGAAATCAACTGAGATTTGTTAAACACAGCGCTTGTTTCCTGACTTCCTTCTATTAATTCTTGTTGTACATCAATAATAAGTAATGCTTGACTCAAATAATTTTCCCCTTTCAGATTGAGGGAAATGCTTGATAGTAAATTAGTTAGGCAATTTCCCCATAGTATTTCTTGCTATTATTTTTTTAACTTTCATAATATCGACCTCCTGTATAAATTATTGACCTGGAATCCCAAGGGAATTTTCAGACAACTAAATCTTATCATAAAACAGTAATAAAAGGATACTTTTACCAGAAGTCTTCTTCCGTTAAATGGCCCGTTTGTTGAATAAAACTTATCCATGGATATGCATGAACAGGCTGGAATAAAAAAACAATATGATAAGTACATCAGTTTACAATAAAATTAATGGGTGTCATTTAAAATTGACTCATTTTATTAAGCAGCCACTTATACAATGCTCTCCCCTTAGTTGATTAAAGTACACTCAAAATAAACTTATTCAAGAATCACTGACTAATGTAAAGCTGCATCCCTACGACAAAAAGGCACCATTTATCCAAAATAAATAGGTGCCTTTTGTATAAATTTCCTATATAAGCTGTTTATTCAAAGAAGGAATTATAGTGATCAGTTCCGTGAAGTCATTGATGATCATATCAGCCTGAATAAGTTCCTCTTTTCGCGCAAAATCAAAGTTACACCCTATAGAAACAAGCCCATTATCTCTCGCAGCTTTAAAATCTGATAAACGGTCCCCTACAACCGCTGCATTGGATAGAGAATGTTTTTCGATGATGATTTTCACTAAGTCTGACTTGTTCAGGCTATCAATCTGTTCAATACTGAACGTCTCAGTCACCCACTTATCCAACCCATAGTAGTCTACGATTGCCTTTAGATATTCTGTTAGTCCATTGCTTGCTATGTAAATGTTATAACCATTCTCTTTCAACACTTTGAATACTTCCAGAACATTTTGGTATAAAGCACCTTTTCCACTATTTATATTTTCGATCAAGCTTTTAAGGAAAAAGGCATCCACTTGCTCCCTCTCAGCAATGGAGTACTGTGGCAGCAATGTTTCCCACACCTTTGGCAGTGGTACGCCCATGATTTCACGGTATTTATCAATAGGTGTCTCCGCATTCCATTTATCTTGGGACCGAAGATGATTAAACGTATCGTGAAGTGACAGTTCCAATATTTTATCTGTTTGAAAAAGTGTTCCATCCATATCAAAAATAAGAGACAGATTCATTTTTTCACTCCTTTTTGAGTGACCGTTTCAGACAGATTCTCTGTCTTAGATCCTGTTTTTATTCTTTCTTATTGCTATTGTAGCTTTTCACATAAGCATCCAGTAGCCATTGGTTTTTCTCCAGTAATTTCTCCACTGCAATTATACTCAGCAGAAATACGATTGCTGGTTCTTGAGTCTCAAACAAACCGGTTATAAGTAAAAATAGGAAAAAAGAAAAAACTAATAAAATGGTGAGGTAGGCTGTGCTTTCTTTCACTATTAATCTCCTTATCATCATTGAGATGCTTTCAAGCTAGCTTTCAATATTATCCTTAAAGTAATTTCCCCAGTGCGGTTGTGTACCGTCTATATCTTTGAAGTCATAGATTTCTGAGAGTTCCCAGGTACTAAATATTCCACCGGTTTTGTCAGCAATATGCGGGTCCAGGACTAAACATTTAATCGCCTCGCCTATATAATAAGGGGATTCGGAGGCTATGAAATGAGGATCCACTTTAGCTCCTTCCTTCCAGTTCTTTTCCGTCACTCCATACACTTCCAGCATGGCTTCCGATCGCAAGTAACCCGGAGTTACAGCTATAGACGTAATATTGTCTCCCTTCAGATCTTCTGCCATTGCCTGGGCGATATGTATAGCAGAGATTTTAGCCAGGCTGTAATAAAAACTGCCCCGGGGCTTATAGTCAGTTCCATCGGTTACTTCAATAATAAGCCCGCCGTTGCTTTCCTTAAATAAAGGAATACTGTAATGAGCGGTTACGATATGTGACTCCACCGCTTGCTTTTGCATCAGTAACCCTTTCGATAAACTATGTTCGCCGAATGGTGATCCCCATTCTGTCAGGGGATCACCACCCCATATATCATTGACTAAGATATCCAGCCGTCCACTCTCTTTCTTTACCCTATCAAATAACTGAATGACTTCTGATTCAATCATATGATCCACTTTTACAGGGATCCCTTTTCCGCCAGCTTTCGTGACCATGTCGGCCGTTTCTTCAATGGTTTCTTTCCTTCCCATCGGCGATTGACTCTTGGATGTTGTTCTCCCTGTAACATACACCGTTGCGCCTGCTTCCCCCAATTTTACTGAAATAGCACGCCCGGCACCCCTCGTACCTCCCGCAACGATGGCAACCTTTCCTTTAAGGGATTCCATGCCAAAACCTCCAATCTTCCTTTACGCAACTTTTCATCAGTAGAAAAACTATAAAACTATCACCCTATTTTATTACTGTTAGTATTTTACGAGTACCTTTAAAGGTTTTAAATTTCCGTCACTAAGATTTGCATAACATTCGATTAGCTGGTCTGATGATATTGTATAATCAAAAATCTTGTTTAAATAAGGCGCTTCATCAAGTTGTTGGAAAAACCATTCTGAGTGCTTCCGGTAATCCCAGCCATCACTGGAACCCACGATTCTTAATTCTTTCTCGTAAAAGTCTTCATTTAGGTAAAACAGATCTTTATTGCCATCCGATAATATGCAAATATCTCCATGTTTCTTCATCGATTTAAGAAGGACGTGAAACCCCTCAATACTGGCTGAACACTCAAGACCATAATCATATAGGCCGTCCGGTACTTGTTCTGCTTTATTATAGACATTGGTGGCCCCGAAGCTTTCCGCAAACCCGCCCCTTGAAAAATCAGGTTCTAAAATATCCACCTGTTCAACCTTCATGTAATTTTTCAGAAAATGAACCGTTAATAATCCCATGGTCCCGGCTCCAATGATCAATACCCTGCTTGCAGGTTGGGGGTTCAGCTTTAATACCCCTTTAGCTGCATCACAAGAGAGTATATTGAGTAAAGCATAGGAAGAATCAATCGCTTTCGGGACCCTGACCACTTTATGCGCTTTTTCAATTCCTAACTTTTTGTGGCCATAGAAAGCGAGGACGTAATCACCAATTTTCACATCCGTAACTTCCTGTCCGACTTCTATTACTTTCCCATAGCTCTCGTATCCAGCTTTTCTTGGGTATTCAGGAATCGGGTCGGTCACATCGGTTTCATCATACTCAGGCAAGGCAGCTCCAATACTGATTGCTCCTGCTATGGTTTGGATTAACACTTCATCCTTTTGTAAAGGGCCTAATTTATGCCTTCTCCATTCCAGCTTTTGCTTGCCCGTTAATTCGAGAGATTGTTGTATCATTTACGTTCATTCCTTTTAGTGTACTAAATCACTCTTACTTATAGGGAGGGACAGTTTCTCTTACTTGACCATTTGTATAATTTTCTTGCACCATTCTTCTCTTGTTTCCAAACCGGTTTGATTACAAAGCTGTTTATTTAACCTTAGAAATTCCGGTATGATACTTGTCATGGTTTTCATGACATCAAGCGAATGGCGGGAGGAATCCCAACTTTCCAATAAAGACAGCTGCCAATCGTTGAGGTAACTTCTCTCTCCTTCAATCTTTGACCAGATTCCATATGAACTATCGATACGTTTGTTCATTTCCATATACCAGCCATAAGCTATCAGCCATCTTATCCGGTCTAAATTGGCCAGAGAGTAATAACTTTCCTTTCTCATTACAGCCCGATAGGTTTCATGTATGAACGCCAGCATCTTCCCCCGCCAAACCTCGACTTCTTCAGCAGTAGGGACATACTCCATTTCGGAGGATTGATTCAAAACCTTTTGTACAATCCCTTTAGGATCATAGAGAACTTTCAATCCCTTCAGCCAGATGGAGGGTTCCAAGTCTCCAGGGTCCTTATAAAATGTATCGACTTTCACAAAACAATCGAAGTGTGTGACGACCACAGGAGTTTCAGATAAGCCTTCAAAAAATAATACATTTCCCCATTTTGCAGGACGCTTCCGTTTATTCTTGATAAAGTCTGCTCTTGTTTCTGGAGTAACAATGATATGTAAATCTATATCAGAGTAAATGTCATCATTTCCTTTTGCTAAAGAACCTCCCAGATAAATTCCGATGACATCCTTGTCGGCCTTTAAGTCGTCCAGGACATTCCCTAGCAGTTTTTCACGTTGATCAGGCAGCGTCAGATCTCTTTTTGCATGTCTACTTACAAATCCCACACATGTGTAACACTCCTCAAATGAATAGTATATAACTACAGATTTCGTCAAATGGTCAAGATTGTCCTTCTTCTAAGTCTTCCTATTTAGGATGGACTCAATGAATTCAGTTTTAGCCTCGGCATACTTATGTTTATCGCTTTTATTAATTTGAGATAATCGAAGCTTTAACTCCTCATATTTTGTGAGGGTATTACCATCACTTCGTAAATGATCTCTAAACTTTAACTGCTGAAGCAAGTATTTGTTTCCGCGTTCATACATATGGATTTGATGTGTTCTTGGCTCGCCCTTACTGAAGTAATGTCTTTCACGTAAAATCTTGGTTCCTTTATAGTCATAACCCATATCTTCTAAAGGAGCTATACAGAGATCCCCTTTTCTGAATTCCTTGATTTCGACTGCAATATCAATAATTGGTTTTGCACTCAACCCTTTGACAGCAGTGCTGCCGATATGGTGAACCGCAACAATATGCTTACCTAGCTTGTCTTCGATCATTTCTTTTTCTGACAAAAACTCCATTTCCCATTCCTCTGTCCACGGGACTAAAAAAACCTCGCCTCTAGGAAGTCCTAACATCCTTAATCCCCCCTCCAAACCTTATAAACTATTGATTTTTGAAATAATCGTAGAGTAATCTTAAAGCTTCACCGATTTTAGGTCTGCCTCACTGTTTTCATTTCGATCTGGCAGGTCGAAAGCACCTAGTGCAAACACAATTGGATTATCATTAAAATTACCCAGAACTCCTATATCCACCACGGCATTTTCTAACCCTCCTGTCATATGATTTAAATGATGGGAGGGAATATTATCTATCTTTCCTTGTTGCCTAACCAGACCAGGATGAGCGGGCCCCACGTTTGAGGCTGATTTTTGTATTCCTTGAATATATGTAATAATAAAATTAATACTTGATTTAACTGGCCTGTATTAGCAAGATCTCTTGGGTTTTCTGTTACATGGATCGAAGGAAATTCAGCCTGGATCGTCCGGTTGATTTTATCCCAGCCACCACAGGCACTCACTATACATTCAGCGACAAAACTGTCATGGCAGGCAATCATGACTTCTACTGCCTCACCTAAAGTCAGGGAATTCCGTTGCTGAAAATGAGGGTACAAAACCCGGCTGTCTTCTGCAGGGTTAAAGTCAATATTTTCAACAATGGTTTCCCAGCCCAACAAGCCTTCTTCTACGTATTTCGCCACAGCAAACCCAACTGCAACTTTAGCTGCAGATGCCAGGGGAACAGTCAGATCACTGTTTAGTGAGCTCAGAAACCTTTCCTCCTTGGTCGAATAAGCTATGATACTTATTCTTCCGTTCTCTAGTTCTTGAATTATTTTCAGTGCCCTTTCCAATTTATCCCCCTCTATTCTTATCTATCAGGATCCAATACCATGCCTACCATTTCTTCTATCACTTTTACTACCGCTTCTGGGTCATCGATATGGATGGCATGGCCCGCGTGCTCAATAAAGTAATGTTTACTTCTTGTGGATAAGGCGGCAAGCTCTTTTTGGAAGCTGATCCAAACAGTCATGGACTCCGGAGTGTGATGATGTTGGCTGCCACCTGTCAAAACAATGAGTGGAGTGTTCCCAAGTTTAGTATCCCTTACCTGGTCCAGGCTAAGTTCGAATTCTTTTAATGTCGCCTCAACTGTAAACTGACCGAGATATTGCTTCTGTACTTCTTCTGAAAAGAGATGGACCATTTTTCTATTCTGTTCTTCATGTACAAAATTTATCAAAATGATGCCAGCTATTTCTTTCGGGTACATTCTTGCAAATAATCTAACGTTAACACCGCCGAATGAATGTCCGACCAATATGACCGGTTTGGTAATCCCTGCTTCCTGTAAGATTCTTCTTAAATTGGTGACACACTGCCCACTATGTTTCGGTAAGTTATTATTCCCGCTTCCTCCAACCCCGACCCTGTCATACAGAAAGATGTTACCAAGAAATGCCGCTTTCTTTTTGATAGATTGCCAGTTTTCCAAACTCCATCCATACCCTGATTCAAACACAATAGTTGGTTTTTCGTCACAACTCCATATGTACTCATAATATATTTCCGTTCCGTCGATCTCTATTTCTCCGGTGGTTAAGTCCATTATTTACAACCTTTCCGTATGCAGTTCTTAATCACCCTCTTTTTCCATTATCTTTCCTAAGATGGATTGGATAAATTCAGTTTTTCCTGAAGTATAAGAAGGTCGCTGGCTTTCTATTTTTGCCAGATTCCTTTTTAATTTTTCGTATTCATATGCAGCTTGTGGGTTTCCTCTCAAATAATTCCGAAAAGCTATATGCTTTGCAAGTTCACTACTTTGCTCATCGCAGACATAAAGATGGTGCTGCATCCACGAGGAGCCTTCTCTCGTCCACGGCACAGATTCATCTTTCCTTCCGAAAGCCTCTCTGCCTTCAAAGCTCCATTCTTTTTGATGGAAATAGCCAAGACGTTCAAGCGCAAAAACAACCTTAGGGAAAATCTCATACCCTTCTATTACAATATCGATATCTAAAATCGGTTTTGCTCCCAGGCCTGGGACAGCAGTGCTCCCCACATGTTCAATCGCAATGATGGAATCACCTAGCCTGTTTTTTATTACGCCTTTTATTGATTCAAATTCCACCCCCCAATTAGCATTGTATTCCCAAATGACGATCCCGGAATGTGCCATGCAGTACCCCCTTAAACCTATTCAAGCCGCATTTCTTTCTCAACAGAAACCATTCTTTGTATCGAATCAATGACAATATCCGGTCTATCAAGGTATATTGAATGCCCAGATCTACTGGCAAAAATTAAATGTCCTTTTGGGGATAGATTGGCCTGTTCTGTTATCAGCCCTTCCCATTTATCTTCAAACCTTCTCAATTCCCACTGAGGTATCTCCCCGCCTCTTTCAGAATCAATGGCATACTCCTTATCCCGACCAATGACGACTAATGGAATATCCGGGAAGACTCCTAACCTCTTGATGTATTCTGCATCTTCTTTCCAATGTTGAATTTCTGACGCCATAGCTTTATAAAGAAGTGGATTGTTGTCAAACTCTAGGAGCCTTTGCTGGATGGATTCAGGAAACTCCTTGTGTTTACCTTGAAGAGTCGGCATTAATATTTCATTTAATTCCGCTTTCGTTTTAAGTGCATATTGATGACATTTCTCTATCCATACTTCATCAGATTCTTTATTCATTACGGGTAAGTCCAACTCATCCAACAGTTTCAAATCGACCGATGTGGAATCAACCAATACCATCCCTTTTACAAGCTCCGGATACTTCTTAGCAAAATGCTGTGCACATAACCCACCATAAGAATGTCCTACTAAATAAAAGGAGCTTGTTATCTTATAGTAATTTATCAAACTGTATAGGTCCTGGACGGCTGCCGCAGTATTCCTCTTCTCTTCTTTAAGTTCACTTCGCCCAAGACCAGGTCGGTGATACATAATGACTTTGTATGTCTTACACAAAGTTTCAGTGATCTCATGCCATTCATCAAAAGAGCAGCCCATTCCCGTAAGGATAAAAATGACAGGTCCAGTATCACCCTTTTCAAGCACTTCAATTTTTTTATTAGGCTCTTTTCGTAAACTTTGTTGCTATTTAATACAAACTTTTAAAAATATCTACTTAATTAACCAGAAATAGCCTGATTAACAAGAAAGAAAAGAGCTAACTCACCTTTTCAGAGAAAAAAGCCCATGTCTCCAAGGGAAAAATCCGGCTTTTTGGATTTTTCCGAGAGCAACAATATATACGAAAACAGCGTTTTATTATTAATCAAAAGATTTTTATAGATATGATTCATCCCCTTACAAAGCCCTTAGGCTTCAGTCTACCAATTATTTCAAATATTCTTATTTTTATCAATGACTCTTCTACATTAAATTTCTTACAAACTTTTGACCTGTATATATTTTTTAACATTTAGTACATTTAGAATATTTTAACAAATAACAGCTCCTCATATCTTCCTGTTTTACTTTTCTATGAAGGTGATTTTCTTTCGTCTCACGAATATTTAGCGCTAAGAAATTTAAGGAGGGATATTCATATGAAAAAGAAAAAATTAGTTTCTGGTTTAGCAGCAGCATTACTATGTTCCAGTTTAGTAACACCCGGGTTGGCTTCCAATTCCCATAATGGAAATCTAACTAACGAAAATAGTCATTTATCGGTGTCGGGTTTTACGAGTCATGCGGAATTGACAAAGACCCTTAAGCAAATTGAAAAAAACAGCCAGGGACTTGTGAAAGTTGATGTCGTCGGCCAATCAAATAATGGACTGGACATTCACCAGGCGAGGGTGGGAACTGGAGATCGTGTTATCTTGATTGAAAGCGAGATTCACGGAAACGAGAAGACTGGAACAGAAGCTCTTGTAAAGGTCTTACAGTACTTGGGATCAAGCAATTCCCCTGAAGCTAAGAAGATTCGTGATGAAGTGACGCTTGTTGTCCTGCCGATGATGAATCCTGATGCGAGTGAGTTAAATCGCCGTGCGAACGACATGACATGGGATGAAGTGACGGCCAAATATCCCGTCCTTGCAAATGCTCAGCCATCTTGGAATTACTACACTAACACTATCCAGGATGTAGATTATAGTGAAAGACCCGGGTTTGACGTAAATCGTGATTTTAATCCGGATTTGGATTATAAATTGAATCCCGCAGACTTCCCGGGTGATTCAAACAAGCCCGGCTGGTACATCACCCCCGAGTCCCAGACAGTAAGGGATGTTTATAAGAATTTGAAAGAAGAGTTCGGCAACGTGGATACATTTATCGACATCCACCACCAAGGGCAATATTATGTGGAAGGAACGGATGACCTTGTCACGATGTCACTGTCCGGCCGGTTTGTCCCAGACCCATCTTCAGTGGAAGGAAGCAAGTACTCTCAATATGCTGATAACTACCGAGATGAATATTCAAGACAGCTGAATGTTGCAGCCTATAACGCCCTGCAATCAATGGGAAACTCACCTTTTGATAACATCACTTTATATCGGCAAAACCTTGATCTTCCAGGTACCGCCTTGGCCTCTTTCGCTTTAAACGGAAGCGGAGCCGTATTGTTTGAAGTAAGAGGGCAAACTTGGACTCTCGGCCAAAAGAAGAAAGGCCAGCTGGTTAAAGCAGTAGAGACGGGACTCAACGCCATCATTTCCGGTGTGGCAGATGGGACAGTTGAGAAATTAGATCCGGAAGCATATGGGGATATTCCTAAAACGTCTTATTCACCCGGACTGTAGAATAAAGAGGCAGGCTATTTCATAGAGCCTGCCTCGACTTTTATTTTAATCAGTTGCACGTTATAAAAGAAACACCAGATAAGGTTTAACTCAACTTTAAAATGTTTCTGTAAAAATAATTACAAAAATTGAACAGTACTTGTTGTTGTGGAACCTCTTTTCTTTGCAAACTTCAATGTTGCTACAATAAGAAAACTGACAATCACTAATAGGAGCCATGAACTCACCTTTCCCAGATGAACGAGACTCCAAGCCTCGGTTTGGTTTGGATATTCCCATGCTCCGAAGAATGTTGCAATATTTTCTGCTACCCATATAAAGAATCCTATGAGCACAAAAGAAAAAACGAGTGGCATATGGTAACGTCTTCCACCAACCTCATAGGCAACCCATGACCGCCAAAAGACAATGATAACCGCACCAGAAAGCCACCAACGCACATCAATCCAAAAATGATGAGTAAAGAAATTCAAATAAATCGCAGTCGTGAGCGGTACAACGACGGAAAAAGAAGGCCACTTCACCAGTTCTACCTTCAGCCTCCTCCACGCCTGGCAGAGATAACTCGCTACACTTGCATACATGAAGCCACTATATAAAGGGACTCCATAGAATTTGGAGTAACCTTCCTCAGGATAAGACCAAGATCCCATATGCACTTTGAAGAGTTCAAGCGCAAGCCCTATAAGATGAAACATGGTGATCACCTTTAGTTCATCCCGAGTTTCAAGCCCAGACCGTACCATCCACCACTGCATCAATAGGCAAATAATGAGGAGCCAGTCATAGCGAGGGAGTATAGGGAGCGGAATTATTTTGGTTAAGGCCAAAGCGATAAAAATAACGCAAGGAAACAGACAAGACAACGCTTGCTGCCACCCAAACCGGACTAATTGTCTGAGTGGTCTCATAATTTTGCCTCTCCAAAGCACACCCGAAATCAATTCTGGCTTATTGAACGTCTTCATCACTCTGGTACTCTAATATATCTCCAGGCTGACAGTCCAACGCCTTACAAATGGCCTCCAATGTTGAAAATCGTACGGCTTTTGCCTTTCCGTTTTTCAATATCGAAAGGTTCGCCATCGTGATTCCCACCTTCTCTGAAAGTTCTGTCACACTCATCTTCCTTTTTGCCAGCATCACATCAATGTTGATAATAATTGCCATGATATTCACCTCAGACCGTTAAATCATTTTCAGATTTTATTTCAATTGCCTCTTGTAACAGTTTCTGGAGAACAGCTGCAAATACTGCGATCACCATTGAAGCAAAGGGAACAAGAAATCCGACAAAGATGACACCGGGAGCGTCGTCAAATTCCGCAAAGAGGTAGAAAAGCGGAAAGACAAGCAAATGCAAAATGCTGATGGCGATTGCACAATATTTGATTTTCTTTAAAGCATCAACGGATCCTTGCGAGAACGCTTTATTTTTATCAATATAGCGTAATAGTTTGAAAGCCAAATACAAAGCAAAATAAAACGGAATTGCTGATGCATAGAAAATAATTGAAACGAGAAATTTTATATACTCAAAATCCGGAAGTACTTCTGCTGAGATATCCCCTAACACCGGCACTGCAAAGACGCACAAAGCCAGAACTGGAATTCCAAGAATAATAACAGCTATTTTTAAAAACAATGTTGTTACGATTTTCATAAAACCACCTCAGTTATGTTATTGTCAATTTGATTTTAATACATAATTTATTGTTTTTCAATAAATTATTGTTGTTATTTGATTTATATTTATTATTTTTCAACTTCCTAATCAAGGAAAACTCTTGAATGCATTTACTGAACCTTTCGCCAGTTCATTTGTGAAAATTTGCAGAGTAAAATAAAAAAGCTGAAGAACCCTAAACTGGATTCCTCAGCTTTTTTTACTAGTTACCAATTAATCTGATATCTGTCAGCGGATAAAAAACGACTTTTGCCGTTCCTACAATTTCTTCTATAGGAATTGCACCAATATGTCTGCTGTCTGTGCTGTCCCTCCGATTATCTCCCATCACAAATAAGTGGCCCTCTGGTACAGTTGCTTGCCCGACTGCAGTCTCTTCTAATGTTAATGATTTCGTTAAGTCTCCATGCAGCTTTTCCTTTTGTTCATCCAAGTATGATTCTTCAACAGGAACGCCATTCACATATAAAGTACCTTCTTTATATTCAATTCTATCTCCCGGCAAGCCAATAACACGCTTAATATAATCTTGCTGCTCATCCCTATGAAACACCACGATATCAAACCTGTCTATATCACCGATTTTAGAAACAATCACCCGTTCTCTGTCCTCTAACGCAGTATTCATTGAAGCTCCTTCGACCAAAACAGGTGTAAACAAAAACCCGCGAACGGCAACTGCAATTACCACCGCTACTGCCAAAGCTTTGAGCCACTCAAACACTTCCCTTTTCTTTTCAGCCACGAATTCTTCCCCCCTCATTAATTATCTGGTGCTATGTATGTAATCCCTCTTATAATAAGACGTTTCCTAGTTGGGTATGGGTTCAATTTAATTTTTTTGGCAGGATTTAAAAGCGGGAAAGCTGACTTTGGGTGTCCTTCTACCCTCTTAAAAACATTAATATTAAAGTGATGAAGATAGATTGTGCGCATGTTATCTTTATTTCATCTTTGACCAAGGTTTTTCCATAGGGACTCAACAGCCTCGCGATTAAAAAACTAAAAAACCATATGGAAAAAAACGTGATAATAAGTCCCATTTTGTCCCTCCTGAAGCTAGATTGAGTTTACCTTGTAATTACTAAGCTGATTAACACTTATACCTACTCTGACTAAGTTTCCTGTTTTATGAGAATTGATTATAGCATTCTTCTATAGTATCTTACTTACTAGACCCGCTCCAGGGAGAGCCAAGTCGGTTTGTCTTCTCAAGCAACTTTTAGCTTTTCCTTCAATATTTTCGAAACTATCTGTACAGTATCCTCTATAAACACATCGACCTCTTTGGAGTTAAGGTAAATAAAGTTATGATCATCAGGAATCGTACTGCTCTGATAAAATTTTGTAATATTTCTGATTTGCTTTAGTGTCTGACCATTTGGAAATATATCCAAATATTCAGGGAAGTCGGTTATGTATTGAAACTCCTCCCAGAAAATATTATCTTTACGATTTTTAAGATATAAAAAATCCAATCCGTACCAGTCCCGCTTCACAAGACGAGAATATTCAGGCGTATTCAATATTTCTTGATAGGCTTTTTCCTTCTTCTTCCTTTCCAGAAGTTTCAGCCATTCTTCATCCGTTACCAAATGAATGTAATACCCTAGATAATATGAAAATTCATCCGTAACACTTTCATTTTCATTCTGCAAATATTAATTGTAAAAAGATTCGGAACTGATTTTGCCTTCAACCTTGAAATGAGTAATTTCTTTTGGAGGCGTTGGCTTGCCATTTTCTCCAATTAGGCCGCAATCAGGACCAATATTACCTACTAAAAATGCCACTTTTGATACAGGAATATCTTTTTCCAATAATTCTTCTGTAATTCTAAAATGGGTAACCCATGTAGCCATTTGAGTTTTCTCCTTTTAAATTTATTTTCATTGTCAAATCCAACTCTGATAATCCAGTTTCATGAGAAAATGGCTTCCCTTATGAGGTGGGAAGCCATATAAATATTATGATGACTTTTCAAAACTAACACTCAATGGCTCTGTTAGTGACTTTAACTTTGGATTGATCACGAAGTAAATAGAAAAAAGCAAATAACCCGTTCCTGAGATACTTAAAAGGAATAATCCTGAAGTCAGCTCACCAATTACTCCACCGAGAAGGTATCCTAAAGGACTCAGTGATCCCAGCAGGGAAGAGATAAAGGCGAATCCTATACCAATATGATTCCTGGGAAGGTTAACCTGTATTAAGGTTTGAATATAGATACTTAAAACCCCTATGCCCATCCAAGATAAGGAAAAAAGCAAATAAGGTAATAACTGAATTTCCATGAAGGTGAATGCCAGCAGCCAGAACACTCCAGACCAGAGGGAAATAAGCGGCATAATCCGATTAAGCGGTATTTTTTCAACCTTGTTGGAAAGGATAGTACCGGCTAAAATTCCAATTGACATGGCGGTTAACCAGAAGCCATATTCAGCCGATGTATCTGAAATCACAGGCAGCATCGCCATTCCCATAGTTGCCATCAAATTCATGCCCATCACCCCGAACATAATACTTAACAGCTTATGTCGTGTTTTCACTACCATGAAACCCTCATTAAAGTCCTCTTTATATTGCCTGATAAAACTTAAAGTTGATGGTTTACCTTCCTTCTCTGATTTGGGCACGTTTAAAAATACAAGAAACATGATTCCAATCATTATCAATAAAATACTATTTGTCATGTAAATTACTCCAAGCCCAACAAATGCAATCAGAATTCCAGAGACTGCATCGCAGAGTATATCAAGCGTCTGGTAGGAAAATGAAAAAATTGAGTTCACCTTCGTAAGTCTTTCTTTCGGGGTGAGACGCTCAATTAATGCACTTTCAGTCGGGTATGTACTTTCTGATAAAGCAAGAGCTAAAAACATCATCATATATAACAAGGGCAGCCAAAGTAGGTTCGTATAGTATAATAGTGAGATGATACTTACTAACACTCCTTGCCCAAGCATGGCGACAAATAGAATGGTTTTCTTATAGAAACGATCGATAATCGGCCCATATAAGAATTGAATGGTTACCGGCAGAATGGCTATGGCACTTGTCAATCCAATCAGCAGTGGCGAGTCCGTTAATGATTTAACATACCAGATGGTCGCAATCATATAAAAACTATCTGCAAAATTTGTTAAGATTCTTCCTATTAATAAGATGATCAACTGTCTATTCACCATGTGTTCCTCCTTTTTTAGATAAATAACATAAGACCGTTATTTAATATTAAGGAGGTTTCCACACAAAAACAGCACTCTAATGATCGAAAGGGTTGAGGTAAATAATCTTAATCATCAGTTTTCTCCTTCCCTTACTTTATATGGTAATTATTTCATAAAAATTCTGAACCTTCAACTTATTATTTAAATATTAAGGGGTGAAACATACGTACTTTGCAGGGTATGAAACCCTTAAGCTACTTTCCCTTTCACTTATCCTTAGTAAGATCATCTTCTAATACCTTTTCAACATCTCCATTAGTCGCTTTTCTTCTTGGCCTTTCTTCCCCATTCGTCATTAAAGTAATACCAATCAAAGCTGCCAGCCCTATACAAATCACAGCTATAATAAATCCTCCTTCTGTAAGGATTACGGATACCAGGGCAGTAGTCAGCAATGTTAATGAAATAATGAGTGCTCCAAATAACCTGTCCACTATTCTCACTTCCTTTATTAAAAAATAATGATTACTTTGTGTCTTAAATGCTTATATATTATTAATAAAAGAATAAGGTATCACCCTAAAATCCGTGCTGGACCTCCTCTACTTGCATGCATGCCCAAAAGCTAACAGAAGCCGATTAAATCACTTCACTTCTTTCAGCCACTCTTCTGAGCCATCTGTTAAAATTACTCTAATTTCTTCGTTATTATTTTCACTCAGATGATACCAGGCACGTCTAATGCCATCTTGCAATCGAATGGATTCCACAGTAGTACCGCCGACGACGATTTCCTTATGCCTCGGTTGAGTCAGCGTGCCACACCATAAATATGGTTCGTCTTCGAGGTTTGCACTCCATTCATCCAATGGACAAACACCAGTCTTAGTCCACGCCCATTCACTATGAGACTTTGTAAAATAGGCAATGTTTATCTGCTCATTGCCTTCAAGAGTTTCAGAAGTGTACATAATAATATTATCCTCTTCCACAAACTCAACCATCTTGTACCTATCAACCTCTTCATTATTTTTTATCTCCTCATGGAAGACCTCAACCGCAGTATTGGAACTTTGACATCCTGCAAGGAAAAGTATAAAAATAAGAGTACCACTAATTATTTTCAAGGTTTGCATCTCCGTTCCTATTTGCCTACCTTATTTCTGATAACTCCCCAAAACTTCGTTATTCTACAACTTAAATTGAAGACCTAAAGATATACCAGCTATCAGCGATTGACTGTATACTATTTTCTCAAGGTGTAAGACAACTATTTAATGAAGCATTCCTCCATATAAATTCCGTTAATTAACCCCCTATTGAACACATCTTCCAGGCCTGAGGTACCACTAAACTTATAGGCTTTTTCAATGAAGAAATTATTGAACGCATACTCTAAATTCTACAAAGAAAAAAAGACTTCATTTCATTAGAATACTCTGCAGCGTTTGATCTATAGTTTTATAAGTAAATTTATATCCTTCACGTTCCAATCGCTCGGGAAGGACCCACCGGCTTTTCAAGACCAGTTCTGTTTCTGTCTTGATGATCGCGGAGCCTATCTCCAACATCCATTTTGGCGAAGGCAGACCAAACGGTACGCTCATTGCCTTTCTAAGCTGGGCCATTAATTCTTTATTGCTGACTGGGTTTGGTGCTGAGCAATTGAACACTCCGCTTAATTCCTTTTTATCTCTTAAGAAAAGGATGATTTGATAAAGATCCTCTATATGGATCCAGCTGAACATCTGATCTCCCGTTCCTTGGATCCCTCCAAGGCCAAACCTCACCAAGTTTTTATAGGGAGTCATGACACCGCCATCTTTACCTAACACTATAGCAATCCGTAAGGCCATCTGCCTCGTTCTTGGCAGTTTGAAGGAAAAGAAAGTTTCTTCCCACCTGGTTGCCACATCCACAGAAAAACCAGTGCCGATTTCTCCTTCATCTTCAGTCATAGGACGGTCTTCAGCGTGTCTATAGATTGTTGCAGTACTTGAATTCATCCAAGTCTGGGGTGGATTGCTGCAAGCGAGAACAGCCTCTCCCAACATTGTTGTTGTTCTAATCCTCGAGTTCATAATTTCCCTTTTATTTGTTTCATTGTATCGGCAATTTACGGATTTTCCTGCAAGGTTGATCAGCAGTTCAGCACCTTCCAAGGCATCTCTCATTGCTGTTTTATCGTCCCAAGAAACATGCTGCTTTTGCCTTGAGATTATCTTTACTTCGTATCCTGACTCTTTAAAATTCCTTTCAAGATATTCACCGATAAATCCTGTTCCGCCTGCTAAAACTACTTTTTTCATATAATCACTCCAATTCATCTAATGTACGAAAGTTGTTTATATTTAATTACATTAATTTCCGGGGAATACTGTCATTAAAAATTTTAACATAATTCTTTAAAAAAGGGTTTGCCATCCATTTTTGGGGTAAGTAATAGAAAGTTGTTCCGTTTCCAACCTAAATGTAATTACCATTTGAATTTTATTTGTACTTATTTAAGTGGTTTATTATAACAGGCCGGCGATATCAAAGTTTAAACAAATAATACTATTAGGCGCAGCTAATAAATCACCTTTGCAGATAACGTTCTGCTTCAATTTTGATCACTCATTCTGGTGCTAAATCCCTATTGTTAGTTGCCAGCCGGGTTGCTAAACTAAAAACAAGATAAGACAATTTTCGACATTAATTAAATAGTTAACAAGAAGGGAGCTACTATTAACATGGAGAGATTTATAGCCGAAGCGGAAAAGTGGAAAACCAATAATACTTTGCTGCAGGTAAGGTACTCTATACCAAAGGTAGGACCTAAAACCTTCTCTGGAAGAATTGTTAACCTGCAAATAGAACAAAATGATATCCTATTTTATGACGTCGATTCCAAGATGGTACATAATATAAGTCTCCAGGCCATTGACGAGATAATACCGTTTGCTGCAGCAGAAGTAGGTTGATTAAACAAACAGTTTTTAAGATGAACAAAAAGAAGCCATTTGATCAAATGGCTTCATCTATAACATTGTTTTATTTTCTCATTATTCCCACATAATTGCCCCTAAACATTATTCTCTTCTCCTAATACCACTTCATGAGCTCAATTTTTCTACCTGTCTTCTAAATACTAATATATTTCCCAGTGTACTATTTCTTTGGCGAACAGCTAAAGGAAAAACACAGCATTGCGGAAACAAAAAACAGAATTAAAAAAAGCACTTTATGATACCATCAACTCTGGCTTTCTTTAAAATGATGTCACGGAAGAATCCACTGATAATTTTCTCAAATAATCCCCTTTTAATGCGATAGCACTGCTATAGATCATTTTATTAACATTTGTTAATCAATAACATAATAAAGTATATAATACACCTCTTTTGAATTACTTATCAGCAGTTTCCTCAGGTTTCTCGTCGATTATCGGTACTAGCCTTTACGTGATAATCCATATGAGGTGAAAATCAATTAACGTTTATGCTTACCTCTACTTTTTGATAAGTTCCGGTCCATGTTATACCAAATATACTATTTCTATTATTTTGAAGTTGAATGGAATCCAAAAGCTTTTTTAAATCAGATGGCTCTTCAATTTTACAGCGAAAGTCCTTTAAATAGAAAAAACAGTCCTGAAACAACGTTCAGGACTGCCTTCTCTTGTTTTAGTATCTTACAGCATCGTGAGAGTTGATTCTGCCATGCTCGAAGTAAGTTCCTGTGCCGCTGATCGGGTCTGCTGTCTGTTCGATTGCTGCGCGGATTTGGGAATTGGTGCGTCCTTGGCTGGCTAATAGACCTGCCAATCCGGCAACATGGGGAGCAGCCATAGATGTTCCTGACATGTATGCGTAGCCGTTGTTTGGAACAGTTGCTGCAATACTCACACCCGGTGCGGTTACATCCACCCAGAAGCCGTAGTTAGAGAATGATGCTTTCTGGTCATATGAATCAACTGCACCGACCGCAATTGCATTTGCATAAGAGGCAGGTTCGAATGTCGTTGAAACGCCATCATTTCCTGCAGCTGCCACTACTACAGAACCTTTATTCCAAGCATAATCAACAGCATTTTTAAGAGTTGTAGTGTTGCAGTCACAGCCAAGCGATAGGTTAATAACTTCTGCTCCTGTATCTGCTGCATACTGGATACCGTCTGCAATGTCAGCGAGGGACCCGCTTCCGTTTGCATCAAGTACACGTACTGCAAGGATTTTTGTGTCAGGCGCCATACCTGCGATTCCTCTTCCGTTATTTGTTTCCGCTGCAGCTGTACCTGCAACATGCGTACCGTGCCCGTTCAAGTCCATTGGATAATAATCATTGTCGACAAAATCATATCCAAGGATGGTTTTGCCATCCAGATCAGGATGATTGTAATCTACGCCTGTATCAAGTACGGCAATTTCCTGACCGCTGCTTCCACGGGAATAATCCCACGCATAGTTGGTATACGTATTCTTAAGTCCGTATTGATAGCCTTGATAGTAAGTATCATTTGGAGTCCAAGTAGCCGAGAAGTTATAGTTGGGTTCAGCATATTCAACGTTTGGGTTTTTGCTTAGGGCTTTTACTACCGCTTCCACATTTCCTACTTTCAAAACTTTAAATTCTGATTTGACGCTGTCTGTATCCGGAATTTCAGTAGCACCAAGTTTTTTAAGTGCATTCCCTTTTTCAGCATCACTGACACTGTCCTTGAATTTTACAACTACTTCACCTTTTACATAGCTGCCTTTTTCAAAGCTTTTGTTGACTGCTGAAGATTTTGGAGCATTTTCTAGAGGGTTTGATTCCTTTGCTAGTGCACTTCCTCCGAAGCTGGGAAAGATGGCAAGAGATGCAGCAAGCGACAGGGCGGCAATTTTTTTAAGTTTCATCGATACATTCCTCCATGTATTCATTTTTTTGAACCGTGGCCGTACGATAAGCTTGAAACAGATTTTCCCCTCCTTTTAAAAGATAACAAGGATCATAGAATGTCTGCGCTGACAGTATGTAATGATCCTTGCTAATAGGATTCTAGCAGACTTTTAAAATAAACTGAATACATGAGAAATTCTGAAAACAAGCGATCTAAAGGGGTAAATTGAGTTGATTTGCAAAAAGGATTATCTAACCATGAAATATTTCCATTGTGCGTGTTGAATTCCTTAATTAAGAGTAGTAAAAAGGTCGGTGATTTTCTCAAGAGGAATATTAAAATTTTTTCTCTGACATGGGGTGTTTAACATGAATTTAGGTTTTTTCCAAGAGAGGTAACACTCTAAATCACATTAAATATGTCTAGATCGCTCCTTCAAGGACGCGTACAACCCAAAATCCTGATGAAGTGTCTTGAGAGCCTTCTTCAAGGACATATAACACTCGAAACTCAGTCAAAATTGTCTTGAGCTTCCTTTCAAAAACATGCATCAAATGAAATTACGATAAATGTATCCTGTGGTCTTTCTCCAGCGAAGGTACAGCACACAACAAAAAACCCTTAACACCATTTTAGGCGTTAAGGGTCGGTTTTGGTGTATTAATACATTTGCAGGTACTGCTCGCGCTCCCAAGGGTGAACTTGCGTACGGAACATATCCCACTCGATTTCTTTAGCTTCAATGAAGTGTTCGAAGATATGGCCTCCAAGAGCTTTTATCATTACTTCGTCTTTCTTAAGGGCTTCAAGAGCATTGAACAATGTTGCCGGAAGATCTTCGATTCCTTCTTCTTCACGTTCTTGTTTGTTCATAACATAGATGTTGCGGTCAACCGGCTTAGGTGCTTTCATTTCGTTCTTGATGCCGTCAAGCCCTGCCGCAAGCAATACAGCCATTGCTAGATAAGGGTTTGCCGCCGGGTCCACACTTCGGACCTCTACACGGGTGCTCATGCCGCGGGATGCCGGAATACGGATTAATGGGCTGCGGTTCTGTGCTGACCATGCAACATAGCAAGGCGCCTCATAACCTGGGACCAAACGCTTGTAAGAGTTTACAGTTGGGTTCGTGATTGCTGTGAAACCAGTGGCATGCTTGATTGTTCCAGCAAGGAACTGGCGTGCTGTTTCACTTAATTGAAGCTCTCCGTTTTCATCGAAGAACGAATTCTTGCCGTCTTTGAATAGTGACATGTTGCAGTGCATACCAGAACCGTTTACACCGAACAGCGGCTTAGGCATGAATGTTGCATGTAGTCCGTGTTTACGGGCGATTGTCTTAACAACCAGCTTGAATGTTTGGATATCATCACAAGCTTTAAGTGCCGATGCATATTTAAAGTCGATTTCGTGCTGTCCAGGCGCAACCTCATGGTGTGATGCTTCGATTTCAAAGCCCATTTCCTCAAGTTCAAGCACGATATCTCTACGGCAGTTTTCACCAAGATCCGTAGGAGCCAAGTCAAAGTAACCGCCGTTATCATTCAATTCCAAGGTAGGCTGGCCTTCTACATCAAGCTTGAAGAGGAAGAATTCCGGTTCAGGCCCAAGATTGAAATCAGTGAATCCAAGCTCTTCCATCTCTTTAAGAACTCGTTTCAAATTGTTTCGTGGATCTCCTTCGAATGGAGTGCCATCCGGATTATAGATATCACAGATTAAACGGGCAACTTTACCCTTTTCAGCTGTCCAAGGGAATACAACCCAAGTATCATAGTCAGGATATAGTTTCATATCTGATTCTTCAATTCTTACAAAACCTTCGATTGAAGAACCGTCAAACATCATTTCATTATCTAAAGCTTTCCCTAACTGACTTACCGGGATTTCAACGTTCTTGATTGTTCCCAGGATATCAGTGAATTGTAAACGAATAAATTTTACATTTTCCTTGTCAGCCATTTCCAAAATGTCTTCACGAGTAAACTTTGCCATCTTAACTAATTCCTCCTCAAGATTATCAAATTATTTAATTTTAATGAAAGAAGCGTGATAGATCTCCTTGACGCAAAGAAGATTTGTTGAAACGTCCTGCATGAAGCAGTTCATTTCTCAATATCTTTCTCAACTCCTCGTCGGTAAGATCCGGTTTTACTTTTACTTCTTGCTGCTTGTTTGCTTTAATATCTTGTTGTTCTTCCTGTACAGCAAATATTTTTTTGATACCTGCCATGTTGATCCCTTGATCCAATAAATCCTTAATTTCCAGTAATTTATCGATATCATTCAAGGAGAAGAGCCTGCGCTTCCCTTCCGTTCGAGCGGGGAAGATCAATTCATTCTCTTCATAGTAGCGAACCTGGCGAGCAGTCAAATCAGTCAGCTGCATCACGATACCCATTGGGAACAGTGGCATGCTCCTTCTAATTTCACTTCCACTCATCCCGATCCACCTCCTTCTTGCTTACCTGATATCATTATATTCTATGTAAGGAATAATGTCAAAGGAATGTAAGAAAAACTAACACGATTTTTCAATAAAAAAGGACAGCTCTATTTAAGCTATCCTTTTACACCCTTATTATCCTTTTTATATAGTGACTAAACCTTTTTCCATCAATTTATTAATACTCGTTAAAATGGCGATCTTCACGTGGGAATACGTCAATCCACCTTGAACATAAGCTGTATACGGAGGACGAATCGGACCATCAGCAGAAAGTTCAATACTCGCTCCCTGAATGAAGGTTCCTGCTGCCATGATGACATCATCTTCATATCCCGGCATATAATTCGGATGTGGCGTGAAATGGGAATTGACAGGAGAAGCAAATTGAATTGCCTGACAGAAGGCCACCATTTTATCTCTGTCGTCAAATTGCACAGATTGAATTAAATCCGTTCTTTCGGCATTCCATGCGGGATTTGTGTTCATACCCAAACTTTCCAGCACTGCAGCTGTAAAAACCGCCCCTTTTAATGCTTGTGCCACTACATGCGGCGCTGCAAAAAACCCTTGATACATTTCCTGCAGTGAATAAAGTGAAGCGCCTGCTTCTGCTCCAATGCCGGGGGATGTCATCCGATAAGAGCACGCTTCCACCAAATCTTTTTTTCCAGCGATATAGCCTCCCGTTTTCGCCAGGCCGCCTCCTGGATTTTTAATCAGTGAGCCGGCAATAAGGTCCGCTCCCACATGGCAAGGCTCTTTTTCTTCAACAAACTCACCGTAGCAATTATCAACAAAGACCACGACATCCGGTTTGATTTCCTTTACGAAGTCAATCATTTCCTTGATCTGGTCAACAGTGAATGACGGGCGGTTCGCATATCCTTTAGAGCGCTGGATGCCGATCATCTTTGTATTAGGCTTAATGGACTTTGCCACGATATCGAAGTCAACAGAACCATCCTCTTTTAGGGGGATGGACTGGTAACCGATGCCGAACTCTTTTAAAGAACCTGTACCCTCCCCGCGAATTCCGACGATCTCTTCAAGGGTGTCATAGGGCTTTCCTGTGATATATAACAATTCATCCCCAGGACGCAGCACCCCGAATAGCGAGATAGAAATAGCGTGTGTTCCTGAAATAATCTGCGGACGAACAAGGGCCGCTTCCCCGCCAAAAACATCTGCATAGATTTGTTCCAGCGTATCCCTGCCGATGTCATCATAACCGTAACCTGTAGTAGGGATGAAATGTGAATCGCTGACACGATGTTTTTGAAAGGAAGATAACACCCTGAACTGATTGGCCTCTGCCCGTCGATCAATCTTTTGATGAATTCCTGCAATCTTATCTTCAGTCTTTTCTGCTAAAGACTGCAGTTCTTTGCCATAAGTTAAATATTGATACATGTGTTTCTCCTTCTGTAGTGCTGTTTACATTGCGGCTTATCTGAATGAACAGCTTTTTACTTTTGATATTTCTTGATGCTTCCCGTTACTGGGTGGTCGGTTAATGAATAGCCCTTCGCCTCGTAGGTGTGGGTTTCTTCATTAAATTCGAGCTTCCTTAAAATGGTTTCATTTTTGAGCTGTGACAAAAGCTTTCCTTCATTTGAAGGTAAATGGACATGGTAGGCTTCCATCTGCTCTATGACCAGTTCCTCGATTTTATCTTTCAACACTGTTCGATCTTCTTCATTCAACGCACTGATGATGATTTTTTCATTACTGCTGTCCGGGACAAAATCCGGATGCATTTCATCTCGCTTATTATAGATGGTCAGCTGCGGAATATGGTCCATTTTTAATTCTTCTAAAAGAGATTGGACAGTTTTCTCATGATTATTGTAGTCCGGATTGGAACTATCTACGACGTGTAAAAGGAGATCTGCTTCTTTCACTTCCTCTAATGTGGATCTGAAGGCCGCAACCAACGCTGTAGGCAGGTCCTGAATAAACCCGACCGTATCCGTGACCAGAGCCGAGTATCCGCTCGGAAGGATCAGCTTCCTTGTTAATGGATCGAGGGTCGCGAATAATTGATTCTCTTCGTAGGATTCCGCGATGGATATCCGGTTGAAGAGAGTCGATTTTCCTGCATTGGTATACCCCATCAGGGCAAGCTGGAATGTTTTGTTCTTCTTTCTTCTTTCCCTGTAACGCTCCCGGTGATCTACAACAACTTGAAGTGATTTTTTAATATCATCAATTCTACGACGGATATGTCGTCGGTCACTCTCAAGCTTTGTTTCACCCGGACCTCTTGTACCAATTCCCCCTCCAAGACGGGAAAGAGATGCTCCTTGCCCTATCAGGCGCGGCAGCAAGTATTGCAGCTGTGCAAGTTCCACCTGCAGCTTTCCTTCTCTGGAGCGGGCTCTCTGAGCGAAGATGTCCAATATTAATTGGGTGCGGTCAATGACCCTCGCTTCTAACTGCTCTGAAAGGTTGCGAATCTGGCTTGGTGACAACTCATCGTTAAAAATGACAAGGTCAGGCTCAAACTGTTCTTCAAGGGCAACCAGTTCCTCGACTTTCCCTTTTCC
>NZ_ABCF01000017.1 GCF_000181495.1 Bacillus sp. SG-1
AAGTACATAAAACAGAAGAAGCAGTTTCAAAACCAGCCGCCCAGGCTCCTGCTCAAACATCTAAAGCACCAGAGGCTCCTGCTCAAGCTGAAGCACCTGCTCCAGCAGCGGATGAAAACCTTCATAAGATTGTATCCCCGATGGTTGGTACATTCTATCAGTCCCCATCGCCGGATAAGGATGCGTATGTGAAAACAGGAAGCAAAGTAAGTGAGGATTCTGTCGTATGTATCGTAGAAGCTATGAAGCTTTTCAACGAAATTGAAGCAGAAGTTAAAGGTGAAATTGTAGAAATTTTAGTGAAAGACGGACAATTGGTTGAATACGGTCAGCCGCTATTCCTGGTTAAGCCTGAATAAGGAGCGATCATTATGATAAAGAAGCTGTTAATCGCAAATAGAGGAGAAATAGCTGTACGTGTGATCCGTGCTTGTCGTGAAATGGGAATAGAAAGTGTTGCTGTTTATTCCGAAGCAGACAGGGAAGCACTTCATGTACAACTGGCTGATGAGGCTTATTGCATCGGTCCTACAGCAAGTAAAGACAGTTATTTGAATTTCACTAATATTATCAGTGTGGCTAAGTTGACTGACTGTGACGCCATCCATCCCGGTTATGGATTCCTGGCTGAGAATGCAGATTTTGCAGAGCTATGCCGTGAATGCAACATCACATTTGTCGGCCCGTCTCCAGAAGCTATCTCTAAGATGGGTACAAAGGATGTAGCGAGAGAGACAATGAGGAAAGCGGGAGTACCGATCGTTCCTGGTTCACAGGGAATCGTGAAGGATGCAGAGGAAGCGGTTTCATTGGCTGAGAAAATCGGATACCCTGTAATCATTAAAGCTACAGCTGGCGGCGGTGGAAAAGGGATTCGTGTTGCCAAGACAGAACAAGAGCTTATTAAAGGCGTTAATATCACCCAGCAGGAAGCCGCGACGGCTTTCGGCAACCCGGGTGTTTATATCGAAAAATTCATCGAGGATTTCAGACACGTTGAAATCCAGGTGCTTGGAGATAACTTCGGAAATGTTATTCACTTAGGTGAAAGGGATTGTACAATCCAAAGACGTCTGCAGAAGTTGATTGAAGAAACTCCTTCACCTGCTCTTGATGGCGAAACAAGAGAGCAGATGGGGCAGGCTGCAGTAAAGGCTGCCCAGGCAGTTGACTATTCCGGCGCAGGTACAGTCGAGTTCATTTTTGACCATGTGAATAATAAATTTTATTTCATGGAAATGAACACCCGTATCCAGGTTGAACATCCTGTTACGGAACAGGTGACTGGTGTCGATCTTATCAAGGAACAGATTAAGGTCGCATCCGGAGAGCAGCTGTCATTGAAACAAGAAGAGATCGAATTCAACGGATGGTCAATCGAATGCCGTATCAACGCGGAGAACCCGGAGAAGAATTTCATGCCTTCCGCAGGGAAGATTGATCTGTATCTTCCTCCGGGCGGACTTGGAGTAAGGGTCGACTCTGCTGCGTATCCGGGATATACGATTCCTCCATATTATGATTCCATGATTGCCAAACTGATCACCTATGGAGCGACAAGGGAAGAAGCGATCGCCAGGATGAAACGTGCACTAAGCGAATTCGTAATTGAAGGCGTTCATACAACCATTCCGTTCCATTTGAAAGTGCTCGAGCACGAAACATTTGTCAGCGGTGAATTTAATACGAAGTTCTTGGAAATACATGAGGTAATGAAGTCTTAATCAAAGCTATGCTATAATAAATTATAAGTATTCAGGCGAAAACAGTGGAGGTGTACATTCATGGCTGAAAATCAAAACCAAAACCAAGGCCTATTGCAAATGTCACATGGTAAAGACGGTTTAGGTAAAATTGAAATAGCACCCGAAGTAATTGAAGTGATTGCAGGGATTGCTGCGTCAGAAGTCGAGGGCGTTGCTCAAATGCGCGGTAATTTTGCCAGTGGTGTAGTTGAGAGGCTGGGCAAGAAGAATCACGGTAAGGGAGTCAAAGTCGAACTTGCAGAGGAAGGCATTCAAGTTGATGTCTATTGTATCATGCAATTCGGTGTATCCATTCCAAGTACTGCTCAAAAAATTCAAGATAACATCAGGCAGGCGCTGCTTAATATGACAGCTTTGGAAGCGGACGAAGTGAACATCCATGTTGTTGGAGTGCAGTTCGAGAACCAAAAAACCGAGCAGGAACTGGAAGAAGAATAAGTTCATGTTCTTCTTGAAAAAACCAAAGGTTAAAGCCTTTGGTTTTTTTGTATTGCAATTACAGAATGTTTCTTTGCAAACATGTTTAAGAAAGTATCACTTGTGATACTTTTAAACATAGCGTTTTGTGCAGGTGGTGGGTAGTTTATTTTATAGCATGTGAAATATTTATTGAAAGCCGATCTTCTTAGTGCCGGTTGGTTACGGCGGTCAAGCTGAGTCATGGGGAGAACATCCCGCTGTCTCCGTTGGAAAAGTCATCATCAAATCAATACTGCTCTTCGCTGTTCCTTTATATCATGAGAGAGCCCTTCAATCTGTATGCTTTAAGCGGGGGATTGCGGCTTTTTAATATTCAGAATATAGGATTAATTGATGTTTGCGTGCTTTCACCGGCTTAGTTATGCTATTATCATTGATATGATGAAATCTGATTAGATTAAAAGGAGTACAAAGCAAAATGAAAAGACGTACAGCGCGTGAAAAAGCTTTACAAGCATTATTTCAGATGGATATGTCCGGAATGACTGCCGATGAGGCATTAACAAATGTATATGAAGATACACCTTCAGATGAGTATCTTGAAAACCTTGTAAATGGTGCGACAGAGAATAAAGAAAAGATTGACGGTCTGATTAAGGAGAACCTGGAAAAATGGTCTTTTGACAGGCTGGCGAAAGTTGATAGAAATATATTGCGTGTGGCGGTTTATGAATTGTTGGAAGCTGATGATGTTCCCAGCAAAGTCGTCATCAATGAAGCAATTGAAATTGCCAAGACATATGGAGATGACCAGTCAGGCAAATTCATCAATGGTGTGCTTTCAAAAGTGAACGCCGGTATTGAAGCACAGGGTGAGTAAGGGGGAGTAATATGCCCGCAAAATTAATCGATGGAAAGCAGATTGCAAAGTATTTTAGAGATTCCATCACAGAAGAAGTGAAACAATTAAAAAAAGAGGGCCAGGTTCCCGGATTGGCTGTCGTTCTTGTAGGGGAAAACCCTGCGTCTAAAACATATGTGAAAATGAAGCGGAAAACCTGTGAAGAAATGGGCATCCATTCAGTGTTAGTCGAATACAACAACAAAGTTAGTGAAAATGAGTTGTTGGAAAAAATAGAGCAACTAAACAATGATTCATCAATTCATGGCATCCTGGTCCAGCTGCCTCTTCCAGAAGGAATAGAGACAGCAAAAGTGATTGAACGAATATCACCGGATAAAGATGTGGACGGTTTCCATCCGGTGAATATCGGCAGAATGATGATAGGGGAAGATTCATTCCTCCCTTGTACACCATACGGTATCATGAAAATGCTTCAATACGAAGATATTAATCCAGCAGGGAAGCATGCGGTCGTAGTGGGAAGAAGCAATATTGTCGGGAAACCGGCAGGACAGCTATTGCTTAGGGAAAATGCCACCGTGACGTACTGCCATTCAAAAACCGAAAACCTTTCCGATTACACCCGGAATGCTGATATTTTGATCTCTGCTGCCGGACGGGCAAAATTCATTAATGGAAATGATATTAAGCCTGGAGCTGTTGTCATTGATGTGGGGATGAACAGAGATGAAGAAGGAAAACTTTGCGGGGATATTGATTTTGAAAGCGCCAGGAATACAGCGGGTTATATTACCCCGGTGCCTGGAGGTGTGGGACCGATGACGATAACCATGCTTATGTATAACACCGTCAAGGCTGCCCGAAGAACATTCAACAATCTTTAAGCCGTGAGGTATTTCTGATACATCCTGATCGTTTTTTTGTTAAAATAATAGTGATCCCAAAAGGCTGCATTCCAGACAAAGGAAGCAGCTTTTTGTTAACAGAGATCATACATATTCGATAATTTTACAGAAATGACCTGATTACATAAGAATACTTTGTGCTTTTTGAGTCCCTGACTGGGATTTGAAATCGACGTAAAGAAAAGGCGATACAACTGTAACGCCTTTTAAGGTACGGCAATGATTAAAGGTGAAAACTTTTTTTGACAGGCGCTAAGTGTAAACTGTATCTGGTGAGAGGGGGAAACCTGTGATGGAAACGCCTCAATACCTGACAATTCAGGCATTGACCAAATATATAAAAAGGAAGTTTGACAAAGACCCCCACCTATCAGGAATATATCTGAAAGGTGAGATATCGAACTTCAAACGGCATTCAAGCGGACATATGTATTTTACCCTTAAGGACGAGAAAGCAAGGATACTGGCTGTCATGTTTTCCTCTGCCAATGCCTCAATGAAATTTAATCCTGAAAATGGCATGAAGGTTCTAGTCAGAGGGGATATTTCTGTCTATGAAGCCGGTGGACAATATCAGATTTATGTAAAAGAAATGCAGCCGGATGGGATAGGGGATTTGTTCCTGGCTTATCAGCAGCTAAAGGAAAAGCTGGAAAAGCAGGGTCTTTTTAATGATGGAAGGAAGAGACCACTGCCAAAATTCCCGCGGAAAATTGGGGTGATTACCTCTCCAACTGGTGCGGCTGTAAGGGATATCATTACGACCATTGAGCGCAGGTATCCAATTGCAGAAATATTAGTTTATCCAGCTTTGGTCCAGGGAGAAAGGGCCTCTAAGTCTGTTGCTGATTGCATAAAGAAAGCGAATGATAATAAGGGAATCGATGTTCTGATTGTCGGAAGGGGCGGAGGTTCAATAGAGGAATTGTGGGCCTTTAATGAAGAACGAGTGGCTCTTGCGATATCTGAGTCTTCGATTCCGGTAATATCTGCTGTCGGGCATGAAACTGACTTTACAATTGCTGATTTCGCAGCGGATATGAGAGCTCCCACCCCAACGGCAGCAGCCGAGCTTGCGGTGCCTCACATAGATGATCTTTTGGAAAGGGTACTAAGCCGGAAAGTCATGCTCATAAGGGGAATGAAAGCGAGATTGAATACCGAGAAGTCAAGATTGAAAAGCGTGAGCAGCTCTATCGTGTTCAGGAATCCCCGCCGATTATATGAGCAGAAGATTGAAGCGGTCGATCGTCTGACAGAAAAGCTGAATAGAACGCAGCATTTGAGAATGCAAACCCAAAGAGATAAGTTGGCGCACTTGAATTCAAGTTTGAGGAGAGTCCATCCGGGCAGGTTATGGGAACAGAAAAATGAAGAGTATCTTCGTATGGAAAAACATCTACAAGTGCAGTTTTTAAATATACTTAAACAGAAACAGAGTGATTTCAGCAAGACGATTTCTACATTGGAAGCATTGAGCCCTTTGAAGGTAATGGACAGGGGGTACAGCCTGGTATATTCCCAAGATGAAAAACTTGTCAAAACAAAGGAAGTTGTGAAAGAAGGAGAAAAGGTAACGGTACACCTTCAAGATGGTAAGCTGCATTGCCGCATAGATTCTATAGAGGAGAGTGAAAGTTAATGGCGGAAGAGAAAAAAATGTCGTTTGAAGAAGCAATGGAAAGACTTGAGATGATTGTCCAGCGACTTGAAGAAGGAGAAGTTCCTCTTGAAGAAGCGCTTCAGCAATACCAAAAGGGAGTGGAATTGTCCAAATACTGCCATGACACGCTGAAACATGCAGAAAAACAAATGACAAAATTGATGACGGATGAAGGTGAAAAAGAATTCTCTTTATCAGAGGGGGAGAATTCGTGATTCCTGTTACATTAGAAAACTTTACAGCTCAATACAAAGATCTTTTAGAAGAAAAGCTGAATGAGCTGCTGCTAGACTTGGATGCTCCGGAAAAAGTGAAAGAAGCTATGGCTTATTCTTTGAAAGCGGGCGGGAAAAGAATTCGTCCCCTTCTCCTTTTTGCCACTCTGCATACTTTGGGGAAAGATCCCAAGATAGGACTTGAGTCAGCGGCAGCTCTTGAAATGATACATACATATTCCCTCATCCATGATGACCTTCCGAGTATGGACAACGATGATTTAAGAAGGGGAAAACCAACAAATCATAAGGTTTTTGGAGAAGCAACGGCTATCCTTGCTGGTGATGGGCTGCTGACATACAGTTTTGAAGTTCTTGCAGGCACGCCGGATGTTTCTGCAGAGAAACTCATAAGACTTGTTTCCCTGCTGGCAAAATCGGCGGGTCCTGAAGGGATGGTGGGCGGACAGGCTGCGGATATGGAAGGTGAAAGCCAATCCCTGTCTGTAGAAGAGCTGGAGTACATCCATAAGAACAAAACCGGCCGGCTTCTTGCTTTCAGTGTGATGGCCGCTGCCATCCTGGCAGATTCCACGGAAGAGCAAATAAGTCTATTGGAGGAGTACGCGTTCCATATCGGTTTGGCATTTCAAATTCAAGACGATATCCTTGATGTAGAAGGCAGTGAGGAAAAAATCGGTAAACCTGTGGGCAGCGATGAAAACAAATTTAAAAGTACTTACCCTGCACTTTTGACTCTTGAGGGGGCGAAGGAAAAACTGCGAAACCATTTACAAAAAGGCAAGTCAGCGCTTGCTGCATCTGACCTCGATAACGGGCTGCTTGTAGAAATTGCCGATATGATCGCTTCCAGAGATCATTGATTTGCCCTGTTTGAGAAAATGGTGAATTCGTGATATAATGTTTCTACAACTTAATAGGGATGGTGCAGTATTCTAGTCAATCTACCAGTTCTGAAGGTGGGCCTAAAAATCCACTAAAGGGCACATCGATGAAGTTCCTTGTTTCGGCTTGAGGCGCCCAGCCTTGGGTCGAAGCTGGGAGTAAGGTACAAGGGCGATCCACAATGGCATGTGGGCGTTGACCCTTGCACCGCGGAGGTTCCGTTCTGGGCCGGCAAGTTGCATGAGCAACAGAACGGAGTATAGACCTGCGATGCGGTGACAACCGCTAGCAGCGTAGCCTGCCTTGAGTGAAGTGTGAGGGGATTATGGTTACAAGGTACACATCAGTTGGCCATTGATATGTGCTTTTTCGCCCATATGAAATCCACTTTGCAAAAGAGGCTAAGAACATGGTTAAAGGTTGCTGAGGAAAACTCCTAGACTGTTCCCATTTGTGACATATATTGAGGATTATAGTGCGGACTAAGTGGTAATCCAGTCTAACTGCTGGTGACACAGTTAAGTCGGGTTTAAAGGGAAACCGCCGGTATGGCGACATCCGGTACCTGATTGGGAAAACCTACTGGACCTAAGCTGCAATTTTTACTCAATGTATGACCATCCCTTTACATATTTGAATGAATAAATAACTTACTACATAGATTCTTAATAGAGAAACGGTGTGTGTAACTGCCTAATGAAGGACGTAATGAAAAACTCAATAAAATGGAGTATTAGCATTGCCGTTATCACGTTTGTGTTAGCGGCTCTTTTTTCAATCTTTTCTAATTTGATATTGAACGAAGTTACCTGGGTGATCGGCCTGATAGTAGTGCTTATCATTGTTTTGATAGGTATTTTTTTTGATATGCTTGGAATAGCAGCCACGGCAGCGGATGAAACCCCTTTCCATGCGATGGCAGCCAAGAAGGTCTATGGTGCAAGGCAATCCATCCGGATCGTTCGGAATGCGGACCGTTTTGCCAGCTTTTGTAATGACGTAATCGGAGATATATCCGGTATTATAAGTGGTACTGCCACAGCCATTGTACTTATCGGGCTGACACTTGACCTTCAGATCAATAACGGCTCTCCTGTTGAGTATGCAGTAAATGTACTCTTAACGAGTCTCATTGCGGCATTGACGGTTGGAGGTAAAGCGCTCGGAAAGACATTGGCAATCCAGCATTCGAAGGATATTATCTTTCAGGTGGGAAAAGTGTTACAATTTGTGGAGGATAAATTTCACATTACCATCATTAAAGATAAAAAAGATAAAAAGCGAAAAAAACGTGTAAAACTGAAACAAAACATTTAGTTATGAAAGTTGGTGACCTGGATGGATCTGTTATCAATTAAAGACCCTTCCTTTCTAAAGTCGTTATCACAGCAAGAACTTGAATCTTTGAGCGAAGATATTAGAAAATTTTTAATAGAAACCTTATCAAAAACAGGTGGACATATCGGCCCCAACCTGGGAGTTGTGGAGCTTACAATCGCCCTTCATAAATGTTTTGACAGTCCTAAAGACAAAATCATCTGGGATGTCGGCCATCAATCATATGTTCACAAGATCCTGACAGGACGCGCAGGCCAGTTTGGTACACTTCGACAGTACAAAGGCTTATGCGGCTTCCCGAAAATGGTGGAAAGCGAGCATGACGTTTGGGAAACGGGGCACAGCTCGACCTCCTTATCTGCGGCAATGGGTATGGCTATTGCTAGAGATGTGAAAAAAGAAGACTCCTTTATTGTTCCGGTTATCGGAGACGGCGCTTTGACTGGAGGAATGGCCCTTGAAGCGTTGAACCATATTGGCCATGAACAGAAAGATATGATTGTCGTCCTGAATGACAATGAAATGTCTATAGCCCCGAATGTGGGAGCCCTGCATAATGTGCTGGGCCGTTTGAGGACTGCCGGGAAATATCATTGGGTCAAAGATGAATTGGAATATATTCTAAAAAAAATACCGGCTGTCGGCGGCAAGCTGGCTGTGACTGCAGAGAGAGTAAAAGACAGTCTTAAGTATTTGTTTGTATCCGGCATGTTCTTTGAGGAAATGGGCTTCACTTATCTTGGTCCGATTGACGGCCATGACTATAATGATCTGCTTGAAAATATCCAGTATGCCAAAAAGACTGAAGGCCCTGTCATTTTGCACGTTATCACGAAAAAAGGGAAAGGCTTTCATCCTGCTGAATCTGACAAAAAGGGGACCTGGCATGGAACGGGCCCATATAAAATGGATTCAGGGGATTTAATCAAGCCTGTCAACGCCCCCCCTTCCTGGAGTGGTTTGGTCAGTGAGACAGTGCGGAAGCTTGCCAGGGAAGATGAAAGGATTGTGGCAATTACTCCTGCCATGCCGGTAGGATCAAAGTTGGAAGGGTTCGCAAGCGAGTTCCCTGACCGGATGTTTGACGTGGGGATTGCAGAACAGCATGCTGCTACTGTTTCGGCAGGGCTTGCCACACAGGGCATGAAACCTTTCCTTGCCATCTATTCCACCTTCCTTCAAAGGGCGTATGATCAAGTGCTGCATGACATCTGCCGACAGAATCTGAACGTCTTCATCGGAATTGACAGAGCGGGGCTTGTAGGTGCTGATGGAGAAACCCATCAGGGAGTCTTCGATATTGCCTTCATGCGCCATCTGCCAAACGTCGTTCTCATGATGCCGAAAGATGAAAACGAAGGGCAGCATCTAGTCAACACCGCCATCAAATATGACGATGGACCAATTGCCCTCAGGTTCCCTCGAGGCAACGGTTTAGGTGTCAAGATGGATAAGGAACTGAAGACGATACCAATTGGTGAATGGGAAGTATTGAAAGAAGGAAGGGACACTGCGATCTTAACCTTTGGCACTACCATTCCAATGGCCCTGGAAGCTGCAGAACAACTTGAGAAGCAAGGGGTTTCTGTCAAGGTCGTAAATGCTCGTTTCATCAAGCCTCTCGATGAAAAAATGCTTTCCGGCATAATGCGGGATAATATGCCTATCCTAACAATAGAAGAGGCCGTTCTTCAAGGCGGATTTGGAAGTGCAGTACTTGAATTTGCCCACGAGCATGGCTTTAATGAAGTAACTATAGAACGTATTGGAATTCCCGATAAATTTATTGAACACGGTAGTGTCAAAGAGCTGTTGAAAGAGATTGGGATGACAACGGAAAATGTTGTTGACCGGATTCAAACGATGATACCAAAAAAACAAAAAAGGGCTTGAAGATGAAAGTAAAAAAACAACGATTAGACGTACTCCTTGTAGAACGAGGATTAGCTGAAACAAGAGAAAAAGCAAAGCGGGCTGTAATGGCGGGACTGGTTTACAGTAAGGAATCCAGGCTCGATAAACCAGGGGAGAAAGTGAATGAAGACATCCCCCTTACTATCAAAGGAAATGTTCTTCCTTATGTCAGCAGGGGCGGATTAAAGCTTGAAAAAGCACTGGAAAAGTTTGATTTAAGTGTAGATGGAAAAGTAATGATTGATATCGGTTCCTCAACAGGAGGATTTACCGATTGTGCACTGCAAAACGGTGCGAAACTTTCATACGCACTCGATGTCGGTTACAACCAGCTTGCCTGGAAACTGAGACAGGATGAAAGAGTTGTCGTTATGGAAAGGACCAACTTTCGGTATGTAAAACCTGAAGATCTGGTGTCTGATATGCCCAATTTTGCGACAATGGACGTTTCTTTCATTTCCCTCTCCCTCATTTTACCGGTCCTGAAAACGCTGCTCGTTCGTGACAGTGATGTCATAGCGCTGATCAAACCGCAATTTGAGGCAGGAAAAGATCAGGTAGGTAAAAAAGGGATTGTCAGGGACCCTGCCATTCACCATGCCGTCATTGAAAAGATCGCGAACCTTGCTCTAAAGGAAGGTTACGATATCAGGGATATTTCCTTCTCCCCGATAACAGGCGGAGAAGGAAATATCGAATTCCTTATTCATTTATCGTGGCATGGAGAGAAAGAGGCTGGAGAAAACCACCTCAGATACACCATCCAATCGGTAGTGGACGAAGCTCAAAATGAATTTAAGTCGAAGTAGAAAGAATAAACTCCTCGTTTATTCTTTTTCTTTTGTTAAATGATAAATAGGTAGTCTTTCTCCTCGTATGCGGGGTGAAAAAATGTTTACCCAACCCTCGTAAAAGGAAGACAGAGATACACAACATGGTTTTTTATTGTGATAATAATATAAATAAGCTAACATGAATGTAGAAGTATAAATATACAGCAGTTAACGAGTAAGAGGTGTGGGAGTTATGATGAATAAAGGGCAAAGGTTAATAAAAATCAGGGAACTGATTTCAAATCATGATATTGAAACACAGGATGAGCTTGTAGATCGACTGAAGAACGCAAACTTCAATGTAACGCAAGCCACCGTATCACGTGATATTAAAGAACTTCACCTGGTAAAGGTCCCATTGATGGACGGCCGTTATAAATACAGTCTGCCGGCAGACCAGAGGTTCAATCCGCTGCAGAAATTGAAAAGGACACTGACTGATGCGTTCGTAAAAATTGACTCGGCAGGACATATGCTGGTGATGAAAACGCTGCCAGGTAATGCCAATGCCATCGGTGCCCTAATTGATAATCTTGATTGGGAAGAGATACTCGGCACCATTTGCGGTGATGACACTTGCTTGATCATTTGCAAGACCGAAGAGGATACAGAGAAAATATCTCAGCAATTTCTTGATATGCTTTGATTGAGGTGAAATAGTATTGTTACAGGAACTTTCAATAAAAAATTTCGCAATCATCGACGAACTGACCGTCTCTATTGAGGAGGGGCTGACCGTCCTTACAGGTGAAACGGGCGCCGGTAAATCCATCATCATCGATGCCGTCCATCTGCTTGTAGGGGGGAGGGGCTCTTCCGAATTTGTCAGGCATGGTGAAAAGAAGGCTGAAATAGAAGGGCTATTTACATTGGAAAAAGAAACACATCCCTGCTATAAAAAAGCCGCTGAATTTGGAATTGAAATAGAAGAAGGAATGATTGTCCTGAGAAGGGACATATCCAGTCAGGGGAAAAGCGTATGCCGTATTAATGGCAAACTTGTAACCATTGCAGTACTAAGGGAAGTTGGCTCAACTCTTATAGATATTCATGGTCAGCATGAACATCAGGAGCTGATGAATGAATCGCTGCATCTCACTTTACTGGATCAGTTTGCTTCTAATGAGTTGAAGTCCTCCATGCAAAATTATAAAGAGGTTTTCAAGGAATTTGAGACAGTGCAAAGCAGACTAAAAAAATATAATGAAAATGAGCAGGAAATGGCTCATAGGCTGGACCTCATTCAATTCCAGCTCTCTGAAATAGAAAAAGCAGCTCTCCAGCCTGGAGAAGATGAGGCACTTTTGGAAGAGAAAAATAAGCTGATGAACTTTGAAAAGCTGTTCGACTCGCTGCAAAATTGTTACAACAGCATTCAGGGCGAAGGTCGTGGGCTTGATTGGGCCGGCCTGGCTATGAGTCACATTGAAGGAGCCGCCGGAGTGGATTCCAAATATGACAGCCTTCTGGAGACCATCTCTAATAGTTTTTATTTGCTTGAAGAGGCTGCAGGTGCTGTGCGATCGGAATTGGATGAGTTGGAATTTGAACCGGACAGGCTTAACACCATAGAAAGCCGCCTGAACGAAATCAATACACTAAAAAGGAAATATGGATCTTCCATTGAAGAGGTTTTGGAGTACAGTGTGAAAATTGAAGAGGAACTGGAAACAGTCACAAATAAGGATGCCCTTATACACGAGCTGGAGAAGAAGCTGAAATCTTTGGAAAAAGACTTGTACCTAGAGGCGGAACAGCTATCAGTCATCCGGAAAAAAGCGGCGAAAAAGCTGACGGCTCGAATACATGAACAATTAAAGGAACTCTATATGGACAAAACGACATTTGAAGTCCGTTTTGTACAAGAACCTTCAAAGACCAATTCGTTCAAATATAGAAAAGATGGAGCGGATCAGATTGAATTTTATATCTCAACAAACCCGGGCGAACCACTGAAGCCTCTTTCAAAAGTCGCTTCCGGCGGGGAACTTTCCAGGGTAATGCTGGCGTTAAAGACAATCTTCTCCAAACACCAGGGCATCACCTCCATCATATTTGATGAGGTGGATACCGGTGTCAGCGGGAGAGTTGCTCAGGCAATTGCGGAGAAGATTTATCAAGTTTCAATAAATTCACAGGTGATGTGTATTTCCCATCTCCCGCAGGTTGCAGCAATGGCTGACTCTCATCTTTATATTGCCAAAAAATCATTGGGCGGACGGACTAGTACATCCGTAACAGCCTTGAAGCAAGAAGAAAAAATACGCGAAATCGGCAGAATGATCTCGGGTGTAGAGTTTACGGAGCTGACAAGGGAGCATGCTAAAGAATTGCTGGGCCTTGCAGATTCCATAAAAAATAAATGAAATGGCTCCTGACCCTTAGGGTTACGGGGCTTTTTTTATTCTTTCACCTGAAGATTAAATGTATAATTTTGGACAAACTGTGTAAATTTAAGCCTATTATATGTGATAAAAGCAAAACTATTCACCTTTTACAGCATTCCCACAGCTATCCAAAATGGGTAGCTTTTTTTCTTGAGCGCTGGTTATAAATGTCCTGTTTGAAGGCAAAATTAAAACTGTAGCCAAGAAGAAAGTGTGTGTGGATTAGAAGCGAGGAGAGTGAAAAAATGAATTCAGATTTATTCAGGAAATTGATTGGTGGAATTCTCCTTGTTTCACTTTGCTTCATAGGTTTTTTGAAACCTGTTCAACAATATATCCATTTACCAAATAAAATAGTCATGATGCAGGGTGAAGAAGTTACGCTTCCCAAGGCAGCGCCTGTATCGGCTATGCCTGCAGCCTCTTCAAAAGTGGCATTAAGCAATTCCAAAGATTCTTTAACAATTCAAGGTGACAATGTCGGTAAAGAAGAGGTACTACTTGAAATTGCGGGAGTGCCAATAAAGAAAGTTGATGTGGAAGTCATCAAAGACTTCAAGGTCATTCCAGGAGGGCAGTCCATTGGAGTGAAGTTGAATACCCTTGGTGTACTGGTTGTAGGACATCACCTGGTACAAACAGATGGCGGCGATGTATCCCCTGGTGAGAAGGCGGGAATACAAGTCGGAGACATGATTACAGAAATTAACGGGAAGAAAATTGAAAAGCTGGCAGACGTGGCACCTTTTGTTCAAGAGGCCGGCGAGAGCAAGGAAGCTCTGAAGGTTGTCTTACGAAGGGATGACGAAAAGATTAAAACCGAGCTGCAGCCGATGAAAGACAGTAACGAAAACTCCTATAAACTTGGATTATATATCCGTGATGCAGCAGCAGGAATAGGTACGATGACTTTTTATGAACCTAAATCAAAAAAGTATGGTGCTCTTGGTCATGTGATTTCAGATATGGATACGAAGAAACCGATAGTAGTTGAAGATGGTGAAATTGTGCACAGTACGGTTACGTCGATTGAAAAGGGCAGCAACGGTAAACCTGGTGAGAAACTCGCGCGATTTACCGGTGAAAGGGATGTCATAGGAGACATAACCCGTAATAGTCCGTTTGGTATTTTTGGGAAATTAAACAGGGACATTAAAAATGGCATGCTTGACAAAGCACTGCCGATCGCATTGTCCCACCAAGTCAAAGAGGGGCCCGCACAAATTTTGACGGTGGTGGATGGAGAAGAAGTGGAATTGTATGACATTGAAATCGTCAGCACGATCCCGCAAAAATTCCCTGCCACTAAAGGGATGGTCATTAAAGTTACAGATCCTGACTTATTAGACAAAACGGGCGGGATTGTCCAGGGGATGAGCGGAAGTCCTATCATCCAGGACGGAAAGCTTATTGGAGCAGTGACACACGTTTTTGTTAATGACCCAACGTCCGGTTACGGGGTCCATATTGAATGGATGCTGAACGAAGCAGGTATAGACATATACGAAGAAGAACGAGAAAAAGCGAGCTGACAGGCGGTTGATACCGTCTGTTTTTTTCTCGTTAGGGTTTGAGAATTGCCAAAATAAAGACAGCGTGGTAAGTGTTTTACTGAGAGAACAACCTATTTTGAATATTTTCGGCCCAATGAGACTCAATATTTTATATGGTGTTATGTTGGTCTAATTAGGATGTTTTCAGGCCAATGAGACTCAATATTCAAGGGGATGTTGGTCTGATTAGGATGTTTTCAGGCCAATGAGACTCAATATTCAAGGGGATGTTGGTCTGTTTAGGTAGTGATCAGACCACTGAGATTCAATATTCTAGTGAATGTTGGTCTGATTAGAAAGTTATCGGCCCGATGAGATTCAATATTCAAGGAGATGTTGGTCTGATTAGGATGTTTTAACCCACTGAGACTTAATATTCAAGGAGATGTTGGTCTGATTAGGATGTTTTCGACCCACTAGGACTTGATATTCAAGGAGATGTTGGTCTGTTTAGGATGTTTTCGACCCACTGAGATCCAATATTTAAGGGGCTGTTGGGTCGTTTAGGTTGTAATCGGCCCAATGAGATTCAATATTCTAGGGGGTGTTGGTCTGTTTAGGTTGTAATCAGCCCAATGAGATTTAACATTTTAGGAGATGTTGGTCTGTTTAGGTTGTAATCAGTCCAATGAGATTCCCTATTTTAGAGGATGTTGGGCAGTTTAGGTTGTAATCAGCCCAATGAGACTCAATATTTAAGGGGGTGTTGGTCCGATTAGGATGTAATCAGACAAATGAAATGAGATTCAAATTACACTTTCGCTGGGTTTGATAACGAAGGTAAAAGGTGAAAGCCAAACGTGCGTCTCTGAAGGCACGCATCTGCAGGGAAAATGGCCAGACGTAAACCAACAAACAAAATATTTCACCACCCCGTTCGGAATGTCGTTTACAAACAAAAACCAGGTTTAAAAAGATAAAAAAATTTCGCAGCCTTCGCAACAAAAGTTACAACTCCATTGCATCTATTTTGTGATAAAATAATATTATAAAGATTTTTCGACAAACCAATAATACTCATATCGAAACAGGTCGAAATTAAGAGAAAATAAAAGGAAATCAAAGAAAACATTTAATTTTTGAGTTTTTTTCAAAAAATAAGAGGATTTCTTATTGCTTTGTCGAAAATTTACTTTAGAATAAAAAATAGAGTGGATATGGATTATATCGGATTGAGGAGGAAAACTGTAGTGAATTCAATTAAAGTGTGTGTAGTTGATGATAATCGTGAGTTAGTTTCGTTACTGGAGGAATATATTTCATCCCAAAATGACATGGAGGTCGTAGGTGTCGCTCATAACGGCCAGGAGTGCCTAGAACTTCTTGATGAGGTTGAGCCGGATGTCATCGTTTTGGACATCATCATGCCTCACCTGGATGGCCTTGCTGTCCTTGAACGTATCAGGGAACGTTCTGTCATTCCGAATGTGATTATGTTGACTGCTTTTGGACAGGAAGATGTTACAAAGAAAGCCGTCGATTTAGGGGCTTCATATTTCATACTAAAACCGTTTGATATGGAAAATCTGGTCAGCCATATTCGCCAAGTGAGCGGAAAATCAAATCCGATATTCAAAAAATCCTCTTTACATTCACGATCTGCTGCAGAATCAAAACCGAAGAATCTTGATGCGAGCATTACAAGTATCATTCATGAAATAGGGGTACCTGCCCACATTAAAGGGTATCTATATTTAAGAGAGGCAATCTCAATGGTTTATAAAGATATCGAGCTGCTGGGGTCCATTACAAAGGTTTTATATCCGGACATAGCCAAGAAGTTTAATACAACCGCAAGCAGGGTTGAACGTGCCATCCGTCATGCGATTGAAGTTGCGTGGAGCCGAGGAAACATTGATTCAATTTCGAGCTTGTTTGGATATACAGTAAGTATGACAAAAGCAAAACCGACAAACTCCGAATTCATCGCTATGGTCGCGGATAAGCTTCGTCTAGAGCATAAAGCTTCCTGAAAGAGTGAGGAGTAATAACGCCCTTATATTGTTTATACAGATATGATAATACAGAGCCTGGTAAATCTTTTGGTTTACCGGGTTTATTTTTTGTATTATAGGTTAGGGAAGTATAGACGGTTCAGCCGTTGATATTCTATCAATGACTCAGAGATGAATGGAGTTGGTTGTTTTGACCTTGATCTTTGCGCACCGGGGTTCGGCCGGAACCCATCCCGAAAACACCATGGAAGCTTTTATAGAGGGTGAACGTGCGGGGGCTGATGGAATGGAACTCGATGTCCAGCTCTCGAAAGATGGGGAAATTGTGGTCATTCATGATGAAACTGTGGACAGGACGACAAACGGAAAAGGATTTATCAAAGATTTAACACTCAAAGAAATTAAAAAACTCGATGCCAGTTATAAGTATAAAAAGCTTTTACAAAAAGTACGGATTCCCACCTTGCGGGAAGTGTTCCAATGGATGAAGAAGAATGAGATGATTTGTAATATTGAATTGAAAAATGGAATCATCCCATATCCTCAGCTGGAAGCAAAAGTAATAGCCCTTATTGAGGAATTTGGGTATGAGAACAGGACGATCATTTCATCATTTAATCATTACTCCATTGTTCACTGCTACAGCCTCAATCCGGACGTTGAGATTGCTCCATTATATTCAAATGGGCTCTTTATGCCATGGGTTTACGCTCAGTCTATCCATGCTAAATCCATCCATCCCAATATTAAAGTTGCCCCGGATGCGCTCATTATTGACTCCATGAAAGCGGGAGTGGCAGTGAGGCCGTATACCATTAACAGCGAAAACCTTATGAAAAGGCTGTTCAGTATAAATTGTACAGCCATTATCACTGATTACCCTGAAAAAGCGGTTAAGTTAAAAAAAAACGATGAAGCCTGATTCGATCGCTTGCCATAACAAAAAATCTATCCTGTCATACAGGATAGATTTTTTTATTTGGAATTATTGTTTTTAAACCGTTCCTGCACTTTATTTCGCTTTCTATCCCGATGAAGGATAAAACCGGCAATGAAGCCAAGGCCGCCTAAGAAAAATAATAGTCCCATGATGAATTGCAGCCAGAGTGCCGAAAAAGGCGGCTGCAGAATTCCGAACAGCATATCTCTCATCAGTTTTATCCCTAAAGCAGCGAGTGCGCCAGGAATCAGCATGATGATTAACGCAATCAGTCTTTGCATACTTATATTCTCCCCTACCAAAGTTACTGGAGTCATTATATCACAGATGAAATTTGTCAACCAAAGGAACTTACGATAAAATGGAAGAGTGTGAAAGATATTGCAGTCTCAATGCCAAGAGGTGGAAAGAAATTGCAAAATGTATTAATTGTAGGCGGTGGAAAAGGCGGAATAGCTATTCTTCAAATTTTGAGGGAAACCTCAGTATTGGAAGTTGCAGCTGTTTGCGACCTGAACGAGGACAGCCCGGGAATTCTTTATGCAAAGGAAAACGGAATTCCATACGGGGAAAATTGGAGAAATTTTCTTGATGAAGAGATAGATATCATCATCGAAGTAACGGGAGATCAGGAAGTATTTGAAGAACTGAGAGACTCAAGAGGAAAGAATACAGTTGTGATTCCGGGGAGTGTAGCTTTTTTAGTAGCAAAGCTTCTTAAGGAAAAAGAACACCTGATCGATGAAATGAAAAATGAAAATTTTAAACGTGACCTCATTCTTAACTCAACAGATGATGGCATGGTTGGAATTGATAAAAATGAAACAATCATCCTGTTCAACCGCAGTGCTGAAAAGATGATTGGAATCCCTGCAGATGAAGCGCTGGGCAAACATATTTATGAGGTCATTCCCAAGAGCGGGCTACCAAGGGTCCTGGAGTCTCAGAGAAATGAAATAAACCAGGAGCTGCTCCTGGAGAATGGTTTGAAAATCATCACCAATAGAATTCCGATGATAACCGGAGACCAGGAGGTCATTGGTGCCTTTTCGGTTTTTAAAGATATAACTGAAGTCGTGAATCTTGCTGAGGAGATAACCGACCTTAAAGAAATTCAAACAATGCTTCAGGCGATCATCCAATCCAGTGATGATGCAATATCTGTAGTGGATGAAGAAGGAAAAGGGATCTTGATCAATCCCGCCTATACAAGGATAACCGGCCTTACTGAAGAAGAAATTATCGGAAAGCCGGCGACTGCTGACATATCTGAGGGTGAAAGTATCCATTTGAAGGTCCTCCAAACTCGCAGAGCCATCAGGGGAAGCAAGATGAGGGTAGGTCCAAACAAAAAGGAAGTCATTGTTAACGTAGCTCCGATCATAGTTAACGGCAAGCTCAAGGGGAGCGTCGGTGTAATCCATGATGTATCCGAAATCCAGGCGCTGACCAATGAATTGGACAGGGCCAGGCGTATTATCAGAACGCTGGAGGCTAAGTACACTTTTGATGATATTGTTGGCGTTTCTGATGAAATGAAACTCGCTGTCGAACAGGCGAAACTTGGGGCGAAAACACCTGCAACGGTTTTGTTGAGGGGTGAATCCGGTACGGGTAAAGAGTTATTTGCTCACGCGATCCATAATGCAAGTGATCGAAAATATAATAAGTTCATCAGGGTAAATTGTGCAGCTATCTCAGAAAATCTTCTGGAAAGTGAATTGTTCGGCTATGAAGAAGGAGCTTTTTCCGGTGCAAAGCGCGGAGGGAAGAAAGGGCTGTTCGAGGAAGCGAACAACGGAAGTATTTTTCTTGATGAAATCGGAGAATTGAAAGCGGATACGCAAGCCAAACTTTTACGTGTTCTTCAAGAAAGTGAAATTGTCAAAGTTGGAGGCACGAAGTCTATCAGCATAAATGTCAGGGTCATCGCAGCGACAAATGTTAATCTTGAAAAAGCGATTGCCAATGGGTCATTTCGTGAGGATCTATACTACAGGCTGAATAGGATGCCGATCCAAATCCCTCCTTTGCGAACGAGAAGGTCAGATATCCCGTTATTAAGCGAAGTCTTAATACAAAAGATCAACCAGGATTACGGCCGGAATGTAGAAGGGATCAACCCATCTGCCATGGACAGGCTGCTGGATTATCATTGGCCGGGGAATGTCAGGGAGCTTGAAAACATCCTTGGAAGAGCCATGATTTTTATGAATTATAATGAAACAATGATTGAACCGAAACACCTTCCCTTTATGGATAAGATACAGGAAAAAAGCAATGGCGGGAAAGTGAAAGCGGGAACTGACGGCCGTGATTTGGCTGCTATGCTTGAGGAGTTTGAAAAAAATATTATTAGGGATGTTTTAGAGCATAATAAAGGCAATAAAACAGCTACCGCGAAAGCTCTCAAAATTTCTGTGAGAAATTTATACTATAAGCTTGAAAAACATAAAATTGAAACGGATAGCACGCAAGATTCTGCACACTAGGAAAAAAAATGCATACCTGTTTACACTAAAATGAAGCGTTTTCAGTGTTGTAAGGTTGGCACGATTCTTGCATGTGTATAAAGTGTGATAGAAAGTTTTAGGAAAGGGGTTGAAACAACTTATGAAACTAGATCATTTAATAGAACAGGCAACCCGCTTGAAAGATTCCACAGTGGCAGTGGCTGCTGCTGAAGATAAAGAGGTTATGGAAGCTGTTTCTATGGCAGTTGAACATGGAATAGCGAATTTCCTGCTATTTGGGGACAGTCAAAAAATAAAAGAGATTATGGAAGCTGTTTCTCCGCAGCTCTTAAATCATAAAGCAATCACCATTTTGCATGCCGAAAGCGCAAAAGAAGCTTCAGAGTCTGCTGTCAAGGCAGTCAGGAATAACGAGGCATCCGCATTAATGAAGGGGAATGTAGCAACAGCTGTTATCCTGAAAGCGGTGCTGAATAAGGAGTTTGGCCTGCGGACCGGAAATGCTCTTTCTCATGTAGCGGTTTTTGAGATACCTGGCTATGAAAGGTTGACGGTGTTGACGGATGCCGGAATGAACATAGCGCCGGATTTGGAGCAAAAGGTTCAAATTATTAACAATGCTGTTGGAGTGGCGCATGGGATAGGGATTGAGAATCCAAAAGTGGCTCCACTTGCTGCGGTAGAAGTGGTAAACCCTGCAATGCAGGCAACTATAGATGCTGCTGTCCTTACCCAGATGAACAGAAGGGGACAAATCAAAGGCTGTGTAGTTGACGGCCCCCTTGCATTGGATAATGCTGTTTCGCTCGAAGCCACAGAGCACAAAGGAATCCAGAGCGAGGCCGCAGGTAAGGCTGACATCCTGCTGGTACCTAATATTGAAACAGGCAATTCATTATATAAATCCCTAATTTATTTTGCAGGGGCAAAAGTAGGAGCAGTCATTGCAGGTGCTAAAGCACCAGTCGTTCTTACATCAAGAGCTGACAGTGCTGAAAGTAAATTATATTCGCTTGCCTTAGCGATTTGTTCAGCTACTAAATAAAAAAACATGTACTCAGGGAGGAAACTAAAATGAAAATCTTCACTTATATGGAAAAATATGATTATGAGCAATTATTATTCTGCCAGGATGAGAATTCAGGCTTGAAAGCGATCATCGGTATCCATGATACGACACTTGGACCTGCACTTGGCGGTACTCGTATGTGGACGTATGATTCAGAAGAAGCTGCCATCGAAGACGCACTTCGCCTCGCAAAGGGAATGACGTACAAGAATGCAGCCGCCGGTTTGAATCTGGGGGGCGGAAAAACAGTTATCATCGGAGATCCACGCAAAGATAAAAATGAAGAGATGTTCCGTGCATTCGGACGTTTCATCCAAGGACTGAACGGCCGTTACATAACAGCGGAAGATGTGGGGACTACTGTGGCTGATATGGACTTGATTCACGAGGAGACAAACTATGTAACAGGTATTTCCCCTGCTTTCGGCTCTTCTGGAAATCCTTCTCCTGTAACAGCTTACGGGGTATACCGCGGAATGAAGGCAGCTGCAAAAGAAGCATTCGGTACTGATTCTCTTGAAGGCAAAACAATCGCTGTTCAAGGTGTAGGTAACGTTGCATTCACACTTTGCCGCCACCTGCATGAAGAAGGTGCTAAATTGATTGTTACAGACATCAACAAAGAGGCTGTACAGCGTGCAGTCGAAGAGTTTGGTGCAAAAGCAGTCGATATCAATGATATTTACAGCGTAGACTGCGATATCTATGCTCCTTGTGCACTAGGTGCTGTTATTAATGATGAGACGATTCCTCAAATTAAAGCAAAAGTTATCGCCGGTGCGGCAAACAACCAGCTTAAGGATACAACACACGGTGACACAATCCATGAAATGGGTATCGTATATGCTCCGGACTATGTCATCAATGCTGGTGGAGTTATCAACGTTGCGGATGAATTATACGGCTACAATCGAGACCGTGCCATGAAAAAAGTAGAGCAGATCTACAACAACGTAGAACGTGTAATTGAGATTGCAAAACGTGACAATATTCCGACTTACCTTGCTGCAGACCGCATGGCTGAAGAAAGAATTGAAAGAAACCGCAAGTCACGCAGCCAATTCTTACAAAACGGAAGGCATATCCTGAGCTACCGCTAAGCTGCTAATCTGAAACGCTTGGCTTCGAAGAGGCGAAGCGTTTCTTGATTTAAAGTAAGCAAGGCTATTAAATAACACTTAAAAATGAAAATATGTTGTGTGTTTCTTCTCTAAGGGTCATACGTTCCAGTGGACACATTAGAAGGAAAGGATTCTTTTGTGATAGGGCCTTCCCTATATTCCACACGCTAGTTGATTGGAACGGAAGGAGGTCGGTTTCTTGCGGGAGTAGCGGGACGTCTAGTTTCAGCACCAAGGTTACGTACCTACTGGAACGTAACCCAGCCCCTCGGGATCAAATAACCTCATCGAATAAAAGGAAAGATCCCCTTTTTTTCGATGAGGAACATTTGCCTGTTGGGTCTGACTGGGGTGCTTCCACTTTTGATGACAGGTGAGACCCCGGGGAGCCGTGCCTCCTGGAGTGGAAATTAACCAACCTTTTTTCCAGCAAAAAACAAAGGCCAAGAGGACAAGGGGTGCGGAGATCTAGAAAAAAAGGGGACCACTAAAGAAAGGCGCACTGCTTTTCTAAATTGGAGGTAACAACATTGGAAGCGAAAGAACATCGAATTCTAGTCATCAATCCTGGTTCTACATCTACAAAGATTGGTGTATTTGATAACGAAATATCCATTTTTGAAAAAACATTAAGACATGATGCTGAAAAAATCAATCAGTTTGACAGTATCATTGACCAATATCAATTCAGAAAAGAAACGATTCTGGAGACGCTTGATGAAGAGGGAATAAATATTTCCAAGCTGAGCGCAGTTTGCGGCCGCGGCGGATTGCTGAAGCCGATTGAAGGCGGAACTTATTCTGTAAACGAAGAAATGCTGAAAGATCTGCGTGAAGGGTATTCAGGCCAGCACGCGTCCAATCTGGGAGGGATTTTGGCTTATGAAATCGCTTCAGGTTTAAATATCCCATCCTTTATTGTGGACCCGGTGGTAGTGGATGAGCTTGCACCGATTGCCCGGATATCAGGTGTTTCCCTGATCGAAAGGAAGAGTATTTTTCACGCGCTTAACCAAAAAGCGGTTGCCAGAAGGATTGCCAAAGACCTGAACAAGCAATATGAAGATCTGAACCTTATCATTACCCATATGGGCGGAGGTATTACAGTTGGAGTCCATAAGAATGGGAAAGTTGTCGATGTAAACAATGGTTTGCATGGAGACGGTCCGTTCAGTCCTGAACGTGCAGGGACAGTTCCAGCTGGTGATTTAGTCGACATGTGCTTCTCAGGTAATTATTATCGAGATGAGATTATGAAGAAGCTTGTTGGACAAGGCGGGCTTGTCGGCTACCTTGGAACAAACGATGCGGTAAAAGTGGAAAAGATGATTGAAAATGGTGATGAGAAAGCCAAGCTGGTATATGAAGCAATGGCTTACCAAATCGCTAAAGAAATCGGCTCAGCAAGTGCTGTACTTGAGGGGAAGGTCGATGCCATTGTGTTGACTGGCGGTTTAGCGTACGGGAAAGCGTTTGTTAAACAAATCAGCGAAAGAGTGAATTGGATTGCTGATGTCATCGTTCACCCGGGCGAAAATGAACTGCAGGCTCTTGCAGAAGGTGCACTGCGTGTACTAAAAGGCGAAGAACAGCAGAAAGATTATCCTGGGAATTTGAAAACGAAAGCTACAGTTTAATACAAAAGGAGGAATACCATTGTCTCAAGAATATGATCTGGTCATCCTTGGGGGCGGAACCGGCGGTTATGTAGCGGCTATCCGTGCCTCACAAATGGGATTAAAAACAGCTATTGTTGAAAAAGGAAAGCTTGGCGGAACATGTCTTCATAAAGGCTGTATCCCGAGTAAAGCGCTTCTCCGCAGTGCTGAAGTGTTTGCGACTGCGAAAGAAGCCGACAGTTTCGGTGTCATGATCAATGATGTGAAATTGGACTTTACCCGTGTTCAAGAAAGAAAAGAAAAGATCGTTGAGGGCCTTCATAAAGGCGTTCAGCATTTAATGAAGCAAGGTAAAATCGATGTGTATGAAGGGACAGGAAGAATCCTCGGTCCTTCAATCTTCTCCCCGATGCCTGGTACTATCTCTGTTGAAATGAATAATGGAGAAGAAAATGAAATGCTGATTCCGAAAAACGTCATTGTTGCTACTGGTTCTCGTCCAAGAACGCTCCCAGGATTAGACATTGATGGAGAATTTGTTCTGTCTTCTGATGAAGCATTGGAGCTTGAAAAACTTCCTGAGTCTATCATCATTGTCGGTGGAGGTGTAATCGGGATCGAGTGGGCTTCTATGCTTTCAGATTTCGGTGTAGAAGTGACTGTCATCGAGTATGCCAACAGAATCGTACCGACTGAAGACCATGAAATTTCTAAGGAAATGCAGCGCTTGATGAAGAAAAAAGGTGTAAAGATCGTTACTGGTGCAAAAGTGCTTCCTGAAACGATTGAAAAAGACGGCGGTGTGAAAATCAAAGCAGAAATTAAAGATACTCAAAAAGAATTCACAGCGGATCAGCTGCTTGTTTCTGTGGGACGTCAGGCAAATGTTGAAGGTATCGGCCTTGAGAACACAGATATTGTAATTGAAAAAGGTTTTATCAAAGTAAATAAACATATGCAGACGAAAGAGTCTCACATTTACGCAATCGGAGATGTAATTGGCGGCCTTCAATTGGCACACGTTGCTTCCCATGAAGGGATTTCAGCTGTTGAACACATGGCAAATGAAAACCCTGAACCGATTGATTACAGCCTCATTTCAAAATGCATCTACAGCAATCCTGAAATAGCGAGTGTAGGATTGACTGAGAATGAAGCAAAAGACAAGGGCCACAACTTGAAAGTCGGGAAATTCTCCTTCCGTGCTATCGGTAAAGCTCTTGTATATGGAGAATCTGATGGTTTTGTGAAAATTATTGCTGATAAGGACACAAATGACATCCTTGGAGTTCACATGATCGGGCCGCATGTAACGGATATGATTTCTGAAGCAGGACTTGCCCGTGTCCTGGATGCGACACCTTGGGAAGTTGCCCATACCATTCACCCTCATCCTTCATTAAGTGAAGCAATCGGTGAAGCTGCGTTGGCCGTGGACGGAAAAGCAATCCATTCATAAGTGGTGAAGCTTGGTTTATCCCGCATTCATTTAGAATGTGATGCACATATATTTGAAAAGGGGGACCTAAAGGGTTCTCCCCCTATAAATGTTTGGGAGGTAAAATAAATGGCTGAAAATCGTCATGAAGCTCTTGGATTATCCAATGAGAAGGTATTAGAAATGTATGAAACAATGTTGATGGCACGACGGATCGACGAACGTATGTGGCTGTTGAACCGTTCTGGTAAGATTCCATTCGTTATTTCCTGTCAAGGCCAGGAAGCTGCACAAATTGGGGCTGCCTTTGCTCTTGATACAGAGAAAGACTATGTATTACCGTACTATCGAGATATGGGTGTTGTCCTGACATTCGGAATGACAGCAAAAGATTTAATGCTTTCAGGTTTCGCAAAAGCGGAAGACCCTAACTCAGGCGGACGTCAAATGCCAGGTCACTTCGGGCAGAAGAAAAACAACATTGTAACAGGTTCATCTCCAGTTACTACACAAGTACCTCATGCTGTTGGTATCGCACTTGCAGGGAAAATGGAAAAGAAGGACCTTGTCACTTTTGTAACGTTCGGAGAAGGTTCATCCAACCAGGGGGATTTCCATGAAGGCGCTAACTTTGCTGGAGTACATAAGCTTCCGGTTATCTTCATGTGTGAAAACAATAAATATGCCATATCTGTTCCTATTGAAAAGCAATTAGCTTGTGAAAATGTATCTGACCGTGCCATCGGTTACGGCATGCCAGGTGTGACAGTGGATGGAAACGACCCGCTGGAAGTCTATAAAGCAGTCAAAGAAGCTGCTGATCGCGGCCGCAGAGGTGAAGGTCCGACATTGGTGGAAACGATTTCTTACCGATTGACACCTCACTCCTCTGATGACGATGACCGCAGCTACCGTTCACCTGATGAAGTAGCTCAGGCAAAAACAAAAGATCCAATCATTACTTTCGGCGCATACTTGAAAGAGACAGGCGTTATGAATGATGAGCTTGAAAAAGAAATCAATGACCGTGTTATGAAAATTGTCAATGAAGCGACGGATTATGCAGAAAATGCACCATATTCAGAGCCTGAAAGTGCGCTTAAATACGTCTACGCAGAAGAGAAGTAAGGGGGAATAATTCATGGCAGTAATTTCTTATATTGATGCAGTAACTATGGCTATCCGTGAAGAAATGGAAAGAGACGATAAAGTTTTTGTTCTTGGTGAAGACGTCGGTAAAAAAGGTGGAGTTTTCGGAGCTACCAGAGGTCTTTATGATCAATTCGGTGAGGATCGTGTACTCGATACACCGCTTGCAGAATCCGCTATCGCAGGAGTGGGAATCGGGGCGGCGATGTATGGTATGCGCCCGATTGCTGAAATGCAGTTTGCTGACTTCATCATGCCGGCAGTAAACCAGATTATTTCTGAAGCTGCCCGTATCCGTTACCGTTCTAATAACGATTGGAGCTGTCCAATGGTTATTCGTGCACCTTACGGCGGCGGTGTCCATGGTGCCCTGTACCACTCTCAATCCGTTGAGGCGGTGTTTGCTAACCAGCCTGGACTGAAAATCGTCATGCCTTCTACTCCTTATGATGTTAAAGGACTATTGAAAGCGGCTATCCGTGACGAAGATCCAGTTATGTTCTTTGAGCACAAGCGTGCATACCGTTTGATAAAAGGTGAAGTTCCGGATGATGATTATGTACTTCCAATCGGAAAAGCAGATGTGAAACGTGAAGGAGAAGACTTGACCGTCATTACTTACGGACTATGTGTACACTTTGCACAGCAAGCTGCTGAAAGACTGGCTGAGGATGGAATTGAAGCGGAAATCCTTGATTTAAGAACTATCTATCCATTAGATAAAGAAGCGATCATCGAAGCGGCATCGAAAACGGGTAAAGTCCTTCTTCTTACAGAAGACAACAAAGAAGGAAGCATCATGGGTGAAGTGGCAGCAATCATTTCCGAAAACTGCCTGTTTGATCTTGATGCACCTATCATGCGCCTTGCAGGTCCTGATGTACCGGCAATGCCATATTCACCGACAATGGAAAAATATTTCATGGTGAATCCTGATAAAGTTGAAAAAGCAATGCGTGAACTTGCAGAATTTTAAGACGAACGTATAAAATCAAAATGCAGTAAGGAGGGTTCCTCTTTGGGTATTGAAAAAATGAAAATGCCTCAGCTTGGGGAAAGTGTTACAGAAGGAACGATTACTAAATGGCTTGTTAGTCCCGGAGACCAGGTCAACAAGTACGATCCTATCGCGGAAGTAAACACAGATAAAGTAAATGCGGAAGTTCCATCGTCTTTTACTGGAACAATCAAAGAATTGATCGCTGAAGAAGGCGACACGCTGGAAGTTGGAGAATTCATCTGTTCGATTGAAGTCGAAGGAGCAGGTTCTGCTGATGAAGAGGCTCCGGCTCAAGAAACTCCAGCCAGCGATGACTCTGCTGCTAAAGAAGACAAGCAAGAAGAGAAGAAGCCAGTGAAAAAGGCTGATAAAGCACAAGGAAAAGTCCGCTTCTCTCCTGCCGTTCTAAGATTATCTCAAGAGCATGATATTGATCTTGACCAAGTGGAAGGCACAGGAAGAGATGGCAGAATCACTCGTAAAGACTTGCAGAAGCTGATTGATTCCGGCAACATACCGAAAGCAGGGGATGCAAAACCTGCAGCACCAGCTAAAGAAGAGCCTAAGCAGGCACCTGTTCAAGAAGCTCCTGCACCAGCAGCGGCAGCACCTTCAAAACCTGCTGCTCCTGCACCAAATGTACCGGTAATGCCGGGTGACGTGGAAATCCCTGTCACAGGCATCAGAAAAGCGATCGCTGCCAACATGCTTCGCAGTAAGCATGAAGCACCGCATGCATGGACGATGATGGAAGTGGATGCGACGAACCTTGTCGGCTACCGTAATACCATCAAAGGTGAATTCAAACAGCGTGAAGGCTACAACCTGACTTTCTTTGCTTTCTTTGTAAAAGCAGTAGCACAAGCTCTTAAAGAATTTCCAATGATCAATTCCATGTGGGCCGGCGACAAAATCATCCAAAAGAAAGACATCAATATCTCGATTGCGGTTGCGACTGATGATGCCCTATTCGTCCCGGTCATCAAAAATGCGGACGAAAAGACAATCAAAGGAATCGCGCGTGAAATCACAGAACTTGCCGGCAAAGTGCGCAGTGGTAAGTTGAAATCCGAAGATATGCAGGGTGGAACGTTCACGGTGAATAACACTGGTTCATTCGGTTCTGTTCAGTCAATGGGAATCATCAACTACCCTCAAGCTGCCATCCTTCAGGTGGAATCAATCGTAAAACGCCCGGTCGTAATGGACAACGGCATGATTGCAGTAAGAGACATGGTGAATCTGTGTATGTCACTTGACCATCGTGTATTGGATGGACTTGTATGCGGCCGCTTCTTGCAGCGCGTCAAGGAAATTATCGAGAACATCTCAAAAGAAAATACATCTATCTATTAATAGAAGAAAAACCGGTTTGCAAACTGCAAGCCGGTTTTTTAACACTTTAAAGCACTAAGAGGGACTGTCCACGGGTGTTGATTAGCTATATTTTTCCAAGTGATTGGCACAGACTTCCCCTTCGTTGAAAGAGTGATTTAATGGCACACCTTACCTCCACAGGTAAGGTGTATGCCACGTAACGACGTGTGAATTCTATGAAAGTGAAAGAGTGTAAGATGGCCCAATCTTCCTGTGTTTCATTGTAAATCCAGCGTAGAAGGAAGTAACTAATAAGCGTTCCATAAACTTGGCTATAGACAGAATTCGGTGAATTTCCAAACAGATTGGAAAGATCGAGATTGCCTTTTACCCAACGGAAAAACAACTCGATTTGCCAGCGAAGCTTATAGATATAAGCAATGTCTTCAGGGGACATCATCATTAAGTTTGTCGCTACTTTTATTTTGTTTCCTTCGTTGTCGGTAAAGGTAACCAACCTGAATCGATATTTTGTTTTGCGGGTGCGTTTTCCGATAAAGGCTGTCAGGTCTTCCTTCACACTGCCCTCTTCATCAAGAGGGACACTGTGTTCGATCTCTTCCGAGAAAGAGAAAGAGCTAGCGACTCTAATCACAAAAAATTGATTGTCTTCCTGTAAGTTCTCAAAGTCTCGCGTCCGTGCATATCCTCTATCTGCGGTGATAATGGAAAGAGGTTCCGTGTCTTCATACAACTTGGGTGCCATCATGACATCGTGGTGCCGCCCAGTTGTAGGGATGACTTGGGTCGGTTGCCCTTCCTCTACATCGAACTTTGTATGGAGACGAATAGCGTGGCGAGTACGGGTATAACCCGCCCAGCTCATATCTGGATGTTGAAACGTAATGGTTGTGGAGTCGACCGCGAATAGTTTATAGGGCTTGAACAGTGCTCGGCGCATTCCACGTCCTAAGCGATTGACTAAACGAGAGAACAATTCTTGAAGAATCTGATAAGGGACGTTTTGAGCTTTTTTAGCGAGGGTCGAGTGGTCAACGGAAGGCAAACTTTCTTCCTGTGGCATCTTGGTTTCGGCATCTCGAAAGCTTTTCCAATCTTTCGCAGAAGAAATGACAAAGAAGCGTACCAAATCTCGGGTGGAAAATTTTCTTGCGGTGTCACGATAACCCCACTTCTCACAAAGGTTTTCCACCTCTTCGTCAGTAATGAACGTTTGAAGTACCTCTGATAATTTGTTAAAGTTAGTCAATGAAGCCACTCTCCTTTTTAGTGTTGTTAGCGGTAACAATCATTCTAAAAGAGAGTGGCTTTTTTTGTCTAATGATACCGTTTGTTTTACATATTATGGTTAATCAACACCCGTGAGGGACTGTCCCTCTTAGTGCTTTAAAGTAATAAAGTGAAGACTTTAAAGTTTTTCTTGCATTCATTGAAGTCATCGGCATTTTTTTATATACTGAAATAGCATTAGTATAAAAATTTTGAATAGTCTACAGGTTTTAATGAAACCGATTACAACAATCGGGAGGGGGAAGCGGAAAGCGAACTTATGGATGTTAATAAAATGAAAAATGCATCTTTTGAATCAGTGAGTCTTGAAGAGTGGAAGACAAAAGCTGAGGAATCATTAAAGGGGAAGCCGATTGAGAAATTATACAAGGAAACATATGAGGGCATTACCTTAAAGCCTCTATACACCAAATCGGATGTAAAGACGGAATGGGCAGTTAATCGCGATGCTGTCAAAAGGGGATGGAAAGTTGCACAAAGACTGACTGTAAAGAATGCTGAAGAACTGCCGGAGAGGCTCCAAACCGTCTTATCAAGAGGTCAGGAAACAGTCTCGTTTGCTGATCCTGACGGTACCATAAACAAAGACATTTTACACAGGATTTTCAGAGTGGCAGTTACTGAAGGGAAGCCACTGTTTCAGCTCACATCAATAGCTTCAGCAGGGTTTTCTGTTCTAAAAGCAGGCTTTGAAGAGATAAGCGGGACTTACGCTGCGGATCCGTTACCTGCATTGCTGCATGAACAATCATCAGAGATCTTCCAATCCTGGATAGAAAACATTACATATTTAAAAGAACTTGCACCTGGAGTAAGAACCGTTATGGTGGATATCTCTTTATTGAATGAAGCTGGCGCCAGTGCGGTTCAGGAATTGGCCTATGCAGTTTCCGCAGGTGTTTCAACAATCGAGTTACTGAAGGAGAATGGGTGGACAGCTGAAGAAGCGGCTGGGAAACTTGTTTTTAATTTTGCCATTGGAAGCACCTTTTTCACCGAAATCAGCAAGCTTCGTGCGTTCCGGACTCTTTGGAAAAACCTTGCTGAAGCATATGGATTAAGTGATACCAAAGCGATGATCAGCACGGAAACTTCTGAATTTACCAAATCCAAACTTGATCCTTATGTAAACATGCTTCGATCCGGCAATGAGACATTCGCTGCTGTGCTTGGCGGATCTGACTACATTCACGTGTCTCCATTTGATCAGGTTTACGGGGATACATCAGATTTCTCTGAGAGGATTGCCCGTAATACTCAGTTGATCCTCAGCCAGGAATCGCATTTGAACAAAGTCGGTGACCCAGCTGGAGGTTCTTACTATATTGAATCGCTGACGAACAGTTTGGCAGAAGAAGCATGGGGGAAGTTCCAGGAGATTGACAGAAACGGCGGATTGTTAAAGGCTTTAAATGAGGGGACCCTTCAAAGTGATATACAGCGGATTTTTGAAAGTAGACAGCAGGATACAGCTGTCAGGAAGCAAAGCTTAATCGGAACGAACGTATATGCGAATCTCCAGGAACCGGCATCTGTTGATGCTCAGAAAAAGGGGAAAGTTCAACTCCCGGGGTTAAATTCAGTCCGTTTATCCACAAACTTTGAGCGTCTTCGTGAGAGGGCAGGCAATTTAAAACAAAAACCTCAGGCAGGCTTGATTTTGCTCGGGGAAATTAAAAGCCATAAAGCCAGAGCTGATTTTGTAACAGGATTCCTGGCGGCAGGAGGAATCAGCGTGCTGCCAAGCAGGGAGTGTCTGTCAGTTTCAGCCGCTGTGGAATTTGTAACGGAATCGGAGGCAGATTACTATGTGATTTGCGGCCGTGATGAAGATTATGAAACTATGGCAAAAGAAATTTTAAGTTCTATCAATAATGATGAGCAGATTGTCGATTTAGCAGGAAGACTTAATGCTGATTCGATGAATGAGTTGAGGAGTGCTGGGTTAAACGGGAACATTTATCTTGGGCAGGATATGGTCCAGAAGCTGGATACTCTTTTAAGCAGATGGGAGGCTGGTCCTAATGGGAAGTAAGCCGGATTTTCAACATATAGATTTAAAATTACAAGACACTTCAGGGAATCAACATGAATCCCAATCGTTTTTCCAAACGAACGAAAAGATTTCCGTGAAACCTTTCTATAGCGATGAGGATATAAAGAACATTCAGCATGGTGATGACCTTCCGGGTGTAGCTCCATATACGAGGGGACCTTACCCGACGATGTATGTGAACAGGCCTTGGACCGTCCGTCAATATGCCGGTTTCTCAACAGCAGAAGAGAGCAATGCCTTTTACCGACGAAACCTTGCCATGGGTCAAAAAGGGCTCTCAGTCGCATTTGACCTGGCTACACACAGAGGGTACGATTCCGATCATCCACGGGTTGTCGGGGACGTCGGAAAAGCAGGTGTGGCGATCGATTCAATTTTGGATATGAAAGTGTTATTCGATGGGATCCCTCTCGATCAAATGTCTGTCTCCATGACGATGAACGGGGCGGTTTTGCCGATACTCGCATTCTACATCGTGACAGCGGAAGAACAGGGGGTCTCTCCTGAAAAATTATCTGGCACCATTCAAAATGATATTTTAAAAGAATACATGGTCCGGAATACTTACATTTACCCGCCTGAAATGTCGATGAAGATCATTGCGGATATCTTTGAGTATACCTCCAAGAACATGCCAAAATTCAATAGCATCAGTATATCCGGTTATCACATGCAGGAAGCGGGAGCACCGGCGGATATCGAGCTGGCTTATACGCTGTCTGACGGACTTGAGTATGTAAGGACAGGATTGAAGGCTGGAATCCCGATTGATAAGTTTGCGCCTAGACTTTCGTTCTTCTGGGGAATAGGGATGAACTATTTCATGGAAGTGGCCAAGATGAGGGCGGCCAGACGGATTTGGGCAAGTATGATGAAGACGTTCGAACCTCAAAACCCTAAATCGATGGCACTCCGGACTCACTCGCAAACTTCAGGATGGAGTCTAACGGAACAAGATCCTTATAACAATGTCATCAGAACATTGGTTGAAGCACATGCAGCAGCAATGGGGCACACCCAGTCACTTCATACCAATGCCCTTGATGAAGCAATTGCACTGCCGACGGATTTTTCCGCAAGGATTGCCAGGAACACGCAATTGTACCTTCAGGAAGAGACAGGTATAACGGATGTCATTGATCCATGGGCCGGTTCCTACTATGTAGAGAGCCTGACGGAACAGCTGATGGCGAGGGCTTGGAATCATATTGAAGAAATTGAAGAGCTGGGCGGCATGACAAAAGCGATAGAAACAGGCCTTCCTAAGATGCGGATTGAAGAAGCTGCCGCAGAAAGGCAGGCAAAAATCGATTCAGGGAAAGAAGTAATAATAGGTGTCAACAAATACCGCTTGGATAAAGAAGATGATCTTGATGTACTGGATATCGATAACACGGAGGTCCGCCGAAAGCAGATTGAAAGATTGACGCAGTTAAGAGCCAAGCGTGATGACCATAAGGTGAAGGATGCTCTTGACGCACTGGCCACCGCAGCACGGACAGGGGAAGGCAACCTTCTTCAACTTGCAGTGTCGGCAGCCCGTGCACGCGCATCATTGGGAGAAATATCTGACGCGGTTGAAAGTGCCTCTGGCCGCCACAAAGCAGTAATCCGGTCTGTCAGCGGAGTCTATAGTTCAAATTTCTCCAATGAAGAGGAAATCACAAAAGTGAAAATAATGGCGGAGGAATTCAGTGAGAATGAAGGCCGCCGTCCAAGGATTATGATTGCCAAAATGGGTCAGGATGGTCATGACCGCGGGGCAAAAGTGATTGCAACGGCTTTTGCCGATCTTGGATTTGATGTTGATATCGGACCTTTATTCCAAACTCCTGAAGAAACAGCTTTGCAGGCGGTTGAAAATGATGTCCATGCAATCGGAGTCAGCTCTCTTGCTGCCGGGCACAAAACGCTGCTTCCAGCCCTTGTAAAAGAACTTGAAAAACTGGGGAGAGAGGATATCATCATAGTCATTGGAGGAGTCATTCCTCCAAAGGATTACCCGTTCCTTTTGGAAAATGGAGCGGCTGCCATATTTGGTCCGGGAACAGTGATTCCTGTTGCGGCCCAGAAAGTGATCGAAGAAATCTACCGCAGACTTGGTTACGAGGAAGTGACTGAGTAAATGGGAGATTCATTCAGACAGGAAAAGCCTGCCCGAAAGTTCAGGAAGAAGTCACAAGTTCTTCAACCAATTGAAGAACTTATTACAGGAGTAAAGTCCGGTAACAGACGTGATCTTGCAAAAGCAATCACGTTGATAGAAAGCAATTCTCAGGAACACTTTCAACATGGCCAGGCGCTGTTGAAAGAACTGACACCTTACACCGGCAACAGCATAAGGGTCGGCATTACCGGTGTTCCGGGGGCAGGCAAAAGTACTTTTATCGAAACTTTTGGGGAATCTCTTTGCCGGGACGGATATAAAGTAGCCGTTTTGGCGGTGGATCCCAGTTCTACTGTAACCGGCGGAAGTATCCTCGGTGACAAAACAAGGATGGAAAATCTGTCACGTAACCAAAATGCTTTTGTCCGGCCTTCCCCATCAGGAGGAGTGCTGGGCGGAGTCCACCGGAAAACCCGGGAAACCATGCTCCTATGTGAAGCAGCCGGGTACGACATCATATTGGTCGAGACAGTCGGTGTCGGTCAAAGTGAAGTGATTGTCAGAGGAATGGTTGACTTTTTCATGCTGCTTGTCATCACGGGGGCAGGCGATGAACTTCAAGGAATGAAAAAGGGAATCATGGAACTAGCCGATCTGATTGTTGTCAATAAAGCGGATGGTGACAACCTGCCTGCTGCAAGGAAAACCATGAGAGAATACAATGGGATTCTTCACTTTTTACAGCCTGCAACAAAAGGATGGGAAACGCAGGCATTAACCTGTTCCGCCCTGCAAGGAAACGGAATACAGGAGATTTGGAATACTGTTATGAGATTTGAACGGGAAGCAAAAGAGAGCGGAGTATTTGAGGAAAGAAGAAAGTCTCAAACAAAAGAATGGCTTCATTCCATGATTTCCGACCGGGTCCTGAATAGTTTCTTCCATCATCCTGACATCAAAAGCCGTTTTCCTGAGATCGAATCAGAGGTGATTTCCGGTAATAAGACCGCTTCGCAAGCTGTTGACATATTAATGGATTTATTCAGCAAATAAGGATCCCCAGCAGTTAGCCGAAGGATACAGTAAAACTTGTATCCCGGCTGACTGCCTTTTTTTATGGTGTTTTCTTTTAGGCTTGAATGTTTTAAAATTGCTCATCGGGTTAAATAAAAAGTAGAAACTAAAAAGGAGATGTTTACATGAACTTCGGAAATATTCTTAATAAGATTGACGACTTAGGCGATATATCGAAGAACATCCCGCTGAATGATTTGCTGACAAGTGAATTCATCAGTAAATATACTAACTTTACCACTCAGGATGAATTTAAAGGGAAGCTGAATGAAGAAGCGGATTTTCATGTAGAAACACTCGAAGGCGTCAAGGACATGGATAAAGATAAGCTTAATGGATTTGTGAAAAGGTTTACTGAATTTGGTGACTGGAAAAGTATGCTGACAAAAGCTGTCCAGCTGTATATGGCCCATAAAAAATAACCTGCAAAAAGGGTGACCCTCCAACATACTGAGGGTCGCCCTTTTTGTTGAGGTTGACCCAGATGATAATACAAATAGACTTGTTTCTATTTATCTTTTAAAAGGCTCTTTTGTTAAAATTTGTCGCTATTTAATATTACATATAATATAGCCTTCTTCACAGAAAACCGTCTGGTAAGCAAGAGAGAAAAAACCTTGTAGCTAGACCAGTGAGAATGGATTTTGTAAGGGATGTAGGGCAGAGAAGGGAGTAAATGGACCAGTGATAATAGATGATGGAAGGGATGTTGGTCTGAAAAGGCAGTAAATAGACCAATGAGAATGAGTGATGGAAGGGATGTTGGTCTGAAAAGGTAGTAAATAAACCAATGAGAATGGATGATGAAAGGGATGTTGGTCTGAAAAGGGAGTAAACGATCCGATGAGAACGGATGATGGAAGGGATGTTGGTCTGAAAAGGTAGTAAATAAACCAATGAGAACGGATGATGAAAGGGATGTTGGTCTGAAAAGGGAGTAAACAATCCAATGAGAACGGATGAGGGAAGGGATGTTGGTCTGAAAAGGCAGTAAATAGACCAATGAGAACGGATGACGGAAACGATGTTGGTCTGAAAAGGTAGTTAACAGGGGATAATCCGGTAATTGGGATTCTTCTGAAAGCAAGCTATGCGAAAACAGCCTTTCCAAAGAAGATTCTCGCAAATTTGTTAATGTGATTCCTTAAAGGAGCCAACTTTCAACTAGTACGTTGCAGCAGGTCATCGGAATATTTTATATAAAAAACTCAAAATAGTAATTCTCTAAACTGACCAAAACGGCTACAATAAAATTAATAGATTGTAGTTGGGAGGAAATACATTGTCAGAACATTTGCATCAAGTTGAAGACCTGCTCAGGGCTGACGTGCGTCGAAAGAATAAACTCGTCAGTAACGTTTCTATCATTTCAGTCATTTTGGCGGTTGTGGCTTCCGTAGCAATACAGCAGCCGTTAAGCATCATATTAACAGTAGGAATCGGGGGAATCGGTTTCGTCTTACTGCTCTTTTTCTTCAACCGAAAGGAATCTCTCTTAATGATCACCCCTTATATTGCAGCCTTCGGAATCTCGTTGGTACTCTATGTGATTATGTTGAGCTCTCCTTATTTAATCATGATGATGCTGCCTTATTTTTTACTTACGGTGATATCAATTTATAACAACAGGTCAGCTTTGCTCCTTGCAATAGGGCTGGGGACTGCGTTAAGTATTGCTTTCTTCATGGAAACGCCAGACCGATATTATCAAACTGTCAATTTTATCGTGACCTATTACTTAGTGTATGGGGCCGTAGCAGTAAATTTATTCTTCCAGAACCGAATGGTTACCTGGTTGAGAAACGATTTACAGGATCAACATCTGCGTTCCAGAGATATGCTGGAAGAACAGCAAACTCATTCTGAATTAATAGAGAAAAATGCTGTTATCATCACCGATAATGTGAAAAATATCCGGATGCAAAGTGAAGAACAGTTATACTCGATGAATGAAATGTCAGCGGCCATAACTGAAATCTCATCAGGTATGGCAACTCAAAATGATTCAGCTTCGTCTATAACTGCTTCAGTAGAAAAGTTAAATGAAATGATGGGGCAGCTAGTTCAATCAGCCAAAACGGTTAACAATGAGACGGACACTACCTATGAAGCGTCCCAGCTTGGCTGGCAGTCGCTGAACTCATTAATGAACAAAAACCAGGAATTTCAAAAGTCTTTAGAAATGCTTTCCCAAACCATGGACAGCCTTGGAGACAGAATACAGCAAACCAATGGATTTGCACGCTCAATTCAAGACATTGCTTCACAGACGAATCTTCTGGCGTTAAACGCATCCATTGAGGCTGCCAGGGCGGGTGAGCATGGCAAAGGCTTTGCAGTAGTGGCTGAGGAAATCAGAAAGCTTTCGGAGATTACATCCAAGACAGCCAACCAAATATCCAACAACTTGACTGATGTGAACGAAGAAACGATAGAGTCCCAGGAACTCATGAGGGATAATGCCGAAAAAATGGCAGAGAGTGTCGAGATGACAAAAGAGACAATGACTGTCTTTGAGAAAATCGACAGCACAGTTCAGACATTGAATGAAGCGGCTCATCAATTGGATAGCATTACATTGAGCATAGGTGAGTCTTCCAGCAATATTGAATCATCTGTCACAAATTTTGCATCCATCATTGAGGAAACCACCGCTTCCCTGCAAGAAATTGCAGCTTCAATTGAGAATCATAAGGGTCAAAGTGAAGACCTAGTGAACTTTATCCAAAATACGGATAAAGCAACGGAAAATTTAATACGCGGCTAGAAATGGCACGATAGCTTAAAGAGGGGCGGGTAGGAGAAATCTTATCCGCTATTTCTTTATTCTTTGCAGTTACCTGTCTTCTTACGGAAAGCAGCCAATTTTTCAATTAGCACCAGCATTTGATAAGCTTGTTAATATAGAGAAAGTGACTCTCGAGGTGAGGGAGAAGCCCGTAAAGGAGGATGAACGTGGACAGTATAATATTCGATTTGGATGGAACGTTATGGGACCCTATAGATTCGGTTCTGTTAGTCTGGAATAAGGTCTTACAAGATAACTATGCAAACATCAGGGAGTTCAACAGAAAAGATTTCAGTGGGACAATGGGGCTGCAAATTCAGGAAATTGGTCAAAGATTGTTTCCTGATCTGGACGAAAAGGAGCAAAAACAATTGTTGGATAAATGCTGTGAAGCTGAAAGTGAATATCTCGGAGTTAACGGGGGCCAGCTTTATGACAACCTAGAGAAGGTTTTATCCCTGCTTTCGCAGAAATATAAACTTTATATTGTCAGCAATTGTCAAGCTGGATATATCGAGGCCTTTTATAGATTTCACAAATTGGACCGCTTTTTCTTAGATTATGAAAACCCTGGAAGAACAGGACTTTCAAAAGGAGAGAACATCAAGTTAGTCATGGACAGAAATAATCTTATAAGTCCTGTGTATGTCGGAGATACAGAAGGCGACCGGAAGGCAGCAATGCATGCAGGAATTCCATTTGTATATGCTGAATACGGATTTGGGGAAGTCGAGGATCATGACTATAAGATTGAAGACTTAAAAGAATTACTAGCCCTTTTCGGTTAAAAATTGCGAGAATAATACTTTTTGCTGGGTTAAGATACATATAAAAAAAGCGTAAAGACTGCTTGAATCTTAGCGGTAGTGAAATGGAGGCAAATGAATGAATTTTAATCTGGATGAAGCAGTGGAAATACTGGAGCGGACCCCGCAGACTCTTGAACATTTTCTATCAGGGTTGTCTGAAAACTGGATACTATCGGATGAAGGAGAGGGAACCTGGAGTGTTATTCAGATTATTGATCACCTCATCGAAGGGGAAAAAACCAATTGGCTTCCAAGACTAGAGATGATGGTCTCTGGTGAAAATGAGACCTTTCCTCCATTCGACCGGTTTGCTCATTTGAAACAAGATTCAAAAGGTTCTTTAGAGCAAAGGTTTCAGGAATATCGAAGGATAAGAGAAGTAAATATTTTAAAAATCAAGCAGATGATAAACCCTGAATCTCATCTTGATCTGACAGGTGTCCATCCCGCCTTTGGTCAGGTGAAGGTAAGGGAACTGCTTTCCACTTGGGTAGTTCATGATTTGACCCATATTTCACAGATTGTCCGGATCATGGCGGAGAGATACCGGGAAGATGTAGGTCCATGGGTGGAATATTTGGGGATATTGAAAAAGTAACTAAAGATGTGGCATTCACCTTTTGATCAAGAGAGTTTTCGAGCTTGGAAACTCTCTTTTGAATTGTTAGGAATAACTATGGTCTGGGTTATCCATGTATAGCTTCCAAAATAACCCGGAGAGAATAAAAGCTAAAATTGTCTTTTTCTCTTTGGGAGATTCCCTGTCCTTAAGAAAAAAATGGAAGGTTTCCCAAAACCATCACGTGCAACTGTACACTTTGCGGGAAAGAGAGTATACTTATCCAGAGGTGATTTTTTTGGGAAATTGTATAAAATAGGTGAACTGGCTGATATCAGTGAAGTTTCTAAGCGCACGATTGATTATTATACAAGAATCGGCCTGCTTGAATGTACCAGGTCGAGCAGCAACTATCGTTACTATGACAGCAGTGCACTTGAAAACTTGAAAGTGATTGAGCAATGTCAGCAAATGCATATGACCCTTGAGGAAATCAAACAAAGATTGACACTGAAAAAATCCAATATGATAAATTATCAAGCTTTTGAAAAGCAGGTTGAACATATTAAGAATGAAATGAACCATTTAAATGGGGAGATTAAGGACATTCTCCAAGTTGCAAATGCACTTGATGAGGAAGAGAAGAAGAAAATGCTGAGCAGGGTTTCCCCTCAAGCAGCAGCACTGTTACAGTCGCTCGTCATGTTTTCGGGTTGATGTAACTTTTAAGATAGATTACCAATATTTTAGGAGCGTGACGTTTTTTTGGACGATTTACCACTGTATTCATTGATTCTATTAGGAGTTTTAATTCTGCTTTCTGCCTTTTTCTCATCTGCAGAAACTGCGTATTCGAGTGTCAATAAGATCAGGTTAAGGAATTTTGAAAGTGAAGGATTAAGGGGAAGTAAAAAAGCACTTTTCATAACGGAAAACTTCGACCGCGCCCTGTCTACCATCCTGGTTGGAAATAACATCGTAAACATTGCGGCTGCAAGTATTTCGGCCAAAATGGCAACCGATCTTTTCGGAGGGAACACCGGGTTAGTGGTCAGTACGTTTGTGATGACTTTGCTTATCCTTATTTTCGGTGAAATTCTGCCGAAATCATTGGCAAAAGAAAATGCTGAAAGTTACGCTTTATCCATCTCGGGTATCCTATTCTTGCTGATCAAGATCCTTACACCTGTAAATTTCTTCTTCATAAAATTAAAGGAATTGGTGTCCAGGCTTTTTTCAAAAGACAATGCCATGCCATCCGTTACTGAGGAAGAATTAAAGGTAATGCTCGATATCAGTGAAGAAGAAGGCGTTATCGACAAGGAAGAAAGAGAATTGATTCACCGCTCAATGGATTTTGACGATATTATGGTTTCTGAGGTTTTAACCCCTCGTATTGATGTAAAAGCAGTTGAAGTAAACCAATCGGTCGATGAAATAAAGGAAATGTTTTTTGAAGAGCGCTTTTCACGTATTCCCGTATATGAGGACCATATAGACAACGTAATCGGAATCCTATCTGAAAAGGAATTCTTCACACATTTGCTAAAATTCGGAGAAGTGAATATTAGAGCGTTGATTCGGGAGCCGATGTTTGTATTTGAATCAGCAAAGATATCAACTTTGTTAACAAAGCTTCAAAAAGATAAGGTTCATATGGCTATTGTAGTCGATGAATTTGGAGGGACCACCGGCCTGATCACACTTGAGGACATTCTGGAAGAAATCGTCGGAGAGATTTGGGATGAACAAGATGAAACCATCCATTCCATGACGAAAGTCAGTGACAATGTTTACAAGTTTGATTCCCAGTTCCAGCTTGATGAGTTTACCGATCTGCTCAATCTGCCAGAGCCTGACAGCTCCTACCACACTGTAGGTGGATGGGTAGTAGAAAGCTTTGAGGAGATACCTTCCGAAGGCGAAAGCTTTGACTATGAAAATGTGAAAGTGACTGTAGAAGAAGTGGATAACCGCAGAATCCGTACTATCAAAGTAGAGGTTTCCCAAGAGGTGCCTGCAGAGTAATTCGCAATAAATAGTTAGAAAGACGGTAGTGTAAATGCTGCCGTCTTTTTCTTTTGGTTTCTTTGTTCTATATGTATTGAATAACTTGTTCTATAATTGTAGAATATTTACAAGGAGGTTGTTTCATGGACATTTTTTCGATTGGAAGCAGGGAAAGAGAGACCTATAGTGTGGAGTTAAAGTATTCATTGTTATGGGAGGCTGCACTGGGAATAGCCGCGATCACGAATGATGCGCTTGTCGAAACGCTTGATCTGACTAAAGAAGAAAGAGAGATGATGAAAGCTTCGTTCTCTCCGGAATTAAAAAAGCATCTCGAATATGTGAAAGAGTACAATACATGGAAGACACTGCTTCAGTTATTGCATAAGGAGGACTTCAACGACATACCATCATTCGTTTCATTTTTGAAGGGGTTATCTGACGAAGAATTTAAAAGTGCTGCCATTCCCTACCTGGGGAAGCAACAGGAAGAGCTCACTGCTCAATTGGTACTTGGCTCACATGAAGCGCTTGTAAATCTGCAGGATAAAACAAAAGGCAATTCTTTTCTCCCTGATTATTTAGGCTTTATCTTTAAGACTGATCCCCAAGAGCTCAAAGACCACCTGGCCACAGTGCTGTCAGAGTGGGTTCAGGCAGTAGTGGTCCCAAAGGAGAAAGAAATACTTGCTGTACTGGAAAGAGATATAGAGTCCAAACAAAGAATGAAAGAAAAGCTTAACCCAGAACAATTTGTCGAGTTCGCGACAGACGGAATTAAGTATTTGCCGGAACCGAGTGTATTCAAGGTTATCCTCATTCCGCATTTTTTTTACCGCCCTTGGAATGTCGAGGCTGATTTAAAAGGCACCAAAGTCTTTTATTACCCAGTGGCGAATGAAAGTCTGTCTCCTGACAGCAAATATATTCCGAACAAAATGATGGTACAGAAATATAAGGCATTAGGAGACGAAACCCGGTTAAAGATCCTGAAAATGATCACAGAAAGACCAAGGAGCCTTCAAGAACTGACGAATGAATTAGAGATGGGGAAAACGACCGTTCATCATCACTTGAAGATATTGAAATCGGCAAGACTGGTTTCTGATTCTCTTTCAAAATATTCAACAAATGTCCAAAGTCTTAATTTACTGGATGAAGAGCTGCAGTTGTTCTTAAAAATGGAATGAGAAAGGGGGAGGCAGATGGGAGAGCCGGTCGTTCAGATTCATGCACAGGATAGGACTCCGGAATTCAAGAGGAATTTCCAGGTGTTCAGGTTTATGGGAGGAAATTTAGTTTCTTTTTTTGGGGATCAGATTTATTTAATTGCCTTGCCCTTGATTGTGTTGGCGATTACCCAATCTCCGCTTAGTATGGGAATTGTGGCGGCGCTTGAGAGGCTTCCAATTCTCATTCAGCCCCTTGCTGGTGTACTGGCTGACAAATTTAACCGCAAGTCAATCCTGATGGTATGTGATGCTGGGAGATTTATAGTTATCGGGATTCTGGGCGTCCTTCATTTATCCGGAGGTCTTTCACTAGGCGCCATATACATAGGTGCATTAACAGTTGGAATCATGACACAGATTTATAATACTTCACAATTTGCTTCCATCCCACAACTTGTTTTGAAAAAAGACCTGCAGCTTGTTAATTCAATTAATACGGGAATATTTCATACTGCGGTCTTTGTTGCCCCTGGTGTTGGAGGGGTTTTGATCTCCCTGTTTAATCCTGGTATAGGATTAATTTTGAACAGTTTGTCTTTCGCCATAGGATTTTTGGCTGTGTGCAGTTTAAACATTCACTCTGATTCAGCGACCTCAAATCAAGATCCAGGAATACTTGCGGAAATCAAAGAGGGATTCGTTTTTATAATAAGGGAAAAACCCATCTTGTATACCAATCTTGCCATGCTGTTTTCTGTTTTTGGTACTACGCTTTTCCTCACCATGATGATTGTTCATTTGAATTCGGCTGCCGGCCTCAACTCGGCTGATATTGGCTATATTTTATCAATAGGAGGAGCGGCAGCAATCGCAGGTTCTTTATTGACAAATATACTGCGACAGCGGTTTTCATATAGGAGTATTTTATTTACAGCGGGATTGCTGGGGGGAGCTTCAATCATCGGGTTTGGGCTGGGTGAATCCTTTTTTACCCTGGCAGTGATGAATGCAGCCGGGACTGTAGCTGCAGCAATCATGGGTACCTGTATCGTAACCATCCGCCAAGTATTAACTCCTGGACATTTATTGGGCCGTGTACAGGCTACAAGCAGATTAATGACCTGGATAACAATGCCGGTGGCAGCTTTATCCTCAGGAATCATAGCTGAAACGTTTGGGACAGGGATGGCCATTGTTTTAGGGGGTGTGATCGCAACCCTTGCCTCTTTCTTCTATTTAGTGCCATCTCTTAAATCATTGGGTAATGAGAGGTATGAGACCACAAATCCGTAAAATTATTATGAAAACGGGAGGTAAACGACAACGACAGCAAAAAAGAGGATAGCCCATATAAGAGCTATCCTTCATCTAGGGAGTTTAGGGGTATGGATCTAGATGTATTTTTATAGTACCCGGCATTCAGGGGATTAAACCTGCTGTTTGAATTTTTTAATAAAAGATCAGAAAAGTTACCATTTTAACGTTTATGCTCAAGAGAATGGATGAAAAAGATAATTTGATTGATAACGCACAGGAAAAATTGATATGATATAGGTACCGTTATTAGCATCTTATTCGGGTGCTACTTTGAGGAAAAAGGAGAGAGTAATATGGAAATGGATTTCGACCTATTTATGAATGATATCGTCCGCCAGGCTCGTCAAGAGATGGAGACTTCAGGATATAAGCAGCTTACGACTGTAGAAGAAGTAGAAGAAACACTTTCACAAAAAGGAACAACTCTTGTGATGATCAATTCAGTATGCGGTTGTGCGGGCGGTATTGCACGTCCTGCAGCGGCTCATGCCATTCATTATGATAAACGCCCCGATCGTCTGGTAACTGTTTTCGCAGGCCAGGATAAGGAAGCCACAGCGAAAGCGCGGAGCTACTTCACAGGCTACCCGCCATCCTCCCCATCATTTGCACTGTTAAAGGATGGAGAGATTCTGACAATGGTAGAACGTCATGAAATCGAAGGACATGACCCTATGTCTGTTGTTACTAAGCTGCAAGGTTACTTTGACGAGTATTGCGAAGAAGTATAAGTTGTAGGAAAAGAGTGATCCATTCACTCTTTTTTCTTTTGTCAGTTTACGTTTGTACCAGGAAGGGATATAAATTACATAAGAATTTTATATTACTTAAGTTGGTAACACTAATAACTAAGAATGATATAACAGGAGCTGCAGTCTATGTTTCGTATAGGTTATCGTACAGCCAAAACCGCTGTTGGAACAGCAATCGCTATTTTGATTGCTCAATGGTTCGGTCTTGAAAATTTTGCCTCTGCCGGGATATTGACCATCCTCTGCATACAGGATACAAAGAAGAAATCACTGAAAGCGGCTTGGAGCAGATTTCTTGCCTGTATACTTGCCATCGTTTTTGCTTCTATCCTTTTTGAATTACTATTCTATCATCCGATAATTATTGGCCTGCTGCTCTTATTCTTTATCCCGACAACCGTGATGCTGAAAATTACTCAAGGTATTGTTACAAGCAGTGTAATCATTCTTCATGTCTACTCAGCTCAAAATGTTACGGTGGATTTGATAGTGAATGAGCTGGGCATCATTTCGATTGGAATCGGAATCGCCTTGCTTGCCAACCTCTACATGCCTAGTGTCGAAAATAAGCTGATTGCATACCAGGAACAGATTGAGGAGAATTTTCACCGAATCTTTACGGAGATTGTCCGCTATTTGAGAACGAACGAAGACAAGGGATGGGCCGGGAAAGAGATCACCGAGGTGGAAAAGCTCATTAATGAGGCCAAAACACTGGCGTTCAAAGATGTAGAGAATCACTTTCTTCGTCATGAAAGCCTTTATTATTTGTATTTCAAAATGAGAGAGAAACAGTTTGACATTCTGCAGCGGCTTCTTCCTCTAGTAACATCCATATCATCTAAAGTCGAACAGCGGAAAATGGTTGCTGATTTTATGGAAGAGCTGAGTGAACATATACACCCAGGCAATACCGCATTACTGTATCTGAAAAAACTCTATGATATGAAGGTGAAGTTTGAGGAGATGGAGCTTCCGCAAACGAGGGAAGAGTTCGAAGCCAGAGCAGCCCTTTATCAATTTCTTAAGGAGATGGAGGATTACCTCCTAATCAAAAGTTCATTTAAAGGTATCAGGCAGCGCAAAGAGAATGAGATGACGCCCAAAGAAGCAAACTAATTCCTACTAAATCCCTGAGAGGATGTGAAGGAAATGCGTTTGCTTCTTTCCATTATACTTATTGTTTCCCCGATTTGGCCCCTCGGAAAGAATCCATTACCGGGTGATCCATTCTTGATTGTCAACAAACAGACCAACAAGATTGCGTATATTCAAGGAGAAGAAATCCGTCATCAATACAGCGTGGCAACTGGAAGAACCGATGACTTAACCCCGCAGGGACTCTTCACCATCATAGTAAAAGCCAAAGACCCGTACTACAGGAAGTCGGATATTCCAGGCGGAAGCCCGGATAATCCCCTTGGAACCCGGTGGATGGGCTTTGATGCTGAAGGAACAGACGGAAGGACATACGGCATCCATGGAACGAATAACGATGACAGCATCGGAAAGTATATTTCGAATGGCTGTATCAGGATGCACAACGCTGAAGTGGAAACTCTTTTTGACAGAGTGCCGTCCGGGACGAAGATTTTAATAGTGAAGACAGGCAAATCATTTGAAGAGCTTGCTAAGGAATACGGTGCTGTGAGATGAAAAGATCTGATGATGACTCTTAAGGACATGAAAAGGTGGAGTGGCAGTGGAAAGTGTCATGAGGGAGTTTTTCAAGGACATGAAAGTTTGAAATGCCAGTGGAAAGTGTCTTGAGAGAGTTTATCAAGGACATAAATAAGTGAAATTCGCGTGCAATGTATCTTTAACTTAAGCAAGGTCATCGTTTTAGACTGAAGATAGAAAGTGAAAAAAGGGCAATCCATTCCACAGAAATGGATCGCCCTTTTTTATGCAGTTTTATAAGAACATGGACAGTCCCATCATGATAGTAGAAGTAATCATAGCGAATAACATTACATACACAACTGTTTTTTGAAGTCTTTTGTTTCTCATTTTTTCAACTCCTGTAGAGAAAATCATGTACCTCCCTTATTTTATCTTCATATGACAAGAATGACAACCCCTCGTTATTCTGAAATCGCTTTCGGAAATTTACCTTTTTTGCAGGAATATGCGTTATTTTATCGAATAAAGTACATGTTAAGCTTCTTTAGAAAGGGGAGATATCTTTGAAAAAAGTCGATCATATTGGGATAGCTGTTAAATCTGTAGAGGATGCACTGCCTTTTTATACTGAAACGCTGGGACTGTCTCTTCTTCAAATTGAAGAGGTTGAATCTCAAAAGGTCAAGGTAGCTTTTATAGATGGAGGAAATATAAAGCTTGAGTTGCTGGAGCCGCTTGATGAATCAAGCCCCATTGCATCATACCTTGCCAAAAGAGGCGAAGGCATACATCATGTTGCCTTTGGGGTGAATGGGATTCAGGATAGAATCGATGAGCTGAAGGAAAAGGGTGTCAACATGATCAACGAGCAGCCGAAGCCGGGTGCGGGTGGTGCGCAAGTAGCGTTCATGCATCCAAAATCAGCTCACGGTGTATTATATGAGCTTTGTGAAAAGACCAACACCAAGGGGGAGTAGTCATGGATATCTATGAAAAAATAAATGAATTATATGACCGCCGCAGAGAAGTCGAGCTGGGCGGTGGAGATAAGCGCATCGAAAAACAGCATGAAAAAGGGAAGCTGACAGCCAGGGAACGAATCGATATTCTAGTTGATAAAGGGTCTTTTGTAGAGCTTAATCCATTTATTGAACATAGAAGTACAGATTTCGGTCTCGATGAGATGAAAGGACCTGGAGATGGAGTTGTTACTGGATACGGTAAAGTGAACGGAAGGCCGATTTACTTGTTCTCTCAGGACTTTACCGTTTTCGGTGGAGCTCTTGGTGAGATGCATGCCAAGAAAATTGCCCATGTGATGGATTTGGCTGTGAAAAATGGAGCGCCATTTATCGGTCTTAATGATTCCGGAGGAGCGCGTATTCAAGAAGGTGTGGTATCCCTTGATGGATACGGACATATCTTCTACCGCAATTCGATCTATTCAGGGGTCATACCGCAAATCTCTGTCATCATGGGGCCTTGTGCAGGAGGAGCTGTATACTCGCCGGCCATCACCGATTTTGTTTTTATGGTGGATAAAACAAGCCAGATGTTCATTACCGGACCTAAGGTCATTGAAACCGTAACGGGCGAAAAAATCAGCTCTGAGGACCTTGGAGGATCAAAAGTACATAATACGATCAGCGGAAATGCCCATTTCAGGGGGGAGACAGAGGAAGAAGTTCTTCATTCTGTGAGAGAATTGCTTTCTTACTTACCTCAGAACAATGAGGAAAAACCACCTATGTTAAAAGCTGATGAAGAAGATGATTATCGCCCGGATTTAACTGATATCATCCCGTTTGATGCCATCCGTCCTTACGACGTGAG
>NZ_ABCF01000016.1 GCF_000181495.1 Bacillus sp. SG-1
GTGCTTTAAAGCACCAAAAGGGACTGTCCCTCTTCTTGCGGTAATGCGTTAATAGAGTAAAGGATGACAGGGTGAATTCACTGTCGTATAATGGTTATTAATGGAGGCTCTTTTCTTAAACTTTGTTGCTATATAATATGAATTTCGAAAAATATAGACATCATTCACACGAAATATCCTGGAAGGCAGGAAGAAAAGAGCTGCTCTCCCTGTTTAGAGAGAAAAAACCTTGTACCAGGGAAAAATCCGGCACTAGGGATTTTTCCGAAAGCAACAATCAATAAGAAAACAGCCTTAATGGAAAAGGGGTTCTTCAGATGAAGTTTGACACAAAAGTCGTTCACAGCACATTACATGATCGCAGCATAAAAAGCAAAACTACACCAATCTATCAAACCTCTGCATTTTCGTTTTCTTCCTTGGAGGAGCTTGAAGGATTCTATGAAGGGAACTCCCCTTACTTATACACAAGGTCTGGGAACCCGAATACCGATGAATTAGGAGATATGGTGGCCGTTCTTGAAGGTGCGCCAGCCGGAGTGGCTGCTGCATCTGGTCTGGGAGCGATCCTCGCCGGCATTTTGGCAGTGGCAGAAAGTGGAGACCATATCATTGCCGCTGAAGATATTTACGGAGGCACATACCACCTCTTAAACGAAGAATTGAAATTTTTCGGGATCACGGTTTCGTTTGTCGATTTCAGTGACCCGCAAGAGATTGAAAACACTATCACTCCGCAAACCAAGCTTCTCTACAGTGAAAGCATTACGAATCCTTTTTTACGAGTTGAAAATATCAAACGGATGGTTACGATTGCGAAAACCCACAACTTATACACAATGATCGATAACACGTTTGCGACACCATATCTGATGACGCCTTATAAGGATGGCGTGGACATTGTTGCTCACAGTGCCACGAAATACATCGGGGGTCATAGTGATGTGACGGCAGGGGTAACCGTTGGATCTCAAGAACTGATCACTAAAGCGCGAAACAAGGTCATCAACCTGGGGGTTAATCTCAGTCCCCATGAAGCGTGGCTGACGGTCAGGGGCTGTAAAACCTTATCACTCCGCATGAAGCAGCAATGTGAAAATGCGGCAAAACTTGCACAAGCCTTAACTGGTTACCAAGGTGTAAAATCAGTTTATTATCCAAGGAATGCCTCCGAAAAAGGCAATGGTGCCATCGTAACTATTGAGCTTTCTGGGCAAAATGATATCCACAGGTTTTTCACAGGCTTAAGCTGGGTGAAAATTGTTCCGACCCTCGCGGGTGTAGAAACGACGGTATCCTATCCGCAAGGCACATCCCACCGAGCTTTATCACCGGAAGCGCGGGAGAAAATCGGCGTGAATTCCCACGTGGTAAGGATATCTGTCGGAATAGAGGATTCAGAAGATATCATCAAGGCATTCAAGGATGCAGTGGATTCTTCTAAATAGAAATAAGTTTAGTATAAGAAGTTTGGTATGATCGAAGCCATGTGTACGTTTGTCCCCATTTTTATTAATAATTGAAGCACCAAACACTTACTGATTGTAGCGGAAGGGGCACGACCTCCTGCGGGATTAGCGGGACGTCTAGTTTCAGTGCCAAGCCCCTCGGGGTCAAATAACCCTGAGAGAATAAAAGGTAAGATCTCCTTTTTTTCTCTCAGGAACATTTGCCTGTCGGGGCTGAAAGTGGCACTTCCACTTTTGCTGACAGGTGAGACCCCCAATCCAGTTGCAGCGCCCAGCCCCTCGGGGTCAAATAACCCTCATCGAATAAAAGGAAAGATCCCCTTTTTTTCGATGAGGAACATTTGCCTGTCGGGGCTGAACGGAGCGCTTCCACTTTTTATACAGGCGAAGCCGAGGAGGCTCAACGCCCGCCCCGCGGAGTCGGGCCCCTGGAGTGGAAATCGTAGTACAACTTATTTCAACAGCGGCTCTCGGACTCATCCAGTTCCAGAGACCAGCTCCTATCGGATTTCGGTCTCTCTCCTTGAGATAAGTCATCATCGATTGGTTTTGCTCATCGTGATTCTTTTATCTCATGCGAAAGCCCTCCAATCCTTACGGCTCTGAGCGCCCGACCACTGCGAAAATCGCGCTAAGCAAACACCATTATTCTTTAACACTGCCTTAAAATAAAAATAAAAAATTCAGAATACTTATTGACCTGACAAAAATAGTCAGTTATAATCCAACACATACGACATATACATTTTCATAAGCAAATCGATAACTCTTATCGAGAGCGGCGGAGGGATTAGGCCCGATGAAGCCCGGCAACCTACAGGCAGTTTCTGCTTGGAAAGGTGCTACATCCTACAGGCTCAATGAGTCTGGAAGATAAGAGGAGGAGCATTGATCTTTCAAGCCCTCTTCTTAGCGGAGAGGGCTTTTTTATATGCAGAATTCCTCTTCGCATCCAGCAAAAATTATATGAAAATTTGAGGAGGAATTATTAATGACAAATCATCAATTTGACCCGGAGACACTATTATTGCATGGAGGTCAGGAGCCGGATCCCGTAACAGGATCACGTGCGGTTCCGGTTTATCAAACAACATCCTACGTCTTCAAAGACACTGAGCACGCCCAAAACTTATTTTCATTAAGTGAACAGGGGAATATCTATACACGGATCGGCAACCCGACGGTCGATGTTTTTGAGAAAAGAATTGCACTGCTTGAAAAAGGGGTGGCGGCCGTAGCCGTTTCTTCTGGAATGGCGGCGATTTCGCTGGCGATTTTAAATATTGCGGGAGCAGGAGATGAAATCGTAGCTTCTTCCAATCTATATGGAGGTACATATAATTTATTTGCGGTCACCCTCCCGCGATATGGAATCAAGGTGAATTTCGTCGACAGCACAGATCCGGAAAACATCCGCGGGGCCATCACGGAAAAAACAAAAGCGGTCTTTGCCGAAACGATCGGAAATCCGAGTTTGAATGTCCTTGATATTGAAAAAGTGGCAGATATCACTCACTCCAATGGAATTCCTTTGATTATTGATAATACCTTCCCGTCACCGTATGGCTGCCAGCCGATTCAATACGGAGCAGATGTCGTCATCCACTCGGCAACCAAATGGATTGGCGGTCACGGAACTGCAATCGGCGGAGTCATCGTTGATGGCGGTAAGTTCGATTGGGATAGTCCAAAATTTAAAGATTTCACCGAGCCGGATCCAAGTTACAACGGCCTGCGCTATGTCGATGTCGGAGAAGCAGCTTATGCAGTGAAATTACGTGTTCAGCTTTTGCGTGACCTCGGTGCCTGCTTAAGTCCGCATAACGCCTTCCTTTTACTGCAGGGTCTTGAAACGCTGCATTTAAGAGTTCCAAAACACAACAGCAATGCGTTGGAAATTGCCCGTTACCTTGAAAAACATCCTTCTGTGGATTGGGTGAGCTATCCGGGCCTTGAAAATCATCCGTCCAATTCCCTTGCAGAAAAATATCTGTCTCATGGACACGGCTCCATAGTCGTTTTCGGAATCAAAGGCGGAAGGGAAGCGGGCCGAAAACTCATCGATAATATCACTTTATGGTCGCATGTCGCCAATGTTGGGGATGCCAAGTCACTGATCATCCATCCTGCGTCTACAACGCATCAGCAGTTGAGCGCTGAGGACCTGAAAACAACGGGGGTCACAGAGGAACTCATCAGGCTTTCAATCGGGTTGGAATCGGTCAAAGACCTGCAGGCCGATCTGGATCAGGCTATCACAAAAGCGACGGCAGCCGCTGCCTCTGTTTAAACGATGAGTGAATATACTTACCAAACAGGCACTGTCCTCATAGGAGACTTGCTGCTGGAAAGCGGGAAACTCTTGAAAGGGGCGGAACTCCGCTATGAACTTTCCGGAAGAAAGACAGGACCTGTCATTCTGGTCTGCCATGCCTTGACGGGGAGCCATCTCAGTGTCGGAACGGAAAAGCAGCCTGGGTGGTGGAGGGAATTGATCGGCCCCTCCGGCTACATCAATACGAAGGGATTTTTAGTCTTGACCTTCAATGTTTTAGGCGGCTGTGACGGTTCTACGGGACCCGCTTCCGTAAACCCAGAAACGGGGGAGCAATACAGAATGGCTTTCCCTGAGCTGACTGTCAGGGATATTGTAAAAGCTCAATATCAGGCCTTGGAGGAGCTTGGGGTTTCTTCGCTGGAGGCTGTAATCGGAGGCTCACTGGGAGGGATGCAAGCCCTGGAGTGGGGGTTGCTTTATCCTTCGTTCGTCAAAAAAGTGTTCCTGCTGGCAAGTACTCCCTACTTTTCAGATTATGGAATTGCTTTTAATACCATTGGAAAAACTGCGATTATTTCCGACCCGAACTGGCGGGAGGGAAAATACGAGCGTCCTGCCGATGTCCTCGGTCTGAGAGTGGCGAGGATGGCCGGCATGGTCACGTACCGGTCACCGGAGCTGTTTCAGAAAAGGTTCAACCGGAGCAAAGCGTCTGAAGAAATCTATCAGGTGGAATCCTACCTCGCTTATCAGGGTGAAAAGCTCGCCAACCGGTTTGATCCCAACAGTTATTTGTACCTGATGGCTGCCATGAACAGCCATGATATCGGGAGAGACCGCGGCGGCTGGAAAGAGGCAGCTTCGCAGTTCCAGCCACAGTTGATTGCATTGGGGTACACCAACGATTTGATCTATCCTCCGGTTTTGATAAAAGAATTTGCACATCTGGTCAACAACTCGACCTACTATGAAATAGAGACCCTCTTTGGTCATGATGGATTTTTAACAGAGTTTGATAAGTGGGGAAACCTTATCAGCCGGCATCTGGAAAATTAGATAAGAAGAATCATAACTTGTCCCTCTCCAGCATATAGTTTCAATAGCAAAGACATCGCACCGCTTCTAAAGCATTTTTTGTGTGGTGTCTTTTTTATCACAAAATTTAAAAGAATGCTATTGGAGCTTGCATATAGGAGGGAACGGAATGGAGCAGCGGAAAGGCCTTATAGTCATAGCGGCCGCCTCCCTTTTGACGGGGGCCGGGGGAATGTATGGCGGAATGAGTTTGCTGGATGCATTTGATCGTGATAAAGAGGGGGAGGTTGCCGAAGAAGGCGGCCCGCTGAGTGACCGGCTGCATAAAGTGGAGGTTGCTTATGACCTCATTGCGGATAAATATGTAGAGAAAGTGGACAAGGGAGAGCTTGTCGAAGGGGCGATTCAGGGGATGCTTGATACATTGGAAGATCCCTATTCAGTATACATGGATGCCAAGACCGCCTCGCAATTCAATGATTCTCTCGGCTCTTCTTTTGAAGGAATCGGAGCAGAGGTGACGGTAATGGATGGGAAGCTTCTGATTGTCGCACCGTTCAAAGATTCCCCGGCTGAAAAGGCAGGATTAAGGCCGAATGACCAAATCTTGAAGGTAGATGGAGAAAGTATCACCGGACTTGATCTCTACGAAGCTACCCTGAAGATACGCGGAGAAAAAGGATCTTCCGTAGAGTTGGAGATTGTGAGAGAAGGACTGAAAAATCCTATCAAAGTCAGTGTGAAAAGAGACGAGATTCCTCTGGAAACGGTGCATTCTGATGTGAAAAAGAAGAATGGCAAACACTATGGAATCATTGAAGTTTCATCGTTCTCAGAGAATACGTCGAAGGATTTTAAAAAGCAGCTAGCCGAGCTTGAGGAGCAGGGACTTGCCGGACTGGTGATCGATGTGCGCGGAAATCCCGGCGGCCTGTTGACGAGCGTCAATGAGATGCTGGCTGAACTGGTGACGGAAGAAAAGCCGTATGTGCAAATCCAGGAGCGGAATGGCGACACAATGAAATACTTCTCGGAAAATAAAGAGAAGAAGGCCTATCCGATCACTGTGCTTGTCGATGAGGGGAGTGCCTCGGCATCCGAAATCCTTGCGGGAGCCTTGAAAGAAGCAGGGGGCTATCCACTGATCGGCACAAAAACTTTCGGTAAAGGGACGGTCCAGCAGCCGGTGCCGATGGGAGATGGAAGCAATATCAAACTGACGATGTTCAAATGGCTGACCCCTAAAGGCAACTGGATTCATAAAAAGGGAATTCAGCCGGATATCCCGGTCAAACAGCCTGCCTACTTCTACGCCCATCCATTGGAAACAGAGAAGCCGCTGGCCCGGGAAATGAACAATGAACAGGTGAAGAATGCCCAGCAGATGCTGGAAGGCCTTGGTTACAACCCAGGGCGGATCGACGGTTACTTCAATCAAGCAACAGAGGCGGCAGTCAGAAGTTTTCAGCAGAAACATGAACTTGCTGCTACAGGTAAAATCGACACCGACACAGCTTCCAAGCTTCAGGAAGAAATCTATATAGCGGTTAAAGATGAGAAAAATGATGTTCAGTTGAAGGCTGCTTTGGATTATTTGGAGAGGGTGGAATAAAGGGAGATTCTTAAAAATAACGACTCGTCAATAGACGGGTCGTTTAAATTCTCTGCCTTCCAATTCTGCATTCGGTGGGGAGATTGGTTAAGGTTGATATGTTTCAGTGCCGCCCATTAATACAGATGAACGCACTCTAAACGATAAGGCTAAGTCTGCAGAAAAATTTTTTCAATAGAAGGATGCATAAAAAGGAGGAAATGCATGAAAGCAATTGTATATAAAAAATATGGTAAGCCGGATGTTCTGCAATTAACAGAAGTAGATAAGCCTGCACCAGAAGATAATGAAGTGATGATAAAAGTTTATGCAACAACAGTGACGGCAACGGAGTGTACGTTCAGGAGAGGAAAGCCATATTTTTCAAGATTATATACTGGTATGATAAGACCTAAAAATCAGAGATTAGGGGATGAATTTGCAGGTGAGATTGAAGAAGTGGGAAAAGAGGTGAAAAAATTCAAAAAAGGGGACCACGTTTTTGGTACTTGTACTGGGTATGGTGCTTATGCAGAGTATATATGCTTGCCTGAGGAAGGGGAGACGTTGGCAATAAAACCTGCAAACCTTACTTTTGAGGAAGCTGCTGCGAGCTGTGATGGAGCATTAACAGCATTGCCTTTCCTTCGGGATACCGGAAAAATTAAGAGTGGACAAGAAGTCCTGATCAACGGCGCTTCCGGATCGATAGGTACGTATGCAGTACAGTTGGCCAACTATTTTGGTGCAAAGGTGACCGGAATATGCAGTACAGCAAATGTAGAAATGGTGAAATCTCTAGGTGCGAATGAAGTGATTGATTATACCAAGGAGGATTTTACTAAGAAAGGTAAGACCTATGATATCATTTTCGATACGGTGGGGAAGCTTAATTTTTCACGTTGTAAAGGATCCCTGAAGAAAGATGGTGTCTTTCTTGAAGCTGCCATTGATTTAGGTGTTCTGCCCCAAGTGTTACTAACTTCAATAATCGGCAGCAAAAAGGCCAGAATTGCGGCAACAGGTATGAGGTCAGGTGTCGAAAGAACAAAAGATCTACTCTTTCTCAAAAAGCTCATCGAAGCAGGAAAAATAACACCGGTAATAGACAGGCACTATTCATTGGAACAGATTGTCGATGCTCACAGATATGTTGACAAAGGACACAAAAAGGGGAATGTCGTCATTCAGTTGACAGATAAGTAGCCGCGTAAATGCACCTATTCACGATGCAGGAATAAATAGAATATTCCCATGAAAGCTTAGGGCGAATAACTCTGAGCTTCTTTCAATGCAGTTTACACTTTCTATCACCTATAATTTCAAGTTATACCCAAATGTCTATTTAGTGAGATTGATAATGCGATACAACAACTTGTGTAAAAGGGTGCTGCACAGGGAAAGGACCATAATGATAATCAAGATCTCAGAAAGAAACTTTATAAAACCATTGTGTATATAATCTGTCAGTTGGTTTCCAATGTAGTATATGCCGATGACACCTGTGGTAACCGTAGTTAGGTATGCAATAAAAATCCCTGTAAGCTGGACTTTTGTCAATTGCTTTATAAGAAATTTGTTTCTTCTTATCTTATAAATTATTAGGCCAAGGAACATCGAAACCAGTACACTATCAAACACATCGAAATCCTCCAACAACCATTCTGTTTTTGTTCCTCTTTAACTCGCACATTTATAAGAACTGTTTTTTTGCTTAATAGTAGCGCTCCTTTATTTCCTCTATTTCTATTCCGGGAAATTCACCTTTATTCAGTTTTTCCAATATATAAGACAGTGCCCTTAAGCTCTGCTCTAACTGCTCCTTTGACAAAGCACCTAAAGAATAGGCTTCATAAAACTCATCCATATCCACCACATGATAGCTGCCGTCCTCAAACACACGGATATCGATCAATAAATCATGCACACATACCAATCCATCCGGTTTCTTTTCATAGTCGACAATATCTATCAGCCAGCCTTCGTGGGAATTTTTAAATCCGTAGGAAAATTGAAGTCCGAGGTCCATCTGATATATGATGATGAATTTCTTTAAAGAATTTTCAGGCGGAAGCTCGATCACCAGTGATTCGTTTAATGCGAGAAACCGGTTGGGTTCTGTTTGGCTCAAGGCACGGTTTTCTTTTAAGCGGAGGGCTTCCTCAATTATTTCCGGACTGTTTTTCCTGATATCACTTGTATATTCTAACCCTCCGTGCTCTCTTCCGACATGATTCCAGTAAACGACGACATTCATTTTACATACCTCCCGACAACCTTCACATATTCATTCGCCAGTACCTTGCAATTTCCTTTATATTTCCCGGGAAAAAGTAGAGTTGTCGAGCGCTGGAAAAATTAGTAGATTGATATTACGAAATTTAAATAGGTTTTACCGTGCCGATTTGTTAAAATAATAGAAAAGATTAACACATTGAGGATGGTGAATACCATTGGTACAGCATTGGCTTGTGGAATTTTTGAAAGCAGGCGGCAAGCTGTTTTTGAATCCGCTATTATATTTTTCTATCATAATTGCTTTATTCAGCGGCTTCTTTCGTGTGAAACGGGAGAGGCGGGAACTTCATACCCGGATATTTGACATGTACCACGAGACGCGGTTTTTATTTCCTTTAGGTCTCCTGCTCGGTTTAGGTTTTTCGCTGCTTACAATCGGGGCGGGGCTTGTCATCCCATTTGGAAGCTTGCTTTTAGTAGGAGTGGTCACAATCCTGTTGGGACTCACCTTTAAAACCAGGCTGCTGACTCCGGCGTTTACTGTCGGAATCACCTACTTCCTGTTGTTGGCCATCCATTATTTTGAAGTTGAAATGCCTTTATTCCATACATATTTCGAGCGTCTGAATGAAGGGTTGCTGAATGCAGTTGTCGTTTTGCTGGGAACTTTGCTTCTGTTAGAGGGCGTGTTGATCAGCAATAGTGGCTGGAAAAAAACATCTCCAAGACTGATAAAGAGTTCCCGGGGCTTAAAAGTAGGTGCCCAGGAAGGTAAAAAGCTCTGGGTGGTGCCTATGTTCCTGCTCATTCCTGTGGGAACACTGGATATGCCTTGGACCTGGTGGCCAGTTTTTACAGTCGGTTCCCATACGTATTCACTGATATTATTTCCATTCCTGATCGGTTTCGGGCAGCTTGTCAGAGGTACTCTTCCGCACATCAGCATTAAAGAGACAGGCAGCAGGGTTTTCTGGCTTGGAGCTCTCGTCCTGACGATAGCGGTAGCGGGTTATTTTGCACCGCTCGTATCCATTGCAGGGGCTATCCTGGCGGTCGTTGGCCGTGAATGGCTGGCTTACAGGCAGCGGAAGCAGGATAGTGAAAAATCATATTACTTCTCAAGAAAATCAGAAGGCTTGATGATATTGGCCATTCTTCCTGGTTCACCAGCTGAAAAGATGTCCCTCGTTTCCGGTGAAATGATCACCAAGGTGAACGGTTTCCATGTACAGACAGAAGAAGAGTTCTACGAGGCTCTCCAGCAGAACCGGGCATATTGCAAGCTGGAAGTGATCGATACGAACGGACAAATCCGCTTTGCACAAGGAGCCTTGTACGAGGGAGATCACCATGAACTTGGCATCATATTCGTTGAAGAAGACCGGGATTGGTCCTCTGAAGTCGGGTATCACTTTGTATAACAACAGGCCTTATGGGATTATGCTTCTCATAAGGCTTTGTTTTAAAGGCTCTTTTCTTATCCTTTGTTGCTATTTAATATGTATTAAGTAAGAAAGAAAAGAGCTACTCTCCTGGTTCAGAGAAAAAAACCTTGTAACAAGGGGGAAATTTTTATATGAAGACAGACTTTGAAAAAGCCCATTTCAGAAAAAAATGTAACTTTATCCGGCGATTAACGTCAACTTCTATAAGAGGATATTTTGGAAAAAAAGGAGTGTAAACTAATGATAAAAAAGCTTTTTGCTTTACTGGTTGTGCTCTTTACTATCGGAATGACGGCTGCCTGCGGTTTTAGTGTGAAGCAGGGGGAGAATTCTGGCACTGAAGAAGTCGGAAGCAGTCCACAGGGTGATGAAGAAAACACAGAAGGAGCAGGGAATGGATCAGAGGGTGATGGAGAAAATACAGAAGAAGACAGGGGGCAGGGGATTGTGGCAGGAGAAATAGAACCGTCGATTACAAAGAACGAAAGCGGCCAGTTTGTTTATACGATTAAAAATCAGACTGAAAAAGAAGTGACGTTTGAGTTTACCAGCTCCCAGCGTTACGATTATGCGATTAAAAATGCATCAGGAGAGACCGTGTTCTTATATTCCAGTGTGGCTGCATTTATGCAGGTAATGGGAACGGAAACTCTGGCTCAAGGCGAAGAGCGTTCTTACACAATTGAACTTCCTCCGGCGCAGGACTTTGAAGGAGGAAACATGTTGGAAGTATGGCTGACTCCAAAAGGCGGCAAAACAGCACCGGTTTCCATCAAACTAAATACAAAGAGCTAGTCTTGGCAGCAGTCCTGGAATGAGGACTGCTGTTTCTTTAGTCCTTTAAAGCACGAAGAGGGACAGTCCCTCTTCGTGCTTTAAAGGGATAAAGCCCCCTCTTCTTGTATGTTCTGAGGAAGTTCTGCCAAAGATAACTATAAAATGGCGACAGGAGGGAAATGGAATGGGCCTTTGTGACTTCAGGGACAGGGAGTTATTTTTTGAAGATATCGGGGAAGGGACGCCGATTTTACTGATTCACCCGCCGGGACTGGGCCGGAAATCGTTTATTTACCAGAATCCCTTAAAGGAACAGTTCCGTTTGATCATGCCGGACCTCAGTGGACATGGAGATTCCTATAATGAAGAGGACTATGTCAGCATCGATACATATGTAGAAGAAGTCAAAGCAGTCCTCGATCACCTGGGCATTACCAGGTGTGTCCTGTTAGGATATTCGGCTGGGGCAGTGATTGCACAGGAATTTACTTTTAAATACATAGACATGGTGGAACTTCTTGTTCTTGCAGGGGGATACCCCAAGGTGCAGACGGTCCGTTTGAAGGCGATGCATCTTCTTGGCATGAAAGCGATAAAAGAACGTCCTCAGCTAATCATAAAGGTCCTTTCCAAAGCGCATGCCAAGACTCCCGAAGCCGAGCAGGAGCTTTATGACCACATGGAAAAGGCCAATCGCAGCATCTGGTATCACTATTATAGGCAGTCGCTGTATTATAATTGTACGGAGCGGGTTCTTGAGTTGAAAGTGCCGCTTCTTCTCATTTACGGAGGTAAATCGGATTGGATCAATAATCAATACAAGCTATATAAGGAACATCCTCAGCACGAGCTCGTCATTATTGAACACGCAAAGCACCAGTTGCCGACTCTATTTTCAAATTCTTTTAACAAAGCGGTCTTTTATTATGTTAAAAAAATGTTGAACAGGGAATGAAAAGGAGTATAATGAATAAAACCAAAAAATAGAGACTAGTTAGACAGGGAGGGGTTTTATGGGGATCCATCATTATTTTAAAAGTCTATCAGACGTGGAAAAACTTGTCCGCTGTCCTGGGAGATTCAAATATCAGGACCACAATGTTGCAAGCCATTCCTTTAAAGTCACCAAGATTGCGCAGTTCCTTGGGACGGTGGAAGAACATAATGGAAATGCCGTCAACTGGAAGTCGCTCTATGAAAAAGCATTGAATCATGATTATGCAGAACTGTTTACGGGTGATATTAAAACGCCGGTGAAATACGCTTCCGAAGAGCTGCGCAGGCTGTTCAGCCAGGTGGAGGAAGAAATGATCACCAAGTTTATCAATCAGGAATTCCCCGAAGAGTATCAAGACGTGTACCGTGAAAGGTTTAAAGAAGGAAAGGATTCCACCCTTGAAGGACGGATTCTCTCCGTAGCAGATAAGATTGACTTGCTTTATGAATCGTTTGGCGAAATTCAGAAAGGCAATCCTGAACCGCTGTTCCTGGAAATTTACGAAGAGGCACTTGCCACCATCCTGAAATTCCATGAGATGGACTCTGTGCAGTATTTCCTCAATGATATCCTGCCGGAAATGCTCTCGGAAAAAAACATTCCGCATGAGCAGCTCAGTGAAATGACGAAGAAAATTGTCGCAGGGTTCAACACACCGAAAGAATAAACTATCTCTTCCCATTCGTTTTTTGGTAAAATGAACGTAATGGATGTTTTGAGGAGAGAGTAGAATGGTTTCAAAATATATATTGGGCATATTTTTGCCTGGCCTGCTCGTTGTCCTGTTTACGAGAGTCACCTACAGCCAGATTGTCGGTTTGTTGTTGACGGTCGCTTTAATAGCAGCTTCTGTATATAAAGGATATACGAATACCTGGGGGCTGATTGTGGTGGATGCCGCGTCCCTGACAGCAGGTTTTTGGTACAGTAACCGAATGAGAAAGAAAGCGAGAAATCGCAGCTGAAGCCCTGATCACATCAGGTGCTTTTTTATTTTGTACAATAAAGTGGATATCTAACACAAACCTGTGGATAAATGAAGTTAACCACAGGTTAGCATCCCTTAATTTCAATTTACCAACAGTTTATTAACAATAATACAAAGTTGCCAACAACTTATTCACAAAACCAATAAGTTATCAACAGAGTTATTAACATTTTTATCAACAAGGTGAAGAAATCTCTTTCTAGAAGTCTTTAGGATCTGGAAAAAGGGGAGATTGACTTTGTACCAACGACTTATCTCTTGGGTTGAAGATATTAAGAATAAAAATTGCAGCTCTGGTGCCGCGTTACTTATCATCGCAGATAATCAGACTGTGCTGGAATACTACAGCGGCAGGCAATCCAACACTCCGGACGCCCTGCCGGTCACCAGCAGGACAAGGTTTAATATTGCCTCCGCCCGAAAAAGCTACCTGGGGTTTGCTGTTGCTTACGCTGTTTATGAAGGGAAAATCAAAAGTTTGGATGATGCCGCTGTGGATTATTTTCCGGACTGGAACCGGGAACTGCTTGAGGCTGTGACTATCCGGCATCTCATCACTCATTCCCATGGCCTGAATGTAACAGAAGACGGCACGCCATACAGGGAGTTTCCTCCGGGAGAAGACTGGGCATATAGGGGCATCAATATTTTAATGATGACAGAACTCATTGAAAGGCTTTACGGAAAAAGTTTTCCAGAACTTTTAAAAGAGAGGGTGTTCGATCCACTAGGCTTAAATGAAACCGGCTGGGAAGTAACTCCTCGGGAAAGTCTGGCGGAAGTCATCGTAAATCCCGCTCAGAAAGCCATATCCAGTTTGGGTACAACAACAAATGGAACTGAATCAAATCTCTTCGTCTCTGCAAGGGAGCTTGCGATCTGGGGAAATCTTCACTTAAATATGGGGAAAGCCGCAGATGGAAAACAAATCGTGCCGGCCGAAGTAATTAAACTTGCCACCACCATCCAAAGTCCCCCGTATAAAAAGAAGGCTCTTTTCGCATAGATTGTTGCTATTTTGACCATCCTTATAAGAGGTGGTAAAATACTCTTTCAGGAGGCGGTTTCTCAATGATTAAAGACATCTATGCCACGTTTTCAGACTTAACTAAACACGAACAAATCCAACTATTTAACCTTTTAAGAGAAGACTTTATCGATAATCAAGATGCTGATATGAAAGATGCATACAAAACAATTAGAGAAACCCGTTTTAAAGAGGGATTAGGCTGCATTCATTGCGGAAGTGTGAAGGTAAAGAGAAATGGCAAGTACAGAGAGAGGCAAAGATATCTTTGTCGTGACTGCGGAAAGTCATTTAACGAACTTTCAAATACTCCGATTGCAGGAACCCGTTATCTTGGTAAGTGGGCGAAGTATTTTCATATGATGGTGGAAGGCTATACGTTGCCTAAGATTGCTAAACGCTTAAAAATCCACATCTCTACTGCATTTTACTGGAGACATAAAATTCTTTTTGCTTTGCGTTCAATGGGTTATCAAATGTTGAAAGGGATTATTGAAAGTGACGAAACCTTCTTTAAAGAGTCTTTAAAAGGACGAAGAACACTGGACAGGAAACCTAAAAAACGTGGTGGCAGAGATAAATTGAGAGGTATTAGTCATCTTAAAATTGCTGTTGTGGTCGCTCAAGACCGAAATGGTCAAGTCATTGCTCAAAAGGCTGGAAATGGTCGTGTAAAAGAAGAAGAAATTGACGCAGTTATCGGAAGCTATATTGACCCGTCTTCTTTGTTATGCACAGATACAGCCACGAACTACAAGAAATTCGCTCAAATCAAGGCACTTAAACACGAACCGATAAACCTTAGCAAAGAGGGGTATGTCAAAAAGGGCATCTACCATTTGCAAAACGTCAATAACTATCATAAACGTTTAAAAGGCTGGATGGATAGGTTCCAAGGAGTGGCTACAAAGTATTTGGATAATTATCTTTACTGGTTCAGCTTCCTTCAGCAAAGTAAGAAGCTGGCTGAAAAGGAGCAGATAAACCAAATGCTTCTTAATGCTTGCCAAAATTCAAATAGTATTACCGTTAATTTCTTACGTGAGGTATAAAAAATCAGCCATTCCTATATGGAACGACTGTATTTCTTATTCCGTTAAGGCCTGACTTTTACTCAAAGGAGTTTGATTTGCTTTTTATTTCACCTTCAGGGGTTACGCTGTATTGTGCGATAGAACTTGTTGCTTCTCCCTCATTTGTTAGCCCGTCCTTTAAATTGAACGTTACTTCCCACGCTTTTGAGGAACTACTGAGGTGTGTATCATTTGAAAGTAACTCAACATTATCCATCTCTATATCCTCGTTGCTCTTCTCATTGAATTGTGCTAAGTCTTTCTCGAACTCCTCCATAGCAATTTCTTCAGCTTGTTCCTTAGTTATTTCTTCTGTCTCATTATTTCCACAGCCGACCAAAGAGAAAATTGCTAATAAGGATACTAATATAACAGATATTCTTTTCATAAATTTACCCCTCCTATTAATTAACTTTACGATAACAAACAGTAAAAAGTTTCATTTTTTTCAACTTCTAAAAACTGCCCGCTCGAATAAGCCTTTCTTTATATAATACCATAAAAAGTAAAATATTCCTTGTATGATTAAAAGCAACAATCTTTACGAAAAGAGCCAAAAAGAAAGACCTTCCGCGAAACGGTTTCTTCTGGTATGTACAGGGTGAGCCGGCAGCGGGAAGTGAAATGGGTGGGCGGGTGCCGAAGGGGTCTTATCAGATTCTTGGTGTCACCGGTCCGACCATTTTGGTGATCCCCGAATATAACGCTGTGGTCGTGAAGATGTATAACAAACGCTATAACTACGGAGCCGATAACTATCTTTATTACCTGAGAGAGTTCAGTAATCTTGTGGCTGATTGTTTAAAATCGGAGAGTTTTCGATGAAAAAATGGGAAAGAAGAATAGTAGAAACACCAAGAGGTTCATTTGAAATTTTTATAGGAGGAGAAGGAGACCCCCTGTGTGTCACCCATCACTACTCTGTGTTTAATGAGACCGGAGATTATTTTGCTGCAGAATTTACAGACACCCACAAGGTCATCCTGGTGAATCTGCGGGAAGCTGGAAACTCGGAAAAAGCCTCTGAGCACTATCAACTCAGTCTGCTGGAAACGGTATTTGATCTTGAAGCAATCAGGCGATCTTTGGGTTATAAGAAATGGGTTTTCGCCGGTCACTCGACGGGCGGCATGCTTGGCATTGTTTATGGAATCTATTATTCCAGCAGTTTGAATGGCTTGGTGGCAGTGGGGGCAGCAGCCAGGGACTACTACACTTTTTCAAAAGAATGTATCTATCATTTCGAACACCCGCAATTCCAGGTTATGCAAGACTATAATGAAAAGTTGAAGCGGAATGACTTATCCCAAGAGGAGAGGCGGGATATTTCTATTAAGCGGACAAAGTTGTCTATCTATGAACCCGAAAACTACCATGACTACTTTAGCAAAAACATACATAAAGGCTTATCGGCCATCCGCATGAATTATATGAACAGGGAACTGCAGGTATTCGATGTCACGAGGAAGCTGAAACTGATTGCGGCTCCTGCCCTGATCATATGCGGCAGGCATGATGTCCAGTGTCCGCTGGAATACTCGATAGAAATGGCTGAAGGAATTCCGGATGCTGAGCTGTCCGTATTTGAACGCAGCAGTCACTATCCGTTTTTGGAAGAGAATGAGCTATTTCATGAAAAGGTATCGTTGTTTTTCGGCAGACTTGATTGACCGGCGAACCCGGTCTTTTTTGTTTTTTGAGGTGTGCTTTCTAATAGATGGTTGCTTTTTAAGCTAACTCTTTTGGATTTGTTTACTAATGGTTGATTGTAGCGTAAGGTGTCTGAATTCCAGGGTGGGCGAAATGTAAAACTCTACCGGAATTAACACGAACTTTTGTTCGCTTATTGTTGGTTATTTCCAATGTGATTGTGGTAGAATGAGAATAATATAAAGAGAAGCTTTAGAGAACGGTCATACAGGGTATATTTGATATAGATAAGTCTATTTGAACGGGAGGCAGGATGGTGAAAGATCAATTTCAATTACATTCCAAATACCAGCCGCGGGGGGATCAGCCGGCAGCGATCAAGGAAATCACGCAGGGCATCCGCGATGGCAAAAGGCATCAGACACTGCTTGGGGCGACGGGTACAGGAAAAACCTTTACTGTTTCCAACGTCATCAAGGAAGTCAATAAGCCGACTTTGGTCATTGCTCATAATAAAACACTTGCCGGACAGCTTTACAGCGAGTTCAAAGAGTTTTTTCCCGACAATGCGGTTGAGTATTTTGTCAGTTATTATGATTATTATCAGCCGGAAGCTTATGTTCCACAGACAGATACATTTATAGAAAAAGATGCAAGCATCAATGATGAGATCGACAAGCTGCGCCACTCGGCAACTTCTTCATTATTTGAACGGAAAGATGTCATCATCATTGCCAGTGTCTCCTGTATATACGGTCTCGGTTCGCCAGAGGAATACCGCGATCTTGTTGTCTCATTAAGAGTAGGGATGGAGATTGAACGGAATCAGCTTCTGCGTAAGCTTGTGGATGTTCAATATGCACGGAATGATATTGACTTTAAACGCGGAACATTCAGGGTCCGTGGAGATGTGGTTGAAATTTTCCCTGCTTCAAGGGATGAGCATTGTATGCGGATCGAGTTTTTCGGAGACGAAATTGACCGGATAAGGGAAGTGGATTCACTGACCGGAGAGATTATCGGCGAGCGGGATCATGTGGCAATTTTCCCGGCATCCCACTTCGTTACCCGTGAAGAGAAAATGAGGGTCGCCATCGGGAACATTGAGCAGGAACTCGAAGAACAGCTCAAAGTAATGAGAGAAGAGAATAAACTTCTTGAAGCCCAGCGCCTGGAACAGAGAACAAGGTATGACCTTGAAATGATGAGGGAAATGGGCTTCTGTTCCGGCATCGAAAACTATTCCCGTCATTTGACCCTGCGTCCGTCGGGATCAACACCTTATACTCTGCTGGACTATTTTCCGGAAGACTTCCTTATTGTCATCGATGAGTCACACGTGACACTTCCGCAAATCAGGGGGATGTTTAACGGTGACCAGGCACGGAAAAAAGTCCTGGTCGATCATGGATTCAGGCTGCCATCGGCAATGGACAACCGTCCGCTGAAATTTGAGGAGTTTGAGCAAAAAGCGAACCAGCTTGTCTATGTTTCGGCAACTCCGGGCCCTTATGAAGGAGAACACAGTCCCGAGATGATTCAGCAGATCATCCGACCGACAGGCTTGTTGGATCCGACAATCGACATCCGTCCGATTGAAGGCCAAATTGATGACCTTATCGGTGAGATCAATGAACGGGTAGAGAAGAATGAACGTGTCCTCGTGACAACATTGACGAAGAAAATGTCTGAAGACCTGTCCGCGTATCTGAAAGAGATCGGAATCAAGGTGCAGTATTTGCATTCAGAAATCAAAACCCTTGAACGAATTGAAATCATCAGGGACCTTCGGATGGGCAAGTATGACGTCCTTATCGGAATCAACCTGCTGAGAGAGGGGCTGGATATTCCGGAAGTCTCACTCGTCACAATCCTGGATGCCGATAAGGAAGGATTTCTCCGTTCAGAACGTTCCCTTATCCAGACAATCGGCCGGGCTGCCCGTAACGCAAACGGCCATGTCATTATGTATGCAGATAAGCTTACGGATTCGATGCAAAAGGCACTGGATGAGACGAGCCGCCGCCGTGAAATCCAGATTGAATATAATGAAAAGCACGGAATCACCCCGCAGACCATCCAGAAAAACATTCCGAACCTTATCCGTGCCACTCATGCGGCAGAAGACCAGACGGAGTACGAAGGCGCACAAAAGAAGGTTACAAAGCTTACAAAACCAGAAAGAGAGAAACTTATTGCAAGTTTAGAAGGAGAAATGAAGGAAGCAGCGAGAGCGTTGGACTTCGAACGTGCCGCACAGCTGCGTGACACGATTCTAGAGTTAAAAGCGGAAGGATGACCTGAAATGGCTAAAGATCAAATTGTAGTACAAGGAGCAAGGGCTCATAACTTAAAAAATCTGGATATAACTATCCCAAGGGATAAGCTTGTCGTATTGACGGGCTTATCTGGATCGGGTAAGTCCTCTTTGGCCTTCGATACAATCTACGCCGAAGGTCAAAGAAGGTATGTCGAATCGCTGTCTGCTTATGCGAGGCAGTTTCTTGGGCAGATGGACAAACCGGATGTCGATGCAATAGAAGGGTTGTCTCCAGCCATCTCGATCGATCAAAAGACGACGAGCCGAAATCCCCGCTCCACAGTTGGAACGGTAACAGAAATTTATGATTATCTGCGTTTATTATATGCCCGCGTCGGAAGACCGATCTGTCCGATTCACGGGATTGAAATAAGTTCACAGACCATCCAGCAAATGGTCGACAGAATCATGGAATATCCAGAACGGACTAAGCTGCAGGTGTTGGCGCCGATTGTATCTGGAAGAAAAGGTACCCATGCCAAAACGCTTGAAGATATCAAAAAGCAAGGCTATGTAAGAGTGCGTGTAAACGGAGAGGTGCTGGACCTCGGGGAAGATATTGACCTTGAAAAGAATAAGAAGCATGACATTGAAGTCATCATAGACCGTGTTGTCGTCAAGGAAGGTGTAGAAGCGCGTCTTTCCGACTCACTTGAAACAGCTTTGCGTCTTGCGGATGGAAGAGTACTCATCGATGTGATTGGAGAAGAGGAGCTATTGTTCAGTGAGCACCATGCCTGCCCTCATTGCGGTTTCTCCATTGGTGAGCTGGAACCGAGAATGTTTTCATTCAACAGCCCATTTGGTGCCTGCCCGAGCTGTGACGGTCTCGGCTCTAAATTGGAAGTGGACGAAGAGCTGATCATCCCGATTTGGGACAAGTCCCTGAATGAAGGGGCGATTGCACCTTGGGAACCGACGAGCTCCCAATACTACCCGCAGTTATTAAAAGCGGTCTGCAACCACTTTGGCATCGACATGGATGTCCCTGTGAAAGATTTGCAGAAACACCAGCTTGATAAAGTGCTATACGGTTCCAAAGGGGAAGAAGTCTACTTCCGTTATGAAAATGACTTTGGACAGATAAGGGAAAATTATATTCAGTTTGAAGGTGTCATTCATAACGTCGAACGCCGATACAAAGAAACAAGCTCGGATTATATCCGTGAACAAATGGAGAAGTATATGGCACAGCAGCCGTGTCCAAAGTGTAAAGGGCACCGTCTGAAACCGGAAAGCCTTGCCGTGAAAGTAGACGCGCTTCATATCGGTGAAATAACGTCATTTTCCATTGAAGAAGCAGAAGCTTTCTTCGCTAAGCTGGAATTGACGGAAAAAGAAATGAAAATCGCCAACTTAATCCTGCGTGAAATCCGTGAAAGGCTGGGATTCCTGGTGAACGTTGGATTGGACTATTTGTCACTCAGCCGTGCAGCCGGTACCCTTTCCGGAGGAGAAGCGCAGCGAATCAGGCTCGCCACCCAGATTGGTTCCAGATTGACGGGCGTTCTTTACATCCTCGATGAGCCTTCAATCGGACTTCATCAGCGGGACAATGATCGATTGATTTCCACCTTGAAGAACATGCGGGATATTGGAAATACACTGATTGTTGTTGAACATGACGAAGACACGATGCTTGCAGCAGACTATTTGATCGATGTGGGCCCGGGAGCCGGAGTTCACGGCGGGGAAATCGTTTCTGCCGGTACCCCTCAGGAAGTCATGAATGATGACCAATCATTGACAGGCCAATATTTGAGCGGAAAAAAGTTCATTCCGCTGCCGGTTGAACGGAGAAAGCCGGATGGCCGCTATATTGAAGTGGTTGGAGCAAAAGAAAACAATCTGAAGAATGTCAAAGTGAAAATTCCTTTGGGTATCTTCACTTCTGTGACGGGAGTATCAGGATCAGGGAAAAGTACACTGATCAACGAAATTCTTCATAAGTCACTCGCCCAGCAACTTCATAAGGCAAAATCAAAACCGGGTGAGCATAAGCAAATCAAAGGTGTGGAACATCTCGATAAAGTTATCGATATTGACCAGTCGCCGATTGGAAGGACACCACGATCCAATCCGGCAACCTACACCGGTGTTTTCGATGATATTCGTGATGTTTTTGCCAGCACGAATGAAGCCAAGGTGCGCGGCTATAAAAAAGGCCGGTTCAGCTTCAATGTTAAAGGCGGGCGCTGTGAAGCCTGCCGCGGCGATGGGATCATCAAGATTGAAATGCACTTCCTCCCTGATGTGTATGTACCTTGTGAAGTTTGTCATGGCAAGCGTTATAATCGGGAAACCCTGGAAGTGACCTATAAAGGACAAAATATTGCAGATGTACTGGAAATGACGATTGAAGATGCTCTGCAATTCTTTGAAAATATACCGAAAATCAAACGCAAACTACAGACGATTGCCGACGTCGGCCTAGGATATATCAAGCTTGGACAGCCTGCAACCACCCTTTCAGGAGGGGAAGCTCAGCGCGTGAAGCTGGCATCAGAGCTGCATCGCCGTTCGACAGGCCGATCTCTCTATATCCTGGACGAGCCGACAACCGGTCTGCATGTAGATGATATAGCCCGTCTGTTGGTCGTTCTTCAGCGCCTGGTGGAAAATGGGGATACCGTCCTTGTCATTGAACATAACCTTGATGTCATCAAAGGTTCGGACTATCTAATAGATCTTGGTCCTGAAGGCGGAGACAAAGGCGGAACCGTCGTTGGTTCCGGCACGCCCGAAAAAGTGGCGGAAGTGCCGGAGTCTTATACAGGTAAATACCTGAAACCGATCCTCGAACGTGACAGAGAGCGGATGAAAAAACGAGTCAAAGAAAAAGAAGAAGTCGGCAGCAGCCGATGACAAATGTAAAACAACCCTCATGCTCATGCGATGAGGGTTGTTTTTTTATGTATTAGTAACAATTAAAAGAAAAATAGAGGACAACAATTCAATTTCGTTGATGAACATGCTGACTTATCAAGAAGGATATTGGTTTTAATTAAGGTTAGACCCGTAAAAGGTGTATTCTTTGAAAGCTTTATCCGCCTTAGTAATAACTATTGATTGGAGCGGAAGGTGTGCGAGCTCCTGCGGGAGTAGCGGGACAGGTGAGACCCCGCAGGCGCAGCCGAGGAGGCTCACCGCCCGCCCCGCGGAGTCGCACACCTGCAGCGGAGATCAGCTAGCACTATCTTTGTCTGAATTAAAACTAAAAACACATCCCGGTACGTACTGTTTCTCAGCCTGGAGGTGGAGGGAATAGAATCAAGGATATGGGATGATAGTTCTACAGAAAACAAAAGTTACTCTAACTGTGAAACCTTTAAGGAGTCCTAACGTAAATAGTACTATCAGAGAGAGGAGTGACTTCCTTGGAGACTAACAGATTGCTTTCATCGCTTTGTTACTTCAGCATCTTTTTTGCAGGATTTATTTTCCCGATTATCGTGTATTTTTTATCAACTGATCCTGATACGAAAAGACATGCAAAATCAGCTTTCATTTCCCATTTGCTGCCGCTGATAGCCCTGCCGCTGGTGATCGCGGGGATTTTCTTTGACATTGGTGTCTTATCAGCAGGAAGCGGTGTACCGATTTTCATCTTCATCGCCACAGGTTTTTCGCTGCTTGTTTCATTCGTTGTTGTTATTTGGAATGTGTATAAGGGCATTAAAGTACTGTTATAACTTAGAAGGAGTGAAGAAGGATGAACGAAGAACGCAAACGTATTTTGGAAATGGTCGAAAAAGGGCAGCTGTCCACAAAAGAAGCATTGACGCTGCTGGAAGCGTTGGATAAAGAAGGAGAAGCACCAAAGGAGAAAGCCTCTTATAAAGAAAAGGAAACAGATCTGCTGGATGACCTGGCCAATATTTTTACTGGAGAAAAAACAGGTGATTATGGAGATAAATCTTCCCAAACTTTCAATAATGGCAAAGATCGGCTGATTGATTTTTTTCAGTCTGCTCTAAACAAGGTCAAGAACTTTGATTTGGATTTTGAATTCAATAAGTCCATAGAACTTTCTCATGTTTTCCAGAAAACGGAGGTTGAGTCACTGAAAGAAATCGCGGTCGATGTGGCCAATGGAAAGGTAGAGGTACTTCCTTGGGACCAGAATGAAGTAAGAGTCGAGTGCCAGGTGAAAGTGTACCGAACGGATGACCTTGAAGAAGCACGGGAATCGTTCCTCGGCAACACCGATTTTTATATCGAAAATGGAAAGCTGAGGCTATCAACAGAGCTGAAGTGGATGAAGGTGAATTCGATAATCTATGTCCCGCAATCACAGTATGATAAGGTTTCGGTCAAAGTCTTGAACGGCTCTGTGAAGTCAGAGAGAATGATGGCTGACTCGTTTAAAGTGCGTTCAGGGAATGGAAAAGTGGAATTGAAGGATATGACGACGAAAAAGACTGAAGTCGATACTTCAAACGGTGCGATCCATTTGGCCAACATCTATTCAGACAGCGTGGAGGCGGAATCAATCAACGGAAAGGTATACTTGGAAGGTGACGTTAAATTGACAGACCTTCAGTCACTGAACGGTACCATCGTCTGCAGTCTTAGAGGCGAAAGGGCGGATACCCTGCATGCGAAGGCCGTGACAGGAGGGATCGACTTATATGTACCTGGGTCCCTCGGCCTGAAAGGGGAAGCGAAGTCCAATCTCGGCAGTTTCAAGATCGAGATGGAGGGTATTAACATAGTAGAAGAAAAAAATGAAGTGGTACAGAAGCATGTTCACTTTTCAAAAGACAGTGAATCTGATCAAAAGCTTCATATCTTTGCTCACACAAAGACAGGATCTGTCCTCATAAAAAAATCAGAAGAGAAGAATGATATGCAGGACAAATCATAAACTGAAAGAGAGGATGTACGACATGGCACTAGCTCGTTCACGAACAAATAAAGTCTTTGCAGGAGTACTTGGCGGTATCGCCGAACGTACCGGCATGAGTGCAAACCTATTAAGGATTATCTTTATTATTTTACTGATTGTGACAGGATTCTTTCCAATGGGTCTGGCATACTTGATTGCTGCGTTTGTACTCCCTAAAAGATAAAAAGGGGTAAAATTTGAATGAGATGGCTGATCGGAATTTTAATTAATGCGGTGGTCTTTGTCAGTCTTGCCGGTTACTTTGAAGGGTTTGAAGTATCTGGAATTGGGGCGGCTGTCATTGCCAGCTTCATTCTGGCGATATTGAATGTCCTGGTAAAGCCGATCCTGATTCTGCTGACACTGCCCGCTACCATTTTAACCTTGGGGCTGTTCCTGTTTGTCATTAACGCGGTCACCTTATTGCTGACCGACGGCCTTATGGGAGACAGCTTTGAAATCGATGGATTCGGGATGGCTTTACTTGCCGCGATTATCCTGTCCATCATCAACATCGCGGTTCAAAAAGCTGTCATTGAGCCGATGAAAAACAAAAAAGAGTGAGGGGCAGGAAAAACTGCTCTCACTCTTTTTTGTTATGTTACTGAAAGCATTGCAGTTAGGGGCTGGTCCGAGAAAATTAGTGGAGGATGCCGTCAAAGAGCTAGCTTTTGGTGATAAGAAACTTCCTACCCGCTCAAAATTCTACCTTTTTCTTGTCAGTATGTTTGAATCTCCATTTTTCAGGTAAATATATCCAGTTCCTTTCGTATTACAGCTCTGATTTGGTTCGCCAGATTAACCTGCGATGCTACGAAATGGAGTTGTTTTCATTTTAACCAAGCTAAAACCGCTGTCAGAACCTCACCGGCTGACATTCAGAAAGCCGCCCTCTTATTCCACCACACAAATCACAGCTTGCAAAATCTTTTCAACACCTTAATCACATGAAATAAACGATTCAAACCCGGCCTTCTTCAAGCGGGTAACTAAAGCTTCGGCATTTTCCTTTTTTGAAAAGGCACCGGCCTGGACTTTGTACAAGCTGTTTTCATCCGGCTTTTTTGTGAGCTTAAAGAAGTCTGCCAACGCAAGGGCAATCGCCTGACCGCACGTTTTTCGATATTGAGGCGACTTTAAGAGCTCTGCCTCTTTTTTATTTGTCATAAAACCGCACTCCACGAGGACCGACGTCATCTTTGTTTCTCTCAGCACATGAAAATCAGCAGCCTTCACTCCCCTGTTCACAAGGCCGGTCTTCGCTGCGAGACTGTTTTGTATGGCACTTGCCAGCCGGACTGCCGCTGGAGGCTTTGTCTTATGCACATACGTTTCCACTCCCCGAGCCTCGTTCCATCCGCTCCCGAATGCATTGGCATGTATGGAGATAAATGCATCGGCATTCATGCTGTTGGCAAAATCCGTTCTCTGTTTTAGACTGACATCCTCTTGATCAGAATGGGTAAAGAAGACTTCCGTATTTTCATAGGTGAGAAGGACCTCTTTTACAAATTGGGCTGCCGCTCTGTTGAACTCATACTCTTTCATTCCAGCCGGGCTCCGCTTTCCAGGCGTACTGAATCCGTGTCCCGCATCAATCACAAATCTCATTATTTTCCACCTCGCAAATCAATTTTCACTTGTTATATAGGGGGTGCAACAGATAGTGGACACCTCTCTGAAAAAATTACAGGTTTGCCGAGGTGGTAGTCTCCCGTGGAAAAGTGCTAAAATGGGTTAGGATAAATTCTTTACGGTCGTTTCCACTTAGAAAAATGTTCGAGACGGAAGCGGCTGGTTAAGAGACACTGTCAAAAACCTTAGGTACATATAAAATTTTGCATAAGAAAAAGGAGGACTTCTTTTTGGCAAAAGTACGCGCAAAAGATATCGTTGAAAAGTTTGATCTTGAATTGGTGAGCGGTGAGGAAGGCCTGCATCGTCCAATCGTGACAAGTGATATATCACGACCTGGATTGGAAATGGCCGGTTATTTTAACTATTATCCTGCAGAAAGAATTCAATTGCTTGGTAAAACCGAATTGTCCTTCTTGGAAAAACTGGATGATTCACAGCGAAAGTCAAGAATGGATCAGCTATGTACGGATATTACGCCGGGAATCATCATCAGCAGGGACATGCCGATTCCTCCTGAACTCGTGGAGGCTTCCAATCGGAATGATGTGCCGGTGATGAGAACACCGTTGAAAACGACCCGTTTCTCAAGCCGATTGACAAATTACCTTGAAAGCAAACTGGCTCCGACGACTGCCATCCATGGTGTATTAGTTGATATTTACGGTGTCGGTGTACTGATTACAGGGAAAAGCGGCGTTGGTAAAAGTGAAACAGCGCTTGAGCTAGTAAAAAGAGGCCACCGTCTAGTTGCCGATGATTGCGTGGAAATTCGCCAGGAAGATACGGATACGCTTGTCGGAAGTTCACCGGATCTGATTGAGCATCTGCTGGAAATTCGCGGGCTGGGCATCATCAATGTAATGACACTATTTGGAGCAGGTGCGGTTCGGAGCTATAAACGGATTACACTCTGCATCAATTTGGAGCTTTGGGATAAATCCAAGCAATATGACCGTCTCGGTTTAGATGAGGAAAAATGAGAATCATCGATACCGACATTACGAAATTGACGGTTCCGGTTCGTCCGGGACGAAACCTGGCCGTTATTATTGAAGTTGCTGCGATGAATTTCCGTTTGAAAAGAATGGGAGTAAACGCCGCCGAACAATTCACCAACCGCCTGAGTGACGTCATTGATGAAGGCGATCAGGAAGATTTCTAAAACGTGCTTTATCCCTTTACCGTGCTAAGAGGGACAGTCCCTCTTAGTGCATTAATGCGTTACTGCAAAATAGTGGACTGTCCCTTTTCGGGCGTTAATGTGCTAAAGGATTATTATGAGTTGAAGAATGGGAGTGTTTGAGGTATGGAGTCAACGATTAGACCGCTTGATCCGGTTGCATTTGAGTTCGGTCCACTGCAGGTTCACTGGTACGGGCTGATCATCGGATTGGGCATTGCATTGGCGTTATATTTGGCTGTGAAGGAAAGTGACCGCCTGGGACTGCCGAAAGATACATTCATCGATTTGATTGTCTGGGCGATTCCGATTGCGATCATTTCAGCCCGCATTTACTATGTCGCTTTTGAGTGGGACTATTATTCACAAAATCCCGGCGACATCATCAAGATTTGGAACGGCGGAATTGCCATCCATGGTGCCCTGATCGGATCGGTCGCGACAGCTTACTTTTTTGCCAGGGCAAAAGGGCTTTCTTTCTGGAAGATTGCTGATATTGCGGCACCGAGCATTATCCTTGGCCAGGCGATCGGCCGCTGGGGGAACTTCATGAACCAGGAAGCCCACGGTGGAGAGGTGAGCAGGCAGTTCTTGGAGAATTTGATGCTGCCTGAGTTTATTATCAATCAAATGTACATTAACGGAACGTACTATCATCCGACTTTCTTATATGAATCACTCTGGAATATTGCCGGTTTCATTTTACTGCTGGTCATTCGCCGGAAACTGAATCTCCGTGTCGGGGAACTTTTTCTTTCCTATGTCATCTGGTATTCCATCGGTCGTTTCTTCATTGAAGCAATGCGTACAGACAGTTTGATGCTGACTGAGTATCTGCGTATCGCCCAAGTGATTTCAATTGTGCTGATCGTTCTTGCAGTGGGCCTATGGATTTTCAGAAGAATGAAAGGTTATGCAGCTAAGCCGTATAATGACGTAGAAGCCTAGAGAATAATTGAACAAAGGGAGTATGGAGCATGCTTGGAACATCTATCAAAAACGGGTCGATTGCTGGTCTGAAGACAACGTGGTCATTGGGGAAAGTCATTTTTCCGATAACGATGATTGTCGTGCTGCTGCAGCATACACCGATTTTACCTTGGATCATTGAGAAGATTTCACCTTTCATGGGACTGTTCGGCCTTTCCGGGGACGCGGCAATTCCACTCGTGCTCGGAAACTTCCTGAATCTGTATGCTGCTATCGGGGGAATTCTTTCGCTTGATCTTACGGTAAAAGAAGTCTTTATCATCGCGGTCATGCTGAGCTTTTGCCATAATCTGCTGATAGAGTCTTCTGTTGCTGCAAAAGTCGGTGTGAAAATTTGGGTCATCCTGACAGTGAGAATCGGGTTGGCGGTCGTTTCAGCAGTCGTCATCAACCTTGTTTGGAACGGGGGCGGAGAGCTGGCGCAGTATGGAATGGTTCCTCCGCAGAATTCGAACCCTGAAGGCTGGGGGCAGATTTTTCTCCTTGCATTTGAAAAAGCAGGGTATGGCATACTGCAGCTTGCCTTAATCGTCATCCCTCTTATGATCGGACTTCAAATTTTAAAAGACAAAAAATGGCTTGCAGCGTTCTCAAAATGGATGTCACCGTTTACGAGAGCGATGGGGATGAATGCCAACACCTCCACAACAATGGCTGCGGGCCTGCTGATCGGCTTGGCTTACGGAGCGGGCGTGATGATTCAGGCCGTACAAGAAGACGGGGTCAGCAAAAAAGATGTCACCCTCGCCTTTATTTTCCTTGTCGCCTGCCACGCTGTTGTCGAAGATACCTTGATTTTTATCCCGCTCGGCATCCCGGTGCTGCCTCTGTTGATCATCAGGGTGGTCACCGCAATTCTTCTGACAATTACCGTCGCGTATATATGGAGACGTGCTGAAGTCACTAAAGCCAAAGGAAAGGAAGTAACGCTATGAGTAAAAAAATTACAACATTGTTATTCGACTTAGATGGAACATTGATTAATACAAACGAACTGATCATCTCTTCATTTTTGCATACGATGAATACTTACTTCCCGGATCAATACAAACGGGAAGATGTCCTGCAGTTCATGGGACCGCCGCTTGAGGAATCTTTTCTTAAAGTAAATCCGGATGCAGTGGAAGAGATGGTGAAAACCTACCGGACCTACAACCTTGAAAAACATGATTCTCTCGTTACTGAATTCGAAGGAGTCTTTGAAACAATTCAAACGCTGAGTCAGAACGGGTACAAAATGGCCATCGTATCAACGAAAGTTCGCGATGTGGTCATTAAGGGATTGAAGCTGACGAACCTCGATCAGTTCTTTGATGTCATCATCACCCTGGATGAAGTGGAAAATGCAAAACCGGATCCAGAGCCGATCAATAAAGCGTTGGAAGCTCTCGGGTCCACACCTGAGGAATCGATCATGGTGGGTGATAACCATCACGATATCCTGGCTGGTAAAAATGCCGGTACCTATTCGGCGGGAGTCGCCTGGAGTGCGAAAGGCCGGGAATATCTTGACCACTATGAGCCGGATTTCATGCTTGAAACAATGCCCGATCTTTTAGATGTGGTTGGGATGGAAAAGCGATGAGAAGGACGACCCGTTATAAAGTTGACGGGGCAAACTCTCTCTGGCACGTTTATAAAACCGTCCCATTCCTGAAGGTCGTCAAAAATTTTGTGGTGATCCAGCTGGCAAGGTACACACCTTTCCTGGGAATGAAAAACTGGCTGTACCGGAATTTTCTGAAGATGAACATCGGAAATGAAACATCATTTGCCTTGATGGTCATGCTCGATGTCATGTTTCCTGAAAAAATTTCCGTCGGGCGCAATACGGTAATCGGATATAACACAACGATCCTCGCCCATGAATACTTAATCAAAGAGTACCGTCTTGGTGAAGTGGAAATCGGCAGTGAAGTCATGATCGGCGCAAACACAACGATTCTTCCGGGCATCAAAATCGGGGACGGGGCCATTGTGTCTGCAGGCACCCTTGTGCATAAAGACGTCCCTGCCGGTGCTTTCGTCGGAGGAAACCCGATGAAGGTGATCTACACAAAAGAAGAACTCGCCGAACGATGGAAAGACGATGAAATTTATGGCAATAAAGAATGAAGGGATCCCCTTAGCTACTGTGGCTGAGGGGATTCTTTTGATTGGTGCCAGTGTCGAATTTTGCGGAACGGTCGATAAATCGGCAGAATCGCCGATAAAAATTAATAATCGCTGATAAAATTTAAAAATTGCCGATAAATCAAAATTTCCGCTGATAAATTCAGAAAATAGCTGATAACCGATGACCCGCTTCCGCCAAAAAAACGCCACCAGTCCCACGAACGAAAAATCAGCCAAACTCACAAAAGACTCTCCTGGCAAAAGGGTCTTTTTTTACGTTCCGGGCAAACTAATCAAAAAGAGTTTTTCGGTTGACTGCCATTGAGGATAGAGTTACACTACATATAACTTTAATTTATTAGCACATTAGCGAACTAAAGCATTCTAAATATTTTCAATAAATCGACTCTAGTGCAATAATAAATAGATACTGTAAAAAAACAGAAAAAAAGGTGGTTGTCATGTCAAAGCTGTTCATGTTTGAGAAACCGTTGGGGATGAGGGATACATTTCCGAGTCTTTACCAAGCGAAAGCGTCATTAAAAACAAAAATGGATGAAACGATTAAAGCCTGGGGCTATCAGTTTATAGAAACACCGACTCTTGAATACTTTGAGACTGTCGGCGAGGCATCTGCGATTCTGGACAGGCAGCTGTTCAAGCTCCTCGACCAGCAGGGGCATACTCTGGTGCTGCGGCCGGATATGACAGCCCCGATTGCCAGGGTTGCCGCTTCAAAACTTTTGCGTAACAAACAGCCATTGCGTCTTGCATATTGTGCGAATGTTTTTCGAGCTCAGCAGCGTGAAGGAGGCAGGCCTGCAGAATTCGAGCAGTTCGGGATTGAGTGTATCGGCGACGAAACGATTTCAGCTGACGGGGAAGTGATTTCCCTGATGATTTCCTCGTTTAAAGCAGCCGGTTTGCAAAACTTCACGATTTCAATAGGACACATCGGTTTTGTCAGGGAGCTGTTCAAAGAAATTTTAGGAACAGAAGAGCGTGCGAATACGTTAAGTCGTTTTTTATATGAAAAAAATTATGTAGGATTCCGGGACCATGTCAACGATCTGCCGCTTTCTTCCATCGACAAGCAGCGTCTGTTTTCATTTCTGAAATTACGAGGCGGAAAAGACAAACTGCAGGAAGCATATCCGTTAATGGAAGGTGAGGCAGGACGAGAAGCGATCGGACAACTGGAAGAATTGTCGGATCTTCTTGAAGATTACGGTCTGGCTCAATATGTGAAGTTTGATTTGAGTCTTGTCAGCCACATGAGTTATTACTCGGGTATTCTTTTTGAAACGTATGCCGGGAATGTCGGATTTCCCATTGGAAATGGCGGCCGTTACAATAAATTAATGGAAAAGTTCGGGAAGGATTCCGGGGCGACCGGTTTTGCCCTGAGGATTGATCACATATTGGAGGCTTTGGGTTTCGCGGAAAATCCGGTCACAGATCACTGCGTACTTTTCAGCCGGGAACGCAGAAGTGAAGCGATTCAATTTGCACAGGATTTGAGGCAGAGCGGGAAGAGTGTTGTACTGCAGGACTGGAAAGGGATCACAGATGTCGATGAATTCTCAAAGGAATTTACTGATGTAAGTTATTTTATCGGGAAGAACGGAAAAGGCGGTGATGAGTGATGACGGATTTGACGATCGCAATGCCAAAAGGGCGGATATTCGATGAAGCGCTGGAACTTCTGAGGCAGGCTGGATATAATCTTCCGCCAGAGTTTGATGATTCCAGGAAGCTGATCATCGAAGTGCCTGAAGAAAAACTGACGTTCATCCTCGCCAAGCCAATGGATGTCCCGACCTATGTGGAACACGGTGTGGCCGACCTCGGAATTGCCGGGAAGGATGTCATGCTGGAGGAAGAAAGGGACGTATATGAACTCCTTGATTTAAAAATTTCCGCCTGCTACTTAGCAGTGGCCGGGCTTCCTGGTACGAAAATGAATGAAGTCGCGCCGAAGATTGCTACGAAATATCCGACGATTGCCTCCAGTTATTTTCGAGAACAGGGAGAACAGGTCGAAATTATCAAGTTGAATGGATCGATTGAGTTGGCCCCGATGATCGGACTGGCAGACAGGATTGTGGATATAGTTTCGACAGGAAGAACCCTGAAAGAAAATGGATTGGTTGAATATGAAAAAATCGTCGACATTACGTCAAGGCTGATTGTGAACCCGGTCAGCTACAGAATGAAGGATGAAAGAATCGATGAGCTGGCAGAGAGATTAAGAGAAGTAGTCAGCAATATTCCGGTATAGAAGGAGGGGATCATCATGAAGATCATAGAGGCAAAAGGTAATTTATCGATTAAGCGTTCAATCGACAGCGGGACGGAAGAACAGCGTAAAGCAGTCCAGGAGATTTTACGGGAAGTGAAATCTGCTGGAGACCTTGCGTTGTTAAAATACACGGAGAAATTTGATGGAGTCAGGCTTCAGGATATGAAGGTTACCTCAGAGGAAGTCGATGCAGCGGTAAAGGAAATCGGCACTGAAATGGTGAGAATCATCGAAGAGGCTGCTGAGAATATTTCCTCCTTCCATGGAAAACAAAAACGGAATTCATGGTTTGACACGGATGAGAACGGTACCCTGCTGGGCCAGAAAATCACCCCTCTTGACTCTGTCGGTGTATACGTACCGGGCGGAACAGCGGCTTACCCGTCTTCTGTCTTGATGAATGTTCTTCCTGCGAAGGTGGCGGGAGTAGAGCGCATCGTCATGGTCACTCCTCCAGGTGAAGACGGACGCATTCCTTCAGCTGTCCTTGCGGCTGCCCGGGTTGCCGGAGTCACGGAAATCTGGAAGGTCGGCGGTGCCCAGGCGATAGGTGCGCTTGCATATGGGACAGAAAGTATGGCACCGGTCGATAAAATCGTTGGTCCGGGGAATATTTATGTCGCGCTGGCCAAACGGGAAGTCTTCGGTGATGTTGCAATTGATATGATTGCCGGTCCAAGTGAGATTGTTGTGTTGGCGGATGAAACGGGATTAGCAGAAGAGATTGCTGCTGACCTGCTGTCACAGGCGGAACACGATGTGAATGCTTCGGCAGTGCTTGTGACAACTTCAGCGCAGCTTGCGGAAGAGGTTTCCGCACAGGTGGAGAAAGCACTGGAAGATTTGCCACGTAAAGAAATTGCCGCAGAGTCGGTGGAACGCTTCGGTGCGATTTACCTTGCTGAAAGTATGGAAAAAGCGGTGGAAGTGGTCAATGACCTGGCACCAGAGCATTTGGAAATTATGACTAACAATCCGATGGTGACGATGGCCAAGATACGCCACGCCGGCGCCGTTTTCTTAGGGAGATACAGTTCAGAACCTGTCGGGGACTATTTTGCCGGACCGAACCATGTGCTTCCGACAAACGGGACAGCACGGTTCTCATCCCCATTGAATGTGGATGATTTTACAAAAAAGACATCGGTCATTTCTTATAGTGAAAAAGCGTTGAAAGATAACTACAGCAAAATCGCGAAACTGGCGCGCCTTGAGGGCTTGGAAGCCCATGCCCGAGCGGTCGAATCGCGGTTTAAAAAATAAATAGATGTTGCTTTAGCCCATTAACGCGCTAAGAGGGACAGTCCCTCTTCGTACGTTAACGCGTTAAAGCACAAAGAGGGACTGTCCCTTTTAATACGGTGAAGGAGTGAAGTGTTGTGGAAGATAGCAGAAGGGCGGAGTTGGTCCGCAAGACGAATGAGACGGATATTGAGCTTAGCTTTTCAATAGATGGAACCGGAAATGCAAATATAGAAACGGGTGTGCCGTTCATGTCCCACATGCTGGACCTGTTCACGAAGCACGGCCAGTTCGATTTGAATGTCAATGCCCAGGGAGATATTGACGTTGACGATCATCATACAACTGAAGATATCGGAATCTGTCTTGGTCAGGCCCTTCAAAAGGCATTGGGAGACAAAAAAGGGATCAAGCGTTACGGAAATGCCTTTGTGCCGATGGATGAAGCGCTGGCTCAGGTGGTCGTGGATTTGAGCAACAGGCCGCACCTGGAAATGAGGGCGGATTTCCCAAGCCAGAAAGTAGGAACGTTTGATACTGAGCTTGTACATGAATTTCTTTGGAAATTGGCGTTGGAAGCGAGGATGAATCTTCATGTCATCGTACACTACGGCCATAATACACACCACATGATTGAAGCGGTCTTCAAGGCGCTGGGACGTGCCCTGGATGAAGCGACGACCATTGACCCGAGAATTCAAGGGGTGCCATCTACGAAAGGAATGTTATAAATGATCGGAATCGTCGATTATGGAATGGGAAATCTGTTCAGTGTCGCAAAGGCGCTTGAACGGCTGGATGTTCCTTATTTTATCAGTGAAGATGTAAAAGAGCTCCGAAAAGCGGACGGCTTGCTTCTTCCGGGAGTCGGCTCCTTCCGCGATGCCATGACGCTATTAGCACGCCAGAAGCTGATTGGTTTCATTAAAGAGTATGCCGGGAGCGGGAAGCCTCTCCTAGGAATCTGTTTGGGGATGCAGCTCCTTTATGATGAAAGTGAAGAGAATGGAACCACTGAGGGACTTGGCCTCCTGAAAGGCCGTGTCATAAGGATTCCGAGACAGACAGAAGAGATGAAGATTCCGCATATGGGCTGGAACAAACTTCGATTCGTCAATGAATCACCATTGCTGGAAGGTTTGTCGGAAGAACATGTTTACTTTGTTCACTCTTATTATATTTCTGAAGCGGATTCTGACGATGTTGTAGCGACAGCAGAGTACGGCGTGGAAGTGCCGGCAATCGCAGGGAAAGACAATATATTCGGAATGCAATTTCATCCGGAAAAAAGCAGCGAACTCGGCATGAAGCTGCTGCGTAATTTTACAAAACTGGTGGAGCAAAAGGAGGAAGTGCGATGAGTTTTACCATCTATCCGGCGATCGACATGCGCGGCGGGAAGTGTGTCCGCCTGCTGCAGGGAGATTACAGCAAGGAAACGGTTTATGGAGATTCTCCTTTTGATATGGCGAAAAGGTTTGTGGATGAAGGAGCCCAATGGATTCACATGGTCGATCTGGACGGTGCGAAGGAAGGCAGCCGTGTGAATGATAAGTTTGTCATTGCTGTCGCAAATGAACTGGGTGCGAAAGTCCAGATTGGCGGCGGGATCCGTTCAGAAGAGGATATTGAATACTACCTTAATAACGGGGTTCAGAGGGTGATCATCGGCAGCCTGGCCGTTTCCCAAACGGAACTGGTGAAAAGCTGGCTTGCCAAGTATGGAGACAGGATAGCGATCGGCCTTGATGCCAAAGATGGCTTTGTCGCCACTCACGGCTGGATTGAAACGTCACAGCTGAAGGCAGTAGACCTTGGTGTCGAGCTTGCCCAAGCAGGTGCTGAAACCTTTATTTTCACCGATATTGCAACGGACGGAATGCTGTCCGGTCCCAATGTTGAGGCAGTCGCGGAATTGGCGAAAGCCACAGGAAAAGAAGTGATCGCTTCCGGCGGGGTGAGTTCCATGGACGACCTCCGTCTTTTAAAAGAATACGAGGGTAAGGGTGTTGCCGGCGCCATCGTCGGAAAAGCGATCTACACGGGGAAAGTATCCGTGGAAGACGCTGTAAAAGAGGTGTCATCATGCTGACGAAACGTATCATTCCTTGTCTCGATGTAAAAGAAGGCAGAGTCGTTAAGGGAATCAGCTTCGTTCAGCTTCGTGATGCGGGTGATCCTGTCGAACTCGCTAAATTTTACGATAAGCAAGGAGCGGACGAACTGGTATTCCTTGATATTTCAGCATCCCATGAAGGGCGCAAGACGATGATCGATGTGGTAAAAGAGGTCGCGTCGGAGCTTGCCATTCCTTTTACAGTCGGAGGCGGCATCAATTCAGTTGAAGATATGAAAAATATCCTCCGTGCTGGAGCTGATAAGGTTTCCTTGAACACTGCAGCCGTAGTGCGGCCGGAACTGATTTCCGAAGGATCCCAATACTTCGGTTCCCAGTGCATCGTCGTGGCGATAGACGCCAAGTTTGAAGAAGGAAGCGGCACATGGAAAGTCTATACGCATGGCGGCCGCAAAGTTACGGAAAAAGACGCCGTGTCCTGGGCTCAGGAAGCTGAAAAACTGGGTGCCGGAGAGATTCTCCTGACAAGCATGGACAGTGATGGCGGCAAAACAGGATTTAACCTTTCCTTGACCAAAGCTGTCAGTGAAGCCGTATCGATCCCGGTTATTGCCTCAGGCGGGGCAGGCAATGCAGAACATTTCGAAGAGATTTTTAAAAGAGGTAAAGCGGATGCGGCACTGGCAGCGTCCATCTTCCATTATAAAGAAACAAGTGTTGAGCAAGTGAAGGAATATCTGAGGGAAAAGGAGGTTGCAGTAAGATGAGCGTTATCATAGAAAGAATTCAATTCGATGAAAAGGGCCTCGTACCTGCCATCGTTCAGGATGCCTCCACAAAGAAGGTATTGACCCTGGCTTATATGAATGCCGAGTCTTTGAAGTTGTCGGTGGAAAAAGGGGAAACATGGTTTTATTCCCGTTCACGCCAGGAACTCTGGCATAAAGGCGCTACCAGTGGAAACACCCAGCGTATCGTCGAAATGAGATATGACTGTGATCAGGATGCGGTTCTGGTTGAGGTGGAACCTAAAGGACCGGCTTGCCACAAAGGGAACGAGAGCTGCTTTGAGGAAAGCTTTTATAAGTCTGAAGAGGTGTCAACCGATGGAAGTTCAATACTGACACAGCTTGAGAAAGTGATTTCCGACCGCTTCGACCAGCGACCGGAAGGAGCTTATACGACCTATCTCTTTGAAGAGGGTGTCGATAAGATTCTGAAGAAAATCGGTGAAGAAGCAGCCGAAGTCATTATCGCCGCGAAAAACCGCGACAAAGAAGAACTGAAGTGGGAAAGTGCAGACCTTCTGTATCATATGCTGGTCCTCCTCAAAGAACAGGGCCTCCCATTAAATGAAGTCTTTCAAACACTGGAAGAGCGTCACAACAAATGATTTTAATGCTTTAAAGCACTAAGAGGGACAGTCCCCTTTGCTACGTTAACGTGCGAAAGGGGACAGTCCCTTTTTGTGTGCTTTTTTTGTAATTCTATACAAAAGTGTATATTCATTTTAATTAGTCAATTGAAGCGGTAGGTGTACGACCTCCTGCGGGATTAGCGGGACAGCTGAGGAGGTTCACCGCCCGCCCCGTTGAGCCATACACCTGTAGTGGAAATCCATTCACCTCGATTTATTTCCAGAAAATATCCTTCAGCGATGGTTTAGGAACTTAAATATGTGTGTTATACTACTGTAGTTAATCTATACGTTTCGGAGGACTTTCATGAGAAAAGGTTCAAATGCAAGAAACGATAAAAGCAAAATTTTATCATTCGTACCCACTGGTGAGTACTATTTCAACAAAGGCATCAAGGCTTACCACCGCAGGGAATTAAATAAATCTAAAAAATACCTTAACCGCGCCCTTCAGCTTGAGCCGTTGGAGCCGATGATCGCCTGCCAACTGGCCATCGTCCACACGGAAATGGGTGAATATAAACAATCCAACCAGCTGCTGCACTTAATCGTTGACAGCCTGGATCCTCATATGGCGGAATGCCATTATTTCTTGGCCAACAATTACGCACATCTTGGACTTTTCAAAGAAGCATACACGCATGTGACGAATTATCTGGAAAAAGAAGAGTACGGAGAATTCAGTGAAGATGCGGAAGAGCTGCTCGAAATCCTGGAGCTTGATTCAGACGAGGCTCTGGATACTCTTTATGAGCATGATGAACTGATCGCGAACCAGGACAAAGCCAGAAACTTGCTGGAGTCAGGAAACTTCCAAAAGGCAGTCGATCTTTTGGAGCAAGTGATCAAGGACTTTCCTGAGTACTGGTCCGCCTATAACAACCTCGCTCTCGCGTATTTTTATCTTGGGAAAACCGAAAAAGCGGCAGCGACTCTTGAAGAGGTCATGGAGAAAAATCCAGGGAACCTTCATGCACTATGCAACATGGCCGTCTTCTATTTTTACCAGCAAAGGCACGACGAGCTGGAGGAATTGATGGAAGGACTGGAAAAAATCCGCCCGTTCCACTATGAGCAGCGTTACAAGCTTGGGGCCACTTTCGCCTTGATCGGACGTAACGAGAAAGCCTATGAGTGGTTGAAATCCCTGCAAAAGCTTGGGTTCCAAGGAGATGCGAGCTTTTACTATTGGCTGTCACATGCCGCATATAATACAGGGCATGAGCAGACGGCAGAGCAAGCATGGAAAAGAGTCCTGGAAGAGAATCCTGAAAAAGCAGGATCAGAACCATGGAATGATGAAAATCCTCAGGTAGAAGGATTTGAAAATCACGTCACTTCCATTTTGAAAAAGCTGAAAAGCGAATATGCGGAAGAAAGGCTGTTCGGCTTGTTCCTAATTTCGATCTCTAAGCATCAAAAAGAGGTACTGACCCATACAGACTTTGGGGCAGTGGACGATTTTTCCCTTTCCGAAAAGCTGTACCTTGCTGAAATTTTAAAAGCAGAATCGAGAAAAGCCATCAAAGACAGCAAAGTGATTAAGCATATTCATGAAACGGCATTAGCTTTGTATGAGATTCATCACCCGATCAATGCGGTCGATTCCGGCTTGTTTCTGACATGGTTCAGCATTGCCTGCAAACTGCTCGAAGCTGAAACTTCGTTGAAAAATGCCAAAGCATGCGCGGCTGCGACGGAGTATATCTGGCACAGGTTAAGAGGAGACAAGAAGACAAAGACACTAATCTCAGGTAAATATGGAATTACGACAGGCACTCTGAACAAGTATTTGGAAGAAGTGGAAGCCTATCTTCAGTAGTGAGCATATTCATGGACGAATATGCTCTTCTTTTTATAGGATATGAGTAGATAGGAAATACTACAAAATAGTAGGATTACGGAGATGTTTAAAGGGAAAATAAAGATTGAGTGAACGGTTTACTCGTTCTTTTTTTATGAAATTGCATTTCTGTAAAACAGACTTCGATTGAAGGAGTGTTCATTGTGTCAGAAGAAAAAATTTATGATGTCATTATCGTTGGCGCCGGTCCAGCTGGTATGACAGCTGCAGTATATACGTCCCGTGCGGCCCTTTCCACATTAATGCTGGAACGCGGTATCCCGGGCGGGCAAATGGCCAATACGGAAGAAGTTGAAAACTATCCTGGTTTTGACCATATTCTTGGGCCGGACCTTTCCAACAAAATGTTTGAACATGCCAAAGCGTTCGGTGCCGAATATGCGTATGGCGACATTAAAGAAATTGTAGACGGTGAAGAGTACAAAACAATTAAAGCAGGATCTAAAGAGTACAAAGCCCGTGCTGTCATCCTCTCTACAGGTGCTGAGTGGAAAAAACTTGGCGTTCCGGGTGAGAATGAACTGGGCGGCCGCGGAGTATCCTATTGTGCGGTTTGTGACGGTGCCTTCTTTAAAGGAAAAGACCTTGTTGTAGTGGGTGGAGGAGATTCCGCCGTTGAAGAAGGTGTGTACCTGACTCGCTTCGCAAACAAGGTGACAATCGTCCACCGCAGAGACGAGCTTCGTGCGCAAAAGATCCTTCAGGAGCGTGCGTTCAATAACGACAAAGTTGATTTCATCTGGAACCATACGGTAAAAGAAATCAATGATAAAGACGGCAAAGTCGGCAGCGTTACATTGGTATCGACTGAAAACGGTGAAGAAAAGCCTTTTGAAGCAGACGGTGTGTTCATCTACATCGGAATGCTGCCACTGACAAAACCGTTCAGAGACCTGGGGATCACGAACGATATGGGCTATATTGAAACGAACGACAGAATGGAGACGAAGATTCCTGGAATCTTTGCTGCCGGTGATGTTCGTGAGAAGATGCTTCGCCAAATCGTTACGGCAACGGGCGATGGAAGTATCGCTGCCCAAGCAGCGCAGCATTACGTTGAAGAACTTGCCGAAAAATTGGCGGCCAAGAAGTAATCTGTCGAAAAACAGCTTATCGAAAAATCATTCCAGCTATATGCTGAAAACCTTGAAGAGCCCTTGGAACAGCAGGGCTCTTCTTTTTCGACAAAACGTGTCTAATATTACCGAATATTGTTTAGAAATAATTAACAATCCGTAATCACACCTTAAACGTACTGTAACACTAGTGAAACACAATCGGGGTATCATAGATAATAAGAAATTGACCCCCTTTTAAGAAATAAATCCCTTTTAAGACACAGGAACCGCCTGTGTCTCTTTTTTTGTTTTAAATCCTTTAATGCATTAACGCGCTAAGAGGGACTGTCCCTCTTAGCGCGTTAATGTGTAAAAGGGGACTGTCCCTCTTAGTGCTTTAAAGGGATGAAGCCTATGGTAAATGTTCGAACATTGTAGGAGAGGTACAATCATAGTATAATAAAGAGCAACGCAAACAGATGTAAAGCTTGAGGTGAAATGAATGCAGCGAGTGACAAATTGTCTATACATGAACGAGGATAAAGTTCTTCTTCTCCAAAAGCCGCGAAGAAACTGGTGGGTAGCCCCAGGCGGAAAAATGGAGCAGGGGGAATCGATTCGTGATGCTGTCATCAGGGAGTATCGCGAAGAAACAGGTATTTACCTGCGCAATGCTGATGTCAAAGGGATTTTCACCTTTATTATAAAAGACGGCGACAAAATTGTTTCAGAGTGGATGATGTTCACTTTTTTTGCTACAGAAGCAGATGGAGTCAACCTTACAGAGTGTGAAGAAGGGATTCTGGAGTGGCATGACCTCGAGGAAATTAAAAACCTGCCAATGGCAGAAGGGGACCGCCACATCCTGGAATACATGGTTCACGGAAAAGGGACCATTTATGGAACTTTTACCTACACACCAGACTTCCAATTGCTCGCATATAAATTGGATCCAAGTTAATCAAGGGGGAAGAGACAATGAGTACAGGTTCGACGAATGACGGCCAATTGGTGATCATCACCGGCATGTCCGGTGCAGGCAAAACCGTTGCCATACAAAGTTTTGAAGATTTAGGGTTTTTCTGTGTAGATAACCTACCGCCCACTCTCCTTCCTAAATTCCTTGAATTGATGAAAGACTCAGGGACCAAGATGAACAAAGTCGCTTTGGGGATGGACCTCAGGGGACGGGAGTTTTTCGATCATCTGATCCAGGCACTTGACGATATGGCGGAAACTTCGTGGGTGACCCCGCAGATCCTTTATCTTGATGCCGATGATTCAGCCTTGGTCAGACGTTATAAAGAGACACGGCGTTCACACCCGCTGGCTCCATCCGGCTTGCCAATGGAAGGAATCAAGCAGGAAAGGCTTCTCTTAGAAGAATTGAAGGGCCGTGCGCAAACCATTAATACTTCAGCGATGAAGCCGAGAGAACTGAGGGAAAAAATCCTTGAGGAATTCTCCGTCAATAAACGATCCATTTTTACCGTCAACGTGATTTCCTTTGGTTTTAAGCATGGTATCCCGATTGATGCTGATTTGGTGTTCGATGTCAGATTCCTGCCGAACCCTCATTATATTGACCATATGAGACCAAGGACCGGTTTGGAAGAGGACGTTTCAAAATATGTCCTCAAATGGAGCGAAACACAGAAGTTCCTTGAAAAAGTGACGGATCTCCTCACGTTCATGCTGCCGCATTATAAACGTGAAGGAAAGAGCCAGCTTGTCATTGCAATCGGCTGTACAGGCGGCCAGCACAGATCTGTGGCACTCTCGGAGTACATCGGTCATTATTTCGAAAATGACTACAGTACTAAGATCACACACAGGGATATCAATAAGAAACGGGAACAGCTGACATGAAGCAAAAGAATGAACCCAAGGTAGTCATCATTGGCGGCGGAACAGGACTGCCTGTTCTTCTTAGAGGACTAAAAACATACCCTTTAGATATAACAGCCATTGTGACAGTTGCAGATGATGGAGGAAGCTCGGGTCGTCTGAGAGATGATCTCAATGTACCCCCACCCGGTGACATCCGTAATGTCATTGCGGCCTTATCAGAGGTGGAGCCCCTGATTGAGCAGATGTTTCAACACCGGTTTGAAACATCCAATGAATTGTCTGGACATTCGCTTGGAAACCTGATCCTGGCGGCGTTCACCTCAATCACCGGTGACTTCGTGCATGCCATACAGGAGATGAGCAGGGTCCTGAATGTCAAAGGAAAGGTTCTTCCATCTGCCAATCAAAGCGTTGTCCTAAATGCAGAAATGGAAGACGGCACGATTGTTTCGGGAGAATCAAAGATTCCTTTTTCCGGAAAAAAGATCAAGCGTGTCTTTTTGACGCCTGGCACAATCATCCCTGTTTCAGAGACAATTCGGGCCATCCGGGAAGCTGATTTAATTGTCATTGGTCCCGGAAGTTTATACACAAGCATCCTGCCTAACTTGCTCGTTCCGGAAATCGGAAAAGAAGTCAGCAATAGCAAGGCACGGAAAGTGTATATATGCAACCTGATGACACAGGCGGGGGAGACACTTGATTTCACTGCCAGCGATCATGTGAAAGCCATCTACGACCATCTTCATGATGGATTCATTGATACGATTATTGTCAACAATGAACAAGTTCCTCAGGAGATTGAAGCCCGTTATGAGGAAGAAATGGCGAAACCCGTCATCTTTGATTTTGAGCGGTTGTCTTCAATGGGACTCCAAGTGATTGACGATGAAATCATCTCTTACTATGATGGCGTCATCCGCCATGATACCGGAAAAGTAGCGGAGATTATTTTTTCACTCATGAATAAACCCGATCTTAAAAGTATCGAATAAAATATATAAACGCTGTCTTTGGCAGTGGAATAGAACGGCAAGGCTGCCGCATTGAGTGCAAGCGTTTGTCTTAGGGAGGTGAAGAGATGTCGTTTGCGTCCGTTACTAAAAAAGAATTAACCAATCTTGACTTGAAGGATTGCTGCTCGAAAGCGGAATTATCTGCATTGATAAGGATGAACGGGTCACTGTCGTTTGCGAACAGGTCCCTAATCGTCAATATCCAGACCGAAAATGCCGCGATCGCAAGACGAATTTATTCTTTGATCAAGAAAAACTATGACACCCCGGTTGAACTGCTGGTCCGCAAAAAAATGCGGCTTAAAAAGAATAACATCTATATCGTACGCCTCAAAGAAGACACGAAAGAAATTCTGGAAAACCTCCATATACTAGGTGAGGGATTCACGATTATACATGATATCTCTGCGCAGCTCATCCACAAGAAGTGCTGCCGCCGTTCATACTTGCGTGGTGCTTTCCTGGCCGGAGGATCGGTCAACAACCCGGAAACCTCCTCATACCACCTGGAAATCTTCTCGTTGTACCAGGAGCATAATGAGGCCCTCTCAGAAGTAATGAACAGTTTTGGATTGAACAGCAAAACGTTGGAACGTAAAAAGGGATTCATCACATATCTTAAAGAGGCGGAAAAAATCACCGAGTTTTTGAATGTGGTAGGTGCCCACGGTGCCCTGCTCAGATTTGAAGACGTTCGAATCGTCCGGGATATGAGAAATTCAGTTAACAGACTTGTAAACTGTGAAACAGCCAATTTGAACAAAACGATAGGCGCTGCTCTCAGGCAGGTTGAGAACATCCGCTATATAGAGCAGTCTGCCGGATTGCAAATCCTGCCGGACAAACTCAGGGAGATCGCTGAACTGAGAGTCACTTATCAAGACGTCACATTGAAAGAGCTGGGGGAAATGGTTTCAGGGGGAACCATCAGCAAGTCAGGCATCAACCATAGACTCCGAAAAATAGATGAAATCGCAGAAAAACTGCGTTCTGGTGAAAAAGTAAAGCATTAACATATATGGACAAAGGGGAGAAGGAGCATGATTGAACAAAAAGTAGAGGTAAAATTAAAAACTGGCTTGCAAGCCCGCCCGGCGGCATTATTCGTACAGGAAGCCAACCGATTCTCATCAGAAGTATTTCTGGAAAGAAACGGCAAAAAAGTAAACGCTAAAAGCATCATGGGCTTAATGAGCCTTGCCGTAAGTTCAGGAACAGAAATCACACTGATTGCAGACGGCACTGATGAAGAACAAGCGGTGAAACACCTCACTGAATTCGTGCAAAAAGAAAGCTGATTAATTACTCCATCTTTTTATGAGGTGGGGTTTTTTTGTGGTGAAGTGTGCGGATAAACCATTCGAACAGTTTTCTGCTGCCTTTATGAATGATTTACACTCCATGTAATTTTCATATGTCAATATACCTTATCTTCCTCCCCCGAAGCTTTCGCTATAAAGACAACCTATGTTTGAACTTGATCTATTTGAGCAATATAAGGAAGGAAACAAAGGAATTGCGATAGTGATAAGTATTAAAGGAGGAATTTTTGTGAGTGAAAATAAAGCAGCGATTATCACAGGAGCCGGAAGCGGATTAGGACAATCTGCAGCGGTCCGCTTGGCAAAAGAAGGTATAGATATAGCAGTGGTCGATATCAATGAAGAGGGTGGAAATGAAACGGTTGAAATGGTTAAGCAAAAAGGAGTTAACGCCATTTTTATTAAAGCGGATGTTTCTAAAGCTGAAGAAGTGAAGAATTATGTGGATAAAACAGTTGAGGAATTTGGTAAGGTAGATTATTTCTTTAATAACGCTGGTATATCCGGTAGCGGGCAGTACTTTTTAAACACAGAGATCGAGGAGATTGAACAGGTCGTTTCTATAAACCTGATGGGAGCTTTGTATGGGGTTCGTTACGTTGCAGAAGTAATGATGAAGAATGGCGGAGGCTCAATCGTTAATACTGCTTCAAGTGCGGGTGTGATTGGGCAGGACTCCGTTGTGACGTATTCTGCTACCAAACACGGTATAATCGGACTGACCAAGAGCATGGTTGCTGAGTATGCCAAAGAAGGATTAAGAGTAAATGCCATAGCACCAGGGCCGACCGAAACGCCAATGGTCAAAGCTTTTTATGAGGCGAATCCTGAAATGAAAGCCAACGCGACTGGCGGTATCCCGCAAAAACGTTTAGGCACCCCGGAAGAAGTTGCAGAGCTTGTAACGTTCTTATTAACGTCGAAAGCAGAATATATCAACGGAGAAGTCATCCGTATTGATGGCGGCTTTACGAATACTAAATAAAACACAATCCAAAAACCGCAGAAGGCGAAAAGCCTTCTGCGGCTTCTATGTGATATAGCATTCTGACTTACAAACTGTACTGCTGATGTCAGTCAGGTACTTGGAACGATGAAATTATTTATTTTCGTTCATTTCATTGCTAGTGATGATGCGGTCGATCAAACCGTATTCAAGCGCTCTTTCCGCTGTCATGAAATTGTCGCGGTCAGTATCTTTAGAAATGACTTCAAGAGGCTGTCCAGTACGGTCAGAAAGGATCTGGTTCAGCTTCTCACGCAAGAACAAGATGCGCTTCGCAGCGATTTCGATTTCTGTCGCTTGACCTTGTGCTCCTCCAAGCGGCTGATGAATCATAACTTCTGCATTTGGCAGGGCAAGGCGCTTTCCTTTTGCACCTGCAGCAAGAAGGAATGCACCCATTGATGCAGCCATACCGATACAGATCGTTTGCACGTCAGGTTTGATGTACTGGATTGTATCATAGATAGCCATACCAGCTGTGATGCTTCCGCCAGGGCTGTTGATGTAAATGGAGATATCTTTTTCAGGATTCTCTGATTCAAGGAATAGCAATTGCGCAACGATGGAGTTGGCAACATTATCATCAATGCCGCTTCCCAGCATGATAACGCGGTCTTTCAACAAACGGGAGTAAATGTCGTACGCACGCTCACCGCGGTTTGTTTGTTCAATAACTGTCGGAATTAAGTTCATCTTATTTCCTCCTTCGATCAATTAATGTTATGTTGGAAACATACAAATTCTTTATGTACTGATATAATACACCAGTTGGTCAATAAAGGTCAAACAATTAACCCTCTTCAAGCTAATTTTTCCCTCGACAATCCTTTCTACATGATACCCATCCATTCCTTTTTTAAACTATGCTAAATATGAATAAAAGATTATTGTTTGTTTTATCTAAAATAGTATTGACGGATTTCCGCTCCGGATATCCGACTCCGCGGGGCGGGCGGTGAGCCTCCTCGGCTGCGCCTGTTTAAAAAGTGGAAGCGCCCCGTTTAGCACCGACAGGCAGATGTTCCTCAGCGAAAAAAAGGTGATCTTTCCTTTTATTCGCTGAGGGTTATTTGACCCCGAGGGGCTGGGCGCTGTAAATGGATTGGGGGTCTCACCTGTCCCGCTGCTCCCGCAGGAGGTCGGACACCCTCCGCTCCAATCAACAAAGTGTTAGAATTGACTAGTGAGCCGGTATGACTTAGATTTTTGAATTTAATAGGCTGATAAACCACTTTTGCCGACCAGTATTATGAGTATTATAGAATCTAATTGGCCTGATTAATCACTATACGGCCAATACCTAAACAAATTTCTATTCCCAATTAACCGATAATCCTTATCTTCTTGAAATCCAAACTCTGTTCCTGAAAACCTATTGCATTTCACCGGTTTCTGGATTATAATAGGATATCGTACGCTTGTCGTACAGCTTGCCCTCGTGGTGCAACGGATAGCACGTAAGATTCCGGTTCTTAAAATGGGGGTTCGATTCCCTCCGAGGGCGTTACCAAAGGCTCCCGCGCTGATTTTCAGTGCGGGGGCCTTTTTATGTAGTATGTTAATTTGTCCAAGTGCGTGAGCCCCACGGGGGAGGGGATAGAAATTGATCAATCGTTCCCACACCCTCCCTGTCGATTAACTCGATATATGGGTCTACACACTTTCCTAAAAAAAGCCTTATTTTTTGAAAACCCGCACTTAAGCAAATTCCGTGTAAAATCCAACCTCACCATCTATACTATAGATGAATAATGATTTGGAGGGATTAACATGCACATCGAAATGTGGACAGACTTCGCTTGACCTTTCTGCTATATTGGCAAAAGGCGTCTGGAGGACGCCATTAAGCAGATTGACCACCCAATTGAAGTGACATACAAGTGCTTTGAATTGGATCCGACAGCGGACCGAGATATTAAAGAAAACATTTATGAGAAGCTCGCCAAGAAATACGGCATGAGTATAGATCAAGCCAAAGCCAATACTGAAAATATGGTGAATATGGCGAAAGAAGTTGGATTAGATTATCAAATGGATACTCTGATCTTGACGAATACCTTTGATGCTCATCGTTTAACGATGTATGCTAAAACAAAGGGCCTTATGAAAGAAATGACCGACCGTATTTTACATGCTTACTATACGGAATCCAAGCATATCGGTGATCATGATACGCTGACAGATCTTGCAGTTGAAATAGGTCTGGACCGTGAAGCGGTACAAAAGGTGCTGGCAAGCGACGAGATGTCTGATGCCGTCCGTGCAGATGAACAGGCCGCACAGCAGATTGGCGTGTCAGGTGTACCTTTTTATCTGATCAACCAAAAGTACGCTCTTACCGGTGCCCAGCCGACTGAAGTGTTTGTGCAGGCATTGAAAAAAGTGATCGCAGAAGAAGAAGAAAAAATCACAGTTTTAAACAGCGGCAATGAAGACGGCGTTGTCTGTGATGAGAATGGCTGCGAGATTCCTAAAAAGTAAGCACCATTAACGAAACCAGCTCCGTTTTGCTGATAAGCAGAATTCGGGGCTGGTTTTTGTTTTAGGTTACTTCTATATGAAGTTCAAGAGGTATGGCTAGAATTAGCAGAAATTATTTTGGTCAGCAAGAAAGAAAAGAGTTATTCACTTTGTTTAGAGAGAAAAGCCCTCGTACCCAAGAGGAAAGTAATCTATACAAATATACTTGTCTGAATTTATCTAGTAATAGAGAATGGTCAGGCTTGCTTATAAGAAATAGAATCCTTGAGAGTTAATCTGTATGATTGGAGCGGAAGGTACTAGACCTCCTGCGGGATAAGCGGGACATCTAGTTCCAGCGCCAAGCCCCTCGGGATCAAATAACCCGAAGAGAATAAAAGGAAAAAGCGCCTTTTTTTCTCTTCGGAACATTTGCCTGTCGGAGCTGAGAGTGGCGCTTCCACTTTTGATGACAGGTGAGACCCCCAATCCAGTTGCAGCGTCCAGCCCCTCGGCTCAAATAACCCACAGCGAATAAAAGGAAAGATCACCTTTTCTTCGCTGTGGAACATTTGCCTGTCGGGGCTGAACAGGGCGCTTCCACTTTTATACAGGCGCAGCCGAGGAGGCTCAACGCCCGCCCCGCGGAGTCGAGTGCCTGCAGCGGAAATCACAACCAAATTTAATTACCCCAAACCAAATCCCACACCCGAATCTACTTATTTCCATACACTCACTCTCTTTTCTGTTGTAAAATAAGGTGAGGAGGGATCGGGAATGAAGCTCAATACCGGATTATGGCAGCGGCAATCATTGAAATTGAATATGACTCAGCAGCTGACACAGGCGATTGAATTGCTGCAGTATTCCTCCCAGGAATTGAATGCCTATTTGGAAAGCAAAGCACTGGAGAATCCGCTTCTTCAGCTTGAACCTGTTTCCTATGAGGAACGTACTAGAAAAAGAAACCAAGAGTATAACGGAATGAGTATTGATTGGATTGAAGAGATTGCAGTGCAGCAGCATTCGTTATGGGAGCACCTAAATGCGCAATTGAATTTGAAAACGCTTAACCATGAAGACCGTAACACTCTATCTCTTTTATTTGACAGCCTTGATGAGAACGGCTATTTGCCGTCCAATATAGAAAGTCTTTTTCGAGTATCGGATCTATCAACCTATATAGAAATGCTTCAGAGTCTGGAACCAGCCGGAATCGGCGCAAGGAATCTAAAGGAATGTCTCCTTCTGCAGATTCAGAGGGACACCGAAGCTCCGGAACATGCCCACTCAATCATTGAGCATCACTTCGCGGCTTTTTGTGAAAAGACATGGAAAACGATCACAAAAGAGTTAGGAATTACTCTATCAGATATTCAATTAACAGCGGACTACGTGAAAACACTGAACCCTCGCCCAGGAGCAAGATTCACATCGGAGGCTCCACAGTATATACGGCCGGAAATGAATGTGACCCGCAGTAAAGATGGATTGGAAGTGCAGTTGGTCGACGGCAGTGTCATGAAGATCAAATACAACAGCGAATATGATGAATTAATCGCCTCTTCAAAGGATAAAGAAGGCTTAAAGTTTATGCGTGATAAAAAGCAGGAGTTTCAGTGGCTTCTCAAAATGCTCGATCAGCGTAAAACCACGTTGATGAAAGTAGGAAAGTGCCTTGTGGAAAGGCAGGAGGCTTTTTTTAGATATGGTCCAAAGGAACTTAAACCTTTGACTTTAAAAGAGGTGGCAGAGACAATAGGGGTGCATGAGTCTACCATCAGCAGGGCTGTTAGAGGGAAGTACATTGGAACACCGTGTGGGACATATGAAATGAAGGCTTTGTTTGTAAGCGGTGTTGGAAAAGATGAAGATGCTGTTTCTTCAGAAGGGATAAAGGCCGAGATCATGCAGATGGTCACCACTGAAGATAAGAAGAAGCCTTTGTCAGACCAGGCGATTGCCGTGATGCTGCAGGAAAAAGGTCTGCACGTTTCGAGGAGAACAGTGGCGAAGTACAGAGATCAGCTCAACATTCCTTCGTCCACAAGGAGAAAAAGATATGAATGATCAGAAACTGATTAAAGTGAACTTTTATACGAGAGACCGATGTCCTTTGTGTGTGGACGCGAAACTTATTCTTAACCTTATAAAAGAAGATATCCCGTTCGAACTTTCTGAATATGATATCGACTTAAGCGACGATTTGACAGAGCGATTCGGATTGATGATTCCGGTAGTCGAGATGGACGGTGAAATCGTTCAGTATGGGCAAATTGATTATTTTACATTAAGTAAACGTTTACAAGATAAAACTTGAGTTTTTATAGTTGAAATTTGGTTCATCCCTTGCTAAACTTACCTTGAAAGCAGG
>NZ_ABCF01000015.1 GCF_000181495.1 Bacillus sp. SG-1
TTCGCCTTAACTGGATGAAGGGGTTTATTTTTGTATTCTGGAAAGACTGGCTTAATCATCGACAGCAAAACCAGCCCCTGCTTTTTGTTTATTCCGCATAGTTTTGCTAAACTGAAATCAATTAATGATATAGGGCGGTAACGTGATGAATAAAGGTAGCAAAGATAATAAAATCGTTTATTTTCCGCAGTTGAAGGAGAGGCTTTTTGAAAAAGGGATAGATGCGCTTCAAAACAGTCATCTGGACCAGGCTGTGCAATTTTTGGAGCAGGCGTATGAAATGGATCCGGAAGATGGAGAGGTCGGACCTGCCCTGGTCGTGGCTTTATATGAGGGTAAAAAGTATCAGCGCGCGAAAGAGATTTGCAGAGAACTGCTCCTGGAAGGACAAGGAGACTACTTTAAAGTTGTTGAATTATATGTAATGATTCTTATACAGTTAAATGAACATAATGAAGTGGTCAGCACCTTGAGCGCTTTGTTTGATGAGAAGGAAGTCCCTTTTGAAAAAGAAGAGCACTTCGGCAAACTGCTGTCATTCAGCAAAAGGGTGCTTGAAGGAAAAGAGGCTCCTGCTCCTGGGCGTCCTGATGAAGCTCAAGTAACTGAAGAAAAAACAATCCTGGAAGGGAAAGACCTGCAAGAGCAGACCTTTATTTTGGCAGAGCTTGTGAACCGGAATATACGTCCGTATCTTCCAGAACTGTTGACAGCGTTGAAAAATGAAGAAACCCACCCATTCATTGGAACGATGATAGTGAATGTCCTTCGGGAGCATGGCTTCAATGAAGAGGTAGAGGTGAAGAAATTCGGCAAGGTGATGACCTGCATACCTGCAAATCTGGAAGAGGTGTTCCAAACCGAATACTTTACTTCAGTGGCGGAAGGGATTGAGGATCTGGTTGCACAGAGAAACCCTACCTTGCTTCAGCAGGTGAGAGAAACCTTTACCCGTCACAGTTTCCTGCTTTACCCGGGGGAGTTTGAATGGCCTGCGGAGAAGGTATCGATTGCTTATCTCCTTTACGGTCTCCAGCTTTATGGAGAAGATCCTTCAGATATAGGACTGGATGAAGAAAAAACAGATGATGCAGTGATTAAATCTATTGAATCATTTATTCTTGAACTGGAAAAGGTGACCTCCCCGGTGCTGTAAGCAAATATAGGAAACTTGTTTTTACGGCTATGAGTTGAAAGAAGGATTCCATATGTTATAATATAATGGTTGCAATGTGAAGATTTTTCATATTCGAAGGGATAGTGCTTTTGTTACATAGCAAACCTATCTAAATATTTATTTTGTATTAACTATAATCAATTATAGATTGTTGGAGGGAAAAGTATGTCTGCTAAATGGGAAAAGCAAGAAGGGAACCAAGGGGTTCTTACAATTGAGGTAGATGCAGATACAGTAAACAACGGTTTAGACGCTGCATTTAAAAAAGTAGTAAAGCAAGTAAATGTACCTGGATTCCGTAAAGGTAAAATGCCTCGCGGTATGTTTGAAAAACGTTTTGGTGTAGAATCTCTATACCAGGATGCACTTGATGTAATTCTTCCAGAAGCTTATGCAAAAGCTGTTGAAGAAACAGGCATCCAGCCGGTTGATCGTCCGGATATCGATATCGAACAAATGGAAAAAGGCAAAGAGCTTATCTTCAAAGCGACAGTAACTGTTAAGCCTGAAGTTAAACTTGGCGAATACAAAAGTCTTGAAGTAGAGAAAATGGACACAGAAGTTACTTCTGAAGACGTAGAGAACGAATTGAAATCTCTTCAAGAAAAGCAAGCTGAACTTGCTGTTAAAGAAGGCGCAGCAGAAAACGGCGATACAGTCGTAATCGATTTCGAAGGTTTCGTTGATGGAGAAGCGTTCGAAGGCGGTAAAGCTGAAAACTATTCTCTTGAATTAGGTTCTGGTTCTTTCATCCCTGGTTTCGAAGAGCAATTGGTAGGTCTTGAAGCAGGAGCAGAGAAAGAAGTTGAAGTAAGTTTCCCAGAGGAATACCATGCTGCTGAACTTGCTGGCAAGCCTGCAGTTTTCAAGACAAAACTTCATGAGGTTAAAGCAAAAGAACTTCCTGAGCTTGATGATGAGTTCGCGAAGGATGCAGACGAAGAAGTTGAATCTCTTGATCAATTAAGAGAAAAAATCCAAAAGCGTCTTGAAGAATCCAAGAAAAACGAAGCAGATCAAACACTTCGTGACACGCTAGTGGAAAAAGCTTCTGAAAATGCTGAAATGGACATTCCTGATGCAATGGTTGACACTGAAGTTGACCGCATGATGCAGGAGTTCGAACAACGCCTTCAAATGCAAGGAATGAACTTGGATCTTTACTTCCAATTCTCTGGCCAAAAAGAAGAAGATCTTCGCGGTCAAATGAAAGAGGATGCTGCAAAGCGTGTACGCACTAACTTGACTCTTGAAGCTATTGCTGACGCAGAGAACCTTGAAATTTCTGATGAAGAAGCAGAAGAAGAAGTAAACAAACTGGCTGAACAGTACAATATGGCTGCGGACAACATCAAGCAAGCTCTTGGCGGTCTTGATAACTTGAAAGCAGATCTTAAAATCCGCAAAGCTGTAGAAGTTCTTGTGGATAACAGCAAGACTGTTGCATAATAATAACTATAGATACAAGGCGCGAGTTTAATCGTGCCTTGTTTTATAAAATACGAAAAAAACTATTGGTCTTGCCGGCTTACCCTAAAGGGAAACCTTTACAATCAAATTACATAATCACATAATCAGGAATAGGATAGACGTTTTTTGGATAAAGCTTAATAAGCGGGCAGAATATCGTAAGGTCGTTTAATTTCCTTTCCGGACATATAGTATGATAAAATGCAATACATAACTTGAATTTTTGAAACGACATAGCTTTCTATAAGGGGTGAATTTCATTGTTTAAATTTAACGATGAAAAAGGACAGTTGAAATGTTCTTTTTGTGGTAAGACACAAGATCAGGTCCGTAAGCTAGTAGCGGGACCAGGTGTATATATATGTGACGAATGCATCGAGCTTTGTACCGAGATCGTAGAAGAAGAGCTTGGAACAGAAGAAGAAGTTGAGTTTAAAGATGTTCCAAAACCGAAAGAAATCAGGGAAATCCTTGATGAGTACGTTATCGGCCAGGAACAGGCTAAGAAATCATTGGCAGTAGCGGTATATAACCATTACAAACGTATCAATTCAAACAGCAAAGTGGATGATGTTGAACTTTCAAAAAGTAACATTGCCATGATTGGACCTACAGGAAGCGGTAAAACACTTCTTGCCCAGACATTGGCCCGTATTCTGAATGTACCATTTGCTATTGCAGATGCTACATCACTTACAGAAGCGGGATATGTAGGGGAAGATGTTGAAAACATCTTGTTAAAACTGATCCAGGCTGCTGACTATGATGTAGAAAAAGCAGAACGCGGCATCATCTACATCGATGAAATTGATAAAGTAGCCAGAAAATCTGAAAACCCGTCCATCACTAGAGATGTTTCAGGTGAAGGTGTTCAGCAGGCATTGCTGAAGATTCTTGAAGGTACGGTTGCAAGTGTTCCTCCTCAAGGAGGCAGAAAGCATCCTCATCAGGAATTCATCCAGATTGATACTTCCAATATCCTGTTCATCTGCGGTGGAGCGTTTGACGGAATTGAGCAGATTGTCAAGAGACGCCTTGGCCAAAAAGTCATCGGTTTCGGTTCTGATCCTAAGACTGTCAATGTTGACAATGATAAATCTTTACTCGCAAAAGTTGTGCCTGAAGATTTATTGAAATTCGGTTTGATCCCTGAATTCATCGGTCGTCTGCCGGTTATCTCAAGCTTAACGCCTCTTGATGAGGATGCGCTTGTGGAAATCCTGACTAAACCGAAGAATGCCCTGGTCAAACAATACCAAAAAATGCTTGAACTTGATCAGGTTGAATTGGAATTCGAAGAAGATGCACTTAGAGAAATTGCCAACAAAGCAATTGAACGCAAAACCGGTGCCCGCGGTCTGCGTTCCATCATTGAGAGCATCATGCTTGAAGTCATGTTCGATCTTCCTTCAAGAGAAGACATTAAAAAATGTATCATTACACCAGGTACAGTCACAGATAGCGAAGCACCAAAGCTTCTGTTGGAAGACGGTACAATTATTGAAGGTAACGACGAAGAGAAGACATCTGCATAAGAGATATATCATAAAAGGTCCTCCCGGCTATACGCCGGAGAGGACTTTTTTTATAAAGGGGAATAGATCACATTATTTGTACAATAGCTTGAATGAAGGGGATAGTAAGTACACGAGTAGCAGGCGATGAGAGGACAGATGTACCAAGAATGTATCAAAGGGCCGAGAGTAAGTACATAAGTAGTGAGAAAAGAGTGGAGAGATGTATCAAAGAGCCAAGAGTAAGTACATAAGTAGTGAGAAAAGAGTGAAGTGGTGTATCAAGAAGCCGAAAGCAAGTGCATAAGTAGACGAAGAAGAGCGAAGAGATGTATCAAGAAGCCGAGTGTAAGTCATAAGTAGTCGAAGAAGAATGAAGAGATGTAATTAAGCATAGTAAGTACATAAGCCGTGGTAAAACAAAATAAATCTTTACCAAGTAAGGCGTGAAAGTTCAGCAGTTCTAATTGAAATGGGCTTTCTTAAAAAACTTATTGTAATTATCTGCCTTTCTCCGCATATTACTTTTGAAGTCAGCCATCCAAAAGCGAAAACTCTGTTGGTCTACCCGGAAATTATTTCGTTTATTCTCCCGGTTTTGAAAATTCACTACGGAAAACCACACTTCAAATGTGTACCAGAAAAACTTGTTTATTCCGCCAGTCTCGAGGAGATACTAAATTTTACAACAAGTTATTACTGGAGGGAAAGGCATGAGTTGGACAGGAATTGCATTGATCATCCAACTGTTTTTCGGGGTGATTATCGGTTTATATTTTTGGAACTTATTAAAGAGTCAAAGAACGCAAAAGGTTTCGATTGACCGTGAGTCGAAAAAAGAGATGGAACAATTAAGAAAAATGCGATCCATCTCTTTATCTGAGCCGTTGTCGGAGAAAGTAAGACCGCAAAGTTTTGCTGATATCGTCGGGCAGGAGGATGGAATCAAATCATTAAAGGCGGCTCTTTGCGGCCCGAACCCTCAGCATGTCCTCATTTATGGACCACCTGGTGTCGGAAAGACTGCAGCTGCAAGGCTGGTTCTTCAAGAAGCGAAAGACCAGATGAAATCCCCGTTCAGGAAATCCTCTGTCTTTGTAGAATTGGATGCTACAACCGCCAGATTTGATGAAAGAGGGATTGCGGATCCATTAATCGGTTCTGTGCATGACCCCATTTACCAGGGAGCAGGAGCGATGGGACAGGCCGGGATTCCCCAGCCAAAGCAAGGTGCAGTGACCAATGCCCATGGGGGAGTATTATTCATCGATGAGATAGGAGAGCTTCACCCTATACAGATGAACAAATTACTTAAAGTACTTGAAGATCGCAAAGTTTTTTTGGAAAGTGCTTACTATAGTGAAGAAAACACACAAATACCTACTCATATCCACGATATATTCAAAAACGGCCTCCCTGCCGACTTCAGGCTTGTAGGTGCTACAACGAGGACACCAAGTGAAATTCCACCCGCAATACGCTCAAGGTGTATGGAGGTCTTTTTCAGGGAATTGAATAAAGAAGAGGTAATGGAAGTTGCCTTGAATGCTTCTGAAAAAGTGGACATATCCATCAGCCAAGCAGGGGTCGAGCTTCTTGCATCCTATGCCAGAAATGGGAGGGAAGCCGTTAACATGGTGCAGATTGTTGCCGGGCTTGCCATTACGGAGAACAGGCAATCCATTGATGACAAGGATATTGAATGGATGATTCAATCCAGCCAGCTTTCCCCGCGAATGGATCGGAAAATTGATGGAAAACCAGTCATTGGCTTAGTAAACGGACTAGCTGTAACTGGTCCTAATACAGGTTCATTATTGGAGATTGAAGTCACGGTCATCCCTGCAGTTGATAAGGGAAGCGTTAATATAACAGGTATTGTAGAGGAAGAGAGTATCGGTGACAAAGGAAAATCCATCAGAAGAAAGAGCATGGCGAAAGGATCAATTGAGAATGTCCTGACGGTATTGCGCTCCATGGGTGTTCCTGCTGACCAATATGATATCCATGTCAATTTCCCGGGAGGCATACCGGTCGACGGACCATCAGCGGGAATTGCGATGGCTACAGGAATCTATTCAGCAATTTACCGAATCCCCGTAAAATCTGACATCGCTTTAACGGGAGAAATCAGTATCCATGGTTTTGTCAAACCGGTTGGAGGCGTATACCCTAAAGTGAAGGCAGCTAAATTGGCTGGAGCTAAATCTGCTATCATTCCATATGAAAATATGGGGGCTCTTCTCCAGGAAATAGAGGGAATAGAAGTGAAGCCGGTAAAACACCTGCAAGAGGTGTTCAACATTGCCCTCGATAAAGAAAAACCGGAGGAAGAGATAGCATTCAATGATAAAGTGAATAAGAAAAGCGTATAATCTCCTGAAGGAATTTTCGGTTTAAGTCATCACCTATAGAGGAAAACGATAAGTGTACCCTAAGCATAATTCATGAAGGAAACAGTTTTTATAGGTAAAATGAGAGGGAGGGGGTACAACAGTCCTCCCTCTTATATTCGAATAGGTCTATTTGCTTTTATAAAAGGCTGTTTTCGTATAGATTGTTGCTTTTGGAAAAATCCCTAGTGCCGGATTTTTCCCCTGGTACAAGGTTTTTTCTCTCTGAACAGGGAGAGCAGCTCTTTTCTTCCTGCCTTACCAGGATATATCGTGTGAATGATGGCTTTATTTTTCGAAATTCATATTAAATAGAACAAAGTTTGAGAAAAGAGCCTTATAAAAAGCCCCGCCCCTATAAAATGGACACTTATTTATAAATAAGATAGAATTGTACAAAGACTTATCAGAAGCAAAAGGGCAAGAATATTTGGAGGTGTATTTATGGCAAAACAAAAAGAATTAACTCTTCCCCTCCTTCCATTAAGAGGTTTGCTTGTTTATCCAACTATGGTCCTTCATTTAGATGTCGGACGTGACCGGTCAGTACAGGCGCTTGAAAAAGCAATGGTGGATGACCAATATATATTTCTGACTACCCAAAAGGATATGAATATAGATGAACCAGGCGTTGACGATTTTTATAAAATGGGGACGCTGACAAAGGTTAAACAGATGCTTAAGCTTCCTAATGGAACGATCCGGGTGCTCGTGGAAGGTATTCAGAGAGCTGAAGTAAGTAACTTTACTAATGAAGAAAAGTTTTATGAAGTTAACATTTTCACACATGAAGACAGTGATGAAAAAGAATCGGAAACAGAAGCGCTAATGAGGACGCTTTTGAATTACTTCGAACAATACATAAAGCTTTCCAAAAAGGTATCTGCTGAAACGTATTCAACCGTATCAGATATAGACGAACCTGGAAGGCTTGCTGATATTGTCGCATCCCACCTTCCTTTAAAGATGAAGGAAAAACAAAATGTCCTTGAAACGCTGGATATTAAAGAACGGCTTCAGCTTGTGATTCAAACGATCAACAATGAAAAAGAAGTATTGAATCTGGAGAAAAAAATCGGGCAGCGTGTCAAACGTTCAATGGAGCGCACTCAAAAAGAATATTACTTGAGAGAGCAAATGAAGGCTATCCAGAAGGAACTTGGCGACAAAGAAGGAAAGACTGGCGAAATTGAAGAGTTGACCAAGCGAATTGCCGAAGCAGAGATGCCGGAATCGGTTGAGAAAACGGTGTTAAAAGAACTGGGAAGATATGAAAAAGTCCCGACAAGTTCTGCTGAAAGCTCTGTCATCAGGAACTATATCGAGTGGCTTATTTCTCTTCCATGGTCTGCACAGACAGAGGATGACCTTGATATTAAAAAGGCAGAGGAAATCCTTAACCGCGAGCATTTTGGGCTTGAAAAGGTAAAGGAACGTGTGCTGGAATATCTGGCTGTCCAAAAACTGACGCAATCCTTAAGAGGTCCAATTCTTTGCCTTGCAGGACCTCCTGGTGTCGGTAAAACAAGTCTCGCTAAATCTGTGGCGGAATCCCTTGGAAGAAATTTTGTCCGCGTTTCACTCGGCGGTGTGCGTGATGAATCGGAAATCCGCGGCCATAGACGTACTTATGTAGGGGCGATGCCGGGCCGAGTTATCCAAGGTATGAAGAAAGCGGGAACCATCAACCCGGTTTTCCTTCTGGATGAAATTGATAAGATGTCCAGCGATTTCAGGGGAGATCCTTCCTCTGCTATGCTGGAAGTATTGGATCCTGAACAAAATTCCAACTTCAGTGATCATTACATTGAGGAAACATATGATCTATCAAAGGTCATGTTCCTTGCCACGGCAAACGATCTTTCTACGATTCCGGGGCCTTTGCGTGACCGTATGGAGATTATTACAATTGCCGGTTATACAGAACTTGAAAAGATTAACATCGCTAAGAACCATCTCCTGCCAAAACAAATCAAAGAGAACGGCCTAACCAAATCTCAGCTTCAAGTAAGGGAAGACGCTCTTGAAGCAGTTGTCCGTTATTATACAAGAGAAGCCGGTGTCAGGGGATTGGAGCGGCAGCTGGCAACTTTATGCCGTAAAACAGCGAAAGTCATCGTCTCAGGAGAGAAAAAGAAAGTCATCATTACAGAAAAGAATATTGAAGAATTCCTGGGAAAGAAGAAATTCCGTTATGGCCAGGCAGAATCAGAAAATCAGGTAGGTGTTGCTACCGGATTAGCTTATACCTCTGTAGGGGGAGACACCTTGCAGATAGAAGTATCTCTTTCTCCGGGTAAAGGCAAGCTGGTTTTAACAGGTAAACTCGGTGATGTAATGAAAGAATCCGCTCAAGCTGCTTTCAGTTATGTTAGGTCAAAAGCAAATGAGCTGAAACTTGAAGAAAATTTCCACGAAAAATATGACATCCATATACATGTTCCAGAAGGGGCAGTGCCTAAGGACGGTCCTTCAGCCGGTATTACTATCGCAACTGCCCTTGTGTCAGCCTTGACCGGGCGGGAAATAAAGCGTGAAATTGGTATGACTGGAGAAATCACACTAAGAGGGCGTGTCCTTCCTATTGGCGGGCTGAAGGAAAAGACGCTAAGTGCACATCGTGCGGGACTTACAACCATCATTCTTCCGATTGACAATGAAAAGGATATTGATGATATCCCTGAAAGTGTCAGAAAGGATCTAAAGTTTGTACCGGTTTCCCATATAGAAGAAGTATTAGAAACAGCTTTAGTAGGTGAGAGAAGTGAAAGTAAATAATGTAGAACTTGTAATAAGTGCTGTAAGGCCAGAGCAGTATCCGGGAGAATTTTTGCCGGAGTTTGCTCTGGCAGGCCGCTCCAACGTCGGGAAATCGTCGTTTATCAACCGGATGATCGGACGTAAAAGCATGGCAAGGATATCATCCAGACCAGGAAAGACGCAGACTCTAAACTTTTATAAAATTGAAGAGAGTTTGTATTTTGTCGATGTTCCCGGTTATGGGTTTGCCAAAGTATCCAAAAAAGAACGTGAAGCATGGGGAAGAATGATCGAAACCTATATCACAATGAGAGAACAGTTGAAAGCTGTGATTCAAATTGTGGACTTGCGTCATCCCCCTACTGAGGATGACATTATGATGTATGATTTCTTGAAGCATAATGGCATCCCATGTGTCATTATCGCCACAAAGGCTGATAAGATTCCGAAAGGGAAATGGCAAAAGCACTTGAAAGTCACGAAAGAGGCGCTTGATATTGAAGAGGGAGATGAGATCATCCTCTTTTCATCAGAAACAGGCTTAGGCAAGGACCAGGTGTGGGCGGCGCTTAATTCAAGACGATAGGTATTTAAAAGGGATATCCATAGTGGATATCTCTTTTTTTAATGCAATTAATAAGTAATTCCAATATTATCAATTGAATTACTTTTCTGATGTTTGGAACATATCGAAGCAGGGAAAGGAAAAGTAAGGATTTATGGGCAAATGAATGTATTTAAAAGGAATAGAGTGGCTTGCTTGACCTAAGGCCTGTATTCACTTGAATTTACAGACTTATCATTAAATTTGAATTTTGTGAATTATACATTAGTTTGCTACCATAATATCTAGGGTCTAAAAAAGATTAGAGGGGGAACTAAAGAAAAATGAAAAAATTATTTAGTTTTGCAGCATTATCATTATCAGCCGTTTTAATTTCGGGCTGCGGTACCAGTGAGACTGGTTCTGGAAGTGCATCAGACAGCGGGTTGGACTTAGTTGATGAAGGAAAGTTTACATATGCAGCATCCGGTGAATTCAAACCGTTCAGTGTTACCAGCGGAGATGGAACAATGACAGGATTTGATATCGAAGTAGCTGAGGCAGTTGCAAAAGAACTGGGCCTCGATCCGGAACAGAAGAAATTCAAGTTCGCGGGTATTGTTGAAGGTGTTCAGGCAGGCCGTTTTGATGCAGCAGTAGCCAGCCATACAATTACAGATGAGCGGGCTGAGAAAGTAGATTTCTCCACACCATACTATTACTCAGGTCCACAAATATTTGTTCGTCCTGACAGTGATGTAGAAACACTGGAAGATCTAGAAGGTATGGAAATTGCTGTTTCAAAAGGATCTACCTATGCAGATACAGCGAGTGAAGTAACGGAAAATATCAAGACATATGACAGTGATGTCGTTGCCCTTGAAGCTTTGAGCAAAGGAAAGCATGATGCTGTCATCACTGACTTTGTCACTGGTAAAGAAGCCATCGGTGCGGGACTTGAAATCGATACCAGGGAATTGCTCGGACGCAGTGAACAGGCGATAGCTGTTGCTCAAGATAATGATGAGCTTCTGGAAGCGATTAACGAAGCTTTGGAAACACTTAGAGAAAACGGAACACTGGAAGAAATCAGTAAAAAATATTTCGGAGAAGACATTACAACTGACCCTGAGGGAGAAGAATAAACATCATCAAATTTAGGGCGGATGTGCACTTTTTTTGCGCATTCGCTTTTTCTATCCGTAAATATCTAAACCTCATGCAGCAACGCCGCAAGGTAAGTGGCTGGAAAAAATAAGACACAGGAGGGAATAGGGTGAACTTTTTTGAAACATTCACAGGTACCATTGATGTTTTCCTGAAAGGGATGCTGTTAACATTTGAGCTGACAGTGGTATCCGTATTTATTGCTATATTCATAGGTTTATTTTTTGCATTTTTGAAGATTTCCAAGATGAAAGTTCTTGAAATCATTGCTGATATCTACATATTCGTAGTGCGTGGTACACCGTTGATCGTCCAGATATTCATCTTCTACTTTGGACTGACAGCTCTTCAGATTTCCGGCTTCTGGTCGGTAGTGCTGGGACTTGCTTTCCATAATGGGGCATACATTGCGGAAATCTTCAGAGGTACAATCCAGTCAATCGATAAAGGGCAGATGGAAGCGGGCCGCTCCCTGGGGATGTCCAATGGATTGACGATGAGAAGAATCATTCTTCCGCAGGCATTCCGAAGAGCGCTTCCGCCGCTTGGTAACCAATTTATCATTGCACTGAAGGATTCTTCGCTTGCCTCCTTCATCGGCATGTACGAGCTCTTCAGTGTGGCAACAACACTCGGATCTAACAATTTCGATTACATGACATATTTATTGATTGTAGCCGTTTATTATCTAGTGTTGGTTCTGTTCTTCTCAGTGATTGTAAACTTTGTAGAAAAACGTATGTCTTTAAGTGACTAATGAAACTGACTTCCAAAACAAGTGGAGGGATATAATTTGACCCAGGAAATGATTAAAGTAGAAAAACTGAATAAATCCTTTGGTGATCTTCATGTGTTAAAGGATATAGATATTAATGTAAAAGAAAGTGATGTAGTTTGTCTTATAGGAGCGAGTGGTTCCGGAAAAAGCACACTGCTCCGATGCTTGAACTTCCTTGAGATTAAAGATAGCGGAAAGATCATTATCGAGGGAGAAGAAGTGAACAGGGGTACTCATGATTTAAATGAAGTCAGGGCAAAAGTGGGAATGGTTTTTCAGCATTTCTATCTTTTTCCTCATAAAACTGTGTTGGAAAATGTCATGGAAGCACCTGTACAAGTGAAGAAGATTTCCAAGGTGAAGGCCAAAGAAGAAGCAATGGAACTCTTGAGCAAAGTCGGTTTGAAGGAAAAAGCGGATGTATATCCTTCCAAGTTATCCGGAGGTCAAAAACAGCGTGTTGCAATCGCAAGGGCTCTCGCTATGAAACCGGATATTATGCTGTTTGATGAACCGACCTCAGCCCTCGATCCGGAACTGGTAGGGGAAGTTCTATCCACGATGAAAGAACTGGCTCTTGAAGGAATGACAATGGTAGTCGTTACTCATGAAATGGGATTTGCCCGTGAAGTGGCTGATTGGGTTGTCTACATGCATGACGGCCGGATCGTTGAGGTTGGACCTCCAGAGGAACTGTTCGGGAATCCCAAGGAGCAGAGGACAAAAGAATTTCTCGATTCCATATTATAAGACTCTTTTCTTTAACTTTGCTATTTAACCATCTAAACGAAAACAGCCTATTATAAACGACAAAACAGGAACCGAAGCCGGTTCCTGTTTTATTTTTTCTTGATAAATAATAGATAGACGCCAATCAAGACGATGATAAGCGGCCAGAAGTCACGAATGACATTCACTCCGCCCTGCAGAAGGCCAAGCCACATTAAAACTTTATCATAAAACAAAAGAATAATAGCTAGAATAAGAAATAGGACTCCTTGAAACAGACCGCTGCCTGTTTTCTGATACCTAAGCAGAAAGCCGAGTGAAATAATCAGAATGAAGGTCCCTATATGATCCGGCCAGATGGCAACCTTATTTACAATGTGGAAATGCAAGCCGAATCCGGTGAGGATGGTACCAGGCAGGATGGATTCGTAATCCCTGCCTTTATACCCTTGAGCAAGGAAGGCGGCACCAACAATGATCAGCAGTGTCGGCCATGTATAAAACTCCCTGAATAACATAATGTTCGATTGCTGAAGGTAAAAATAGATGCCGAACCCTATTAATATCATACCTGGAAAAAGTCGTTGTCCTTTCATAATTGCCTCCGATTTGTATACTTGAATATTGGGTTTGTATTTGTTAATCTAACATAGGAAACTATGTCGAAAAGAATATATTTATGTAAGTCTTTATATAAATGTCTGAAAACGGGTATACAACGTATATGAAATATGGCACGTGCGGATATACAACTGGCTATCCGGGGCTGCGTTTCTTAGCATAGGATGTCAATGAGCCGTCCTCATCTGTTGTAAGAATCAACGCCTGTCGGACCTGAAAGAGCCGTCTTTACACTTAATGGTATCCGGTATCAGCGGCTAGGCCCTCGAGTCGTTATGTTTCAACAGCCAAGGGCAAAGAGCGTCCTCATCTGGTGGCCCATCAGCGCTTGTCGGGCCTGAGAGAGCCGCTTCTACACTTAATGGTATCCGGTGCAGACGGCTAGGTCCTCGGGTCGTTATGTTTCAACAGCCAAGGGCAAAAAGCGCCCTTATCTGTTGAAAGCATCAACGCCTGTCAGATCTGAAAGAGCCGTCTTTACACTTAATGGTACCACAGGTTTCATCTTATGTTCACATTTATTTAAATGGGATATTTGTCGGACATGTTATACTAGAGTTAATGATTATTTGGGGGTGTCATTTCTGTCATGCACATTATTACAGTCGGTATAAATTACAAAACGGCCCCTGTCGAGATTCGTGAACGTTTATCTTTTAATGAAGCAGACCTGCAAAGAGCGATGGAAACGCTTAAGGGGAAAAAGAGTATCCTTGAGAATGTGATCGTTTCTACATGTAACAGGACGGAAGTATATGCGGTCGTAGATCAGCTTCATACAGGTCGTTATTATATTAAGGAATTTTTATCCCAATGGTTTGATATTGATAAAGAGGAGTTTACTCCTTATTTGTTTATATATGAGCAGGATGGTGCTGTTGAGCACTTATTTAATGTAACATGCGGCTTGAATTCCATGGTTGTCGGGGAAACACAGATACTTGGCCAAATTAGGTCGAGCTTTTTATCTGCCCAGGAATCAGGTACAACCGGCACTGTTTTCAATCATCTTTTCAAACAAGCCATTACACTGGCAAAGAAAGCCCATTCAGAAACAGAAATAGGTTCTAATGCGGTTTCTGTCAGCTATGCTGCAGTAGAACTCGCGAAGAAAATCTTTGGTGATTTAAGCGGGAAGCATGTGCTGATCTTTGGGGCCGGTAAAATGGGAGAGTTGGCGATCAAGAACTTGCATGGCAGCGGTGCTACTAAAGTGACGGTCATCAACCGTACGTTTGAAAAAGCTGTTTCTTTGGCAGATAAGTTCAAGGGAAACGCCAAAACATTGCAGGAACTTCAATGTGCACTGGTTGAAGCTGACATCTTGATTAGTTCGACAGGTGCCAAAGAATATGTGATCACAAAAGATCAAATGGTCGAAGTGGAACGCATGAGGAAAGGGCGTCCATTGTTCATGGTGGATATTGCTGTTCCCAGGGATATCGATCCTGCCATCGAAAGTCTGGAAAGTGCATTTTTATATGACATCGATGACTTGGAAGGCATTGTCCAATCGAATATGGCTGAAAGACAGAAAGCAGCAGAGTCCATTGGCATCATGATTGAAGCGGAAATTGTCGCTTTCAAAGAATGGCTCAATATGCTTGGAGTCGTGCCGGTTATTTCTGCTCTTAGAGAAAAAGCCTTAGTGATTCAGGGACAGACAATGGAGAGCATTGAACGCAAGATGCCTGATTTGACTGAGCGTGAGCGCAAAGTCTTAAACAAACATACAAAAAGTATCATCAATCAGTTATTGAAAGATCCCATTCTCCAGGTGAAAGAATTGGCAGCACTGCCTGACGGTCAGGAGAAGCTGGACTTATTCATTAAGATTTTCAACATCGAGGAACAATTGCAGACAGAGGCAGAAGCACTTGAGAGCAAGGGGAAAGAAAAGACAGGAGTTGCAGCAGCTAAACTCCAGCCTTCTTTTCAACAATAAGTGAGGTTAAAAGTCGATGTTTGAACAAACAATGACGAGGCTGCATGAACTGATGATTGTTCTGTATGCTATCAGTATTCTATTTTATTTTATTGATTTCTTAAACAAAAACCGGAAGGCAAATGCGTTTGCCTTCTGGCTACTTGCGATTGTTTGGGTTCTTCAAACAATCTTTTTGTTTCTTTATATGATGCGTACAGGCAGATTCCCGGTCCTCACCATTTTTGAAGGGCTTTATTTTTATGCATGGGTACTTATTACTTTATCTCTTGCGATCAACAGAGTCCTCCGGGTGGACTTCACGGTATTCTTTACAAATATTCTCGGGTTCATCATTATGGCCATACATACATTTGCGCCTGTACAAGTTGAATCCAATGCAATGGCAGAGCAGCTTGTTTCGGAATTGCTGCTGATTCATATTACCATGGCGATTCTTTCATACGGGGCTTTTTCGTTGTCCTTTGTGTTCTCTCTGCTCTACTTGTTACAATATAAGCTTCTCAAAGAGAAAAAGTGGGGACCGAGGTTATGGCGGATCAGTGATTTGTCGAAACTGGAAAAAGGGGCATATATCTTAAATGCCATCGGGGTGGCGATGCTCCTGTTGAGTCTGATTCTCGGCCTTCAGTGGGCGTTTATCAAACTGCCTGACTTTCTATGGTACGACCCGAAAATCATTGGTTCATTCATATTGCTGATCATTTACAGTGTATTTTTATATTTACGAGTACGGAAAGAGGTTTATGGCAAGAATCTGGCATTGTTAAACGTAGGAGCTTTTCTGGTAATCTTGATCAACTTCCTGCTTGTCAGCCGTTTGTCTTCATTCCATTTCTGGTATTCATAAGCTTAGGAGGTTCGTAATGCGAAAAATAATAGTAGGTTCACGTCGAAGCAAGCTTGCATTAACACAAACGAATTGGGTCATCAGCCAATTGAAAGAATTGGATTCTTCGTTTGAGTTCGAAGTAAAGGAAATCGTTACAAAAGGCGATCAAATCCTTGATGTGACTTTGTCCAAAGTCGGGGGAAAAGGGTTGTTTGTAAAGGAAATTGAGCAAGCGATGCTCGATAAGGAAATTGATATGGCCGTGCATAGTATGAAAGATATGCCGGCAGAATTGCCTGAAGGCTTGTGCATTGGCTGTATCCCGGAAAGAGAGGACCATCGTGATGCCTTTATTTCCAAGGATCATGTGAAGCTTGCTGATCTTCCTGCAGGAGCGATCATCGGTACAAGCAGTTTGAGAAGAGGTGCCCAAATCCTTGCTCAGCGTCCTGATTTGGAAATCAAGTGGATCCGTGGCAATATTGATACGCGGTTGGGGAAACTTGAGACTGAGGACTATGATGCAATCATTTTAGCAGCAGCAGGATTGTCACGCATGGGCTGGACTTCGAATGTGGTAACGGAATTCCTGGATCCCGAAGTTTGTGTACCTGCAGTAGGGCAAGGAGCACTGTCGATTGAGTGCCGCGAAGATGATGAAGAGCTTCTTGGTTTGCTAGGCAAGTTTGCATCAGACCAAGTAACGAAGACGGTTACAGCTGAAAGGACCTTCCTTCATAAAATGGAAGGAGGCTGCCAAGTTCCAATCGCAGGATATGCTGAACTGCTTCAGGAGGAAGATGTTAAACTGACGGTGCTGGTCGCTTCTCCAGACGGGAAAGATATCTATAAAGAGACTGTTACAGGCTCTGATCCTGTACAAGTTGGTGAAGAAGCTGCAGCACTGCTGACAGAAAGAGGAGCTAAGGCCCTTATTGATAAGGTCAAAGAGGAGCTTGATCAGTAATGGATTCCTCTTTACCGCTTTCAGGTAGAGAAATTCTCGTTACACGGGAAGAAAAGGCGGCGAAAGGGATAGCGGATGTTATCAAGCAGTATGGGGGCATCCCCCATATTGTCCCGCTAATCTCTTTCAGGCCTTATGAAGATGAAAAAGAAAGTACATATTTAGAAAAATTGAAATCCTATGATTGGATTTTTTTTACTAGCAAAAACGGCGTTCACTTCTTTTTCCAAAAATTGAAGGAACATAATCTCTCAATTGTGGGCAGCCCTACTAAATTCGCTGCTGTAGGGGAGAAAACGTGTAGAGCCATGAAGAGCCATGGCATACAAGTGGATTTTGTTCCTAAATTATATTCGGGTTTTGATTTTGCGAAGGAGTTTGTCCATTCGTTTCCGCAAGCAGGCCGTGTCCTTCTTTCTAAAGGTAACTTGGCGAAAGATACCATTTCGTCCTATTTTACTGAGAGAAGCATGCCGATTGATGAGTGGATTACTTATGAAACTTTTTTTCCGGATGCTATTGAAAAAAGATTGAGTAGCTTATTGCAAGAAAAGAAGCTTTCTGCCGTAACGTTTACCAGTCCTTCAACTGTCAGGGGATTTATGAAGATTGTCAATGATAATGGATTGCATGAAGCAATGAATGGCCTGGCTGTCGTTTGTATCGGCCCTGTAACAAGAGAGGCTGCCTGCAGATATGGTTTGACTGTACAAGTCGTCCCTGAAAGGTATACAGTTGAAGATATGATAGACGACTTAGCTAACTATTTTATCTCTTTGAAAGAGAATAGGGAGGAATAAGCATGAAAGATTTGAAGTTCAATCGTCACCGCCGTCTTCGCCAATCCGAGAACTTACGCGCAATGGTGCGCGAAAATTTCTTGAGAACAGAAGATTTAATCTATCCGCTTTTCGTAGTCGAAGGTGAAAGTGTAAAGAACCCAGTTGCGTCCATGCCGGGTGTCTATCAAATTTCATTGGACTACTTAAAAGCTGAATTGGATGAACTGAACAGCCTTGGCATTCATTCCATCATTTTGTTTGGTGTGCCAGCAGAAAAAGATGAACTTGGCAAAAGTGCCTATGACGCGAACGGGATCGTTCAGCAGGCCACCCGCCTCGTAAAAGAGTATTATCCTGAAATGGTAGTCGTTGCGGATACTTGTCTATGCCAATATACGAGCCATGGTCATTGCGGAATAGTGGAAGGCGGTAAAATTCTCAATGATCCGACACTCGATCTTCTTGCGAAAACAGCTGTCAGCCAGGCGGAAGCCGGAGCTGATATCATCGCTCCTTCCAACATGATGGACGGTTTCGTTGCGGCAATCAGAAAAGGGTTGGATGAAGCAGGATTCATCGATGTACCGGTCATGTCTTATGCAGTGAAATATTCCTCAAGTTTTTATGGCCCATTCAGGGATGCAGCCCACAGTTCACCTAAGTTCGGAGACCGCAGAACGTATCAAATGGACCCTGCCAATAGAAGAGAAGCTCTTAGAGAAGCCCAATCCGATATAGAAGAAGGCGCAGATTTCTTAATTGTAAAACCGGCTCTGTCTTATTTGGATATCATCCGAGACGTCAAAGATGAATTCAATGTTCCAGTAGTTGCCTACAATGTAAGCGGTGAATATTCGATGATCAAAGCTGCGGCGGCAAACGGCTGGGTTGATGAAAAAGCGATGGTCATGGAAAAATTGACGAGCATGAAAAGAGCAGGAGCAGACCTGATCATCACGTATGCAGCTAAGGATGCAGCAGCCTGGATTAAAGGCGAATAAGCTCTGGATCAAGAATAATACTCAGTAAGACTTAAAACAGGCATTTCCTTCACAGAGGAAAGTGACGAATTTTAAAGAAAACGGAGGAACTTATCATGCGCACATATGATCAGTCGAAACAGGCTTTTAAAGAAGCAGTTAAAGTCATGCCTGGCGGGGTAAACAGCCCTGTCCGCGCCTTTAAATCTGTCGATATGGATCCCATCTTCATGGAAAAGGGGAAAGGTTCCAAGATTTATGACATCGACGGCAATGAATACATCGATTATGTACTGTCCTGGGGACCATTAATCCTTGGCCACACGAATGAAAGAGTGGTTGCATCCATTAAAGAAGTTGCTGAACTTGGTACAAGCTTTGGCGCACCAACATTGGTGGAAAACAAGCTTGCTGAGCTTGTAATTGAACGTGTACCATCCATTGAAATCGTACGTATGGTTTCTTCCGGTACTGAAGCAACCATGAGTGCACTGCGCCTTGCAAGAGGATACACAGGACGGAACAAAATCATTAAATTTGAAGGCTGTTACCACGGTCACGGGGATTCCCTGCTGATCAAAGCCGGTTCAGGAGTGGCTACTTTAGGATTGCCGGATAGTCCTGGAGTCCCTGCAGGTGTTGCAGAAAACACTATTACAGTTCCTTACAATGATCTGGAAAGCCTGCGATATGCATTTGAACAATTTGGGGAGGATATTGCCGGCGTTATCGTAGAACCAGTTGCTGGGAATATGGGGGTTGTTCCTCCACAGCCTGGATTCTTGGAATCACTTCGGGAAATCACTGAGAAACACGGGTCATTGTTGATCTTTGATGAAGTCATGACTGGTTTTCGTGTAGGTTATAATTGTGCTCAAGGATATTACGGTGTGACGCCTGATCTTACCTGCCTTGGTAAAGTAATCGGCGGCGGTCTGCCTGTAGGTGCATATGGCGGTAAAGCGGAGATCATGGAAAGGATTGCACCGAGCGGTCCTATCTATCAAGCGGGTACGCTATCAGGTAATCCGCTTGCTATGACTGCAGGTTATGAAACATTGAGCCAGCTGACGCCTGAAAGCTATAAGGAATTTGAAAGAAAAGTGGACAGACTCGAAGAAGGCCTCCATGCAGCTGCTGAAAAATATGAGATTCCTCATACAATCAACCGTGCAGGTTCCATGATCGGTATCTTCTTTACGAACGAAGAAGTGAAGAATTACGAGGGAGCAAAGAGTTCAGACCTTGAGCTCTTCTCAGCCTACTATCGCGAAATGGCAAACGAAGGCGTCTTCCTTCCGCCTTCACAGTTTGAAGGATTATTCCTTTCCACAGCACATACCGATGAAGACATCGAGAAAACCATCCAAGCTGCAGAAAAAGCATTTCAAAAGATTAAAGGTTAAATCATACAAAGACAGAGCCGTTCGGTGGCTTTGTCTTTTTTATTATAGAAATAGAAACACGCATATGTTTGAAAGTAGTTGTTTGGCAGCTGTTTCCCTGAAATTAGGAAGAAGAAATTTATAAAAATCAATATTTTCAATGACAGTTTTTTGTTTGATTGGACCGGAAGATGCTTGACTCCTGCGGGATTAGCGGGACGTCTAGTTCCAGCACCAAGGTTACGTACCTACTGGAACGTAACCCAGCCCCTCGGGATCAAATAACCCTCAGAGAATAAAAGGAAACACCACCTTTTTTTCGCTGAGGAACATTTGCCTGTCGGGGCTGAACAGTGCGCTTCCACTTTTTAAGCAAGCAAAGCCGAGGAGGCTCAACGTCCGCCCCGCGGAGTCGTACGCCTGTAGCGGAAATCATATCCAACCCATCTGAACAACTATTGAAAAAACGCATAAATTAATTATTCAAAACCTATTTTCACTAAAAATCAATTCATATTCTGCCGCTCCTCCTCATAAGTTGATAATGACATTGATATACCTTGTAACGGAATTGAAAGGAGGAGTTTTCTTTGTCACAAGAACAACAATCGTGCTTGCGATTTTCACTGGAAGAAGCTGTTTGGTTTAAAAAAGGACAGGAAGTAGAAGAATTGCTTTCCATCTCCTTAGATCCCCATATAACGATCCAGGAGCAGGAACAATACGTATTAATCCGGGGAACACTGGATTTAACAGGTGAATACTTACCATCTGGTTCAAATGAAGAGGAGGAGCCTGGAAACTGGTATGACTTTCAGCATAATGGAAAGTATGTGCAACGAGTCGAGCACAGAGAAAAAGGCGAATGTGAGTTTGCCCATAGTTTCCCTGTGGATGTAACAATTCCAAAGAACCGTATCGCCAACCTAGAAGAAATCGATGTCTATGTTGATTCTTTCGATTATGTGGTACCTGAAAATGCATGTCTGAAACTGAATGCTGATCTCACCATATCAGGCATTTATGGCGAACAACAGGTCCATGCACCGATTGAACTAGCGGAAGATGGAGTGATTGAACCAGTTTACCGTTCTGCACCTGCTGCTGGGGTGTTACAGGAAGTGGAGGAAGAGGAATCTTTCGACGACCTGGAAGAAACAGTGTACGAAGTTGATAGAGACGAAGAAGAAGTCAAAACAGAAGTGGATTACGAAGACCAGCAGACAGAAGAATATGAAGAGGATACTTATGAGCCGTTTACCATAGAAGGAAGAAAGGCTCCTGAAGAAGAGGAAGAAGTTGTGATCCCTATCTCTTATGAAGCCAAAAAGGAATCTCCTCCGACTTTTTCATATGATGAGGAAGAATTTGAGTATGCAAGAGGGGAACAAATCGAGTTTGAAGAAGAAGAGGCTGTAGAGGCAGTCGAAGCGGAGTATGAAGAAGAAGAGGAAAGCAGCTCCTCCTCGTCTGCTGAAGAATCGAAGAAAAAACCTCTGTTCAAGAAAAAGAATGAGACAATTTCATTGACTGATTTCTTTGCGCGTAAAGATGAAGAAAGAGGCGCGAAAATGAAGGTCTGCATCGTCCAGCAAGGGGAAACACTTGAGCTGATTGCTGACAAGTATGATTTATCGATTCCGCAATTACTGCGTGTTAACCACCTGGAAGCACACCAGGATGTATCAGAAGGTCAGGTCTTGTATATCCCTCAAGAAGCTGTTTATAAAAATTAACTTGTGGTGAGCAGGGTCTGATCCTTGCTCTCCTGTTTTTTACAGGCATATATTAAGAGCGGGTTGTAAGAATTCCCAGCTTTCACAACCATCGGTGAGATAAAGCCAGAGCCGGATTTTAACACAGCCACCTTTTTAAAGGCAAACAGATAACTAAATAAGCAGGTGAAGGGAATGGCTAACGACCAAATTTTAACTGCTGTCTTAAAGCCATATGGTATAAAACCACATTTTGTGGAAGAGTTCGGCAAGATTGTGAAAGTTTACACGGAGAAGGGTACGCTTGCTGTTAAAAAAATTCCTGCCGATACTGGGGTAGATTTTGTCAGGAATGTACAGCACCTTTTCCAATCTGGATACCATCGGATTGTGCCGATTTATCCTACGCAAGATGGCCGGTACGCTGTATGGCATGAAAATGATTTGTATTATGTAATGCCCTGGCTGGCGAATGAAGTGAAAGAAAATCATTTTGAAAGGCATCAAACGCTTTTTCGTGAACTGGCAAGGCTTCACACCCTCTCTTCCAAGGAACAAAAAATAAGAAAAGAGGAACGTGAAGAACATTATGAAACGATGAATGAAAGGTGGGAAAAAGAACAGAATTTTTTAGAGGAATATATCGAGCTGTGTGAGAAGGAATGGTATATGTCTCCATTCCAGCTATCATACTGTATGTTCTACGGAGATGCTTCACAGGCATTGAAGTTTGCGAGAAAGAAGTTTGACAGCTGGTATGAGGTTTCGAAGGATCTTGAAAAGGTCAGGAGTGTCGTCGTTCATGGAAAGATTTCTCCTGAGCATTTCTTATACGATGAAAGGGGTTCAGGTTACTTTTCCAACTTTGAAAATACAAGAATTTCCTCCCCCATCCATGATCTGCTTCCATTCTTATCGAGAACACTGAAGACATATCCGAAAGCATATGACGAATGTTTTGACTGGCTGATGACTTACTGCAGTCATTTTTCCTTCAGAAATGAGGAAAAACTGTTGTTCCTAAGCTACCTTGCGTACCCGAGCGGATTGATTTCAGTAGTAAAAAAATATCATGAAACCCCGCGCGAAAAAAGAAATGAAATTAAGTTTTTAAGAAAACTGCAGCACCATTACTGGCTTCTAAAAAACACCGAGTATATCGTCATGAAGTGGGAGGAGTGGGAGCAGCGGAACAAAGAAGCAAAACAAAATGCACAAGAAGGAGCTTCATCCTCTTAACAGGCTGAAGCTCCTTTTTATATCCATTCAAAATAAAGAGCAACGGCAAGCAAAATGAAAATGGAAAGCAGCAATACATCAAAGGTGGTTGGAATAAGTATCGTCCTAATCCCCTGAAAAATGCAGAAAGGAACACTAAACTGCTTACATACCATCCGGCATGTACGAAGCCAAGGAGGCAGGGTATATGGGTTATATTTTTTCCGCATTGGATCTCCTCCTAACAAAGTTTATACTATTCTATGAGAGGGTCCTTTTTTTGTTCCCCAAATATCCGAAAAGTTTTTTGCATTATTTTTTAAAAAATGGGCGATAATGATTGACGAACAGAATTAAAATCCTATACTATATTTAATAATAGTAAATACAGTTTAAATGCAGAGAAAGGGAAGAGTACTTTGAAACTCGCCTCCAGAGAGGGAAATCACCTGCTGAAAGATTTCCCAGGCCAAGACAAAGGAATGTCGCCCTTGAGCAGTTTCCGTGAAAATCAGCAGTAGCGGAAGCCGGTTTAAAGCCGTTATCTCAACGAAGTGCCAGGCATGTTTTTCTGCCTGTGTAAAAAGGTGGTACCGCGAATCAGCTCCCTCGTCCTTTTAGACGAGTGGAGTTTTTTTATTTTTCTTGCAAAAACACATAGAATTATCAACTCTAAGGAGGAAAAGGTTATGGAAAACAATGAAATCAGTATGCCGACCAAATATGATCCGCAAGCCATAGAAAGCGGACGCTATCAGTGGTGGCTGGACGGAAAATTTTTTGAAGCAGCGAATGACAAGGAGAAAGAACCGTATACAATCGTCATCCCTCCTCCGAACGTTACAGGCAAGCTTCACCTTGGGCATGCGTGGGATACGACTCTTCAAGATATCCTCACAAGAATGAAACGGATGCAGGGTTATGATGTACTCTGGCTTCCTGGCATGGACCATGCCGGCATTGCAACACAGGCCAAAGTAGAAGAAAAACTCCGCAGCGAAGGGACTACCAGATATGACCTTGGCCGTGAAAAATTCCTTGAAGAGACATGGAAGTGGAAAGAGGAGTATGCCAAGCATATCCGTGCACAATGGTCAAAGCTTGGCCTGGGACTTGATTACAGCAGGGAACGTTTTACGTTGGACGAAGGCTTGTCAGATGCGGTTAAAGAGGTATTTGTTACTCTTTATGAAAAAGGCCTGATTTACCGTGGCGAATATATCATCAACTGGGACCCGGCAACGAAAACAGCCCTTTCTGATATTGAAGTAATTCATCAGGATGTTCAAGGCGCCTTCTACCACATGAGATATCCGCTGGCTGATGGTTCGGGACATATCGAAATCGCGACAACGCGTCCGGAAACCATGCTTGGAGATACGGCAGTGGCTGTACATCCTCAAGACGATCGCTACAAACATCTCATTGGCAAAAAAGTAACATTGCCAATCGTCGGCCGTAAAATTCCGATTGTCGGCGATGATTACGTAGATATGGAATTTGGTTCAGGAGCGGTCAAGATTACACCGGCTCATGACCCTAATGACTTCGAAATCGGGAACCGCCATAACTTGGAGCGCATCCTGGTAATGAATGAAGACGGCTCAATGAACGAAAAAGCAGGAAAATACAACGGTATGGACCGATTCGCCTGCCGCAAGGAAATTGTAAAAGATCTGCAGGAGTCTGGTGTTCTTTTCAAAATTGAAGAACATATGCATTCTGTTGGTCATTCCGAACGAAGCGGAGCAGTTGTAGAGCCATATCTATCCACGCAGTGGTTTGTAAAGATGCAGCCTCTTGCTGACAAAGCAATTGAGCTTCAAAATGGTGAGGAAAAGGTTAACTTTGTACCAGATCGTTTCGAAACATCGTACCTTCGCTGGATGGAAAACACCCGTGACTGGTGTATTTCCCGTCAACTTTGGTGGGGGCACCGGATACCTGCCTGGTACCATAAAGAAACTGGCGAAATCCATGTTGGAAAAGAAGAGCCTGCTGACATTGAAAACTGGAGACAGGAAGAGGATGTACTCGATACGTGGTTCAGTTCAGCGTTATGGCCGTTTTCTACAATGGGCTGGCCTGACACGGAAGCGGAAGATTTTAAACGCTACTACCCGACAGATGCTCTTGTAACAGGATATGACATCATTGGATTCTGGGTTTCACGCATGATTTTCCAAGGTCTTGAGTTTACCGGAACACGCCCGTTCAATGATGTACTCATCCATGGTCTTGTAAGGGCTGAGGATGGAAGAAAGATGAGTAAGTCCCTGGGTAACGGTGTGGATCCTATGGAAGTCATCGATCAATATGGAGCCGATGCTCTAAGGTACATGCTTTCAACAGGAAGTTCACCAGGACAGGATTTACGCTACTCAACTGAAAAAGTTGAATCGGTTTGGAACTTTGCCAATAAAATTTGGAATGCTTCAAGATTTGCCCTGATGAACATGGATGGATTGAAGTATGAAGAGATCGACCTAACAGGAGAAAAGTCGGCAGCTGATAAATGGATCCTGACTCGCTTGAATGAAACGATTGAAACTGTAACAAAACTGGCAGACCGTTATGAATTCGGTGAAGTGGGCCGTATCCTTTACAACTTCATCTGGGATGACTTCTGTGACTGGTACATCGAAATGGCGAAACTGCCGTTGTATGGTGAAGATGAAGCAGCCAAGAAAACGACAAGATCGATCCTCGCTTACGTTCTTGATAACACAATGAGACTTCTTCATCCGTTCATGCCGTTTATTACCGAGGAAATATGGCAGAACCTGCCGCATGAAGGCGAATCGATTACGACTGCTGCATGGCCGGTTGTACGCGAAGAATTCTCGGATAAAGCAGCGGCTGAGGACATGAAACTTCTCGTGGAAATCATTCGTGCGGTACGTAATATCCGCGCAGAAGTGAATACACCTCTAAGCAAACAAATCAAGCTTCTTCTGAAAGCGAAAGACGAACAAACGAAAAAGACGCTTGAAAAGAATAAAGGATATATTGAAAGATTCTGTAATCCTGAAGAATTGACCATTTCTACTGATATTGAAGCACCTGATAAAGCGATGACAGCTGTAGCAACGGGTGTTGAACTCTTCCTTCCTTTAGAAGGACTGATCAATATTGCCGAAGAGATTGCCCGTCTGGAAAAAGAGCTGGAGAAATGGAATAAAGAAGTTGCCAGGGTACAGGGTAAGTTGAACAACGAAAAATTCGTAAGCAAAGCACCTCAAAAAGTAGTGGATGAGGAGCGTGCAAAAGAAGCGGATTACCTGGAAAAACGCAGCACGGTTGAAGCACGTATCAATGAATTGAAAGGCCAATAAGATAGTCAGATAAATGTTCGGGACTGACACGGGAGAAGGTGAATGCGCTTCTTCCGGGCAGTCCCGATTTTAGGTAGGAACTTTTTGAAATAGAAGATATTCTTCCTATTTTCGGTTTTTCGATTCAGCGGTAAACATGCAATATACAATTGCCATTCGAAGGAGGGAGCAACATGGTCAATACATATGAAGAAGCCGTTGGCTGGATTCATTCGAGGTTGAGACTTGGCATCAAGCCGGGCTTGAGCAGGATGGAATGGATGATGAAAAAGCTGAATCATCCTGAAAAAGAAATAAAAGCGGTCCATATCGCCGGTACGAATGGAAAAGGGTCCACTTTGACATTCCTGCGCCACATTTTGGAATCTGCAGGCTACGATACCGGAACCTTTACCTCTCCTTATTTAGAAGTATTCAATGAGAGGATCGGTATCAATGGGAGACCGATTTCAGATGAAGAAATTATGGAATTGGTTAACATCATCATCCCTCTGGCAGAGGAACTGGAAGAGACAGAAATGGGTGGTCCTTCAGAGTTTGAAGTGATCACTTGTATGGCTTTATATTACTTCGCCAGGATGAATCCTGTTCCAGTTGTCTTATTTGAAGTGGGGCTCGGCGGCCGGTTTGATTCCACGAATGTCATCGATCCCATGATTTCCGTGATTACAAATATAGGGATGGATCATACTCAATTTCTCGGTAACACCATTGAGAAAATCGCTTTTGAAAAAGCGGGAATCATTAAAGAAGGAAAGCCTGTAGTAACAGCAGCATCGCAAACGGGCGCACAAAACGTCCTCATCTCTAAAGCGGCTGAGAAGAATGCTGATTTATTTTTGCTGAATCGTGACTTTGAAGTCAGTTATAAAGGACCTGCTGAAGAAGGTGAAACCTTTGACTTCTTCGGAAAAGGCAAGACAAGAAGTTACGAAATAGGAATGATCGGCAGACACCAAACAGAAAATGCTTCATTAGCTGTGGCGGCCGCCGATATATTAAAAGAGAGATATTTTTATAAAATAGAAGAAGGTGCTATCCAAAGGGGATTGGCTGCTGCCTATTGGCCTGGAAGAATGGATAAGGTTAACCAGAAACCTGCAATTTATCTGGATGGGGCACATAACCCTGAAGGGATGCAGGCGTTGATTAATACCATTGAGACAAGATTTAGGAAGAAAAAAGTATCTATTTTATTTGCTGCTTTAAAAGACAAAGATCTTCAGTCCATGGTAAGTGACCTTGAGAAGAACGTTACTGATATAGGGCTTACGACATTTGAATTCCCAAGAGCGGCGAATCCGGAAGAACTTGCAGAATACTTTCAACTTGATCGCCACCATATCGTAAATGATTGGGAAAAATATATTGAAGCTTTCAGGATTGAAGAAGATGATAGCGCAGTACTGATTGTCACCGGGTCGCTTTACTTCCTGTCAGCGGTTAGATCAAAGATTTTGAACTACAGTTAGGCTATGTAATCTTTTTCATGACTTTTTCAAAAGACTTTGATAAAATATTCTTAAACTTGTGACTTTTTAACTAATATTAGGAATTTATCCATTGAGCTAGTTGGGATTTAAGAGAGGAGGGGATATTGATGAAAATCAGCAAGACTCAGGAGGCGATTGTCTGGGTAGTATGGGCAATGCTTGTACCCCCTGGCATATATTTTGCCTATCAATACTTCCCCCCGGTGAACGCTGATATATTCAGTATGTCAGCGTTTATTATTTTTACTATCATTATATCTCTTATGCCTATAGTCATTAACGGCTTCCCGATATTGCTCATACAATGGGTGTCGCTGGCAGCTTTTTTGAAGTTCGGACTTTTTTTTGAAGTGGTTCTCCTTCAAATTGCCATTTTCACCTTCATGTTCCGTCTTCGCGTTGGAAAAAATGACTTGTATCGTTTTCCTTGGAACTCTATCATGTTCTTCCTTATGTCTGTGTTCAGCGGTATCATTTATTTTTATATCGGGGGCACCATAGGTTATTCCCCTGTTGAGTCGATATTTATTCCGGCTCTGGTTTATCAGGTATCTTCCATTCTGGTAAACCAAGTCCTGCTGATAGGTTTTTATGCGTTTCTTAATAAGAAAATCAAGTTGTTTGGGGAGGACTTGAAGTGGGATTTTTCAGCGATGCTGATCATGTTCCCGATGGGTCTGGGCTTATTTTACCTCCAATATCAAATCGGTCCGATTGCGCTGTTTTTGATCGGCCTGCCGTTTATGTCAGGTGCAATGATATTGAGGCTCTATAACTCCTCAGAACAAATCAATCAATATCTTCAAAAAGCAGTGGAGATAGGCCATCAGCTTACTGAAAGCCTTCAAGTTGATGAGGTGCTCCAATTCTTCCTTGATAAAATCCTTCAGACCCTGCCCGTGGAGTATGCCTACATATTGGATGTCCAGGGGGATGACCTGGTCCTGCTGCGAAGAGTCGAAAATAATGAAAACAAGTCCATAAGCCTTCCTCCTTTGAAAAAGAATGAAGGAATCAGCGGCTTGGTATGGGCATCTGGAAAGTCAGCATTATTTCATAGAAAATCTGACTGGACAGAGGTAGCGAAAGGGTATATGCCTGAAGATGTAGAGAGTGTGCTTTCCGTCCCGATTGTCAGGAACCAAAAGGTGAGAGGGGTCCTGCTCCTCGCCTCATCAAAAAAGAGGGCGTATAAAAAATACCAATTAATGATTGTTGATATACTGTGTTCGTATCTTGGTGTGGCAATAGCCAATGCCCGCCATTATGAAGCAACAAAACGGAACAGTGAGCGCTGCGCTTTGACCAAGCTTTATAACTATCGGTATTTTGAGGACCTGTTATCCAGTGAGTTTAACGCATTGAAAACAGGTGACAGAGTGTGTTTATCCCTGATCATGCTTGATATTGACCATTTTAAATCGGTGAATGATAACTATGGACATCAAAGCGGAAACGAGATTCTGTTTGAATTGGCAAGAAGGCTTGAAACCCTTATTGGAGATGAGGGGACAGTCGCCCGCTATGGTGGTGAGGAGTTTGTTATCCTGCTCCCTGATACTTCAAAGGAAGATGCATTTTTAATTGCTGAGATTGTACGGAGAACTATTGCGGATCGTCCGTTCATTTTACACAGTAATCTCGAAGCTGAGAGAAAGTCGCTGAAGCTGAAGGTTACCGCCAGCATCGGAGTCGCATCGGCTCCGCTTGATGCTGATGACAGCATGTCCCTGATAAGGCACGCAGACAGGGCTCTTTATACGGGCGCTAAACAGGCTGGGAGAAACCGAGTAGCTGAATATGTGAAATCTTCTTGACCCCGTTTTGAACAGCGGGGTTTTTCTTTTGAAAAAATTTCTTGGTTTGAGTACTTAGGTCTATATAAAGATGGATGAGATTGCTATAATAGTAGATAAGTAATAGATTTTAAATGAAAATTGAAAATAAATAACAATGAGGAGGGGAGAATTTGAACAAAAGGTTATCGTTTGCAATCATTTTTACAATCATCTTCAGTTTTATATTACATACCTCCTTTGCGAATGCAGCTATTAAACCTTCAGTTGAATTTTCCGTACAACCCAGTGCGACTGAATATGTGAAACCCGCAAACGGTGATGCCCAGGGACGCCTGGATATTGAGGTGACACCAAAGGGACAAGCCACCAATGAAGAGAGGAAGCCGATTGATGTGGTTTTCGTGCACGATACATCAGGCTCTATGAAAGACTCATTTGGCGGTGTCAAAAAAGCGACAAGTGCGGAAAATGCACTAAAAGAGTCTTTAAGATTTTTTAATCAAAATCAACAGAGTAAAGATAAATACTTCTTTGTCCCATTCGACAGTGATGTGAGTTATAAGAATTATGGAGATAAGCGAATACAACCAGCTGAAGGTTTAAGTGATATTCTGCCAATGGCGGAACACCTGGACTTTAGTGAAGCCTATTGGGTAAAAAAATATTCCTGGTACTACGGTTATTACTGGTCGCAGGAAATTTTCGACTTCAGTGTAGGAGGAACCAACTATACCCAATCACTTGAGTATGCCCTGAGTAAATTTTCCGGCATGAGGGACTCCAAGAGGTATATCATCTTTTTGACTGATGGAGAGCCGACATCTCTTAACCATGACAATAAGCAATATACACTATATACAAACGGAACTGCCAGAGCAGGGAATGTGAATGCAAACTATAATGATGTGCAGAAATTCATCCATGAAAAAGCAGTTGCCTCGGCTGAAAAACTCGGTGTCAACGATGTCAAGATGTACAGCATTGCCTTCGCCGAACCTGGCGAGGTGAACTATCAGCTGTTAGAGAATATGTCCAATAAAACCGGAGGAAGGGCCATACAGGCAAACCCAAACAGTCTTTCCAATGTGTTTACCGATATTTCGAAAGAGTTCAATTCTCCATCAGTGGATGGGGAGGTTCAAATCGATTTAAGCAAGTTCAATGGGAAAGTAAAACTGGCTGCTAATTCTGATGCTTATATTGATAAAAATAATGTGGTGCATATGAAGTATAATTTCACCTATCCCATTGGAAAACAGCCTTCTCCTGGCAGTATTCAATTAAGTTTGCCGCTCCAATTTACTGAAATGGGCAGCTATGTGTTCGATAATATTAAATTAATTTATAAGGATTTTGACGGTAACATCCAACCGGCCATCACGCATAAGAGTATTACTGTAAACATCGTGGAGGAAGCCGCTCCGAAATTCGATAGTGCGGTAAAGATAAACGGAAATCAATATCATGCTCCCGAAAACTTAATAAAAATGGGAATGCAAAATAGTGTCCAGAATGAATTTTCCGTTGAATATGATTTAATTCCTTCAGGTATTCTTCAATCGAACAAGACAGGGGTATTGAAAGATATTCGTATCGTTCAGCCATTACCTGATGGAATTACACTTAAAAGTCAAAATCTCCAGACCGCCCTAAGCGGTTTACTGACGGGAGCTACTGTCAAGGAGATCACACATAATGGCCAAAGGGCAATTGAAATTAAGCCAGGAAAGTCAATCAATTACAGCGGAAGTCAATTTTCTCCTGCCAAGTTGAATTATAAAGCTCTTCTTCAAGCAGAGTTTGCTATGTCATTAGTAAAAATGCCAAAGGCAACAATTTATTACAATGATACTAACTTCAATTCCCAAAGTCATACTCTTACTTCCCATTCAGGATATATTGGCATGCAGGTAATCTTGAAAGGGATGGCAGATGATATCACATATATCGGCGATCATACTGGTAAGCTGGCTAAGAAAAACGACTTAACAAGCGAGCTGACTGCTGAAGTATCACTTAAACCTCTTCCAGTAAAAGGACTTGAGCTGATAGCTGGAAATACTATAAGGGTTCATTTCAGTGACCAGTCTTTCAAAGATGTATATTTGAAGACCGATTTTAAGGTAATGGAAACCTTAACAGAAAAAGTCCTTTCAAATAATGAAGAAACAACAGGCCCGGCATCATTCAAAATAACTAACCAGGTTGGTGGAGATGATGTCAAATACCTGTATAAGATAATAGCAAACAACACGCAAACAGAATGGACCCAATTTTCCCCTGATCAAAAGGTAGACATACAGACAGGTATAGTCGGACCGGTAGAAGTTCAGGTTAAAACGGTAGGCGGATTCACTCTCAATGATCAGCCAGTGACAAAGAAAATCATCTTTATTAAAAAGGTAAGTTCCATAAACATCTCTCCTAATCCTATAGAAGTAAAGGTTGGAGAATCCATCTCCTTCCAGATCGAAGTGCTCCCGGTAGATGCCTCTAACAAAAATGTTGACATCTACTTAGAGAAGGGAAATGGAAAGATTGCCAGCTACTCTAATGGCGGCATACTAACATCAGATTCACACCGAATAATAGGTGTGAAGCCAGGGGATGACAAACTAATAATTGAAGCAAAAGACGGTTCAGGGGTAAAACGGATCGTTCCTGTTAAGGTCCTTGATCCTTATGTGAAACTTGAAGAAATCCGGTTCAAGCAAGCTAAAATCACTCTGCCTCTGACAGAGGTGCAGATACCGATTGATGCATTCCTGATTTACAATCCATCAGATGCAACCAATAAAAAGTTAGCTAAAGTACTTTCCACTTCAGATGCCATTGAGGTCATTAAATCTGAAGGTAAATGGTATATCAGGACTGAAGATCTTGGTTATACTACCGTTACCGTAGAGGCTGATGAAGACAAATCCATTACTGACTCGGCAGTATTTGAAGTCGTAGATCCTGAAGAAGGCGGCGGAGATGGAGGAGATGGAGAAACTCCATACTTGGATGGCAGATGGTAAATGAAAAAGCTTCCCAATCGGGAAGCTTTCAGCTTGTAGACAAAGTCCAAGATATGGACCACGTCTACAAGCTTTTTTGTATAATTAGGTTGTAAATACTTTTTGGCATACGTTTAGGTGGTTGGAATAGATAGTTGATTTCCGCTACATGCGCACGACTCCGCGGGGCGGGCGGTGAGCCTCCTCGGCTGCGCCTGCGGGGTCTCACCTGTCCCGCTAATCCCGCAGGAGGTCGTACGCCTTCCGCTCCAATCAATCCTTTGTAAACTAAAACTAGTCTTGACACCAAAACCTTTGAAAAAATCTGTGGGGGATTCAATATGTTATCAAAACATGTAGAAGATGGAAGAAATCAAATTGAGATGGTTGCACTGGACCAGCTGGTCCCGCAAGACCACTTAGTAAGAAAGATAGAACAAGCGATTGACTTTGAGTTTATTTATGACCTAGTAAAAGACAGATACTGTCTAGACAACGGAAGACCGAGTATTGACCCTGTTGTGCTGATTAAAATGGTATTCATTCAATACCGCTTCGGTATTCGCTCCATGCGTCAAACGATTAAAGAGATTGAGACCAACGTTGCTTATCGCTGGTTTATTGGATATGCCTTTACGGAAAAGATCCCTCACTTTTCCACCTTCGGCAAAAACTACGTTCGCCGTTTCCACGATACTGACTTGTTTGAACAGATCTTCTACCGTATCTTGAAAGAGGCTATGACAAAAGGATTGGTAGATCCATCTGTTGCTTTCATTGATTCAACGCATGTAAAAGCAAATGCCAATAAGAAGAAATTCGAGAAAAAGGTTGTTCGAGTAGAAACGAGGAGTTACCAGGCTCAATTGGATGAAGAGATTAATATTGATCGCGAGGAACACGGAAAAAAGCCCTTCCCCCCACAGAATAAAGAAGAGACGAAAGAAATCAAGGTAAGTACCACAGACCCTGAAAGTGGATACTATGTGAAAGATGAACGTGAGAAGCTATTTGCTTATTCATTCCATACAGCGAGTGATTCACGGGGATTCATTCTAGGATCTCTGGTCACTGCTGGAAATGTCCATGATAGTCGGATGTTGGATCAACTTGTGGATCTGGTCAAGAATAAAGTTGGAAAACCTTCTTCTGTAGCTGTTGACGCTGGATATAAGACTCCACATATTGCTAAGTTCTTAATGGATCAAGACATCAGACCGGTGATGCCCTATACTCGTCCCCGAACGAAAGAGGGATACCTCAAAAAATATGATTACGTGTATGATGAACATTTTGACTGCTATATTTGTCCGGAAGGTCAAATACTTCCGTATCGCACGACCACAAGAGATGGATATAAACAGTACGCTTCTGATCCTTTAAAGTGTAAGGAGTGCCCGCTATTACAAAAATGCACACAAAGTCAGAACCATATCAAGATGATTCATAGACACCTTTGGCAGGATTATATTGACGAGGTTGAACATCTTAGACATACTGATTTGAATAAAACGCTTTACGCGCAGCGGAAAGAAACAATCGAAAGAGTTTTTGCTGACGCGAAAGAGAAGCATGGCATGCGTTGGACGACCTTGAGAGGTCTGAAAAAAGTTTCAATGCAGGCGATGCTTACGTTTGCTGCCATGAATCTTAAGAAATTGGCAAACTGGACATGGCGAGGGCCATGTCCAGTTTGATATTCAATGGTTTTCACTCAAATACTTAACAAACCCCACTCCAACTTTTGGTTGGAGTGGGGTTTGTCTACGGTCTGAAAGCTTCCCAATCGGGAAGCTTTTTCATTTACTATTAAATATTGTTTTATTATTGAACGGATACTTCATCACTAAAAAGTGAAAGTACTTCTGTTTTAGGCAATGCGTCAATTTTTTGCAACAAAATATCACGGTTGTAATTAACATTGAAGCGGGAGAGATAATTATCCTGTTCGATTTTTGTTGAATAGAGGTCCGCTTTTTCTATTTCATCGATTTTGCCCCTGATTGCATTGATCACAAGAGTATCATTGGCGAACACTCCGCCGTCAATATGGAAAAGCGAGCCCACACCGTAAAGTTCCGCACTGCCATTTGTATAAAAGAACGCTTTTAATGGGTCAATCTTTTCGTCTGTGATAACGCCATCAAAGTTATCTGGTTCTTTACTTTTTTTGAAGTTCCTATATTCATTCATTCGGGTCATTGTCAGTTTATCGCCCGCTAAGAGAACAAGCTGTTTGGTGTTATTCTCATTTCCTGATATATTCAAATTGGAAATGAACGCTTCTCCTCCCGCATAGATGACAGAATCGAAGACGATTTCATCATCTTCTTTTTTTGATCCTTCATTGCTGTCCCCATGAATAAAAAGATCTTCACCTGCAATGAGGTTTCCTACAATCGTTGACGTACTGTCAAACGTCTGGATGGTCAACGATTTCCCGGCGAGCATATAACCAGGTTCTTCTGAATTATTGTCTTTCTGGAATAAAAATCCTTCGTTGCCCTGAATTGTAATATCTCCAGCAGAAATGATGTTTCCTTTTACTTCAATTGTATCTTCTAAATTGATTAGATTGATATCACCGGTTGCAATAATGTCATTAAGTGTAATGGATTTATTCCCAATGATGTATATGTCGCCATCGGCAATAATCTTTCCTGGAAAGTCGAGTATTGAAGAAACACTTGAAATAATCAGGTCTCCCGGTACCTGGATTGTACTTGTCAAGCTGTTGTCAATCAGCTTGTAGCTGAGATTGTTAAGAAGATCATCAATATTGCTGTTATCGTGGTCATCATCACAATCACGGTCATCGTTATCATCGTCATCATCATCATCACAATCACGGTCATCGTCGTCATCGTCATCATCGTCATCATCATCGTCATCATCATCGTCATCATCATCGTCTTCATTTCTCTTCCAAAGCTGAAGGTTAAGGATGTCCTGCAAATTTAACGTATCATCAACAATCTCCAGCGGCCTCGTAATCAGTCCTGGTAAGTCTGCCAGGCTGAAAGTATAGTCATCCTTGATGGAGGCCGTTAACTTCTGCGGAAGATCTTCAATGGATGCTACTTGTGAGAATCCCTGTTCTTGTTGTATTTCATTGACTCTTTCAGTAAATGTCTCTTCAAAATTCACACTGATAAACTGACTGTCATTCTTTAGCTTAGGCAGGTTATTGTGATAGAATTTTTCAGCTGTCAAATAATCCATTACAGCACTATAGTCAGCTTCAGATGAATTAATATAAATATCGCCGAAAACGGAAGAGAAGGGGGTTTCAATTTCTTTTTGATCTCCATCAGTTAATTGATATTGAGCATTTTTATTAATAACGAGTTCATTGCTGAAGATATTTCCGGCAATATTGGGTGATCCATTTATGATCACTTTATTTCCAGCTCCGGCTGCGTATTTCAGGAAGCCAGGCAAAGGAGAGAGAATGACGCGTTTACGGATGGTCCTGTTTACTTTTCCCTGTACTTCTTCAGGATTATTTACAGTGACCACGAATTCCAGCACCCTTGTTAATTGAAGTGATGGATCAATGTTAAATGTTTGCAGCCCGCTTAGGCTGCTTCCCAGGCACTGTTTTTCTTCCCCGGCAATAAGATATTTAGGGGCATTTGCAGTGACATCCACAACGTTGATACAGGAGACACTGTCCCCGGTGTCCATTTGATCCAATTGCGAGGAGAAATAAGAGTTCAGTTTTGTAGTCAAATCCAAGGGTGAAAGATTCTTAAGGTTGAAGTTAGCACTTGCCAGGTTGGTTGAAAGCTCTGCTGTCATTTCGTCGATCAGTCTTAACCCATCATAGGTAATATCAATTTCCGTTTCCCTGACTTCTGTCCTTTTTGCTCCCCCTATGGAAGCTGACAAGACACCCATGCCCACAGTAATAACAACGAGTGAAGTAATCATGACGGTTATAAGGGTATTTCCTCTTTGGTTCCTAAACATTCGATCTCCCCCTTTATATTAAAATCTAAAATCCGAATTGGCTTTGCAAATTCAACTGTTTATCATGTTTTGTATGCGCAACTTGAAAATCAAGGAATATAATGGCGTTAGTACACTGTTCTTGCCGGTTTTTTTCCGAGCAGACATAGCTGATTTCGGAATTTTTGAAGTCTGACTTAGTTTCAATGGCCGAATTACCGCTTGTCCATATTTGACGTCCATTTCGTTCGGTCAACTTTATTTGAAAAAAATTCTCATCGGTCTTCTGTTTGTCCTGGTCAATAACCTCGGAATTATATTCGTTTTGCCCGGTTTCAACACTGTCAACAAATTTAACGCAATTGTCTTCATCTTCACATTCGTCGACATAATCAAACTGGTTAGAGTACAGACTGTTCATTACCATTGCAGAAACATAATCCGCGTCTTCTCTGAGCTGGGCTTCAATACTGACCTTTTCGTAGATTTTATAACCGGTTATGAAAGTGCCGTATATTACAGGAAACAGGATGGCGGATATGGCAATCGTTAACAGCAGTTCGATTAGGGTAAGTCCATCTTCAGCGGATATCTTCACTTTTAACCGTTCCATCCACGGTCGTGCTGAACTCCTTATCATTCGTCATCCACCTCACTTCTGCGATAACTGGAATATAGTAATCTAGTTTTTCTTGTTCTTCAGGAGGAACTTCCTCTGATGTTATCTCCACTTCATATGGGGTTTCATTTATTGAAATATCTTTGCAGTCAGCGGGAACGGCTTCATCAGGGGGAAAGGTTTCATATCCGGCATCACAAATTTTCAGTTTCAATGGATGCTGCTCGGGAGGTTTCCGGCCTTCGTTCACATCGGAAAATTCTCTCTTCGTTTCAAGGAAACTCCGGCTTTCCATATACATTAAAGCGTTCCGGGCTACGTTGACAGCAACCGTCTTCTTTTGGTTCATATTGGTGTATGTACCTGCCTGAAAGAAAAAATTTAAAAAGACTAATAGGACCGTACTTAGTATAGTAACTGATACTAATACCTCGATTAGGGTTAATCCTTGGTGATTTCTTAAGATATTTGACAGTTTCATTCTGTCACCTTCTTTCAAAATGCATAAGTTTATTATACAATATTTAAGAGTCGAATAATGGAAATGTAGTACTAAATTCATAGAAAAATTATTTTTTGAAGGGAGTGAAAGGATGGAGTTATATATCTTTGCATTGATAGCCTTCGTAATCCTTTTGCCTGTGCTATTTTTCCTGCCTGGCGGGATGACGAAAAAAGGAAGAGTCTGGATAGCCGGTGGAAGCTTGCTTATTTCTCTTCTGGGCCTGTTGGCATTAAATCAATATCCGCTTTGGATGGTTGCCATTATTTTATTCATTTTAGTCATTGTTTCATCCTTAGTGATTGGAAACCGTTTTGGTCCGCAGTTACTGGCCGATGGGGGAGTACAAGATGCCGACAATTTTGCAGCTGATGCAGATAATGTGGTAAAAGAAGAAAAAATCTTTTTTGCAGCAGTGGATGAAGTAGATGATCTTGTTGAAGACAATCCTGAGGAAGCAGACGATTTTAGTGAATCGGGAATTAACATGGATTCAGAAGAGAATGTACAAGAGGATACTCTCATGGAATTCATCACTAATGAAGAACTGGAGGAATTACCACTGCTTACTGTAACAGACGATTCTGTGAACAAAGTCGAGTCAGTACAAGATAACGATGAAACCGAAGAGATAATCATTGACGAAGATACATCTGTTGAAGAATTGAGTGAGCTTGAATGGCTGATTCAACAGGAGGAACAGGAAGATACCGGGCCGGTACATACAGTGGAAAATGATGAAGGAAGCTCTGATAGTGAGGAGTCACTTGAGGAATTGCCGATCATGGATATCCAAGAAAAACCAGTACTCCCGGATGAGGAAATGGAACCTTTGAGCGAAATTGAATTGATGATTCATGAAGCTGAAGACGAACCAAGTATCCTTGAACCAGCAGACCACGAGCCTTCTCAAGAGACAAGTAATACTATTCCTGAAGAGTCGGATGAACTTCAACCAATTTTGTTAGACGATAATGAGATTAAGTTTTTTCAAAGTGATTACTCCGAGGAAGATCAAAAGTTAGTTGAATTGTTCTCAGCAGAGTCATCTGAAACAGATTCAATTACGCCAGAGGAAGAGCTCCTTGTGAAAGAGGCATTATCAGATATGCCGGTTGTCCTGGAAGAAGAATTGGATGACCTTTCTGATGATGGTTCATCGGAGGAAGAGATGCTTCAAGACGCTGAATCAGAACCATCAGATCTTGAAGAAGGTATCTTAAGTGAACCAATGGAGAATACAGAACATGAAAGCCAAGACGAGATTCATTCAGAATTTCCGGAAGGTGTTCAGGAGGAATCAGAGGTTCGTTCTCCACTTCAAACATTGGTCATTCAAACAATTGTTGAGGAACTTGCTTATTATAAAAATAAGATGTCTCTTGCTGAGTTTGAAGCGCTGATTGCGCAGTATATGCATCCCAAACTTCATGATAGGGATTATTATGTGCTCTCCCAGCAATTGATTCAACGGTATAATGAATTAAAAGAATACAAGAAGCTGAAATTATTTATAGATGAAATTGAGGAAAGATTCATTTCTTATCCGGTATTGAAAAGTGAATTGAATGATTATAAAGAAATTGCATGGAAAAATATCGTAAAAGAATAAATGATGCAAAACGGAAGGGAATAGGTGTAGTTGTATGAAAAAGAGTGCTGAAATATTAGGTTTGCCGATCATTAGCATTGCAGATGGAGTGGAGATTGGAAGTGTTAAATCTCTGGTTGTGAATCCTGAAAAGGGATCAGTCGACTTCCTGACCATCGAACATGAAGATTGGCAAGTCAGCGTAAAGGCAATTCCATTTAAAAAAGTCATTGGAATCGGGGAGTATGCTGTTACCGTCGAGAATGGCAATGCTGTAATCGATTTAAATGAAATTCCGATTGCGAACGCATTGGTTAACAAGAAAATAAGAATCAATGATACAAAAGTTATGTCGAGGAAAGGCCAATTGATCGGCGAAGCAAAGGAATACTATGTCGATGATGAAACAGGTAATATTATTGGTCTTCTGGTAGCGATGAAAGACAGTGAAAAGGTATTGGAGTCTGAACAGATATTGACTTACGGAAAAGACATCCTCATTGTTCAAGAGGGCTCAGCTCAACACTTTAAAGATTCTGTAGAAGATCTTCTTCCAGATACTCAAGCTGATCAAAGTCTTGATTTCGAAGAACCGGTAACAAACGATCTGGAAAACATTAAGAATAAACAAGCAAACCTCCTAAAAGGCAAGCGGGTAACAAAAGATATCTTGGGAATTTCCGGGGAAACTTTGATTCCTGGCGGCACCATTCTGACCGAGGAGGATATTGCCAAGGCACAAAACGAGGGGCCTTCCGTTTTTGTTGAATTGACAATGAATGCTCAAGACTAATGTGAAAGGGGGCGATAGACATGGAGAACAGACCATTTAAGACCGTTTTTTTTCCATTACTCTCTGCGACAGTATTTATTTTCGGTTTTTCCCATGCTGGCTCTTTTGCACTTGATAGATTCACCGAAGGGTCAGTAATTCACCCATCGACAAAGGTAGCTTCTGTAGATATAGGAGGGCAGCCGGAGGAGAAGGCGAAGGAAGCATTAGCCCAGGCTGTAGCCGACTGGAAAGCAACTGCCAATATGTCAGTTGAGCTTTCAGGGGAAGAAACACCTATAGATTTATCAGTCTTTCATATTGATATAAATAGGAGTTTCCAGAGTCTCAATGAGGGTGGACAAACTCCTATGGCAGTCTCACTGGATGCCGAATACCTTATGGAACAGCTGACCGCTGCTTATCCTGAGATGAAGGTGGAAGAATTAGATGCTGCAGCATTTCAACAAGACCTGCTCAGTCAAGCTTCCATGTTACCAAGCAGCTCTGTCCTTTCCCTTAGTGACTACTTTCCTGAGGGGAGTGTCCAGGAGGTAACCGCCGAGGCACTTACGGAAGAGATAACTGTGACCCCTGAAATCAAGAGATTCATAGAAACTTTTCCGGAGATAGTCATTAAGCAAGGAACTGATTTTTCTTTCCTGCGTCATATGGAAGAAAACGGTTTTGCAGCTGAGGAAAAAGGTGAAGACTTGAATGCGGTCTCTTCTCTGCTGTACAAGCTGATCCTGCAATCCAATTTTTCAATTATTGAACGAAATACAAGCCAGGAACTGCCGGAAGAGATTGAGCTTGGGTATGAGGCAAAAATCGATGGCGGCAGTAATCAGGATTTTGTTTTTGCAAACCCTAATAAAACAGATTATGTCATCCAGCTCGAACTTCTCAATAATCAAATTTATGGGAAATTAGTCGGCTTTCCTTTAGCAACTGACTATAAAGTTTCGTTAAAGGACAAAGAAGAATTTTCACCTAAGAAAATTGTGCAGTACAATCCGTTTTTAGATAAAAATGTTGTACAAGTCCGTGAAGAAGGACGAAAAGGTGTGTTGATTAAAGTTTTCCGCCAAAGTATCGGTGAAAATGGGGAACTGATGGAGGAAGAATTGATTGCAGAGGATTTTTATCCACCTGTGCATAGAATCGAGATTCATAGTTTGGAAGAAGCACCGGAAGACGTTGAAGAAACTGATATTGTCGAAGGCCCTCTCCCTGATACAGGCTCCGATACTGAAGGATCCGGGGGGCCACCGCCAAATTCCGGCAGCAGTGACGATTCATCTGGAGACGAAAAATCTGATGAGGATAAGTCAAGTTCAGAAACTGAAACAGAGTTAGAATCAGGCACTTCTTCTGACTCTGACTCCGATTCAAAAGGCACTAAATCACAAGAGCAAAAGAAGAATAAATGATTAAATCTTAAATAAGCTGGTGATTGCATGGTTCAGACGAGAAAGAGGCTCGGGGATCTCCTGGTAGAAGCGGGCCTGATATCGGAAGAAAAACTTAATATGGCATTGCAGGAAAAAGAACAAGGGCAAAAGCTCGGCGATGCCTTGCTGCAAAAAGGGTATATAACCGAACAGCAGCTGATCGAGGTGCTCGAATTTCAACTCGGAATTCCTCATGTAAGCTTATACCGCTACCCTTTTGATACGAACTTATTCCACCTGATTCCCAAGGAAGAAGCTAAACGCAATCTGATGATACCTCTGAAAAAAGAAGGAGAAAAGCTGTACGTCGCTATGGCAGATCCGATGGACTTCTATGCGATAGAAGACTTGAGGCTGTCGACCGGCTTTCAGATTGAAACAGCTATCGCTACAAAAGATGATATCCTTCGAGCGGTTACAAAGTATTACGATACAGAAGAAGGCTTTGAGGAGTTGGTTAACGATAAGCCTGCCAAAAGCTCGATTGAAGAGCAGACAATCGTTGATCAAGATTCCCCAATAGTAAAACTCGTCAATCAGATCCTTTCAAATGCAGTAACGCAAAAAGCCAGTGATATCCATATTGATCCGCAGGAGACCAAAGTATCCATTCGGTACCGGGTTGATGGTGTGTTGAGAACAGAACGAAACCTGCCAAAACATATGCAAAGCATGCTGATTGCAAGAATTAAGATCATGGCCAATCTTGATATAACCGAGTTCAGGGTTCCACAGGATGGAAGGATCAAGACGAATGTTGATTACAGGCCGGTCGACCTCCGTATCTCCACCCTTCCAACCGTATTCGGGGAAAAGGTCGTTATGCGTATACTCGACCTCAGCAGTGCTCTGAATGATATCAAACAGCTTGGTTTTAACAAGCTGAACTTCAAGAGATTCATGGACATGATCCAGCAGCCTACGGGCATTGTGCTGATTACCGGGCCGACGGGATCAGGGAAGTCATCCACACTTTATGCGGCTTTGAATCATTTAAACAGCGAAGAGGTCAATATCATAACGGTTGAGGATCCTGTGGAGTATCAATTAGAGGGCATCAATCAGATCGGAGTCAATCCAAACGTTGGCCTGACCTTTGCCAAAGGTTTGAGGGCGATCCTCCGTCAGGATCCCAACATCATCATGGTCGGAGAGATCCGTGATAAGGAAACGGTGGAAGTTGCGATTCGTGCTTCACTGACAGGGCATCTGGTCCTGAGTACCATCCATACCAACGATTCTCTTGGGACAATAACAAGACTTCTTGATATGGGGGTGGAGCCATTCCTGGTCGCATCTTCCTTAAGCGGCATTGTGGCCCAGCGTCTTGTCAGAAAGGTCTGCCGGGATTGTGGGCGAGAACAGGAACCGAGTAAACGTGAAATTGAAATCTTCGCTAAAAGAGGCATGAAGATTGATAGAATCATGCGTGGAGAGGGCTGTTCTTCCTGTAACATGACAGGCTATAAAGGCCGGCTGGCAATCCATGAAGTCCTTGTCATGAATGATGATATGAAGAAAGTAATTTTAAATGGTGAGCCATTTTCCAAACTTCGTGAATACGCGGTGAAGAACAAAACTATTTTTCTAGTGGATGATGGGTTACTGAAAGTAAAGCAAGGACTGACTACCACCGAAGAAATTCTTCGGGTAGCAATTTCAGAATAGGTGAAGCCAATGAAAGAAAAAATAGACTACTTATTGCGTTCAGCTTATGAACTGAAAGCATCAGATATACACTTGACAGTCGGAGCTCCGCCTGTTTTTCGTCTTCATGGTGATTTGAAGAGATATGGCAAGGAAATCTTAAAACCAGCTGATACAGAAGGGATGGCTAAATCGATCATCCCGGAAGATCTCTGGAAAAAGTTCTTAGAACATGGTGAGCTTGATTTCTCATATGGAATTCCAGGGATCTCACGCTTCAGGATCAATGCGTATCAGCAGCGCTCGTGTGTCTCGCTCGCCATCCGGATTGTTCCGACGAGCATTCCAAGTATTGATGACCTTAGCCTTCCGCCTGTGTTGAAGAGGATTACAGAAAAACCTCAAGGACTTGTATTAGTGACAGGTCCTACAGGAAGTGGAAAATCGACCACACTTGCCTCCATGATCGATCATATCAATCGTACGATGCGGAAACATGTCATTACACTTGAAGATCCTATTGAGTATCTCCATAAACATGGCACAAGCATTATCGACCAGCGAGAAGTCGGATTTGATACGAAGAACTTCTCAAGAGGTCTTCGAAGCGCCCTTCGGCAGGATCCGGATATTATCCTTGTCGGGGAAATGCGGGACTTGGAAACCATCCAAACTGCTATTACTGCTGCGGAAACAGGGCACCTTGTCTTTGCGACTCTTCATACTTCAAGTGCGGCAGCCACCATTGAACGGATTGTGGATGTGTTTCCTCCTGAACAGCAGGCCCAGGTCAGAATTCAGCTTGCCTCAGTCCTGGTAGCGGTACTCTCACAAAGATTATTTCCACTTGTTGATAAAAAGGGGAGAAGAGCCGCAACAGAATTACTAGTTAACAACCCGGCCATCGCCAATCTGATCCGCTCAGAAAAAGTTCATCAAATCGATAACATTCTGCAGACATCTAAAGGAATGGGGATGCATCTAATGTCATCAAGCATTAAGAATTTGTATGAATCGGGAGTTATCTCCCGTGAATCCGCCTTTCCTTATATTGAAGTGGAGCAGGCGACCTAATGGCACGATTTAAATACACTGGACGCGGGCGCACTGGAAAGAAATCAGGAATCTTGACGGCTGGATCGACAAGGGAAGCGATGCTTAAGCTGAAGAAACAAGGCATCCGTGTGATTGAAATGAATGAAGTGCCTGAAACTCTGCTGACAAAAGACATTGCCATTGGAAATCCGGTCAAACTGCAGCACATGGTCATCTTTCTGAGGCAGTTTGCCACACTGCTGCAGGCGGGTGTTACGGTAGTGGATGCCACGGAAATCCTTTCCTCACAGACCGGAAGCAAGGCCCTAAGCAAAGCTCTGGATGAAGTACAACTGGAATTGAAAGACGGTAACCCATTGTCCGATGCCCTGGCAAAACATAGAAGGATCTTTGAACCTATGTTGATTAACATGGTCAGGGCAGGGGAAGCTTCAGGAAGTCTTGATGAAACCCTTGAAAGTCTGGCAACTCATTATGAAAAGCAGCATATGACAAAACAGAAAATTATTTCAGCCCTCGCTTATCCTGCAGTAGTTGGGGTTATCGCAATTGCTGTCGTAATCTTCCTGCTGGTGGCAGTGGTGCCAACCTTCGTCACAATGCTTGCCGATTTTGGCGGAGAGCTGCCTGCCATCACACAGTTTGTGCTGGGTTCCAGTGAATTTATGCAAAAGTACTGGTACCTGGTGACAGCCGGAATGGCAGGTATGGCAGCTGCCGTTATGGTAGTGAAGAAAAACAGAAGGACGAAATATTATTTCGACTATGCGATGCTGCGTATGCCGATTTTCGGGAGCATCATCCAAAAAGCGGCTCTGGCCAGAATGACAAGGACACTAAGTTCCTTATTCTCAAGTTCTGTACCGATTCTTCAGGCGCTGGCCATTGTGGAGAAGGTTGTGGAAAATGAAGTGGTTGGCCGGGTCCTCCGTAATTCAAGGGATGCTCTTGAAAAAGGGACCTCATTGACAGAACCTATGAAAAATCATTGGGCTTTCCCGCCGCTCGTGACCCAAATGATTGCCATCGGGGAAACAACCGGTTCATTGGATTCCATGTTGGGAAAAGTTGCCGATTTCTATGAAAAAGAAGTCGAAAACAGTACAGACCGTTTGAAATCACTTATCGAGCCACTGATGATCGTTGTCCTGGCAGCATTGGTAGGAACAATTGTCACTTCCATCATGGTGCCGATGTTCGAGATCTTTAACAACGTTCAAGGCTATTAACAATTTCTTTAAAATTTTTACAGATTGCCACTTTTCATGACAAGATTGTCATGTATAATTAAAGTAGGAATAATCTATCTAATCCAAAAGACTCATAGGAGGTACGGAAAATGTTGAAAAAATTAGGTCAAAAGTTGAAAGACCAACGAGGGTTAACCCTTATCGAATTACTTGCTGTTGTCGTTATTTTGGGAATCATTGCTGCAATTGCTATTCCTAGTATTGGTGGACTTATTAATAACTCTAAGAAAGATGCTCATATTGCGAATGCTCAGCAGATGGTTAGTGCAGCGAGGTTGGCAGTGACTTCAACCGATGTGGGATCGGATGGTGAGGAGTATAGTCTTGAAGAATTAATTGATGGTGGATACTTAGAAGATGTAGATAACCCTTCTGGTGATGCATACGATATTGTGAACAGTAATGTAACAGTTTCTCGTGATGATAATAATAACTATACTTATTCTGTTACGTTAATTGGAGATGATGATGCTCAATATTTCGCAACTGGAGACCCTGATGATCTTACGCGTGCGGATATTGAGTTAGATGGGATTTGATTTATCTTTCAAATGAAGATACTTCTTCTTTCATACGGCTTACTCCTAGGCTCCTTCTACAACGTAGTAGGCCTGCGGGTTCCGCTTAAACAATCGATCGTCAAGCCGCGCTCCTCTTGCCCGGGGTGTGGCCATACATTGACGGCAATGGAACTGATTCCGGTTTTGTCGTATTTATTTCAAGGAGGAAAGTGTTCCCGCTGCCGGGAACGCATTTCTCCTCTTTATCCTTTAATGGAGGCAGCTACAGCGGTATTGTTTGTAATCTCGTATTCTATCATCGGATTGGAGTGGGAACTTCTCGTTGCCCTCACACTTGTTTCGCTGTTCATGATCATCTTGGTGTCTGATATAAAATACATGATTATCCCTGATAAAGTTCTGCTGTTTTTCTCGGGGCTTTTTTTATTAGAAAGAATTTTGATTCCTTTGGGTTCGCGCTGGGACTCTTTAGCGGGAGCTGCATTAGGCTTCGGGCTTCTACTCTTAATTGCCGTCATCAGTAAAGGCGGAATGGGCGGCGGTGATATTAAATTGTACGCGCTCATCGGCTTTGTTCTGGGTGTCAAGCCAATGCTTCTTTCCTTTTTCCTTGCTACCTTATTTGGAGCAGTAATCGGGATCATAGGCTTGGCGGCAGGCTTTTTTGAACGGAAGAAACCTATTCCGTTTGGACCGTTTATCGCTGTTGGAACACTTATATCTTATTTTTACTATGAAAATATCATTAACTGGTATTTATCACTTTTGCTCGGGTTCTAGGTAAAGGGGTTATATTCAATGAACTTTGGATTGTTTGGAAAAAACAAAAGAGTAGCAAATCTCGTCATCACCGATACAGCAATCCGGTATGCAGACTTGAAGATGGATTCCCCGCTGATCTTGCATAACTATGGTGAGAAGCTTCTTCCTCAAGGTGTCATAACGGATGGAAAGATCATTGAATATGACACCCTTGTCATGATTCTGGAAGAATGTATTTCTGAGTGGGGAATTACGAAGAGGCCGGTCCGTTTCATTGTTCCGAGCACTTCCATCATTGTCAAAAGGGTCCTTGTGCCAACTGATATTAAAGAAGATGAGTTGAAAGGCTATATATTCATGGAAATCGGGACAAGTATTCATCTTCCATTTGAGGATCCTTTGTTCGACGTGGTCCTTCTCGGGGAAAAAGGGGACAAGCAGGAAATATTGGTTGTTGCATCTCCTGAAGAAGTCATCCACTCCTATAGAGATATCCTGGAAGAAGTGAAGTTGAAGCCGATGGTCGCGGATATTTCTCCATTAGCTCTGTACAGGTACTTCTATCATAATGATATGGTGAGAAGTACGGATCATGAAATGCTTCTTCAGTTTGATGAGAAACTGTTGACCATCTCCATCTTCCATAATAACCAGCCCATTTTCCTGAGGCCGATTTCCCTGCAGGGAGACCTCGAGCTTGCGGAGCCGTTAGAAAACCAGTCAGGCGGACTGCTGTTTTATTTGGAAGATACCTTTAAAGAGATTGAAAAAGTATTCAGCTTTTATAAATATTCCTTGAATAAAGGAGAGGTCAATGTCAATAAAGTCATCCTGACAGGAGACCATCCTTATTTAAATGAAATCTATCAAACGCTATCAGACAGACTGGATGTCGCTGTCCAAAGATCCCCTAAAGACACTGTGATGGATACAACTGGACAGACGGTGCCCCGGCAATTCGACCTGGCAATCGGTTTGGCATTGAAAGAGGTGCTGTGATGCTGATTGATATCAATTTACTTCCACAGAAAGAACGAAAACGGAGGATGCCGGTTTACATTGCCATCGCTGCACTTACCCTCACCATACTGGGGACTGCATTCCTTCTCGTTTTTACCCAGTTATCACATCAGGAGCTGGAGAACATAACAAAAAATCTAGAAATGAAAAAAGAATTTCGTCTTCAACAGGAAACGACCGTAAATACCATTGAGTCTTCAGATGGGCTAGAGCAGCTCCACACAGCTGTTCAGTGGGCTGAACAATATCCGATTGATACAGTTCCTGTTCTTGAACACCTTACCTCTCTATTGCCTGAGAGGGGTTTCTTCAGACAGTTTAACTACACAGAGGATGGGATGATTAACCTGAATGTTCAGTTTGACACGAGCAGGCAGGCCGCCTACTACCTCAATGATCTTAAACACTCTGATTGGATCAGTGAAGCAAAACTGACTTCCCTTGAAACATCCCAAGGTCAAATGGAGGAAGATTTAGTTGTGCTTCCAGAAGATAAACTTATGCCAAGGTATCTGGGGCAGTATGAAATTTCCTTGAATCAGTCCTTCATCAAGAGTGAACTTCAATCTGAAAGTGAAGGAGGGGGAGAGTGATGAACCTCCAATTCGAAAAAAGGGAATGGCTGTTGATGGCCGGTTCTATCATCCTTGGCGTTTGTATCTTGGCTGGTGTCTATTTTCTGCTTTATAACCCGGTTCAAAAGGAAATCGATGTTCGTGCACAGGAACTGGAAACAGAGGAGAAGCTGATTTCTATACTAGAAGAGAAAACGAGCAATATTGAACAGGAAACGTTTCAAAATTCCATTTCTCTTCAAAAAAAGGTTCCTGTTAAGCCAATGACGGAAAAGCTGCTTCTTGATCTGGAAAAAGCGGAAACGATATCAGACAGTTTTATATCCAGTATCCAATTTTCCGAAGGAGATGTAATTCTGCCGCTCACATCCCAGAGTGCAGAGGAAGATATTGAAAATCTTTCTTCAGACGATAGTGAAGATTCAGGGGAAGTGAATGGGGAGACGCAGGAAATTCTGCCTCAAGGATTGAAAAAACTCAATGCAATACTTTCTGTCGAATCACCAAGTTACTTCGAAATGGAAAAATTTTTGGAAGTCCTCGAAGAGCTTGACCGAATAACAGAAATTGAACAAATTGCTTTTGAAGGGCCTGAAGAATCGATTATACAGGGAGACAGTTATGACAAGGTCAGCTATAAGCTGCTGGTTGCTGCTTTTTATTTGCCTGACCTCATGCAGCTTATAGAAGAAATGCCATCGCTGAACAGCCCGCCGCCTGCCAATAAAGTGAATCCATTCAGCAGCTACAGTGACTTGGATGAAAATGAAGATGAGTAACTAAATAAAGCGGGAAATAAAAAATCTTCTGTGTTATATTACTATCTATTTAGAGTGCCATTTCCGAAAATGAAAAAATTGGCGAAAACCTCTGGGGACAAGACGACAAAAGTCTTGTTCTTTTTTTTATGCACTGTGATAGCATAAAAAAAACGACATAGAGGAGGGGGACACAAATGGACAAGCGGGGCAGCAAAGATGGCAGGATCACAATAAAAATTAACGGAGACAAAAAGAACTATAATGAAGAACTGCTTGTACATAATTGGAAGTTAGGAGAAGAAGAATCTGCCGCTGCCGAAGAGAGGGCAGAAGAAGATTCTTTTGACTGGGTCCTTCCAGACGAAGATCCGGCTCCTAAAGAATTTAAAAAAATTAATTATGTACAAAAAAACAAAGGAAAAAAACGGTTTGGCGTAAAGCAAATCACTCCTGGGATTGCGAGGATCATCTATACGCTGGTCGGTGCGGTTGCTGTCTCACTAATTTTTGGCTTCATTATTCTTAATGTTATTACCGACGGTGAGCAATCCATCCCGGCGGTTCAGCTTCAGGAGGCTGCAGATGTAAACAAGGATGGGAAGGAAACTCCTTCTGCTGCCGGGGGTACTATAACCATTGATAGTCTGACGGCATCTGTTCTGCAGGGAGGAGTATACACCACTACGGACTCTGCCAATACCATGAAAGCGTCCTTGGAGGCAAAAGGCATCCCGACGATGATGATAGAAATGGACGGTAACCTATTTTTATTTATCGGAACCGCAGGAGACCTTGAAGGAGCAAAGGCTATGGGCAAAAAACTTTCTAATCAAGATGTTGAAGTGTATGCAAAGGACATCGTGCTTCCAGACAAGAATGTTGCGGGAACAAAAGCAGATGCTGACTTCATTGAAAAGTCAAAAGCCGTTTTTGCTGCATTAGCAGTTGAGAGCTCAAATGCGTACACAAACGGGTCAATTAATGAAGAGAAATTAAACGAAATCAGCACGCTGTTGAATGATCTGTCAGCTTCAAAAGTAAGTGAGAACATGACCGGATTGAAAGAAAATCTTGAAACGGCTTCACGGAACCTGCAGGAATACAAGTCTTCAACGGAACTCTCTAAACTTATTGCTGCACAACAGTCTTTGCTTACTTATTTGGAGTCTTATCACAAATTGTAATATTATCTGGTATATTGGATATTTTCCGGGAAATATATAATAAAGAGGCAGAGCAGGGAGGAATTTGACCCTGCTTTTTTTATTAACAGCAGAAAATCTCGAGAAGGGGCATCCGACAACATAACTCCAGTGGCCAAGATCCCGGCTTCTCTTAACGATTAGTCGTGAAGTTCATTTCGTATGCCGCTGAACGGGAAATCTCCGCTTTGTTATTAGTTGTGAATAGGACAAGTATTTGATACGATGAAATGGTATCTCCCAATCTTACGGAAGAAGGGAAAGGTGTATGAATTGTCAAACCTCATTTTAGCTTCAGGTTCCCCCCGCAGAAAAGAACTTCTACAACAAATCCAACTATCTTTTTCTATTGAAGTCAGCAATGCTGATGAAACTTTTTCTTCAGACCTGCCGCCGCATGAAGTTGTGATGGAACTGTCCAAGCGTAAAGCCGTCTCCGTTGCAGCCCGACACCCGGAAGCTTTTGTCATTGGATCGGACACGGTCGTTGTCTATGGCAATGAAATCTTGGGAAAACCTTCTGGTGCAGAACATGCTAAAGAAATGCTCCGCACACTTTCAGGCAAAACACATTCCGTCTATACAGGTGTAGCCATTGTGAATAACGAAAATGAAAAAATGTTTTACAAAAAAACAGATGTAACGTTTTGGGAGCTGACAGAAGAGGAAATAGAAACGTATGCAGCTTCTGGTGAACCACTCGATAAAGCAGGCGGATATGGAATACAGGGATTGGGCGCCCTTCTTGTAAAAGAAATCCACGGTGATTATTTTTCAGTAGTGGGGCTGCCGATTTCCCAGGTATACCGCAGCTTGAAAGAAATGGGCTGCCATCCGTAAGCATTTTTCCTCTTTTAGTCCTCCCAGGCGTTATAATTGGGAGGTATGGAATTTTGCCGGAAACAAAACTTATGATCAGAGATTATCCTACTGATGAAAGGCCGCGTGAACGAATGGTTCAAAGCGGTGCAGCCAGTCTGTCCAATCAGGAGCTTCTGGCAATCATTTTGAGGACAGGAACTAAGTCGGAGTCTGTCCTGCAATTGGCGAACCGGGTCCTGACGACGTTTGAAGGTCTCAGGCTTTTAAAAGAAGCTTCTCTTGAAGAAATTATGAATATCAAGGGCATTGGACTTGCTAAAGCGGTACAGATCATGGCTGCTTTAGAAATCGGCCGGCGTATCGGCAACCTTGCATATGATGACCGCTATTCGATTCGCTCCCCCGAAGATGGAGCCAACTACGTGATGAATGATATGAGATTCCTGTCACAGGAACATTTCGTTTGTCTTTACCTTAATACAAAAAACCAAGTACTTCACAAACAAACTATATTTATTGGCAGCCTGAATGCATCTATCGTGCATCCCCGTGAAGTCTTTAAGGAAGCCTTCCGAAGATCAGCGGCGTCCATCATATGTATCCATAACCACCCCTCAGGAGACCCGACTCCGAGCAGGGAGGATATTGAAGTGACGAAGAGGCTCGTCGAATGTGGAAAAATCATAGGGATAGAAGTACTGGACCATCTTATAATCGGTGAAAAGAAATATGTCAGCTTAAAGGAAAAAGGATACTTATGATACTTTGTTTTTTGTGATGGTTAGGCTATAATATTGTTTATGATTTTTGAAGCTTAAATATATAGGGAAAGAACTTATATAGATTGGAATGACCCCATTCCGCATTAGAAAGGGAGATACAACAATGTTTGGTACAAAGGATCTTGGAATAGACTTAGGAACGGCTAACACACTTGTATATGTAAAAGGAAAAGGAATCGTCGTTCGTGAACCTTCAGTGGTTGCTTTGCAGACTGATTCAAAGCAGATCGTGGCTGTAGGTAACGACGCTAAAAACATGATCGGAAGAACACCGGGAAATGTAGTGGCACTGCGCCCGATGAAAGATGGTGTCATTGCTGATTACGAAACCACTGCTACCATGATGAAATATTACATAAGACAGGCAACTAATGGAAGAGGGTCCTTCTCCCGTAAGCCTTATGTAATGATCTGCGTTCCATCCGGCATCACAGCTGTCGAGGAACGCGCTGTTATTGACGCTACGCGACAGGCGGGAGCAAGGGATGCTTATACGATTGAGGAACCATTTGCAGCTGCTATCGGCGCCAATCTCCCAGTTTGGGAACCGACAGGAAGCATGGTTGTGGACATCGGCGGCGGAACGACAGAAGTCGCAATCATTTCCCTTGGCGGAATCGTGACAAGCCAATCCATCCGTGTTGCAGGGGATGAAATGGATGAAGCCATCATCAACTACATCCGCAAAACGTACAACTTGATGATCGGGGATCGTACGGCCGAAACCATCAAAGTTGAAATTGGTTCTGCCGGAGACTCGGAAGGTGTCGATACATTGGATATCCGAGGGCGTGATCTGTTGACGGGACTGCCAAAAACAATTGAGATCACAGCAGATGAAATTGCCGCTGCGCTCAGGGACACAGTTTACTCCATTGTCGATGCCGTTAAGAGCACGCTTGAGAAGACTCCTCCTGAATTGGCGGCCGACATCATGGATCGCGGAATCGTCCTCACTGGAGGCGGTGCTCTGCTTCGTAACCTGGATAAGATCATCAGTGATGAAACAAAAATGCCTGTACTGATTGCAGAAAACCCGCTTGATTGTGTGGCGATCGGTACTGGAAAAGCACTTGACCATATCGATTTATTCAAAAACAAAAAATAATATGGTTTGATTATTAAAGATGGGGCTGCACTCATTGAAAGATAACGTGGGCAGTCCCTTCTTGTTTGTGTAAAAGGGTAAAAGTAACTGTTCGCCTGATCAATCGCTTATGGGCGTGCATTTATTTAAAAGGCTCTTTTTCCTTTTTGAGAAAAATGGTAGATTAAGAAGTGTACTTGTTAAAATATATTCATTCAAACAGGATAGAAAATAAGTGTAAAAGATAGAGGTGTCTTACATGCCCCGCTTTTTTTTGAATAAACGATTGATCATCCTTCTTGTCAGCATCATCGTGCTGGTGGCATTGATAGGATATTCTGTTCGTGAAAGGGATAATATATCCTGGCCGGAACAGTTCGTAGGAGATATTGTTGGATTTGGGCAATCCCTTGTGTCCAAACCGGTTGGAGCGATTGCCGGTTTCTTTGAAAACGTAAAAGACTTGCAAAATACTTATACAGAAAACCAGAAACTGAAGTCCCGCCTGGAAGAGCTTGTAAAGCTCGAAACTATGGTGAAAGATCTTGAAAAAGATAATGATGAACTGCGTCAAATCTTGGACAAACAAGAAAATTTAAGAGATTTTGATCCCATTCAGGCGACCGTCATTGCCAGAAATCCCAGCCAATGGGAAGATCTGCTTGTAATTGATAAAGGAAAAGTCCAAGGTGTCCAAGCCAACATGGCTGTCATTACTTCCCAAGGTTTGATAGGGAAGGTGAAAAGCGTAAAGCAGTTTTCCTCGACCATTGAACTGCTCAGCAATAAAAATCCAAATAACAGGATTTCTGCGCTGATTCAAGGTGATGAAAATGTCATTGGTTCAATTGAAGGGTATGACACCGACAGGGATCAGCTTTTAGTTAAACGCATCCCTAATGATATGAAGGTTGAAGAAGGAGCCAAAGTCATCACTTCAGGTCTTGGCGGCGTATTTCCAAAGGGGCTGCCGATCGGGGAAGTGAAGGAAGTCGTGCCAGACCAATATGGATTGACACAGACGGCATATGTTGAACCGACAGCTGACTTGTATCATCTTGAACATGTGATTGTTGTGGACAGAAGCAAGGTGAGCATTGATCTGGAGGAGCCCGAAGAAGCGGAGGGTGAGGAATGAAAAAACTTCTCCTTCCGTTCATCGCATTAATCTGTTTCTATGGATCAAGTTTGTTTGTAACCTATCTGCCCATGGGAATTTTTAACACTGACAGAGTGCTCGTTCCTCATTTCCTGATCATTTTTATATTGCTGATGAGCGTCTA
>NZ_ABCF01000014.1 GCF_000181495.1 Bacillus sp. SG-1
TGCGCAATGTCCAACTGGCAAGAGATCGATACATATGTCAAGCACTGGATTAAAGAAGCCGGAGAAAGAATCAGGCAGTCATTTAAAACGCAGCTTAATATACAAACTAAATCTAACCGAAATGATCTTGTAACGAATGTGGATCAGGAGACAGAACAATTCTTCATTGAAAGAATTAGAAATATCTATCCGGATCATCATATACTAGGTGAAGAGGGTTTTGGCGATGAACTGAAGGATATGAAGGGAACGATCTGGATCATCGACCCCATCGATGGAACCATGAATTTTGTTCATCAACAGCGGAATTTTGCCATCTCGATTGGTATTTATCATGATGGAGAAGGTATGCTGGGATATATTTACGATGTCGTCCATGATGAGCTGTATCATGGACGCAAAGGTCACGGGGCCTATATGAACGACTTGGAACTCCCGCCCCTGCAAGAGGTAGATGTCAGGGATTCCATTATCGGAGTCAATGCCCTCTGGGTGACGGATAACAACCGGATAAATAAAGAAGTTCTGGGGCCATTGGTCAGGGATGTCAGAGGGACAAGGTCATATGGATCAGCGGCCATGGAAATGGCGTATGTAGCTTCCGGAAGAATTGATGGTTATATGACCATGAGGCTTGCACCATGGGATTTCGCTGCAGGGAAAATCCTTATTGAAGAAGTAGGCGGAGTGGTGACGAGCCTGGATGGCAAGGAGTTGGACATGCTTCAAAAGAGCTCGGTTTTCTCCTGCAAGCCGGGTCTTCACGAGAATATTTCAAAGACTTATTTAAAGGATGTATCGATAAAAAAAATATAATATGAAAAGAGCCGGCCAAATATGGCCGGCTCTTTTGGTAAGGCTGTTTTCGTTTAGGTTGTTGCTTTCAGACAAGGTTTTTCTCTCGGAACAGGGAGAGTAGCTCTTTTCTCTCTTGCTTAAGAGCCTTTGGTTAAGACTTCTCTATCAATGAATGAAAGGGAAAATCTTCAGTCTTTACAGCTTTCCTTCTTCACGAAACTTTTTCTTCGTCTTAAATCCATACCCCATTACTGAGATCCATGCCGCAACAGCCAGTATCGCCAGGAATAGGCTTTTTTCGCTGATAGCGATTCCAATTCCCATTATACAAACAGCTGACAGAACGGCATACAGTACAAAAATCCATTTGATATTTTTCACGATTCACTTCTCCTTTGATGGAAGTCACAAAGATTTATACTTAAAATATTATCAATGAAATGCTGCGATCACAAGCTTTATTCTTGGAGAAATACAGGCCCGACTTACTGTTTTTTAAAAAAACGGCATACTTCTAAAAGAAAGACGATTATTAAGCCCTTATATCCGCTCCTAATGTGTAATTGCATGTCTGAAAGTCCAACTGGAGATGGTAATTTATTGAAGATGAAACTCTGAATAGTTATACGTAATTCAGTAATGATGCGTGTCTTCGCAAAAGTACCGGGTTTAAGCAACCCTGATGTAATAATATTTACAAGAATAAGTTTCTGCTTTTACGATTGCTGTGATATAATGTCTTAGTTGCAAGAAAAAGGGCCGCTTATGGCTGGATTTTGTGATGGAACACATGAAGGCAGTTCATAATGTCTGTTATCATAAATAAAGATAACTACAATCAGGAGTGAATACATTGAATTTAAGAAATGATTTAAGAAATATAGCGATTATTGCCCACGTTGACCACGGTAAAACTACATTAGTCGACGAGTTGTTAAAACAATCAGGTATCTTCCGTACAAATGAGCATGTTGAAGAGCGTGCCATGGATTCCAATGATCTTGAAAGAGAACGAGGAATCACAATCTTAGCCAAAAATACAGCAATTCAATATAAAGATACTCGTATCAACATCCTTGATACACCAGGACATGCTGACTTCGGTGGAGAAGTTGAACGTATTATGAAAATGGTTGACGGCGTTCTGCTTGTTGTCGATGCTTATGAAGGGTGTATGCCACAGACTCGTTTTGTTCTTAAGAAAGCCCTGGAGCAAAACTTAACACCAATCGTTGTCGTTAATAAAATTGATAAAGATTCAGCACGACCTGAAGAAGTCATTGATGAAGTATTGGAGCTTTTCATCGAGCTTGATGCCAATGAAGACCAGCTGGAATTCCCGGTTGTTTATGCTTCAGCAATCAACGGTACCGCAAGCACAGATCCGGATCCAGCTAACCAGGACGAAAACATGCAATGCTTATATGAATCAGTAATTGAGCATATACCAGCTCCAATCGATAATCGTGAAGAGCCGCTTCAATTCCAGGTAGCACTTCTTGATTACAACGATTACGTAGGACGTATTGGTATCGGACGCGTATTCAGAGGGACAATGAAAGTTGGACAGCAAGTAGCATTGATGAAAATTGATGGAAGTGTGAAAAACTTCCGTGTAACAAAAATCTTCGGTTTCATGGGCTTGAAGCGCGTTGAGATTCAAGAAGCCCATGCTGGTGATTTAATCGCGGTATCAGGTATGGAAGATATCAATGTTGGTGAAACAGTTTGTCCTATCGATCATCAGGATCAACTTCCTGTGCTTCGAATCGACGAACCTACACTTCAAATGACATTCCTGGTTAATAACAGTCCTTTCGCTGGCCGTGAAGGAAAGTATGTTACTTCCAGAAAGATTGAAGAAAGATTGCTTGCACAGCTGCAAACTGATGTCAGCTTGCGTGTTGAAAACACGGATTCACCTGATGCTTGGACAGTTTCCGGCCGTGGTGAGCTTCACCTTTCTATCTTGATTGAAAACATGCGCCGTGAAGGATTTGAGCTTCAAGTTTCAAAACCGGAAGTTATCGTGCGTGAAATTGACGGTGTGAAATGTGAGCCTGTAGAACGCGTTCAAATCGATGTTCCTGAAGAGTATACAGGAAGCATCATCGAATCCATGGGAACTCGTAAAGGTGAAATGCTCGACATGATCAACAATGGCAGCGGGCAAGTAAGATTGATCTTTATGGTGCCTGCGCGTGGATTGATCGGTTACTCAACAGAATTCATGACTCTAACTCGTGGTTATGGAATCATCAACCATACATTCGACAGCTACCAGCCTATGCAAAAAGGTCAAGTCGGAGGCCGTAGACAAGGTGTTATCGTTTCAATGGAAACAGGTAAATCTTCTCAATATGGTATTATGGGAGTAGAAGACCGTGGAACTATCTTCGTTGAGCCTGGTACAGAAATCTATGCAGGTATGATCGTTGGAGAACATACACGCGAGAATGATATTACAGTAAATATCACAAAAACAAAGCAGGCGACTAACGTTCGTTCTGCAAATAAAGATCAAACGGTAACGATTAAGAAAGCACGTATCATGACTCTTGAAGAATCATTGGAATATCTGAATGATGATGAGTACTGTGAAGTGACACCGGAATCTATTCGTCTTCGCAAAAAGATTCTTGATAAAAATGAACGTGAAAGAGTTACTAAAAAGAAAAAGGTAGCTGAAACTAACTAATATAAACTATTAGGAGTGATCAGGAAATGGTAACTGAACGTTTATCCTTTTTCGCATCCCTCTTCCGGGTGGAGGAAAACCCTACACTCGGTATGTGGCTTTTATACATTACGATTATTGCTTTATCAATTCTGGTGTATAAATTAGGATTTGCAAAAAAATTGCCGCTTTTGAAATCTGTTGTAATTTATTTCTTCCTTGCGGCTGGATCAACAGTTTTAACCTTTTTAGGAATTTTCCTGCCTGTAGCAGAAGGGCTTGTGGTTGCAGCTCTGATTTTAATCATTTATAAAATCAGGCTGCGCAGCCATAAAAAAGAAGAATTCAGTTCATAACAAAAAAGCAGGGGCCATCGCCTCTGCTTTTTTGTTATGGTTTTAAGACTTCCACTTTTTCAATATAGGAAATAAAAGAGTTAAACACACTGCATAGAGAAGATGTCCTGTACTCCAATAGAATAAAGCTGCCCAGTCATTTAATGCAGGTACATCTTTTTCAGCCAGAATGGACAATGGGAAGTACAACAGTAAAGCGGGGAATGTCAGGCCGGCAGCTAAAAAGAACCTCTGCTTATTATCAAAATTTAAGCGGGAAGCAAGGTAATAAAATAAGATTCCCAAGAAAACCGACACTATTAAGTGGAAAAGGAATTCCATCAATTCCGGCCAGTTGATGTCCCCCGCCACAGGGATAAAATCAATATTCAGCAGCAATGTGTATACTTTTAGTTTGGTTAGTATCTCAGTTATTTTAAGGATTATCCCTAAAATAACTCCGGAAATGATTCCTAGTATGCTTCCTTTTAGAAGTATGTCAAAAGTCATTTTTTGACTTAACGGATCGATAGAGACGGAAATTTCCCGTATCGGCCCGTTCTTTAGTTCTCTTAGTGATTCTGTCTTGACATATTTCACACATATAGGTATGGATTGGTCTGTTTCTTAAGCGCTTCGCAGTTAAAGATTCATCGTTGATGGACTCAATCACATCACACAGAGTGCATTTCACTCTCATATTTGACACCTCCATGTCTTGATGCGTATACATTTTTGTTCTTAGTATATCACGGAGTAAACTGTATTTCTTCTTTTAGGTAGTTCTTTTATATAGTTTGAAGCTTTTTAAGCCCCTTTTTGTTATTTTATCAATAATGGAGAAGTTGTACAGCTTCCCCTAAAAGGGGTCTTGAGTTCATAAGGCCACTGAAAAAGTCCAAGAAAATTTAAAAGGCAGAGCCGTTCACTACAAATACCGACTCTGCCTTTTTTACTTCAGTTTTTACGAAAAAGTATTGATTTCCGTTCCAGGTGCACGACCCCGAGGGGCTGGGTTACGTTCCAGTGGGTACGTAACCTGGGGCGCTGCAACTGGATTGGGTCTCACCTGTCCCGCTAGTCCCGCAGGAGGTCGTGCACCTTCCACTCCAATACGGTGAGAATACTATCCGCTAATAAAACCTTACTTTATTATGGAACCATCAATATTAGTGGGTGGTTTCCAATGATACAACAACAATCAATGATGTTCAGTAAATATACGGATCTTGTTGATATCGTCGTCTCTCTGAACAATATGTTATGGGAGAAGAACGCTTTTTCTTTATTAATTAGCATTTTGTCTTAAGTATCGACATATTTTCAGTGCCCTCGAGTTCATGAGGGTGTCTTTCTTTAGAGAAAATGGTCTATTCTTGAGTGGAAGTGTCCGAATTTTTGTGTGTTGTGGGAGGAAATGGTCTTTTCTTAAGCGAAAGAAAGAGTCCACATTTTTATGCGGCTTACGAATACTCTTGGGCGGAAGAGTCCATTTCTTTGTCTGAATTAAGAAAAAAGGGTCTATTTTTGATCGGAATTGCCCAAATTTGTGTCTTTCCTAAAGGCTCTTTTCGTAAACTTTGTTGCTATTTAATACAAACTATAAAAATTACTTACTTAATTAACTAAAAATAGCTGATAAACAAGAAGGAAAGAGCTAATACACCTTTGTTCAGAGATAAAAGCCCTTGTCTCCAAGGGAAAAATCCGGCTCTTTGGTTTTTTCCGAGAGCAACAATATATACGAAAACAGCCTTCCTAAAAGAAAAAGGTATATTCACACTAATAACTCTCCTAAAAGATCAATAATTAACCAGACATTATTTTTTAGTATTCAGGAATTATTTTCTATTCTAGTTTCAGCTGTTGTATAATATAAGTGAAAAAAGGAGGGATGATCATTGGTGAATCGAATTGAAACGAGCCTGATGCCTGTTTTATTTGAAGAACTTCAACAAGAGAGATTCATTACTGTGTCTACCGTTGATTTTGAAACAGGTGGTCCCAATGTAAGCGCCATTTCATGGGTATATGCGGAGACTGAAGAAAAGATACTCTTTGCTGTTGACAGCCGTTCGAGAATTGTCAAGAACATCAAGACCAATCCTCTTGTTGTATTGAACATCATTGCAAATGAATCCTCCTATTCAATTTGTGGAAGTGCAGAACTTAAGTCTGAAAGGCTTAAGGGTGTGCCGATCAATCTGTCTCTTGTATCACTATCTATTAGTGAAGTGAGAGATGTCATGTTTTATGGATCAAAGATTTCTGTTGAACCTCAATATGAAAAAACATATGATCAAGAAGCTGCCGACCGGCTGGACCGGCAAGTAATAGAAGCCATGAAGAAAGCTTAAATCCAAAGCTTATCCATGGCTTCTTTTTGTTCTTTTTTAATTATTGTTGTTATCACGGTTCATATGGTTATTTGACTGATCTTGCTGTTCTTTTTCAAGTTGATTTTCTTCTGACTGGCCTGCCTTGTTCTGTGATTTCTCAGGGGCTTCATCAGGATTCAGCTGTTGGGTGTTCTTAGGAAGTTCCGGCATCAGGCGCCCTGCAATGTCCGACAGTTCATTCAGGATACCCTGGACAGGCCTTCCATTTTCAATGTCCTCGCCGACTTCCTGAAGGCGTGCATAGAGGTCAGGGTCAGCAATAATCATTGCCTGTGCGCCATGGGGATCATCCTTCAAGGCTTCAGCTACCGAGTATTTAATGGTGCCGACTTCCGACCTTTCGACTCTGGCATCAACATCTATGCCGACAAAGGCGTAATTTCCGAGAACAACAGCTGTTGCATCCTCGACATCAGGCACTGCTGTAGCAATCCTGACCAGGTTTCTTGAGACTTCCTGGCTTGTGTCATTGTTTTCCTGTTGAATATTACTATTTTCTACATTGATGGGTCTTGGATTATCTCCATTTTCCTGGTTATCATAAGCGGTTTGGTTATTCTGCTGGTTGCAGCCTGTTAATAAGGCGCCCAGCAGGAACAAAGTAAGCAATTTTTTCATTATGCAACCTCCGAATTGTTATATCTGTATTACTTATTGTGTAATCTTCTTCTATATTTATTCCTTGGTTCATATATTTTAGCAACGGGCCGTCCTATTTAAGTGGACTCTTTAGTAATAACCGGATGAAGAGGGTCTACATACAATAGTATAAGAATAGAGGAGCAGGAGGCATCGATTTGAAAAAAATTTATGTACTGGATACCAATGTCTTGTTGCAAGACCCACAGGCGATTTTTTCCTTTCAAGATAATGAAGTGGTGATACCTGCAGTTGTTCTGGAAGAAGTTGACAGCAAAAAACGCTATATGGATGAAATTGGCCGAAACGCAAGACATGTATCAAAACTAATTGATAGCTTAAGGCAACAAGGAAAGCTCCATGAAAGTATTCCGCTATATAATGGCGGGTCACTGCGAATAGAGTTGAATCACCGCTCTTTTCATCAGCTGCAGGAAATTTTTGTTGAAAAGACGAATGATAACCGAATATTGGCGGTAGCCAAAAACCTGTCTCTTGAAGAAGAAACAAAAGAAGACGGGCATCAAGTCATATTGGTCAGCAAGGATACACTCGTCCGTGTAAAGGCTGACGCACTTGGGCTGCAGGCAGAAGATTTCCTGAGTGACAGGGTAGTGGATGTGAGTGATATCTACAGCGGCTTTATTGAAATTTACATCCCAAAGGATCTGCTGAATAAATTCTATGAAAAGGGCGAGATTCCGTTAGCTGATATCACTCAGCATCCATTCTTTTCACACCAGTTTCTGTTGATGAAAGATTCAATGGGAAGCTCGGCCTCAGCAGTGGGGATTGTAGATATTACAGGAAAATATGTTAGGAAATTCATCTATGACCAGGATCATATTTGGGGAATAAAACCTAGAAATGTCCAGCAGACAATGGCAATGGAATTGCTTTTAAGGGAAGACATTCCATTGATCACGATGGTAGGAAAAGCGGGAACAGGAAAGACCCTGCTGGCACTGGCCGCCGGACTGCTCCAGACAGAGGACCTTCAAGCATATAAAAAGCTCTTAGTGGCCAGGCCGATTGTTCCAGTCGGCAAGGATATAGGATTCCTGCCAGGGGAAAAGCAGGAGAAGTTAAGGCCATGGATGCAGCCGATATTTGACAACCTGGAATATCTCTTTAATACGAAAAAACCGGGGGAACTGGATGATATCCTGGCCGGAATGGGTTCAATCGAAGTGGAAGCCTTGACCTATATCAGGGGAAGAAGCATACCTGAACAATTCATCATTATTGATGAAGCACAAAATCTTACCAAGCACGAGGTGAAAACAATTCTGACAAGGGTGGGTGAGAAAAGTAAAATTGTCCTCATGGGAGACCCGGGACAAATCGATCACCCTTACCTTGATGAATATAATAACGGATTAACCTATGTGGTGGAAAAGTTCAAAGATCACCCGGTCGCCGGCCATATTAAGCTTATGAAAGGGGAACGGTCCGGATTGGCTCAACTCGCAGCAGATATTTTGTGATATTAAAAGGCTGTTTTCGTTGTATGAATTGTTCCTTTCGGAAAAAATCCCCAGTGCCGGATTTTTTCCCTGGTACAAGGTTTTTTCTCTCTGAACAGGTAGAGCAGCTCTTTTCTGATATTTCGGGTGAATGATGTCTATATTTTGGAATTCATATTAAATAGCAAAGTTTAAGAAAAGAGCCGTTAAAAAACACATTAACACCATATGAAAAAAACGATTCAGTTGTTCCGGACTGAATCGTTTTTTATGAGTTATTTTATTGTAATTCCTCTGACGTTTTTAATCGGATTTTTTGAATTTGATCCATCCTTATAGTAAACATGAACAGGTCCATCTTCTTTTAATGGCTTGCCGTCCTTCGAAAAGCCAAGCAATAGATCTTCTGCTTTTGATAAAGGAAGGGAAAGCTCTTCACTTTGATCAGCGGTCATAATTACAAGGGTGTCAGCGCCGTTCTCTGGCTCGGCATTTTTCAGAAAAGGGGACAACGGTATTCCGAAAGTGCCATTCAGAATCTTTTCCTTTTCATATTTTTTTTCCGTTTTTAAGGTTGGAGGAGACGTCGCGCCCTCTTGGATTTCCCTTGTCCAGTTTTTGGACATGTTCTTTGTATATTCGTCTAACTCATTCTTCGCTTTTACTTCGTCCTGAAAATATGTATTTAAATCGACTTTTCTGTCATCAAAAATCCAGACACCCGGATCTAAGGTGATTTGGTATTTTACCCTACCAGTTAAAGGTACAATTGATGCATCCATCTAGGTTCCCTCCATCTATGTAATAAGCTTAGTATATCAGATAATACACCGCTTTCACATCTTTGCTGATTCACGATATGAGTAACGGGCCGGATAGTGGGGAAAAGATATAGAAACAAATATAGACGGGGGAGAGGAGGATTTTTGGAATGAATATAGATAATGAAATTCTAGCAAAAATGGTCAGTGAGGCCCGGCCGATTTCTGCTGAAGGAAAGCTGGTCGACTACATACCTGCTTTAAAAAAAGAAAATAAGGATAACCTTTCTGTTTCGGTATGTTTTTTAAACGGTGAATTTTTCTATGCAGGTGACTATCTCGAAAAATTCACGCTGCAAAGTATTTCAAAGGTCATCACACTGGCACTGGTGTTGATGGACAATGGGGAGGAAGAGGTATTTTCAAAGGTAGGAATGGAACCGACGGGTGACCCTTTTAACTCGATCATCAAACTTGAAACCAATAGAGTTTCAAAGCCGTTAAACCCGATGATTAATGCCGGTGCACTTGCGGTAACCGACATGATAAAAGGGTCTACCAATGAAGAAAAGTGGGAAAGGTTATTAGCCTTTGTAAGGCGGTTAACGGGAGATAGTGAAGTAACTTACAATCAGGAAGTCGCGGAATCAGAATTCCATACTGCGTTCTTGAACCGCTCACTAGGGTATTTCATGAAACAGCATGGAATCATCAAGGGAGATATTGAACATTTAATTTATATCTATACAAAGCAGTGTGCAATTGAAATGAACTGCCAGGACCTAGCCAAGATAGGTGCGGTTTTTGCAAATGATGGAATTGACCCTGTGACAGGCAAACAATTAATCACCAGGGATGTCGCCCGTATATGCAAGACGTTCATGGTTACCTGCGGGATGTATAATTCTTCAGGTGAATTTGCCATAAAAGTCGGGATACCAGCGAAAAGCGGGGTATCTGGCGGAATAATGGGTTCCGTTCCCCGAAAATGCGGCATCGGTATATTTGGCCCTTCTCTTGATGATACAGGAAACAGTATAGCGGGCCTAAGGCTTCTTGAATTAATGGGCTCTGAATATAAATGGAGTATTTTTTAAGAAAAGGACAATAGGGGAAGAGATTTGAAGGTTGGAGCCATCAGGGGGGAAGGATGATAAAAGTGAGAATTTAGAATCAGAGTCCTTAAGAAAGGTCGTAAAGGATGATAAAAGAGAAGATTGAAGATTAAAGTCCATAAGAGAGGTTTTAAAGAAATATAATAAAAAATTAAAATCCTTAATAGATAAAGTAAAGGATGAAAAAAGGAAAAACGACAAATAAAAGCTCAATATAAAAGTCGTAAAGAAAGGTCTCGCAGCCCCAAACCTCTGACGCTCGAAAACAAAAAGTCTCTATTACTACAGGTCCCCCTTGTATTGACACTTCTTCCCTTCCTTTATAAATTTCACAGGACAGATCTCGTTACTGATACAATCAGCAATTATGTTTATTTATCCAAACAGGGGAACGCAAAAATTAACGCTCCTTTTTCCGCCCTATTCCTCAACAACTCACAACAACCGTTTCTTTATCTCATTCAGAACCCCACCAATACAAAGGCAGCTTAGCTGTGCGTTCTCTATAATTTTGCCCAGTTCCACTTCCCCAGCGGCAGGCGCCCTGTCAATCTCCTCCTTTGTATTTAGTCATGATCGATCTCAACGCTCAGCAGCTACAGGCCGTATGCCTTTGGCGGTACACCTCCACTTTGGTTTTCCCACTTGCATTTTCGTCGGTTTAACGATAAAATTTTAAGATAAGAGAATCGCTATTTGTACGGAATGGGGGGATCATTATGGCGTCTGAGATGAAAATAGACCATCGTGAAAAAGCCTATCAGCTGCTGAAGGCTGACGCAGAGAAAATTTTAAAGCTTATTAAAGTACAGATGGATAATTTAACGATGCCCCAATGTCCTTTATATGAGGAAGTATTGGATACTCAAATGTTCGGATTATCCCGTGAAATAGAATTTGCTGTCCGTCTTGGACTAGTGGACGAAGTAGATGGAAAGACCCTTATGGATTCTTTAGAGAGAGAGCTTTCTGCTTTGCATGAGGCTTCGACCAAAAAATAAATAATCATTAAAACTCAAACAAACAGCATGTGATTGTTTGAGTTTTTTTACTAGACGCCATCATTGCCGTTTCTTTTTGAAAGGCTCTTTTCTAACTTTGTTGCTATTTAATATGAATCTCGAAATATATTGACATCAATCACACAAAATATCCTGGTAAGCAAGGAAGAAAAGAGCTATTCTCCCTGTTCAGAGAGAAAAAACCTTGTAACAAGGGGAAAAATCCGGCACTAGGGATTTTTCCAAAAGCAACAATCTACGAAAACAGCTTTTTGTAAAGGTAAGCAGGATTTTCAGTATTTTATATAGAATATTTTTAAAAAAGGGATAGGAAGAGATTATGCTCATAAAAAAAATATTAAAATCGTACGATTACTCGTTGATAGCTGTTTATGCGTTCCTGGTTTTCTTTGGTTTGATTATGATATATAGCGCAAGCATGGTAACGGCTGTGGAATACTATGAAACTAGCAGTGATCATTTCTATCAAAAACAGTTATTCAATATTTTAATCGGTTTTGGGGCTTTTTTATTTGCGGCAGCCTTCCCGTACAAAGCGTTCACGCGATTTAAGTTTCCATTAAAATTAGTGCTGTTCGGTACAATTGGACTTTTGCTGGCCGTTCATTTCGTCGGGGATGAAGTCAATGGTGCGCAAAGCTGGCTTGATATCGGATTCATGCAAATCCAGCCATCCGAATTTGCCAAATTAACAGTGATCATTTACTTGTCGGCCGTTTACGCAAAAAAGCAGGATTACATAGATCAGTTGAATGTGGGCGTCATGCCTCCTTTGCTGCTGTTTGGCTTTATTTGCTTTCTGGTATTTCTTGAACCGGATTATGGAACGGCAGGCATCATATTTATGATCGGCTGTTTTGTGATTCTCTGCTCGGGCATCAGCTTTAAGATGTTTTTTAAACTGGGGGCAGTGGGTGCTGTTCTCTTGCTTATCCTGTCACCTTTTATTTATCTTGGGAGGAATTATATCTTTACGGATGAAAGAGTGGGAAGGATTCATGCCTACCTCGATCCGTTTCAGTATGCCCAGGGTGAAGGATATCAGCTTGTCAATTCATATTTGGCGATAGGTGCCGGAGGGATCAAGGGGCTGGGCCTTGGACAGGGTATACAGAAACTTGGTTATCTGCCGGAGTCACATACTGATTTTATCATGGCTATCATCGTAGAAGAACTTGGCTTGCTTGGTGTGGCTTTTGTCATTGTCGGTCTGGCCTATATCGTATTACGCGGGATTTATACTGGAGTAAAAAGCAGGGATCCCTTTGGCACCATGTTGGCCATCGGTATTTCCAGCATGATAGGCCTGCAGGCATTCATCAATCTGGGAGGGGTGTCAGGCGTGATCCCCATCACTGGAGTTCCGCTTCCTTTTGTCAGTTACGGGGGTTCTTCCTTGCTTGTCCTGTCCCTTTCGATGGGCGTACTTGTCAACGTATCCATGTTTGTGAAATACGATGAAAAGTACAGAATGAAGAAAGAAAAGACCGCTGTGAGCAGTGGGGAAGTCAAAAACGTTTATAGTATTAAATAATGAAATGAATACGGGCTGGTATTTAGGAATTTTTCTAGAGATCAGCCCTTCTATATAAGCAGATTTGTTTGAAAAATTAAAACTTTCCGATTTGATTTTTCGGCAGCTGCAAATTAAAGATACATAACAAACATGATTAGTGCTTAAAGGAGAGGGAAAACTTGAAAAAATTCAACAAAGTATTAGTGGCAAACCGCGGAGAAATCGCAATTCGTGTCTTCCGTGCATGTACAGAATTAAACTTGAGAACTGTTGCAGTTTATTCAAAAGAGGACTCAGGTTCCTATCACCGCTATAAAGCGGATGAGGCTTACCTGGTAGGGGAAGGGAAAAAACCGATTGATGCCTATCTTGATATTGAAGGGATCATTGAAATTGCCAAGAAAGCGGATGTGGATGCTATCCATCCAGGATATGGCTTCCTATCTGAAAATATAAATTTTGCAAGAAGGTGTGAAGAGGAAGGGATTACCTTTATCGGCCCACACTCAGGACATCTGGATATGTTCGGGGATAAGGTAAAAGCAAGGCATCAGGCTCAATTGGCTAATATACCTGTCATTCCTGGAAGTGACGGTCCTGTATCAGGGTTGGATGAGGTCGTACAATTCGGCAAAACCCACGGTTACCCAATCATCATCAAAGCTTCGCTCGGCGGCGGCGGAAGAGGAATGAGGATTGTCCGGGGGCCGGATCAGGTGAAGGAGTCCTATGAAAGGGCCAAATCGGAAGCCAAGGCTGCTTTTGGAAATGATGAAGTTTATGTAGAAAGGTTCGTTGAAAACCCTAAGCATATTGAGGTGCAGATCTTAGGGGATCAGCAGGGGAATATAATCCACCTGTTTGAAAGGGATTGCTCCGTACAGCGCAGGCATCAGAAAGTCGTTGAAGTTGCACCGTGTGTGTCTCTTGATGAAAAGCTTCGGGACGATATCTGTAATGCGGCAGTCCAGTTGATGAAGAATGTAGATTATGTGAATGCCGGGACTGTTGAGTTCCTTGTAGCAGATAACCGTTTTTATTTCATTGAAGTTAATCCAAGGGTACAGGTTGAACATACCATCACCGAAATGATTACGGGAATTGATATTGTCCAGTCTCAAATCATGATTGCAGAAGGACATGAGCTGCATGGCAGCAAAATTGGTATTCCGGTCCAAGAGCAAATTTCAACCCACGGATTTGCAATCCAATCAAGGGTAACGACCGAAGATCCGTTAAATAATTTCATGCCTGATACCGGTAAGATCATGGCCTATCGTTCAGGCGGCGGTTTTGGAGTCAGACTGGATGCGGGGAACGCTTACCAGGGAGCTGTCATTACCCCTTACTATGATTCTCTGCTTGTCAAAGTCTCTACGTGGGCTCTGTCCTTTGACCAGGCAGCTTCAAAAATGGTGCGGAACCTTCAGGAATTCCGTATAAGAGGAATCAAGACAAACATACCTTTCCTGGAAAATGTCATTAAACATGAACAATTTTTGACAGGTCAATATGATACGTCTTTTATCGATACTACACCACAGCTTTTCATCTTCCCAAAACGGAAAGACCGTGGAACAAAAATGTTGTCGTATATCGGAAATGTAACGGTAAACGGTTTTCCGGGAATCGAAAAGAAAAAGAAACCTGTGTTTGACAAACCGAGGATTCCTAAATCGACAGACCTGCCGGACATGAAAAATGGGACAAAGCAAATTCTTGATCAACAGGGTCCTGAAGGTTTAGTTAATTGGGTTAAAGATCAGAAAAATGTTCTTTTGACGGACACTACATTCAGGGATGCCCATCAGTCTTTACTCGCCACTAGAGTAAGAACACACGATTTACAAGCGATTGCAGATCCATCAGCCCGGTTGATGCCGGACCTGTTCTCATTTGAAATGTGGGGAGGGGCAACCTTTGATGTCGCCTATCGTTTCCTGAAAGAAGATCCATGGGACCGACTGATTACACTGCGTGAAAAGATTCCAAATGTTCTTTTCCAGATGCTTCTCAGGGCTTCAAACGCAGTCGGCTATAAAAATTATCCTGACAACGTAATCAGGGAATTTGTTGAAAAGTCATCCTTTTCAGGGATCGATGTATTCAGAATATTTGACAGCCTCAACTGGGTTCAGGGGATGGAAACCGCTATTGACGCAGTAAGACAGAATGGCAAGGTTGCTGAAGCTGCAATTTGCTACACTGGAGATATTCTTGACCCTTCCAGGCAGAAGTATAACGTGCAGTATTATAAGAACCTTGCTAAAGAACTAGAAGCACAGGGTGCTCATATCCTGGCCATTAAAGACATGGCAGGACTGTTGAAACCTCAGGCTGTTTACCGTTTGATTTCTGAACTGAAGGACACAGTAGACATTCCGATTCATTTGCACAGCCATGATACTAGTGGAAATGGTATCTACATGTATGCAAAAGCAATTGAAGCAGGGGTGGACATAGTTGATACTGCCTTAGGTTCCATGTCAGGATTGACATCTCAGCCTAGTGCAAACTCCCTTTACTATGCTGTAAAAGGTACAGAGAGGGAACCGAAAGTTGAAGTGAACTCTTTGGAAAGACTTTCTCACTATTGGGAGGATGTAAGAAAATACTACAAAGATTTTGAAAGCGGCATGATGTCTTCGCATACTGAGGTTTATGAGCACGAAATGCCTGGAGGCCAGTACAGTAATCTCCAGCAGCAGGCAAAAGCAGTCGGTCTTGGCGACCGTTGGGAAGAAGTAAAAGAAATGTATTCCCGGGTTAATCACATGTTCGGTGACATCGTCAAAGTTACGCCATCTTCAAAAGTTGTTGGAGATATGGCCTTGTTTATGGTCCAAAACGACTTGTCGGAAAACGATGTCCTGGAGCGGGGAGACAAGATTGACTTCCCGGATTCCGTCATCGAGTTGTTTGAAGGGTACTTGGGTCAGCCTTATGGAGGTTTCCCTGAAAACCTTCAAAGAGTCATATTAAAAGGTAGAGAACCTATAACAGTCAGACCGGGTGAGCTACTTGATGAAGTTGATTTTGACAAATTGAAAGAACAATTATTCAAGGATCTTGACCGTCAGGTAACAAGCTTTGATGCCATAGCCTACGCTCTGTATCCGAAAGTTTTCATGGAATACAATCAAGTGGTTGACGCGTTTGGTGATATTTCAGTGCTGGACACTCCCACTTTCTTATATGGAATGAGACTTGGTGAAGAGGTAGAGGTTGAAATTGAGACAGGGAAGACATTGATTGTAAAACTGATTTCCATTGGACAGCCGCAAGGGGATGGAACAAGAATTGTATATTTTGAGCTTAATGGGCAGGCGCGTGAAGTGGTCATTAAGGATGAAAGTATCAAGGCATCGGTTACTATGAAGCCAAAAGCTAATCTAAAGAATGAGAGCCACATAGGAGCAACGATGCCTGGAACGGTTCTCAAAGTGATTGTGGAAAAAGCCGAAAAAGTAAGTCAGGGAGATCATCTGCTCATCAATGAAGCGATGAAGATGGAGACAACTGTGCAGGCTCCATTCACGGGAACAATTAAAGATATCCATGTAAAAAGCGGAGACGCTATTGCACCTGGTGATTTGTTGATTGAATTAGATCGTATTTAAAAAACAAAAAAGGATGGGGAAATCCCCATCCTTTCTTGTTGTCCTATTAATGTTACTCGCGCAGTTTGCTTCTGGATGCAAGCAGAATGAAATAGCAAAGCAATCCGAACAGCAATGAAATGATCAAGGCGTGGGCAAGTGCCACATAAAGATTCAGTTCGGTAAAAACGGTCAGTGCGCCGGTTGTTGCCTGCATGGTAACAAGGATAAATGCTATGATCCAGCCCCAGTAAATGACTTTTTGTTGTTTGTAATTTTTTACTGCAAGATAAGCTGCATAGGCGATCCAGAAAAAGATGATGGCAGCAGCGAATCTGTGTCCCATTTGTATCCACTCATACATATTTTCAGGCCATGCCGGACTGTCGTTCAGGCATAGCGGCCAATCCCCGCAGATCAAGCTGGAATTGGTATGTCTGACTAATGCGCCGGTATAAACGACGATGTAACTGTAGAGAGTGATACCAATGATATGGAACCTCATCTTGCGGTCAATTACAACCTTGTCCGCGTCAAACTTTTTATCCACTTCGAATATCAACAGTGTCAAGAGCAGCACGGCCGCAAATGAAATTAGCGAAATCCCGAAATGAAGAGCAAGTACAAAATCAGACTGAGCCCAGATAACGGCTGCTGCTCCGATCAGTGCCTGTGCCGCTAAAAAGAAAAATGATAAAGCAGCAAGGAGTTTTGTTTCTCTTTTATACCCGATGGCTTTCCATGACCAGATAGCGAGGATCAGAACCAAAATACCTACACTGCCGGAAACAAGCCTGTGTGATAATTCTATCACCAGCTCAAATGTAATCTGGCTTGGAACTAATTCCCCGTTACAAAGGGGCCATGAGCGTCCGCAGCCCATACCTGACTCGGTCTTGGTAACCAAAGCGCCGCCAAGAAGCACGAACAGCATGCCTAAGGTGGTGATGACGCTTAACCACTTCAAACCTCTATGCAATCTAATCACCTACTTTGAAAATAAACTCTAAAACTTCTAATTAAATATAAATATCATAGATTAAGACAAAAAATCTGCGTTGGGTACTATAGTCATTAAAATGGTATTCTGAAAAAATGTACGCCTTTAAGATGATACCGAATAACCCCTTAAAAAACAACAGATAAAATGTTACAGAAAAAAGGAGAATACAGGGCAGGATATTCGATAGTGCCAGATTAGTAGTAAAGCGGCATCGATGACTTCTTATAAAAAATGTCGAATGTCTGTAAGCGTTTCAACTGATTTTATGGTATGATGTTTTTGTGAAATAATCTATATTTTGAAAGGGAGCTGGAAGACACAATATCGCCATATTTCATTCCGTTCTATTTACCAAAAAGAAAAAAATCTGTGGTTTAATATAATATTGACAGCTGAAATTTTAGAAAATTTATAAGCTGAACAGATTGATTTTCACAGGATAATTATAGGAAATCTATGAAATTCCTGCATGATTATAGAAATGGATATGAAATTCCTTTATAGTATAGAGGTGAGCAAACCTCTGTTATTTAAGAGAGAGGAGGGGGAAAGATGTCTAACAGCAGAGTAATTGCAGATATGAAAGAGGCAGATATTCCAGTTACTACAGCATGGAAAGACTTTTTGGCCCTTATTAAAATTGGTATTGTCAACTCCAATTTAATTACAACATTTACAGGTATGTGGTTAGCTTTCTATTTTACTAATACACACTTCCTCGATTCACTTCATACGATGTTCCTCACTTTAGCGGGTTCAGCACTAGTCATGGGTGGGTCCTGCAGCATCAATAACTATATTGATCGGGACATCGACCATCTGATGGAGAGAACTAAAGGACGGCCTACGGTAACGGGCAGAATCACCGGCAGCAAAGCATTGCTGATTGGATTACTGATGGTTACTATAGGAACTGTTCTTTTATTTATGACCACTGTTACAGCCGGTATTATAGGCATTATCGGTATCTTCAGTTATGTGGTCCTATATACTATGTGGTCTAAAAGGCAGCACGTAAGCAATACGGTCGTAGGAAGCATCTCAGGGGCTGTTCCGCCGCTGATTGGCTGGGCAGCAGTCGATGCTAACCTTGATCTTATCGCGTGGATGCTGTTTGCCATTGTATTCATTTGGCAGCCGCCGCATTTCTATGCTTTGGCCATGAAACGAGTTGAAGAATACAGAGCGGCGAATATTCCAATGCTTCCTGTTGTGAAAGGTTTTGCAGCCACAAAGAATCATAGTGTTGCATGGGTTGCATGTCTGCTCCCAATTCCATTCTTTTTATTGGATCTAGGCCTGGTGTTCTTTATCCTGGCGACAGCATTCAACATTGGATGGTTGGCTTTGGCTCTTTCGGGTTATAAAATGAAAGATGACTTGAAATGGGCAAGGCTCATGTTTGTTTATTCCTTAAACTATTTGACTATCCTTTTTGTAGCGATGGTCATCGTAACAGTCATCTGATTAATTCGGGAATTCTTTCTATAGGAAATCCATATAAAAGAAGTTTCAGTCCTTGTTTAACAAAAGTACATTACACGAAAGAGGGGTTTGATTAAGCTATGAAAGCAAGGCTATCTAAATGGCGTTTAATATCAGTTTTCACGCTGATGGCGCTCGTTCTTTCCGGCTGTGGAGAGCCATTTGTTTCTACATTACAGCCAGCCGGTGAAGTGGCACAAATGCAATATGATCTTATGATCCTCGCTACTTCTATCATGGTTCTCGTTATTATAGTAGTTGCAATTGTTTATTTTGTTGCTATTGTGCGTTTCCGTCGTAAAAAAGGCGACGAAAATAAGATTCCTAAGCAAGTCGAAGGAAGCCATACACTTGAGGTTATCTGGACTACTGTTCCGATCATCCTTCTATTAATCTTGGCTGTACCGACCGTATCGGCTACTTTTAAACTGGCTGATACAGATGCAATGGAAAAGAAAGATGCGGAAGGTAATCGCGAAGCACTTGTGGTGAATGTCCGTGCCAACCTTTACTGGTGGGAATTTGAGTATCCGGATCAAGGGGTTATCACATCCCAGGATCTTGTAGTGCCGACTGACAGAAAAGTATACTTCAATGTTACTGCTTCTGACGTTAAGCACTCATTCTGGATCCCTGCAGTCGGTGGTAAAATCGACACAAACGTTGATAACGTTAACACATTCTTCCTTGAGTTTGATAGTGAAGCCGCTGAAGAGGTAGGCAACCTTTTCTATGGAAAATGTGCCGAGCTTTGCGGTCCGTCTCATGCTTTGATGGATTTCAAAGTAAAAGCGATCTCTCAAGATGACTTCAACAGCTGGGTAACAGCAATGCAAGAAACAGAAGAGCCTGCTCCTACTACTGAACTGGCTCAGCAAGGACAAGAAATTTTCAACCAAAAATGTTTAAGCTGCCACGCGGTTTCCGGTCAAGACCAAAGACCTGAACAGGCACGTCTTGCGCCTAATCTTGCCAACTTTGGTGAGCGTTCTCGTGTAGCGGGAATTCTTGAACATAATGAAGAAGAGTTGAAAAATTGGCTGGTAGATCCAGAGCAGTACAAGCCTGGGAATAAAATGACAGGCACGTACGGCAAATTGGATGATCAGGAATTAGACGCCCTGGCGGAATACTTAATGGGCTTAAAAGTACAAGATTAATTGGGGAAAGTAAAAGGGAGGTTTAATCGTGAGTAGCTATGCACAAAAGACAGGCTTCGGCGCCACTCTTTGGGACTATCTGACAACAGTGGACCATAAGAAAATCGCCATTCTCTACCTGATGTCCGGAGGATTCTTCTTCCTGCTTGGTGGACTTGAAGCCTTGATCATTCGTATTCAGCTTGCCGTTCCGAACAGTGATTTCATCAGTGCAGGCTTATACAACGAAGTGTTGACCATGCACGGTACGACGATGATATTCTTGGCAGCAATGCCGCTCATCTTCGCATTCCTGAATGCGGTCGTTCCATTGCAGATTGGTGCACGTGACGTTGCGTTTCCATTCTTGAATTCACTTGGTTTTTGGCTGTTCTTCTTCGGAGGAGTATTCTTAAACTTATCTTGGTTCCTAGGTGGAGCTCCTGATGCAGGATGGACTTCTTATGCATCGTTATCATTGGCTTCAGAGGGCCATGGAATCGATTTCTATGTATTGGGTCTTCAGATATCAGGTGCCGGTACACTTATCGGTGGTATTAACTTCCTGGTAACCATCATTACGATGCGTGCGCCAGGTATGACTTACATGCGTATGCCTTTGTTCACTTGGACGGCATTCGTAACATCTGCATTAATTCTATTTGCATTCCCGGCTTTGACTGTCGGATTATTCCTAATGATGTTTGACCGTATGTTCGGTTCTAACTTCTTTGATGTCGCTGCAGGCGGAAATACAATTATCTGGGAGCATTTCTTCTGGATCTTTGGACATCCTGAAGTATATATCTTGATCCTGCCGGCATTCGGTATTTTCTCTGAAATTATTCCGACATTCGCTAGAAAGCGACTGTTCGGTTATTCTTCAATGGTATTTGCAACAGTGCTTATCGGTTTCTTAGGATTCATGGTATGGGCTCACCATATGTTTACAGTTGGTCTTGGACCAATCGCAAATGCTATTTTCGCAGTTGCTACAATGGCGATTGCCGTTCCTACGGGAATCAAAATTTTCAACTGGTTATTCACAATCTGGGGTGGAAGCATTGTCTTCACTACTCCAATGCTATATGCAGTTTCCTTTATCCCGACGTTCACACTTGGTGGGGTTACAGGAATCATGCTTGCATCAGCTGCTGCTGATTATCAGTTCCATGACACTTATTTCGTTGTTGCCCACTTCCACTATGTAATCGTTGGTGGGGTTGTGTTGGCTCTGTTAGCAGGTACGCATTTCTACTGGCCGAAAATGTTCGGTACTATGTTGAATGAATTTTTAGGAAAGATCACTTTCTGGTTGTTCTTTATCGGATTCCATTTGACATTCTTTATCCAGCATTTCCTTGGATTGATGGGTATGCCTCGTCGTATCTGGAAGTTCTTGCCTGGTCAAGGTTTTGAAACAGGTAACCTTGTAAGTTCAATAGGAGCTGCCTTCATGGGAGTTGCTACAATCATATTGTTGGTTAACATTATCATGACTCAAGTTAAAGGTGTGAGAGTCGGCAATGACCCTTGGGAAGACGGCCGTACTCTAGAGTGGGCTATTCCATCTCCGCCTCCATTCTATAACTTCAAGCAAACTCCGCTTGTACGCGGATTGGACTCTTGGTGGTTAGAAAAAATGGAAGGCAAGAAAGAATATACACCGGCTGAGCCGATCGGTGATATCCACATGCCGAACAACTCAATCCTTCCATTTGTCATGTCATTGGGATTGTTTGTCGCTGCATTTGGTGCGATGTACAGAGTAGATGATAAGGAATGGGCTATTCCGGTACTTGTTATTGGGATGCTGATTACACTCGGAGCTATGTTCCTGCGCTCTGTAATTGATGACCATGGTTATCATATTCACAAAGAAGACCTTCTTGAAGATTCCGACAAAGGAGGTAAGGCATAATGCATACTGAAGAAAAATTCACACCAAAGACTTGGCCTGCGGCCCCTGAAAAGGCAACGCTGGAAGCAAAGAATAAATTTCTTGGTTTCTGGTTTTTCCTTGGCGGCGAAACCGTATTGTTCGGTTCCTTGTTTGCAACATATCTTGCACTAAAGGACAGCGTGCCGAGCCCGGACCATGCTCTTGCAAAAGATATATTTGATTTGCCGCTTGCATTCATTGCAACAATGCTTCTTTTAACGAGTTCATTGACAAGCGTTTATGCTATGTACCATATGAAAAACTATAATTTTAAAAATATGCAGGCATGGCTTTTGATCACAGTATTGCTTGGTGCAGCTTTCCTTGCTTTGGAGATTTATGAGTTCAATCATTATGTCCATGAATACCATCATACGTTTACCAGCAGTGCATTTGGATCAGCCTTCTATACGTTGGTAGGATTCCATGGTGCCCACGTTGCGTTCGGTCTTTTGTGGATCATCTCATTGATGGTGAGAAATGCCAAACGTGGACTTAGTCTTTATAATGCACCAAAATTCTATGTTGCGAGTTTGTACTGGCACTTTATCGATGTCGTGTGGGTATTCATCTTCACGGTAGTATATCTAATGGGAATGGTGGGATAAACTGATGGCGAATGTACAATCAAATTCAGGTAACCCAAGCGTAGATTACGAATATCGCCGCAAGAAAAACAAAGAAGATATGAGAATGCAGGTTGTTTCATTTGCACTCATGATCTTCTTGACACTAGTGGCTTTCGTCGCTGTAGGAGGAGGCTTTTCTAAGTGGTTCGTTGTACCATTTATCCTTCTGCTGGCTGTCGTACAGTTGATATTCCAATTGTATTATTTCATGCATATGAGCCACAAAGGTCATGAAGCACCAGCGTTGTTCCTGTATTCTGGAGCCTTGGTTGCCTTCATTACTGTTTTGACTTTCTTGACGATTGTTTGGATTTAATATAGGAGAAAAGCCCTTGAGATTTGCTTTTAGCAATTTTAAGGGTTTTCTTTTATTTTAGGGAAATATTTCTAAGAGAAGTATGACTTGGCTAATGAAATGTCATGAACTTGTCATCAGCTTGCGTTGAACTGTCGAATCCTGCAACGTATAATAAGGGGGAGCATTCTCTAAGGAAATGAGGTATTCATTATGCACTTAGGTATATTCGGATTTTTTGCATTATGGAGTCCGTTATTTATAATTACAATCCTATTCATGACAGCCGTCTATTTTCTAATCACGGTTAAATGGAGAAGCAGGTTTAAAGAGAGTGAGCCTCTTACCATAAAGCAGGCATCTTTCTTCCTACTATCAATGTTATTGCTTTATGCGATAAAGGGATCTCCTGTCGAAGTGATGAGCACTATGTTATTTTCCGTCCATATGACGCAAATGGCCACCCTCTATTTAGTTTTTACACCTATCCTGATTCTTGGAATACCAAGTTGGGTATGGAAGAAAGTAATCAAAGTTCCTGTTGTCAAGTCAATATTTTCATTTGCGACAAAGCCTCTTATAGCACTAGTAGCGTTTAACATTATTTTCTCGATTTATCATATTCCGGCAGTGTTTGATAATGTCAGAACAGATGTGACACTACATGGATTATTTACGTTTATCCTATTCATCCTGGCCGTCTTCATGTGGTGGCCGCTGTTGAATCCGGCACAAAGCCTTAATGATCTTCATGGATTAAAGAAAATCGGTTATATTCTGGGGAGTGCGGTATTACTGACACCGGCATGCGGGTTAATTATTTTCGCCGATAATCCGCTGTACGCAACGTACTATGACCCGACAGAGTGGTTAAAAGCTCTGGCATTGTGCGTTCCGGCTGATACTCTATCAGGCTTGAGCTTGAGCGGTCCGGAATTGTTCACTTCAATGACATTGGAGCATGATCAGCAGCTTGGCGGGGTCATCATGAAAATCATACAGGAGATTGTTTTTGGTTATGTACTTGCAAGCTTGTTTTTCCAATGGTACAAAAAGGATCAGGCAGAAGCAGATCAATCTATTCAACAGTTTGAAGCTATGAATCCAAAACCAGTAGAATAAGAAATCATTCCTACCATAGAGAAAAGAGAGGAAGAAATCATGTCTTTACCTATTTTACCGACAATCAGCACGACATTTATAGTTTTAAGTGCCATTACTGTTGCCATCGGCTGGTGGCAGATTAAGCAGCGGAAGATTGAAGCACATAAGAAAACGATGTTTACAGCTGCTGTGTTTGCCCTGATTTTTTTCATCATATATATGAGCCGTACGATTTTTGTAGGAAACACATCTTTTGGCGGACCTGAAGATATCAAGATATATTATACGTTATTTTTAATCTTCCATATTACGCTGGCTACAACAGGTGCAGTATTCGGCCTTGTTACCATCTGGTCTGGTTATAAAGAGAACTATAAGCGTCATAGAAAGCTTGGACCGATTACAAGTATCATCTGGTTCTTTACGGCCACTACAGGTGTTGCAGTGTATCTGCTCTTATATGTTTTTTATAAAGGCGGGGAAACAACCTCAGTCATTAAGGCCATTCTAGGCTTGTAAAATATTATGGAAAGGAGCTGGTGAAATCACCGGCTCTTTTTTATTGGCTGGAGGAATAGTACAGCTGTCTATAGAATAAAAAATGGAGAGGTGATAGGAATGACAATTAAAAGATTGGACAAAAGTCACTATGAAGAATCATTAAACCTGTCAATGTATGCTTTCCAATACAAGGTTCCAGAGGAGGAAAAAGAAAATAGGTTCAGGCAATTGGACGACCATGAGTTGTATGGTATAGAAGCAGATGATCAACTCGCGGCAAAACTGCACCTGCTTTCACTTAATGTATTTTTAGGGGAAAAGGAATTTAAAATGGGAGGAATAGCGGGTGTCGCTACATATCCGGAATATAGACGGAAGGGTTATGTAAAAGAGTTACTGACTTACAGCTTAAAGAGAATGAGGGAAAAGGGGCAAACCATTTCGATGCTCCACCCATTTTCTTTTGCCTTTTATCGCAAGTATGGATGGGAATTATTCTCTACACTTAAGAGAGTGAAAGTAGCGCAGGCGGAAATGAAGATGTTCGATGGTGTACCTGGCAACGTAAAAAGGTTTAATAAAGAAAACTATCCATCTGAATTGGAAGAGATATATAACGGATATGCACGCAGGTTCAGCGGTATGTTGGCTCGAGAGAAAACATGGTGGAAGGAAAGGTCGATTACAAACCTCAATGTTGCCATTTACTATGATGGGAAGGGAAATGGGGCTGGTTATATCTTATATGACATAAAAGACCAAAAGATGAAAGTTGAAGAATTCATTGTCTTAAATGCTGAGGCAAGAAGCGGACTATGGAACTTCATCTGTCAGCACGACTCAATGCTTACAGGAGTCGAGTTGGTACTGTCCCCTGAAGATCCGCTTGTATTTCTGCTTGAAAATCCCAAAACGCCAACAGAGCTACAACCTTACTTCATGACAAGGGTGGTAGATGTTCTTTCATTTCTTGAGCAGTTCCGGTCTTCAATTAAAGAGAAAGTTTCATTAGAGGTATCAGACAAGTATGCACCTTGGAATAATGGCACCTTTACTATTACTTCTGAGAAGGTAATAAAAGAAGAGGAAGAATGCAGCCGCACTGTCCAAATGGATGTGAATGCATTGGTTCCTTTATTTTTTGGTGTTTACTCTTCCCAACAATTATATGAGATGGGTGTCATAAAAGGTGATCGGGAAAGCGTAGCTGTTTTGAACAAGATTAGAGTGAAACCTGGGTTCTTTATTGACTTCTTTTAGGTTGTTCAGGTCATGTTATTGAGAGCTGAAGGTGTGTCTTCACTTGCTGGATGCTGAGTGTAAGAAAAGAGAAGGCAGGCCTCCTCATCAGAGACCTGCCTTTTTGTTATATCTTAAAGTTCAATTTAATGATTCCTGCTTCTTTCGCAGAATTAAAAATAATCAGTATCAATGGACCCAATATAAACCCTAATACACCGAGGAGTTTAAGACCTAAGTACATGGCGATAAGAGTGGCCAGCGGTGATAGACCGATATGGCTTCCCATTACTTTCGGTTCCACTGTCCGGCGGATAATCAGAAGGACAGCAGCTAAAACCGCAAGTTCAGTTCCCAAAGTCAGATTTCCCGATAGCAGGTGATACATTGCCCATGGGAACAGGACAACAATCGAGCCTATCAATGGAATGAAATCAATGACCCAAATGATGATCGACATCACAACGGCCACTTCAGGTGCAATAAAGAGAAGTCCAATCAAGGATGTCACAAAAATAATGATACTTACAAGAAACTGGGCCTTGAAAAAGCCGAAGATTACATATGACAACCTTGAGGTCATAAAGTTGACTTTTTCAGCCGTTTTTTCCGTCAAGTGGCTGAATAAGGTCTGTTTGATTCTTGGCAGGTCAAGCATGAACATAAATAGGGCAATAAGATATACCAGGAAGCTGACAAGGTAGTTAGGAATATACGCTAAAAATGCACTGATCTTCTCAATATCCAGATAATCTCTCAAGCTGTTTTTAAAGCTGTTGAGGAAGTCCTGTACTTCATTGCTTGTCTGGGTGACAATTTCAATTGGTAAATCTTTAGCTGCATTTGTAAGCTGTTTCTCATAGGAGAGCCAGATGTCGCTTAACTGATTAATATATGCTGGCATATCTTCCACCAGTTTGACTCCTTCTCCAACAACCTTGGTAATCACAAAGTAGGAAAGCAGACCAATGGCGAGCATGAAAATGATAAAGACGATCAAGACGGCAAGTTTTCTTTTGATCTTAAATCTTCTTTCAAGCATTTTCACTGCAGGGTCCAGTAACAGTGCTGTGACTATTGCGGTTATCAGGGGAATGGAAACCGGGAGGATATAATAAATCAATAATATAGCTATTATGACAGCGATAGTAATCACTATCATCTTTTTGGAGAAAAACTTCGTCAATTTTAGGCCCCTTTCTTCTTATGTACCTCTATACCATTATATTATATTAGGAGCTTAACTGAACAGAGCGCAGGCTTCCAATTCAACTATTTTTTTCAGTTGCGGTTTTCACTCTCATTTGGTTACGCCGTTATCTCAGCTTTATCATTGTGAAGAAAATTGAATAACCTGAAACACAATATTATATTACTATGATTTTACAAGTGAAGGATATAAAAAAGCCGGCAGAATGAGTATCCCCCATACTGCCAGCTTAAAATGAACGATTATTCAGCAAATCCTGAAACTTCGGCTTTAATTTCAGCCAATAGTTTTTCACAAGTAGTCACAAGATGCGCAGGAAAGTGTTCGCCTTCACCGTATTCAACCCCGTGAGGATAATAGTGTTTCCCCAATAGAGGCGTTCTAAGTTGAATGACAGCATCATGTCTTCCGATGTCACCACTCACAGCAAGACCTTGAATTCTTAGATAGTATGTACCTTCTTTAATTTCAAATTTCTTGTCATACGTTACACGCTCATAATCCCATTGCCCTTCTCTAAGCATACCATGAGATTTCATGACTTCATCCAATCTGTTTAAATCCGCTTTCATTTCATCGACGCCAGAAGCTTCAAATCGCATAAAAAATCCCTCCTATATCATCAACGCATTCTTATCTTTTGATATTTATCCAGACAAAATGCAAAAAATCCTCATTCTTTATAATAGTGTAATTCTTCTATTGTTGCAACGAATACATTGTGACGAATTTAGTAAATTCCTTTGTATAGGAGAATACATCTTTTTAAAAGGAGAATGATATGAAATAGAACAAAAGTGGAATGGAGTGACCAGCTGTGATTGTAAAAGAAATAATGAGCAGGAATGTGGAAACATGCACATTGCTTGACAATGTATATGAGGTAGCTGTCAAAATGAAGGAAAATGATGTTGGAGGGATCCCTATTGTTGACGGTGACCATCTGGTAGGGATGATTACTGACAGGGATATTGTCGTTAGGGGAGTTGCTGAAAAACACCCGGGTTCATCCAAGGTCGAAGAAGTAATGAGTGATGAATTAGTGACTGTGGGGGCAGATACCACCATTGATGAAGCTGCGTCGCTGATGAGCAGGCATCAAATCCGCAGGCTTCCGGTGGTAGATGGCCAAAAACTTATTGGAATTGTTTCTCTTGGAGACTTGGCAGTGAGAGACAAATTAGACCATCAAACCAACCTCGCGATAGAGAAGATCTCCGAACATGAAAACATATCCAATAAACCTATTTAGGATGGCTGTATGCCATAAATTATGGACTATTCCTTATTGGAATGGTCCATATTTATTCAAAGGAGATTTCTTCAAAATTGGACTAACCGTCGAAGACACTTTAATCCTAGAAAACTTGAATTCTCCAGTAGAATCGTCCATTTTTTCTTTTATTTAGTGAATACCGGATAAATATCAAGAGAAATGGTCCCATTTTGACTCCTGCTCTTTGAAATTTGGTTTATTCTTCAACGGAAAGGACCAAATTTTTATCTTGTTCAGTAGAATATGGTTAAATATCTAAAGGAATGATCCAGCTATTGTCCCGGCTAGTTGAAATTTGGAAAATTAATGGAGGTAATAGTCCGAATGTTGTTTCTTCTCCTTAGTATTTGGATTATTCTTCTCCCAATCAGACTTATCATCAACTAATTTATCCACTTTTGCCTCAACTCACTGGTTATGTAAAAGTTTAAATCTCTCTAAAGGCCCATCAGAATGAATTAAGCTGGGACGGAACTCCTCAAGACTTAACGGCTCCAACCTAGCTCCATGGTGAAATCATCAATGATTATGAAACAAGCGTAAATGATATAATACTTGAATAAAATAACAGTAATTATATTTTTTAATCCCGAAATTTTATTTGTTCAAAATTTCTAAAAGCTTGTACTGTAAAACGAATTATAAGTAATGCTATACTAATATTAGTTATTCATACATATGGTCATGCTTTTGATGGTTCTAATCAAATGCCTCCTGAAATGATTTTCTATCAGCATACTTAGAGAAAGGAGGATAATTCCTGAAAACCTTACTTCGGATTTTTACGATTCTAGCAATTATTTTATTTGTCGGCATTTATTCAAACGGGAAGCAGGATGATACCCCCATCCTAAAAGGACCGGAAACTTCTGAACGTCAGGTGGATGAAGAAAATTCATTGAGTGTTACAGATGAACATTCCAATGCAGCCGGTCCTGCACAAGGAATAGCGTCATATATCAATAAGAGTGCAGAAGAGCTTGTAGCCCAGCTTGGTGAACCTGATCGAATCGATCCTTCTGCTTATAATTATGAATGGTGGATATATTACATTTCTGACCAGAAATATTTACAAGTGGGAATCGAAAGAAGTAAAGTGGTCACCATCTATGCCACTGGAAATGAAGTAGATATTAAGCCTTTTCAAATTGGACAAACAGTCAAGGAAATTTATCAGAATTCACCAGTCGAGTCTGAAATTGTCGTTAATGTTAATGATGGAACATATCGTTTTGAACTATCTGAAGAGGACTTAAATACGAGGGTGCTAACTTCAGTGGGAGAGGTATATGCCCAGCTTTATTTGGATAAATACACCAGCGAGCTCGTAAGTATTCGGTTTTTTAACAAAGAAACGCTTGTGGAGCAAAGGCCATATGAAATGGTATATAGAGGAGAGTTGATGAAAGAAAACGAAATCCCCGACGAAAAGTGGGATGAAATATCTGCAGGCAGTGAACAGCAGATTTTCGACATCACGAATATCCTCCGTTCCAACTATGAAGCAGGTCAAGTAGTCTGGGATGATGAGACGGCTATGGTGGCTGAGGACCATAGTAAAGACATGTTTGAACAGGATTACTTCTCTCATGAATCTCCAACCTTTGGCACTCTTGCTGACCGCCTTGAAAGTGCTGAGATCGCCTTCGGTATGGCAGGGGAGAATATCGCTGCACAATATGCCGACGGGCCGGCTGCAGTGCATGGCTGGCTAAACTCAGAAGGGCACCGGAAAACCTTATTAGAGCCCGATTTCACCCATCTTGGGGTTGGGGTCTATAGAAAGTACTATACTCAAAACTTTATCCAGCAATTTGAGCAATGAGAGGTTGGCGGGAATCGGCTATTTTATAGCCGGTTTTTTTCGTTAAAAAATCCTGTCAACTAAGTGACAGGATTAATTTATTTAAGGTTAGGAACCGTCATAGTCATTGGTATTAAAGATTTTTCTTTACAACAAAAAACGATCCTGTGCAATGAGCGATTGTTTTTCCCTCGTCAGAAAGCACCTTTCCGTCAATGACCAGTGTCTTTGAACCTCTATGGACAAGCGTTCCCGTTGCGGTTAGATTTCCATGCCTCCCAGGCGCTAAGTAGTGGATGTTAAGATTGGTTGTTACTGCGCCAAACCCTTCTGGAAGCAGAATATTAGCTAGGGTTCCCATCGCTGTATCGACTAGTGTTGCTGTGATGCCGCCATGGACGATTTCCAGGGAGTTATAAGTGAGGGGAGTGATGGGAATGGTGACTTCGCAAGTATTGTCCCCTGCAGTTTTTTCCATAGCCAATACAGCCCCTATATAAGAACCACTTTGGTTTTCCTGTTTCCTTCTGACTCCCTGAAGCATTTGTTTAATAACATCCAAGTCGGCTTCATTTCCATCTTCTATACATTCATTCAGTAATTTTGTCAGGTCTTCTTTCATCTTGATACAACCTTTTTTGTTTTAATTCTGGGTAAGTTATTTACTATATCTAAATAAGAGAATGTTTCACATTTACCCTCCATTCATGCAAAGCTAGAGGGGGATACAAACCGAAAGAAGTACAACGACTGCGGTACCAATTGATAAGTGCAAACGGTTTAATCTCTTTCTGAAACAATCAATACTGTTAAACAGACTACTTAATCATATCATGAAATAATTTTCTGGGGAATTTTTCGCCATGAAATATCCCTTATCAAGTAATGGTCACACTTTCAAGGAGTTATCATAGATTGTAGTAGGTATATGCCCTGACCAGGAGGTGAAGGATATGGCCAAAAAGCTGCATCCTAAGGTAAAAGAATTTAAGGAATTTGTGCAGAAGCATCCGAAAATAGCGGCAGAAGTAAAAAAAGGCACAGCAACTTGGCAGGATCTATTTGAGGAATGGTACTTATTGGGGGAAGAGGATTCACGTTGGAATGAATACAAAGAAGGTGAACCTAAACAGGAAAAGAAAGAATCAAAAGGGTTTATGGATCAAATTGGAGGAATGCTGAAGAATATGGATCCTGATCAAATGCAGCAGCATATTAACAGTTTGAGTCAAGCGATTGGGGCAGTTCAAGGTGTCCTTTCACAATTTCAAAGTACAAATACCACGTCGGCACCCGAACAAAATGAAACTCCGCAGCGGCCAAGGCATCCGTTTTCATTTAGAAAAGATTAAGGGAAGTGGAGTTAATGAGGAAGGAAGTTATTGACTATATTCATTCAAAGCAAGATTTAAAAAATTTTATCAGAGTCCAGCCGGTCTGGTATAGGATACTGAGTAAAAATCCGCATTACCTAGATAAATTTGAAGCTGCCTCCATCAATCATTTTGAGAAAACTGTACATCACCAGGTGCAAAGATTTTCAAATGGCGTCCAAATGGCCTCTATGATGATGCAGATGTTTCAAGCGATGAATGAATCACAGTAGCCCTGCAATGATAATTCGCTAACCATGCTCATGCCAGCACAGCCATGTGGAACCGGCTTATTTTTTTGTTTAAAAACTCTCTTGTCTGCAAACGCTAATGGCAAGGAGTGGTTAAGATGAAAAAGTGTATACTATTGCTGTTCATATTATGTTTGGCTGGCTGCAAAGAAGATATTCCGGAACCTGAATCCTTTGGTTTTGAACTTGAAGCGAAAGCGGCAACACATAGTTCTCAAGCTAAAACAGAAGTGACGGTAAGACATATTGTTCAAGGAAGCCAGGTGTATGTAGAATGTATTGCCCCGGGGATTACTTTCACATCAGGAAAGACCGGAAAGAAAGGCAAAATCGTTGTAAGTGTCGATGGTAAGAGGTTCAACGAATACCATACTGCTGCTTTTGTTATTAAAGGATTAAATAAAGGAATCCATCATGTGAAACTGGATATAGTAGCAAATGATAATAAATCTTTAGGTTTACAGAAACAATTTTATATCACAATTCCATAAAAACAACTATTCGCTTACTTTCATCAAACGTGTTAAAATACCGTTATGGAGGTGAGCGTTTTTGCTTGCTACAATTGAAAGACTGGAAATACAGGAATCTGCTGAAAAATTGGCTGCTCAAATCCTGCAATCAGATGTTGCAGAAGAGTATCGTCGTTGTTTATATAAGGTCAAGACAGATAAAGACACACAGCGCAAGATCCAGGAATTTAACAAAATGAAGGAACTTTACGAAGAAGTTCAGCGTTTTGGGCGTTACCATCCCGACTACAAACGGGTCATGATGGAGATCCGCCAGTTGAAACGTGATATGGACCTGGATGATAATGTGGCGAATTTTCGCCGGGCTGAAAATGACTTGCAGGGACTATTGGATGAAGTCAGTGTTCTAATTGGAAGGTCAGTGTCTGATAATGTAAAAGTGCCAACAGGAAATCCGTTCTTTGATTCCGGCTCTGCTTGCGGAGGCGGTTGTGGAAGTGGAGGAAGCTGTGGCTGTTCATGAGATGCGGGGGATACCCTCGCATTTTTTGTTTTTTAATGGGAAAGAGAAAATAAGCGCAGTTGATTAAACGGGAAGATGAAATGGGCATAGACCTCGGGTTGAGGAGCCTGAATAAACTTGTCTTACTCATCCTCTCAGCCTGATGCAGTCAACACATAGATTACCGCAGCAAAACATTTTTTCCTGCGGAACATAAAATCGGTGACGGTACACAGATTGACAGTCCTTTTGTCTTACATAAACCGTTTCGGAGTGGAGGCGTTTGCCGCGCATGGACTTTGCTGAAGCTATCTTGATTAATTCTTCCAACTTTTCCTTTGGCAGAGTCCCCCGAATGTATATAAAGGGGATTCCGGCAATCTTTTTCATTTCGAAGTCCTCAACGCCTTCGAATGATTGCAAATGTTCTGCGAATTTATCCCAAATCACTGCCAGATCCATATGCCCCATCCCTTCTTTTGTTGATTTATGATTATTTATTATGCTAGACTTAGGAAAAATAGAGTGAACTTAAGGGGAAAATAAAATGTTTACCGAAAGACAAGGTATTACAGTATGGTTATACAGTTTGAAACACGCCAAATCCATGAGAAGGTTTGGCAATGTGCAATATGTTTCCAGAAAATTGAAATATGTTGTGTTATATTGTAATCAAAGCGAAACAGATACGATTGTAGAAAAACTGTCTTCCTATTCCTATGTGAAAAAAGTGGAGCCATCCTACAAACCGTTCATCAAAACGCAGTTTGAGAACTCGAAGCCGGATAAAGCCAAAGAATACGATTATAAAATGGGTATTTAAAAAGAAAGCAAACAGGGGTCAAAGCCATCTGTTTGCTTTTTTATGTTGTCTTGCAACTAGTTATTGAAGAGGTGGAATATAGTGGTTCAATCTTAATATGGCAATAAGGTGCTGATAATATAATTGCTTTTCAGCAAAGAATGAAGACGGCTTCACGTCCATCTGGATGACTTCCCGCCCTTGTGCTTTTGCAGCCTGCTCAAACAAATCGAACCTTTTGTTCGGCACATGATTCGGATCGGGGATGCCCTCCCTGCAGACATAGAGCGGCTGAAACTTTCCTTCTTCAGCAGGCTTCAAAACAATTGCCAATGATGTAACCGGGCGTTCGTTTACGACTGTATGAAATGCCAAAAAATGAAGCACCCTCGGCTCATTGTAACGTGCTAATTCAATCAGTTCATATAAATCGGAATACCCTTCTCCCAGTTCAATAAAACGTTGGATCATGTATATTACTTCCTTTCAATCCTCATTCAATTAATAATTGTCTTTCCAATTTTTAATTATTCCAAAGAGGCTGCAAGAAGTAAAGGGTGATCCGTAGAAATGATGGCTTTGGGTGGAGGAGCGCTGTACATCATTCGAGAGCCAGGCAGGAAATGATGCCCTGCGCATGAGGAGCGCGGTACATCATTTGAGAGTCGAACAGGAAATGACACCCCGCGCGGGAGAAGCGCGGTACATCATTCGAGAGTCAACCAGGAAATGACACCCCGCGTGGTGGGAGCGCGGTACATCATTCGAGAGACAACCAGGAAATGACACCCCGCGCGGGAGAAGCGCTGTACATCATTCGAGAGTCAGGCAGGAAATGATGCCCTGCGCATGAGGAGCGCGGTACATCATTTGGGAGTCAACCAGGAAATGACACCCCGCGCGGGAGATGCGCGGTACATCATTCGAGAGACAAATAGGAAATGACACCCCGCGCGGGAGAAGCGCTGTACATCATTCGAGAGACAACCAGGAAATGACACCCCGCGCGGGAGAAGCGCGGTACATCATTCGAGAGTCAACCAGGAAATGACACCCCGCGTGGTGGGAGCGCGGTACATCATTTGAGAGACAACCAGGAAATGACACCCCGCGCGGGAGATGCGCGGTACATCATTTGGGAGTCAACCAGGAAATGACACCCCGCGTGGTGGGAGCGCGGTACATCATTTGGGAGTCAACCAGGAAATGACACCCCGCGTGGTGGGAGCGCGGTACATCATTCGAGAGACAACCAGGAAATGACACCCCGCGTAGGAGGAGCGCGGTACATCATTCGAGAGTCGAACAGTAAATGATGTCCGTTCAGTAGAAGCACTATACATCAACACAATTTCAGGGTAAAACAACAGTGAAAAATAAAAAAACCCTGCAGGACATTAAAATGTACCCTATAGAGTAGACACTTAAAAAAGTCTACCTATAGGGTATTTTTTTGTATAATGACAAATAGACAACTAGTAGAAATCGGGGAAAACACCATGAGTAAAAAAACATTCACAGAGAAAGAAATCAAACAATTATCCATTAATCCTTTTGTGAAAGCTGTAAGTGCTAAGGGAATTACCTACACAGATGAATTTAAACGCCAATTTATCGCTGAGAAAGAGAAAGGCAAATTCTCTAGACAGATCTTTGAAGAGGCTGGATTTGATACAGATATAATTGGTATGGCACGTATTCATGCCGCTAGTAAGAGATGGAGTGCTGCTTATAAAAGAAACGGAGTTTTAGGGCTCAATGACACAAGGAAAGGCAATTCCGGGAGACCTAGAGAACGGGAGTTATCCCTTGAGGATAAGAATGCTCGACTAGAAGCTCAAATTAACCTCCTTAAGGCGGAAAATGAACTTCTAAAAAAGATTCGATTCGCGGAAAGGGGGCTAAAGAAGTAGTCCTCTCCCCAAGTCAAAAGTTCATTCTCATCCGTTCCGTAATAGAGAAATATAAGCTCAAAAAAATGGTGAGATTCCTTTGTGGGGTCGCAGGAGTTTCCAGAAGTGCTTATTATAAATACTACTCTCCCGAGTCCCAAGAGCGTAGAAAACAACGGGAAGCAAGGGATGAGGAACTGAAAGAAATCATCTTAAAAGCATTCCGTCATAAGAATCGCAAGAAAGGGGCGCGTCAAATCAAAATGACTTTGGCGGGTCAATTTAAGATTGTCTTTAACTTGAAAAGAATTCGAAGAATCATGAAGAAGTATAACATCGTTTGTCCCTTCCGGAGGGCGAATCCATATAGGCGTCTAATGAAGGCCACCCAGGAACATTCAGTGGTCCCTAACCTACTGGAGCGCCAATTCAATCAGGGTAAACCCGGGAAAGTGCTATTAACAGACATCACCTACTTGAGCTATGGAAAAAGTTCAAGAGCTTATTTATCTATGATATTGGATGGTTCCAGTGGTGAAGCTCTTGCTTACCATGTGTCTGACAGAATGACTATGGAATTAGCCACAGATACCATCAAAAAACTAAAGAAAAACAAAAGGTTTAAAAAACATAAAGACTCACTCATCCATTCAGATCAAGGGGTTCACTATACCCATCCCCAATTTCAGAAAATGGTTAAAAAACTTGGAATCCGCCAATCAATGTCCCGAAGGGGAAACTGTTGGGACAACGCTCCCATTGAATCGTTCTTTGGCCACCTGAAAGATGAAACCTCTATTAAAACCTGTCTGACATTAGAGGATGTACAAAAGGAAATCAAGCAATACATGAATTACTATAACCACCATAGATACCAATGGAATCGAAAAAAGATGACCCCTGTACAATACAGAGATCATCTTTTAAAAGTAGCTTAGGCTTTTTTAAAATGTCCTTTACAAAGGGTACACTTTACATCCTGCAGGGTCCTTCTAATTCCACTAGGGAAAGAAGGCAAAGGGAGAGGAGAAACCGGAGGAAGAACTTATGGGGAAACGTAAGTCTTCTCCGCGGTTGGCAACAACACCAGAAAAGATGTTGTTAATAGCATTATCACCAGTGGAAAAGCTTTTATACATTTAAGCTGGAAATTCAACGAAATTCATCAAGTATCGACGATAAATGGCAAAAGATGTTTGAATATGGTAGGATATAAAAGAAATAAATACATATTCAGTGGTGAATGAAATGAGAGTAATATCTGGCGAATGTAAAGGCAGACCGTTAAAGGCGGTGCCTGGGAGCGGTACAAGACCGACAACAGATAAAGTGAAAGAAGCGATCTTCAATATTATCGGCCCTTATTTTGAATCAGGCACCGGCCTTGACTTGTTTGCAGGAAGCGGTGGTCTTGGAATAGAGGCGCTTAGCAGGGGCTTGGAAAAGGTCATTTTTGTAGATAAAGATTTTAAAGCAATGCAAACAGTCAAAAGCAACCTGGATTCTTGCGGCTACAACGAAAAGAGTGAGGTTTACAGGAATGAAGCGGGAAGAGCCTTAAAAGCTGTAAACAAACGAGAGTTAAAGTTTCATTATATCTTTTTGGATCCCCCTTATAAGAAACAGAAACTACAGGAATTGCTCGAAGAAATTGAAGAAAACGATTTATTGATTGAAAGCGGTTACGTAGTATGTGAACATAGTTCCGATATTGTACTTCCCGAAGACATCGGCAGCCTGAGAACCATTAGAAAAGAGTCATATGGAATTATTGGAATTACCATATACCAAAAGCACGTAGAATGAGAAGAATTAAATAACCACAAAGGTCTTTCTAAGATGCAAAACCTTTTAGAAGAAACGGAGGCTGCAAGAATGTCAAGTATAGCTGTCTGCCCTGGAAGTTTTGATCCGATTACTTACGGACACTTAGACATCATAACCCGCGGGGCGAAAGTTTTTGATAAATTGTACATAACTGTATTAAACAACTCATCCAAAAAACCAATGTTTTCAGTGGAAGAAAGAATGGAATTAATCAGGGAAGTAACCAAGGATATCCCTAATGTTGTTGTCGATTCATTTCAAGGCCTTTTAATGGACTATGCCAAAAGTGTGAATGCTAATGCCATTCTGCGCGGGCTCCGTGCCGTTTCGGACTTTGAATATGAGATGCAGATTACATCGATGAACAGGGTTCTGGATGAAAGTATTGAAACATTTTTTATCATGACTAATAACCAATATTCTTTCTTAAGTTCTTCAATCGTAAAAGAAGTCGCTAAATATGATGCGGACATCTCGGAACTGGTTCCAAAACCGGTGGAAATCGCTTTACAGGCAAAAAATCATAGCTAGTTATGAACAAGCTGCAACGTAATCTGTGCAGCTTGTTTTTTGGTGCTTTAGAGTTCAAAAGCTGGATGTTTGTATAGGGCAGGAACCTTTAGAGCGATTCTAAAGACCAAAAGGGAGCTAAATCCAGAGGTAAAGTGTTCTTAGAGAGGTTCTAAAGACTAAAAGGGAGACAAATATAGAGAGAAAGTGTCTTTAGAAGAATTCTAAAGACCAAAACCTGCAAGCAAACCGAAAATGAAACAATATCCTTGCCGAGACAACACCGATCAACTCATTATAATTAACCTGCCAAACTGGACTTTCCCTCAAGTCCATTCCAAAATGGACTTAAACACAAAACCCCCAAAAGAAGGCTGCTGAAACAGCATTCTTTTGGGGGTTCTTTTATCGAATTAGAGATGTATCGCCCCATGCTTCTAACCTAGACCTTGGAGTTTTCCCTAATTCTGAACATATAAAGGATGATATAAATCATTAACGAAATCAAGGTGAACACAGGTCCCCACTCCTTCATTCGCAGAAAGGCCTGTTCCCAGAAGTGCCAGTCCAGATTATTGAAGACAGGGACGGCGTTTGAAGGCTTATCTTGATAAAATTTCACGTAAATCGGTTTCCAAATAAGTATTGTAATTATAGCAGCTGCTATTCCGTGAATTATCCGCGCGATAAAGAAGGGACGAAAGCGGATATCTGATTGTGCTAGGATGCTTGCTACTTGAGCCTGTACACTGAAACCGCTGAATCCAAGGACGAAGCTAATAATAACGGCTTGCTGAAGGAGTGTTGCCGAGTTGACTCCGCTGGTCATCTGGCTTCCCAGTGTGATTTCAAATAACCCGGATATGAACGGAAGAGTCAAATCTGCCGGCAGCATTAACATACGGAAGAACATGTTCAATGCATTTGCAATGAATGGAGTTATCTGTAGATGAAATAGCAGTTTATTGATGACTGAAAATAAAATGATAAACCCGCCGATCAGGAGCAGTGTTTGGATGGATGAGTTTACTGCATCACCAAGTTGTTTTCCGATAGGCCTTTTTTCTTTCATCCTCGTTCTATGAAGGGCTGATAGGGCTTCTTTTATAGGAAAGATTTTGTTTGACGTGGTATTGGTTTTGCTCTCCTCTTTCCGCCCGTGGAAACTCATGATAAGCCCGACGCAAACATTCCCCAAGTAATGGGCACATGCGAGAATGATCCCCAGATGAGGATTGTAGAAAAATCCAATTGAAACAGCTCCAAAGATGAAAAGTGGATTAGAAGAGTTGGTGAATGATACAAGTCTTTCTGCTTCAATTTGAGTTAGTTGTTTTTCCTGTCGCAGACGGGTTGTCAACTTGGCACCTGCAGGAAATCCAGAAGCCATACCCATAGCCCATACAAATCCCCCGACCCCAGGAACCCGGAAAAGCGGGCGCATAAGGGGCTCCAAAATGACGCCGATAAATTTAACAACACCAAACCCAATGAGCATTTCTGAAATAATGAAAAATGGCAGTAATGACGGGAATACAATTTCCCACCACATATTAAGTCCCCGGATGGAAGCTTCGAAAGATTCTTGAGGAAATATAATAAGAGAAGCGGCGAGAATTGTCACTGAGGCCGCTAAAGTAATTGTTTTCAGTTGTGAAACATTCAATCTGTTCCCCCCCAGAACCATATCAGAAAGTTCATGTTACTTGTCTTGTAGATACTGTAAATAGTGTTAAAATGGAAGTATATTTTCATGGAATGGCAATCACACCTTGTCCTCATATTATTGAAATATACTCATAGACGCTTAAAATAGACCATAAGATGAGAACAATCGAAGAAAAAAGGGGGAGCCCATGTGGACCAGCCAAAAATTGGCTTAGCACTTGGTTCAGGCGGTGCAAGAGGTTTTGCCCACCTTGGAGTGCTGATGGCTTTAGAAGAAGAAGGCATCCCTGTAGATATGATTGCGGGCAGCAGCATGGGGGCACTCGTCGCCTGCTTTTACGGTGTAGGACATAATATGGAGGATTTATATAAATTATCTACTGCATTCAGAAGGAAATATTATCTCGATTTCACTGTGCCGAAGATGGGATTTATCGCTGGTAAGAGAATCAAGCAGTTTGTCCGGCTGTTTACCCATAACAAAAATATTGAGGACCTCCGCATACCGGTATCAGTCGTAGCCACGGATCTTACAAACGGGGAGAGAGTAGTCTTTAAGCAGGGGCCAATAGCAGAGGCAGTCAGAGCAAGCATTAGCATACCTGGAATATTTGTCCCTGAAAAGATAGATGGGAGGCTCCTGGTCGATGGCGGGGTCATTGACAGGGTTCCGGTCTCCGTGGTACGAGACATGGGTGCCGATATCGTCATCGGGGTCGATGTCGCACAGGTTAAGCAGAATGCTGAAATTACAACTGTATACGATGTTATTATGCAGAGCATCGATATCCTTCAAAAAGAAGTCATACGCCATCGGGACCTTAGTGCAGATTTTATGATCAGGCCTGATGTTGAACAGTACAGTTCAAGGGCATTCAAAAATACGGAAGAAATCATTGCCGTTGGTGAGGCGGAAGCCAAGAAATTAATTCCTTCAATAAAGAAAGCGATTGAAGAGTGGAAGGAGAAGTAAAAGTTAGTGTCACAAAAAAAATGGATCCGTATCTTAGTCATCATGATGATACTTATTATAGGAAGTTCATTCTATTACTTGCCGTACTATATCACAAAGCCAGGAAGTGCCAAAGACCTTGATCCGATGATAGAGGTCGAGGGTGGTTTTGAGGACGAAGGAAAGCTGATGCTTACGACTGTAAGGATGGGGAAGGCGAATATTTACACCTATTTAATTGCCTCAATCAAGAAGTATGAACATATCTATCCTGTGGAGGAAATCAGAAGTTCAGAGGAAACGGAAGATGAATACAATGTCAGGCAGCTGCATCTGATGGAAACTTCCAAATTGAATGCCATTGAAGTTGCTTTTCAACATGCTGAAAAACCTTATTCTTATGAGTATAAAGGAGTGTACGTCTTGAATGTCTATCCTGGAATGCCGGCTGATGAAGTGCTGGAACCCGGTGATAGGATTACAGCCATCGACGGAAACCTTTTCAGCTCTTCTCAGGAATTTATTGATTATATCAGTAAAAAAACTGTCGGGGAGACGGTGGGAATAACTTTTACCAGGGATGGAAAAGAGCATGAAAAGCAAATTTCGCTTGCGGAGTTTTCAGCTGGTGAAGGGAAAGTCGGATTGGGTATAGGACTGGTGGATGATAAAGAAATTATTACGACACCTAAAGTGACAATGGACACTGAAAAAATAGGCGGGCCTTCTGCGGGATTGATGTTTAGCTTGCAACTTTATAATGAGCTAGTAGAGAGGGACATCACCCACGGAATGGAGATTGCTGGCACAGGTACAATTTCTGCAAATGGAACAGTCGGAAGAATAGGGGGTATTGAACAAAAGGTCATCGCTGCTGATAAAGCAGGGGTAGACGTTTTCTTTGCGCCCATGGACATTATTCCCGAACGTATCCAGAAATCGAATCCCGATTTAAAGCCAAACTATGAAGAAGCTTTGAAAACGGCTGAGGAAATTGGTACTGAGATGAAGATCGTTCCTGTAAAGACTTTCGAAGATGCCCTCGAATATTTAGATTCTTTGTAAGAAGTCTTAAAGTTATTGTTTTATTCCAAAGCTGAAGTTTCTTACGTGGGTTCATTAGAGTGGGGGCTGTGAGACTTCCTGCGGGATTAAGGACATCACCAACACCAAGCCCCTAAGGTCTGTAGTCACTTTGAAGGCGTCTGCCCGTCGGAGTACCACAGCTGCAGCGAAGTCTTACCATTACAGCCATATTAAAAGAACTGAACTCAGCCTGAGTTCAGTTCTTTTTGCTTCCATCTAGTTCTGTATGAAAATAGGAGGCTGTTTAAATTCCTGTTGAAGCAAGTTGTTCTGTATTGCAGGGTCCGAAGCTGCCATTGCGTAGACTTCAGAAGCTCTTATATCAAGGGAGACTTGTTCCTGATCTGTACCTCCGAGCTTGCTGATCAGCGGCAAACAAAGTTCCTTCTTATGAAGGTTTAGATATTGCCTGCCGGCAGCAGTCATGCCGAGAAGGCGGATATATGTTGGAGAGAGTCCTGTGTTCATCTCTTTCTTCGTGGTGTTCGTTAGAATGTGAAGGGCCATACGCTGCAGCCTTGTCCATGTGTACCTTTTCGTTTTGACTCTTTCCATGAATTCCTGAAAGCTTGATGAAGTTTGCATCGCAGCTTTAAACCGATTTTCAATCCCTTCTTCGATTTCATAGATGTCCCTCAGCTGCTCGCCGGAGGAAGAAAGAATCCTATACTTTAAGAAAGGAAAGTATCGTTCCCAATCATGAAGAACGCCGTATGTATCCTGGTATGCTTTGATTTCTTCCATCGTTGCTTCCGGGATGAAAGAATGGATGGATCCGACATTTCCATTCTTTTTTCGGATTTCCCTTCTGATGCTGGTAGCACTGGCAATTGTGTCATCAGTAAAGTTTTCATCGTGATAATTTGCATTTTTTCTGCCGAGAGTATAGGCTTTCATATTAGAGCCTATTGAATTGCGTGCTTGGATATAATGATAACCAAGAATGTTGTTAGGCAGTGACAGATCTACAAGTGAGTCTTTATTAAGGCTGTGAAACGCTTTTGACAATGCGGATGGATAGCTCATGCCCATTTTAATATATTCCTGGACAAAAGCATTATACTCCTGATCATTCTCATCAAGATACTTAACCGTGTCTTCAAAAGCGTTAATGTTTCCTGACTCACTGCCGAAACAAAACGCTGAACATTTCATGGCATCCAATAATGTTACAGAGCCTCTGGCGAATACTTCAGCATGCTGTGTCGCAAAGGCGTAGGGCAATTCGATTACAATGTCTGCACCCGACTTTAATGCCATCTTTGTCCGCGACCATTTTGACACAATAGCCGGTTCGCCGCGCTGAAGGAAGTTGCCGCTCATGACAGCTATGATCAGATCGGCATTTGTCATTTTTCTCGTTTCTGATAGGTGATGGAAATGGCCGTTATGAAACGGATTATATTCTACAATAACGCCCGCTGCTTTCATTTCTTTTTCACATCCTTTAAAATGGGTGGTAAATACTTATACTTACAAGTTATAATTACAACACTATACTTGTAAAGAGTGTAAAGAAAAAATATTGACAAAAGGTATTATGAAAGCTATAATTACCTTTGTTGCCTTGAGGTGATTACATTGAAATGGTCAATAATTCAATTGCAAAAGTTTCGTGACAAGGGACTGACCCTGGATGAAACGCTTGATGCAAGTGAAGTTAAAAAACTTGATCCTCAGATACGTGATGTTTCTCCAATCCAAGTAACAGGAAGAGCAGACATTAGTTCTGAAAAGGTGACCTTCCATCTTAATATTGAAGGTGAACTTGTTCTTCCTTGCTCAAGAACGCTGGAAGATGTCCATTTTCCGGTTGATATTGACACGGTCGAAACATTCTTATTAAAAGCGAATGACTATGATCAGTATGAAGGGGAAGAAGTGCACAGGATCCAGGGAGATGTCATTGACTTGATGCCTGTCATCAAGGAACTGCTCGTTCTGGAAATTCCGATGCAAGTTTTCAGCGAAAAAGCAAAAGAGGATGATAACCTCCCTTCCGGCAAGAATTGGGAAGTCATTACTGAAGAACAGGCCAATCAGGCGGAAGAAGAGGAAGTGAAAGTCGATCCTCGGCTTGCAGGTCTGGCGAAGCTTCTTGAACAGGACAAGAACTCTTAAAGCGCGTGAACCAGCTCGTTCTGGATTCATCATAACATATCTCTGTAAGGAGGTGGGAAGAAATGGCAGTACCTTTTAGAAGAACTTCTAAAACAGCAAAGAGAAAACGCCGTACACATTTCAAGTTAAATGTACCTGGTATGGTTGCATGCCCGAATTGCGGGGAAATGAAACTAGCTCACCGTGTATGTAAAGAGTGCGGTACTTATAAAGGAAAAGAAGTTGTAAATAAATAATTTTATTTACAGCAAAAAAGCGTGAAGAGACCATGGGTCTTCACGCTTTTTTTATTATTGAGGAAATTATCCGGGGATAACCTCTAACCGGGTTAACCACTTCAAGGTTAGATGTCGGAAGTTACATGCCAACTGACAAGAAGGAAAACACAGCCCTCCTCTGCAAGAAGTATACTGAAAAGGAAAATTAGCTGTTTATTCCCTTAAGTACATTTGCCAGGCGGACAATGGGTCACATCTTGATGATTACGTAATCTCACTAGTCCATTACCTCATTAAATGAGCCAACATCTCGAGGAATCCTGAATCACAATGGTCCGATAACCCTCTAAACGGACCAACATCTCGAGGAATTCTGAATCTCAATGGTCCGATAACCCACTAAATAGGCCAACATCTCGAGGAATTCTGAATCACAATGGTCCGATAACCCTCTAAATGGGCCAACATTTCGAGGAATTCTGAATCTCAATGGTCCAATAACCCTCTAAATGGGCCAATATCTTGTGGAATTCTGAGTCTCAATGCTCCATTAACCCTCTAAATGGGCCAACATCTCGGGGATTTTTGAATCACAATGGTCCGATAACCCTCTAAATGGACCAACATCTCGAGGAATTCTGAATCACAATGGTCCGATAACCCTCTAAACGGACCAACATCTCGAGGATAACTGAATCTCAATGGCCCAAAAACTCATTAAACGGGCCAACATCTCGAAGATTACGTAATCTACCGGACCAATACCTCAATACATGGTCCAACATCTCAAGAATTACATGGGAAGTGCGCTTTTTTGTCTGCGTCCTGAATCTTACCAGTTTGAAGGCTTATTGAGTGTTCTGTATAAATGTAATCTTGTATTATAGTGGAAGAAGGGTTTCTAAAAGTGGTACTCACTGACCATATTTTAATAGCGACTTACTAGTACATATATTCATTAGTTCACAAAGGGAGGATTTGAAAAGACTATGACAGGTTACCGATTGGACAGGACCGGGGAAGGCGCTCTTATTTTTACGATAACCAGGGAAGAGAAACGGAATGCGATCAATTACGAAGTGATGGACGGATTGAAAGCAGCGATCCATGAAGCTGCTGGAGATGACAACATTAAAGTGCTGATTATTACCGCCGAAGGTGAAAAGGCGTTTTGTTCAGGGGGGGACCTGGATACTTTTCATGGACTCCGGACAGAAGAGCAAGCTTATTCAATGTTGAAGAAAATGGGGGACATACTCTATCAATTGGCTGCGCTTCCAAAAATAACTGTTGCCCTTATAAACGGAAGTGCGGTAGGTGGAGGTTGTGAAATTGCGGCTGCATGTGATTTCAGGGTAGCGCGTATGGGCGCGAAAATGGGTTTTATCCAAGGGAGGCTCGCGATCACAACAGGCTGGGGCGGCGGGTCCCTGTTGATGGAAAAGCTGGCGTACCCTCATGCCCTCTATCTTTTAGGAACAGCTGGACTCTACACTTCTGAACGGCTGTTTGAAATCGGATTCGTCAACGAACTGCTTGAAACTCCTGATATTTCATCGGTCCTTCAGTTTATGGAAGGGTTTCTGACCAAAGATGTTCGTGTTTTGGCTGCCTATAAAAAAGCAGCGACAGAAAAATGGGAGTCTGCACAACTCCGTGAAAGAATGGAAAAGGAAATCAGACAGTGTGCTAAATTATGGGAAAAAGAGGAACATCATGCGGCAGTAGATAAATTTCTATCTAAGAGGCTCAATTAAAGTGCCCATGAATCAAACACTTTAAAAATATTGAGGATTATATATTCTATCTTTTCTACCATAAACATAAGTATGGATTAATAAATAAATTCATACAGGAGGGATAGAAGTGACATCTAATAGACAAGATGCCTGGAGTCAGGATGAAGATTTATTGCTTGCCGAGGTGGTCCTTCGTCATATCAGGGAAGGGGGGACACAGCTGCAGGCATTTGAAGAAGTTGGACGAAAACTATCCAGGACAGCAGCGGCTTGTGGTTTTAGGTGGAATTCCTTTGTCCGCAAACAATATAAATCCGGGATTGAACTTGCCAAAAGACAGCGCAAAGAAAGTAAAAAACAGCCTGTACCTTCCCCGGCAAGAGAGGTTAAGCAGCCTGATGTTAAGCATGAAGTGGCATCAGCGGATAAAAAGGTAGAGCCTCAATCCAGCAAAGTGACATTGAATGGGGTAATTGAATTTCTTGAGGGTCTGAAAGACAATTTGAATCAAGATAAAGAGTTAGAATCGGCCTACAAGAAACTAGAAGAATACGTGGGAAAAATAGAACAGCAATTAGAGAAGCTCAAGGAAGAGAATTCAGTTTATAAAGAGAAACTGGAATTGCTTGAGGAAGATCACCAATCCTTGCTCTCTATATTCGAAAAGGCTCGTAAAATGGCTTTGCTTCAAGAAAGTGATGATAAAGTGAAGTTTCAGATGGATAAAAACGGAAACCTTCAACGGCTTCAGAAATAATGAAGGATATCAATGAAGGGATAAATGAAAAAGGCTGACTAACACGTCAGCCTTTTTCATTGAACCACTCGTAGAAGAAGTTAAATGACCTAAAGAACGATTAATGTTTTTGTTCGCTTACACCTTCCGGAAGCCAAATAAGCGGGTTTTGGCCCAGGTCTCTTTCCATATCATAAGTGACCTTCTCAAAGCCCATTCTCTCCCAAAAACCGTGTGATTGAATTCGTGGGTTCGTTTTAATAGCCATATTAAAACTTTTGGCGAAATCTACCAGTACTTTTCCGTATCCTTTCCCCTGGTATGCAGGCAATACTTCGAGTTTCCATAGTTCAAGGTAGTTCTGCGGCGGATCGAAATAGAGATCATAACGTGAATCTCTTTCATATAGGCTCATCCGGGCAATGAGAGTATCTCCAAAGTAAATACCGTAAAATGGGGACTCGCTGTTATTTTCTATAATATTTGATTCGAGATCTTCAAACATGGAAAGTTCCTGTACCCCATATTCTCTAAACTTCTTAAATTCTTCCAGTGTTTTGTAATTTACTTTGAGCTTCTCAACTTTTACTGTCATAGCTGGTACCTCCTTGAGCAATTAAAATGGTGTATACCTTCTTATCATGCATGAATAAGATTTAATAAGAAGATTCTATTCATCGGTTTTTCAATCATTACTATATTTGAAGATTATGATATTATCATTATATAACAAAAATACAAAAAATTCTGCACTTAGTAAAGAAAGCGTTTGCAGTTTTAGGAGGATTTTTTGTTTTTTTGTAGAAAGCTATTAGTAGAATAAGTATCTGATGATAAGAAAGGGGATATGTTGTGCAGAAGATTTTAGTGGCAAACAGGGGAGAAATTGCTTCAAGAATTATCCGTACATGCAGGGAAATGGGTATCGAAACTATTGCTATCTACTCAGATGCAGATAAAGATATGCCTTATGTAAAAGAAGCTGACAATGCCTTCCGCATTGGCGAGCCGCCCGTGAATAAATCGTACTTGCAAAGTGACGCGATATTGGATATCGCGCGCAGAGAAAACGCTGATGGGATTCATCCGGGTTATGGATTATTATCCGAAAACAGCGAATTCGCAAGAAAGACAAGAGACAGTGGAATAACGTTTATCGGACCATCAGCGGAAGTTATGGAAATGATGGGAGATAAAGTTGCTGCGCGGAAGACAATGCTGGCTGCCAACGTTCCTGTTGTGCCTGGAAGTGATGGTGGAGTCGCTTCAATAGAGGAAGCCAAAACCGCTGCAGAATCCATCGGTTATCCGGTAATGCTGAAGGCGAGCAGCGGAGGCGGCGGAATCGGGATGATCCGCTGTAATGATGAGCAAGCGCTCGTTCAAAGTTTTGATTCTACTAAAAACAGGGCAAAAGCATATTTCGGACATGACGAAGTTTTCCTGGAAAAGTGTATCGATAATGCAAGACACATTGAGATTCAAATTTTCGGGGATGAAAAAGGCAATATCATACATTTATTCGAAAGAAATTGTTCTGTTCAGAGGCGTAACCAAAAGGTGATTGAAGAGGCACCATCACCACAATTGTCGCAGGATGCTAAAGAAAAAATGTATGAAGCGGCAGTCCGGGCTGGAAAAGCAGTGAACTATGTCAATGCCGGTACAGTGGAATTCATTGTGGATAATGATGAAAATTTCTACTTCCTGGAGATGAATACAAGACTGCAGGTTGAGCATCCGGTTACTGAAAGTATCACCAATCTTGACCTGGTGAAATGGCAAATCCTTGTCAGCAGAGGAGAAGAACTGCCGATTTCAACGCAAGAAGGAATCGTGAGTGAAGGGCATGCCATTGAATTCCGTGTATATGCAGAAGACCCGAAAACGTTTTTCCCTTCACCAGGAAATATATCGTCCATTAAATGGGGGGGAACTGAAAACACACGCATAGACAGCGGGTATGAAGAAGGTAATAGTGTAACACCTTTTTATGATCCGATGATTGCCAAAGTTGTCGTCCGTGGCAGTTCCCGGGATCACTGCATCACCGAGGCGGTCAAGTTTTTTGATGAAACGGAGATACAAGGCGTAAAGACCAACATCCCTCTTTTCCGAGATCTTCTGAAGGAAGAGAATTTTAAAGATGGTTCATATAATACAGCTTGGCTTAGTTCAAGGCTGGCAGTCAATAAATAACAGCTACTTATTAGGAGGAACTGACTATGAAAGAAATTACAGCATCAATGGCAGGTACCGTATTAAATGTGTTGGTGGAAAACGGCGCAGAGGTAAACAGCGGCGAGACGATTCTTATGCTTGAATCAATGAAAATGGAAATCCCTGTAGAGGCTGAAAGCTCCGGAAAGGTTGCTGAAGTAAAAGTGAATGTTGGGGATTTCGTTAATGAAGGCGACGTCCTTGTTACGTTTGAGTAAATCTTAAGGGCTCTTCCAGGAGACGATCAATTGAGGTATACCTTGATTGGCAACTGATAACAAAGGGGGATTTTTTGTGTCTCAGAAAACATATGAACATGTACTTGAAGAAAAAAGGGAGAAAATTTCAGGCGGCGGCCAGCAGAAATACCATGAAAAACTGAAGGAACAAAACAAACTGTTCGTCAGAGACCGTTTGAATCTGTTGTTTGATAATGGAGAATATCAGGAAGATGGCATGTTTGCCAATTGCCAGGACGAAGATTTGCCGGCTGATGGAGTCGTGACTGCAACCGGTAAAATCGGTGGCAGGACGGTCTGTGTCATGGCAAATGATTCCACTGTCAAAGCGGGTTCATGGGGAGCTAGGACGGTTGAGAAAATTATCAGAATACAAGAAACAGCCTTGAACCTTAAAGTGCCTATTCTTTATCTTGTTGACTCAGCAGGAGCCAGGATCACGGATCAGCTTGAAATGTTTCCTAATCGCAGAGGGGCAGGGAAGATTTTTCATAACCAGGTAAAGATGTCAGGCATGGTTCCGCAAATTTGTCTGTTATTCGGACCATCAGCTGCAGGAGGAGCCTACATACCTGCTTTTTGTGATATCGTCATTATGGTGGATGGTAACGCATCAATGTATCTTGGATCCCCGCGAATGGCTGAAAAGGTAATTGGCGAGAAGGTGACGCTTGAAGAAATGGGTGGTGCGAGAATGCACTGTTCTGTCAGTGGTGTCGGTGATATGCTGGCATACTCTGAAGAAGAGGCCATCAAAGCAGCGAAAGATTACTTATCTTACTTTCCTTCAAATTACCTTCAAAAGCCAGCCGGCATAGAAGGTGTGAAGCCTAAAGAGGGCAGAACCTTAGAACAAATCATACCAGAACATCAAAACGCTCCTTTTGATATGTATGAGTGCATTGATTCATTGATCGATGAAGGAAGCTTCTTTGAAATGAAGAAGTTATTTGCACAGGAGATTGTTACGGGCTTTGCCAGAATCGATGGAAAACCTGTAGGAATTATTGCCAATCAGCCGAAAGTGAAGGGTGGAGTCCTTTTCGTTGATTCTGCTGATAAGGCGGCTAAATTCATTACTTTGTGTGATGCATTCTCAATTCCTCTGCTTTTCCTTGCTGACGTGCCGGGCTTCATGATCGGAACCAAAGTAGAGAGAGCAGGCATTATCAGGCATGGTGCAAAACTTATTGCAGCGATGAGTTCAGCGACGGTGCCGAAAATTTCTGTTATTGTCAGAAAAGCTTATGGGGCAGGATTGTATGCAATGGCTGGTCCGGCATTTGAACCGGATGTATGCATTGCCCTTCCTACAGCACAAATTGCGGTCATGGGACCGGAAGCTGCTGTTAATGCTGTGTATTCAAACAAAATTCAGGCCATAGAAGATCCGAAAGAACGGATTGCCTATGTTCAGGAAAAGCAGAAAGAATATAAAGAACACATAGACATTTATAAGCTGGCTTCTGAAATGATTGTAGATGAAATCACAGGACCAAATGAGCTTCGCGGTGTATTGATTGATCGTTTCAAATTGTACGAAACAAAAGAAGTGGAGTTCAGCACAAGAAAACATCCGGTATATCCGGTTTGATCAACCAGGGCTTAACCTACAGATGATAGATCTGGGGTTGGCCCTTTTTTAAATGTTGTATAGTCTTCGGTGGGGAGTTGGAGAGGAAAGGGTAAGAAAAGCTTTTCAGAATGCGTATGAGTGTTTCCTGCCACTCGTGTAAATGGTAGAATATTCTTAGAAAGAAAATGAACCGGATCGAGGAGATCATATGAAAGTAGGCATTATCGGCGGCGGGGCAATCGGCCTGCTCTTTGCTGCTTATCTGGGAAAAAAGCAAGATGTTACACTCTTTGTGAAAAGTCCCGAACAACAGGATAGTATAAACAGCATGGGAATCATTCTCCGTCATCCTCATACATATGAAACTGTCATGATAAAAGCTGTAACGGACTATGAAAACTTATCAACTAATGATTTGATTATCATAGCTGTCAAGCAGTATCACCTGTCTGCTCTTTACGAGACTTTAAAACATATTCCGGCTGATACTCCTTTATTATTTTTACAAAATGGTATTGGACATTTGACCCTCCTTGAAAAACTCCCCCACTTGCATCTTTATGTCGGAACCGTTGAACATGGGGCGCTAAGGCTTGCAAAGAATGAAGTTGCTCACAAAGGCAAGGGAAAGACGAATGTTGCAATTTATCGAGGCAGTGATCAGGTCCTTGAAAGATTATCGCAAGAAAGCATCGACTTTCCCGTTCGCGTGCAGCCTGAGTATGAAATTATGCTCTTTGAAAAACTTGCGGTTAATGCTGTCATTAATCCATTGACAGCCGTATTGGGAGTACGGAATGGACGGTTGATTGAAAATGAGGAGTTTAAATCCCTCGCTGAATCCGTTTTTGATGACATCACCCGCCTCTACCCAAGGTTCATGCATGTCATTGATTTTAAGGACATAATAACGATTGCATACAAAACCAGAGAAAATACATCCTCTATGCTTGCGGACCTCCAGGCAAAGAGACAGACGGAAATTGAAGCTATACTGGGGGCTATGGTGGATGAAGCGAAGCGTCAGAACATTTCTCTATCCATTATTCCAACCCTGTATAAAATGGTGAAGGGACTTGATAAAGAAGGGAGGAAAGGATAGTGACTTCTTTTATTTCGTGGGTTGCTGCAGCATTCACTCTTGTGCCTTTTCTAGGCTATTTTGCTGCCTTCATTGTAATGAAACAAATTAGCGGGAACCATAGAAAAGCGGTGAATGCTGCTGTTGATATTACCACTTTTCTCTTGTTTTTCTCAGTCCATTTCATCATTGTCGCCATTTGGGATCGATCTTTGCTCTGGCTGCTTACCCTGGTACTTTTAATCGGCACCGGATTACTTTCGGTTATTCATTGGAAGGTAAAAGAGGAAATTGAGTTCCGCAAAGTACTGAAAGGAGGGTGGAGGCTCGGTTTCCTGCTGTTCTCCACTGCTTACGTCGTACTCCTGTTTTATGGGATTGCTTCCAGAATTGCCTCAACCTTTTAATTCATTTTACAAATAAACGGCAGGCAAGTTTTTTCCTTTTATTGTTGTGGAATGCTATACTACGAACAGTAGAAGATGGAAGAAAAGGAGTCATATTATATGGAACTGGAAAGCCTATATATTCCAGCAACAAATCGTTTTGCTTCATTATACTTACAGCAGGAACCTCCTGTAACTTCTTTTTTTCATTACAACCTGGCCGATCCCAACCTATATGCTAAAAGAGTCACAGAGTTGAAGGAGAGGGACTTTCCAAGGGCAGCTCTGGTTAAGATTATTGAAGGATACATGAAACCTTTTCCTTCCAGCAGGGCAGTTGAGAGATCACTGGGAAAATTAAAAGAAGATGCCTCAGTAGTCATAGGAGGCCAGCAGGCAGGATTATTAACGGGTCCGCTCTATACAATACATAAGGTTATTTCAATCATTAAGCTTGCTAAGGAGCAGGAAGAAAAATTGCAATCCCCGGTGGTGCCTGTATTCTGGGTCGCTGGTGAAGACCATGACTATTTGGAAATCAATCATGTTCATACTGAGCGTAATGGAAAACTTGAAAAGACAGGGTACCCTGAGCGCGCAACGGATAAGAGGATGACGAGCGAGTTCATCTATGACAAAGAGATCATGCGAAAATGGGTCCATCAGGTAATCCATCACTTTGGTGAAACTGAATTTACCAAAGGAATATTAATAGACCTGGAAGACGCAATCCAGAGGTCCGGATCGATTGTTGAGTTTTTCAGCAGTATTATTATGTCACTCTTCAAAGATTACGGGCTTCTGTTGATAGATTCTGCTTACCCACCACTAAGAGAACTGGAAAAGCCTTTCTTCCTTCACTTGATGGAAGGCAGCAGCACTATAACGGAAAAGGTGAAAGAGCAGCAGAAGATTATTTCAGAAAACGGATTCCCTCTAACCATTGAGTTGAAAGAGAATGCAGCAAACCTGTTTATCACGGAAAATGGGGAGCGGATTCTTCTTGAACGGGATGGCAATTCATTCAGGGGGAAAAATGGGGAAATCCGCTATCCACACAGTCAGCTTGAGGAGATTCTTCACTCAGAACCCCATAGATTCAGCAACAATGTTGTTACAAGGCCCTTAATGCAGGAATGGCTGTTTCCGACCCTTGCATTCATAGCAGGTCCTGGTGAAATAGCTTATTGGGGGGAACTCAAGCAAGCCTTCGAATGGGCTGGGTTTAAGATGCCTCCTATCGTGCCAAGACTGAATCTCACCATCCTTGAACGGGATATTAGCAAAGGCATGGAGGAATTGGGCCTTACTCTTGATTCTGTGTTAAAAGATGGAGTGGATAAGGAGAAACAGCAGTATTGGGATTCAGTAAAGGATGTTACCTTGGAAGGTAACATCGATGATGCTGAAAAAGAACTGATGAAATCCTATGAAAAAATCCTTCCTAAAGCTACTGGTATTGATAAGGGATTGGCGACTATCATTGAGAAGAACCTTGCTTTTCACAGGCAGCAATTCGATTATCTTCGATTAAAGGCGAATCAATCCCTGATGGGCAAGCATGAAGTGAAGCTCTCTAAATTCGATAAAGTTCAGACCTCATTAAAGCCGTATGGATCCCCACAGGAACGATTATGGAATTTGTATTACTTCCTGAATAGGTACGGAGATGATTTCATTAAAGAGTTAATGGATCTGCCTCTGGAATTTGACGGAAAACACAAAGTTGTAAAAATCTAAGTAAACATAGGAAGAAGGCGATGAATGACATCATCGCCTTCTTCTTTTTTGTTTTTGTGTAAAATGTGGGGACTTGGCTGCTCCAAGATCACTAAAATATATTTCGTGCTGTTTTAATTTGATAGGTATCCATCCTTTCAAGAGGTTTCCGTATAAATTTAACCAATGCGTTTAGGTTTGATTGGAGCGGAAATCATCTTACCAATTATTAAAAACAACAACTTTGACGATACCAATACAAGTTACATTTATCCTCGAGGCTCATATAAATTAGGCCAGGTATCGAAAAACTTGCCTTTATTGTGGATATACCCGCCTGCCCACAGCTGAGATGCTGCAGAAATAATGAATCGGAGAATTAATAAAATAAAGCTTGAAAATAAGCAGGAATTATTGTAAAGAAAAAGAAATTAATTTATATGTGGAGAAAAGTGGGGGAATGTGGTACATTTGTGTTAGAAAGTGGGGGCAGTGGACATGTTCATGGGTGAATATCAGCACAACATTGATAATAAAGGCCGTTTGATCGTCCCGTCCAAGTTCAGAGAGCATCTTGGTGATGCCTTTGTATTAACCCGCGGACTTGATCAATGTTTATTTGGATATCCACTTGAGGAATGGAGAGCATTGGAAGAAAAGCTCAAGTCCCTTCCACTGACCAAGAAAGATGCACGTGCTTTCACCCGATTCTTCTTTTCAGGAGCAACTGAATGTGAATTGGACAAAACCGGCCGCATCAATATCCCCTCCACACTTACGGATTACGCAAGGTTAGAAAAGGAATGTGTAGTATTGGGAGTTTCCAATCGAATTGAGATTTGGAGCAAGGCTTTATGGGAAGACTATTTCTCACAGTCAGAGGATTCCTTTGCAGAACTCGCTGAAAATATGATTGGTTTTGATATTTGATCGTACCTGCAAAACAACAAGCGATTAGGAAATAGACTTTACTAAAACATGAAGTTCGATTGGAAAGGTGAATTAAAATGTTTGAACATACAACAGTATTGCTAAAAGAAACAGTGGATGGACTGGACATCAAAGAGGATGGCGTTTACGTTGATTGTACTCTTGGCGGTGCAGGACACAGTGAATATTTGGTTTCGCAGCTGGGTGTTACAGGTAAACTGTATTGCTTTGATCAGGACCAGACAGCGATTGACCATGCAAAAGAAAAGCTTGCCCCGTACCTGGATCGGGTAACATTTATCAGGTCCAATTTCCGTTTTATTAAAGAGGAGCTCGCAGAACGGGGAGTCCATCAAGTGGACGGTGTCATGTTCGACCTTGGGGTTTCTTCCCCGCAGCTGGATACGCCTGAAAGAGGCTTCAGCTATCACCACGATGCCCCTCTCGACATGAGAATGGATCTTGAAGGAGATTTGACGGCTCATGAAGTGGTTAATCAATGGCCGTATGAGAAACTTGTCAGGATTTTCTTCCGTTATGGAGAAGAAAAGTTCTCCAAGCAAATTGCCAGAAAGATCGAAGCGGCGAGAGAAATCAAATCTATTGAGACGACAGGGGAATTAGTCGATCTGATCAAGGAAGGCATCCCTGCTCCAGCGAGACGAAAGGGCGGACACCCAGCCAAACGTGTATTTCAGGCGATCAGAATTGCTGTTAATGATGAACTGGATGCCGTTGAAGAAGCTCTTGAAAAATCAATTGAAATTTTGAAACCGTCTGGAAGGATAAGTGTTATTACCTTCCACTCACTTGAAGATCGTATTACGAAAACCTTATTCAAGGAAAAGGCTTCTGGACCGGACCTTCCGCATGGGCTGCCAGTAATCCCGGATGCATATAAGCCGGAATTGAAATTAGTAACACGTAAACCGATCCTTCCAAGTGAAGAGGAATTAGAGAGAAATAATAGAGCTCGTTCTGCGAAATTAAGAGTAGCGGAAAAGGCTTAGAATAATAAGAGGAGGGAGTAGAGAGAGTGAGCAATTTAGCGAGAAAGTATAGAGAGCAGACAATCCAACAGCCGCAGCGTCAACAGGAAACGATCCCGGTAAGAGAAGAAAGGCCGCTGATTACTCCTGGAGAAAAAATTCTTGCAGCCATCATCGGTGTGGTGTTTTGCTTCATGGCCGTTAACATCATATCAACCCAGTCTTCCATCTATAAAGCCAATAAAGAAATCCAGATTGTACAGTCACAAATCGAAAAGCAAGAAAAAGCAAACAATGATTTAAAATTGCAAGTCAGTGAACTTAGTACATACGAGAGAATCTTGGAGAAAGCGAAAGAACTCGGCCTTGATTTAAAAGAAAAGAATGTTAAGGTTGTGCAGAATCAATGAAAAAGAGACCGGGAATGAGAATTGGAGCAGCCATCCTTTTTGGATTTTTCGGCCTGCTCTTTTTTGTTTTAATGGTGCGGTTTGTCACCATCCAGGTGACGGGCGAAGCTGACGGAAAAGTACTGGCCGCTCAGGCTGCCAAAAAGTATCTGAAAAGCGGGGTCTTGGAAGCGACTAGAGGAACGATCTATGATCACAAGGGAGAAGTCATTGCTGAAGACACTTCCGCATATACGCTTGTAGCGATACTGGATGAATCAGTTTCAAAAGACAGCGAAGAACCTAAACATGTGGAGGATCCCCGCAAAACTGCTGAGGTTTTAGCTTCTCATTTAGAGGTGGATCAAAATACCCTGTATGAACGTCTTTCAAAAGGAATTGACAAAGATTTGTTCCAAGTGGAATTTGGAAGTGCAGGCAGAGGGATTTCCCATCAGATGAAACTTCAAATTGAAGAGGAAAATCTTCCGGGTGTTACATTTATAAAGGATTCTAAGCGATTTTATCCTAACGGGGTATTTTCTTCCCATTTGATTGGCTTTGCCCAAAAAGAAGATAATGAGGATAATACAACCGAAATCGTCGGCAAGATGGGGATTGAAAAAAGTCTGAATGAATACCTTTCTGGAAAAGACGGAATGGTGAAATACGACAGTGATAAATGGGGGTATATACTACCTCAGACTGAAGAGCATGTGACACCTCCACAGAACGGAAACGATGTGTACTTGACAATCGATAAGAAAATTCAGACTTTCCTTGAAGAGACCATGAGCAAGGTAAATGACCAATACAAGCCCGAGAGGATGCTTGCGGTTGTGGCTGATCCCAAAACCGGAAAGATCCTGGCTATGGCTCAGAGACCGACATTCCATCCGGATACCAGAGAAGATCTGATATCATGGCAGAATGAAATAGTTGAAGACTCTTACGAACCTGGTTCAACGTTTAAAAGTTTCTCCTTGGCTGCCGCAGTAGAAGAAGGGGTGTTTGCCCCGAATGCATACTATGAATCTGGTAAATACTTTGTAGAAGGCAATCCCGTTCCCATTCGAGATCATAATGGTGGACAAGGCTGGGGAAGCATTACCTATCTCGAAGGTGTGCAAAGGTCCTCAAATGTTGCATTTGCAAAGATGCTCGATGAGATCGGGGCAGAGCGCTATCTGGAATATCTGAATGAATTCGGTTTTGGCCAATTGACAGGGATTGATCTGCCGAATGAGACACCGGGAAAAATTCTTTATCATTATCCGATTGAGAAATATACGACAATATTTGGACAAGGAACAACTGTTACTCCTTTGCAGATCATTCAGGCAGAAACAGCTATAGCGAATAACGGTAAAATGATGAAACCTTATGTAATAGAAAAAATAGTTGATTCTGACACGAAAGAGACCATCAAGCAAACAGAGCCGGAAGTTGCCGGGACTCCAATATCGGCAGAAACTGCTAAAAAGGTAAGGGAATATTTAGCCACCACGGTAACTTCCGATGATGGGACAGGACAGAAATTTGCAATAGAAGGATACGATGTTGCTGGTAAATCAGGTACTGCACAGATACCGGACTATGAAAACGGGGGGTATCAATGGGGAAAAGAAAACTACCTTTTCTCTTTCTTAGGTATGGCCCCTGCGGATGATCCGCAGTTGATTGTGTATGTCGCAATTGAAAAGCCGGAATTGAAAGTGACTGAAATTGGCTCAGATCCAGTATCAGGGGTCTTCAATCCGGTTATGCTGAACAGCCTGAAATACTTGAACATCAAGCCGGAAGAAAGCAAAACCCTGAAGAAAGCAGAGTTGGCTGATTTAACGGGTGAGTCTGTAGAACAAGCAAAAAAACAACTGGAAGAGTCAGGGCTCCGACCGGTGGTGATCGGGGATGGTCAAACCGTTTCAGAACAGTCAGCCTCCCCGGGGGATGTCATGCTGCAAGGAGAGAGAGTCGTGCTTAGGACAGAAGGGAATTTAACCATACCTGACATGAAAGGCTGGTCGGTAAGGGATGTCCTTAAAGTGACGAAAATGGCAAACCTGGAACTGAATATGGTAGGTACAGGATATGTAACGAAACAAAATATTAAACCTGATTCCACAATCAAGGAATCTGAACCGCTTGTTGTCACTTTCCAGACTCCAGAGCAGCAAATGGAAGAAAAAAAGAAAGAAAGTGAAACGGACGAAGTAGCTCCATTAAATTAATTCTAAAGGCCGGGGAATATTCTCCGGCCTTTTTGTGCCTTTTGAGCCAGTTACTCGCACAAAACGCCACTTTTGTACCCAGCACAAAAACCTTTCTACCCGTTAAAAATGCCTCAGTGATAAGCATGGGGCCCTCCCATTGAAATTCCACGTTCCCAAGCAGAAATTCCTCCACCTGTTGGAATTACAACATACTTTCCAAGGGACAGGCATATAATGGAACGAGCCAAATAAGGGGAGGTTCTGCTAGTGAAAAGGGTATCGAATGTGACGGTGAGGAAGAGACTTGCGTTTGCTTTGATAATGGGAATATTAATTTTTGCTGTTATAGATGTAAGGCTTGGATATGTTCAGTTTTTCATGGGGGACAAGCTGACAAGTTGGGCAAAAGATTCCTGGAGCAGAAATATCCCTTTCGAGCCTGAGAGAGGGAAAATTTTAGATAAAAACGGAGTGGAGCTTGCGACAAACCAAAGTGCGCCGACTGTCTTTGTGGTGCCGAGGCAGATTACGGATCCAGCTCAAACGGCGGAGAAGCTTGCGGCGGCACTTAACCTTCCTTTGGAAGATATCTATAAATATGTGACAAAATCTGCTTCCATGGTAAGAATCAATGAAGCAAGGAAGATTTCTTATGAAAAAGCAAAGGAAGTGCGAGACCTCGATCTCAAAGGGGTTTATATAGCGGAAGATTCGAAGAGGTATTATCCTTTCGGAAGTTATTTATCTCATGTGCTTGGATTTGCCGGTATTGATAACCAGGGGCTGATGGGACTCGAGCTTTTTTATGATAAAGAACTAAGCGGGGAGGGCGGTTCCGTTAAATTCTTTTCAGATGCTAAGGGTAAACGGATGCCTGACATGGCGGATGATTATGAAGCTCCAGTTGACGGTCTGGATTTGAAACTGACCATTGACACGAAGGTTCAGACGATCATAGAAAGGGAGCTGGATATTGCTGAAGCAGCCTATAATCCAGATGGGATCATTGCCATTGCGATGGATCCTAATAACGGGGAAATCCTCGCTATGTCCAGCAGGCCGACATTTGATCCTGCAAACTTCAGGAATGTCCCGCAGGAAATCTATAACCGCAACTTGCCAATATGGAGTACCTATGAGCCGGGGTCTACTTTTAAGATCATTACATTGGCAGCTGCACTTGAGGAAAACAAAGTGGATCTCCAAAAGGAAAAGTTCCATGATTCGGGTCACGTGGAAGTAGCCGGTTCAACTCTTCATTGCTGGAAACGTGGTGGACATGGTACACAGACATTCCTGGAAGTTGTTCAAAATTCCTGCAACCCGGGGTTCGTTGAATTGGGTGAAAGACTTGGCAAGGAAACACTTTTTAAGTATATTAAGGACTTCGGATTCGGTCAGAAAACAGGGATTGACCTTCAAGGAGAAGGAAAAGGGTTGTTATTCAACCTTGATCGTGTTGGACCGGTCGAACAGGCAACAACAGCTTTCGGCCAAGGTGTTGCCGTAACGCCTATCCAGCAGGTTGCAGCCGTATCGGCAGCAATAAACGGAGGTACCCTTTATCAACCTTATGTGGCAAAAGAGCTTGTAGATCCTGAAACGGGTGAAGTGGTCATGAGGAACACTCCTCAGGCAAAGAAACAAGTGATATCCAAAGAAACATCCGAGCAGATCAGATATGCCCTTGAAAGTGTAGTTGCCCAAGGAACAGGAAGAGGGGCATTTGTAGAGGGATATAGAGTCGGCGGGAAAACGGGAACAGCACAGAAGGTAAAAGATGGCCGTTACATGGAAAATAACCATATCGTTTCCTTCCTTGGATTTGCCCCTGCCGATAAACCGGAAATTGTCGTTTATCTTGCGGTGGACAATCCAAAAGGGACGGTTCAATTCGGGGGAGTAGTAGCTGCTCCAATCGTCGGTAATATCATTGGTGACAGCTTGCGTGCGATGGGTGTGCCTCCTAGAAAAAATCAGATCGAAAAAGAAACTACATGGCTGGACACACCTCTTCTGGAAACTCCCGACCTTGTAGGGTTGACCCGGAAAGAACTACAGCAGCATTTGTTTAACCTAAAGCTTGATATAAGCGGCAGTGGCGATAAAGTTGCAGCACAGTCACCGGAACCAGGTGTCAAGATCAAAGAGGGCGGCACAATCCGTATCCAGATGGCAGAATAAATTTTAGTGAAGCTTGTTACTGGGACACGGCGGATTCAAACGCGTTGAGACATATCATAATCCAACAAAAACTAGTTGCTGAGCCTGAAGCCGAAGTGATGCCATTTATTTCGGTTTCAGGCAATTCAATGATAGGACTCATTCTTTTAGGGTTTTAATCATAATGTTAGAACATGGGGGATATTCTTCATTGTGTTGGATATTGCTTAGTACGTCATGAACTAATCTCAAAGGTTGATAGATTTCGTGCGTGTTTTTCTGTAAAATAAAAAATGGTTGTTTTACATACATGAGGAGTTGAAATGATGAAATTGCAAACTTTGCTGGGAGTATTGCCGTTTTACTCGACCAGGGGCAAGGGAAATCCTGATATTGCAAACTTAAAAAACCATCATAAAAAAGTTCAGAATGGTGATTTATTTTTTTGTATTAAAGGATCCGAAGTGGATAGCCATACTCTAGCAAAAGAAGCAGTTCTCTCCGGTGCAGCCGCAGTTGTCTCCGAGCGGGAATTAGAACTGGATGTCCCGGTGATCATTGTGAAGGATTCAAGGAGAGCGATGGCGGTTCTAGCTGATTACTTTTACAAGCAGCCTACTAAACAGCTTAAGCTGATTGGGGTGACCGGTACAAACGGGAAGACAACTACCACGCACTTGATTGACAGGATTTTCAGCCTTAATGGTGACAAAACAGGTTTAATCGGCACCTTATATGTGAAAACAGGAGATGAAGTGATAGCCAGCAAGAATACAACCCCTGACAGCCTGACGCTACAGCAGCTTTCAGCGAGTTC
>NZ_ABCF01000013.1 GCF_000181495.1 Bacillus sp. SG-1
ATCCCGGTCGGCCATGTGATTTCAATTGAGAAGCCCGAAAATATCACCTCCATTCCCCAGCTGCCTGATTATGTATTGGGCATTACAAAGGTAAGGGGTGAGCTTGTTCCCATCATTGATTTTGCGAACATTCTATATGGCCAACAAGAATCCACAGAGGATAAGAAATTGATTGTCTTAAAATCGGAAGTACTTTCGCTGGGAATCGTTGTCCATGAAGCGAAAGAAATATTAGATATTCCTGAAGGGGCGCTTACTCAGGTAGGATTGATGGCTTATTCACGAACAAAGTTTTTCTCTGGTGTGATCAATCTGGAAGACAGACTGATCACCATGATCGATCCAGATGTTCTTGTAGAAAGCCTGGACGGAATCAGAGAGATTCAGGATTATATGAAGACTTATCAATAAGGAAAAAAGTGCATGTCATGCGGCGTGCACTTTTTTCAGGCTCGAACAAGTGTGCTTGCGTGCTGGTTGTAGTACACTTAGAGAAAGGGGAAAGCTGCTTTCTCCCACAGAGTATTCGGAAAAAGGGCTGGTTTATCATGCATCCTCACTATCCTAAAAATGGAAGAGTTATTCTTCATGTTGATATGAACAGCTTTTACGCTTCAGTCGAAGCCGCATATAACCCTGAACTGAAAGGGAAGCCCCTGGCCATTGCAGGAAACCCTGATGAAAGGCGTGGGATCATTGTGACCTGCAGTTACGAAGCGAGAGGGTATGGAGTCAAGACCACCATGCCATTATGGGAAGCGAAAAAGCTTTGTCCCCAGCTGATTATCATGCGGCCTAATTTTGATCGATACCGTGCCGCATCACAGGGAATGTTCGAGATCTTAAGGCAGTACTCCCAGCTCGTGGAACCGGTCTCCATTGATGAGGGATATGTTGATATAACAGACAGTTATTCTTTGGGAAGCCCATTATTTATCGCAGAATCAATCCAAAACCAAATTCTCTCCCAGCAGGATTTGCCTTCAAGTATCGGCATTGCTCCAAATAAGTTCCTTGCCAAGACGGCTTCCGATATGAAAAAGCCGATGGGAATCACCGTATTGCGAAAGAGGGATTTGCCGGAAAGGATTTGGCCTCTCGATGTCAAAGAAATGCACGGAATCGGGGAAAAGACTGCCCAAAAGTTGTATTCCATGGAGATCCATACAATAGGAGAACTGGCAAAAGCCAATGAAATAGTTCTGAAATCTCAACTCGGAATCAACGGTCTGCGGTTAAAAGCAAGAGCAAACGGCACAGATGACAGACCTGTGGATCCTGACTCCGTATACGATTTTAAAAGTGTAGGGAACTCTACTACGCTTCCAAGGGATACGGCCAATCAAAAAGAATTGTTAAATACCTTGAACCAGCTTTCAGGAAAAGTCGCTTCCCGGATGAAATCAAAAGATATCCTGGCCTTAACGGTGATGCTGACGATGAGATTTAAGGACCGCAAGACCATTACCAGGAGCAAAAAGTTAAAGAATCCTGTCGGTTCACAGGATGATATTTTTGCAGCAGCCAAAGCGCTGTTCCTCCAACACTGGAACGGTAATTCGATTCGGCTTCTGGGAGTGACGGGCCAGGATCTCGTTGAACGGGATGATGCTGCCTTGCAGCTCGACATCTTTTCATACGAGGAGCATGCCAAGAAAGAACCTTTGTACCAGACAATCGAAAAGCTGCAGGATAAATTCGGTAAACAGATGATTCAAAGAGGAATTTCCGCGAAGCAAGACAAAAGGGACCCTCACCAGGATACGAGCTTTAACAAAGATTTTCTGCGGGAAGATAAATAGAGTATTTTCCCCGGTTATTTTCCCCGCGGCAATGTCACAATAAGATAAGGTGTATTGTTTGCACTTCAGACGAAAACTTTGTTAAATTTATAAGGATTGTTTACTTAACTAAATACAATAGGAAAGGACGTTTGAACATGTCGAAACAACAAATCGGTGTGATCGGCCTTGCTGTAATGGGTAAAAACCTGGCATGGAATATCGAAAGCAGAGGATATTCAGTGTCTGTTTATAATCGTTCACGTGAAAAAACGGATGAAATGCTTCAAGAATCCGAAGGAAAAAATGTAGTTGGTACATATAGCATTGAAGAATTTGTTCAGTCTCTTGAAAGTCCCCGTAAGATTCTTCTTATGGTGAAAGCTGGAGGACCTACTGATGCTACAATTGAGCAGCTTAAGCCTCACCTTGATAAAGGGGATATCCTGATTGATGGAGGAAATACTTTCTTCGAGGACACTCGCAGAAGAAATCATGAGCTTAGCGAATCGGGTATCCACTTCATCGGTACCGGCGTTTCAGGCGGGGAAGAGGGTGCCCTTACAGGTCCATCCATCATGCCTGGCGGACAAAAGGAAGCTTATGAGCTTGTAGCGCCAATCTTCAAAGATATCGCTGCAAAAGTAAACGGCGACGCTTGTACGACTTACATCGGTCCGGACGGTGCCGGTCACTATGTGAAAATGGTGCACAATGGGATTGAATACGGTGACATGCAGTTGATTGCCGAGTCATATTTCCTGCTGAAGAATGTATTAGGATTCAACGCAGAAGAACTGCATGAAACATTTGCTGAGTGGAACAAAGGAGAGCTTGACAGCTACCTGATTGAAATCACGGCTGATATCTTTACTAAAAAAGATGATGAAACAGGCAAGCCGATGGTTGATGTCATCCTTGATAAAGCAGGACAGAAAGGAACAGGGAAATGGACGAGCCAAAGCGCGCTTGACCTTGGCGTGTCCCTTCCGATCATTACTGAATCCGTATTTGCACGCTTCATCTCCAGCATCAAGGATGAACGCGTGAAGGCAAGTAAAATCCTTTCAGGACCAGAAGCAAAACCATTTGATGGTGACAAAGAAGCTTTGGTTGAGTCCATCCGAAAAGCTCTGTATATGAGCAAAATTTGTTCTTATGCTCAAGGTTTTGCGCAAATGCGTGCAGCTTCCGAGGAATACGGCTGGGATCTTAGCTACGGAGAAATCGCCATGATCTTCCGTGGTGGTTGCATCATCCGTGCCCAATTCCTGCAAAAGATTAAAGAAGCTTACGACAAGGAGCCTGGCCTTTCCAACCTGCTGCTTGATGATTACTTCAAAGAAATTGTTGAGAGTTACCAATACGCTCTCCGCGATGTAATCTCGACTGCCGTTCAAAATGGTGTTCCTGTACCAGGCTTCTCAGCAGCACTTTCATACTATGACAGCTACCGCACGGAAACTCTGCCTGCGAACCTTATCCAGGCGCAGAGAGATTACTTCGGTGCCCATACGTATGAGCGTACTGATAAAGAAGGAGTCTTCCACACTGAGTGGATGTCTGAATAAAAATCTAAAAGCTCTCCGGCCGAGGCTGGAGAGCTTTTTGTTATTGAGTAATAGTAAATTACATTAACCTTCTTCATCTTTATAAGAAAAGAAAATCATTTTGTAAGGTTTCACTCCGTCTTCTTTTACGTTCTTCATCTCCCGCTTGTCCACCAGCTTCCTTACCTCTTCATTCAGGTGCTGCCATTCTTCAGGGGTTAGCTCTAAACCGTATTCTGTAAACATTGCGTTGTTCTCCTGCCTTGATGGGTCCCCCTCCAAATCGTTTTTTAATACATTTAAACCCTTATTCAAACTGAACATAACCTTGGAGATCAGAAACTCCTTGTGTTCTATGGCGAATTCACCTTCGAAATTGAAGGTGATGTCATCCTCATAAAGATGCTTGGATGAATAATATTTTTCAATGATATTTCCTGTTTTTCTTTCTTCTGTAACCATAACTAAACCGAGATTTTGGAGCTTTTGTATCGGATAGTACAGGCGGGATTGTTTTTCACCCAGCTCTGAAGAAATTTCTTTGACGGTCTTGCTGCTGAATTTGATACTTGTGATAATCTTCTCCAGCTTTGGATCAAAAATGGCTTTTGCCACTTCCAGATTATCAATCTTCAAGCCAATCACCTCTCACTTTAATTACCTATATTTATTTTAACAGATTGTGATGCTAAAAAATAATGAATCGTTAAAAAAATTTTTAATGGTTCGTTTTACAAAATATATTTTATCGTTTAAAATTATTTTAACGATAAAATATATTTAATTAATGGAGGTAAATATATTGATTAATCTGCTTAAAAATCGGTCTTATCGTCGTTTATGGTTTGCTCAGGTAATATCTGAATTAGGAGACGGAATTTCACATTTACTGATTTTGTTTCTTGCTTCCCAGTTAACTACCAATCCCATGATTTTTGGTTATATCCTTATTGCCCGCCATCTTCCGGGTATGTTGTTTGGAACGTTAGTAGGCCCATTGGTCGATCAATTTTCTAAAAAGTGGATAATGATCGCATCCGATTTATACCGGTTTTTGATCGTTTTATTAATGATTGCCGGCCAGTCATCCATCGAGCTTCTGCTTATCCTGATTTTTCTCCAGGGAATCGGGGCAGTTTTCTTTGAACCAGCGAAATCCGCCGTCATTCCAAAGATTATGAAAAAAGACGAGATACCAGCAGCGGTGAGTCTTTCACAATCAACTTACATGATGATGATGGTCATCGCTCCTTCCATTGGAGGTTTTCTCTTGCTGATGGAAAATATTTCATTAATTTTCTTGATAGATGGAGCTAGTTTTTTCCTTTCAGGGTTAATCTTGTTTAGGTTGAAGCTTAAGAAGGGGGAAGGAGAGAAGCAGCATGAAAAGTCCGATGAATCCTACCTCATGGCTCTGAAGCAGGGCTTTCACTCAGTATCCAACAATAGGTTCATCACAGGAATATTCATCCTTCTTACCTCTGCAGTTTTTGTGCTAAGTATTGTAAGTGCAAATGCGTACGCTATTATCCTGAATGTTTTTGAGGTCAATCAGGTTCATTTCGGCATGCTGGAATCTCTTGAGGGTGTTTTCGGCATCCTTGGTGCTCTCGTCGTTCCATTATTCATGAAAAAGGTAAACAATAAAACCCTTATCATGTATTCTTTTGGCTTGTCCGGACTATTAGCGGCTTTAGTCATTCCGGTGTTTGACTTACATAGAATGGTCCCGCTGGTTTCCCTATATATATGGATGAGTGTTATTGGGGCCACTAATCCATTCATTAACATTCCTTTGAACAGCATGCTGATGCAGGGCGTTCCGGAAGAACTTCTCGGAAGGATATCTGGGATACTGACTGCTAGTATTAACGGAAGCCTTCTTGGAGGTCTCCTGCTTGGTGGCTGGCTCGCCTCTCTCGTGGGTCCATTATTGACGGTAACCGCAGGCGGCCTGAGTCTGGTTGCTGTCAGTCTAATCTTTCCACTCTCCAAATATTATGGTTATCTTACGGTAGCGGTCTCTGCTGAAAATGCTGAAAAAGTGGGGTGAAGAGAGGAAAATTTAAATAGCGAAACATGAATGACTTGGTGGCTCAGTTATTGATTGGAAGATTCTATTGTGAATCTATGTTGATTTAGCTTCAAATTTCCACTAAATGGTGCAAAGACAGTGAAATTGATTATGTTCAATAAACAAGAGTTAAATTGCTGTAATGAGTTCATATATTAAAACATAAGAAGAGGCGATATTCGCTCAATTTCGTCCTCTTCCTATGTTTTTAGAATTTAACTACATACATTTTACTAATAACATGGAGTTAGGTACCTAAAGCGGAAATTCTTTACATATCATCAGACAGCAATATCTACGAAAAGAGCTTAACAAAAAAACAGCCTCCACAAAAGGAGGCCACTGAAAAAGTCCAAAAAAATAGGAAAAGGCAGAGTCGTTCACTAAAAAGAGCAACCCTGCCTTTTTTACTACCGATTTTACGAAAAAAGTGTTGATTTCCGTTCCAGGTGCACGACTCCGCGGGGCGGGCGTTGAGCCTCCTCGGCTTCGCCTGCGGGGTCTCACCTGTCCCGCTAGTCCCGCAGGAGGTCGCGCACCTTCCACTCCAATCAACGTTGAGAAAAAAGAATACTATCCGCTAATAAAGCCTTACTTTATAATAGAATCATTAATATGAGTGGGTGGCTACCAATGATACAACAACAACAATCAATAACGTTTAGTAAATATATGGATCTTTATGATATTGTCGTTCCTCAGGACAATATGTTACGGAGAATAGTCGATTTAATCGACTTCACCTTCATTTTTGAAGAGTTAAAGGATAAATATTGTCATGATAATGGACGGAATGCGATTGACCCTATCCGGATGTTCAAATACTTATTTTTGAAAACCATTCACGATGTATCAGATGTTGATATTGTTGAACGTTCGAAATATGATATGTCTTTCAAGTATTTCTTAAATATGGCTCCAGAAGAAGCGGTTATTGATTCAAGTTCATTGACTAAATTTCGTAAACTTAGGTTAAAGGACATGAACTTTTTAGACATGCTTGTCAACAAGACGGTGGAGATTGCCATAGAGAAAGAAATCATAAAAAGTAAGTCCATTATTGTCGATGCCACCCATACTAAGGCCCGCTATAATCAAATGAAACCAAAGGAAATCCTCATGGAGCGCTCCAAGAATCTTCGGAAATCGATTTATAAGGTTAACGACGGTATGAAGGATAAATTCCCTGTGAAGCCCAACAATGATGTGTTGGAAGATGAGATCGCCTATTCACAGGAGCTCATTGAGGTAATAGAAAAGGAAGAAACCCTTTTAGAATATCCCAAAGTTAAGGAACAGCTTAATCTTCTGAAAGAAACGGTCGCCGATGATATTGAGCAGCTACAGTCCATGAACGATCAGGATGCCAAAGTGGGACACAAAACAGCAGATTCCTCTTTCTTCGGCTACAAAACCCATCTTGCGATGAGTGAAGAACGTATTATTACAGCCGCAACCATCACCACCGGAGAAAAAAGTGACGGGAAAGAACTGCAGACACTTATTGAGAAAAGTAAAACTGCGGGCATGAAAATTGAGACGGTTATTGGGGATGCGGCATATTCCGAGAAAGACAACATTGAATATAGCAAGGGAAATGGAATCAAATTGGTTTCAAGATTGAATCCTCTAATCACTCAGGGTGCTCGAAAAAAAGAGGATGAATTCGAGTTCAATAAGGATGCGGGTATGTATGTTTGCAAGGCAGGACATATGGCTATACGGAAAGCTAGACAAGGTAAAAAAGGATTAGGTAGAAACCAGGTTGACACCTACTATTTTGACGTGGATAAATGTAAGAGATGCCCTCTCAGAGAGGGGTGCTACAAGGGAGGAGCCAAAAGTAAGACGTATTCCGTTTCCATAAAGTCCGACCAGCATTCCGACCAGGCAAAATTCCAGGAAAGCGATTTCTTTAAGGAAAAAGCAAAAGAACGTTATAAAATAGAAGCAAAAAATAGTGAGTTAAAACACAGACACGGGTATAATGTGGCAGAATCCTCGGGTCTAATTGGCATGGAATTACAAGGTGCGATGGCAATATTTGCGGTAAACATTAAAAGGATTCTAAAGCTAATGGGATAGAAAGAGCATTATGGACGAAGCTTACCAAGAAAAAAGCCGACCCTCCTTCCTTTTTTAGGGAGTAGAGTCGGCTTTTTCTTTATTAATCAACACTATGTTCTAGAAATCGGAAGATTTTCAGTGCCGTCCACAAAAGGGAGGCTGTCTGAGCATTAACCAATCAATTCGTCCATTAGGATAACGCGTGCAGGAGATGCATCCGTTCCCTGAATCTTTAACGGTGCAGCTACCATGAAGTAGGTTCCTTCTTCAATATCTTTCAACTGAAGGCCTTCCATGATGATGATTCCGCTGCCCATTAGTGCTCTGTGTGTCGGATGTCCTTCCTGGGCTCTTTCGATACCAAGCGAGTCAATTCCCGTACCTGCAATTTTCTTCTCTTTGAGATACTCGGCAGCATCTTCTGCTACATAGATGAACTCAAAGTTGAACTCGGTATCCCATGAGTTCTTTGTTTTGAAAAGAAGGAAATCATTTTCCTGGATATCTTGGTTCTCGATATCCTTCTTTGTGATTTTTTCTTCTACAGACGTTAAATCCAGTACTTTTACAGGGCGGACAAGTTGTTGAATATCGATGCTTTCAATTGTTTCGCCGTCATTGATCATGTGCAGGGGTGCATCCACATGAGTTCCTGTATGAACATCCATGGAGATTCTGGACTCTGTCACATGACCGTTTGTATTCGTGTTGATTTCCGGCTGTTTTTCCGGTTTGTTTTTATACACCGGCATACCGTTATAAATCGGCGCAGTAATATCATAGATTTTCACAAGAAATCATCCTTTCTGAATTAGCATTCGTCAACTTCAAGTTCAGAGAATGGCCACCAGAAGAAACCGTCTTGTGCAAGCAGTTTATCTGCTGCCAATGGTCCCATCGTTCCCGCTTGATAATTAGGGAACTCCTCTTCTGTTGTGTTTTCCCATACGTTGGAGATTGTATCCGTAAATGCCCAGGAAAGTTTCACTTCATCCCAGTGAGTGAAATTCGTTGCATCTCCACGCATACAGTCATGCAGGAGTTTTTCGTAGGCTTCAGGTGTATTCATTCCATCCACACCGTTATTGACATAGTTGAGTTTCACCGGTGTCGTTTCGATGTTTTGTCCTGTCTTCTTCGCATTCAGGTGAAGCGTAATTCCTTCTTCCGGCTGGATGTGGATGACCAGAAGGTTCGGTGACAGCTGCTTATCTGTATTGTAATAGAGGTTCATCGGAATATCCTTGAACTGAATGACAATCTTGGTGGACTTGGCTTTCATTCTTTTTCCTGTACGGATATAGAATGGTGTGCCGGCCCAGCGGAAATTATCGATCATCAGTTTTCCGGCAACGAAAGTTTCTGTATTGGAATCAGGATCAACATTACTGCCTTCACGGTAACCTGGAACATCAGTCCCTTTCATTGATCCGGCATCATACTGGCCGCGGACGAAATAGTCCTTGACCTCTTCCTGTTTCATCGGACGGAGGGCTCTTAGCACCTTGACCTTTTCGCTTCTGATTTCATCCGTCGTCAGCTTGATCGGCGGCTCCATGGCGAGAAGGGCAACCATCTGCATCATATGGTTTTGGACCATGTCTCTTAATGCGCCGCTCTTCTCGTAGTATCGGCCGCGGTCCTCTACACCTAGTTCTTCACTGGAAGTCACTTGGATGTTGGAAATGTAACGGTTGTTCCATAAAGGCTCAAACAGGGCATTAGCAAATCGGATAACTTCGATATTTTGCACCATTTCTTTTCCAAGATAATGGTCGATACGATAGATCTCTTCTTCAGAGAAAGAAGCACGGATTTGGTTGTTCAGAACCTCTGCTGATTCTAGGTCGTGTCCAAATGGTTTTTCAATGACTAGGCGTTGGAATCCTTCCGTGTCAGTCAGGCCATCTTGTTTAAGATGATCAGTGATTGTTCCGAAAAATTCCGGAGCCATGGCAAGGTAAAAAATCCTGTTGCCTTCCAGCTTATATTTTTCATCCAATTGTGCTGCCAATTGGTTTAACTCTATGTATGAATCACTGTCGGAAACATCGTTGGACTTATAATAGAAATGAGAGATGAACTCTTCAATGTTTTCATCTCTGCCGATGGATGTCAGGACGGAATCCTTTACATGTGCCTGGAATTCTTCATTTGACAGTTCACGGCGGGCAACTCCTATAACGGCAAAGTTTTTCGCGATTTTCCCTTTGCGGAAGAGATGATACAGAGAAGGGAAAAGCTTACGTTTGGCCAAATCGCCGGTTGCACCGAAGATCATTAGTAAAGTAGATGGTGTATCATTATGTTTCACATTAAGACCTCACTTTTTTCCTATAGACTAGCTGTTTGTAAAATTGATATCCCTCTAAGCAGTTTCCCGGATAACAATCATTACTCAAAGCTTTTAGTTAAATGTTTTGCTCGTACCTATCCTGAAATGAACTCCATACAAGTACTTAATTTTAAAGACTTAAGCGTCATTTAGCAAATCATATGCTGTAGGTTTTCCGGACAGGCCCTACTATATATTACACAATAATTCATTTTAGTGACATACTATTTTAAAAATAGGCTCTGTTAAAGAAAGGTGTTGTTAAAAAAAGTATGTTGATTTCCGTTCCAGGCGTGCGACTCCGCGGGGCGGGCGGTGAGCCTCCTCAGCTTCGCTTCCGGGGTCTCACCTGTCCCGCTGCTCCCGCAGGAGATCGCACACCCTATACTCCAATCAACGCTGCGATAGGAAGAACCAAATGAAAACACGATCCGGTTCTCTTTATAATTGGTATATCCTCTTCAAAACCCAAACAAATAACCACAATAATCACTAACAAAGCGTAAAAATAAGTTACTTTTTATAGGGATGTCTGCCTGTCTATTCATTATATTGTCTCCAAATAGTGTTCTTATTACTTGTTGAACGACATTTTAATGAGTCACTATCACTCATTACGTACGTCGACATTCGTGTTTATGCTATTATGGAATGGATAAAAAGTCAGGAGAGGAGTGAAGATAATGGACCTGCTTTTTCTGGGAACGGGTGCGGGAGTGCCTGCTAAATCAAGAAACGTGACATCAATTGCTTTAAAACTCTTAGAGGAAAGAGGTTCTGTCTGGCTGTTTGATTGCGGGGAAGCGACACAGCATCAAATTCTACATACATCTTTAAAACCGAGAAAAATAGAGAAAATTTTCATTACCCATCTCCATGGAGATCATATCTTTGGTTTGCCGGGATTATTGGGGAGCCGTTCCTTCCAAGGGGGAGAGACGGCATTGACGGTTTATGGGCCTCCGGGCATCAGGGAGTTTATTGAAGTTTCATTATCTGTCAGCGGAACCCGTCTTCTTTATCCTTTGCATATAGAAGAGATAGAGGAAGGATCCATCTTTGAAGACGATCAGTTTTCCGTAGAAGCCTGCAAACTGGATCATGCCCTTCCTTGCTTTGGCTATCGAATTGTGGAAAAGGACAAGCCGGGGGTTCTTCAGGCGGGCAAATTGAAAGAGCTGGGGATAAAACCGGGACCAATCTTCAAAAAGCTTAAAGAAGGGGAGAGAGTCACGCTTGAAGATGGCAGAATGATTGACGGTACCGAATTTCTGGGACCTCCTATCAAAGGAAGAATCGTCACCATCCTTGGTGATACAAGGCCTTCAGCAGCGGGTGTCAAGCTAGCTGAAAATGCTGATGCCCTTATTCATGAAGCCACTTTCAGCAAAGAACAGGAAAGAATGGCGCATGATTATTTTCACTCAACAACTAAGCAGGCTGCTGAAACAGCCGTGGCGGCGAATGCCCGAAAGCTGTTTTTGACCCATATCAGTTCCCGCTTTACAGAGGAAGAGTGGCCTGAACTGGAAGGGGAAGCACGCGAAACATTTCCCGAAAGCTACATAACCAGTGATTTTTTTGAGGTGTCGATAACGAGAGAATAGATTTCCTTGCTTACCTGAGCGCTTATTGTGTAAAAGGAGAGGACGGTTACATTGAAACATTTATATATCGTGCGTCATGCGAAAGCAGGAGGGCAGCCCCCCGAAGCAAAACTTACTGAGCTTGGTAAAAAACAGGCAGAGTCCCTGGTAACATTTTTTCAAGGGCGGGAAATCAATGCAATTTACAGCAGCCCATTTTTACGCGCTGTCAAGACGATTCAACCTCTTGCACTTGAGAGAGGGCTTCCTGTCATTCAAGATGAACGTTTAAGTGAGAGGGTATTGAGTGAGACGGCACTTGAGGATTGGATGATGCACCTTGAAAAAAGCTTTGAGGATTTTGACTATTTCCTTGAGGGGGGAGAGTCTAATCGATCAGCTTTCGAAAGGGCATCCTCCTTTATTGAAGATATCATGACCAGCCCTGATGACCACATCATTGCTGTCAGTCATGGTAATCTGACAACGTTGCTTCTAAACTATTTCGATGATCGATTTGGCTATAAAGAGCTTATGGAATTGTCCAATCCTGATGTTTATCATATTATCCTTGAAGACGAAAAGAATGATGTAAATAGGATTTGGAAGGAAGAATAGTGTAGGGAGGGGAAGTTCCATAGTACGTCAAAAACCGTTTAATGATGCATTGAAATATCAGCAGACAATTGGAGGCGGCGGTGGTGGCAGGGTGAACTATAAGCGCCTGCCATTAGGAATCAGGATCATCGGATATTTTATCCGGTTTTGTGTGATTACCGCTGTCGTGATGCTGCTGTTTAATTGGGTAATCAGCTATTTTTAAATATTGTAGAGGAGGCTGGGCTAATAGGTCCGGTCTCTTTATCTATGGCTTCGTGAATTCCGAGCGCCATGCTTGTTGTTCCAGGCTGTCAGGTCTTTGGGGGATTGGTCTATCACGGCGGTTCTATAGAGCTCTTCAAGCAATTTAATAGGCTCTTTTCTTAAACTTTGTTGCTATTTAATATGAATTTCGAAAAATATAGACATCATTCACACGAAATATCCTAGTATGGCAGGAAGAAAAGAGCTAATCTCCCTGTTCAGAGAGAAGAAACCTTGTACCAGGGGAAAAATCCGGCACTAGGGATTTTTCCGTCCGAAAGCAACAATCTATACGAAAACAGCCATTTAATAAGAGTGCAGACATTGTGTCTGCACTCTTGCAAAGGTTTTACCAGGCTCTGTCATATTGTTTCGGAGGTTGTATTTCAACACCGAGTTCCAGCGCCGCTGTTCTTGGCCAATAAGGATTTCTCAGGAGCTCCCTTGCGAGCAGGATGAGGTCCGCCCGTTCGTTTTGCAGAATCTCCTCAGCTTGAATTCCTGTTGTGATCAGGCCTACTGCACCGGTAGGAATATCTGCCTTATTCCTGATTGTTTCACCCAATTTAACTTGATATCCGGGGTAAACATCGATTTTTGCCGGGACGACTGCTCCGGAACTGACATCGATCAGGTCGACTCCCTGTTCTTTCATCCAGGATGAAAAGACTGCATAATCTTCCGCATCCAAGCCGCCATCCGCATAATCTTTAGCGGAAACACGTACAAAAAGCGGTCCATCCCAGACACTGTTAACTGCTTCAATGACTTCCTTGAGGAAGCGGTAGCGGTTCTCGGCAGATCCGCCATATTCATCAGTGCGTTTATTTGAAAGAGGGGAGAGGAACTCATTGATCAAGTATCCGTGTGCTGCATGGATTTCAATAAGATCGTAGCCGGCTTTCTTTGCTCTGACCGCTCCTTGTTTAAAGGCTTCGACTGTTTCTTTTATATCTTGCAGGCTCATTTCCAGTGGAGTCTTCATCTTTTCGTTGAAGGGAATGGCTGATGGGGCGATGATGTCCCCTTCAAGCACAGCCTTTCTTCCTGCATGAGCCAGCTGAATGCCTGCATGTGCCCCTTGTTCCTTCATAAGGGATACCAACCCGCTTAAACCTTCAATATGATCATCGCTCCAGATGCCCAGGTCCTGAGGTGAAATCCTGCCTTGAGCAGTGACAGCGGTTGCTTCCTGGATGATAAGGCCGACACCGCCGACTGCTCTGCTTGTATAGTGGGTTCTATGCCAATTCTCCACCTTGCCGTCTTCATTGTGGGAAGAGTACATGCACATAGGTGCCATGACAATTCTGTTCTTTAAAGTGATATCTTTGATTTTGTATGGCTCAAATAATTTGGCTGACATGGAATCCGCTCCTTTCAATATTTCGCCTTCCTAAATACATGCTTATTATATCAGCAGCGAATTCTCCGAAAAAGGATTTTGACTTACTCCTCGATTCTGCTGCGAAGTTCCTTTAAGGAGTACTTGGTGCCTCGCCAGACTACACCTCCGCGTACAAATGTAAGCATGCGGCGATCTGTTCAATCTCGTCCCCCGTTTTATCCGTCGAGCGGTCATTCACGATGATCCATTCAACATTCTCATAGTTCAGGTCAAGCTGTGACTGAATGCTTTTCCGGATTGTATGAGCTTCATTCCGGGCAGGTACAATAATAGAAATAAGGGGCCCTTTATGATCGCCGTCAGCATCCTCCAAGGCTTCTATCTTTCGTAATCCCCAAAATATATTAAAACTTATAATGAGCCATCCAATTATATTGATCGTCAATAATATGAAAAGCATAGGTCAGTTCTCCTGTACACTTGCGATTTTTATCTATTGTAGCAATTCATGTTTTAATATGCAGTTTTCGGTGTTTATTTACTTTTTAAAACGGTTTCCCATGACATCCTTTGAGAAAAGAAGTAAAATAATAGAATGAATGATCATTCATTTTAAATACATAAAAAGTGGTGAATATGTATGAATGCCAATTGGGCTGGAGATATAGCGAAAATAGTGCTGCCGACTCCTTTTGCGGTGGGGGATGTCAATGTCTATCTTGTAAAAGGGGAGGCGTTGAGTCTGATCGATGTCGGTCCGCAAACCACAGAGGCGAAGGAAGTCTTGGATTTAAGTCTCGCGGAATTGGGGTATTCCATAGAAGATATAGAACAGGTCATTTTGACTCATCATCATCCTGATCACGCAGGGATGCTTGACTGGATGCCTGATCATATAGAGATTATAGGCCACCCTGCTAATGAAAGATGGCTGGTAAGGTCAGAGGAGTTTTTTGAAGAACATGATCGATTTTTTGTGAATTTATTTCTGCAGGCGGGATTACCCCAGGAATACTTTCCTTTTATCAAAAAGCTCAGATATCCTCTGAAATTCATGGGAGACAGAGGGTTATCCCGCACAATACAAGAAGGGGACATGATTCCCGGGATGCAGGAGTGGACGGTACTGGACACTCCGGGGCATGCCCAAAGTCATCTTTCTTTTTGGCGGGAAAAGGACGGAGTGATGATTGCCGGGGACCATATTCTGGCTGAAATCTCTCCAAATCCGCTGATTGAACCTCCAGAAAAAGAAGGAGGGGAGAGACCGCACCCACAGCTGCAGTACAATCAATCCCTGGAGAAACTTTTGCCATTGGATATCAGCCTTGCGTATACAGGCCATGGGGAAGAAATATCCGGTGTTCAGCCACTTATCCATAAGCGGCTGAAAAAGCAGCATGAGCGGGCCATGCATGTAAAAGAATTAGTGAAAAATGATCCACAATCTCTTTTTTCACTTTGTCAAAAGCTGTTTCCAGCTGTTTACCGGAAAGAACTGGGCCTGACATTGTCTGAAACACAAGCTCAAATTGATTATTTAACAGCGAGACAGGAGATCGTCCATGAAGAACGGGACGGAGTTTTATATTATTACTGTTAAGAAGGTGAAACCGTGTACCAGCGTCTAAAGAATAAAAACATCGTCATTACAGGAGCTTCCGGGGGCATAGGAGAAAAAATCGCTCTTAAAGCGGCAGAACGGGGAGCAAATGTCGTGCTGCTTGCCCGCAATGAGGAACGCCTTAAAGAACTACAGAATAAAATTCAGGAAGAATATAAGGTGAAAGCCTTCATTCACAGTGTGGATGTGTCCGACTTTGAATCCCTTCCTTCCGTATTTCAGTCAATTTACAGGGAGATTGAGAATGTCGACATCCTCGTCAACAATGCCGGCTACGGGATTTTTGATGAGGCAGACCAGGCAAGCTTCGAGGACATCAAAGGAATGTTCGACGTCAATGTCTTGGGGCTTATCGCCTGTACAAAGCATGTCCTGCCGATCATGAAAAAGAGAAACTCTGGCCATATCATCAACATCGCCTCTCAGGCCGGCAAGCTCGCGACCCCGAAATCAAGTGCTTACTCTGCATCTAAGCATGCAGTGCTTGGATTCACAAACAGCCTCCGGATGGAAGCGGCCTCTTCCGACATCCTCGTCACGGCTGTCAACCCTGGACCGATTGCTACGAATTTCTTCAATGTTGCAGACCGGTCCGGCACATATGCAAAAAACGTTGAACGGTTCATGCTTGATCCAGATGCGGTCGCCGAAAAAATAGTGGACAAGATGCTGACCAATACGCGGGAAATCAACCTGCCCCGCTGGATGAATGCCGGCAGTGTCCTGTATACCCTTTTTCCAGGAGTCATCGAGCGTCTCGGGAAAAATGCATTCTTCAAGAAATAGACTGTAAACCCAGCCGGGAGTCCTCGGCTGGGTTTGTTTTGGAGGTCCCCGCCCTTCTGGAGGGAGGAACATCTGCACGTCGATAAAATTTTATTGCCGGGTCCATTATAGAGGACGTTATAATCGTGACTAGTGAGTTAACGTACCTCTACAGAGTAGAACGGAGTCGTCAAATGGTGCGATTAATGAGTAAACGTACCTCTACAGAGGAAATCGGGTCCGTAATGGTACGAATAGCTTGTAAACGTACCACTCTAGAAGGGGAATCGGGCTTCTAATGGTGCGAATAGCTTGTAAACGTACCACTCCAGAAGGGGAATCGGGCTTTTAATGGTGCGAATAGCTTGTAAACGTACCCCTACAGAAGGCAAATCGGGCTTCTGATGGTACGGTTAGCGAGTAAACGTACCACTCCAGAAGGGGAATCGGGCTTCTAATGGTGCGAATAGCTTGTAAACGTACCCCTACAGAAGGCAAATCGGGCTTCTGATGGTACGATTAGCTTGTAAACGTACCCCTACAGAAGGAGAATCAGGCTTCTAATGGTACGATTAGCAAGTAAACGTACCACTACAGAAGGAGAATCGGGCTTCTAATGGTATGATTAGCAAGTAAACGTACCCCTACAGAAGGGAAATCAGGCTACCACTACAGAAGGAGAATCAGGCTTCTAATGGTACGATTAGCAAGTAAACGCACCCCTACAAAAGGGGAATCGGGCTTCTAATGGTACGATTAGCGAGTAAACGTCCCCCTACAGAGCAGAACCGAATCGTCAAATGGTACGATTAGCGAAAAAACGTGCTCCTACAGAGTAGAACCGAGTCGTATAGTATGATTAGCCAAACACAATCCCCGCCTAGGCAGCTTCATTACAACGAAATATATTTTCATCGTAATGAAGCTACGCCCACCTTTCGCAAGTAAATTCCCCCGCGAATTACCGCATTGAATGTCGCTAATATCAGTCAGCTGCAAGGAATAATAGCCTTCTCCCGCCCAGCTGTCCTTTTTACATACTTTTAAATAGTAATAATACTGAGGCACAATATCCTGGAATCAAATTCCAAGCAGTATCGTTTTTTAACCCAATTTCACTTTTCACCACTACTGTTCATTTTTTGCTAATTCTCCTTTTTTGTCCAAAACCTCATAAATTTTCTCGACGTACCAACAAAAAATAATTGTAAACGAACGTATATTCGTATACAATTTTAGATAAAATAGAACGAATGTTCCCTTTGAGAAAGGAGTGAAAAGAATGACTGTCGACTACGGTGAGCTTCCCGACCAGAAGATTTTATGCATCGATATGAAGAGTTTTTATGCGAGCTGTTCGGCTGTCATGCTGGGACTCGATCCATTGGAATGCTACTTGGCAGTGGCGGGAAAGTTGGATCGGCCCGGGAGCGTCATTCTGGCTGCTTCCCCAAAATTGAAAAAGGAATTCGGTGTCAAAACCGGTTCCCGTCTGTTCGAAGTGCCAAAGGACCCCAAGATCCAGGTGGTTGAACCCGCTATGGCTACCTACATCCGGATTTCCACAGAAATTACCCGCTTATTTCACAGGTATGTTCCCAAGGATGCAATCCATACTTACAGTGTTGATGAAAGCTTTTTAAAAATAGATGGAACTTCAAACCTTTGGGGTGACGCCCATACGATAGCATGGAAGATCAAACAGGATATCGAAAGGGAATTCCAGCTCCCTTGTGCCATCGGAATCGGCCCCAATATGCTTATGTCGAAGCTGTGCCTCGACTTGGAAGCGAAAAAGCATGGGGTTGCAGAGTGGACCTATGAAGATGTCCCTGAAAAATTATGGCGGGTTTCCCCGTTAAGCGAAATGTGGGGAATCGGCAGACGACTTGAGAAAACCCTCAACCGGATGGGGATTTTCAATGTCGGCCAACTTGCTAAATATGATTTGGAGAAGCTGGAAAAAAAGTTCGGCATCATGGGCAACCAGCTTTACTATCATGCCTGGGGAGTCGACCTGTCGGAAATTGGAGCACCGATCATGGAAGGGCAGGTCAGCTTCGGAAAGAGCCAGGTCCTTCTTCGCGACTACAAAGAGGAAGAAGAGATCAAAAGCGTCATTCTTGAAATATGTGAAGAAGTAGCACGGAGAACACGCAATCACCGGCAGGCAGGCCGGACAATCAGTTTGGGCATCGGTTACAGCCAGGAGGAATTCGGCGGAGGATTCCATCGGTCACGATCCATAGAAGAGCCTACGAACATCACAATGGACTTGTATAAAGTCTGCCTCGAGCTTTTTAAAGAAAACTACAACGGCAAAACCGTCCGCAATATCTCCATCAGCATCAGCAATCTCTTTCCGGATGAAAGCATGCAGGTCAGCTTGTTTGAACCTGACCGCTGGAAGAAAAGGGAGCTCGGCTATGTCGTAGATCAAATCCGTCACAAATATGGATCGGGTGCACTGCTCCGGGCCATTTCCTACACTGCTGCCGGGACTGCGAAACACCGTGCGACCTTGGTGGGTGGGCATAAGGCATAGGACCCCGGCTGGCTGATGTGTAAGCGTACCAATCGAATCTGATTTTGAGGGGGATTTTAAACCACACACAAATTCAGGCTGAGCAGATATTCCCAACATGCACAACCTGAAATAAATCAAATGCAAGAGAAAGAAGGGGATAAACATGAACCGCGACCGTGGGAGAATTAAGTGGACCTCCATGATGCTTCCGGAGCACGTGAAAGTGCTGCGGGATTGGGCGAAGGAAGACAGTTATGAACAGCGGAAGGAGATCGATGAACAGCATCTCGAGGAGCTGAGTGAAATTACGGCGGAAGCCATGGAGTACGGCCGGCTGGTCACCATTACGCATTATGTAGGCCGGCGCCATGAATTACTCATCGGCCGGATTCATTACTACGATGGATTAAACAGCAAGCTTCATGTCGTTGACCGCTTTGAAAACCCTTCCTATCTGTCAATTCGGGATATTGTTGATGTTCGTTTTACGGAAGAGTACTGAATAGTAAAAAAGCCTGAAACAAGAGGAGCACGACTCCTGTTGTTTCAAGCTTTTTCACTTATTCTTTATCATCGAGGACTTTTTCTGCACGAACGCAAGATTCGAACTTCCCTTTATGAGAAGCGTCGCAGAAAGGCATTCTGGAAGACAATCCGCAGCGGCAAAGAGAAAATACGCTCTTCGTCGGAACGACGTTGCCTTCTGCGTCTACAAGTTCTACATCGCCTGTAACTTTTAATGATCCATTATCGTTTACTTTTATTTGTGCTTTTGCCATAGAAAACCATCCTTTCCAAATGTAACAAAGATTCCCCACTTTGATAGTAAGTGGAAGGGCAGAAAATTGCAACCGTTTCAATGGATTTTAAAGGATGGTGAGCGGGAGTAACTACCATTCATCTTGTGTAACAGTATCAATCCGAAAAAAATGAAATGACTCTTCCGCTATGATAAACTCAAGTCATAGCAGAACATCAGGGAGGTTTAATGTTGAACATCACGATAACGAGTGAAGCACAAGAAGTTTTGAAAACAAAAATAGGCGATAAAAAAGGCTGTTTAAAAATAAAATACGAAACAGAAGGATGCGGATGTGTAATGAGCGGCATCCCTGTTTTAGAATATGTAGATGAAACTGGATTTGATGATATCAAAATCGATACAGGTTCCATGCCGGTATTAGTGGAAAAGTCGAAACAGGTTTTTTACGATAAAGAGTTGAAAATCGATTTTTCGACATCATCTAAAATGTTTCAATTAAAAAGTCCCGGTCAAATTATTAACGGGAGGATGAATTTCATCATCCGCTAGCTAAAGAGGGATGACTCCATAAACAGAGTCATCCTTTTTGCTCTAAGAAACATGATGAACCGCAGAAACTTCCTCCAAAAATTCATCTATCGCTTTTTCATATTCTTCCTTATTTTCATTATAGGACTGGGCATGAAGTCCGTTCACTGCAAAAAATAATTTCTTTCTTCCGTTTTTTTTATCAAATAGTTCCTGCGTCATGGAAGCAAGGATGTAATCATCCGGAATGCTGTGAATAAAAAGCACCGGCTTTTCAATGTTTTCAATGACAGAGCGCGGTGAGATATCCCTCAAGTTGTAGCCTTCGCGAAGCTTAAGAAATAAATCGGCCAGCGGAAGAAGCACCTTTCCGACCGGAAGTTTAACCTCTTTCGACATCCGGTATAAAAGCTGTTCGCCGAAGTCGGAGTAAGGACAATCCGCAATATAGAAATCGGCACGGTCTTCCACAGAGCCGGCATATAGCAGCATGGTCGCGGCTCCCATCGATTCGCCGTGAATGCCAAAATAAACATCTTCTCCCTGGCGTCTGATCAGCTCATCCACAACCGCCTTCAAATCCTGTTTTTCAAAGAATCCATAGCTGGAGGTTTTGCCTCCTGATTCTCCGTGGCGCCGATGGTCATAAACTACTGCGTTAAATCCCCTTTTCAGAAAAAGATTCATATATTTTAAAGAATTGAGCTTATTCTCTGTTACCCCGTGACAAAAGATCATATATTTATTCCCAGGATTGGGGTGAACAAACACCGCCTTGATATCGTAACCAAAAGGAGAAGGGATGCTGACTTCTTCCTTTGGAAGGGCATTATACTCTTCAAGCTTCAGGCGTCCTGCTGATATTTCCCGTTGAAGTATAACGTGTTCGTCTTTCTTTTTCAGATACATAAACTGGTTGGTTAAAAAAACACCGAGTCCCGCGGCAGCTGCAAGAGCTCCGCCGACGGCCGGCAGCCACTTTTTCATATGAAATCCTCCACAAATAAGTTAACAATATTTTATCATCACTTTCGTAGTCAGGCATAAAAAAACTTATTTAATTAGCTCAAAGAGAGAGGAAGGGTCAAGTCAGCACAGCCAGATCCGTCCTCACCATCCTCTAAAAAAGAAACACCGGCCTGCAAAAAGCTGGCCGGTACAAGAAGATTCATTTCAGTATTCACTGTTCGGAATTCTGGCGTTTTGTCGGGTGAACGGCTTTTTCAAGCTCTTCCTTTGAAATCACATTCTGTACACTGTCGGCATGGGGCTTCCCTTTTTGGCTGTATCCCTTTTCGCGCTTTTGGCTCATGCTACTCTTCCTTTCCTAATAGGGTATAGGATTAGGATGCTCAAGGGATTGCAGCCTATTCAGGTTACTGGGCAGATGTTTGCAGCTTGTAATAACCGGTGTCGATGGTACGGGAAAGATGAGGTGCGACAAGGTTGACTGCCGCTGTCAGGCTGTCAAGATCGACTCCTGTTTCAATTCCCATTTGGTGCAGCATAAAGACAACATCTTCTGTGGCTGCATTGCCCGATGCTCCGGGCGCGAAGGGACAGCCGCCGAGTCCGCCGGCAGATGTGTCGAAACGGTCGACTCCCGCCTGCAGGGAAGCCAGGATATTAGCCAAGGCCATTTTGCGGGTATCATGGAAATGGGCGGTCATCAAAACCTCAGGAAGCGTCTTCTTCAGCAAGGAAAACAGCTCGAAGGACTCCTTGGGATTTGCCATGCCGATTGTATCGGCCACGCTTAACTCATCCACCCCCATGTCAACAAATTCCCTGCATAGTTGAAGGGTTTCCTGAGGAGGAATTTTACCTTCATAGGGGCAATAGAAAGAAGTAGAGATGCAGGCCCGGACAAAATAGCCTTTTTCCTTCAGTTCACCGACAATCGGTTTTAGCTCTTCAAGGCTTTCGGCTGTCGTTTTGTTGATATTTTTCTTGTTAAAACTGTTGCTGACACCGACAAAAACGGCCACGGCTTTTCCTTTGGTTTCAAGAACGCGGTCCACACCTTTACGGTTCGGCGCAAGCACAATATCACGTTCGCTGTTCAAACAGGATTCAACAATTTCACTTGCATCCTTCATTTGAGGCACCCATTTTGGAGAGACAAATGAAGTCAGCTCCATTTCTTTCAAACCGGCTTCCTTAAGTGCGCGGATGAATTGGATTTTTATATCCGTAGGAACAAAGTTTTTTTCATTTTGCAGGCCGTCCCGTGGGCCGACTTCAATCATCGTGACTTTTTTAGGTAAGTCCATTGAAATTCCTCCAGATCCAAAAATAAGTTCTATTACCATTGTAGAAAGATTCAGATTTAAAAATCAACTATAAAATTTTTGACGAAATAAGAGGATTTCAAGCGCTTACATAGAAAGCAATATAAGTAGATGAAAAATAGATAGGCGGCTTGCTGTATATCTTGCAAGCCAGGCATAAGGAGGACAAACGACATGACGAAAGAAGTAGTAATTGTAAGTGCAGTCCGTACTGCAATAGGCAGCTTCAACGGATCTTTAAAGGATATCTCAGCGCCTGAACTGGGAGCGATAGTGATCAAAAACGCACTGGAAAAGGCGGGAGTGTCGGCGAACGACGTAGATGAGGTCATCATGGGGAATGTCCTGCAGGCAGGTCTCGGACAAAATCCTGCAAGACAGGCGGCATTGAAAGCCGGCATGCCGGAGACGGTTCCGGCGCTGACAATAAATAAAGTATGCGGATCCGGTTTGAAGACTGTCCACTTAGCTGCACAGGCTATCATTGCAGGAGATGCCGACATCATTGTAGCAGGTGGAATGGAGAACATGAGCCAGGCACCGTACTTACTTAAGAATGCAAGAAACGGATATAGAATGGGAGACGGTAAAGTGGTCGACAGCATGATCTCGGATGGATTATGGTGTGCGTTCAATGATTACCATATGGGAATGACGGCGGAAAATCTTTGTGACCGCTACTCGATTTCAAGAGAAGAACAAGATGAGTTTGCGGCCTGGAGCCAGGAAAAGGCTGCAGCAGCTATGGAAAATGGAAAGTTTGACAGTGAAATTGTTCCTGTCGAAATTCCTCAGAGAAAAGGAGATCCAATTGTCTTCAAAACAGATGAATTTCCGCGTAAGTCTTCCACAGCGGAAAAATTGGGCGGCTTGAGAGCGGCATTTAGAAAAGAGGGAAGTGTAACAGCTGGGAATGCTTCCGGAATCAATGACGGAGCTGCTGCGGTCGTGGTAATGTCAAAAGAGAAGGCTGAAGAGCTGGGCATCACACCGTTGGTCACGATCAGAGGCAATGCCAATGCTGCGGTAGATCCTGCAGTGATGGGAATCGGGCCTGTATCTGCTGTGAAGAATGTATTGGAGAAAACAAGCCTTTCACTGGCAGACATGGATCTTGTGGAAGCGAATGAGGCTTTTGCTGCCCAATCGCTTGCAGTGGACCGTGAGTTAACATTCAATAAAGAAAAGCTGAATGTTAACGGCGGCGCCATCGCACTTGGTCATCCAATCGGTGCGAGCGGTACACGCATCCTTGTGACCCTGATTCATGAGATGGGCCGCAGAGATGCAAAGCTTGGATTGGCAACACTATGCATCGGCGGCGGACAGGGAGTCGCTACAGTAGTAGAGAGGGCATAAACTTTTTTTGCAGAGGAGGAAAAGGGATGAAACAAGTAAATACTTCTTTTGAAGAAGCGATTGCAGATATTCAAGATGGAGCGACGTTGATGGTCGGCGGATTCGGATTGTGCGGAATCCCGGAAAACCTTATTCTTGCACTTGTTGATAAAGGGGTAAAAGACTTAACCGTCATTTCGAATAACTGCGGAGTGGATGACTGGGGTCTTGGACTGCTTTTGCGAAATAAGCAGATTAAGAAGATGGTAGGCTCCTATGTTGGTGAAAATAAAGAGTTTGAACGGCAGGTTCTTTCAGGAGAAATTGAAGTTGAATTAGTGCCTCAAGGGACACTTGCCGAAAAAATCCGTGCAGGCGGTGCGGGAATCCCGGCTTTTTACACACCTGCAGGAGTAGGCACACCGATTGCAGAAGGTAAAGAAACCCGTATGTTCAATGGCAAAGAGTATTTGCTTGAAGAAGCCTATACGGCTGATTTCAGTCTTGTCCGTGCATGGAAAGGCGATAAGATGGGGAACTTGATTTACAACAAAACGGCCAGAAACTTTAACCCAATGATTGCTGCTGCGGGAAAAGTGACAATTGCTGAAATAGAAGAGCTGGTTGAAACTGGTGAATTGAATCCCAATGAGATCCATACACCGAGCATTTATGTTCAGCGTATTATTCAGGCCCAACAGGAAAAACGGATCGAAAGAAGAACGGTCAGCAAATAACTGGGATTCCCGGAAAGGAGAGAAGAGAATGGATCGCGCAAAAATGAGAGAAAAAATCGCCAGAAGAGCTGAAAAAGAAATACAGGATGGGTTTTACGTCAATCTTGGCATTGGTATGCCGACACTGGTTGCCAATTATATTTCTGACAACAAGCAAGTTGTCCTTCAATCAGAGAATGGACTGCTTGGAATCGGCCCTTATCCTTCTGAAGAAGAGGTGGACGCCGATTTGATCAATGCCGGTAAAGAAACCGTAACGGCTATCCCTGGATCAGCGTATTTTGACAGTGCGGAATCTTTTTCCATGATTCGCGGAGGCCATATAAATGTGGCCATCTTGGGCGGAATGGAAGTTTCCGAGAAAGGTAATCTTGCCAACTGGATGATTCCGGGGAAGATGATCAAGGGAATGGGCGGAGCCATGGACCTCGTGCATGGAGCAAGGAAAATAATCGTCATCATGGAACATGTGAACAAAAACGGCGAGGGTAAAATCCTTAAAGAATGCAGCCTGCCGCTGACAGGGGAAGGGGTTGTGGACAGGATCATCACAGACCGGGCCGTCATTGATGTTACGGAGAACGGCTTGGTATTGAGAGAAGTATCCAAGGGCTATACAGTAGAAGATGTGACGTCCACTACAGAACCCGAGCTGATCATTGATGACAATTTAATAATGGATGCATTTTAAGAGTTATTCAAGAGAGAAGCGATATGCTTCTCTTTTTTAATTTTTTTGATAAAATCATCTTTAACGGCAGGGGTTTTTTAGTGATCTCTATTTTCATAATAAAGAATTACCGTGCAAGATAGTGTGAAGGTTCCGCAGACCTCTTCGAATCAGTAAAAAAGCAAATCGGCACCGTTAGAAAGAGTTGACTTCCTGGTACATGGTCTCTAATTTCGACAGCGAAGACTGAGAATAGTCTGCTAATATTCAAGGGTTTTCATAAAGTTGGTGGCTGTTGGAAAGTTTAGATCGTCCTTTTTATATATCGAGTTGATTGGAGCGGAAGGTGTGTGAGCTTCTGCGGGATGAGCGGGACGTCTAGTTCCAGCACCAAGGAGAACGTAACCCAGCCCCTCGGGATCGCACACCGGGAGCGGAAATCAGCATACTACCTATCAATAGCAGCAATGTTTAAGAAAAGAGAGATATTCACTAAACGAAACCAGACAAAGGAGGAAAATAATATGAAGAAAAAACAAAAGCAGCAAAAGCGTCCATCTTCTAAAAACAATGAAGAACTGACACTGAAAGATACACTGCAGTCTGATATGTTTCAAGCCCTAAAGGATAAAAAGAAAGAGCTTGAAAAGGCAGAAAGCATACGAAAAGAAGAGGAAGAGAAACGTAAACGGGAAGAAATGAGGCAGCGCGAGAAAAATAAATCGTTTGAGGAACTGCTTGGCGAAAGCAGCATGAACTGGAAGGACTTCAAGTAGTGGACAGGAGAGTGGAGGTAGTACCCCATAATCCACAATGGAAAGAGCAGTTCTTCTATGAAAAAGAAAGACTGGATAAAGTATTTGATGGACTTGCCGCAATTCATCATATTGGTTCAACTTCTGTTGAAGGACTTGCAGCAAAGCCAATCATCGACTTCCTGATTGAGGTACCCCATATCCGAATTGCGGATGACAAGACTGCCGAGTTAGAGGACTTGGGTTACATAGGCAAAGGAGAAAATGGAATACCCGGACGCCGGTACTTCTTCTATGAAACTGGAGAGGGAGAAAGGCTGTACCATATTCATGTTTTTCCAAGCGGCAGCAAAGAAATTGAACGGCACCTGGTCTTTAGGGACTACTTGAGGGCTTTTAAGAACGAAGCAGAGAAATATGGCAAGTTGAAAACGGAATTGGCTGCCCTGTATCCAATCGATATGGATGCGTACATAGACGGGAAAAATGATTTTGTTCAGGAGATGGAACAGAAAGCCATGGAATGGGGAAGAAACACGACTAATTAAGAGTAGTCGTGTTTTTTTATTGTAAAATAAAATGAACTTTGCTTGTTTCCAGAATTCAAGTCCAGAGGGTCAAGAAATGACAAAACCATCCCTGCATGGAGGAATGGCCGGGTATTTGATCAGATGCGGTGCTGTTCATAAACACTATTCTTTGTTACTTCCTTCAGGAACTGTACTTCTTCGCTTGTTAAAGGTTCTGCCTTGACTGCACGTGCATTTTCCCGAACTTGCTCCGCAGAGCTTGCGCCCGGAACAACAGCGGATACTTCCTTGTGGCTCAGGATATACTGCAGTGCTGTTTGAGTCATGGACCTCTGGGAGCCCAGCTTTTCATGGATACTTCCAAGGACATCTTCAAGCTCGGAATAAGAGTAATCAAGATACCCATTCTCCTTGATTTTACCAGAAGCTTTTTCAAGCATTTGCTCACTGAGCAAGCCTTTTGCCACGGGTCCTCTTGTCACGACGCTGATGTTTTTTTCCTTCAGCCGTGGAAACACTTCTTCAGGGCGCCTGTCCAATAAGCTGTACTGCATCATGACCGATACAATATTGGAAGACTCGGAGAATCGCTTTATGACGTTCGGGCGGATGGAAGAGATTCCGTAATAGCGGATTATTCCTTCCTGTTTTAGTTCTTCAAATGCTTCAATGGTCTCTTCTGCATGGTCTTCCATAGTACCGCCGTGCAGCTGGTACAAGTCGATGTAGTCAGTTCCCAGCCTTTTTAAGCTGCGTTTCGCCGCTTCCTTGATATAGTGCTTCGAAGGGTCCCAGTGCCATCCATCCTCCACATCATCCCAGCGGTTGCCCGCCTTTGTGGCAATGATCACCTTATCTCTTACTGAGTGAAGTGCTTTTCCGACAATCTGTTCGTTTTCCCCAAAATCGTACAGGTCAGCCGTATCGAAGTAGTTAATGCCTTCTTCCAAAGCTGCTTCAATGATAGGCTGAGCCTTCTTCAAATCTTTACCGAGAGACATGCACCCCAGTCCCATTCTGCTTACATGTAAGTCCGAATTGCCTAAACGCCGTTTTTCCATGATTTACTCCGTCCTTTCCTCACGATGGTTAAGGCTATTGTATCGAATCAGGACAGAAGAAACCAATTTACTGTTTGGCATCGTTCGCGGCTTTAACCCAGTCCTCAACATAAGTGAATTTATTGCTGTATTCTTTCAGTTTGGCCTTGATTTCCCAGGCTTTCCCCTGAAGAATGAATCCTTTTGGGTGAACTATCACTTTCATCTAAAAAACCTCCACAAGAGAATTTAATATCTGAAACAGAGAAGGATAAAATGGTCAAAGTCCGAATGTGATTAATCTATATTCAAAAAAGGTAATAGTATGAGTGAAAGCAGGGATAATGGGAATGGAAAGAAATTTTGATATAATACTTTTATCAATGAGGCTCTAAGAAGAGGAGTGTAAATATGAAGAAATTTGAAGAAAAAACATTGAAAACAGAAAAAATCTACCAGGGGAAAATTATTGACTTGCAAGTAGATGAAGTAAGTCTCCCTGATGGCAAAACGTCTAAACGCGAATTGATTAAACATCCCGGAGCGGTGGCGGTCATTGCCTTGACGCCGGAAGGGAAAATCGTGATGGTCGAACAATACCGTAAAGCATTGGAACAATCGATAGTGGAAATTCCTGCAGGAAAATTGGAAAAGGGTGAGGAGCCAATGAAAACGGCGGAAAGAGAGTTGGAAGAAGAGACAGGTTACGCCTGTAAGAAAATGAAGCCTCTCATTTCCTTCTATACATCTCCCGGGTTTGCAGATGAATTGGTTCATCTGTTCATTGCAGAGGATATCTATCAATTGGAAAATGCAAGTGAGGCGGATGAAGACGAGTTTGTAGAACTACTGGAGGTAAGCCTTGAGGAAGCTCAAACAATGATTGAAGAGAAGCGGATTTATGATGCAAAAACAGCTTATGCTGTACAATACCTTCAATTGAAAGAAGCATTGAAAGGACAATGAGACAATACTTCGCAGACTTGCATGTTCATATAGGAAGGACTGCAAGCGGACGGGCGGTAAAAATCACCGGTTCACGGACATTGACCCTCAGTAATATTCTGCGATACTCAAGTTATCCAAAAGGTCTTCATATGACTGGAATCATTGATTGTCATTCACCGGAAGTCATACAGGAAATCGAGCTGCTGATTGAAAAAGGAGAGCTGACGGAGTTGGACGACGGTGGCTTTCAGCATGAAAGCGGACTGGTTCTTATTCCCGGAAGTGAACTGGAAATAAACGATGAGACCTGTAAGGGGCCAATTCATGTACTTGCTTATTTTCCGGATCTAAAGGCGCTGAAATCTTTCTCTGTTTGGCTGGGAGACAGGGTGACAAACGTTCACCTTAGTTCACAAAGGATTTATGCAGAAGGAAAAGAATTGCAGGAAAAGGTGAAAGCATTAGGGGGACTTTTTATTCCCGCCCATATTTTTACGCCCTTTAAGAGTCTTTATGGAAAGGGCGTAAGCACATCCTTAAGCGAAGTGTTTTATCCTGAAATGATAGATGCAGTTGAGCTTGGGCTGAGCAGTAATACGGCAATGGCTAATAATATTGCTGAGCTGCACGGCTACCCGTTCTTGACTAATTCGGATGCCCATTCCCTCGCGAAAATGGCGAGGGAGTACAATTCGATTACAATGGCCTCTCCTTCATTCAACGAACTGGCGAAGGCATTGAAGAATCAGGAGGGACGAAAGATTGCAGCCAATTATGGTCTGGACCCTCTCTTGGGAAAATACTATGAAACAACCTGCAACAGCTGCGAAATGATTATACCTGATAAAGCTGGAGAGTGTCCCGAGTGCGGTCACACCAGGAAAATCAGGGGAGTAAAGCATCGTATTGCCGAATTATCCGGAGACGCACCACCGCCAGTGAGACCGCCTTATATTCCGCAAATCCCGCTGGAGTACATTCCGGGTCTGGGGCCGAAGACATTAGAAAAATTACTGAATCACTTCGGTACCGAAATGGACATATTGCATTTTGTCCCACGGGAAAAAATTGCAGAAGTAACGACAATTCAACTTGCGGAAAGCATCCATAAAGCCAGGATAGGAGAACTGGTCATTAACGCGGGCGGCGGGGGAAGATATGGAAGAGTTTCTAAAACGTAAGTGATTTGGTGCATAACGAGGACAATGGCTGTATGAGCCATTGTCCTTTTTGGAGGAAAGCCTTGTATAAAGCATTACGGTGCGGTTGGGGTTGTTATAGTAAGCCGTACGTTAAACATTTTTCCAGTATGGCACCACCGTGATTTTAGCTTCTTTTTCTCAGTATCTCGCTGTACTGATCACTTTTTCAGTGTAAATGTGCTTTGGCAGAAGGACATTCTTTTTTAAACGCTGTTTTCGTATATATTGTTGCCCTCGGAAAAATCCAAAGAGCCGGATTTTTCCCCTTGGAGACAAGGGCTTTTTTCTCTGAACAAGGTGAATTAGCTCTTTTCTTCTTGTTTATCAGCTATTTTTAGTTAATTAAGTAAGTATTTTTTATAGTTCGTATTAAATAGCAACAAAGTTTACGAAAAGAGCCTTTTTAAAAGCTTTAATGATGATGGTAGTTCCATTCGGCTGCTAGGACCGAGTAAACACACGTATTTCTGAATTCTTTTCCATCTGCACTCAAGGCGTTGCGGCGCAGCACTCCATCGAGGGTGAAGCCAAGCCGTTCAGGGATCCGGCGCGAAGCCAGGTTCAACTCATCACAACGAATCTCCACCCTGTTAAAGGCGAACTGTTCAAAAGCAAAGCGGGTCAACTCCTTAACAGCTTCGGTAATATATCCTCTGCCGCCAAAGGAAGAGACGCCCCAATAACCGATTTCCACACTGCCTGTCTTCCAGTCAATACGATGATATCCGGTTGATCCGGCCAGTTCACCACTATCTTTCTTGTAAATATGCAGTCTGAAATCTTTTCTCAGAATAAATTGGGCGTATGACTCGCGTAAGCCTGTCTCTATTTCTTCAATCGTCTGTTCTTTTTGGGCAAAAGGCATCCATTCTGCCAGGGATTTAATAGAAGAATTGATAGCTTCATGAACGATTTTCCCGTCCCCTGGCTTACAGGGTTTAATGTAAAGTCGGTTTGTTTCAATGACGTCCGGAAAGTCAAATAATATAGGGGTTTCCATCGTATCTCCTCCAGAGTTTTCAGAAGATTATATCGAATATAACTGCGCACCGCAACTCCTGAGTATAAAAAAATAACCGGTATTTACCCCTTCTTCGCAACATAATTGATAGATTCCCAACATAGTATCTAGTAATAAGCAATGAGGAGGAAAACAATGCGAAAGGGAATCTCAGCAAAAAATCCAATAATTGATCATGTACAATCACATTCCTCTATCTATTTATTTATACTGACTTTATTCTTAATGGGGGTTATTTTCGGGGCAGTGGTCGTAAACAGTCTGTCGTTTACCCAAAAAGAAGACCTGTACTTTTACCTGGGGCAGTTTTTTGGAGAAATTGCTGACGGACAATTTACTTCTGCAGAAGACTTGTTTCGCCAGAGTTTTCTTCATAATGTGAAATATTTAGGCTTGATGTGGATTCTTGGAATATCCATCATAGGCCTTCCGCTTATTTTTATTCTATTGTTTATGAAGGGGGTCGTGATCGGCTTTACGGTCGGATTCTTAGTGAATCAAATGGGGTGGAGCGGATTTCTGCTTTCATTTGCTACTGTCCTGCCGCAAAATATTGTCATCATCCCGGCCTTCATTTATATAGGAGTGATAAGTGTCAGCTTCTCTCTGACGCTCATACGCAAAATCTTCATGAAGCTTTCTCCGCATCTGCAAGTGCAGATGGTGCCGTTACTCTCGAGATATGTCATTGCCTTTGTTCTGGCGATAGCCGTTATAACAGTAGCAGCCGGTATTGAAGCATATATCTCTCCAAGCTTGATGAAGACAATGGTTAACCTTTCTAACAAATGATAATTACTATTATATGATAACGATTATAATCCCTACTTTATAATGATTTTATTTTGCATATCCGTCCCTTTTTGTTATAATAATGGAGACATTGACGGGGGAGGGAGCCGGATTATGGAAAGCAGAATAGACCGTATAAAGAAACAGCTTTCTTCTGCCAGCTATAAGCTGACACCACAGCGAGAAGCGACAGTAAGAGTTTTATTGGAAAATGAAGAAGATCATCTTAGTGCAGAAGATGTATACCTCCTCGTTAAAGAAAAATCTCCCGAAATTGGATTGGCCACTGTCTATCGGACATTAGAGCTTTTGACAGAGTTGAAAATTGTAGACAAAATAAATTTCGGCGATGGTGTATCGAGGTATGATCTCCGTCAAGAAGGAGCCGCTCATTTTCACCATCACCTGGTGTGTATAGAATGCGGAGCTGTAGATGAAATTCAAGAAGATTTACTTGAAGATGTCGAAGCGATTGTAGAAAGAGATTGGAAGTTTAAAATAAAAGACCACCGTCTGACGTTTCATGGCATTTGCTATAGATGCCAGGAAAAAACAGAAGACGGAAATGAAAATGAATAAAACCGCAGAACTGGCCGTCGTGATGTCAGTTCTTTTTTTTGAGTTTTTTTAGAAAGTTTTTTGTAGACATTGAAAAATTCCCGCCAAAAGTGTCATGAGGGAGTTCAAGGACACGAACCGAGTGAATCTCCGTTATCATGAGGGGGTTTCTCAAGGACATAAACCGAGGCAAATCTCGTCAAAAGTGTCATGAGGGAGCTTCTCAAGGACATGAACCGGGGCAAATTCCCCCACAAGTGTCATGAGGGGGTTCCTCAAGGACATGAACCCAGCAAATTCGCGTCAAAAGTGTCATGAGGTCTTTTTCGAGGCCATGCAGAAATAGCCCTAATGTTGAATCATCAAGAGCACTTAACATATGAGAGAAGCCAGCCCCTTGAATCTCACCGCCCGTCACACGAAGTCGTCCACCTGCAACTGAAGCAATGCTTACGGTACCGCATATGAATATAGGATTTTTACTGAGTTGTGGTATAAATCACGCCTTTTTCGTCATAGCTTGTTAGAAAGAACGTTTATGGAGGACAGGCGTATGTTTCAAACAGGCATGAAGACAATTTGGCACACAATTAAGGTATTTATATTGTTTACAGGCTCTACGATTCTTTTTTACTATGGTATTATGTGTATAAGTGAAGAATATGAAAACTATCACAGATACGATGAGCCGGAAGGTGCGGCTGTAAAGGTATTCCAGACTGTATCAGAGGAGGACCGCAGCTGGACTGACCGGCTATTACTTTTTTATATGAATGGGGAGTAATGAAGCTTGGAGAGCCGACTACAAGATTATATCCATTTTTTGATTGTTGAAAAGGGTCTGGCAAAGAATTCGGTAGATTCCTATCAGCGTGACTTGAAAAATTATATGAAATTCATTCAAAACGTGGATTCAGCAGAAAGCTGGAATGATGTTCAGAGAGTCAATATTACCGGATTTCTTGGCCATTTGAAAAATGAAGGAAAGTCTGCCAAAACAGTTGCCAGGCATGTAGCTTCCATTCGGTCTTTTCACCAGTTCCTTCTGCGTGAGAAGGTAACGGATCAAGATCCTTCTATACATATTGAGTCACCCAAAATGGAACGTTCACTCCCGAAGGTACTCAGTATAGATGAAGTGGAAGCTCTCCTGGAAGCTCCGCAGGAAAGCTCTGCCCTTGGAATCAGGGATAAAGCGATGCTTGAGGTGCTTTATGCAACGGGAATCCGTGTATCTGAATTGATCAGGCTTAAGATGGATGATGTCCACCTGAAAATGGGCTTTGTCCGCTGTATAGGAAAAGGCAATAAGGAACGGATCATCCCTATTGGAAAGGCCGCCATTACTGTGCTGGAAAAGTACCTTTTGGAAGGACGGCCGAAATTGGTCAGTAAAAAGCATAAAGACGATTCACTCTTTTTGAATCACCATGGAAAAGGATTATCAAGGCAGGGCTTCTGGAAAATTTTAAAGGGACTGGCTGCCGAAGCGAAGATTACTAAAGAACTGACACCTCATACCCTCAGGCATTCATTTGCTACACATCTGCTAGAGAATGGGGCTGACCTGCGTGCTGTGCAGGAAATGCTCGGACATGTGGATATTTCTACAACTCAAATTTATACACATGTGACAAAGACGAGAATGAAAGACGTTTATTCAAAATTTCACCCGCGGGCTTAACTTTGCCGGCGGTTTTTCTTTTTCGGCAGCGAATAATGGAGCAGATGCAATATGGATGAAAACGCTTGTATTTTAAAAGTATCACCTTTAAAATAAGGTTGTCTGACTTCTGACGAATCTTCTTTTGGTTACAACCCGGTAATCGGGGTAATATAAACGTATTAATGACCAAATATAATAAGTGGAGGAATGGACTCCATAAAACAGTTAAAAGAGGGAACAAATTATTAAAGGAGGAAGAGACAAATGAGCAATTATACATACAAAAGAATTCACCTGGTTGTCATGGACTCTGTTGGAATCGGCGAAGCGCCTGATGCTAAAGATTTCAATGATGAAGGGGCAGATACATTAGGGCATATTGCTGAGCATATGAATGGGTTGAATATGCCAAATATGGCGAAGCTCGGTTTATCAAATATCCGAGAAATAAAAGGGATCGAAAAACAGGAAACTCCTTTGGCTTACTACACAAAGATGGAAGAAGCTTCTGTAGGGAAAGACACGATGACAGGCCACTGGGAGATCATGGGGCTGAATATCAGCCAGCCATTCAAAGTATATCCGGATGGGTTCCCTGAAGAATTATTGAAAGAACTTCAAGAAAAAACGGGTAGGGGAATCATAGGCAATAAGCCGGCAAGCGGAACAGCCATTCTAGAGGAACTTGGCAAGGAGCATATGGAAACAGGTGCATTGATCGTTTATACATCAGCTGACCCTGTGCTTCAGATTGCGGCTCATGAAGACATTGTTCCAATTGAGGAATTATATAAAATTTGTGAAATCGCCCGCGAACTGACAAAAGACGAAAAATATCTTGTTGGCCGGGTTATCGCAAGACCATTTGTTGGTGAACCGGGGAATTTCAAACGTACTTCAAACAGGCATGATTATGCATTGAAGCCGTTTGAACGAACAGTCATGAACGAACTGAAAGATTCAGGATACGATGTCATTGCCCTGGGGAAAATCTCTGATATTTACAATGGGGAAGGTGTGACGGAATCTGTTCGAACCAAGCATAATATGGACGGAATGGATCAAATGGTCAAGTCTTTCGAGCAGGATTTCACCGGACTGAGCTTCTTGAATCTCGTGGATTTCGATGCATTGTTCGGTCATCGCCGCGATCCTGAAGGTTATGGTAAAGCCCTTGAGGAATTTGATGCCCGTCTTCCGGAAGTATTTGAAAGGATGACTGAAGATGATTTATTGATCATTACAGCAGACCACGGTAATGATCCAGTACATCCTGGAACAGACCATACAAGAGAGTACGTACCTTTGCTGGTTTACTCTAAACGAATGAATGGCGGAAAAGAAATCCCTGTTCGCAAAACATTTGCAGACGTTGGAGCAACTGTTGCAGATAATTTTAATGTGAAGATGCCGAAATACGGCGAAAGTTTCTTGAAAGAAATTACTAAGGAGTCTTGAGATGAAATTTGAACAAATTGAAAATGCAGCTAACTTTTTAAAAAATAAATATACAGGGAAACCGGCAATCGGCCTCATTCTTGGGTCCGGCTTAGGCGTTCTCGCCGACGAAATTGAAAACCCGGTAGTTGTACCGTACAAAGAAATACCAGACTTTCCGGTCTCAACAGTAGCCGGGCATGCAGGACAATTAGTATTCGGAAGGCTGTCAGGAAAAGAAGTCGTAGCCATGCAAGGCAGGTTTCATTTTTATGAAGGCTACGGGTTTGATAAAGTGACCTTCCCTGTACGTGTGATGAAGGAATTGGGCGTGGAAACTCTTATTGTTACAAACGCAGCAGGTGGGGTGAATGAATCCTTTGAGCCTGGTGACTTAATGATCATTTCCGACCATATCAACAATATGGGAGGGAACCCGCTGATTGGACCGAATGATGACCGTCTTGGCGTTCGATTCCCGGACATGTCAGAAGCCTATAGTAAATCACTTCGTGAGCTGGCAAGATCGACAGCTGAAAAGATCTCTCTCAAAGTAAGAGAAGGTGTGTATGTCGGCAACACTGGCCCGGTGTATGAAACACCTGCCGAGGTGCGTATGATCAGGACGCTTGGCGGAGATGCAGTGGGAATGTCGACTGTTCCGGAAGTGATTGTGGCAAGGCACTCAGGAATGAATGTGCTCGGAATTTCTTGTATTTCAAACATGGCAGCAGGAATTCTCGATCAGCCCCTTACTCACGATGAAGTAATTGAGACAACTGAGAAGGTCAGGGCAGACTTCCTCAACTATGTAAAAACCATCGTTAAATCGATGTAACAAACTGAGATTACAGGAAATAAATCTGTAAGATGACTATGTTTTTGAGGTGATTGGAAATGAGAATGGTTGATGTGATCGAAAAGAAACGGGATGGCCAGGAGCTTACCTCGGAAGAAATCAATTATTTTGTTGAAGGATATACAGATGGAAGCATACCGGATTATCAAGCAAGTGCTTTGACTATGGCAATTTTCTTTCAGGGAATGACTGAAAGGGAACGAGCAGACCTTACAATGGCAATGGTCAAATCCGGCGACCAAATCGATTTATCGGCGATTGAAGGGGTTAAAGTCGATAAGCATTCCACAGGCGGTGTCGGCGATACGACCACTTTGGTCCTTGGACCGCTAGTAGCAGCTGTTGGCGTTCCTGTAGCTAAGATGAGCGGAAGAGGTCTTGGCCATACCGGCGGAACGATTGATAAATTGGAAGCAGTACCTGGGTTTCATGTGGAAATAGATAACGATGAATTTATTCGTCTTGTGAATGAAAACAAAATTGCCGTCATCGGACAAAGTGGAAACCTGACACCGGCAGACAAGAAATTGTATTCACTTCGGGACGTAACGGCAACGGTTAACAGCATTCCGTTAATTGCGTCTTCCATTATGAGCAAAAAAATTGCAGCTGGTGCAGATGCAATCGTTCTTGATGTTAAAACAGGAGCAGGCGCCTTCATGAAAGATCTGGAAGATTCACAGAAACTGGCACAGGCGATGGTCAACATCGGCAACAATGTCGGCCGCAGAACTATGGCTGTCATTTCTGACATGAGCCAGCCTCTTGGATTTGCAATCGGAAATGCCCTTGAAGTCAAAGAAGCGATTGACACTTTAAGAGGTGAAGGTCCTGAAGACTTGACACAATTGTGTTTAACTCTTGGAAGTCATATGGTTTATCTTGCAGGAAAAGCGGAGTCCCTGGAGGAAGCACGTGAAAAACTGGTTGCTGTTATGAAGGATGGATCCGCTTTGAACAACTTTAAGCTTTTCTTGAAATCTCAAGGGGGCGACGAGTCGGTAGTGGATGATCCTGAAAGACTCCCGAAAGCAGCTCATATTTTCGAACTGGAAGCTAAACAGGACGGCTATGTATCGGAAATCATTGCCGATGCCGTTGGAACTGCTGCCATGTGGCTAGGTGCAGGAAGGGCCACTAAAGAATCTGACATCGACCTCGCTGTAGGGCTGGAACTACGAAAGAAAATTGGTGACAAAGTTCAAAAAGGTGAATCTCTTGTAACCATCCACAGCAATACTGGTACTATAGATGACGTTAAGGACAAACTTTACGAAAGCATCAAAGTGACAGAAAGCAAAGTGGAAGCTCCAATTCTCATCCATGGAGAAATCAAAGAAACTGAATAATTACGGACATTAACGGTGCAAGGTACAAATGCATATAAATGTTCCTTAAATCACCTAAAGGCAGATGGTCAACATGACCATCTGCCTTTTTTGACGTTCAAATAGCGGCTGCAACGACTAAGTTTTTTGTATTTAGAAAGTGTAAATCGTCCTTTTGTTTAAATGAGTTGAATGGAGCGGAAGGTGCGTGACCTCCTGCGGAACTAGCGGGACAGCCGAGGAGGCTCAACGCCCGCCCCGCGGAGTCTTGCACCTGGAGCGGAAATCTGCATACTACTTATCATTAGCATAATGTTTAAGAAAAGAGCGATTTTACAAAATGATTGGTAAACCTTGTATAAAAAAGATAAGGATGGAAAAAATGGGGCTATGTATGTTATGAAATTTTTCACATTGAATGGAGGACCAGTAATGAGACGAATTATATCGGCCATCCTTATGTTAGTATTGATCACTTCTGCCTTTGCGCCGTTTGCTTCGGCAGAGGAGAAAAAGACAGAATTGGCTGCGGGGGCTAAATCTGCTATTTTGATTGAAAGAGATACGGGAACGGTGCTATATGATAAAAATAGTCATGAGAAACTTCCGCCGGCATCCATGACAAAAATCATGACCATGATCTTGATTATGGAAGCCCTCGATAAGGGCCAAATTAAATGGGAAGATGAAGTAAGAACAAGTGAATACGCTGCATCCATGGGCGGTTCACAAATTTTCCTTGAGCCTGGAGAAGTGATGACGGTTAAAGAGATGCTGCTTGGCATTTCAATCGGTTCTGCAAATGATGCGTCAGTTGCGATGGCAGAACACATTGCAGGCAGTGAAGAGGGCTTCGTAGAAAAAATGAATAACAAAGTGAAAGACCTTGGGCTTAAAGATACAAATTTTAAAAATCCAACAGGCCTTCCAGCAAGCGAACATTATAGTTCCGCACACGATATGGCAATGATGGCCAAGGAATTATTAAAATATCAGGAAATCACCAAGTATACGGGAACTTATGAGTCCTACTTGCGTGAAGATACAGATAAAAAATTCTGGCTGGTGAATACGAATAAGCTGGTCCGTTTTTATCCGGGCGTGGACGGACTGAAAACCGGATTTACAAACGAGGCGAAATACTGTCTGACAGCTACTGCGAAGAAAGACAATATGAGGGTCATTGCCGTTGTATTCGGAGAGCCGACACCGAAGGACCGCAATGCAGAAATAAGCAAGATGTTCGATTATGCATTCAGTCAGTATCAAACACAGCCTTTGTTTGAAAAAGGGGCAAGTGTCGGAAAAGCTGAAATATCAAAAGGGAAAGCAAAAGAAGTTGAAGCGATGACGAATGAGCCGATTTCCCTTTTAGCGAAAAAAGGTGAAAAGCTTGACGGTATCGAGAAAAAAGTGAAACTCCAGAAGTTGAAAGCTCCTGTTAAAAAAGGTGATACAATCGGGAAACTTGTCGTTGAAAAGGATGGGAAAACACTTTCCGAAACACCGCTGATAGCGAAAGAAGATGTTCCACAGGCAAGCTTTTGGCAGTTGTATAAGCGTGCATTCGGCATGTTTACGAAGAGCGGAAATTAAGATATCTGCCTCCTAAATAAAAGGCTTTGTTAATTGATAGTGATGTTATTTAGAAAAAAGATAAATTATATAACTTCAAAGGTACTATCTTGTTCGAGTGAAGCGGAAGGTGTGCGACCTCCTGCGGGACTAGCGGGACGTCTAGCTCCAGCGCCAAGCCCCTCGGGGTCAAATAACCCTAAGAGAATAAAAGGAAGATCGCCTTTTTTTCTCTTAGGAACATTTGCCTGTCGGGGCTAATCATGGCGCTTCCACTTTTGATGACAGGTGCGACCAAGGTTACGTACCCACCGGAACGTAACCCCACAGGGGCAGCCGAGGGAGGCCAATCTAGCTCCAGCGGCCGAGGGTCCGTACCCACTGAAACGGACTTAGTGACTAGCAGGTTTCGGTCTCTCTCTCCTTACGATAAGTCATTATCGAATCGCTAACGCTCTTCGTGATTCCTTTATCTCATACAAGAGCCCTGAAATCTGTACGTCACTGAACGGCCGCTTCCGCTTTTTAGTTCACCGCCCGCCCCGCTGAGTCGTGCGCCTGTAGCGGAAATCTAACCATTATTATGCTTAAGAAATCAACATTACACTTTTAACACAGCCAAATAAGAAAAACAGCATAAAATGTCTAAATTCTTCTAGTTTTGTCTTCTAGAAGGATATTGGCTATACAGAGTAGAATTGACTCACTATACGACAGAGAAGGAGGCCTGTGAATAGTGAGTCTTACTATTGGTCTAGAAGTAAAAAGTGATGTTCTTTGCATTCGTCTTAGCGGAGAACTGGATCATCACACAGCAGAACAGTTGAGGCAGCAAGCCTCTCAGTTGATTGAAGAGTATGGAATCAAGCACATCGTACTGAACTTGGAAGCCCTTGGATTTATGGACAGCTCGGGACTTGGTGTGATTTTAGGGAGATATAAACAAATTAAGCAAAAGCATGGAGAGATGGTTGTTTGTGCAATTTCCCCGGCAGTCAAACGATTATTTGAAATGTCAGGTCTTTTCAAAATCATTCGTTTAGAGCCGTCTGAAGAAAACGCATTACAAAGTTTGGGGGTTGCATAAACATGAAAAATGAAATGAACATTCAATTCAGTGCTGTGAGCCAAAATGAATCGTTTGCACGTGTTACTGTGGCTTCATTTATCGCGCAGCTTGATCCAACGATGGACGAATTAACGGAAATCAAAACCGTGGTTTCAGAGGCAGTGACGAATGCCATTATCCATGGCTATGATAACAATCCCAATTGTTTTGTCTATATCTCGGTCAAGATGGAAGATGGGTTTATCGACTTGGAGATCAGAGATGATGGGGTCGGCATCCAGGATGTAGAGGAAGCGCGGCAGCCGTTATTTACAACCAAACCTGAACTGGAACGTTCGGGAATGGGCTTTACGATAATGGAAAACTTTATGGATGAAATTGAAGTGAATTCGCAACCGGGAGCAGGCACAACCGTTCGTTTAAAAAAGCATTTAGCTAACAGTAAAGCGCTATGCAATTAAGGAGCCATGCTTATGGATGTGGAAGTTAAGAAGGACAAAGAGCAGAGCTTTTTAAAAGATACAGAAGTTAAAGAGCTCATAAAACGAAGCCAGGAAGGTGACCAGTCAGCCAGGGATACCATCGTTCAAAAAAATATGAGGCTGGTATGGTCGGTCGTTCAGCGGTTTTTGAACCGAGGGTATGAACCTGACGACCTGTTTCAGATCGGATGTATCGGACTGCTGAAATCAGTTGACAAATTTGACTTGTCGTACGACGTTAAGTTTTCAACTTATGCGGTGCCCATGATCATCGGCGAAATCCAAAGATTTATCAGGGACGACGGGACTGTGAAAGTAAGCAGATCTTTAAAGGAAATGGGCAATCGGATCCGAAGGGCAAAAGACGAATTGTCAAAAACCTTTGGAAGAGTCCCGACCGTTAATGAAATTGCAGCCCATCTTGAACTGTCACCAGAGGAAGTCGTGATGGCACAGGAAGCGAGCAGGTCACCGTCCTCGATTCACGAAACCGTATATGAAAATGACGGTGATCCAATTACACTTCTTGACCAGATTTCCGACACTTCAGACCAGAAATGGTTTGACAAAATCGCTTTGAAGGAAGCCATCAGGGAACTGGACGAAAGAGAGCGGCTGATTGTCTACCTCCGCTACTACAAGGACCAGACCCAGTCGGAAGTCGCCGACAGGCTTGGAATATCCCAAGTTCAGGTCTCGAGGCTCGAAAAAAAGATCCTTCATAACATGAAAGAAAAACTGAATCTGACTTAGAAAAAGCAAACCGCGCTGGCGGTTTGCTTTTTGATTGTGTAAGAAATATGGATGGGCCTCTAAGGTGCTAGGCCAGAATTCGTTGGTGTGTTTTTTAGAGGTAGGAATCCAGGGTCATTAGATCATCAAATCGAAGAAGTGTAGGAATGATGTAGGAGTGCAGGGGTAATTAGAGCATCAAATCGGAGAAGTGAAGGAATGATGTAGGAATCCAGGGTAATTAGAGCATCAAATCGGAGAAGTGAAGGAATGATGTAGAAATCCAGGGTAATTAGATCATCAAATCGGAGAAGTGAAGGAATGATGTAGGAATGCAGGGGTAATTAGAGCATCAAATCGGGGAAGTGAAGGAATGATGTAGGAATCCAGGCGTAATTAGAGCATCAAATCGGGGAAGTGAAGGAATGATGTAGGAATCCAGGCGTAATTAGAGCATCAAATCGGGGAAGTGAAGGAATGATGTAGGAATGCAGGGGTAATTAGAGCATCACATCGAAGAAGTGTAGGAATGATGTAGTAGTGCAGGGGTAATTAGAGCATCAAATCGGAGAAGTGAAGGAATGATGTAGGAATCCAGGGTAATTAGAGCATCAAATCGGAGAAGTCTAGGAATGATGTATGAAACAAGGTTAGGACACCAAAGTTGAACTGACTAGGAAATGATTTGTTGCACCTCGCCCCTTTTTTTGATATTGAACATACAGACTCTGCCAAAACTGCCTTCCAGTGTTTCTCAAACTCTCCCCCATATAAGTGATCCTTTATTGGTTGTTAAAATCTCTCCTCTAACAATTTTATATCTCCCCCAATTAAGGCCATTTGCGCTGAAACCCAGCTAATCCACATCTTTCAATTAGTTAGCAATTATTGGCTTCATGAAATTTTTGTCTGAAATCCATACTATTTATACAAGCAGGAAAATAATGTTGACCAGGAAGTGAGTAGGATGGAAGGTTCAGTATATATTCGGCTTAGGCACAGTCTGCAAGTAAGACCGGAAAGCAGTATCCTGCTTGAAAATACTGCCCAGATTATCGCCCCTGAACATTATCTTCAGGCCATTAGAAAGATTGTTCTCCATAAGGTTACCAAAGAGGATAAGAACATTATCATTCTGGATCTTATGAGAGTGATTTCGCAGATAAAGGCTGTGCTTCCTGATGCAGATGTTCAGACGATTGGCCCTTCTCAGACGATCGTAGAAGTGGTGTATAAGCGAAAGAAAGTTTCACCCGCGCTTTTTGCAGGTGTCTGGCTCCTTTTGTTTATTGGTGCTGCTTTGGCCATCATGAATTTTCATGAAGATGTCAGCATGCGGGAGGTACATCAGCGGCTGTACCTCATGGTGACAGGGAAGGAAGATCCTCACCCGTTATTGTTTCAGGTTCCTTATTCCTTTGGTTTGGGATTAGGGATGATCTTATTTTTCAACCATGTATTCCGGAAGCGGATCAATGAAGAGCCCAGCCCTCTTGAAGTAGAAATGTTCAACTATCAGCAGGACCTCGATCGCTATGTGACGATGCATGAAAATAAAGAAAGCATGAAGCACCTGGATGACGATTAACATCCTATGGTTATGTTTTGTTGGGTTAGCGGGGGGACTTGCGGTTGGTTCGGGTTTTGTGGCTTTCTTGACGGTACTGGGGATCATTCCCCGTTTAACACAGTTAACCAAGACGATGAAGATGATTCATTATTACGAGTGGGCGATAGTATTGGGGGCAACTGTTGGAAGCATCTTCAGTCTAAATGAATTTTCTCTTGGGTTTTCACCGTATCTTCTTGTTCCAGTCGGCTTGATGAGCGGGATCTTTGTCGGGATGCTTGCGGCAGGCTTGACCGAAGTGTTAAATGTTTTGCCCATTCTCACTAAAAGGATTGGAATTAATGACCGAATCATCACTCTTTTGATGGCTATTGTTTTTGGGAAAGTGCTTGGTTCGTTATTTCACTGGATCTACTTTGTTCGCCTATAAACCTTGAAAGGAGAACTCTTATGGCAGACAAGAAAAATGTAATACTCATTACAGATGGAGATGAATATGCCAGAAGAGCAGTCGAGGCGGCGGCAAAGGGATACGGCGCGAGGTGCATTTCCAGATCCCAGGGTAACCCTTCGGTTCTTAAAGGCAGGGAACTTGTGGAGTTGATTAAAAAGGCCAAGGGAGATTTGGTATTTGTGATGTTCGATGACAGCGGCTTCCTGGGAGAAGGCAGCGGAGAGACTGCTATGAAATATGTTGCCGGATGTAAAGAATTCAAGATTCTAGGGGCTATTGCTGTAGCTTCCAAGACGCGACAGGCTGAATGGACAAAGGTTGATGTTTGTGTAGATAAGTTCGGTGAGCTGACTCCCTATGGGGTGGATAAGTTTGGTGTTCCTGAAAATGAAGTGGGGCGGCTTAATGGTGATACAGTGTACTGCCTGGACCAATTAAACCTGCCGATTGTGGTCGGAATTGGAGATATTGGGAAAATGGCAAAAAAAGACCATTTTTCTCGGGGAGCTCCTATAACAAAAAAGGCAATTGAAATCATACTTGAAAGGAGCGGTTACCATGCCAAGTAATGAAAGAGAAAAGACACCTATCCCGGAAGACCTTGGTAAACTTGAAAAATTAATGATTGAAACAACGGGATTGAATACCAGCTTTGATCTTGGTGTGAGAAAGCTGAAAATCCTGAAGAAAGATGTCCATTTCTATTATGTTAACGGCCTGTGTGATACCCAGTTTATCATGAGGATCGTTGAGGATCTTGTTGAGGTCAATGATCATGAACGCCTGTCCTCAAAGCTTTATGAGATTGTGCAAAATCGAATCCCTCACCAGTCGGTCCAGCCTGTCACAACGGTTGAAGAAATGGTGGATGAGGTTTTGTCCGGTTTGATTGCGTTTGTGGTCGAAGGTACACAAGAAGCGCTGATCGTGGATGTTCGAAGCTATCCTGGCAGACAACCGCAAGAACCGGATACAGAAAAAGTTGTCCGGGGTTCACGTGATGGCTATGTGGAAAATATCATTGTCAACACCGCATTGACCAGAAGAAGAATCAGAGATCCGCGCCTGAGGTTCGAAATATTCAGGATAGGCGAACGGTCCAAAACGGATATATCGATAGCCTACATTGAGGATGTAGCTAATCCCTCACTCATTAAAGTCATCAAAAAGGAACTGAAGAGTATTAAAATCGATGGCTTGACAATGGCGGATAAAACGGTGGAAGAGTTTCTTGTTAAGCAGGGGTACAATCCATACCCTCTTGTTCGTTACACAGAAAGGGCGGATATCGGCGCAACTCATTTACTTGAAGGGCATGTACTCATATTTGTCGATACATCCCCAAGTGTCATCATAACGCCGACAACTTTCTTTCATCATATGCAGCATGCTGAAGAATACCGGCAGTCTCCTGCAGTCGGTACATTCGTCAGATGGGCAAGGTATTTCGGATTGCTTGCCAGCTTATTTTTACTGCCGCTCTGGTATTTATTTGTTCTCGACCCTTCATTGCTGCCTCCGCAGCTGGAGTTTATCGGGCCAAATGAGGAGACCAATATCCCAGTCATCGTACAGTTGTTAATGGCCGATCTGGGTATAGAATTTCTAAGGCTTGCCGCCATACATACCCCGACACCGCTGTCCACGGCAATGGGGTTAATCGCAGCAGTATTGATTGGACAAATCGCCATAGATGTCGGACTCTTTGTCCCTGAAGTCATTTTGTATGTCTCCGTAGCGGCTATAGGGACATTCTCTACACCGAGTTATGAATTGAGCGTAGCCAATAAGCTCTTCAGAGTTGGGCTGCTCCTATCAGTTGCATTGTTCCATATCCCGGGACTCATGGTTGGAACGACCGTGCTGCTTCTGCTTCTAATCAGTATTCGGTCTCTGAATACGCCGTATCTGTGGCCGTTTATCCCGTTCAGTCCAGCGGCCTTTATACAAATCATTATCAGACGCTCAATGCCTGGGTCTAAAATCAGACCGAGTATTGTCCAGCCCAGAAACAAATATAAACAGCCCGTTAAGTCCCGTTAGGATTGCAACAGGCCTCATTCTGTGATAAATTTACTTTAAATTACTAAAGCGATAAAGTTGTCAAAGGGATGAGAAGAATGCATTTAAATGGAACAGCCAGAATCAACGGCCTGGATCACCTTGAAATCGGGGGAGTCGATACTGTTGAATTGGCGAAAGAATACGGAACACCTCTGTATATTTATGATGTTGAATTAATCAGGGAAAGAGCGAGAGGCTTTAAGAATACATTTGAAAACCTGGGGATCAAGGCACAGGTGGCCTATGCGAGCAAAGCCTTCTCATCTGTTGCGATTTTTCAGCTTATGAACGAAGAAGGACTGTCATTGGATGTCGTATCAGGGGGAGAACTTTTCACGGCTGTGAAAGCAGGTTTCCCGGCAGAGCGAATCCATTTTCATGGAAACAATAAGAGTGAAGAAGAGCTTCGAATGGCTCTGGAACATAATATCGGCTGTATCGTTGTCGATAACTTCTATGAATTACAGCTATTGGAAGATGTCTGTAAGGATATGGGACAAAGTATGGATATCCTGATCAGGGTGACGCCTGGAATCGAGGCCCATACACATGACTATATTCTGACAGGGCAAGAGGACTCTAAATTTGGATTTGGCCTGGAAAACGGACAGACTGAGGAGGCCCTATTGAGAGGCGTGAAATCTGCCCATCTGAACGTACTGGGACTGCATTGCCATATTGGTTCACAGATCTTTGAAACAACTGGGTTTGTACTCGCTGCAAGCAAGATCATCGGGAAACTTGCAGACTGGAAAGATAAACATGGGTATGTTGCTGAGGTGTTGAACCTTGGCGGAGGCTTTGGAATCCGGTACACTGCTGAAGATGATCCGATTGCTCCGTCTCAATATGTCGAGGAGATTATTTCGGAAGTGAAAAAGAAAGCGGAAGAATTTAACCTGGATATGCCGGAGATCTGGATTGAACCTGGCCGTTCCCTTGTTGGTGATGCCGGGACAACTCTATACAGCGTTGGGTCAGCCAAAGAGGTGCCGAACATCAGGAAATACCTCGCTGTTGACGGAGGAATGAGTGATAATATCCGTCCCGCGCTTTATGAAGCCAAGTATGAAGCAATATTGGCAAATAAAGCTGGTCAGCCGGTTCATGAAACGGTCTCTATTGCAGGCAAATGCTGTGAATCCGGAGATATGTTAATCTGGGACCTTCCGCTGCCTGAATCTTCACAGGGAGATATCCTGGCTGTATTCTGTACAGGTGCATATGGTTATTCGATGGCGAATAATTATAACAGGATTCCAAGACCGCCCGTGGTTTTCGTGGAGAACGGGAAAACTAAGCTTGTTGTGAGAAGAGAGAGCTTTGAAGATCTACTCAAACTGGACTTGTCACTTAATGATTAATATTTTATAGTAGAGGCGGACACTAAGTGTGTCTGTCTTTTTTAATCCTTTTTACATAAGGTTGTTTTCATATAGATTGTTGTTTTCAGAAAAATCCCTAGTGCCGGATTTTTCCCCTGGTTACAAGGTGTTTTCTCTCTGAACAGGGAGAGTAGCTCTTTTCTTCCTGGCTTACGGGGATATTATAGCAACAAAGTTTACGAAAAGAGCCTTACATAAAAACATTTTGGGAGTAGAAAGTCGGATTTCCCGCACCTTCCTGTGTTGTAGTGAGGTTGATTAAAGTGGAATCAAACCTACTTTTCCGGGCGAAACCACTTATCGAACAGATGCCATCTGACAAAGGAGCTGCACGATTATGAGAAACAAAAATATACTGTTATTCATCCTGCTTTTAATTCTGTCAATGGGGTGGGGCGTGATTTATTGGATGTTTTTCGCAAGTTAGTGGCGAGGCTGTTTTGCCGCATAGATGCGAATAATGTTGAATCTTTCGCTCAATTTTAGTAAGATAATAACGGTTAACATGATTACGGAAAGAATATAAAACATTGTGCAGGTAAGGCACAAATTATAACGAGGGGTCTTTTATGCTTATACGTTACAAAAAAGCTTTTGAGAAAATTGCTATGGGGTTGCTGTCTTTTATGCCGCAGGAAAAGGAATTGAAAAAGCTGCAGCAGACAATGCTGAATTATGAGCAGGAAGATGACTGGCAGTTATTTCTGTGGAAAGACGAAGATATTGTCGGCTTAATTGGTGTCGTGATTGAAGAAGATGCGATTGAAGTAAGACATATATCAGTTAATCCTTCGCACCGCCATGAGGGGATAGGGAAAGCGATGCTTAGAACCTTAAGTGATATTTATTCGAATAAAGTATTAAAGCCGAATGACCATACCGCAGCATTTTTTGAAAAATGCGATTTGGATAATAAGGAAGAAGAAATTAAATAGTATAGATCATAACAAAAGACTGACATTTTCTGCTGAATCTGTCAGTCTTTTTGCTTTTGCCTCAAGAGTAACGCTTCCTCCCTCGATCTGATCACTTCTGTGCGGTCTCGAAGGGAATGGCGATGAATGATTGAAGGGGGAATGATTTCCTGTTTTTCAATATTCATGCATGAGGAATCAAGGTATGCCTGGAGCTCCTTGTTAAGAGGAAGGTTGACACTTTGATACTCACTTCCGGAATGAATGTTCTCAAGCGTTTCCTCTAGGATTAATTGGAGGTTAGCTGGAGCAATCCCTAAGTCTTCCAACGCCTGAGAGTGCTGTTTAAGAATTCTTTTTCCTTTGTTAAGAATCCTTTCAGCTCCTTTTCGATTGCCCCTTCTATAATGATAAAATCCCACAGCCATTTGTATAAGACCTACCCATACAGAATTTCGGTTTCCAGGGTCTGTCTCCTTCCAATACTCTTCCAGTACTTCATGGCATTCAAAATAGTCCCGGTCGCAATGAAAGTGTGTAATGAAATCGAGATAATCTTTCGGGTATTTCATCGTCATGTATCACCCTTTCTTCATGATTTTATCATATTCTGCCTTTAGGAAGAAAACGATAATCCTAAATTTACTATTGGAGAATGTCTTATTATCTACTATACTAATAGTTAGTCTAAAAATGCGCACTTAAAAGAATTGGTGATATTATTATGGAATATAACGTGAAAATTGATGCCTTTGAAGGTCCTTTGGATCTGCTTTTGCATTTGATTCATTCATTGGAAATAGATATTTATGACATTCCGATGGCTCAAATTACAGAGCAATACTTGCTTTATATACATACAATGAAAGAATTGGAGCTTGATGTGGCAAGTGAATATCTTGTCATGGCAGCTACTCTGCTGGCAATCAAGAGTAAGATGCTCCTGCCCAAGCATGAAGAAATTGAAGATGAAGCGGATTTTGAAATAGAAGAGGATCCCAGGGATGAACTGGTAGACCGCTTGATAGAGTATAAAAAGTATAAGGAAGCGGCTGAAGAGTTGAAAAGCCGGGAAGAAGAAAGAGGGCAAATGTACACAAAGCCGCCGAGTGATTTATCTCAATTTGCAGATGAGAAGGTAACAGGACAACTGGATCATGATGTGACGATTTATGATATGCTCGGTGCTTTTAATAAATTGCTGCGCCGGAAAAAATTGCAAAAACCTGTCACAACAAAAATATCGAGACAGGAAATTCCGATTGAAAAAAGAATGGATGAAATTATGGTCCATTTAAAAGGAACACGGAAGAAGCAAAGATTTTTCTCTTTGTTCGACTATGAAGACAGGGAACATCTTGTAGTAACATTCCTGGCTGTCCTGGAGCTCATGAAAAGAAAGCAGATCATCGTCAGACAGGACCAAAACTTTGACGACTTTACTGTTCAGTCAGCAGAGGAGGCAGAACTTGTTGGAAATCATTAATTGGAAGGGCATACTGGAAAGCTTACTGTTTGCAGCAGGAGATGAAGGGCTTTCTCTGAAACAAGTCTGCGCAGTGTTAGATGTTGAAGAACATCAGGCATTGGAAATAATAGAAGGCCTTTTTGCTGAATATCACAATGATAAAAGCAGGGGGATTTCGCTCATTGAGCTGGCAGGTACTTACCAGTTAGTAACGAAAAAAGAGCATGCCCCGTACTTAAAGAAGCTTGTTGAGTCCCCAAATGTTAACTCTTTGTCGCAGGCTGCGCTGGAGACTCTTGCGATCGTTGCATATAAACAGCCGATTACAAGAGCCGATATAGAGGAAATCAGGGGAGTCAAAACCGAGAGACCTCTAAGTACCCTTGCTTCCAAAGGGCTGATAAAGGCAGTTGGCAGGGCAGAAGGAACAGGAAGAGCCATATTATATGGAACAACAAAGGAGTTCCTGGATTATTTCGGCCTGAAAGATATTAGCGAGCTTCCACCGCTGCCGGATAATATTGACGAGGAGTTTATGTCGGAGGATGCCGATTTGTTTTTTGAAAAATTTCAGGAAACATTGGATTCTCAGTCCTGACTTTGTGTTAATATTAATATAAGCTGATCAATGGAGACAGCTGTTTTTCTCCCAGATCAGCTTTTTCTACAATGTTTGTTTTCTGAAAGTTCAAAAATTACTTCCCCTGAAGTAATCGAAATCACTTTTCGTCATAGAAATGATAGGGGAAGGAAAAAACACGGTTGGCAATGAAAAACTGAATAAATGGTATGGAGGGATTCTATGAGCAACCCTATCGTCAAATCACAAGTCGAAGAAGTACATACGTTTCTTGAAAAAACAGTTACAAACCTGGAAAGCTACTTGAACAACATTACCATTGAACAGCTGCTTCAAGAAAAGAATGGGGATAGAGCGTACTACGAAGGTGTTCTCTCAAATCTAAGAAGGCTCCTTGTTTATTGCGAAGAAGGCTTGGATTCATGCCTTGTCGTTATGCAAAATGAACCATTCATCAAGGGTGCAGCAGAAAAAACCCTTTATAAAGTCTATCATCAGTGTATAGAAGAGTTTTTTTCTCCCCGTTATGACTTGTGGTATGAAGACAGCCGGTCAGCATATACTGGGAAGAACTCAATCTTGTTTCGCCAGGAATTGCCGGAGAGTATAGTTAAACTGATGGCTGCAGCCGAGAGCGGCTTTCAGCAAGTCAGAGAAGAGCTGGAATATTACGAAACAGATTTTCGAACCAAAATTACACAATCACGGGGCTGAAGCCCGGAAAACAGTAAATGACCTTGTCATTTGCTGTTTTTTTGTTGGGTCTGAGATACACGGTCTCTTTCTGTTGGGTGGTTATAAAAAGAGATTGATAGAGCCTGATTTTCAGTAGTATAAAAATGAACCGTTCCTTGAAATAGAACTGAATGATCATAACGGCATTAAAGTTGGTTGTACTTAGATTATGAGGGAAAGAAGCTCTTTTAAGACATCAAAAGTTGTCTGTGGTCGAAATGATGTAGGAAAAGGAGTGCTTTTAGGACATCAAAAGTGTTGGACTTGAAATGAAGCAGGAAAAGAATCTTTTTTGAGACATCTGAAGTTGTCGCTAGTTGAAATGACGTAAGAATAGACGCCCGGCCATAAAAATGAAGTTGCTCAAGTTAATATATCGAACAAGAGGGATGTCTGCAGTGAGGGAGAACAGGAAACCTTCCCCAAATATTGCTGAAGGCTCTCCGCTTTCAACATGATTGTTTACCTGAAGACTGGTATTATCCAAAAGCAGAACATACTACAAACGAAATCAACGGTTTTAAATCATAATTAGTCCTGCCCTGCATAGACTTGTACAAACACCTTTGGACAAGGAAAGGGAGTAGATGTCTATGAAGAAAAGGAGAATAAGAGCCTACATATATACGGTGTTCATATTTTCGGTCATTTTTTCTTCTTTAAGTGGAACAGCCGAAGCGGCGCCTTCAGTCAGTGCTCAGAGGGCGATTGTCATAGATCAGGATACGGGAAGGGTCCTGTATGAAAAAGATGCACATACCCCAAGCAGGATCGCCAGTATTACAAAGATCATGACAGCAATCTTAGCCATTGAAAGTGGAAAGCTGGAAGAAACGGTTAAAGTCAGCAATAATGCTGTAAAAGCAGAAGGTTCTTCGATTTACTTAAAGCCAGGCGAGAAGATCAAGCTTGAAGACCTTGTATACGGTTTGATGCTTCGATCAGGAAATGACTCGGCAGTTGCTATTGCCGAACACGTCGGCGGCAGCCTGGACGGTTTTATCTTTCTGATGAATAAGAAAGCGGAAGAGATCGGGATGCGAAATACACATTTTGCCAACCCGCATGGCCTGGATGATCATGAGGATCATTATTCGACTGCCTTCGATATGGCATTGTTGACAAAGTACGCTATGCAAAACGAAAAATATAAGGAAGTGGCCGGAACAAAAGTGCATACATCACCTGATCCCGAACATGATTGGGACAGGAAATGGAAAAACAAGAATCGACTTTTGACCGAACTATATAAGTACTGCACTGGCGGTAAGACAGGTTATACCAAGCGAGCAAAGAGAACATTGGTCACGACAGCTACCAAAGGGGAGCAAAATCTGATTGCCGTTACTCTCAATGGGCCTGATGACTGGAATGACCATATTCAGATGTTTGAATTCGGCTTTAAAAACTTTGATACCGTAATAGCAGTACCCGAAGGAAACGTAAAAAAAATCGAGGATGAATTTTACAAAAATAAAGTTTATATCAAAAGAGATGTTTTGCTGACATTAACAAAAGAGGAAGAAGAAAGTGTACGGGTTGAATATAAACTCATGAAGCCTGAGGATTCCTGGAGAGATGGAGCGGTTCCCGACGTGGTTGGTAAGGCTGTAATTTATATGAATGAAAAAGAAGCCGATGCCGTCCCGCTGTTTTATAGCCAGGAAAAAGTGACAAAGAAGAAAAGCTGGTGGATGTTCTGGAAACAATCTTTCATTTCGGTGCTCGGAGTGAAAACGGATGGTTAACTATATTTGGGTGGGCATGACAATCATTGGCCTGATTTTTGCAGCAGTTAACGGCAAAATGCAGGAAGTGAATGAAGCGATTTTTCAGTCTGCTAATGAAGCAGTCACCCTATGTATCGGGCTTGTCAGTATCCTCGTCTTCTGGCTTGGAATCATGAGGATTGCCCAGGATTCAGGGCTCCTTGACAAGCTTTCCTACTTGTTCCGCCCGATTGTCAAAAGACTGTTTCCTGAAGTTCCTGCAGACCACCCTGCCATGGGGTACATTCTTTCAAATATGATGGCGAATATGTTCGGGCTTGGAAATGCGGCAACCCCTTTAGGAATCAAAGCGATGGAACAGCTTAAAGAATTGAATGGCGGGAGGGATTATGCGAGCCGGTCAATGATAACCTTCCTGGCTATCAACACATCCAGTTTGACCATTATCCCAACTACCGTCATAGCCATCAGGATGAATTATGATTCTGTCTCACCTACAGAAATTGTTGGCCCGACTCTTGTGGCGACTTTTCTTTCAACCGTGGGGGCAATTCTGATTGACCGTTATTTTTATCACAGAAGAATCCGCAATGGAGTGAAGTGATATGCAGGTAATATCGACTATTTCGTTATGGCTGATTCCAATGCTGATTGGGGTCATTCTGATTTATGGAACATATAAAAAGGTTCCCACCTATGAGAGCTTCGTTGATGGGGGGAAAGAGGGGATAAAGATTGCAGTATCGATCATTCCTTTCTTGATCGGGATGCTGGTTGCCATCACCGTCTTCAGGGCATCTGGAGCATTGGAATTCTTCGTTTCGTTGATGGAGCCGGTGCTGCATGCAGTAGGTATACCTGCCGACATCGTACCATTGGCGGTCATAAGGCCAATTTCCGGTACCGCAGCCCTTGGAATGGTGAGTGATCTACTGGCAACACATGGTCCTGATTCTTTTATCGGAAGACTGGCTTCCGTCCTGCAAGGAAGCACCGATACCACCTTTTATGTATTAACAGTATATTTTGGTGCTGTCGGAATCAAAAAAATGGGGGATGCCCTGAAAGTAGGACTGCTTGCAGACCTGATCGGAATCATTTCCGCCATCGTCATCGTGACCCTTATGTTTTCGTAAGGCGGATTTTTTTGGAATAATGGGGAGAGTTGCGTTATCTGGAGCAGGGTACAATGAAGCATACGTTTAGCGGTTTGGGGGACTTGGATAGTTGTCTCCACATCAGCCCCGCTGCACTTACCATGTTTCCTCAATTTAATGATGGAAGCGGTACACGCTGAAGTTCCACTATTCACTTTAAGATGTCTTTGGTATTACCAATAATTAACCATGTAGTTAGAGATATTCATATATTAGTGATAGAATGCCAGGGGGTAAGTCCCCTGGTATTTTTGTTGTTGGGCTGATTGGCTGGTGAACTGGAGAGGGGAACCTACAGTACATATTTGACTAATACTACAAAGTTTCTCATGTTATCTTAATAACTGGTACTTCCTTCGATAGTAGAGATTGAAGCGGAAGGTGTGTGACCTCCTGCGGGATGAGCGTGGCGTCTAGTTCCAGCGCCCAGCCCCTCGGGGTCAAATAACCCTGAGAGAATAAAAGGGAAGATCGCCTTTTTTTCTCTCAGGAACATTTGCCTGTCGGGTCTGACCAGGACGCTTCCACTTTTGATGACAGGTGAGACCCCCAATCCAGTTGCAGCGCCCAGCCCCTCGGGGTCAAATAACCCTCAGCGAATAAAAGGAAAGTCACCTTTTTTTCGCTGAGGAACATTTGCCTGTCGGGGCTGAACAGGGCGCTTCCACTTTTTATACAGGCGAAGCCGAGGAGGCCAATCTAGCTCCAGCGGCCAGCGACTAGCAGATTTCGGTCTCTCTCCTTCCGATAAGTCATCATCGAATCGCTCCGCTCTTCGTGATTCCTTTATCTCATGCAAGAGCCCTAAAATCTGTACGTCGCTGAACGGCCGCTTCTGCTTTTTAATTCACCGTCCGCTCCGCGGAGTCACGCACCTGGAGCGGAAATTAATTCTACCACCTTTCTATAGTAACAAGACTAGGCGACACTTCTTATAAATATATCAATAAAATGTTTTTAAAAACCCTTGAGTTACCAATACTAATAAAGGACAATCCCTTTGCATTTTCGAGTCTTTATGTAATAATTCATTCATGTGAAAGAATTTCAACTGAATGATTGTATTAACGGACTTTTAAATTATAGAACTCTGGATAGCATCATATTGGAATGAAACACGTACTTACTTAAGAGGTGAAATAATATGGAACGATTACAGAAAGTTATTGCTCACGCAGGTGTAGCTTCAAGAAGAAAAGCGGAAGAACTGATTTTAGAAGGAAAAGTAAAAGTAAACGGGAAAACAGAAAAAGAATTAGGAACAAAAGTATCGGGCACGGATAAAATCGAAGTGAACGGCATCCAAATTGAAAGAGAAAACAAAGTATACTATCTCCTCTATAAACCAAGAGGTGTCATTTCAGCGGTAACAGATGACAAGGATCGTAAAGTGGTGACAGACTTCTTCCCGTATATCCAGGAAAGGATTTATCCTGTAGGAAGACTTGACTATGATACATCGGGCCTTATCCTCCTGACAAATGACGGAGAATTCGCCAACCTTTTGACTCATCCTCGTTACAATATTGACAAAACATATGTGGCGCGGTTGAAAGGCATTCCTCCAAAGTTCAAACTGAAGGAACTGGAGAAAGGCATCATGCTTGAAGACGGAAAAACGGCTCCTGCGAAAGTGAAGGTCCTGAAGATAGAGAAAAAACAGGACAAATCCATTGTAGAAATCACGATTCACGAAGGTAAAAACAGACAGGTGAAAAGGATGTTTGAAGCAATTGGCTATCAGGTGCAAAAACTGAAGCGTGAACGATTTGCATTTTTGGATCTTCACGGCTTGAATGCCGGTGAATCAAGAGAACTTTCTCCTCATGAAGTAAAGCAGCTGAGGGCTCTTGCTGAAACGGGCAACTTGTTATAGGGCTGCATGCAGATTTGGAAAAAGTGTCACACTTCATTCAAAATCAGCCTCATGAAGAAAAAACAAAAATGCTATAATAGATGAGAATATATAAACCAAACAAAGGGACAATCACATTGTCCCCTTTCGTTTGCAGTAAAAACTGTTATATGCAAGGAGGCAATAAAGAATGGATAAAAAGAAGCGCCGCTTGCTTATCAGGACGATCATTCTGATTGTGCTGGCTGCAGCAGTCATTTATACCTTATATGCAAATTTTACGAAGGATGACAGAGGAGTCCTGAAAGCCGGAGACATGGCACCTGATTTTGTCCTGCAGGATATGGAAGGCAACACACACCGATTGTCAGACTACAGAGGGCAAGGGGTTTTCCTCAACTTCTGGGGTACGTGGTGCAAGCCTTGCGAAAAAGAAATGCCTTATATGGAAAATCAGTATCAAGCCTTTAAGGATAGGGGTGTACAAATTTTAGCTGTAAATGTGGGCGAATCAGATTTTCTGGTTAACAAGTTCATTGAAGAACATAGCCTGACTTTTCCTGTTGTAGTAGATTCCGAGAAGGATGTTCAAAACGCATACGGAATTAAACCCTTGCCTGCTACATTCCTTGTCAATCCAGAAGGAAAGATAGAGCAAATCATTACAGGTGAGATGAAAGAAGCAGATATTAAACTGCATATGGAAAGCATCCAACCTAATTAACAGTGAGCCGGCATAACAAATAATAGATTACCGGCCTAATGAATGAGGAGTTTTAGCATGAAGGAAATCAAATGTGAATGTGGTCATGTAAATCCGCATGGAACGATCCTTTGTGAATCATGTGGAAGGGCTTTGACAGAAGAAGCGAAACAAGACAAGCTCCATGATATGAGATATGAAGGAAGTGCCCGGCGTTCACAAACCTATAATAAATCAATAGTGGATAAAATCTGGAATTTCTTTTCATCGGTAAAAGTGGGAATCTGGCTGATACTGATTACTTTGATTTCTTCGGCAGTGGGGACAATCCTGCCCCAGGAATTTTACATTCCAAATACAATGCCTGCAGAAGAATACTATGGAGAGGTATACGGGTGGTTCGGCGAACTCTATTATACTCTTGGGTTTCATAATCTTTATGGTTCCTGGTGGTTCTTGCTGATGATCGCTTCTATAGGGATTTCACTTGTGATTGCAAGTTTGGACAGGTTTATCCCGCTTTATAGAGCATTGAAAAAGCAAAGAGTATCAAGGCATGAAGGGTTCCTTAAAAGACAAAGGCTTTACAGTGAAACTGAAGTTCCAGAAACCGGAACCACGCTGCAGCAAATCAGAAAAAATATGGAAGAAAAAAGATACAAGGTACGTGAAGAAAACGGCAGTCTGCTCGCAGAAAAAGGAAGATTTTCGCGATGGGGTCCATATGTTAACCATGTAGGCTTGATTATCTTCTTGATCGGTGCGATGCTTAGATTTGTTCCGGGCATGTATGTTGATGAGGTGCTGTGGATAAGAGAAGGAGAAACCAAGGCGATTCCTGGTACCAATAAGGAGTATTATCTGGAAAACAAAAACTTCACCCTCGAGATGTATGATAAAAACAAAGATAAAGAGGTTTTTAGCGAAGCATTGGACAATGCTGGTCAAGTTGCTAAAAATTATCAGACAGACGTTGTACTTTATCATGCAGAGCAGTCAGATATTCCTGGTCAAAAGGTTGAAATGCAAAAAGAAAAAGAAAAAGCGATCCAGGTTAACCAGCCTTTAAAATTCGATAATTATGCGATATATCAGACGAGTTATCAATTAGATGAGTTTAAAGCAATGTCTTTCACACTCTCGAATAAATCGACTGAAGAAAAATTCGGACAATTCACTGTAGATCTTTTCGACCCTAAGGAAATATATGAGCTTGAAGATGGCAGAAAGGTAGAATTGATGGGTTACTACCCGGACTTTTCAGGGTTTGATGAAAAAGGAGAACCGCAGACCAAATCTCCGCTGCCGAATAACCCTGCGTTCCTCTTTAAAATGTTTTCACCTGAAAAGCCAGATGGAGAAATCAGCTTTGTAGGCATCCAGCAGAATCTGGAGCCTCTGGGAGAGAACATCTACAAGATGAATTTTGCCGGATTGGAAACACGTGATGTGTCAGCATTGACGGTCAGAAAGGACTTGACCCTTTGGGTGATAGGAATTGGCGGTGCTATATTCATGATCGGAGTGGTTCAAGGCGCATATTGGAATCATAGAAGGATCTGGGTCCGCAAATCGAACAGCGGCAGGTTGATTGTTGCCGGTCATACCAATAAAAACTGGCATGGATTGAAAAAAGAAATCAATTTCGTCCTTGATGGAACGGGTATTGATGAACCGAAAGATCAGCAGGAAATTGATGGGAAAGAAACTTGAATTAAATTTAAAAACTAAAGCGGCTGCCGGTGAAATAGGAGCCGCTGCTTGTAAAAGGAGGAATTCCTGATATGGATTTGGCACAATGGAGTAGTAATCTGTTATATATATCTTTTATTCTTTACCTAATTGCCACTCTCTTCTTTGGCGGTTCAATTCGTGATAAAAATAATAAAAATAAAGGTGTAAACCGCTGGGGCAAAATTGGTATGGGACTTACATTGATCGGTTTTGCTGCACAGTTGGGATACTTCTTCACCCGCTGGATTGCTGCCGGACATGCACCGGTCAGCAACTTGTTCGAGTTTACTACGTTTTTCGGAATGATGTTGATTGGAGCATTCATTATTATTTACTTTCTATATCAATCAACTGTGCTTGGATTGTTTGCGCTGCCGATTGCTCTCTTAGTCATTGCTTACGCGAGCATGTTTCCAAGAGAGGTCAGCCCATTGATCCCTGCATTGCAAAGTGACTGGCTGAAAATTCACGTTACAACAGTAGCTGCCGGAGAGGCAATATTGGCCATCAGCTTTGTTGCTGGTTTGATTTATCTATTGAAAAAGGTAAATCACGAACAGGATAAGAAACAATCATTCTGGCTTGAAAGCGTGATGTATGGATTGGTGGTCGTGCTTGGATTCATTGCCTCCACTACAGCTTTCACCCTAATGGGATACAGTGCAGAATTCCAATATATCAATCAAACTGGCCAGGAAGCCTTTGAAGAATACACTATGCCTGCACTAGTGGCTCCCCATGAAGGTGAACTGCTGACAGTTGACCGGTTGGAACCTCCTGTGGAAATGCCGGCAGTCATAAATGCGCGCAAACTGAATACTGTCATTTGGTCCTTTATCCTAGGAACAGGAATATACTGGATTCTTCGTTTGGCGGCTAGAAAGAAAATCAGTCTATGGATTCAGAAATATGTAAAAAATGTCAATCTTGATCTAATGGATGAAATCGGCTACCGTTCCGTTTTAATCGGTTTCCCGGTATTCACATTAGGCGGTTTGATTTTTGCCATGATATGGGCTCAGATTGCCTGGAGCCGTTTCTGGGGCTGGGATCCAAAAGAAGTATGGGCTCTTATTACGTTTTTATTCTATGCCGCTTTCCTTCACTTCCGCCTCTCAAGAGGATGGCATGGAGAAAAGTCTGCATGGCTTGCAGTGATAGGTTTCATCATTATTATGTTTAACCTTATCGCGGTTAACTTAATTATTGCCGGCCTTCACTCATACGCCTAAATTAATAGAAGGTCCACATTCTTTTTGAGGAAATCATCAAATTTTTGACACTTCTCTTGAAAAAGATGCTGCAAAATGTCACCTCCGCTTTTAGTGGAGGCTTTTTTCTATTAAAATAGGGAGTAAGAGCAGAGAGTAAACATATCCAAAAGGGGGATAAAACATGGATCAGGACGTTAAAGTATTGATTGTTGATGATGAAGACCGTATCAGGAAGCTTCTAAGGATGTATCTTGAGAGGGAAAACTATGTAATTGAAGAGGCAGAAGACGGGGAAAGTGCCCTTGAACTGGCTTTGAATAATGAATATGACTGCATTCTCCTTGATCTGATGATGCCAGGCATGGATGGTATTGAGGTTTGTAAAGAGCTTCGCCAGAAAAAATCAACGCCGGTGATCATGCTGACAGCAAAAGGTGAGGAAGCAAACCGGGTGCAAGGCTTCGAAGTGGGAACGGATGATTACATTGTGAAACCGTTTTCCCCAAGAGAGGTGGTCCTCAGGGTCAAAGCTCTCTTAAGAAGATCCTCCAAGACGAGTTATATACATACCGACACCAAGGCGAAGGATATGATTGTCTATCCTCATCTTACAATTGATAATGATGCACACAGAGTTACGGCAGATGGAAAAGATGTCAACCTTACTCCTAAAGAGTACGAACTGCTTTATTTCCTATCCAAAGCTCCGGATAAAGTCTTTGACCGCGAACATCTGTTGAAAGAGGTATGGCATTACGATTTCTTCGGTGACCTGCGGACGGTGGACACACATGTAAAAAGGCTGAGAGAAAAGCTGAATAAAGTGTCGGAACAGGCAGCGAAAATGATTGTGACTGTCTGGGGAGTAGGATATAAATTTGAGGTTAATAATGAATGAGGCTTTGGCGCAGTGTTGTAGGTAAACTATGGATCACTATACTGCTTCTGGTGGCATTCGTTCTCTTCATCCTGACGATTTTACAGCTTGAATTTTTTCAAAACTATCACTTAGAGCAGGTTGAGAACGATTTGTCTGACACCGCAGAAAAGATTGCCTCTGTTGTGGAAAGTCATCAGGATTTAAGTATGGGAATGCAGATTTCTAAAGAAATAGTGGATGATCCTCAGAATTTAATTATCGCAGAGAATCGCAATAAGCTTTATTATGCAGAGGATGTTACAGCAGAGCATGGAATGCTTATTCAGGAAATTCTTGATAAGAAAGAAGTAACCGCTGTTTTCCAACAGGAACAAGCCTTCGTCAAGGAGCTGCATTTAGATGGTGAATATGTAACGAACCTGTACGAGAACATCGTGGTTGTCGGTGCGCCGGTGCAAATTGGAAATGAAACAGGTGCGGTACTGATTTTTCAAAGTTTAGAGGAAATCAAGGAAACGACCAGACAGACAACCCGTTTGATTTTACTTGCGGCAGGAATTGCGATCATCTTGACGACCATCTTTGCTTTCTTCTTATCTACCCGGATTACAGCACCGCTCAGAAAAATGCGTGAGGCTGCATTCGAAGTTGCAAGGGGAAGGTTTGAGACGAAGGTGCCGATTCTCACACATGATGAGATTGGTGAACTGGCCACGGCTTTCAATCAAATGGGTAATCAGCTGAATTATAATATGCATGCCCTAAGCCAAGAGAAAGAGCAGCTTTCAAGTATTTTAAGCAGTATGGCAGACGGGGTCATCACTTTTAACAGGGATGGTACCATCTTGATTACCAATCCGCCGGCAGAACGCTTTTTGCAGCAATGGTACTATGAGCAGGAGGGAAATGAGCAGGAAGCCATCCCTACTACACTGAAAGAACTTTTGGAACAGGTGATCCTCCTGGAGAATGAACAGACAGGTGAAGTGAGCCTCCAGGGGCGCTCATATGTAGTAATCGTAAGCCCTTTATATAATGAAGAATATGTCAGGGGAGCAGTGGCCGTTGTCAGGGATATGACGGAAGAGAGGCGTCTCGATAAGTTGAGAAAAGATTTCATCGCGAATGTTTCACACGAGCTCCGCACACCGATAGCGATGCTCCAGGGATACAGCGAGGCCATCATCGATGATATTGCAGAATCCGAAGAAGAGAAAAAGGAAATCGCCAAAATCATTTACGATGAATCACTTAGGATGGGCAGACTCGTTAATGACTTGCTTGACCTTGCACGTATGGAGGCAGGGCACATTACATTAAAGAAAGAGAAGTCGGATATTTCAACGTTTCTTGAACGTGTGACGAATAAATTCCAAGGAATCGCAAAGGAAAAAAATATTGGATTGAACTTTATCGGTCATAAAACGGGATTGAACAGTCAGCAGATTTATATCGACCCGGACCGAATTGAACAGGTCCTGACGAATTTAATCGATAATGCATTACGGCATACGCCTGAAACGGGAAGTGTCTCTGTGAATTACAAACCTACGAAAAGCGGTATTCTGGTAGAAGTCAGTGATTCGGGTTCAGGCATTCCTGAGGAAGATCTTCCTTTCGTATTTGAACGTTTTTATAAGGCGGACAAAGCAAGAACACGCGGGAAGTCGGGAACAGGACTTGGATTGGCCATTGCAAAGAACATCATTGATTCTCACAACGGCCAGATCAGTGTGCACAGCAAAGTGGATCAGGGTACGACGTTCTCCTTCTTCCTTCCTCAATAATCGTCAATTTTCACTTGGTAAACGACGTTCACCGTCCAATCTTGGGGATTGTTGGCGATTAATCTTGTTACACGCGAAACATTCATATCTTTTAGAGTTGCGTCCGGAGAGATCTGGACGTATTTTTATTTTGTAATCGGCGGGACAGGCTTTAGGTGGAATGGCAAAAAGCGCATCAG
>NZ_ABCF01000012.1 GCF_000181495.1 Bacillus sp. SG-1
ATTTCATACTGTCTACAGGACTGTTCCGGGGAGGAATGGTTTTTTTTGTTATGTGAAACAGGCCTTTCAGCTCCCGGGAAGGCACCGCATCCTTATTACAGCGGCTGCTTCTAAAAGGAACAGAGATACGAAACGAGGCATCTGCTTGGCATGCCTGCGATAGTAAAAGGCTGCGGCAGGCAGTTTAAATGAGTCATCTCTTCTTATAACTCATGATAAGGAGGTTCAGTATGGAAATCTGGACATTAATAGCCGGAATTGTAGCGGGGATGTCTCTATTTAAAGGTTTTGACTATATTAAGAACGCAGAAGCGAGAGAAAATGAAAAGAGGATCTTTCAGCTTGTCGAGAGGTCAAGGGATATCATTTATTATTGTGAAACGAAACCGGTGTTGAAGTTCAAATACCTAAGCCCTTCCATCGACAATTTATTAGGACCTGGTGTCCAGGTCCGCGCCATGGTAAATGGCCACACCCCGGTGGAACTTATCCATCCCGAGGACAGGACCATTTTAGAGAAAAAGCTCTCCGGTAAGCTTGATTACAGCCAGCCGATCATTCAGAGGTGGAGGGACACGGAAGGAAATTATAGATATTTTGAAGAGTTCGCCACCCCTATTTTTAAAAATGGCGAGTTGACGGCAGTGCAAGGGGTGATCCGCAGTATTGATGATAAAATGGAGCTGCAGAAGGAACTGGTTTACAAGGCGCACCACGATGGGCTCTCAGGGTTAGCCAACAGGCTTTCTTTTGAAAATGAATCGTCTATTCTCGATGAATTGGAGGACCGGCCTGTCGCGCTCTTGCTTTGTGATTTGGATGAGCTGAAATACTATAATGATACCTATGGGCATAGAACCGGTGATGAACTGATAAAGGAAACAAGCAAGATTCTAAGGACCTTACAAAATGAAGATGTTTTTGTAGCAAGAATTGGCGGGGATGAGTTTGCCATCCTGATAAAAGATCAACAAAAATACCATCCGCAAGATATGAAGAAGACTATTCAACATAAATTAGCCGGGTATAATCGTTACAGCAAAACGCTTAATATCATGCTTTCCATAGGCTTTGCCTCGAGTCCAAGTTCAGTCGGCAAAATGAATGAACTCTATACTTTGGCAGATGAAAATATGTATGAAGAAAAACGGAGTAAAAAAAGATCTAGTTAGAAACGTAAAAAGAAGGCCGGGCTCCCGGCCTTCTTTTCTATATTCCCAGAGAGATATATTTTACTTCGAGGTATTCATCAATCCCATGATGTCCGCCTTCACGGCCCAGTCCGCTTTGCTTGAATCCGCCAAAAGGTGCTTGCGGAGTGGAAGGCAGGCCGTCGTTCAATCCGACAATCCCATATTGCAGTGCTTCACAAACAGTAATTCCTTTTGTAATGTTTTCAGTGAAGACATAGGCGGCCAATCCGTAGATGGAATTGTTGGCACGTTCGATGGCTTCCTCCATTGAAGAGAAGGTCGATATCGGCGCCAATGGCCCGAAAGTCTCTTCTGTCATGCAAAGCATATCATCTTTTACATTAGATAAAATGACCGGTCCAAAGTACAACCCTTCGTTACTGTTTCCTCCGTACTCCAGGACCGCTCCCGCTTTCAAAGCATCTTCGACGTGATTCTTCACTTTTTGAACAGCTGCTTCATCAATAAGAGGACCGATATCGACGCCTTCATCCAACCCGTTTCCGACTTTCAAGCCCTTCACTTTTTCCACCAGCTTTTCCGTGAAGGTCTGTTGAATGGATTCGTGAATATAGATGCGGTTTGAGCAGACACATGTCTGTCCTGCGTTTCTGAACTTGGCAGCTATCACGCCGTTTACCGCTTTATCGATATCACAGTCATCCATCACGATGACAGGGGCATGACCGCCAAGCTCCAATGAGATTTTTTTAACGGTATCAGCCGCTCCCCTCATCAGGAGCTTGCCGACCTGGGTTGATCCTGTGAAGGTTAATTTTCGGACGCGAGTGTCTGAAAGCCAGGTTTCGCCGATTGCTTTGGCATCACCTGTCACGACATTGATGACGCCTTTTGGAATGCCGGCTTCCTCAGCAAGCTGAGCCATTTTTAATGCGGTAAGCGGTGTTTGTTCAGCAGGTTTAATGACAACTGTACATCCGGTTGCAAGGGCGGGGGCGACTTTCCGGGTAATCATGGCCGCAGGGAAATTCCATGGAGTGATGACAGCGACAACACCGACCGGCTGTTTCTGTACAAACAAGCGCTTGTTTCTTTGAGTTGCAGGAATGGTTTCCCCGTAAACCCGCTTCCCCTCTTCTGCATACCAGGAGATGAAGCCGTTTGCATAATTCATTTCCCCAAGCGCTTCCTTCAGAGGTTTTCCTTGTTCTCTTGTCATCGTCTTCGCTAATTCGTCTTTATTTTTTTCTATCAGATCATGCCATTTAAACAGCAGCTCACTTCTTTCATATGCAGAATAACGCGACCACTCTGCAAAGGCATCATATGCTGCATCAACGGCAGCTTTTGCTTCTTTCTGTCCGCCGTTCGGTACAGAAGCGATCACTGACTGATCGGCTGGATTGGTGACCTCGACAGCCGACAGGTCGTGCCCGGCGTTCTCACCGTTAATTCTCATGTAATATTTCTCCATCTTAACCCCTCCTTGTCGTTATTTTCACGATCATGCGTTCATCTTTATTATAACAATCAGCCAAACAGTGTTGATAGAAATAAGCTCCGGGAAAATTTACGTTTTAAACTGTGTGAGTTTTGGGTAAAAGTTTTTTGGATAATATTTCTTTGAGTTGCCAAGGCTTCTCAAAATGATGAAAAGGCAAACAAGAAAAAAGTAGAAATAATGTGTGGATTTTTGGTTCATGATAAGGGAGGAACAAGTCAGATTCTCTTAAAAAAGCTTGTTTTACCAGTGATTCTCACTAACCATGACACTTGTCATGTTTTTGTGATGACAGGTATATCTGCACTTATGATTTTTAATTTTTTATACTTACTATAAGAGAAAAATGAGGAAAGGAATATATGATAAATGACTAAACAAAAGACAAAAACATTAAGAAAGCAAGTGTCTCCATTTGAAGGGTCGGAGACAAGTAAGAGTGTATTTCAACTTGTAACAACCATAGGTCTTTTCGTGTCAGTATGGGTTCTTGCTTATTTAAGCCTTTCTGTTTCTTATTTGCTGACACTGGCCTTAGGAATCGTCGGGGCAGGTTTATTGACAAGGATTTTCATCATTTTTCACGATTGCTGCCACTATTCTTTCTTCAAAAATAGGAAGGCGAACCAAATTATCGGCACCCTCACCGGGATCATTACCCTGTTCCCGTTCTATCAATGGCAGCACGAGCATTCTGTTCACCATGCAACGAGCTCAAATTTGGACAAACGCGGTACGGGTGATATTTGGATGATGACCGTTGAGGAATATAAGAGTGCTTCTTTTTGGACAAGGGTTTCGTACCGCCTTTACCGAAATCCACTTGTGATGTTCGGATTGGGACCGATATATGTTTTCTTGATTACAAACCGCTTTAACCGTAAGGATGCAAGGAAGAAAGAGCGGATCAATACCTATATTACAAATATCGCTATCACCTCCATTGTTGCGGTTCTTTGCTACACTGTAGGCTGGCAGGCATTTCTGTTAGTTCACGGAACCATTTTCTATATTGCCGGCATCATGGGCATATGGTTATTTTATGTGCAGCATACATTTGAAGATTCCTATTTTGAAGTAAATGAAGAGTGGGACTTTGTTCTGGCAGCAGTTGAAGGCAGTTCTTTCTATAAACTGCCTAAAATCCTGCAATGGTTCACTGGAAATATCGGTTTCCACCATGTACACCATCTTGCCCCAAGGGTCCCTAACTATAAGCTTGAAGAGGCCCACAGAAGCAATGAGTCCCTGCAGCATGTCCCCACTATTACCTTGGCTACGAGCTTAAGATCATTGAAGTTTAAGTTGTGGGATGAAACAAATAAAAAGTTTGTCCGCTTTAAAGATGTTAAGTCTTTATCAAAAGCAGAAAATTTAACAGTGACAGACTGAGTCATCGACGATCCAGCTTAACGGCTGGATCTTATTCTTTGTGGGGAGTTTTCCTTTACAGGGGATTCGCCGCGGAAGTGGGAATTGGATGGTGAAAGTGTGCAATCGCCGATAAAACCCAAATCACCGATAATATTACAAAATCGCTGATAAGTTTCAGGAATCACCGATAAAAAATGCAAAATCGCTGATAAATCCCAGGAATCGCTGAAAATATCACAAAACCGCCGATAAACTTCCCAGCGCAAATAACAATACCTTATGGAAAAATATTGACAAAAGGGATAAGATGAAAGTAGTAAATAGAAAAAAATGAGGTTCTTTAATGTTTAATAGATATTTGGCGTTTCAACGCAATAGCGGGATTTCCCCGTACATATGGATCATCTTGTATATACTGCCGTTTTATTTTATTTTTCAGTCATCATCCATGATCGTTATGATCACCGGGACCATCCTGACAATCCTGTTTTTTGTTTTTTACCAGATTGCCTTTTTTTCTAAGGGATGGCTGGTCTATCTATGGACGTTTATTTTGATAGGGATTTCGACTGCGTCCACTTCACTATTCAGCTATGTGTACTTTGCTTTTTTCCTGGCTCACTATATCGGGAATATCAAAGAAAGAAAGACTTTTTTGATTTTGTACTTTGCCCACCTTATTGCGACCACGGTTTCTATCAATATTACAATTATCCAGGATGAGGCACTTTTCATTAAGCAATTTCCATTTGTCATCATCATTTGGATCAGTGTCATTTTGCTTCCATTCAACATCCATAACCGCAACGAGCGTGGACAACTGGAAGAAAAGCTGGAGGACGCGAACAAGAGGATTACCGAGCTTGGGAAACTGGAGGAAAGGCAGCGGATTGCCCGTGACCTTCATGATACCCTTGGGCAGAAATTGTCATTGATCGGTTTGAAAAGCGACCTGGCCAGAAAACTGATCAATAAGGATCCGGAAAGAGCAAAAGGCGAGCTGAAGGATGTCCAGCAAACAGCCAGGACAGCCTTGAATGAAGTGCGCAAGATGGTTTCCTCCATGCGCGGAATCCGCCTCGAAGATGAAATCATCACCGTTGCAAAAATTTTAAAGGCGGCTGAAATTGAGTTTTCCGGAATTAAGAAATTAGAATTGAAAAACGTGTCACTACTAACCGAAAATATACTGAGTATGTGCTTAAAAGAAGCAGTCACGAATATCGTTAAGCATAGCGGGGCAAGCCAATGTGAACTAACAATAGATCAAACGTGGAAGGAAATCACTATGGTGATAAAGGATAACGGAGCCTTCCGGGAACCACGTGGAGATGAACGGAAAGGACATGGACTTGTAGGAATGAGAGAAAGACTCGAATTTATCAATGGGGACATGAACATTGTAAAAGACGGCGGAACAACGCTTATCATTACGGTACCAAACGATGTCAAACAGACAGAACAGGGGGAAGTGACATGATCAAAATCGTCATTGCGGAAGACCAGCAGATGCTGCTTGGAGCATTCGGCTCATTGCTGGACCTGGAAGATGATATGGAAGTAGTCGGCAAAGCATCAAACGGCGAGGAAGCACTGCGACTGGTTCGTGAATTCCAGCCTGACGTCTGTATCATGGATATCGAAATGCCGGGGAAAACCGGTCTGGACGCGGCTGAAGAGCTTAAGGGGACCGGCTGCAAGATCATCATATTAACCACGTTTGCGCGGGCAGGCTATTTCCAAAGAGCGATTAGAGCGGGTGTAAATGGCTATTTGTTAAAAGACAGTCCGAGTGAAGACCTGGCGGATTCCATCAGGACTGTGATGTCGGGCAAACGGGTGTATGCTCCTGAACTAATCGAAGATGCTTACGGTGAAGGAAATCCTTTGACAGTCAGAGAAATAGAAGTCCTTGAACTCGTTGCCGACGGAAAAAACACCAAAGAAATCGCAGACGAACTCAGCATCAAAACCGGAACCGTCCGAAACTACATCTCCACCATACTTGACAAACTTCAAGTGAAAAATCGAATCGAAGCCATCACCCAATCGAAAGAGAAGGGCTGGTTCAAATAAAAACCGACTCATGCCTCTTGCCTTGTGCAGGAGGTTTTTTTGTTTTGAGAATTAGGTAAGATTAATCAATAATTGCTAGGGGACGGCTTAATCTCCGGCATGAAAGGGGAATCGAATCTCAAGGGACCGAAAAAGGAGAAAATGGGCCAACATCGAGTGGGAAATCGAATCTCATTGGCCCGAAAAAGGGCGTGCCCCAAATTCACCTTTCTCCTGATAACCGCCCAAAAAGAATGTAATCCGAAGAATGGGGTATAAAACAAGGAAGTATATTTTGGTGAAAAGTCAGGTGAAGTGAAATGATGGAGAGGTTTTTTAATGGGTTATCTGAAATTGACCTAAAGTGGTTCTTATTAGTGCTGGCCTTGATCCTGATAGGAAATATTATTTTAAAAAGGGCAGCTGTTTACATAGAAAACCGGAGTTCCGTTTTGCAAGAGAGGTTTACCGCAACTGTGCGGTCGGTATTGAACTGGCTCAGTTTTTATGGAGCATTGCTTTTGTTCCTCTTATACTTCTGGGGGGAAGACTGGCTTACGTACACCCTCTATTCGCAGGGAGGGGTGGACGTATCGGTGTTCCTCATTTTAGTTGCTTTTATGATTGTGTCGTTGGCGCACAGACTGGTGAAAATTTTTACCCAGTATGTTCTGAAGCAGGTATATGAGTATTACGACATCAATACTGGCCTTGGATATACTTTTAACAGAATCATCTACTATACTGTCATGATATTGGCACTGGTGGTCAGTTTGACGACGGTGGGGCTTGATCTATCCGCAATCGCTGCTGTGCTCGGTGTGCTTGGAATCGGGATTGGTTTTGGGATGCGTAATATTGCCGGGAACTTTATATCCGGTGTCATCATTCTCTTTGAGAGGCCCATCGAAGTAGGGGAGGTCATCCAGGTTAACGGCAAAAATGGGCGGGTGGAGAAGATTCGTCTGCGTTCAACCATTATCAGGACAGCGAAAGAAGGTACGCTGATAGTCCCCAATCAGTATTTTATTGAACAAATCATCCGCAACCGTTCCAGCGTGGCGGTCAGTGCTGAAGTGACAATCAGTGTAAGGTATGGAATGAATACCAAAGAGGTTGAGGGATTGCTTATGAAAGCAGTTGAAAAGGTAAAGGAAGATGCTGAAGGAATCCTGGACAGCCCTCCGCCTGATATCCGGTTTGTGGATATCAAAACCCAGGCAATGGAATTTCTTGTACTGATTCCAGTTACCAATTTTCAAATAAAAGAAAAGGTCGAAAGTGACTTGCGGCATGCTATTGCAGAGATATTCATTGAACATGAGGTCGAACTGGCATCCGCAGTAGCCTCATTGGAGCCCAGTGATTGATAACTGGATACAAGAGGACCTGACGACTTCTCCGTTGGGGCACAAATAAGATAACCGGCGGGTCAAAGAGGGGGAATGACCATGTCGATTCGTTCTAAAAAAGAATCGGTCCTGTCGAAGAGGTGAAATGACCCGGTCGATTGGTTCCAAAAAAGAATCGACCCGGTCAAAGAGGTGAAAAGACAAGATCGATTGGTTCCAAAAAGAGAATCGACCCTGTCGAAGAGGCGGAAAGACCAGGTCGAATGATTGCAAAAGAGAATCGACCCTGTCGAAGAGGCGTAAAGACCCGGTCGATTGGTTCCAAAAAAGAATCGGCCTGGTCCAAGAAGTGCAATGATTAGGTCGAATGGTTGCAAAAAGAGAATGGACCCTGTTGAAGAGGCGTAAAGACCAGGTCGAATGGTTGCAAAAGAGAATCGACCCTGTCCAAGAGGCGAAATGACCGGGTCGATTCGTTTTAAAAAAGAATCGGTCCTGTCGAAGAGGCGTAAAGACCAGGTCGAATGGTTGCAAAAAGAGAATCGACCCTGTCGAAGAGGCGGAAAGACCCGGTCGATTGGCATCCCAAAATAAGAATCGCCCCCATGCAAGGCAATGCCCCACCTTACCGACTCAGCGAACATCTGGCTCGAAAAAATTAAACTGAGCCAGAAACCACAAACCACAAACCACAAACCTAGATCCCCCTCAAAGCCGATTCCATACTGTCAAAACCGGTATGGTCGGCCGCATCAGGGTCATCAGATTCAATCGTCCATTGTTGAGAAGAGGGCTCTAATCCTCCGTCATGGTCCTTTTTATATGGAAGGTGAATCATATAAGCTTTTCCGTCTTTTTTCACTGTGTAGCCAAGGTAGTATTGATCCTTCTGCCCTTCTTCTTCAAAGACGCCGATTTCCTCAAGACCATACTCTTCCATCAGGGAAGGGAAAGAAGTTTGAAGTTCGTTGATTAACTGCTCTCTTGATAAAAACGCCATCATGATGCCTCCTTTCTACTAGTGTGTGTTCTTAATATGGATTGAAACTTTTTAAATAACCATCAGCGGGATTGGTAAGTCATGTTAACCCGGATTATATTTGTGTTTCTGGAAAAGGCTTTGTTAATTGTTAGTGTTGCTAATAAGGCCTAATAGGACAACAGATTATTTAGCATTAGAATAAGATCATGTTCGATTGGAGCGGAAGGTGGGCGGCCTCCCGGGATGTCTAATATCATCGCATGACTGCAGCGGAAATCAGGCAATATTACATTCCCTGTAGAAATTGTTGTGAAATTGCAATCTTTGATGCAGAGAAGTCTGATAAAATAAAGGTATTGAAGAAGTATATGCTCACCTTTCACAAGTACTATACTTAGCGGAGGATTGTCATGAAAACAGAAGAACAATACATACTAAAGACATTTTATAAAACTATGATGAATGACCAAGCAGAGCATCCTATAGCTGTACTGGGGGAAGCCTACCTTGTGGAACAGCAAAAGGATCTCCCTGATTTATCCTATATCCGCTTTGCCCAGGGTGAAGTTTACTTCCACCATAAAGATTATGAAGCGGCTATTTTTAAATGGGAAAATATCGATAATGAATTAGCCGGCTGGGCTCAAAAGAACACAGCTGATGCCTTCTTTGAACTCGACCAGCTTTCCACCGCGGAAGAGGTTTATAAAGCTGTGAAAACCGAGTGCCCGACACTAAAAGCTGAGGTCGCTCTTCATTTATTTTCGCTCTATATCAAACAGGGTGATATCCAAAGTGCAGACGCCGTAATCAAAAATGCCGTCTCCATGAACCCTGATTATCCTGATATGACATCGGTTGCCCAACATTTCTTTGAGAAGAACAGAGATTGGCACAGTGCGGTGGAGCTTGCGGTCAACGAAGCGATAAGGACTGAAGAATTGCAGTGGTTTGAGACGCTGAAAGGGTATATAAATTCAGGAGTAACGAGGGACATTACGCCTGGCTACTTTATGGAAGGGCTCTTTACCCTTTCAACCATTGATAAACTACTATTAGAACAAATTATCAGCTCTCTTTGGCATAGCTACCGGGACAGCGATATGTATGAGGAGTGGATTGGGAAGGTCAATCTGCTGATTGTGGATATTGATGTAGGGAGCGGCGAAAGCTGGATGGAGCTGTCTTCTCTTTACAAAGAAACGTATGAGATGCTGATTAGCAGCGGTCGATTTATCAAAGAACTTCAGCCTCTTGTACCAAAACTGCTTATGGCCTGGGTAAACATTACCGATTCCAAGCATACGGTTTATGCTGCATCAGCCTTGCTCTCTTGGGAAGAACTTTTCCCTAAGAGTGTCGATGGCTGGGCGGTGAAGAAGGCAAAGAACCTGATGGGCAAAGCCGGGGTGAAGTCGAATGGATTCAATCAAACCCTGAGCCTGCTTGATGAAATCTTGGAATGGACCCAACATCAAGACGTGAAGGTTGACAGCAGGTACCAGTGGATTATAAAGGAATTAAAAAATACAGAGGTTCACCGTCTGTTAGTCTCAGGTTCATCTGAAGAGGAAGTATACTCATTTATCGATCGAGTAGCGGGGAGCAGCATTTTCAATCAACTGCCATCCACGCCTGTGCTTCTGAAGCATAACAGTTCAACTCAGTATAGAAGGATATCCGATAAAGGAATTGTAACGCTGGACAGCAAAGAGGAGTTCCAGGATGAGTCCATGCTTCTCCGTCAGCCGGGGACGGTATGGCTGCAGCAAGAGCAGCCTTCTGCATTCCTGCAAGAAAATAAGCTGACCTGTTTACTGGCTTCCAATGTGACCGGTGACAGTGTGTTAAATATGTCAGACAGCATTCTTTATGTCATTGATGGGAAAGAGCGTTTGACAGAAAATGTTTTTAAAGGGCTGGTAGTAGTCAAAGAGAAGAACCCTGACCTTAAAGTGAATGTCCTGCTTTCTGTGAGCCAAGGGAAAGTTCAGGATGAAACGGTATCGGAAACCAAGTCCTTGTTAGGGAAGTACTTCCCTGATGCAAATGTTTTTCAGGCATCTTCTTTGGAAGATTTATCAGCCATTGCCCGTTTCCACTTCCGGTCTCCATCAGAAGACGACCGGACTGAAAACCTGCTTTACTATGTTAAAGATATTCTAAAGGATCTTCTCCGTCAAAGAGTGGACAGGGAAAATAATCTCATTGACTCCATTCAGTGGAATAAAGATATGGAGAAGAAATTGAATGGTGCCCACCTGCAGCTTCAGGATATGGAAGCTGAGAAGGCGGCGGCCATCAAGTCTGCTTTTATAGAAAAAACAAGTCAGGTTCAAAACAGAATACTGGAAGAACTTCCGGTTGTTTTAAAGAAATGTGTTGATTTCATCGAAGAGGACAGTGATTTCCGAACGCTGCACCTGTCACTGAATGATGAAATGAACAGAAGGATAGAATCCTATTTGAATGAGAAGGCAATGCCTCATCTTAAACAAAATTTGGATGAATGGATCGCCTTTGCTACAGAGGAGCTCCAATCTGGCAAGCAGTACCTCGAAGAAATGCGCGACAGTTTCAATGCCATGTATCGTGAAGAAAGACTCGAGCTGGTATGTGACTTCAAAGTCTTAAACGACTGGCGCCGGGATGCAGACAGAATGACTAGCAAGGTCATGAAGGACAAGGTCAATATCCTCCTGCGCCGCAATCCTTCTCAAGTGCTGTTGAAAAGCGTCGGGAAATTACTTGGCTCTATTGGTCAGAATAAGCAGATGCTTTTAAACCAGTACACGAGATTCATTGAAAATGAAAGTTATGAAGATACGGCCCAAGCGGTAATGGAAAGGTTCATGGGTCAGTTCCAGCTGTTCCAGCAGTCGATCGAAAGAGATGTAGCAATCTTCTTCCGAGGCCCGCTCGCCGAACTGGAGAATACATCAGAAGAAACGAAAACCCTGATTGCGGATAACGAGTTCGAACTGAGCACGCTTAAAGCAAATCCTGAAGCAGTCAAAGATCCGTTGAAACTTTTCAACATCAGGCAGCGCCAGCTTGAACTCATCTACAAGAATAACAAACAACCTGATTTTGCAAATGCAAACGTCTAAAAAGAAAAAACATGGCCTATTTCTGGTCATGTTTTTTCCCTTTATCATTTTGTTTTTCTGCATTTATTTTATTGTTAGGGGCTAAGGCTTTTTTAAAAGAAGTCGACCCGAGATTATTATTCGGTGCAGCTTGTTCATTCCAGTCAGTCATTTCTTATTCACATCCTTAGATTTATGAGGATCGTTACAGAAGGGAGCATGAATGGGTGCCTGGTACAAAGGGCTGGAACCAGGCGCCCTGGAACTGCGATTACTCCCCTTTTATTAGTGAACCAAGTTTTTTCATTTCCTTGTCTTCCTTAGGGTGGACAGGGAATGGATTCTCCTGGCGGGCAAAGTCCTGTTTCGTGTCCAGGGTGACACCCATCTGCGCACCTGTGCTGTCATTGATGATTGCTTCGTTCTTGCCGTCAAAATGAGGTGTCGTCTGTGAATGCTGATTTTGGTTTTCGTTCGGCATGATTTCAACTCCTTTAAGCTTAGGATTCGATATTTTGAGAAGAGATATACTTGTAAGCCATGTTTGTTATTATTAGAGACATGAAAATCAGGAAGCGTCGTACCGCCCCTCCACATTCAATAGAAGGAATACTAACGGTTTTGGCGAACAGTAATAGTAATCGCTTACATAAAGGGGAGAAGAGGATGGAGTTTAAAAGTTATGAAGAGTTCTGGCCGTTTTATCTTTCTCAGCACAGCAAACCTTCAACAAGGGCTTGGCATTTTATTGGAACAAGCTTTGTATTCGTGTTTGTTATATTATCCGTTTTCACCCTTAATTTTTGGTTTCTTGTATTGGCACCCGTGACAGCCTATGCTTTTGCCTGGTTCAGCCATTTTTTCATTGAAGGTAACAAGCCTGCCACATTTGGTCATCCTGTCTGGTCGTTACGAGCTGATTTCCGCATGTACCGGCTGATCTTATTTAGACGGCTGCAAAAAGAACTGGAAAAAAATCAGGAGCTGACAACTAGTGCAAAATAACCTAGTCATTGTGAAAGGACATGAAGTAAAGGGTGTCGATGTTGATACGCAAACAAGATGCCGTCATTATCATAAAGAAATCGATATTATTGCGATCAAATTTAAGTGTTGTGGCACCTACTATCCATGCCACCTGTGTCATCAAGAGACCGCTGACCATCCCGCCGAAGTCTGGGATAAGGAATCAAGAAATGTGAAGGCCGTTCTTTGCGGTTCTTGCGGTCACGAACTGACCATCGCCGAGTATATGAATTGTAAATCCAGCTGTCCTGAATGCCATGCCTCCTTCAACCCAGGCTGTGCCTTGCATTATGATTTGTATTTTGAAGTGTAGAGCAAGATTGAGGTTGCGTAACGACCTTGATCTTTTTTATTGAGTTGAATCGTAAAAACAAGACTGTGTTAGAATGAATACAAAAAGCTGAGGGAGAGGTAAAATCATGTATATGACTATAAAAGAAATCGCTGAATATCTCTCGCTTCCTGAATCGTATATCGAGGTGTTGATCAAACAGAAAAAGATCAAGGCGGTATTTGATGGTGAACAGTATCTGATCAATAAGGACAACTTTCAAAACTATCATGAGCAGATGGAAGCCTACAGGAAGCATTTTGAACAATGGCAGAATGAACCGATTCCAGAAGATCCGGATATCAAAGATGAGGATTGATGGTTATTAGAGCAGGAGCTGTCGAAAAGAGCGGAAAAAGTGTCATCGAGGAGCTTTTCAAGGACATGGAAGCCCGAAAAGATTGGGAAAAGTGTCTTGAGGAAGCTCCTCAAGGACGTGAGCGCTTGAAATGAGCAGGAAAAGTGTCATGAGGGAGCTCCTCAAGGCCATGAAAGTCCAAAAAGAGCGGTAAAAAGTGTCATGAGGAAATTCCTCAAGGACATGAAAACCCAAAATGATCGGGAAAGATGTCATGAGGGAGCTTTTCAAAGACAGTAACATTTATTTCCCCGGGGTTCGTACATCTCAAAACAAAAGCTGCAGCTATCGCTTATTTGCATTCGTAAATGATTTAAATTATTTCAACCACCAGCCAACATTTGATGCGAAAACAGTGTTCGAATATGATAAAATACTGTCGTATGTTATGATTTCACTAGTGAATTTTAAGACTACATAAAAGAATGTAAAAAAAGGAGAGTCATGATGGAAAAAGTATTGATCTTTGGTCATAAGAACCCAGATACAGATACGATCTGCTCTGCATTGGTTTACGCGGATCTAAAACAACAATTAGGTGTAAATGCTGAGCCTGTCCGCCTCGGAGAAATTAATGGGGAAACTCAATATGCACTTGATCATTTTAAAGTTGAAGCACCCCGCCTTGTAGAAAAAGTTGCGGCAGAAGCGAAAGAAGTAATCCTTGTGGACCACAACGAACGTCAGCAGAGTGCTGATGACATCGAGGAAGTAAGAGTCCTTGAAGTAATCGATCACCATAGGATTGCAAATTTTGAAACAAGCGATCCACTATACTACCGTGCCGAACCGGTTGGCTGCACAGCGACGATTTTAAACAAAATCTACAAAGAAAAAGGCTTGAACATCAGCAAAGAAATGGCAGGACTAATGTTGTCTGCCATCATCTCTGATTCCCTGTTGTTCAAATCTCCTACATGCACAGATGAAGATGTCCAAGCTGCACGTGAGCTTGCGGAAATCGCGGGTGTGGATGCAGATGAGTACGGACTTGAAATGCTTAAAGCAGGTGCAAGCCTGGGCGATAAAACCGCTGCAGACCTGATTTCCCTCGATGCAAAGGAATTCCAAATGGGTAACTACAAAGTGGAAGTGGCTCAGGTGAATGCCGTTGACACGGATGAAGTTCTTCAACGTCAAAGCGAGCTTGAAGAGGCCATCTCCAAAGCAGTCTCAGAAAAAGGCCTGGATCTGTTCCTATTCGTAACCACTGATATCCTGAACAGCGACTCCGTTGCATTGGCATTAGGGGAAAAAGCTGAAGCAGTTGAAAAAGCTTACGATGTGAAACTTGATAATAGCACTGCAGTACTTAAAGGCGTTGTATCCCGCAAGAAACAAATCGTACCGGTATTGACAGAAACTTTAAAGAATATGTAATTTGAAAAGAGTCAGCAGCCTTGGTTGCTGGCTTTTTTGGTGCCGATTGAGATAGATGACGCAGCGAGGGACATCAAAAGGGAGAAAACAGAAAATGATGTAGGGCGCACAAGGAGCCGGGGACCTCAAAATGAGACAGTGCCCCAGTTAAGCGCCAACCATAGCACCAAAAAAGCGAACCCAATCAGGATTCGCTTCTTGTATTTCTATCATGCAATGGCAGTACTATACGGACGACCGTTCCTTTTTCAGGTTGACTATCATATTCAATCTTTCCATGCAATTCGCGAATGATCTTATTGGTGACCATACTGCCCAGCCCGGTTCCTTTCGTTTTCGTTGTATAGAAAGGAAGGCCGATTTTGCTTAGCTGTTCTGATGTCATGCCGATGCCATTATCGGAAATGCGGATTTCTACAGTATCTGTCAGCATGCCGGTGGAAATCTCGATCCTCACTATACCTCGCTTATCTTCAGTAGATTCTATTCCATTTTTGATAACATTCATGATTGCCTGTTTTAAATGATGCTCATCGCCCTCGATATAATATTCATTGTCTGTATTAAGAACAATCGAGGTATTGGAATATGCAGCATATGGTCTCAACAGGTCTACAGAGGATTGGATTACGTTTGTCAAATTGATGACCGACACATGAAACTTTTCCGGTTTTGTGATACTCAAGTAATCGGTTATGATCTTATTTGTCCGATCCAATTCTTCCAGGATGAGAGGAGAAAACCTTTTAAACTGCTCATCTTTCGTGTCTTCACTCAGGTGCTGGATAAAGCCTTTCACGGTGGAGAGTGGATTGCGGATTTCATGTGCAATCGACGCAGCCATTTGGCCGACCATATTCAATTTATCGAGATAGACCATCTCCTCAATTTGTTTATTTGTTTTCATGAGCCTCTCAATAATGAGAACCAAGGAGACGAATGTAAAAACGAATGTGCCAAAGTAAATAATATAGAAAGTAAGATCCAGCATCGTAACAGTAAAGAGGATGATCGTTATGTAAATCGCTGAATAGACTGTCATTATTAACAAACTGACAAGAAACTTATGCTTTGTTTTATGAAGCATCTTTTGAAATAAGAGACCGACAGCGAACGCAAGGACGGAAACAGCAATGCCGATAATCACGTAAGGACCGCCTATCAGATAACGAAAAATACATACGATCAAAAGGACAAGGCTGCCTGATATGGCCCCGGCATAAATAGTAACAATCATGATGGCGATCATTCGGAGATCAAAGTGTGTTTCACCCAGTGTTTCAATAGGATAAAACATGCAGAACAATGCTCCCATGGAACCAACCAGCCCATAGTTTATTTTTTCTTTAAAATTTTGCTCAGACAGATATTTATAAGGAAAAAAGATATTTGCATTAAATGTGAATGAGAACAAAATAGTTATGTTGATTAATAGAGTTTTAATTAATATAAGCAAGGACGAGCCTCCCGCTGTATGATCTAATTTTGAGAATTGAAAAAATTGTATAATCCCCGTCTTTTAGCATATCAAGCATTGCCCGTTTGAACAAACATTTTTTTTGCAGTTATAACAAAAAGCCCGGACTTTGCTGAAGTCCAGGCCTAAATCTTATTTTAAATTTTCAATATCGTCCCTTACATGGGGTTTATGTTCATCGAGCACACCGATTTTCTCTATATGCTGCCTGGTTTCCGCGTCTCCAAGTTTATAGATCATGGCGTAAATCTTCTGCATGGATCTGTCATACTGTGCGTCTTCAGGGTCATTATGATATTGCCTGAATGGAATGTGAGAACGGATAAAAGTCGAGACATCATCGTCATAATTGTCATCGAATAATTTCTGGAGCTCTGTTCTTTCCTCGGGCGTCGCTAAGATGTGCAGTCCTGCACTCTCTTCAAAAGAAGGCTCCTCCAGGATATCTCCGCTTCTCATATCTACATAATAAGATCTTTTTGCTTCCATCTCTTATTGCCTCCTTAGATATATTTAGAAAAACATTTTTAATTCAGGTAATGTTGTAAGGGGACTGGCCCCATATTGTGTTAATACCTCCTTTGATGTGAGAGTAAACGGTTTTTGCGACGGATGGAAGGATTAGAGGTTTGGACTATGGAACTGTTAGGTAGTGTAGAAAGGAAGGTATCAAAAGTGGGATATGTAGAAGAACTTCGGGAGCTGGTCGGAAAACGGCCATTGATATTAGTCGGTTCGGTTGTTGTGATTTTAGATGATAACAATAGGATATTGCTTCAGCAGAGAAGGCATCCGGAAGGGGCATGGGGACTGCCGGGTGGTTTGATGGAGCTTGGTGAATCCACAGAAGATGTGGCACGCAGGGAAGTGTATGAAGAAACGGGGCTTGAAGTCGGAAAGCTGGACCTGATCAATGTTTACTCAGGAGAAGACTATTTTATTGTCGCGGCAAACGGAGTTCCGTTCTATGTTGTAACCACCGCATACAGTACAAGAGATGTGGAAGGCGTCATCAAAGTAGATGAGGAGGAATCCATTCAGTGTAAATACTTCTTTATTGATGACCTGCCGGAATACATCGTGAAGAGCCATCGGGAAGTGATTGATGAGTATAACTCCTTTAAAAGGATGTAATTCAGATGGTCACAACCTTATGAACTGATGTGGAGAAGGCCTATAAACAATAGTATAGAGCAGGTGCCCTCGAGGAGGATACCTGCTCTGTTTTTAACCTTCATAGATTTTAAGATTCGCATAAATGATGCCAAGTGTTGGAGCATCGATGTTATGTTTGGCTGCTTCATTTAGCAAAAAGCCATACAGGTGGTCTGCTTCAATCGCTAAATCTTTTTCCATATCGCGCTGGAGTGAAGATTTCATATCATATCCCATGCTGTTCAGCTTTTCCAATTGCTTCGCTTCAATATCATCTGCGATGGGAGCGCTCAAACTTCGCATGATGGCAGCCGTTTCTCCTAATGTTTTCTTGATGGTCGTCAAACCTGTTTCGTTATCTCTGATAGGCCCAATCGATGAACGGAAGAGCGAAGTGACACCTGAAAGCGTCGTAATGAAAAGGTACTTATGCCACATATCCTGAACGATGTTTTCAGCGAGAGTGAAATTGGCTTTCGCCCCGCTGAAAGCATCCTGCAGCTTCAAAATTCGGTCCGTTTTCTCACCTGTCACTTCTCCAAATACTAAATCATGAATGGGGCTGGACTGAATGATCCGGCCTTCAGAATCCAATGTCGACTCGACGAAACACAGACCGCCGACGACATTCTTCTCTCCAAATTTTTCAACAAGTTTTCCCACATGGGACATGCCGTTCAATAGAGGAAGAATCATCGTCTCCGCCCCCACGTATGGCTGAATGCTCTCCATCGCACTATCAAGATGATACGCTTTGACTGACAGGATAATCACATCAAATGGGGCAGGGCTTTCCCCTGACACCAGTGTTTTCGGTTTCAACTCAATATTCCCATGAACACTATGGATGGAAAGCCCTGTCTTTTCAAGCTGGTTCCTACGGCTTTCACGCACCAGGAACGTCACATCCTCGCCCTTTTCTGCAAGTCTACCGCCAAAATAACCGCCGACCGCGCCGGCTCCAACTACTAATATTTTCATGATTTTCTCCTCCTGTTGGTTGGGTGAATACTCAATTGATAATTACTTAGCAGGATTTCTAGTGAATATATGGAATAAATAATTAGATTAATAGTGAAAGGATGATTCAATGGCAAGAAAAAAGAGAGTATGGTTTCCAGGAGCCATGTATCACATAACAGCACGCGGAAACCGGAAAGACCTAATTTTCCGTGAAAAAGATGACTATCAATACTATCTTCACCTGCTAAAAAAAGCTAAACAACACTATCCTTTTAAACTTCATTCTGTCTCATGTCCAATCATCTCCACTTATTAATAGAGACCCAGGAACATTCTCCCTCACAAATCATCCATTATACACATTCCCTTTATGCCCGGTACTTCAATAATAAATATAAATGCATAGGCCATCTGTTTCAGGATCGATTTGATGATAAAATCATCAGAGACATAAAACAGTTAGTCGATACCAGCAGATATATACACTTAAACCCAGTTAAAGCAGGGCTGGTAAAAATGCCAGAGAAATACCCTTGGAGCAGCTATAAATCATTCGTTACATCCACTCACGACCCTCTTATTGAAAATAAGGTTATATTAGAATCTTTTGGCAGAGGATCAAAAAGTTCTTACAGGCATTATGTTGAATTGAATATGAATAAAGGAACCCTTTATTTTAAAAGCTGAAACTGAGCCAGGGTCAAAAGGTGTGAATTGAGCCAGGCTCAGAAAGGGTAAACTGAGCCAGGCTCAAAAGGTGTGAACTGAGCCAGGGTCAAAAGGTATGAACTGAGCCAGGCTCAAAAGGCGTGAACTGAGCCAGGCTCAAAAGGCGTGAATTGAGCCAGGCTCAAAAGGCTCAACCTAAACAAAAAACCCGGAAAACAGCTCCGGGCTTTAATGGGTCAAAGAAGTATGATGGCAAGCAGGGAACCCACACCTGCGGTCACCAACGTGATTTTTAATGAGAAAGGGAGCGTGTCGCTCCCTTTTTCTCATTGATTCTCTCTTCTTCTTCGCTAACCGTTTTACGGTAGTTTGGACTGCAGCAGCCCATTATGCAGCTTTGTTCCAATTGGAGACATCGTCTTCAAGAGGGATGTTGTTTTCTCTTGCTTTTTTAGCTGCCACGAAGAATGTAGCGACAAGGATGATCGAAATGACAGTTGCACCGATGTAAGAAGTGTTAAGAGCCAATCCGAATCCGATAGGTGCGTTCAGGATATACGTTGTTGTGGCCATCAGCATAAAGATACCTGGCAGTAACGGAATCCAGAAATTCTTTTTCGCTACATATAAGTACATAGCGCCGACAAACAAAGCGATTACCGCTGTTGATTGGTTTGCCCAAGAGAAGTAACGCCATAGAAGCGTGAAATCAATTTTAGTAAGGGCAAAAGAGATTGCGAATAATGGAAGTGCGATCCACAGACGGCTTGTGACTTTCTTTTGAGAGAAGTTGAAATAGTCCGCGATAATCATACGAGCGCTTCTGAAAGCAGTATCACCGGATGTGATAGGCAGGATGATAACACCCAGTACAGCCAATGTTCCACCGATTGCGCCAAGCATCAAGGTTGAAGCTTCACTTACAACCGCAGCTGGTCCGCCGTTTGCCAGGAGTTCGTTCAGTCCAACAGAACCGCCGAATAAGCTCATTGCAGCAGCAGCCCAGATCATGGCGATGATTCCTTCAGCAATCATCATGCCGTAGAAAATTTTTCGTCCGCTTTTCTCGTTTTGAGTTGTACGAGAGATGATCGGTGTTTGTGTTGCATGGAATCCTGATAAAGCACCACAAGAAATCGTTAAGAATAACAGTGGGAAGATTGGTGCATTGTCAGGGTGGAAATTAGATAGTGATAATTCCGGGATTGATGCCCCAGTGAAAACAAGCATACCGCCGACTCCAAGGGCACTGATTAATAGAAGTGCGCCGAAGATCGGATAGAAACGTCCAATGATCTTATCAATCGGCAATAAAGTGGCCAAGACGTAATAAACAAAGATGGCACCAAGAATCAATCCCATAGTTGCCCAGCCGTTCATAAGGTTATGAAGCAGTCCGGCAGGTGCCGTTACGAACACTGTACCAACCAATAATAAAAGCAAAACAGCAAAGGCATTTACAACGTGTTTCATGACTTTTCCAAGGAATCTGCCAGCCAGCTCAGGAAGGTGAGCTCCCCGGTTACGAATGGAAATCATACCTGTCAAGTAGTCATGGACAGCACCTGCGAAGATACATCCGATGACAATCCAGATGAAAGCGACAGGACCGTAAAGCGCTCCCATGATCGGTCCGAAAATAGGGCCGACACCCGCAATGTTCAAGAGCTGGATCAATGAATTTTTAGGTGTGTTCATCGGAAGGTAATCGACATTATCCTGATTAGTGAAAGCAGGAGTGGTTCTGTCTGCCTTAACACCGAATACTTTTTCAACAAACTTGCCGTACGTGAAATAACCAATGATTAAAAGTGCAATACCGGCTAAAAATGTATACATGGAAATCCTCCTTAAGAGTTTTATGAATGCGTTTACATAGAGTATAAGTTTAATTGTGGCGGAATGGTGAATTTTAAGAACAAGATGTAGAAAGAAGGGACTATGATGTAATTATGAGGGATTAAGATGCAACAATTTATGAAAAGGTTTTCAAAAGTAAAAGGACGCCTCATCGCGTCCTTAACTAATTACAATTCCAGCTGCTGGCGAAGTGACTTTACATAGTTTCTGCTGACCGAAAGTTTCTCGCTGTGTCCTTGTATTTCCAACTGATACGCACCATTGAACCAAGGGGTCAATTTCGTCACAAAGTCCAGATTTACGATATAGCTTTTATGAATGCGGAAGAAAGAGTATGCACCAAGCCGGCTTTCAAGATCTTTTAACGGTGTTTTGACTTCATACTCCCCGCTCTTTGTAATGATTTTTGAAACTTTTTCTTCTCGGTATATATAGAGGATATCGGTCGGAGCAAGATACAGGATTTCCCCCTCACTTTCGACCGCAAGCTTGCCGGGCTGTCTGCTGTTCTCGAACGGATGAGATGAAAGCAGAAGCTTTTTTACTCTCGCCACTGTTTGTGACAATTGTTCTTCATCGTAGGGTTTTAACAAGTAATCAACGGCTTCATACCGGAATGCCTCTGCAGCGAATTGCGGGTAGGCCGTGGCAAATACGATCAGCGGTGGCTTCTTCAGTTCTAAAAGAGATTTGGCGGCTTCCATTCCATTCATCTTTGGCATTTCCACATCCAGAAACACAACGTCCGGACTGTGCTGAATGGACTGAAGAATGGCGCTTTCCCCCGAATCGGCTTCACCGGCAACCTGAATGGAGGGATACTCGCTGAGCAAGTGTTTCAATTCATCGCGGCTGTAGCGTTCATCATCGACAACCAAAGCCTTTATCATTTTTTCCATTGTGATTCCTCCATTTCAGGTAAGCAGAAGGAGATCTTTGTTCCTTCTCCATATTCACTCTTAATTTTTAAGGCTGCTTTCTTTCCAAACATCATGGTCAGCCTGCGATTGATGTTATACAGGGCAAACCCGGTTCCTGTCTCCGATTCCAGGCTGTTCTCTCCCAGCAGCGCTAACCGCTCCTCGGGAATTCCCTGTCCATTGTCCTCTACAGTGATATTCACCCCGGATTCCAGCTTATCTATGGTGATTTTCACCAGACAGTTTTCGTTCTTATTTTTTATCCCGTGTTTAATTGCATTTTCCACAATCGGCTGAAGAGTCAAGGGAGGAATCATATGTGTCAGGGATTTTTCGTCAATGTCATATTCGACTTTCAGCTTATCCACAAAGCGCGCCTCTTCAATGGCCAGATAAGCTTTTACATGTTTCAGCTCCTGCTCCAGTGAAGTGATCTCAGCAGTAGTCCCCGTTAAGTTTTGCCTTAGAAAATTGGAAAGGGAAATCAGCAGCTTTCGGGCCTGGGCAGGATCAATGCGTATTAACGAGCCGATCACATTCATCGAATTGAACAAAAAGTGAGGACTGATCTGCGCCTGCAGGGCCTTTATTTCTGCTTCTTTCGCATATTGCAGGGCCCTGTCAGCTTCAGCGATCTCAAGCTGGTTGCTGAGCAGGACACTCAATCCGGAGATCAATTCCAGTATGACATTCGATATTTCTTTCTCTGATGAAAAATAAAATTTAAGAGTGCCGATCGTCTCGCCGCCCTGCTTTAACGGCGCGATGACTGCCGCGCCAAGGGGGCAATCCTTGTTTACGCAGTGTATGGTTTCATCATTTGCCACCACAAGTTTTCCGTGTTGAATAACGTCCTTGGTGATATGAGTTTGCAGGGGACTGCCTGCGCGGTGATGGTCATCTGCCAATCCTGTGTGCGCAAGTATGCTCGTCTTGTCTGTCATGGCAACGGCTGTAGGCCTGATCTCCTTGAAAAGAATCTCACAGACTGCTTTTGCCGACTCGGCGTTCATTCCTTTTCGCAGGTAAGCAAGTGTCTGATCGGCGATTCTCAGGGTTTTTTGAGCCTGGAGAGCACCCGCTTTTTCTTCTTCATTCACAACGTTTTTAATGATCAAAAGAAATAGAGCACAGCCTACTCCGTTAGCGAGGATCATCGGAATGCCGATCATCTCCACGAGGGTAAGTGCTTTTTCAAAAGGCTTTGCGACCAGAAGGATGATGCCCATCTGAATCGTCTCTGCCAGTGCGCCGATCAGGAAGGCCACCGGCAGCTTTACATGCTTGTTACGCTTGAAGAATATACCTGAAATCAGTCCGGCAGCAATCGCGGCAATTCCACACGCGATATCGGTGAACCCTCCCAGCGTGAACCGATGGAGTCCGGCAATGATCCCTGCGCCTAAGCCGACTCTGTATCCTCCGAGAAGCCCTGCGAGCACTACCCCGATCACCCTTGAGTTGGCGATGGCTTCATCCGCATTCAAAGTCATGGCCCACCTGTCAAAATGAAGGGTGTCTGTGTTGAAGGCAAGACCGGAATAAGTCCCGATTATGCCGAAGAAACCGAAGAACAGGATTGCGACCACTTCCTGCCGTCCCCGTAATTTATCTTGATAAATCATACTCTGGAAAAAACGGAACCTCGTTAAAATAAAGGCAATGGTAACGATGATGCCGAGCCTCTCCAGCATGGTGAAAAGAAGATCAAACATGATGAAGACTCCTTTGAGCCGGCTTCTTGAAACAAACCGGAAATTTTTAATCAATTATACCAAAAACGGAGGAACCCGTTCAGCGGTAGATTGAGGTTATTTGGGCGGGAAGAGGGAATGGAGAGGGTGGGAGAGGACAGCACACAGTAATTGTTAATAGAATGTGCAAAATTGTTGATAAATGGTTAAAAGTTGTTAATAGATTTAAAAAGTTGTTAATAGAACCGTGGAACTTGTTAATAGAACGCTGAAAGTTGTTGATAGGCACTAAAGTTCCATGAAAAAAGGTACCTGGTACACAACAGCCATTTGTACCAGGCACCTTTTGAGACAATATTCAATGATACAAAGACGGCACATTGCATGGGTTTTCTTCCTTTAAGGAGATATGAAGATCCAGGTTTTTATTTATCGCCGCAAAAAAGACTTCATTTGGGTCATGAATGCCTTTTGATAGGAGCTGCTGTTTCAGCCAATTATCGTTAACATTATATTGATCAAGGACATTTTGATAAATAGTGCCTTCCATGATGACGGGGACTGAAATTCCGGATGAAGGCTGTATGATTCCAATGTCACCTGCTGTAGCTGTCTGCTTCTGTGCCCTTTTATAAATGCTGAGGGCACCGCTCGATTCAATAATGCCCGTTTCAACGTCATTGATATCGAAGACGTCTTTTTCGCGCAGCATTTGAAGAACATTGTCCACGGAATATTGAATTTGTTTTAAGTTTTTCCTGAGCAGCTTCCCATTTTGAATGACAACGGTTGGTTCGAAGGTCAGGAGCCTGCCGATTTTTCTATTGGCAATTTTCAGCTTGGAGACGGATTTTTGCAGAATTCCTATGGCGATGATGGCTACAACGGTTGGGAGATGCTGCACCTTGGGTTCGGCAATATCGGCACCCACCACCGATCCAAGTGTTAATATGATAAGAAAATCAAAAATGGGCAGTTCACCGATTGCCCGTTTGCCCATATATACTGTAACAAATAGAAGAAGAGGCAAAATGGTGACGATCCTTCCGAGCACATACAGAATTTCTTTTGCTGTTTCAAGCATTGACTGGTCCTCCCTCACCCAAAGAATTACTGATAGTGCTAATTTTTCCTACTCGGAAGGATTTATACGGGTGGCGGGGGAGTGAACTGTTTTAACGGGTAGTGGCCATGATTCCGGCTTGTTGTAGAATTTCATCAAAGATTTCGCCGAAAGGCTTTCCGCTTTCTTTAGCATTCTGAAGTGTGCCGTTTTTAAACCATTCTTCTCCAATCGTGATACCTGTTGGACAATCAATTCTCCATGGAGTGAGGATCCGCTCAGTGTCATGACCCCTTCTCAGGACGAAGTCTGTTTTTAGCACGAGTTGAGCAATTTCGAGATCTTTAAAGGGCCCGTTAATAAGAATATTCTTTCCTGCAATATAGTCATTGCCGTTTATAAGATTTGTCGCACCTGCGAGGCCGTCGCCTGCTGCAAAGTGAACGTTCTTGATACTGGACATAACGATGGCACCAAAGCATAAAGCGCAAGGTTCCATAGTAGAGTAGATGCTGTATTTCTTCCTGTTTGTGTTGGTTTCAAGGTTATTGATTTTTAAAATCGCGTTGATCTCTGCGTGAGCAATCTTATTATTGCAGACCTGGCCTTCTTCAATCACCTTTTCGTATACCTTGTTTCTGCCGATAGAAATGACGTCTCCATTTTCATCCGTAATCGCTGCCCCGATGGGAAAAGAGCCGCTGCAATACGAATTCCAGGCTTGCTCAAAACACTCTTTCCACGCTGACGACAAACTGTTCCACATCTATACCACTCTCCATGCTTGGTTGAATTTTCCCCTATTATATAGGATGATTCCTTGTCGTGACAGTGAATCAACCCCCAATAAGTGGACATTTAAAAATACGACACATCAAGCCGTTTTTAGATAGTCTTTAAGGAACTGTTTTGGAGAAACGAATCCAATTTTACTGTGGATTCGTTTCTCGTTGTATCGCTTAATATACTTTAATAAATTTATTTGAAGTATATTTGAATCTTTATTTACAGGATAGAAACAAGGGAATTCAGTCTTCAGCTGAGAGAAAAAGCTTTCTATAACGGCATTATCCCAACAGTTACCCTTCCGGGACATACTAGGGGTGAATTTAAACTCTTTCTTCAAGCTTCGGTACATAAGAGAACGGTATACACTTCCTTGATCACTGTGAATAAGAACGCCTTCAAGGTTCTTTAGCTTTCTTTTCTTTTTGGCAGCTTTGATAGTATCTTCAATCAATTGTTTGTTTGGACTTAACCCTATTTTAAAGGCGATAATTTCTCGGTTAAACAAATCCATAAGGGCTGAAATATATAGCTTTTCACCTCTGTGGATGACTTCAGTCATATCAGTTACCCACTTTTGGTTTGGATGTTGAGCCTCAAAGTCTCTTTCAAGAAGGTTCGGATATACCGTACCAGTTGACTTCCCCTTCGATTCTTCATTTGTCTTTGGCAGTCTCACCACTGCCTTTAAATTGGCTTCCTTCATTAGCCTAGCTACTCTTTTATGGTTAACAATTTGCCCCTTGGCCTTCAAAACTTTTGAAATTCGTTTAGATCCATAAGTCCCTTTCTCGGCTCGATATACTTTCTTAATTGCTTTTAATGTCTCTTTTTCTTCTGAGGATGCAGAACGCTTTGGTCGCTTAAGGTAGGCATAATAACCACTAGGTGACACCTTAAGTACGCGGCATAAAAGTATAACTGGGTATTCCTTTCTCAATGCAGAAATAGCTTCAAATTTCTTGCTTATTCGTTCTCTTTGAGAAAGGCCTGGAACTTTTTTAGGATTTCATTCTCTTGTTCCTTTTCCTTAAGTTTCTTCTCCAATTCGCGAATTCTTTTTAAATCCTTGGAAGACGCTGAGTTAGTAATAGAACGGGAGTTCATCAAACCCTCTTTCCCATTTTCTTTGAACTTGTTCACCCATCTATTTACTGTGTCTCTGTGCAATCCCATCTCCTCTGCCACTACAGCTACAGGTTGATGATTCTCCAAGACATTTTTTACAGCTTCTAGTTTAACTTCGACACTTGTATGTGAACTTGGTTTTTTAGGCATTATTATTTCCCCCATAAATGCATATTTGTCGTATCTTCATGATAACTTATATGTCCATTATAAGGGGGGAGACTACAGGCACACCCCGGAATTTGTCGAAAAATCACCTAGTCCATTAGAGGTTTATCTACCGCATAATTCGGTCATTTTTTAGTCATCCTAACTTTATGAAAGGCTATTTCCGTATAGATTGTTGCGTTTGGAAAATAGGGCGAATTTTCCTGGGTATAAGTTTTTCTCCTGTAAAGGGAGAGTAGCTTTTCTTACCAGGATATCCCGTGTGGATGATGGCTTTATTTTTGAAATTATATTAAATAGCAACAACTTTTAAGAAAGAAGCCTTACAAAAAGGAGGAATCGTCATGGATCAGAACCTGGCGTATTTACGGGAAGTGCTTTCCAATTATACTGAAGAGAATGAGATGATGAGTGAGATTTACCGTAAAATTGAGCACGGTCATTATCCGTCAGAGGGTGCCTTTGTAAAAGGGCTAAGTGAAGAAGAAATCCGGTCGCTCGAGAATATCCTGGATAATGAAATCAACCATGCCAACGAAGCAGGGGACCTGGAACGCGGTTATCAGTTGAATGGGGTTTACGAACTGCTGTATTAGAGGGGTGTCTCATGAACGCTTCATGGGACCATTTTGCCTGCGTATTTGAAGATAGGGTGTCTCATGAGCGCTTCATGGGGCCCTTTTGCCTGCATATTTGAAGATAGGGTGTCTCATGAGCGCTTCATGGGACCATTTTGCCTGCATATTTGAAGTGAGGGTGTCTCATAAACGCTTCATGAAGACATTTTACCTGCATATTTGGAATTAGGGTGTCTCATGAACGCTTCATGGGGCCCTTTTGCCTGCATATGTGAAGTGAGGGTGTCTCATGAACACTCCATGAAGCTCTTTTTTGACGTAAGCTGAAAGATGGAAAGAGGTGCAAAGTCTCTTTTTTTATTGTAATTCTATAAGCAAAAATTGATCTTCATGGAGGTTTGCATTTAAATTACATGGAACGATATAAACTAAAGAAAAGAACCTTCTCCTTAGATTTTTCATGTTGAAGGTTCTTTTTTCATATATCAATTTCGCGGTGATTGTGCTATTATTTAGTAATCCGAAATATTATTTAGATGAAGAATAATCTTCTTTTGAGAGGATTGTTTTTTATTTTGTGTAAAGTTGGCCTGAAATCATGGTCATGACAGGAGGTATTTATAATGAAAGAAACACTTTGGTCCAAATCATTCATTATGCTGATGATTGGGAATTTATTTGTTTTCATGTCCTTTCAAATGTTGATTCCCACTTTGCCTCCATATATTAAATCACTGGGAGCATCCGGCTTGGAAATCGGGCTTGTGACAACCTTGTTTTCAATTGGCGCTGTCTTGAGCAGACCTTTTATCGGCTATATGCTTGAATATAAGGCGCGGAAGTCTTTGGTGTTAATAGGGGCAGCTGCCCTTCTTCTTATTACTGCCATCTATCCGCTTTCGCAAATTGTCGTCATCTTCCTATTGTTCCGTTTTGTTCACGGTCTTGCCTGGGGATGGTCCACAACAGTGAACGGTACGGCGGCTGTTGATGTAGTTCCTAATTCAAGACTTGGAGAAGGAATGGGCTATTACGGGTTATCAATCACGATTGGAATGATTGTCGCGCCGAGCCTGGGAATCTTCCTGTTCCAAGTGACATCCTTCACGAATCTGATTTTAATATCAGCAGCATTGGGAATCATTGCTCTTGTATTGCTAAGTGTTGTACATTATCACACGCCGCAGTCTGTCCGTGATACGAAGAAAGAGGATCTGAAATTTTCATATTTTGGCTCGCTTGTGGAAAAGTCGAGCATTTACCCGGCGATCATTACGGTTATCGCAACATTCGGGTACGGCTCCATTGTGACGTTTATTGTAATCTTTGGGGAAGAGAGAGGCATTGATCAGATATTCCTCTTTTATTTATTCAATGCAATAATGGCTTCACTCTCACGCCCCTTTGCCGGCAAGTGGTTTGACGAAAAAGGACCGATTGGCTTGGTGCTTTTCTGTACGGCTGTGACTTTCGTCGGTATGTGGGTCTTGTCCTTCGCGCATTCAAATCTGCTTATCATCATTGCGGGCTTGCTATTCGGGGTAGGATTCGGCTCATTGATTCCTACGTTGCAATCATGGGTACTTTCTAAAACTCCATCGAACCGAAGAGGAGTAGCGAACGGAATGTTTTTCTCTTCCATTGACCTTGGAATCGGTTTGAGCGGCCTTGTCTTTGGCGTACTGGCACAGTTCGTGGAAACAGGAACACTTTTTCAAATCTCAAGTGCATTCTTATTGATTGCTATGATTTTGACAATCAAAGAAGCCAGAGGGCAAAAACTGCAGCAGCAAACACAAGTATCACCTTCAGCATAATAACATAGCGGACTGTCTTCAGTGCATTAACGCACTATAGGGGACAGTCCCTTTTTGTGCTTTAAAGCGCTAAAAGGGACTGTCCCTCTTCGTGCTTTAGAGGGCTGAAGGATGCTTTGTTCTTGATGTTTTATACTGGGAAAGCGTAAGGTGTTTAGGAGGCGAGAGGCAACACCATTTAAGTGGATTTGAGTGAAATAGGATTTATCTGTTGATAAATAGAAAACCGAACGGAGGAATACGCGTGGATTTTGAACGAAATCTTGATAAATATGCGGAACTTGCTGTGAAAGCCGGTGTCAATATCCAAAAAGACCAATTCTTATGGGTCTCAGCGCCCACGGGAACAGAACAATTGGTCAGAAGAATCGTAAGGCAGGCTTACCTTGCGGGAGCAGGGGATGTCCATGTGCAATGGTATGATGAAGAGGTGAAGAGGACTCATTATGAGCTTGCTCCTGATTCTGCCTTCAAACATTTCCCGAAATGGCTTGCTGCCGCTTTTGACTCTGTCGGTGAAAGAGAGGGAGCCTTCTTGCAGGTCGAAGCAGATGATCCAGATTTGTTAAAAGGAATCCCTCCGGAAAGATTGCAAACATATGAAAAAGCAAGGGGAAATGCGCTTGAGAGTTTTTATGATGCGATTGAGACAGACCGCATCAGCTGGTCCATCATTGCCATGCCATCACAGAAGTGGGCAGATAAGGTTTTTCCAGAACTGCCTGAGTCTGAACGGATATCAGCTTTATGGAACACCATTTTCGAAGCAGTCAGAATTAAAGAAGAGAAACCGGTAGATGAATGGCGAAAGCATATTGAAACATTGCAGGTAAAAGCCTCACAGTTGAATGAGAAACGCTTCTGGAAGCTGCAATACACGGCAACGGGAACAGACTTAACTGTTGAATTGCCAGATAAGCATTTGTGGCTGACAGGCAGTTCAACCAATAAAGGCAGGAACGACCTTTATTGCCAATATGCCAACAGAAGAAGTCTATACCGTCCCTCTCAAAACTGGGGTGAATGGGTATGTTTCAAGTACAAAGCCATTGGCCTATCATGAAATATCATTGATAATTTCAAGCTTACCTTTGAAAAGGGGAAAATCATTAAAGCCGAGGCGGAAACAGGCCAGGATTTATTGAACAAAATCCTGGAAACAGATGAGGGGGCGAAATATCTGGGAGAAGTGGCGCTCGTTCCGCATAAATCCCCCATCTCAGATACGGGCATCCTGTTTTTTAACACGTTATTTGATGAAAATGCGTCCAATCATTTGGCGATAGGTTCCTCCTATCCCACTTGCTTTGAGGGCAGCCAGGCACTCTCTGAAAAGGAGAAAAAATCTGCAGGCCTCAATGACAGTATTGTGCACGAAGATTTTATGATTGGATCAAATGAAATGGATATTGACGGAATTAACAAAGATGGAACAAGAGAAGCAGTCTTCAGAAAAGGGAATTGGGCTTTTTAAGCAAGGGGGAGGATCCCTTGCTTTTTTGTTGGAATGAGAAGCACTTTTTGCTTGATCATTTAGGTTTAGAATAGAGAATTCAGGGAATTTAAAAAATGAAGATATCTTTAGAGGAGGGATAAAAGTGAGCAAGACGATTATTGGTGGAGTATTCAGGAATCAAGACGAAGCCGTTCGTGCAATTGAAGCGCTCCATGATTTAGGTTACTCCAAAGAAGACATTTCCATATTTGCTAAAGACAAAGATGATGTTAAAAGCATTGAGCATGAGACAAACAGTGATGTAACAGAAAGTGAAAGCGGTCGAGGCAAAAATGCGGGTAAAGGATTTGGCATTGGTGCCGGTACTGGCGGTGTTCTCGGTGGTATCGCAGGTATCATAGCTGAAATCGGCTTATTGACAATCCCTGGAGTCGGTGTGCTGGCAGCCGCAGGACCATTGGCGACAGCCTTGAGTGGTGCAGCAATCGGTGCAGGCGGAGGCGGACTAGTTGGTGCTCTTACAGGAGCAGGCATCCCTGAAGAACACGCCAAAGAATATGAGGACCATCTAAACAAAGGCCATATTGTCGTACTCGTTGATGCTGAGGAAGATCGCAGAGATAAGGTATATGGGCATTTTTCAGAGAATAATTCTTTGAATACCCACACATATCCTGAACGTGTACGAGTAAACAATACTGAGCGTACAAACCTTTAAGACATAGGGGAAACCCCGGCAATGCCGGGGTTTTTAGTCATGCCATCTAATATTTTTCGCTGAGTAGAGCTCTTCTGCTTTTTATTTAATAAACATCTGTGTCCAATATATTCCTCTGCCGCCGTCTTCGGCATATCCGACACCGATATGCGTAACTTGTTGGTTCATAATGTTTTTACGGTGTCCAGGGCTGTCCATCCAAGCTTTCACGACTTCTTGCGGACTTTCCTGGCCGGCTGCGATGTTCTCGGCTGCTGTACTATAGTCAATACCGAAGTTCTCCATCATTTCGAATGGTGATCCATAAGTAGGAGAAGTGTGCGAGAAATAATTTTTATTAACCATATCCTCTGACTTGATGCGTGCCACATTTGAAAGTTCTGCATGAGGCTTTAGTGCAGGCAAGCCATTTTTCTTGCGTTCACCATTTGTTAAATCAATAACCTGTTGTACATATTCATCCATATTGCCGGCTTCTGCATTTTGATTCTCATCAGCAGGCTGTTGTGGGGTTTCCGGTTCCTGTGCAGCCTGCCCCTGTCCGTTTTCTTGTCTATTTCCTTGTCCTGCATATTCTCTTGTATTTTGTCCGCCGTTTCTAGGGTCGACAGGTACTGTAAAGCGTCGTGTGAAAAGGTTTCTTCCTTGTCGTTGTACCGCTGGATCATCAGGGTTACGGTCTGTGAGGGCTTCACCGTTCCCGTTGTTATTTGGGTTTTCGCCACTAAAGCTTACGGGATCATAGTTCACATCCTGTGGATCCGCCAGCTCGTTATCTCCGTTCCCGTTACATGCCGTCAAAATCATCAACGGTGCCAGTGCGCATATGAGAAAAGACTTAATTTTAATCTTCAATGTAATTACCTCCTTTGATAGGTCAGTTGACCATTATTTAATATGCTCGTTTGCAATGTTTTTTAAAGAGGTAAAAACTGCTTACACTGTCTTTTGAAAACTTTTATGAAGTTAGATGTATGTTTATTTATGCAAAATAGCGAATTGGATTTATTTGTTGAAACCAAGTGAATAGAAGGATAAATTAAAATAGATAATATTTACTATTGTATTTTTATTCATTAAATTTTATAATTTTTCATGATTGAAAAAGGGGGATATGAAAATGGCAATTAATAAAAAGATGGCTGCGGGAATGCTGAGTGTCAGCCTGCTAGCATCTGTCCCTTTCTCTGTCATGGCGAATCAAGGCCAAAACAACACAGGCATTTCTTACAGCCAGGAAGAGAATACGACGGGCAGTTTGTTTAACAGTGAAAACTATGATTTTGTGAAGTATTCAGAGATCAAAAGTCAGTTGGAAAGCATCGAGAAAGGCAGCAATCGTATAACGTTGGATATTAAGGGGGAATCAGCGAATGGACATGACATGTTTGTAGTCACAATTTCCGATCCGAGTGCGAAGGGAAAATATTCACATTATCAGGCATTAAGGAAGCAGATGTTTAAAAACCCTGAAAAAGCACAGAATTGGATTGATAAGAATCCTGATTTTAAAGTCCCGATCATGATTAACGCCTCAATCCATGGTACCGAATATGTGGGTACAGATGCAGCACTGCAGTTGATTGAAAGAATGGCATTTGAGAATGACCCTGAAACAACAGCAATTTTAGAAAACAATATCATCGTTGTAAATGTAGTCGCCAATCCGGATGGACGTTTTGACGGAACCCGATTTAATGGCAATGGAATCGATCTTAACAGGGATTTTATTACACAATCACAGCCTGAAACACAACTTGCCGTCGATTTGATGACAGAATGGAATCCGATGGTGCTTCTTGATTTACATGGATACGTAAAAGAGTATGGAGGTGACGGCAAGCCTGGGTTGATTGAACCTTGTACTCCTCCTCATAATCCAAATTATGAATACAATCTATATGAAAAGTGGGCATTTAATCAAGCGATAGCGATGGAAGATGAAATCGTTGCAGGAAGCAGCAGTGAATTTAAAGGAGACTTGTATGAGAATATGAAAGGTACATATATCCCTTACCGTGATGATGCTGCGGGATGGGATGATTATCCTCCGATTTTCACCCCGATGTATGCGATGTATCATGGGGCATATGGTCATACTCTTGAAGCGCCTACCAATGATGAAGATGGCGTTAAATGGACGTATGATGCGGTAATGGGTGCTTTAAAGTTCGCTACTGAGAATCGTACTGAAATGATTAAAGATCAGATTGAGATGTTCAAGCGAGGAATTGAATTCGACCATCCAAATCATAAGGAGGGGTTTTTCCCGAAAAGCTATATCCTTCCTATCGATGACGCGGATGCAACAGCCACTGAAAAAGCAGTGGAGCATCTTCAGGAAAATGATATTGACGTGGAAGAAGTGAAACAACCATTTACGGTTGATGGAAAGAAATATCCTGCTGGAACCTATATTGTTAAAATGGATCAGGCAAAAGCCGGATTGGCCAATACCATGTTATGGGATGGGGAAGATATTTCGGAAGACACCACTGCCATGTATGACATTTCTGCATGGAGCCTGCCGGAGCTATGGGGATTTGAAGCTGTCCCGGTCCATACAGACATCAATGCAGCATCAGTTAAAGTAAACAAGCTTAATGAACAGGGTGGATTGGCAGGAAAAGGGCCTTATCTAATACCTAACTCTTCCGTAAAAGCAGTGAACCTGGTGAACGAACTTCTCCAGAACAAAATAGAAGTCCGCCGTGGAAATGACGGAAACTTCTATGTAAATGCACAGCCGGGAGGACTGCTGAAAAAACTGGCGATGGCGTCTGGCTTGACGCTGGAGACAGCAAAGGCACCAAATGACTATACAGCAGTGAAAGATGTAAAAGTGGCTATCTTGAAAGATGGAGGGATCAATAAGCAGCAATCCCATGCCGGTACCAAATTAGCCCTATCCCGATTAGGATTTGATGTAACTGAGGTGACTCCGCAAGAAGTAGCTGAAAAAGGATTGGGTGGTTTCGATGTTTTTGTTTACAGCGGAACAAGTACCTTGATTTCGACTTCAGACACACAGCCTGCAGCTAATAAAGAATTCGTCCTGAAAGATTCTGCACAATTTGAGAGCTTCAAATCGAATGTTGCCGACTTTGTTGAACACGGGGGTAAATATATTTCTGTAGGCGCATCTTCCGCCTCTGCGGCCAATACGCTTGGACTGACGGATGTAAGTGTAAATGAAGGAGGCAGCAACAGCAACGGGATTGTGAAAGTGGATTATCACAATTCTTTTATATCGAAGGGGTATAAGACAAATGATGTGGGCTTTGTTTACAGTCCTGCCTGGTTCACGGGCTTAAACGGCCAGGAAGTTCTGGCATCTTACGAAAACAGCGATGAATTCTTTATGGCAGGTTTCTGGAAAGGTGAATCCAGACTGAACGCGAAAGGTCAGCCTGTCATTGTAAAAGAAAAAGACACAGACGTAACCCTTATCGGACTTGAACCCGGTTTCCGCGATCATACGGATTACTTGTTCCGCCTTCTGTCCAATACAATTTATCAATAACAAGGAAAAGCCTTACGGGAATCCCGTAAGGCTTTCTTGTTGATTTATAAAGACAGGATGCAATCCCCATGATTACATCATTTTCACGAATCCTAAGTATTTAAATCTCTATCCAGCTTTTTGGCAAAGGTTAAAATGACCCGCTGCAATGAGTTTTCAGTTTGAATTTCAGAGAAATCAATGCCCAATTGGACTGCCGTCATCGCCACTTCAGGACGAATACCCGTGAGGATGGTTTGTACGCCGATTAAAGTCAGGGACTCAATCAGCTGAAATATCTGCTGGGCGACCATAGTATCGACCATGACCACGCCTGATAGGTCGATGATCAGGTAGGAAATACCGGAGTCTGTACTTTGCTGCAGAGTAGTTTCCAGTATACTTTTTGCCCTCGTGGTGTCTATATCCCCGATAATAGGAAGAAGGCCTACGTTATCCGTTAGTGTAATGACAGGTGCACTTAACTCATTGATCAGATTCGATTGGGAGGACAATCTGTCCAGAAGGATGTTCAGAAAGTTGTCCGTAAAGGTTTCCATAACGTAATCTAATGCTGTGTTCATCTTTTGGATCCAATACATCAAATCCTTAATCGTCACGTCGAGGTCTGTCTGCTCAGCAAATCGCTCAACAAACCCCATCAAAAGTCTTCGGAAATGGCCTCCGCCCCTTGTCACTTCTGTCAGCGAAGTGTCGGAAGTGGCCCGGTGGGAAGCTGTTTGTGCCGTCCAGTCAGAAATACTTTTCTTCATTTCTTCTTCAGTTTGGAACAGAGAGTCGGCAATCAATTCAAGATATTTGCCGATCTGCTCTTTTATTTTTTCTGTAACTTCAGGCGGAGCATCAAGTGAGTAGTGGGAGCCAGTACGAATCTCCTGAAGTTTCAGCCACTCTTGGGTAAACAAAGGGGTTTTCTCGATCAGATAATCATATAAATCCTTAGTTTTAATATCCATAACTTCTCCTTAATAATATATGTGTGTGTTTTATTGTCGGGAAAAGAGACCCTAAAGTCAAATAATACAAGATATAAAAAATAATCAGGAAAGCTGAGGGCTCTCCTCCAATGCGATAAAGCATTTTTGGTGCTGGTATCTGCCTTTATCCTTGGATGCGGACCAAGGAACTTTAACTCGTTAAAGCGTGAAGAGGGACTGTCCCTCTTCACGCTTTAAAGCAATAAAGTGTTGCTTCTCCTACACCCTTTCCATTAGAATTGTACCTACATAACTAAAAGGAATTTATTGGAGAGATTGCGATTATGGAAAAACAAATGGAAATCAGATATGACATCATGGAGGTTTGTCTTCTCGCAGGAAAAATCATGCTTCAAAGCGGAGCGGAAACCTATCGGGTAGAAGATACGATGATGCGGATCGCAGCCTCATTCGGAATAAAAGAATCACACAGTTATGTAACGCCTACTGGGATCATTTTTTCCATTGAAACGTCAGAACCGACGAAAACCAAGTTAATCCGGATTTCGGATAGAACGACGGACTTGAAGAAAGTGACGGTAGTAAACAGCATCTCCAGAAGGATCAGCAGCGGAGAGCTTTCAATCGATGAAGCGTATGAGTTGTTGGAAGAGGCTGATGCAGCTACCATGCCATTTCCTTTCTATATTCAAATCCTGGCTGCTGCCATTGCCAGTGGCTGCTTTCTTATCATGTTTAAGGGCAGCTGGCATGATTTTCTTCCCGCCGTTTTTACAGGGGGAGTCGGCTTTTTGAGTTTAATTTATTTTCATAAAGTGGTACCGATTAAATTTTTTGCTGAGTTTTTGGCCTCCTTTACCATTGGCCTGATTTCATTTGGCTTTGTTTTAGCCGGCATAGGTTTAGAACTGGATAAAATCATCATTGGTTCGGTCATGCCTCTGGTACCGGGGCTGCTCATCACCAATGCAGTCAGGGATCTAATGGCGGGCCATCTTGTGTCGGGCTTGTCGAAGGGAGCAGAAGCATTCCTGACGGCGTTTGCCATTGGGTCGGGGATTGCGATTGTATTTACGTTTGTATAACATTCTTATCTGTTAATAAAATTCTGGTTTGTTCTTTCTGATTGGGGGCACGTTTCCTGGCTGGATATTAATTTCCTTCTATTAATAAAACAAGCTTTCTCAATTCTCAAGAAAAGGAGGTCCTCTGCCCGTGTATATACTCGAACAAAGTATCACCAGCTTTATTGCTTCAGCGGCATTTGGCATCATCTTCAACGCTCCAAGGGAGTCCCTGGTCAAATGTGGAATTGTCGGAATGATCGGCTGGGTTATTTATTTTGTAATGACTGTGAAAGGGATGGATATCGTGCTGGCAACAGTGACGGCCTCGTTTATCATCGCTGTCCTCAGCCAAGTCTATTCGAAAATCTATAAAACACCGGTCATCATTTTCAGTGTCGCCGGTATCATCCCGCTGGTCCCAGGGGGAATGGCCTACGATGCGATGAGGAACTTTGTGCAGAATGATTATAATGCGGCCATCAGTCTGGCAGCAAAGGCGTTCATGATATCAGGTTCGATTGCCATCGGTCTAATCTTTTCAGAAGTCATTAATCAGGTGATAAGAAACCGGAAGCTTAGCACCTTAAAAGGCTGAAAGAATGAGGGGAGAAGGGTGTATGGAAAAAGAAACTCTTAACATTTTTGATAATGAAGGGTATCACATAGGCGCAGCAGCCCGTGATGAAGTTCACAGGCAAGGGCATTGGCACGAAACCTTTCACTGCTGGTTTATCAAATGGGAAAACGAAAAGTACTTTCTCTATTTTCAACTGAGGAGCATGGATAAAAAAGATTATCCCAACCTTCTTGATATCACAGCTGCCGGGCATATCCTTTCTCATGAGACGTTTGAAGACGGCATCAGGGAAGTAAAGGAAGAGACAGGAATAAACGTACGGTATGAAGAACTCGTCCCTATGGGCATCATTCCTTATGAAGTAGTATGGAAGGTTTTATTGATAGAGAAAGGGCACACCTTTTTCTTTACGAGTTTACTGGAATAATGGATGACTTTTCCCTGCAGTCAGAAGAAGTATCGGGGATCTACAGGATTGAGCTGGAGCATTTTTCACAACTGATCGATAAGGAGATATCTAGTGTTGATTTGGAAGGGTTCCATCTTACAGACAGCGAAATAAAAGAACTGAAAACACTAAGAGCTGAAAAGGCTGCTTTTGTTCCTCACAAGGACTCTTATTATCGTGAAGTTCTCAACAGTATAAAAGTACATATAAACAGGGGAGCAGACAGGTGAAAAAGAATATCATTCTGCTTTTATTTTTATTCGCAGCTGCCGGGACAATGTATTACTATAAGCAGTACAATGTTAAAGCAGATAAGGCATCTGTCCAAAATAAAGTGCAATCTTTCATTAACCGTGGGGAAGCAGTGGAGAAGAAACTTGAGGTAATGAAAATTGTCCAACTGGATGAAACCAATTCCTACATCGCTATGTTTCAATTAGAAAATGGTAATATTGGAAGTTCCCACCTGGAAAAGGGGTTCAACAATAGATATAAGATCATGCATGCTGGTTACGGAACAAATGAGGCTTGGTTTGAAGACGTATCGACAGCTGATGGGAAGTACGGTGTCCTGATTGGGAAAAATAGTGAACTCGATATAGATACAATCGAAGCAAAACTGATTCACGAGGAATACAGCTTCTCTATAGATGTTTCTCAGCAACCTGTAATTTTGGAATATATAAAACTGCCTAAGGAATTGACTTCTACTTACCCAGCTGAAATTACCCTCTATAATGAACAAAATCAAATTATGCAATGATGTGTCAGGACCGCCAGCTAAAGGTGGTTCTTTTTTTGCTTATTTTTAACCGTCAGAACCGTCAGAGCAGGGCTAGTGTAGCTTCTGCTGCAACATTGAGAAGGAGATAGTCTTATTAATCAAACGTTTGATTAACAAAAATAGGCTGTTTTTGTATAGATTGTTGCTTCCGGAAAAATCCCTGGTGCCGGATTTTTCCCCCCTGGTTACAAGGTTTCTTCTCTCTGAACAGGGAGATTAGCTCCTTACCAGGATATTTCGTGTGAATGATGTCTATATTTTTCGAAATTCATATTAAATAGCAACATAGTTTAAGAAAAGAGCCCCCAAAAGATCTTCCTTTTATAAAAACTTCTCACCCTGTACATAGATTGTTAATAATTTCGTAATATTTGCCACTTAAGATGTAATCAAGCAACAAGATAACACAAAAAACAAATGCAGATTTTATATAAATGAACACATACCTTTTAGAGGAGGAAATAGAATGTTTGAAAATAACAACAATCAAAATGAAGAGATTGTAAATATAGAAGAAAATGAGATAGAAGAAAAAGCTAGAGTGCAACGAGCAGAAAAGCCGAAAAAGCCATCAAGAGGAAGAGGTTTTCTTTCAACGGTCGGGGCGGGGGTCATCGGTTCCGTCCTGACATTGACCGTTCTGCCACAGACTGATTATTATCAAAATCTTGCACAGAACTCGATTCAGGAAACAGCTGGAGTCACTCAACAGGCAGAAACTTCAGCCGCTTCATCAGGTATTAAAGCTGCAAATGTTTCAGCCGTCAGCGATGTTGCCAATATCGTTGAAGATGCCTCCAAAGCGATCGTCGGAATTGTGAATTATCAGCAGCAAAGCAACAGGTACACCGGGACTTCCCAGGAAGCTCAAGCTGGAACCGGTTCAGGGGTCCTTTTTAAGAAAGAGGGAGACAGCGCTTATATCATCACAAATAACCATGTAATTGAAAATGCCTCGAATATTGAAGTATCCCTTTACAATGGACAGAAAACGAAGGCTGAACTGATCGGCGCAGACCCACTGACTGATTTGGCAGTATTAAAGATTGATGGAGAATACGGGGACAACCTGTTAGAAATAGGCGATTCCGGTGCGCTGCGTGCAGGGGAGCAGGTCATTGCGATCGGAAATCCACTTGGACTTGATTTATCAAGAACAGTTACACAAGGAATTGTGAGTGCGGTTGACCGAACGATCTCTGTCCCGACATCTGCAGGTGAATCGGAGCTTAATGTTATTCAAACTGATGCAGCGATCAACCCGGGAAACAGCGGAGGCGCTTTGATTAATTCAAACGGTGAACTGGTCGGGATCAACAGCTTGAAGATCTCTACATCGGGTGTAGAAGGACTTGGATTTGCGATTCCAAGTAAAGACTTTCTGCCAATCGTAAACGAAATTATCGAAACTGGAAAGGTCGAACGCCCATACATCGGTATCGGAATGACGAGCCTGGCGGATGTTCCACGCAACTATCTGCCGGACCTCCCGAATGAGGTGACGGCAGGGGTCATTGTTGCCAACCTCGATGAAACATCAGCTGCTGCAAAAGCTGGTATTAAAGCAGGAGACGTGATTACTGAACTAAATGGCCAGGCAGTTGAAACACCTGCAGATTTAAGAAGGCTTCTTTACTCCGACTTGAAAGTGGGAGACGAAATCGGCTTGACGATCTACCGCGGTGCAGAACAGATGAACGTCACTTTAACACTGACAAGCAATGCGATGATCAACTAACACTTGCTAAATACCGGTGCCTGGCATTCTGACCAGGCACACCAAACAATAAAGGAGAGCGATGAAGTGAATAAAAAGAACAATTCTATCAAATTACTAACTTTAATAGGAAGTGTGGTAGTCGTCTGCTTGATTATTACCGGCTTTGTTTTTTCAAAAGATGAAGTAGTAGCGAAAGTAGGAAAGGATTCCATAAGCAAAGATGAACTCTACACAATGCTGGTAGACCAATATGGGGAAGCGGCACTTGATACCTTGATTGCCGACAAAATTGTTGAGCTGGAAAGTGACGAACAAAAAATAAAGGTAACAGACGGTGAAATAGAAGAAGAACTGCATAAATTACATGAGTCCTATGGAGATGAAGAAGCCTTCAATCAGGCTTTGACCTCAAGTGGTACAAGCCTTCAAAGTGTTAAGGATAATATTCACTCTTATTTGTTAACAAAAAAATTACTTCAGGATAGAGTCTCTATAACGGATGACCAAGTACAAGAATACTTCGAAACTAATAAAGACTCATTTGCACAGCAAGAGCAGGTAGAGGCCAGCCATATCCTCGTTGAAAATGAAGAAACGGCAAAAGAAGTGAAGGAAATGCTGGATAACGGTGAAGACTTTGCACAATTGGCAGAAGAATACTCTGTCGATACTTCTAATGCTGGGTCCGGCGGTGAACTAGGGTACTTTGCCAAAGGCGAAATGGTTGCGGAGTTTGAAGAAAAAGCATTTTCTATGGAAATAGAGGAAATCAGCAATCCGATTGAAACTGAATTTGGTTTCCATATTATTAAAGTCACAGATAAAAAAGAAGCTGAAGAAGCAGTACTTGAGGATCATAAAGAGGAAATTCAAGAGATTTTATATGAACAGGCCCTTCAGACAGAATATCCGGTTTGGCTTGAGGAACAGAGAGAAGAATATGAGATTGAACAACTTCTGTAAAAGTTGACGGACAACGAGAGGACCTTTGCTTGGACATGTGGCTGGCCCATTTTAACAAAATGAAAAGTTAATGAACCGGCAATGGATTGTTCATAGTTTGGCAACAACTTCAGGAGATACTGACAGTGCAGAGCATTGAATCACTGCCTGCAAGGTCAGTTACATAAATGGATTCAATGTTTTAGCATAAAAAAGGAGGAAATAAAATGATGAAGAAAAAACCATTTACTTACGTACTAACAGGAGCACTGGCAATCGGGATTTTGGGAGCGATTCCCGCATTTGCTGCGGAGGATGACGCCGCACAATCAACTGAAACAGCGGCTGCCGTCACAGGAAAAGCTGCAGCATTTGGAGACCATCGCGGCGGCGGACACGGACATGGGAAATTCCATATTAACGAAGATCAATTGAAAGAAAAAGCAGAAGAACATGGAATCGATACAACTGATAAAGATACTCGCGAACTAGCGAAAGAGATCATGGAGATTGAACTGAAGGCTAAAGCAAAAGAATTGGGAATTGAAACAGAAGGCAAAGAAAACCGTGCCATCATGAAAGAGATTCACCAGGTCCAGCTGGAGGCGAAAGCGAAAGAACTTGGCATATCCACAGAAGGAAAAGAACAGAAGGAACTGGCACAAGAAGTCAAAGAAACTTTGCTGAAACAAAAGGCCAAAGAGCTGGGAATTAACACAGAAGGCAAGGAATTAAAAGAACTGGCAGTTGAGGTAAGGGAAGCAGCCTTGGAAAAACAGGCTAAAGAGCTTGGGATTGAAACAGAAGGTAAAGAACCTAAAGAATTAAAACGTGAAGTTTTTGGTGCTTCGATCTTGAAAGCAGCCAAAGAATTAGGGATTGACATCGACGGGAAATCAACCAAAGAGCTTATGGAAGAAATCAGGACTGACTACGCCGATGAGGCAAAAAAATTGGATATCTTCCCATTCAATAAAGAAAAAGGTTTCTTCCATGGAGGGAAAAAAGGTCATCACGGACATGGAAAAGGCGGTTCAAATATTGAACAGGATTCAGAAGAATCAGTGACAGAATCTGAAGATACTTTATAAAAGGCTCTTTTCGTAAACTTTGTTGTTATTTAATACAAAGTTTAAAAAATATCTACTTAATTAACCAGAAATAGCCTGATAATCAAAGAAGAAAAGAGCTAATTCACCTTGTTCAGAGAAAAAAGCCCTTGTCTCCAAGGGGAAAATCCGTTTCTTTGGATTTTTCCGAGAGCAACCATATATACGAAAACAGCGTTATAAGATAGGATCCCCGCGAATTTTGCGGGGGTTTTTCATATTGTTTTATCGCCGCTCCCGAGGGAAAACTATTAGAAGAAATCCGGAAAAAATACTATAATTTAACTAGAAAAACGTGAGTGTTGACCGGGAAAGGAACGATATCTATGAAAGTGCTGGTAGTAGAAGACAATGAAAGTGTCACGTCCATGCTCGAGATGTTTTTTATAAAAGAAGGTATTCAGGGGGAATTTGTTCATGATGGTGCTGAAGGATACCAACGCTATAAGGAAGGCGAATGGGACCTAGTGATATTGGATTGGATGCTTCCCGGTATGGACGGTGTAACGATCTGTCGGAAAATCAGGGAAGAACGTACCCAGATCCCGATCATCATGCTCACAGCCAAAGATAGTGAATCCGACCAGGTTCTCGGGCTCGAACTCGGTGCGGATGATTATGTCACAAAGCCATTTTCACCATTGGCATTGATGGCAAGGATACGAGCTGTTACCCGCCGGTATCAAGGGGAGAAAAACAACACTGCCGAGAGCACGGATATTTCCACCACTGATTTCCAGATAAGCAAAGAGACACGGGAAGTCCTCCTGAAGGGGGTGCCCCTTACCAACTTGACTCCAAAAGAATTTGATTTACTTTATTATCTTTCTCAGCATCCGCGTCAGGTATTTTCAAGGGAACAGCTCCTGGAACGCGTATGGGGGTATGACTTTTACGGAGATGAGCGGACAGTCGATGTCCATATTAAGAGGCTCCGGAACAAAATTGGCAGCAATGAAAAACCCTACCTGCATACAGTGTGGGGAGTAGGCTATAAATTCGACGAGACGGCGGCCGGTGATGAAAATTAGGTATCTATATCAGCTGCTTCTCAGTCATACGAGCGTGCTGATCATCGCATTCCTGATTCTTGGAACACTTTTTTCCCACTATGTCGAAAATCTTGTGTACGAAAACAAGGTGGAGGAATTAAGCTCCTACGGGGAGAAAATTTTATCCGACCTTGAAAGGCCAAGTCCAAGAAGACCGCTTTACTTAGAGGAATACAGCAACCTGCTTCAAGCCAGGGATATTGATTTGATCACATTTAATCAAAATGGGGTTGTATCTTTTTCCAGGGGAGGCATCTACCCCCGTATTGAACTGTCTGAGGATGAATGGCAAAAGATTGAGCGGGGAGAGACGGTGCCGCTGAAAAAAGATTTTGGCCGTTTCAACAAGGCGGTTTCGCTCGTCATCATGCCAAGGATCATCAATGACCAGCTCGCCGGGGGATTGATTCTGATCTCCCCAATCAGCGGAACAAGGGAAATGCTCAGTGAAATCAATAAATATCTATTGTATATTGTCTTCATATCATTGGCGATTTCACTTCTGATCAGTTTATTTTTATCAAAACTTCATGTAAAAAGAATCCAGCGTATACGGGATGCGACTTCCCAGGTATCATCCGGTGACTACGACGTTCATGTTCCAAGTTCCAACTTCGATGAAATCGGCGACCTTGCCGATGACTTCAACAATATGGTCACCAAACTGCGTGCATCCAAAGAAGAAATTGACAGCCTGGAAAAGCGGAGAAGGCAGTTCATGGCGGATGTCTCCCATGAGCTGCGAACCCCATTGACGACGATTCGCGGCGTGATTGAGGGCATACGCAATGACATGATTCCAGAAGAGCAAAAGGAAAAAAGCTACGGGCTGGTCAGTCAGGAAACCCGCAGGCTCATCCGGCTCGTCAATGAGAACCTGGACTATGAAAAAATCCGCTCCAATCAGATCGTCATCACGAAAGTAACCGTGCCGCTCCTGGATGTGCTTGAAGTCATCAAAGAGCAGCTCGACTTTCAGGCGGAAGAAAAACAAAATGCAATCCATATCGAGGCAGATCCGGCAGTCAAGGTATATGCAGACTATGACCGCCTTATCCAAATCCTGATCAATATAACAAAGAATAGTATCCAATTTACAAGTGGAGGATCGATTTGGCTGAGGGGCAGTGCTTCTGGGGAAGAAACGATCATTGAAATCGAGGATACCGGAATGGGAATGGATCCAGAAGAAATTCAATCGATCTGGCGCAGATTTTACAAAGCAGATCTCTCACGAACAAATAATCCATATGGGGAATTTGGTCTCGGATTATCCATCGTAAAACAATTAGTACTGATGCACAAAGGAACCATAGATGTTTCAAGTGAAAAAGGAAAAGGAACAAAGTTTGTCATCACCTTGCCGCTTGAAGAGAAAGAAGGCTGATCATTGTTTTTTGATCAGCCTTCTTTATTGCTGTTTTAAGGTTGGTTTCTCGGGACTCCAAACCTTTACACTTTTGCTTGGCTCAGCTCTAAAGGCTGAAGGGCGCTTGTTTCGTCGATATAGATGAACGCATCATACCGCTCTGACATAATCGAAGGTACATAGTTGCCGTATTGTTCATATTGAGGGCGGTAGACGACCCCGATTGCCCTGTGTCCGAGGGGGGTATGGAATTGTTTCCGGTTTTCATCATTGAAAATTAGGATCTGATTATAGTTGCCAGCCTCGTGCATTGCGTCTTCCCAGCTGCCCCGGAGTGCAGGCGGTACAGCCATCCTTTCAAGGTCGGCACCCCATTCTTTAGAGGCAATAACCGTTCCCCGATGCGTTCCAAAACCGACAATATAGACATCTTCTTTCGGATTCTGCTCGCGGACAATCTGCCCGACATTGGTCATACCTGCTTCCATCATGTCCGTTGCGCGTGCATCTCCGACATGTGTATTATGCTCCCAGACAATGACTTTTGCATCATCGCCATACGACTTCATGGCAGCATTCAACGCTTCCACCATATGCTCATCCCTGACGTTCCAGGACTGTTCATCGTTTGTCACCATCGCCCGGTAATAATGTTCTGCATTTGCCGCTACCATCGCATTCACTTCGAGATTGAGCTCCTGCTCATGGTTGCTCGTATAGTGTTCTTTATTTTTCCTGATGGTAGAGAGTAACTGAACGACCTCATCAGTACAATCATCACCAAGAAGCCCGGCAGATACCGCATACTCCTGCGCTTCTCTGTTGAAAGGTTCGAAGCAGGAGAACGCTTTTCTTGCTTTTTCCAAGTCAGGGGAATCTGTTTTCTCGAGATATTGGATAACCTCCTCCATTGATTCCCACAGACTGTACACGTCGATTCCATAGAAGCCGACTTTTTGTTTGAGAGAGGTATTTGTATTATATTCTTTCAGCCAGGAAATAAGGTCGACTACCTCTTCATTTGCCCACATCCAGGTCGGCCAGCGTTTGTATGACTGCAGGGTATCACGCGGGTTTTCGGTTTCGTCATATCTCTTAATATATTTGTTGACGCTTTGAGACGCAGGCCAGTCGCCTTCCACTGCGATAATATTGAAGCCTTTTTCTTCAATCAGCCTCTTGGAAAGCTCTGTCCGGATTTTATAATACTCTGATGTCCCGTGAGAGGCTTCACCAAGAAGGACAATCCGTGAATCCCCAATCTCATTGATGATGCTGTCCAGGTCACGTTCGGTCTTGTATTCTGTTGAATGCTCTTTAATCGATTGAATAACAGACTCATTCATTATAAAACCTCCGACACTTAGTTGTATTTCGCATCGTAACTGTTCTCACCCGCATGAACGGAAAGCAGTGTTTCCGCATAACCCACGAGCCGGTTCACAAGCTCATCGCATACCGCGTATACAAGATTGTGCTGTTGGGGTCTGTGCAGTTTTGGATCATCAAAAATCACCGTCGTATTGATAAACACATTTTTGTTTCCCAGCAAATTGTAGTGAACAATCACCTTCCCGGCAGCGCCGCCTGTCCGGGGGTCCTCAAAATCCGGCAGGAACACATACCATTCCTCCGCGCTGGGCGAGCGGAAATTTTTCGTGAAAGTCATTCCGCTAATTTGCCTGTTAATGCGGTCTCGTTCCGCATCACTGAGTAAATTAAACTGAGGTTTTTCCATATCTTCAGGCCACACCTTCATCGGTTGATACTTCTATCTTGCCCTATCGAAAGTCTATAGTATGTAATTAGTCTAAAAATGAGAGGGGTAAACGGGATAAATGTGGAAATGTTCGTGTGGGTTGATTTTCCTGGGAAAGTGCCTGCGACGCAATTATTTGAAATTAGACGCAATTCCGCTGGATTAGACGCAATTATTCCAAGTTAGACGCAATAATCCTGAATCCGACGCAATAAACCAATATTAGACGCAATTCATTCAAGCAGGCGTTAAAAAATCAGATATTTTGCAGGATAATACCTGTTACAGAAAGAATTAATTAGAAAATTGATAAGGAGTGATATTTTGATTGTTAAAAATCTTTCAATCCCACTGAGAATCCTTCAGAATGAAGCACTTTTGAACAGGCTTCATGAACACCATCCAAAGCGGGAGCTAATTGAAGCTGATAATATGAAGAGATTGAAAGGTTACCGCGGCGAACAAGCGTTAGATTATTACTTAAGCTTCCTTGCTGCTAATGAATTTTACATTTTACACGGCCTGCGCTTACAACATGGTGAATACTTCTTCCAAATTGACCTTCTGCTTGTATCTCCCCTATTTCTTCTGGTTGTTGAAATCAAAAACATTTCCGGCACTGTTATCCTTGGCGGTCCTTTTAAACAGATGATTCGTATAAAAGACAATATTGAAGAAGGGTTTAATAATCCTTTAACACAGGTGAAAAGACAAAAGTATCAATTGCAGGAATGGTTAGCAAAATATAATTATACTGGCTTACCTATTGAACATCTGGTTGTGTTCAGTAACTCTTCTACCATAATACGAGCACAAGATAATGATAAGGAAGTATTAGAAAAAGTCTGTCATGCAAATCAATTAATAGAAAAAATAAACTCATATAAAAGCAGCTATAACCGAATTCTTCTGGAAGAGAAGAAAATCAAGAAGATGTGCAGAGTACTAAAGAAGCACCACATTCCTAAAAGAGATGATATACTGCAAACTTATGGCATCTCCCAATCGGACATCATTCAGGGTGTGATATGTCCTGAATGCTCCTTTTCCCCGATGATACGACTGCGAGGATCCTGGTCCTGTCCTTCATGTAAATTGACTTCTACCAATGCCCACCATAAAGCCATCAAAGATTTTCTTTATTTGATGAATCCTACGATTTCTAATCAACAAACCAGAGAATTTCTTAAAATTAACTCAAGAACTATAGCTTCTAAGCTGCTGAAAGGAATGAACCTTCATTGCACTGGAAATACCAAGGGCACTTACTACTCTCTGCCTGAATAAAACAAATCATCCATGATTACCCAGCCATCCTAAAGGGAAAACAGACACCAAAAAAGGAGGCAGACATATGGAGTGGGTACCGTTAATGCTTGCACTTGTTCTGGCGGCCGTGCATTTAACGGCCAGGCGCATGGTTTTTTTGGAATCGATTCCGAGGAGTAAATTTTTATCAATTGCAGGCGGGGTGTCTGTGGCTTATGTATTTATTCATATTCTCCCTGAGCTGAATGAGCATCAGGAGGCGATAGCAGAGTCGGTTGAGGTGATTGGATTTTTGGAGCATCACGCTTATTTGCTGGCGATGGTTGGTCTGGTCATTTTCTATGGATTGGAAAAGGTGGTCCAGGACTCCAAGAAGGAGAATGAGGAAGAGGTGAGTAGACCAAAGAGGTCGGCGTTCTGGCTGCACATCAGTTCTTTTTTTGTTTACAATGGCCTGATCGGATACCTGCTTGTTCATAGGGAAGAGTCGGGCCTGGTGAGCTTACTGTTATATGGAACCGCGATGGCGCTTCACTTTGTGGTGGTGGACTTTGGACTGCGTGAACACCATAAGGACAGGTATGACAGAGAAGGACGCTGGATGCTTGCTTTTGCCATAGTCATCGGGTGGGCCATCGGATTCTTGACGGAAATTCCTGAAGCGGTGCTCGCACTGTTATTTGCATTCTTATCAGGAAGTATCATTTTGAACGTGCTGAAAGAAGAGCTTCCACAGGAACGGCAAAGCAGTTTTTGGGCGTTCGCACTTGGAGGAATTGCATATGTGATCCTGCTATTAAGTGTGGGGTGAAAAAAGGCGGCTGTGGTGCTGCCTTTTTTATATGCAGCGACCGGTCCTTTAGTACTTCACCGCCCGAAAAGGGACAGTCCCTCTTCGTGCTTTAACGCGTCACCGCACTAAGAGGGACTGTCCCTTGTGGTGGTTTAAAGCGTTAAAGCGCAACAACTAACTAAGGGTCAAACTAGTTTCAAATATAAGGAAAAGCCTTTATAATGATAGGATAAAATACGGATTCCGAAATATATATAAACATCCAGGAGTTATGGGGGAACCTAGATGAAAAAAATGCTGTCTTTTTTGAAGAATTACAGGCTGTCAATGGGGATAGCCTGGACACTGATGTTGATTGAACTGGCGGTGGAATTGCTGCTTCCCTTGTTTATGGCGAAAGTGATTGATGAGGGGATATTGCAAGGCGATATGGCGGCTGTCTGGTATTGGGGCGGCATTATGTCTGTGCTTGCTTTGGCAGCTTTTGCTTCCGGGGTGACGAATTCCTTTTTCGCAGCTCATGTCAGCCAGGGGGCAGGTTATGATATCAGAAAAAGCCTCTATGAGAAAATCCAGAACTTTTCTTTTTCCAACTTCAGTAAGTACCCATCCTCATCGTTGATTACGAGGCTGACCAATGATGTGACCCAGGTTCAAAATACGATTTTTACTTCACTAAGGATTATGATGAGGGCCCCGCTGCTAGTTATCGGGGGAACCATCATGGCATTAATCGTTGACGTAAAGCTCGGCATTATCCTACTGGTCGTAATTCCGTTCATCGTCGTTTTCTTACTGTGGGTATTGAACACCGGCTGGACGATGTTCAAATATGTTCAGCAAAAACTCGACTCCGTGAATGATGTTATACAGGAAAACCTAAAAGGGATGAGGATCATCAAAGCCCTCTTAAGGGGAAGTCATGAAAATGGCCGCTTTATTGAAGCGAATAAAACGTTAATGAAAAAGACGGTGAGTGCATTAAGATTGATGGAAACCATTATGCCGGTTCTGTTCATTGTCATGAACGGAAGTATCTTGTTCATTCTTTGGATAGGAAATATGGAGGCGGCAAACGGTAATGCGGCGGTCGGTGATGTCGTGGCGATCGTCAACTACGCGACCCGAATTACAGGAGCGTTTTCTGTTTTTGCCTTCATCATTATGAGTTTTTCAAGGGCAAGGGCATCTGCCGGCAGGATTTCAGAAGTGCTTGAAACCGACATCGACCTAGTCGACTCGGAAGATAGTGATACTTCCTTAACCGTAACAGAAGGAAAGATTGAGTTTATAGATGTCTCGTTCCACTACCCCGGCACAAAGACAGAGGTGCTGGATGAAATAAACCTTAAAGTGGAGCCGAAGGAAGTCGTGTCAATACTGGGAGCGACTGGATCCGGGAAAACATCCCTGTTTCAATTGATTCCAAGGTTATATGAGGCGACGGGTGGAAACATCCTTATCGATGGTGTGGAAATTAAAAAATACAAACTGGAAAACCTAAGGAAAAGCATAGGATTTGTTCCCCAGGAAGCCCTGCTGTTTTCAGGAAGTATCAAAGAAAATATTGCATGGGGGAAAGAAGATGCGTCGATGGACGAGATCGTCGAAGCTGCCAGATCAGCTCAGATTCACGATTTAATTGAAGGCCTGCCAAACGGATATGATACAGTGCTAGGACAAAAAGGTGTCAATCTTTCAGGCGGGCAGAAGCAGCGTCTTTCCATTGCACGAGCGCTCGTAAGGAAGCCGAAAATCCTCATTCTTGATGACAGTACAAGTGCATTGGATTTAAAAACAGAATCCAAACTGATTGGAGCGATTGGAGACTATTCGTGTACGATCCTGATTGTAACGCAGAAAATCAGCACGGCCATCCAGTCGGATAAAATTTTTCTGATTGAAGACGGAAAGGTGATTGCGGAAGGTTGTCATGAACAATTGATAACGGACTCCCCGCTTTACGGAAAAATCTTTCAATCACAATTTGGAGAGGAGAACCTCGAGCATGCCAAGGCATTACAGTAATGCACCGAAGAGCAAACCGAAAATAAAGAATTGGAAGGGGACAGTCAAAAGGATCTGGAGTTACCTTTCCAAGGAAAAAGGCCTGTTAAGTCTAGTCATCTTAATGGTCTTCATTAGTTCTTTCCTTGGACTCCTTGGGCCGTTCCTGGTCGGGATGGCGATCGATGATTTTATTGTCACACGAGATGCAGGCGGACTGTTCCAACTCATCCTGTGGCTGGCTGTCGTCTACGTTGTTTATTCTGCCGCAATGTGGCTGCAGGCATATTGGATGATCGGGATTGCTCAAAATTCAGTTTACCGGATGAGAACGGAGCTCTTTCAACAGCTGCACAAACTGCCCATCCCATTTTTTGATCGCCGGCAGCACGGGGAATTGATGAGCAGGGTCACAAATGACATGGAAAATGTCAGTTCGACGCTGAACAGTTCGATGATCCAAATTTTCTCCAGTGTCCTCACACTACTGGGCACTGTAGGGGTCATGCTGTGGCTAAGCCCGCTCCTTACTCTGATTACTATGCTGATCATCCCGGCGATGTTCTTGGGCCTTAAATGGATTACGAACCGGACGGGGAAACTTTTTAAGGAAACCCAGAAAAACCTTGGTGATTTGAATGGATATATAGAAGAAACAGTATCTGGGCAGCGAATCGTCAAAACCTTTTCACAGGAAGAGAAAGTCATGGACGATTTCCTTGTGAAAAGCGACAGGTTAAAAGCCTCTGCATATTGGGCAGCAACCTATTCAGGGTTTATCCCCAAGTTGATGAATATGCTGAATAATTTGAGCTTCGCTGTCATCGCAGGGGTTGGCGGTATCCTTGCGGTTCAGGGTATCATTACAATCGGGGTCATCGTCATTTTTACCGAGTATGCCCGTCAATTCACAAGGCCGCTGAACGACCTGGCCAACCAATTCAATACTCTTTTATCAGCAGTTGCTGGGGCGGAAAGGGTATTTGAAATCCTTGATGAGGAACATGAAGAGAAGAACGAACGCAGGGCTGCCTCTGTGAATGAAATCAAGGGTGAAATTGAATTTTCTCATGTCACTTTCTCCTATGATAAAGAAACGAAGACGGTTGAAGATATTTCGTTCAAAGCAAAACCCGGACAGACTATAGCTTTGGTCGGGCCGACAGGGGCAGGGAAAACGACCATTACCAATATCTTATCGAGGTTTTATGATCATGATGAAGGAAAGATTACAATCGATGGTAAAGACCTTAGGGAGATAAAAAGAGAAAGCTTGCGAAAACACATGGGATTTGTACTTCAGGATTCCTTTCTATTTCAAGGGACCATCCGGGAAAATATCCGCTATGGAAGACTGAATGCAAGCGATTCCGAAGTGGAGAAGGCAGCAAGGGAAGCCAATGCCCATTCGTTTATCATGAAATTGCCTGATCAGTATGACACCGTCCTTACCCAGGATGGCGGAGGGATCAGCCAGGGGCAGAAGCAGCTGCTTTCCATAGCAAGGGCAATTCTTTCAGATCCTTCTCTCCTTATCTTGGATGAAGCGACAAGCAGTATCGATACCGTTACAGAAGTGAAAATCCAGGAGGCCTTGCAGCGCTTGATGAAAGGGAGAACGAGCATCGTCATCGCTCACCGCCTAAACACGATTCAGTCGGCTGACCAGATTCTCGTCCTTCAAGACGGAAGGATTACCGAAAGAGGCTCACATGAAGAGCTGCTGGAACAGAAAGGGTTTTACTCCGAACTATACAACAGTCAGCTGCGGGAAATCAGTTGAAAAAAGGATGTCCAACACGATGTTGGGCATCCTTTTTATTTGCCGTCGACCGGCGGAGTCGAGTTCTGTTTTTAGTGAACCCGTCTGTTATAGATAAACAATAATACCAGCGATATCCCCATAGCGACAATCAGCGCAAGGTAGGACCGTTGAAAATCTCCTGTTGAAAAACCTTGTCCATGCCACTCCAGCAGGATGGCTCCCACAACAGATCCGGAAGCACTACCGACAAAATGGGTCAGTTGCTTCATGCCAATGCCCGAACCAACATATTCTTTAGAGAGGATCCTTGAGGTTTCATTGGTCGAACTGGATGAAAGACTTGAAAATCCAAAACTGGTAAACATGTAGCCTGCCATAATCCAATACTCGCTCAGAGGAGAAAGGAAATAGAATATAAGAGTTGAGATCAACAGCAGGACATGGGCACCAAACAGAACCGTTATATTTCCGTAGCGGTCGATCAACCTTCCAACGTATATCGCGGCCACTGCAGAGAACATAGCTCCAGGGAAGATAATGAATCCGATCGAAGAAGGGGCTTTTGAAAATATGCTCCCAAGCATCAATGGCATGAGAAGCAGAATGGCAAAGTGTGTCAGGAAGCCAAGGAAACTGATACACAGCAGCAATCGATACCTTTTATCCTTGATCAGATCGGGCTGGATGAATGGCAGTGCAGATCGATTGATCCGTAACCACAACAATCCCAGCAGCAGGATTCCTGCGAGCAAAAACGGCCAATTGAAGGTCGATAAAAACAACAGGAAAGCGGTGACTGAAAGGCCCGTTAATACTGCCCCGATAAAATCGAATTTCCCTTTTGCTACCTCTTCTTTAGGCAGGATTCGCAGTAAAACGGGAATTAAGGCTATCACCATCAGCGTCACAATAAAGAGGTAATTCCATGCCAGATACTCGGTGATCATTCCTCCAACAACCGGTCCCAAGCCAAATCCAAGGGAAGAAGCGGAGGCAATCATGGCCATGGCCCTTCCTCGTGTGGATAAGGGGATGTACCGGCTGGCAAAGACCATGGATAATCCCGGTATAGCGGCTGCACCGGTCGCCTGCATAAGCCTTGCCAATAACAACAGACTGTAGCTTTCTGCAAAAAAGCCGATGATGGATGACAATCCAAACAGCGAAATACCGATGGCGATCAGACGGCGGATGGGCAAATAATCAGAGAGTCTTGTATAGGTGATGGTACAGATTGCGAGTACGATAGAATAACCGGAAACAACCCAGGCGCCTTCTGAAGCCGATATGGAAAAATCATTAAGGATATTAGGCAGCGCAACATTGAACATCGTCGTATTCATGACAACAAGCCAAATGGCCAGGCTCAAGACAATAACCGTTTTGAAGTAGCTTCTGCTTTGTGATTCAGCGGTCATATCCATAGGAGGAACCTCCTTTTACATCTTATTACTTAGTCACTCGAAATAATATACCACATCCCCCAGCCGAGTAACAGTGAATCAACCCCCAATAAGTGGACATTTAAAAATACGACACATCAAGCCGTTTTTAGATAGTCTTTAAGGAACTGTTTTGGAGAAACGAATCCAATTTTACTGTGGATTCGTTTCTCGTTGTATCGCTTAATATACTTTAATAAATTTATTTGAAGTATATTTGAATCTTTATTTACAGGATAGAAACAAGGGAATTCAGTCTTCAGCTGAGAGAAAAAGCTTTCTATAACGGCATTATCCCAACAGTTACCCTTCCGGGACATACTAGGGGTGAATTTAAACTCTTTCTTCAAGCTTCGGTACATAAGAGAACGGTATACACTTCCTTGATCACTGTGAATAAGAACGCCTTCAAGGTTCTTTAGCTTTCTTTTCTTTTTGGCAGCTTTGATAGTATCTTCAATCAATTGTTTGTTTGGACTTAACCCTATTTTAAAGGCGATAATTTCTCGGTTAAACAAATCCATAAGGGCTGAAATATATAGCTTTTCACCTCTGTGGATGACTTCAGTCATATCAGTTACCCACTTTTGGTTTGGATGTTGAGCCTCAAAGTCTCTTTCAAGAAGGTTCGGATATACCGTACCAGTTGACTTCCCCTTCGATTCTTCATTTGTCTTTGGCAGTCTCACCACTGCCTTTAAATTGGCTTCCTTCATTAGCCTAGCTACTCTTTTATGGTTAACAATTTGCCCCTTGGCCTTCAAAACTTTTGAAATTCGTTTAGATCCATAAGTCCCTTTCTCGGCTCGATATACTTTCTTAATTGCTTTTAATGTCTCTTTTTCTTCTGAGGATGCAGAACGCTTTGGTCGCTTAAGGTAGGCATAATAACCACTAGGTGACACCTTAAGTACGCGGCATAAAAGTATAACTGGGTATTCCTTTCTCAATGCAGAAATAGCTTCAAATTTCTTGCTTATTCGTTCTCTTTGAGAAAGGCCTGGAACTTTTTTAGGATTTCATTCTCTTGTTCCTTTTCCTTAAGTTTCTTCTCCAATTCGCGAATTCTTTTTAAATCCTTGGAAGACGCTGAGTTAGTAATAGAACGGGAGTTCATCAAACCCTCTTTCCCATTTTCTTTGAACTTGTTCACCCATCTATTTACTGTGTCTCTGTGCAATCCCATCTCCTCTGCCACTACAGCTACAGGTTGATGATTCTCCAAGACATTTTTTACAGCTTCTAGTTTAACTTCGACACTTGTATGTGAACTTGGTTTTTTAGGCATTATTATTTCCCCCATAAATGCATATTTGTCGTATCTTCATGATAACTTATATGTCCATTATAAGGGGGGAGACTACAGGCACGCCCCGGTATTTGTCGAATTGCACCTCAAAAAAACTGCAAAGGTGAGTGGTCTCATATGATACTTGCTGGAGAAAGGATTTATTTACGAGGCTTTGAAGAAAGTGATGCGGAATCCCTGGTCAGGCTCATCAAGCGGAATAGAACGTTTTGGGGACAAACGGAACCCCAATGGGAGTCCGGCTATTATACATTTGAAGGCCAGCTGCAGAACATAAGGTATTTCCGTGAGGGATTTCAAAGGGGCCAGTTTTATACGTTCGGTGTCTATGAAAGAGGAACGGACAATCTCATCGGTCTCGTCAACCTTTACGATGTTAAAGGAGGTCCCTTTCAATCTGCAATGGTGGGTTATTCAGTAGATAAGAACTATATTGGAAAAGGAATTGCTTCAGAGAGCCTCAGGCTGGTTCTGTCTTTTGCCTTTAATACTTTGCAGCTGAACAGGGTATCAGCAGAGGTGATGCCGAGAAACAACTCTTCCATTAGAGTGCTGGAAAAGGCAGGTTTCCAGAAGGAGGGATTCAGGCGTGATAACATCCTTATTAAAGGGGCATGGGAGAGTCACCTTCAGTATGCTCTCCTGAAAAAAGATTGGGCTCTGTTTTTGGGAAAACAGGGTAGCTAAAACTAATGATATTATTTATACTAAAACTAACGTCATTAGTTTTGGGGGAGAAGGAGAGTTGGTAGATGAAAATGATAAAAAGAAACCACTTATACCAGATTGCTTTTATGCCGAATTTCTTTCCGGTGAACTGTTATCTGATCGAAGAAGAAGACAGTTTAACATTGATCGATGCAGCCTTGCCGTATTGTTCCGATTCTATCTTGAAATCAGCCGGAAAAATTGGGAAGCCCCTTAAAAGGATTCTGTTGACGCATATACATGACGATCATGTAGGTGCCCTTGATAAAATAAAGGCTTCGAACCCTGAAATAGAGGTGTGGGTTCCAAAGCGTGAAGAACGAATGATGAGGGGGGACCGGAGTCTGGAACAAGGCGAATCGCAGAAGCCGATCAGGGGCGGTGTACCCAAGAATCTAAAAACAAAGGCAGACTTCTTCATGAGTGAAGGCGACCAAGTAGGTTCACTGACTGCGATTGAAACACCTGGACATACCCCGGGATCAATGTCTTTTCTTGATACCAGAGATCATTCATTGATTGCAGGGGATGCCTTTCAAACCAGGGGCCGTACAGCGGTGTCGGGTCAGATGGTGATCGCGTTCCCATTTCCTGCCCTGGCTACATGGTGCAAGGAAACAGCCGCGGAAAGTGCTGAAAAAATCCAAAATCATAATCCTACCCTGCTGGCTGTCGGACATGGTAGAATGCTTGAAAACCCATCTGCTGAAATCGGGCAGGCGATTCAATCTGCCAGGCAGGCATTGAAGTGAGCATTGCAGGAAGGAAGTGATCTCATGTCACCAAGAATGGGACTTACACGAGATATAATACTGGAAACAGCAGGAGAGATGGCTGATCGTAATGGACTGGAATCAGTGACCATTGCCAATTTGGCGAAAAAGCTGAAAATACGTCCGCCTTCTTTATATAATCACATCAAGGGATTGAATGAACTGAGGACCATAATGGCTGTACACGGACTGAACGGCCTTTATCATGCAATGAAATCAGCAGCAGAGGGAAAAGAGGGTGATGAAGCGGTTCAGGCTCTGGGATCTTCTTACCTATCTTTTGCCCGTAAACATCCAGGATTATATGAAGCAGCATTACTGGCCCCCGATCCAAGGCATCAAGAAGTTCAGGAAGCAGGAAGCCTGATTGTAGAATTAGCTTTGGAGTCACTGGACTACCTGGAACTTTCAAAAGTAGACGCCCTCCATGCCGTCAGGGGATTGCGGGGCCTGTTTCATGGCATTGCCTCTTTGGAGCAAAAGAGTGGATTTAACTTGGACTTGAGTGTAGATGAGAGCTTGCACAGGATGATCAGGACGGTTCTTGCAGGAATAAAGGGAAGAACCGATTTTTAGTATGCCGCAAACAAAAAGAACGTTGGAGCAGGTGCCGGAAGGACCTTACTCAACGTTCTTTTTTGCGATAAATAAATGATGAAAACCGTACATCAGCATGGACTTGATAAAGAATGTCGCCAGTAACTGTAATTGATTCATCCGTATCAGGGTCCAGACGCCGAGCTTCTTAAACCACTTATAAAAAGGGTAAACAAAGAAAGTATCCACGGCTAAATTCAACAGTAAGTATAAAGGGAATTTCCCATAAGTGTATTTTAAGATGAATACACTTCCCGTTAAAAACGGGCCTGCTGCAAAAGGGATAATCCCTCTTATCTTGGATGAAAAAGCAGGGTGAATGGTCCACCATTTATATTTTTCGGCAATTGCATCCTCAATCATTACCATAATACACATGAACAAAGATGCCGGCAAGAAACGTTTAATGGATCTCCAGCCGGCAAGCGGCAGTACTGCCCAGGATAATCCCAGTAACAGTAGTATCAGTACACGTGACAGTCTCATTATTCATCCTCCTTGCACTTAATTTGGCTTTAAATGGCAAAAATATACGGAAAAGCGGAGGGGGTGGTTTTTGTACTGGTTTTGGAGTAAAAGAACGTACCATTACAGAGGGGATACGAGTTTATAATGGTACGATTAGTAGAAATACGTACCCCTACAGAGAGAAGCCGAGCTTATAATGGTACGATTAGAAGAGAAACGTACCCCTACACTGGGAATCTGAGTTTATAATGGTACGATTAGGCGAGAAACGTACCCCTGCAGAAGGAATTCGAGTTTATAATGGTACGATTAGAAGAGAAACGTACTATTACAGAGGGAATCTACGATTATAATGGTACGATTAGGAGAGAAGCGTACCACTACAGACGAAATTCGAGTTTATAATGGTACGATTAGAAGAGAAACGTACCAATACAGAAGGAATTCGAGTTTATAACGGTACGATTAGAAGAGAAGCGTACCCCTACACTGGGAATCTGAGTTTATAATGGTACGATTAGGCGAGAAACGTACCCCTGCAGAGGGAATTCGAGTTTATAACGGTACGATTAGAAGAGAAACGTACTATTACAGAGGGAATCTGCGATTATAACGGTACGATTAGAAGAGAAACGTACCATTACAGACGAAATTCGAGTTTATAATGGTACGATTAGAAGAGAAACGTACCAATACAGAAGGAATTCGAGTTTATAATGGTACGATTAGGAGAGAAGCGTACCACTACAGACGAAATTCGAGTTTATAACGGTACGATTAGAAGAGAAACGTACCAATACAGAAGGAATTCGAGTTTATAATGGTAAGATTAGTAGAAAAATCCCTACAGAGGAATTACAAATTTAAGGGTATGTTTAGTTGTCTGTGTAGATGCAATAATCTAAAAACGTACCATGCGAAACTCAACATAATGACGCACAAAAAAAGCGGCACAAGGCCGCCTTGCTATAGAGAAGCATGGATTTTAAAATTAGATTAGTATCAAGAGTAGTTCCCACTCCGCTAGTGGACTTCAAGGCCAACTTTCATATGCACGTATCGCATTTACCGAAATAGAGCATCAAACCTAGCGCGGTAAGGATTTCGGTCCCGTTATCATTTATGATGAAACGGGCATTTTCCGGTGATGGGTTCAACATCATCCCCGATGAAATATTGTTTCCATTCCCGGTGTTCAGGGTCACCATAGTGGCTGATGTTGGGATGCTTTGGAAGGTTGTCCCATTTCTCGACTCTCTCCCTGACTTTCTCGCGTGACATGACACCGCCTTTCGAAGTGCCTTCTAGGCCTTCAAATATCCTTCTTGGCTGGAAACCAAGAACGAGGGAATTCCCCAAGTCGCGAGTCTTTCTTTGTTTGTATGCGGGTGCGTTGCCGAATACAAAGTAAGGTTCCTCCGCGAACGAGAATGCCCAGAGATGGTGGTCCGGGTCCTCTGGATAATCTTTCGGCCACGGCTTTGTATCTTTCTCATGAAGAAACTGAAGGATGTTCCAAAAGTACTCCCGGTAATAAGGAATGTCTTTTTCTTCTTTTTCAGGCTCTACAAATAAGAACAAGCCGTGCCTGATGAGTTTCGGGCTGTCAAATAAACCAATGAATTGTTCCAGCGTTTGAGGAAGGCTAGACCAGTCATCATGGGTAATATAGGAATACCTCAGTTCACCTTTTTTCTCCCCTGACATACCGAAGTAACACGGAAACGTTTTATCTGTGACTGTGTCCCTGAACGTTTTATATTCTTCGATCACCCACTGAGGGACTTTTTCCGGATTCGTCATATCTTCTTTCGTCAACAAACGGTTTTCGGTAGCAATTTTCATAATATCTCCCCATCTAAAAAATATTGGTCGTACTCTCTACCCTTTTTGAAGTAAATATAACCTCGAAACTCTCTAAATCATGGAAAAACTTGGCTCCTGCGTATGGTTTACCTCAAACGCCAAAGGGTAAATTTCTTATGTAACCAAATCCCAAGCAATAAGCTTGCAAGGAGGTAAAACTGATGGAAAAGAGTGTTGTAGGAGCGTATGACTCTACTATTGAAGTGATGGATGTAATTAACAGTCTGACAAAAGACGGTTATACAGAAGAGGATATTCTTGTCATTTCAAACAGGGATGACATAGATACATTGGACAACACTTCCGGCCTTCATGTAGAGCACACCGACGTGAATCATGGAGAGTCACGCAGCCTTTGGGAAAAAATAAAAGATTCGTTCATGGTCAAGGAACATGAAGGTTCAAATAACGATTTATCTCAATATGAAATTCCGCTTAATCAGGTTGGAACGTATCAATCGAAATTAGAAGACGGCAAGATTCTTGTTGCTGTGACAGCGAAGGATAAATACGTTCTCAGCCACGGTGGTGAGGTGGTGGACACTGGTGCTAATATTAAGCCGGTTTCTGAAAGTGAGGAAGATGATGAAATGCGGGAAGTGAACGCTGTCAGGAATCAGACGTCATCGGAGGATTATAAAAGCTCTCCGACTGCGGGAAAAAGCGTTGGAAACCACGGAGCTGAACCTGAGGACCTAAGATCCGGTAATGTGGATACCACTGAGGATACAATCGGTGGTAATGTCGGCAACACGCTTGGAGGGAAGCTCGGAACACCGGAATCTGAGAGGTATTCCGCTGGACAGGAAGGAATGGCTGGCAATCCGGTCGAAGCTGAGCCTTCCAACCAGAAAGATAAAAAGAAAGATAGATTTTAATTGAAGTATTGAAGGGACAATTAATCCCGCTGCTGAAGAGCAGCGGGATTTTTTCGTTATAAAAGTTGCATCAGAACCTTTTATATTAAAACATGTAATTAATAGGAAAGCTGGAAACATTTTTAGTGAAGAAAAACGTTTCTTAACCGATCTCGCGGGTAATTTTTCAAGTGTAGCATAAAAATCAAGGGAGGTAATTTTCAATGGAAAAACACATTATTGGAGCATATGATTCAACGAATGAAGCAGCGGCAGTAGTGGAACAATTGTCTAGAAAAGGATACTCCCCTGAAGAAATCCTGGTCGTGTCCAATAGGGATCGGTTAGGTTCTTTAGAAAATAAGACCGGACTTCAAGTGGAACACAATAATGACACAGAACCACATGAAGAATCTATGTGGGATAAAATCAAAGAAGCATTCACAGTTGATGATGAGGATCATTCTGATGACCGCCTTTCAAAATATGGGCTGTCAGATGATGAGGCGAGAAACTATGAATCCGAATTGGATGACGGCAAAATCCTGATTGCAGTGGAATCAGATTCTACTGTCGAGCTGGAAGATTATAATTCTGGATATAGCAGCAAACATGAAACAGACGTCGATGACTATACAGCAGGCACAGCAGGCCGCTCTGGTCACACGGAAGAACAATCAATGGAACTGCGAGAAGAACGTTTGAACGTAGACAAAGAAGAAGTAAAGACCGGAGAGGTTTCCATTGGAAAAGAAGTAGTGGAAGAAGAGAGAAGTGTCGATGTGCCGGTAAAGCGTGAAGAAGTATATGTTGAAAAGAGACATGTCCAGGATGGAGAAATGAGAAATTCTTCTGCTGAGCTTGGTGAGGATGAGGAAATAAGGATACCGGTTGTTGAAGAAAAAGTGGAAGTCAGGAAGAAGCCGGTTGTGACAGATGAAGTCGTAGTAGGCAAGCGTACCACAGAAGAAACAGAACATATCAGCGATACGGTGAAAAAAGAAGAAATTCATTTGGATAAAGAAGGTTCTTCAAGAGTTCAGGGTGAAGATGGACTGAACCATCATGATACCGAAGGAACGTATGTGACCGGCCAGGAAGGCTTAACGGACACTGCCGGTATGGGTTCTGAAAAAGAGAGAAGAGACTATAAGAATACTGAAAATGTAAATAAAAATGGCTCTGGAAGAAATGACTATCGAGGAGACATTTAATTAGGCTCCCAAAAAGCCCTGCTGACACTTCGGCAGGGCTTTTTGTTGCTTATTTGAGTACATATCTTTCTGGTACGCCTTTTAAATAAATTTTCAAAAAAAGATTGTCTAAACTACAGGAAATGAAATATAATTCGAATAGAAACAAAATTCTGAATTCAAAGGGGGAGTATGTTTGGAGACAGTTGTTGGCTGGCTTAATGGGGTTTTATGGAGTTCGCCTGTCATTTATCTGATTTTGACATTAGGACTTGTATTTTCAATTATGACTCGTTTTCTTCAGGTGAGGCACATCAAAGACATGTTCAAATTGATGTTCAAAGGCAAGAGCTCAGATGCAGGGGTATCATCTTTTCAGGCTTTGGCATTATCATTATCAGGGCGTGTAGGTACGGGGAATATCGCCGGTACGGCAACGGCTATCGCATTTGGAGGTCCGGGAGCGGTTTTCTGGATGTGGACCATTGCCTTCATCGGAGCGAGTTCCGCGTTTATTGAATCGACACTTGCCCAGATTTATAAAGTGAAGCAGAATGGACAGTATCGCGGGGGGCCGGCCTACTATAT
>NZ_ABCF01000011.1 GCF_000181495.1 Bacillus sp. SG-1
TGTCTTGTTGATATCCGTAAACGCGGTCCAATAAGACTCCTTGCTTACGGATTTCATATGATAACTTATGGTATAGCTCCTCTGTCTTATCATCAACTATTCCGGAGTCGATGCGGGTTTTTAAAGTCACCATTGCTGCTTGAATTTTTTCACCGGCTGTAATGGCATCAATATAGTTCATGGACCGGTTAATGTATAGATAAACATTATTTTGAAGGCGTGTTTCAAGCGTCACTTTTTCAGAGCCGCTTAAGCCTTTAACTGCCTTTTGAGCAGCAGCGTAGGCATCTTTAGTTTGATTATACAATTTCCAAGGACGTGTTTTTCCATCTGCTGATCCTTCAACCGATACAGCCCATTTTAATGCGCCTGCATAGTTTTCAGCCTTTTCCATTAACTGCTTAGTCTCACTTACACTTGCTGCTTGAACTGGGTTCATTGATACAAATGTACTAGCAGCAATAGCTGCTGTCGTTAACACTCCAATTGCTTTTTTCTTTTTCATTATTTATTTTCTCCCTAAGATAGAATTAATGCAAACCACTAAATTATGTATATACGAGAAAGCATTACCAGTAAATTATAATACAAAGATTTCCTTTAATCTATGAAATTCTCCGACTTAACTACTAACCAATATATACCACTCTTAATTTTTTGTAGAAAAAATATTCCATTAATGGTTATTATGTATAATGAATACTACATCAGGAGTGTGACTCAATGAAGAAAAAGTGGCTTCTATTATTACCCTTATTATTAATTTGTATGGGTGTTAGTTTCTTCTATTTAAAAGTTAATCAAGTGGATACTAAGACAATTGCAGATGAAGAAGTAGATAAATTGACTAACGAAGACTTCACAGTACAAGTTCCAACCATATCAGAAAGCAAGATGCAAGTGGATACAGAACAAACAGGTACCATACCGGAAACCCATTCAGAAAACCAGCCTGAAGATAAAAGCTCTCCAATGTCCTCAAATGAAGAAAGCCGAACCGGAGACAATAAAACCCAGCAAAAATCATCAAATAAAGACATTGATAAAGAGGAAAGTCGTTCTCAATCTAAGACTGTGTCCAAGTCAATTGACAATAAAACTCTCTCCGTCGAAGAAATAAAGAGTCAATACCGTCCTGCATTTAAACAATTAGAGGAGCAAGTTAAGTCAAGATTGACAGACCTTTTAGAAGTTGCCTTTAATGAGTTTAAAGAAAAAAAGGATTCCGGGGAAAAGATTACTTTTACATATTTCTACAAAAAATATACTACTGCATCAGGTGATTTAGAAAGCAATACGGATAAGGCTTTTAACCTACTATACTCTTCTCTACAGAAGGATTTAAAAAAACATGGACACAGTAAAAAGCATGCTGTGGAATTCAAAGATCAGTATGAAGAAGAAAAGAAAGTATTAAAAAAGAAAATATTATCAAAAGCTGTAGATCAATTGAAATAAAGAAAGGCTCATCCAAAGCCTTTCTTTTTTTTTAATAATAATAAAGTCGAAATATACTAACCTCACAATAAAAATTATGGTATTATTATAAATAATTTCAAATATTTATTTGCTTTTTATACTATTTTGACGAAAAGGGGAAGTACTTGTGAAAAAGAAGATTATTACTTTGACCACGACTGCAGTGTTTTCCGCCTCCTGTATTGCAAATGCTTCAGCTAGTACCTATAAGGTGGAAAAGGGAGACACTTTATGGGCAATTTCCAAAAAGCATAATACCAGTATAGAAGATTTAAAAAAATGGAATAATCTAAGCAAAGAAGTAATTTTTCCTAATCAGGTCCTTAAATTATCGAGTGATAATCAAATTCATTCCTCACCATCCAAAAACGAACCTTCCTCTACAGTTATTCAAAATACATATACAGTAAAGCCAGGTGATACGCTGAGCAAAATAGCTGTTATTCATTCTATTACTCTTGAACAGTTAATGAATTGGAATAATGTTTCGTCTCATCTGATTTATCCTGGACAAACATTAATAGTGAAGAGCAGTAACGCCGGCCAATCTACAGAAACACCCCGACCACAAACCAGTACACCGGCAGTTCCTTCCCAAGAAGTTACTACATATAAGGTTCAGCGCGGGGACACTTTGTCTCATATTAGCTTTAAGTTTAATATATCGATAGCAGATCTGAAGATGTTGAACAAACTTAATAGTGATACGATTTATGTCGGACAAGATTTAAAGATTGAGATCACATCAAACGATGTAACCCCCTCGACTCCGGGCAACCCATTAAAAGACTCCGAAGTCTTACTTAATGAGGCTAAAACTCATTTAGGTACACCTTATGTCTGGGGAGGTTCTACACCAGAGGGATTCGACTGCAGCGGTTTTATTTATTACGTCTATAAAAAAGCCGGTCGGTCCATTTCTCGTTATTCCAGTGGCGGATACTATAATCGTTCCTACTATGTGCATACTCCCCAACCTGGAGATTTAGTTTTCTTTGAAAATACATATAAGAAAGGAATTTCACATTTAGGTATTTATATTGGAGATAACCAGTTTATTCATGCTGGCGATAACGGGGTAGAAATTACAAGCTTAGATAATGCCTATTGGAATTCCAAGTTCGATGGCTTTAAGCGATTATACGACTTGTAAATAACAACTTTCTCAAAGGAACAAGAAGCATTTGCTTTTTGTTCCTTTTTTTGATCGACTTCATTACCCTCTCTTCTGAATATTGTTAAAAACCCCCAAAAACACACCAAAGTACCTATGGCTAATAAACTATAAAATCCTATATATTTCAAAAGAGAGGAGAGGGAAATGAACAATAAACTTCTAAAAATGATAATGTCCCTTTTAATTGTGATGAACTTGATCGTACCTGCTTATAAAGCAGAGGCAACCGTTTCAGTAAGCTATGAAGAAGGTTTGGTAAAAACAGCAGAGTATAATGCGAACATTTTGAGAAAACAAATCTCTTATGAATACAACAAAGCCTTGTCTGTGCCAAATATGCCATTATTTAACCAAACGAAGGATTCTTATACAAAGGCATACTCTGCTGTTACCGCATTAAAGAGCAGTACAACGAAAACACAATTATTAAATAGACTGAGTTCAAACGTCAAACTTCACATTGATAGAGCAGTTGCTTATATTGATGCGTTGAATGCCGGTAAAAAAATTGAAACATTGACCAAAGAGTTAAGGTATTTAAAGAACGAAGAAATATATATGCTGCCGGTAACGAGTGAGTATTATCACAAACTCTCTTCTGAGATCAGGAAACAAGCAGTCTTGCTCTACAGGGTTTATGGAAAATCAACGAGAGATGCTATTTTAAAGAAATATAAGCTTCCTGCCGAAGAAATTAGAAATCACTTTGCCTATTTCGTAACTGTTTACGATTTAATGGATGAAGGCTACATTGAATTGTCTTTTGATGAGTATGATGTTTATTATATGCTCGACCTGCTAATTTCCATTAATGGTCTTCTTCCAGAGATCGAGTCGAGATATCCTGAACACGTTTTTTACAGGATAGTTTTGTTGACTAGGGGAACTCATGGATTTAAATTATCAGCCTGACTTGAATGGCTATATAACAGAATTCTTAATGTACTCTCCTGATAACTATCAAGAAACGATGAGCTTTTATTTCTTTTCTGAAGATAGTGAAAAGGTAGAAGAGTATTACACCTTGGAAAGCCCTCTTGCCCCATCAGAAACTCAAATTATCACCTTTGAATTCCATGAATTTACGGTAATGTTATATCCAGTTGATTTAAGCAGTAATCATGTAAGATTCTTTATCTTGGATATTGAGGAACTATAAAAGGCAGCCCTTACTGTGGGCTGTATTTTTTTACAAAAACGTTTTAACATTATTTTTCATTTCTATCAACATAGTAATTTTGTTAAAATGTAATAACATCTTCATAAATCCTTTACAAAAACTAATATTTAATAAAGATTGCTTGTTTGATAAACCAAAACAAACTTATAAGAAATATGACAAAAATGCTCATTTCTAAATTTCCACGTCTGGCCAACAGATCCCCTCCTTAAAACTGTTTCTTCTTTAGCTGTGGGGTTTATTATCAGCAGCTTCATTTTATCTAAGCCCACCATCCCAAAAATAGCTCTCTCTTTCACTATTTATTTTTTATTAAGCTTTATTTTATATGCTGATGTAGTCTATGAAAGATATTGTGACGCCTTATTGGATTTTCAGCTGCTCAGTCAAACTAATCAGGTAGGAGCTGTGTTCGGCTCTGTTCTTTCTTTAATTTATTACTCATATTTATGGTTTTGGTTTGATATCCCTTTAATGCTGATTCTCCTAGTTTACTATACGAGGAGCAATAAAACGCAGAGTGCGGGTGTAGCTGCTATTGGTGCTTACCCCCAAAAGTTAGAGTTTTTATTATGCAGCTGATTGGCTAGATTGAGTTCGATATTCGACTGGACTCAATCCGGCCAATACTGCTTTTGACCGTTCATTGTTATACCAGAAAGGAAAATAAAATATTTCAAAGTATGTCACGCAAAGTAACCCTGTGCAGACAATGCTTCGATGGAAGATTTCTTTGGGATTTTAAAGCAAGAAATGTATTATGGGGAAAAACCGGTAGGTTATGAAGAACTAAATTAATGTTCTCACCCATGAGTTGTGTTGGTAATGCCAGCCTTGATCAGAATGGATAGTAGTGCGATAGGTAGCATTATTTTTTATTATCCCTATCGTCTCTTTTAAAGGTTCCGTGACTAGATCTAATGTTGGACGTTTCTTAATTGCAAACGCTATTATCTCTCCATTGTAAAGATCAAGAATGGGGTTTAAATATAACTTTTCTTCCCAAGACATTTAAATTCAGTGACGTCGGTTACTAATTTTTGAAGAGAGTTAGGTGTATGGAAACGGCGGGATAGTCGGTTTTTCTCAACCTTCCCAACTTTACCCTTAAAGGAATTGTATTTACGAGATTTCCGCATAAATTTTACACATTTCAATCCTAGTTCTCGCATAAGTCGATATACTTTTTTATGATTAACACGATGTCCTAACTTCTTTAATTCCTTCGTGATACGTTTATAACCATAGCGTTCATGAAACTTCTTAAAAAGGTTCGTTATGAGTTCTTTTAGTTCTGTGTCTGGATCTTCTTTCTCAAAATTTTTCACATGATAGTGATAAGTTGCTTTAGGAATTCCTACAGCAATGAAGATATCCTTCAATCGGAGTCCTTCTTCTTTGAGATCAAATGCCACTTTTGCTTGTGCTTTTCGTGGAAGGCATTCGGGTTTTCCCGAAAAGCTCTCAGCTTTTTTAGGTAAGCATTTTCTAACCTAAGTAGTTCATTCTCGCGTTCCAATTCTTCTTCACGTGTTACCTTTTTTTCTTCCTTTTTCTTTTGTTTATTGGCTTTTTTAGTCATAGAAGGTCGCCCCTTTAGTTTTGGTTTCAGGCCTTCTACTCCTTGTTCATGAAACTCTTTCATCCATCGTACGATTAAGGAAGGGTTGTTCAAATTGAAGTGAACCGCAGCATCTAAATAAGAAGCACCTGTGTTTAATATAAATTGTATCGTATCTAATTTAAATTGAACAGAATACTCTTTTTCGTGATACTTCGTATTAACCCATCCATCCCCTGAGATTTATAGACATTCACCCAGTCACGTATAGTGGTCTGGCTGCCCATATTATATTTTTTTGCCAAAGATCCATACCCAATGTTGCCTTCTAAATACTCGGTAACAACCTTCTTTTTAAATTCTTCATTGTATTTAGCCATAAAAACACCCCCGAAGGTTAGATTTTTAACTCTAACTTTCGGGGGTCGGTACCTTCTAATTTTGATGAACATTGCGTTTTTTGTAATTCATATTCATTATTAAACTATTGTCTTTATCGCTTCACAAACTCTCCATATATCCACAGATATTTGTTGGTAGCATCTGCTTATTGGATTTCTTAAGCAATGAAACAAATACACTGGGTATCTCCACATACTTGGAGTGTTTGAAGATGGAATATCTGCAAAGGAATAATCTATGCCTCTTTGTTTAAGAAATGGTATACAGCAGTAAAAGAAAAACTGAGAAGTCTTTGCAGAATTTGCATTAATTTTTTCGTGGTTGATGGACCAGCGGAGTAAGCGTTATCATCCATTAATCTCGCTAAATCCCCTCTTGTATCTACTTCCGACCAAGCGTATAATGACTCCTTGAATATACAATAATCAGTAATTCCACTAATACATAAGGGGGATCCCTTCTTTATATGAAGAAACAATCTTGGCTGTCCAATCAGTTTTTTGTCATCATGTTTACCTGGGGTATTTTCATTCCGTATTGGACTGCATGGCTCGTGGAAAGCAAAGGATTTTCAATTGCTACCGCTTCTTCTCTTGTCGCTGCCGGCATGATTGCCCGCTCGTTTTCCAGCTTCTATTTGTTCCCGACACTCAGCCAACGATTTCCGCTCGGAAAACTGGCCCGGATTTTAACGGTGGTTTCCAGCATTACACTTATTCTGTTCTTCCCGATCAGTTCTTTCATTGGAATGCTCGCCTGCATGATTCTCTTCAGTCTTGTCTACCCGATGCTGATGCCCCTGGTTGAAAGCATGGCGGCTGTCATGATGAAAAAAGATAATGTTGATTACGGCAAAAGCAGGTCGTGGGGATCCTTGGGATACACAAGCGCATTGCTCTTAGCAGGATTCCTCACTTCCATTTTCAGTGAGGGTGCCATCATCTATATGATGTTTGCCGGCGTCATCATGATCCTTTTGACTTCTCTGCAAAAACTCCCTGCCTCCATGAGCGAACCTCGCGGACAGGAAAAACTGTCTTATCGCAGCCTGTTAAAATCAAAAAAATTTATCCTTGCGATGGGCATTGTGATTTTCACATTAGGGACGCATGCCGCGTATTACAACTATGGTGTGCTCTATCTAAAAGAGCTGAATGTGAGTAATATTTACATTGGGGTCATGCTCAACATTGCCATCATTGCGGAGATTCTGTTCTTTGCCTTATCGGATAAATTCCTGAAAGGACGCTCCATCTCCATCATGTTCATGACGGCGGGATCAGCAGCCATCCTAAGATGGACATTGCTGTTCATGTTCCCGAGTGTCACTGTGTTCATTGCCACACAGCTGCTGCATGCCTTCACCTTTGGACTTACTCATTATGCGTTCATGAGGCTGATCTATGAAGAGCTGGAAAGCAAAGACCTTCCTGCTGCCCAAGGTGTATATACGGCTTTAGGCTCGGGATTAAGCACCGCAGTCTTGACCTTTGTCGGCGGGTTCTTATATGATTATGCGCCGGGATATGCCTTCCTTGGAATGGCGATTGTCGTGATTCCGGCTGTTGCGCTTGGTGGATTTATGTATGCGAAGTACGAGAGGAAGCCGGTTGTTCAGAAGGTTCTTCATTAAAATACAGAAACCAGTCCTTTAATGGGCTGGTTTTTTTTATTGATGGGTTTTCTGTCGACAAGTTTTAGGATTCTATCGTCGAGTTTGGGCTTTCTGTCAACGAGTTGGCCCTTTCAGGGAAGAGGGTACTTAAAATAAGCGAACATTTTCCGTTAAACTGCAGAATTTAGCTGAGGAGAGGTAAATAAGAGAAGGATTTTCCGTTAAACATGCTCTGCAACCCAATTTTCATGTTTTTTGAGTTAATAGCGGAAGATTTTTCCCCTATTTGACCTATTTTCCTCGAAATTTCTTTAATAAGGGAAATTTCTTCTCTTATTATATAAGCTCATGGCGCTGGTACTTATTTCGGTCCTTGCTTCTATGGTTGACGGCAAGGAATAAAGAATCACTAACTGAACCAATGAAGGGCTTGTTTTGAAGAAAGAATCATAGTGAACTTGATAAGTCATTTTGATCCCTATTAGAACGACGAATAATGGAGCGGATTCGTATGCTAAAGATGGATTTTTTATGTTTGGTACCTCTAAAGTGAACTACTTATCCTTTATGGACTAATTCTTTAAATGTGGGTTTTCTATCGACGAGTTTCAGGATTCTATCGTCGAGTTTGGGCTTTCTATCAATGAGTTCGTTCACTCTATCGACGAGTTTGTCATTCTATCAACGAGTAGCCCCTTTCTATCAACTACTTTAAGAAATCCAATCCTCATTAACCAGGTGAACCTGCCCCTGTCTCTGCTATCTTTTTCAATTCATTTGCCCGGGAAGCAATGAAGTTCCTCATATAGTTTTCTAAAAAAAGCTTATCTGCCAGGATCCCCAGTGGGCCAAAAGGAGACTTGTACTGAAAGCGGTCGATCATATGTGTGCCGCCTGCTTCTTCGATGAATTGGTGGGTGTGTTCAAAAGAATAGAAAGCTCCTTTGACCATTATATCTACGAATTTATTTGGTCTTTCCATAAAAGTCACTTTGGCTGTGAGCCTCTGTTTGATTCCAAAGTGAACGGCTTCCCACGTGACCATATCGCCTTCTTCCAATAAACCTTTCGTCACTCCGCCCACCGCTTTTTCTTTAGTTTGCGAGGTAGTTTGAGTATGAATGTCCACATTCCTTGCAAGGTCAAAACATATTTCAATAGGTGCTTTAATAAATAATTGATGCTCGATAATCGGCATTGGTTACTCCCCTTTAAAAAAAGCCTTCTACGCTATTTTATACTTATCCCTTAACCCTGATTATAATGAAACATTTTAACATTATCGAGCATTCTATCGACAACTGCTTATTCATTTTAACAAGTTTGAGCGTTCTCTTAACACCCTTTCCTATCCTATTAACAAGTTCGGGCGTTCTATCAACAACTTTCCTATTCCTTCATCAAGCTCAAGCGTTCTATCAATAACTTTCAGCAATCTATTAACAAAAATGGCCCTTCTATTTACAACTTAGGTGGAGCCGCCCCCAACCCAATAGAAAAAACCTGAGGAATTCCCCAGGCTTTTACCCTTTCACCGACCCGGCTGTCATACCGGCAACGAAGTAACGTTGCAGAAAGACATACGCGATGACCATCGGAGCAGATGCAATGATTACTCCAGTGAACAGCATCGGATAGTTGGTCATGTACTCACCCTGGAATTCAAGCAGGGCAAGCGGCAGTGTTTTGTAATCTGTATCTGTGATGAAGAGTAATGGATAAAGCAGGTCATTCCACACCATCACGAATAGGAAGATCGCTGTGGCGGATATGGATGGTAATGACAATGGAATGGCTACCTTCGCGTACATTTGCCAGTTGGAGGCACCGTCGATCCGGCTGGCCTCAAACAGCGAACTCGGAAGTGATTTCATGAATCCTGTTAAAATGAATACTGCCACCGGTGTCGTTACCGCGGTATTGACCAAAATCAATCCCGTCAGGCTGTTTGTCAATCCAAGATCAAACACCAATTGATAAAGCGGGATCATGTTTACCTGAGCAGGAACCATCATCCCTAATGTGAAGAGACCGAACAAGATTCTTCCCGGCCACCCTGACATGCGCGTGACGGCAAACGCAATCAAGCTTGAGAAGAATAAAGTCATGCTTACAGCAAACAATGTAACGATTACACTGTTCCAGAAGTAGGTGCTCATGGATTCCTCGGCAAACATTGTTATGTAGTTAACAAAATCAAAGCTTCCCGGCAGTCCCAGGACATCCTGGTACATTTCCGCATTTGATTTGAATGTCGCAAAAAAGATGGCGACAACTGGAATAATGATGAGCAAGGCATAGATAATGGTAAGAACGCCTTTCGTCAGCTTCAAGAGCTTCCCCCTCCTTTATTTTTTTATTTCAATTTCTAAAGCCAGCCAGCAGGCGCAGCCGAGGAGGCCAATTCAGCTCCAGCGGCCAGCGGAGTCGTACACCTGAAGCGGAAATCGACTACTTATTTATTAAACTAGCTCGCCGCTTTATCGGAACGAAGCACTTTAAATTGAATGATTGTGATGATGGCAATGACAATCATGAAAATGACAGATTCTGCTGAGGCATAGCCGAACTTAAAGCTGCGGAACGCCGTCGAGTAGATCAGTGTCGCAAGAATTTCGGTTGAATAGTTTGGACCCCCGCGTGTCATCGCAAAGATTAGGTCAAACGCCTTGAAGGACTGAATAGTAGTATAGGCGATGACGATGGTTGCTGCTGGTGCCACAAGCGGCCATGTCACAAAGCGGAATCGCTGCCACCTGGAAGCTCCCTCAATTTTTGCAACTTCATATAGATCGTTCGGAATATTCTGCAGTCCGGCAACAAAGATGATCAGCATTTGCCCGGTATGCATCCAGACCTGCACAACGGCAATCGAGAAGATCGCAATATCCTGATCCCCCAGCCAGTTATGTGTCAGAACCTCCAAGTTTACTCTTTCAAGCAGGGTATTTAAAATCCCTAAATTCGGGTCATAAACAAATGACCAGATGAATGCCACTGATACAGATGATAAGATGGTCGGGAAGAAGTAAAGCGCCCTTAAAAAGATGTTTGTCTTGGTGTTTTTAACAAGGTAGAGAGCAAATAATAATGAAAAAGCTGTTTGGAAAATAACGACGAACAGCATGAACTTCAAGTTATTCCCGAATGCCTTAACGAAAATCGAATCGTTCGTGAAAATATTTATGTAGTTATCGACTCCGACAAAATTGTAGTCTGGTGTTAACCCGTCCCAATCCGTGAAAGAGTAGAACAGCGCACTTAGTGTCGGGTAAATAAAAAAGACTGAGTAAAGTATCAGCCCCGGCAAAACAAACAGATACAGGGCCTTATTCTTCTTTAGATCCATGGAACCCCCTCCTTAAAACTCCGGAAACATATAGTAATAGGAAGAGAGAGAGCTATGTCCCTCTCTCCCTTTAACATTATTGTATTTTTTGATTGACGATTTCTTGTGCCTGCTGTGCCGCTGCTTCCGGATCTTCTCCGCTAAGTACGTTTTGGATGGAAGCGATGACCGCTTTCTCTACGTCGGCGTCAGGAATCAGGTAACGAGGCTGAAAACGGGTGTTTTTATCCATCCAATCAGCAGCTGCTTTCAATGATTCCGATTCATAGTTCACTCCTGGGATTGTTAGGAACTGGCCGGTTTCATTCGCGTAAAACTCTGCGTTTTCCGGCTGAGACAGGAAGTCTATGAATTTCTTCGCTTCTTCTTTATTTTGAGACATGCTGTTCACGGCAAGCATGAATGTTGTTGTATGGATTCCTTCATATTGGGCTTCGTCGGCAGATACTGTGATTGGTGCCAGTAGTCCAAGCTCGATATCAGGATTCAATTCTTTCACATTGGCCATGGCGTATGAACCTGATGCCAGCATGGCCGCTTCTTCCTGGGCCACCTGCGCAATCGCGCCTTCATGTTTCATACCAAGGGCATCTTCACCAATATAGCCTTTATCCATAAGCTCTTGGAATTGAGTCAGTGTTTTGACCCACCAGTCTTCCGTCAATTCAGTTTCCCCATTCATTAATTCACCGAAGACTCCTTCAGGCGCATTGTTCATCATCATTGAGTTCATCATCTGTCCTGGTCCAATATCCGCTCCTGGAAACGCAATTGGCGTATAGCCGTTTTCCTTCAATGTTTCGCAAAGCTCAAGGAATCCTTCCCAATCTTCAGCAGGCTCGAGACCGAGCTCGTCAAACAACGTTTTGTTATACACCGGCTGGTTATAGACCAACTGCAGTGGAAGCGCCAGCTGTTTCCCATCCGATTGACCGGCAGCCAGCAGATTTTCATTAAAGTTTCCGATAAGGTCCTCTCCTGTCAAATCTTCAAAAAGTCCCGCTTTCTTAATGATTTCGAATTGAGAGCCAGGAAAAGCAGTGAAAACATCACCCGTAGACCCATCACGAAGAAGAGTTTGGGCAGTAGATTGATATTTTTCAGAAGGATAGACCGTCATTTCGACTTTGATGTCCGGGTTTTCTTCTTCAAAACGGCTGATCAGCTCTTTAAAAGCTTCAGAATCCTCTCCACGCCAGTGAATAAAACTGATTTCCTTTTTCCCGCTGGCAGCACCGCTCTCCGAAGAAGAACATCCTGCCAGGGCGCTGGATATCATAAGAATGAACATAACAAGTAGTGATAGCTTCCTTTTCATTTCGACAACCCCTTTTGTTTATGGTTTTTTTATGTGGGTAATATAATAGTGAATTAAAGAAACGTTTTTGTAACGTTATAGACTATAAGAATTCTGCTTGTGTAAAAAGTGACTGAGCGTTCAGTCGATAAAGTGAGGCTTCATCCCCCTTTCATACATTTTATCCGACAAGATTTCGCATTTTCTATGTAAGAGAGTGGCCGAGTCTTCCTATTACTTGTCGGCCAATCGCTTAATTACCTCATTACCCGGCTTCAATCCTTTTAAAACCTAATTTTTCAAAATATTTGTTAATATGACATTTTTCACCTAAAAAAAGAACCAGTCCATTTTCGGGCTGGTTGTAGTCATGTGGTCATTGGTTATTTCTTTTTAAAGCCCATGGGTGAAGGTTTGCTGCGATATACGCGGTTGGCCGATAATTCTTCGCCATTCTTCTCTACTCGTTTGGCATCCTGTTCAAACATCTCGCGTGCTTTCATAAATAACATTGACACAGTCTTTCACCCTCCTATTAAAAATCTAGTTTCTAAATACCCGGCGATCTAACTTTAAAACCTGTTTTTTTAAAGAATTTAAAAATGATAATCCCAGACCACTTTCCATTCTCCTTTTTCCAGAACGGAATAACACTTCTGGCTGATTTTCAACAGGCCAAACTGACTGTCGAAAGTCATGGTAATGGATGCTGCTGTCACATTTTTGAAAACCGGTCCGTCCTTTGACATTTTCCATTCTTCCAGTTTTTCCATTTCGGCGATTTCCACGTCAAACGTTTCAACGCCCATATGACCTAGGAACACATGGTTCTTCGTCTGGATATAGGAGGATTTACTGAAGCGTTTTTTCATTTCGGGGTGAAGCAGTTCCCAGGCATTTCCAAAGTCGGCATCTTGTTCATACTCATAAAACTGTTTAATGACGCTTTCCGGCGAAGAGGGAGGTGTGCTGCCTCCTGCACAGGAACGTAGAACAAATGCCAAGATAATGATGATGCTGATGCCTGCAACTATTACAGGAAGGGGGAAATTTCTTCTTCTCCGCATAAGTGATCTCCTTATCAAGTTCCATATTTATAGGTATGACAACCTTAAGGAGACTATGAACGAAAAAAGAAAGCAACCTTTTCACCAACGGCATTAAACTCGGGAAAGCCATAAGAAACCAACACAGTTTCTTGCTAGGATTTCCGCTGCAGGCGTACGACTCCGCGGGGCGGGCGTTGAGCCTCCTCGGCTTCGCCTGTATAAAAAGTGAAAGCGCCCTGTTCAGCCCCGACAGGCAAATGTTCCTCAGCAAAAAAAGGTGATCTTCCCTTTTATTTGCTGAGGGTTATTTGACCCCGAGGGGCTGGGCGCTGCAACTGGATTGGGGGTCTCACCTGTCATCAAAAGTGGAAGCGCCTTGGTCAGCCCCGACAGGCAAATGTTCAGGAGAGAATAAAAGGCGACCTTTCCTTTTAATCTCTCTGGGTTATTTGACCCCGAGGGGCTAGGCGCTGGAACTAGACGTCCCGCTATTCCCGCAGGAGGTCGAACACCTTTCGCTCCAATCCACATATTTTATAAATTAAGTTATAAATAACAAGGTGCATTAACATCAATTTGAACATATATTCCAAACAGTACTATTATGCATACATCTGTTATTTCTTCTTCTGTGATGAATAAAAAATATCTTTCTAGCAGCAAAAAGGACGAAATTCATAAGCAATTTCGTCCTCCACTAATTGTGTTATATTTGCTTCTTCTCCGATAAATGGACCCGTTACTTTAAAAACTTCATCATTTCACCTTTTCAGCCTTTACGATCAACCGGTTTATCGGGTTGTCAATTGGATCACAGGTGATTAATGTTAAAGTTGCTTCACTGCTATTTTGCAGCACGGAAAGGTCACTCGGTTTGACGATTTTCGTACTTGTCACTTTATATTCATGTGTGCCCTCTCTCGTTTTTACCGTTATCAAATCGCCTTCCTGCACTTCATCGAGTCTGTTGAACATCTTCCCGTATTCACGGCTGCGGTGCGCGGCAATCGCACTGTTTCCATTTTGGCCAGGCAAGGCTGACCCGCTTAGATATCCCGCTCCATATTTTAAGTTATATTGAGAAGCTCCATATAATATAGGAAGTTTCACATCAATTTTATCAATTGTAATGATTCCCATCATACTTTCACTTAGAGGCTGTTCTCTTTCTGCTGCTTCGGCCTCGGGCTCATTGTGTCCTTCCTGACTAGACTCTATTTCAGCAGCTTGAACCGTCCCTTCTGAAGAAGGAAAAATAGAATCTAACTGAACGTAGCTTGTTTGTGCTGTTTGTTCATTCGTCTGTTCGAAAATCCCAATATCCTCGCCGGGTGCAAACTCCTGATTTTCCCATATATCAATCAGCTCTTCTTGCTTATGCGCACTGTAGTAATCCGTTACCTCTGGATACAGCATGACTCCCAGACCAATGAAGATTAGTAGAAATGCAATTACTTTTTTCATCATCCACCTCATGAACATAGCAGGAGAGGAATTACCCTCTCCTGCTCTTTATTTTACTCTTTGTTTAACTTTCTTTTTCTTAAGTTCAGTACACCAAAAGCACTAATGAGCAGACCTGTCAGATAGAACAGCAGGTTGCTGCTTTCCCCTGTATATGGAAGCATGCCACTCTTCTTGGTATCATTATCTGAATCCTTACCTGCTATGGTTTCATCTGTGTCAGAGCTCGAGTTCGAGTTCGAGTCCGAGTCAGAATCGTTATCTGTATCCGAATCAGTATCTGTATCGGAATCACTGTCCTCATCGATGTCTACATCAAAATCAATGTCAAATGTCACTTCTCCATCAACTTCTGTCAATGAATCTTCATCAAAATCGATTAAGTAAGTTTCTCCATCAATGACGATCTCTAAGTCTAAAAGATCTTCTAATTCAAGCTCCAAATCTTCTAGATTCAATACAAGGGTTCCATCTACAATGTCCAGGTCTAAACGATCATTGTCTCCATAAATCAATACGGCACTGTCGATATCTCCAGTGAAATTCAGAAGATTGATTGTTAGGCCTGTCAGGAATTCAACCTCTGTGTCATTATCGTCTACCAAGGAGTCTAGGAAATCTTCCGGCAGTGTAATGCTTAGGAGGCCTTCTCCAGAAACCTCGTAATCCCACTCTGTCAGATCAATTTCAATTTCTTCCCCATCAATCACCAACCAAAGTGCAGCTACATTTTGAAGATACAGCTCTCCATCTTCAAATAGGAACAATAGGTCTTCCGTTACTTCTAGGTCAATCAATGAACCATCTGTTAATCTCACTGTGGCTCCTTCAATATCCAACCCTTCCGGAAGGTTCAAATCTAACTCTGTTACTGCATCGAAGAATACATCCAGATCTAATCCGACAGATAATACCCCTTCCTCAAGGTCTGCTTCTGAAAGGTCGACTGTATACTCGGCACCATCAACAGTTAATGAAAGATAGGCTATATTCTCGAGGTATAGTTCTTCTTCAAACAAGAAGGTAAGTTCATCCGTCACTTCCAACTCAATAACGGTTCCATCAACCAGGACAAGCTCCGCATCGTCGATTTCGATTTCTTCTGGAAGAGTCAAGTTGATTTCTGTCACTGCTGTTAAATCCAGCTCCAGGTCGGCTTCATCTACTTCGATATTTAGCACACCTTCTTCAAGGTCAAGGTCATCCAGGTCGATTGTAAATTCTTCTCCGTCAATTAATAACCAAAGTTGAACAATCTCATCAATTGACACTTCAACTTCTGTTCCTAGAACATAGTAATCCTCATCAGATTCTTCCAACTCTACTAATGTCCCATCTGCTAGAACCAATTTTACCTCTTCTGCTTCAACGTCATTTGGAAGAGATAAGTTAATCTCTGTAACTAGATCAACGTTAAGGTCCAAATCGGCTTCCTCTACTGTGATTGACAGCAAGCCACCATCAAGATCAAGGTCATCAAGGTCGATTGTAAATTCTTCTCCGTCAATTGATAACCACAGCTGAACGATTTCATCTACAGATACATTATCTTCTGTTAAAAGTACGTATGAATCATCATCAGATTCTTCCAACTCTACTAATGTCCCATCTGCTAGAACTAATTTTACCTCTTCTGCTTCAATATCATTTGGAAGAGATAAGTTAATCTCTGTAACTAGATCAACGTTAAGGTCCAAATCGGCTTCCTCTACTGTGATTGACAGCAAGCCACCATCAAGATCAAGGTCATCAAGGTCGATTGTAAATTCTTCTCCGTCAATTGATAACCACAGCTGAACGATTTCATCTACAGATACATCATCTTCCGTTAAAAGTACGTATGAATCATCATCTGATTCTTCCAACTCTACTAATGTCCCATCTGCTAGAACCAATTTTACCTCTTCTGCTTCAACATCATTTGGAAGAGATAAGTTAATCTCTGTAACTAAATCAACGTTAAGGTCCAAATCGGCATCCTCTACTTCGATATTTAGCACGCCACCATCAAGATCAATGTCATCAAGGTCGATAGTAAATTCTTCTCCGTCAATTGATAACCACAGCTGAACGATTTCATCTACAGATACATTATCTTCCGTTAAAAGTACGTATGAATCATCATCAGATTCTTCCAACTCTACTAATGTCCCATCTGCTAGAACTAATTTTACCTCTTCTGCTTCAATATCTTCCGGGAGAGTTAAGTTGATTTCTGTCACTAAATCAACGTCAAGATCTAAGTCATCTGCTGTAACAGTGATTGTCAGCACACCATTCTCAGCCTCGACATCACTTAGGTCAATTTCGTATTCTTCTCCTTCAATCGTCAGCCACAGCTTTGTCACACTGTCCGCTTCAACTTCGGTATCACCTACAATAGCGTAATCATTATTAACATCAAGCCCTACAAGAGTCCCATCTTCAAGTTGAAGACTCGCCGCTTGTACGGTAACATCCTCATGCAGCACAACGTTAACGTCTGTAAGGAGTTCTGCAGGCTCTTCCTCTTCAGCAATTGTTACATTTGCATTGATCCAGGCAGCAACATAGGCTGAAATCTCTTCAAGTAGATCCGCATAAAGAAACGTATATGTTTCACCTGCAGTTTCTACTTCTAATCCAGCCACATCGTCAAGAATATCCGAATTCAAGCAAGTCCATGTACCATTTTCAAATCCAAGATTAACCCGTGAGCCATCAGTCAATACCAACGCAGCAGCCGAAATTTCTCCTGTAAGAATCGCCTTAACTAATTCAAAGATATCTGAATCTGTTTCACTGGAAGCTTCTCCCGCTTCAGCATCCTCTACGTTCGCTTCTTCACCTGTTTCAGTAGTTTCTTTTACTGTATCATCCGTTTTTGCTGGTTGATCCACTTCAGTCGCTTCTTCAGAATCAGCATTTGCTTCTTCACTAGTTACTTCTTGAGCTGTTTGTTCTTCATTAGAGGCAGCAGCCTCTGTGTTGGAATCTGCTTCAGTTTGGGTGGAGGTTTCAGCAGTTTTCAGCTCGGCTGTTTTTTCCGTATCTGCCTTCGTTTCATTTAAAACATTTACCGGAGCATTTGTTTCCTCGTTCGTATTCGCTGCGGCTGGCAGGGCACTGAAGCTGAATAACGTTAACGTTGTGCTAAGTGTGAGTGGTAAAATCTTCGAGCTGTTCTTTTTCAATTTTCATACCTCTTTCCAGTAGTTTAATAGTTTAAGTGATTCAATTTCATAAATCGATCGTACGTCGTCCAATGAAAGTGGTCTTCTTCTGTCTGTCGTATTCAATTATCAATCCAGTTATAAAATCGAACTCAGGGCTTATAAATCCCCCGCTGGTTAGCGCTGATGCGTTACCTCCTTCCAATCAGAAAGTGAGTAAGCCTTTTCATAGTAAACCGGTCACATTTTCGTCCATTCTATGTTAGTTATGTATGTACCTTTTTTTACCTATTTAGCAAGCGGCTTACAATGGGGGAATTACCCGGAAGAAAACTCGATAAACCAAAGTCCTAAATTTTTTTGTATATTTTTCTGGAAGAATCAATTATGAATAATTTTCCACTTATGAGAATCGGCACGTTATTAACGGTCAGTCCAAGAAATTACTTGAGGTTTATAACCCATGAAAAGGGTGAAAATATGAATAGAGAATCTATTAGGGAGGAAGCCACAATGAAATCCTTTGTTAAATTACGTCTCTTCTGGCACCAATTTATGCTGGGTTATAACAAAGCTATCTTGGAAGGCTGCCTGGATGAAGGAATCAAAGCAAAGATCAAGAATAAAATTGAATACCATCGTTTTAACCTTATACAAGACTGATCAACTTCCCCCATGGGAGTTGGTTTTCCTACATACTTTCTTCCTCTCTTTGAATAGGACTATTTCCCATTCAAAAAACCTCCACTTTGTATTATGATGAATGAATGAACTTGAAAATTCCCTCCCTCAAAAAGTTTAACTTTAGGCGGGATTAGGCATATAATTATAGAAGCAAGTCATGTACCTACAGGGGAAATAAAACTTGAAATGGGAATGATGTTTATGATCGATAACAAAAAAATTCATGATAAATTGCTGGATGTAGTAAAAACCGAAAACATTAAAGTGGATGAAATGCTGAAAGACCACCTCTATACTAAGCTTGGCGGGAAAGCGGATTTCTTCATCACGCCTACGACATATGAAGAAGTCCAAAATGTTGTGAAGCTTTCGAATGAGGAGAATATTCCTTTTACGCTGCTTGGAAATGGGTCTAATTTGATCATTAAAGATGGCGGCATCCGCGGAATTGTCATCAACTTGAAGCACCTTGATGATATTTCCACTGATGGAACGACCATTGTCGCCCAAAGCGGGGCACGGATCATCGATGCTTCCCGACGGGCACTGGCCGAAAGTCTGTCCGGACTTGAATTTGCCTGTGGAATACCGGGAACGGTCGGTGGCGCCCTGTATATGAATGCCGGTGCTTACGGCGGTGAGATCAAGGATGTCCTCGATTACGCTTATGTTGTGGATAAAGAAGGAAATCTTGTGAAGAGGCTGGCTTCCGAGTTCGATTTGGATTACCGTACGAGCAACATTCCGGATAATGGGGATATTGTGCTGGAAGCGACCTTTAAGTTGAAACCGGGGAAATACGAGGAAATTAAAGCCATTATGGATGACCTGACTTATAAGCGTGAGTCCAAGCAGCCGCTTGAGTTTCCTTCCTGTGGATCTGTCTTCAAGCGTCCTCCAGGATATTTTGCCGGAAAATTGATTCAGGACAGCCAGCTGCAAGGCAAGAATATCGGCGGCGCTGAAGTGTCAACCAAGCATGCCGGTTTTATTGTCAATAAAGATAATGCAACGGCAAAGGATTATATCTCTTTGATTGAACATGTGCAGAAGACGGTGAAAGAGAAATTTAATGTCGATCTTGAACGTGAAGTGCGGATAATCGGCGAGGATCTAGAATAATTGGGAAGACTGCGTACCGTTTGGGATACGCAGTTTTTTTGTTGTTGGGTTTTTAAGGGCAAGGGACAGGCACCCGGCCTTCAAGTTATCTGAGGGAAGAACAAGATTGCCCACCAGTATTTGGAACTGGAATTATCCCTTAATCTTTAATCTCCTCACTTCAGCAAGTCATTAAAATGGTAAACTATCCTTGAAGCTTTTTAGAATGCGAGTAATTGACATGCCTGATTGGTCTTATCATGTTATTTTCAAACCTATCCTGAATAAACTATCCCCCGTTACTTCCCGGGAATTCATTCATAAAGGGATGAACAGGATTGCCTCCCTTCCTTGTGGTCCTCATATCATCAATTTTTTAGGCCGCGAAGAAAGCTTCCCCTCCCTCTCCCGACATATAGATGGGCTGACTTTTTCTAATCCAGTCGGGCTTTCAGGGAAGGTTGACCCTTTTCTTTCCGGCACCAAGGCGTTTGCTAATTTAGGATTTGGGTTTCTTGAGATTGGACCGGTCTCTCTGCAAGGAACGAAAAATCTTTCGGATCCTTTAGTAGACTATGAAGACCTACAGATCTGCTTTCCGGAAGGTGAATCACTTGGACTGAAATCCGTCACTGAAAGGCTTAAAAACATCAAGAAGAAGCAGCCGATTTTCATCAGGATTACTGGGACTGACCATGAATTACAGGCAATGGTTGGGGAACTTGAAAAGACTGCGGATGCTTTCATTGTAGATAACCTTTTGGTCCCTTTAACATCAGATAAACCTATCTATCTTGCAATCTCAAATCCTAGCGAACTTAGCGTTAATGAACTTCACCAATTTTCCGGCATAGTTCTTGAATTGGGTGAACAATACACTCCGGACAATTTTCTTAAGGTAAAACAATTGCGGGAAAAAGGATTTTCGAAAACCATACTGACATCGGGGTCCATTTTAGAGCCTCAGGATGCTCTTCATCTGCTGGAGGCAGGGGCCGACTCTGTTATGTTATCCGGAGGCTATGTATTTTCAGGTCCCGGCCTGACGAAAAGGATTAAAGAAGCCCTGGTCTCAAAAGAAGCGCCACCTGCCCTGCAGCCCGGCTGGTTTGCTTATTGGCTTTTCGGTTTATTCATTTTTCTTGGAGGAGTTCTTGCTCTTATATTCAGCATCACTTCTATTGTCCTGCCTTATGATGAATTGTTTTTGGGGATGAAAAAGGAAGAGATTTGGGCGTATAATAAGCGGATTATGTTATTCATGGCCCATGACAGGATGACTCTTGCAGGTACCATGATATCAGGCGGCATTGTCTATATGAACCTTGCCAAATACGGGGTTAGGAATCAATTACGATGGGCAAAGCAAGCCATTGATAAGGCCGCTATTGTTGGCTTCCTGGGAATCTTTGCTTTCATTGGCTTCGGTTATTTTGATTGGCTTCACCTGCTCTTTTGGCTTGTCCTGCTCCCTTTTTATATTGTTGGTTTTATAAAAACCAAAGGTATTCGAGGGACCCCCTCTTCTAAGAATCGAAGGAACCACCGCATATGGAAAGCATCCTTGCTTGGACAATTCCTTTTTGTCCTGCTGGGCTTTTCCTTTGTTTTGGGAGGGGTCATCATTTCTCTGTATGGAGTCACAACCGTTTTCGTTCCGACCGACCTGCTATACCTGTGCATGACACCCGAAATGCTGGAGGCTTTCAATGAGAGGCTGATTCCTGTAATTGCACATGATCGCGCAGGTTTCGGCAGTGCTTTGTTGAGTGTCGGACTGCTCGTTTTATTATTGGCGCTTTGGGGTTTTCAGCAGGGAAACAGATGGGTGTGGCGGACGTTCCTCTTTGGCGGCCTTCCAGCATTCATTGCCGGCATTTATGTTCATTTTGCCATTGGCTATACAAGTTTCATACACTTGCTGCCGGCTTATTTCGCTATCATGCTTTATATAGGCGGCTTGGTGACGACTTATAGGTATTTTCATAAAGATACTGATATGTAAGGACCGAGGAGGCAAGATAGCTGTCTCCTCGGTCCTTCGACATATTTCCTCGGAAATTGTTGGGATTTTTGTTGTTTATATTTTGTTTAAGTCTGGGTATTACCTTAATAGATAAAAAAACTAGGCCAGTTCTTCATCAAGAAATCCATAATATAAATCCAAAAAAGGAGCGATTCTTATGAAGATTAAAGTGAAAAGCTGGAGAATGCTTACGCCGCAGGATAAACTGTTTATTCTAAAAGCCATCAGCCAGCGGTCGTTGTTGAAACAGAGTGCCTGAAATCCCCATTTATTACCACCCGTCCTGGCAGGCCTAGTTATTTTATATAAGGCTCTTTTCTTAAACTTTGTTGCTATTTAATATAAATTCCATGAGATATGCCTTGATTCACAGAAAATAAGCTGGCAGCAATCAATAAAAGAGCTAATTTATCTTGTATAGAGAAAAAAGCCCTTGTCTCCAAGGGAAAAATCCGGCTCTTTGGATTTTTCCGAGAGCAACAATTTATACGAAAACAGCGTTATATAAAAACCTCAGAATTATTCCTTTTTAACCAGAAATTCCGGTTTTCCTATCTTATCTAATAAATAGCTCGGTACAAAAAATCTGGCAGTCATCAGTGGATCAACAATTTGTGAGATTTGTGATTGACCAGCAGCACTGAATAACATCGTCAATTCATTCAGGGTCAGATCGGTTTGCGGCAGCATCGCATCAATCATGATTTCGACTGCACTTTTTGCTGCTTCATCTACCGTTTCCTTAGAAACAATAACAGCAAGTCCTTCGCTCGTTTCCACAAATGGATAAGGAATCGATGACCCTTTTACCACTTCTAACGTGACCGTCACTTCACCTGGAATCTCTATACCACTCACACTGATTTCCCCGTCCCCCATTGCTGCATGAAGGTCACCGAGTCCAAACAAAGCTCCCTCCTGGAAAACAGGCAAATACAATGTGCTTCCTTCTGCAATAAGCTTCGTATCCATATTTCCGCCGTGAGCTCCTGGCGTCCCATTGGAAACCGCCCCTTCTTCAGGTGCCACTCCAATGACCCCGATCATCGGATTCAGCGGAACTCTGATCTCCTCACTAAAAATTGCTTCATTCCCTTCAATCAGAATCATCTTTACCTGAGACTCCTCAATTCTGTGTCCCATGACTCCCAGTCCCGGTTGCACCATCATGACTCCTCTATCACCGAGTTCAATTTTTTCGATTTTTACTTTTAAAATATCACCAGGGTTGGCTCCCTCAACGTAGACTGCACCTGTTGCCGGATTGATTTGATTCCAATCCAACGCCTTCAGTTCCGTTTCCTCCGAAGTGATCTGATCCTGAAAGCAGTCACATGTTTCTATTGCAAGAGTCGTGCCGGAAGCTACTCTATGTGAAATACTATTTTCCTTAGTGAATGAATAAAAAATTCGGTCCTTATTAATCGTTAACAATGCAATCCCTTCTTTCTTTTTTCTTAGCCTGCATTATTATTTTCGACCTCCTATGGCCACTTTCCTTTCTTTTCGTTACTATAATTGAAAAAGGAGGTTTTGTTTTCACCAAATGAACCTTAAGCACCTTCAAGAACAAATCGTAGATATCATAAAAAAGCAAAACAGACTTGATAAAGGGGCAAAAGTTGATTATAAAGCCCGGACTAAAGGAAATACCTATCAGTTAAAGGTTTCGTTAAAAAAAGCCAAGCACCCTATTTGGAGAAGAATCCTTGTGCAGGATGACATCACTCTTCATGGTCTTCATCAAATTATTCAGGCTGTTATGGGATGGACGGATACTCATTTATATGAATTTCGAATGGGGAACGTATTGTTTAAATTAGATCAAGAGGAAGATTGGGGGAGTTCAAAGTTCCAGGAAATCCACGAAACCAGAGAAGTACTGCTGGGGAATGTGCTTATAAAAGAAGGGCAAAAGCTTGATTACACTTATGATTTCGGTGATAACTGGGAACACAGCATATTACTTGAGAAAGTCTTAGAGGAAGAAACACTGGCTTCTCCTAAGTGCCTGAAAGGAAAACGGGCGCGCCCTCCTGAAGACTGCGGCGGCATAGAGTGTTACATAGAATTAGTGGAACGGCTGAAGGCCCCTGAAGCAGATGACGAAGAGATTCAATATCTACGGGACCTGGACCCTGAACACTTTGACTTGGAAGAGACGAATGAGATTTTAAGTAAGTTAGTGTTGGATTAAGATCTAATTCTCCTTTCAAACGTTTATCTCCTTTCTCAGCGGGAAACTATTAATTGACAAACAGACATTCGAAAGGAGAAAACACATTGAAAAAATTTCATGTAGAATTTCATTTTGATAATGAAAATACGGTCTCTTTTTTAATAGAAGAAGAACGGACAGAAGCTACGGTGCTTCACAAAATCTTCGGAAATGACTCGAATCACTTTGTTTTTAAGGAAGATGATGTTTTATACAGAATTCAGTTAAACAAAGTTACTCATGTAGCGGTTAAAGAAGTTAAGGAATAATGGAAAAGCAGTCTGGTGTGTTTGCCAGACTGCTTTTTTATCTATTGGAGACAACTTTATTCCGTCCGCTATTTTTCGCTTTATATAGAGCTTTATCTGCCCTGTTCAGGAGGGTATCGAGGGTATCACCTTCCTGTAAAGCAGTGACACCAAAACTGGCTGTTAATGAACCGACTGCCTCAAAACGGTGCTGAGCAATATGTGCTCTGATTTTCTCCGCAAGAATAGCAGCTTCATTGAGATCATTTTTGAGGATTATCATGAATTCCTCTCCGCCCCACCGGCCCAGCATATTTTCTTCTTTCAAGACCTCTAACGTTTCATTGGTAAATTCCTTTAATACCTCATCACCCGCAGTATGGCCAAAAGTATCATTGATTTGTTTGAAATGATCGATATCCAGGTAGATAATCGAAATTTTTTGCTGTTTTTTTAAAGCTTGATGCAGTGCTTGATCAATTTTTCTTCTATTTGGCAATCCTGTCAGATAATCTGTATTTGCGAGTTCTTCCATCACTTCCGCCTTAATATATCTTTGCTTTACCGTCTGCAGAAAGAACAGGGTAAGAATGAAGACAAGGTTGGCAAACATATATTGAACCAGGATGGTTGCTGCCGGGGTTCCAATTAACTCCGGAAACTTGTATACACCAACACCTAGAAACCATATATAAGTAATCGCTATTGTAAGAAGAGCCAACCTGCTATTCAGCAGGAAGAACAAAAACATATAGAAAATCGGCATCCAAAAGGTAAAAGTCCCAAGTGTTCCTGTTTGTTCCAGTTCATAGCTGACGACATATGTGAATTTAATGGCACTCACCAGACATATGGCTATAATATTGAATTTTTCTGTATTTTCAATCCAATCCTTTTTGAAAAATACAATCCACGAGGAAATAATAAAAAATAGTATGAGCGTCGGCAATATGACCATATTAATCCGGTCAGGTGAATCCGATTGGCTTTCTTCATACCAACCTAGACTGGCTACAAAAAGAAAGATAGGAAGCAGCACAGCATAAAAGCGATGTTTTAACTTTTGAAGTGATAACGGTATTCCCTTTGTCATGGCCATTCTCTCCCTATCCACAAATCCTGTGCAAATAAAAAACGCACTCAAAGAGGGCGCAATACCGTGGTGTGTGCAACTGGCTGGCATATCCTTATTGGATGGTAGCCCCTGTAGTTTTGCGTCCCAGCCTTTCGACTGATTTGCCAATATTTAAATTTATTAGTTCTTATTACCTATATTCTACACTTCTATTAATTGGAATACAAGTGTATTCTTTACCATATTAAAGCACTAAGAGGGACAGTCCCTCTTAGTGCTTTAATATGATAAAGTGATGAAATCCTCATCTCCTCACTACGTTAATCTGTAATAAAAATTTCCACTAATATTTTTATCACTTTTTTGCTATAATAGTAAATCGTAAGAGAAATGGCATCTGGCATTTATATCTTGCAAATATAAATCGATAGGTGGAAATGAATATGAGCGAAACACAACCATACAGAGTTCTTCTGTACTATAACTATGTAACAATTGAGGATCCAGAGGCTTACACGAAGTATCACAAGAAGCGCTGTGAAGAAATGGGCCTTAAAGGACGCATTCTGATCGCAAAAGAAGGGATCAACGGAACGGTTTCCGGTACTTACGAAGCGACAGAACAATATATGGAAATGATGAAAAATGATCACCGCTTCCATGATACGGTATTTAAAATTGATGAAGCAGAAGATCATGCATTCAAAAAATTAAAAGTTAAACATCGTCCTGAGCTTGTAACTTTAAGACTTGAAGATGATATCAACCCACATGAAATCACTGGCGAGTACTTGAGCCCTAAAGAATTTTATGAGCATATCCAACGAGATGATGTAGTCGTGCTTGATGCAAGAAACGATTATGAATATGATTTAGGACACTTCAGAGGAGCAATCAGACCGGATGTGGAAACTTTCCGTGATCTTCCTGACTGGGTCCGTGAAAATAAAGAATTGCTTGAAGGCAAGAAAGTCATCACTTACTGCACGGGTGGAATCCGCTGTGAAAAATTCTCAGGCTGGCTGAAGCGTGAAGGCTTCGAGGATGTAGCTCAGCTGCACGGCGGTATCGTTACTTATGGTTATGATCCTGAGGTTCAAGGCGACCTTTGGGACGGACAGCTTTATGTGTTCGATGAAAGAATTGCTGTACCAGTGAACCGCAAAGAACATGTTGTTGTCGGGAAAGACTACTACACTGGGGAACCATGTGAGCGCTATGTGAACTGTGCTTACCCTCCATGTAACAGAAAAATTCTTTGCTCTGAAGAAAACGAGCATAAGTATATGAGAAGCTGCTCTCACGAATGCCGTACTCATTCAGAGAACCGCTACGTGATGGAGCACAACCTTTCTGAAGAAGAAGTCGCAGAAAGACTAAGAAGAATTGAAGAGGAAGATGGCGTAACAGCCTAACTTATAAGGAAGCTTGAGGACCCTGGTCCTCAAGCTTTTATTTGTTTAACGCATTACCGTACTAAAAGGGACAGTCCCTTTTAGTACGGTAATGCGTTAATCCGCTAAGAGGGACTGTCCCTCTTAGGGCTTTAAAGCAATAAAGCACACAAGAAATTTTGTTTAGGTGTGTTTAGATGTTGTTTATCCGGGTATCCATTATAACGAACAACTAACACATAATTATTCATATCCAACAAAGTGATTACATAATAAAACTTCGTCTAAGTAATTTTATTCTTTTCAGTCATCCAAGCTAAGCTATGATTTTAATACTTTTCAATGGTTCCCTTTTCCGCTGAGGGTTCTTTTTAACCACCTTTCGTTCTCCATTACGAATCACTAACTCTCAGACTTTTATTTTCTTTTTTTTGTTTTAGTCGTTCTCAATTAAGAAATCTAACTCAGGAGGTACTATAATGCGAATACTATCTACAGTGATCGTTTCTGCGCTTTTCCTCTCAGGATGCAGCGCCCAAAAAGAGTTTTTTGCAGACCTGACACAAACCTCACAGCCTAAAGTCAAGGCAGAAGAAGTCAAGAACCCCCAGCCTAAAAACCTCAAGGAAGAATGGGAAGAAAAAGATACGAAAATCGATGGATGGACATTGGTCTGGCATGACGAATTTTCCAACGAGGAATCACTTTCCAACTGGAATGAGCAGAACTGGCCATCAGAAAAGAATAATGAATTGCAGTACTACTCCCCTGCAAATGTTGATATCAAAGATGGCCATTTAGTCATCGAGAGTAACAAAGAGAAATTCAGAGGCCGTGATTACACGTCCGGTGCCGTCACGACAGAAAATAAATTTCAATTCCGCTATGGGATGGTCGAAATCAGGGCAAAGCTTCCTGAAGGCCAAGGCTTGTTCCCCGCTTTTTGGATGGTCCCCAGCGAAGAGGATTGGCTTCCCGAAATCAACATTATGGATTTCCTCGGTCAGAATCCCAACGAATATGTTCAGGTCGTCCACTGGGAAAACGAAAACGGTGAGCGCATGAGGGATTTCTCCCACTATATCAGTGAAGAAATTGATTTTACAAAAGAATTCCATGATTTCGGCTTGATCTGGGAACCGGATAAGTTAACTTGGACACTCGATGGCAACATTGTTTTTGAATCAGAAGTCCTTTCCCCCGACATGCCAATGTATCTTTATTTGAACACAGCAATCGGCGGGGACTGGCCCGGCGATCCTGACCCGGATGCAGAGTATCCTAAAGAGATGCTGATTGACCATGTCCGCGTCTATCAGCAGCAGGTTTTCCAGCAACAATAGTGAGGAGGAAAAACTATGACAATGCTATACATCACTTTTGCGGTATTTTTATCATTCGTTATATTTCAAACCATCTATGTGCTCATCCCATTGTTTAAAAATGAGAAAAAACATAAAGTCAGAATTACGAAGAATCATAGTTTTTCCGTCATCGTCCCTGCTTATAATGAAGAAAAAGTGATCGAAAACTGCATTGAAGGTTTTCGACAGGTTGAGTATAAAAATGCTGAGCTGCTCATCGTGAATGATGGCTCAAAAGATAATACCCTCAGGGTTTTACACGAGGTACTTCAGTTGAAACCTGCAAGCCGGATGATCGATACGCGCTTAAAACACGAGAGAGTCACCGGTTTTTATCAATCAAAGAAGTTTCCTTCGATTTTTGTGATTAATAAAAAAAATGGTGGTAAAGCAGACTCTCTTAATGCCGGAATCAATTTTAGCGAAAATGAAATTGTTGTGACGCTTGATGCTGATAGTATTTTAGAAAAAAATTCTCTGAATGAAATGAATGCTGCTTTCCAAAAGAAAAGCGTCCTTGCCTGCGGCGGCAATGTCTTGATTTCCCAGGCGTTTAACGGTTCATTAGAGAATTTGAAACCGACTTTAAAAGTAAACAATGTGATTAAGTTTCAGTTCCTGCAATATTTATCTTCCTTTTATCTACATAAGAGAGCACAAGCAGCCATGAATTCGATTACCGTTATTGCAGGTGCTTTCGGGGCGTTCAGACGAGAGACCCTTTTTGCTATAAAAGGTTTCCGGAAAACGGTTGGGGAGGATATGGACATCACGTTAAAACTTCACAAGTGGATAAAAGAGCGGGGGAACAAGGAAAGTATCACCTTTGTTCCGACTGCCCTTTGTTACACTGAATGTCCAAGCACCTTAAAGAATATGTTCAAACAGCGAGTCCGCTGGCAGAAGGCTTTCATCGACTGTCTTATATACTATCGGAAGTGTTATTTCCGCAAGCTTCCTAAAAAATTCTCGATATTCTTTCTGGTCGATCAGTTTACAATCGGCACTTTGAGTGCATTCCCTGTGTTACTGACCCCTGTTCTGCTTTACTTTAACGGCGGCCAGCTTACTCTTCTGCTGATGCTGATGTCGGGGGCATTCCTGCTTTTTGTCTATCAGAGCCTGACAACCATGTTTGTCAGCTACCTTCACGGATTAAAGTTCTCTAAGAGAGACCTTTTACGATTCTTACTCTTCCTGCCAATCGATATCATTGTATTCAGGATGCTGATCAATCTATCATTCGTGGTGTATGGAACACTATCCTACTTTCACAGTCCTCATGCTTGGGACAAGTTGGAACGTTCCGGAAAACTTACCTGGAAAGGAGCCGGGAATACATGAAAAACACCTTTGGAAAAACTGCTTTTGCCCTCGGATTTTTAGCACTTTTGAGCGTCATTGGAATTGGGTTCAGTATGACGATAGATGAATATTCCCTGCTGGCTGAAGAACATGATGGTCTATTTCCTGCAGAAGAACAGGTGGATATGGGGGCTTGTAAAAAAGGATCTGAAACTGAAGTGCGAAACTTTGTGATTGATGGAAAGCCTGCAGATGCCATTCCGATTCTTACCTATCACCGGATTATCAGCCAGGAAGATATCAATGACACCCACTCTATTAATGGAAAAATCAACTCCATGATCGTGTTCACGGAAGAATTTGAAAAGCAGATGAACTACCTTTACGAAAATGGATACGTAACTCTGACGATGAAAGAGCTTTACGCCTATTTGAATGAAGACATTGAGATTCCTGATAAAAGTGTCGTCCTAACATTTGACGATGGATTTAAAGACAATTATGAAGAAGCATTCCCGATTTTAGAGAAATATGGCTTTAAAGCGACCAATTTTATTGTTACTGGGGCTATCACGAATAAAAGATACTCCTTTTCTCCAGAGCTTGCACAGTACTTCAGTATGAAGGAAATGGAGAAAGCCTGTGACGTCTTTGACTTCCAAAGCCATACGTACAGCTATCATAAACGCGATGAAGAAAAACCGGTAAATGAATGGGGAACTCACCCTGCCTTTCTTACATCAAAGTCACATGAGGAAGTTTATAACGATATCAAGACCAGTATCCATAACCTCAACGGCGAAAACCTTGGATTCGCCTACCCTTATGGTGAATATACACCTGACACCATCAGGATCTTAAAAAATCTCGGGTTCAAAATGGCCTTCACAGTAGAAAATGAAGTTGCCACACGCGATCATCACATCTATGAAATTCCAAGATTCCAAATCTATCATAATGTGGGTCTCGATACATTTATCGAGCGTGTCCAACAATAGGAAAAGGGACTATCCTTTATCGCTTTAAAGCACGATAAGGGACAGTCCCTTTTAGTTTATTAACGCGTTCCAGTACTAAGAGGGACTGTCCCTCTTAGGGCTTTAGAGTGATAAAGTGTCAGGGCATCAGAGTTCGAATTCCCACTCTTCTTTGAGTTGGAGGTAGAGGACGAGCAGGATGTTTTCGAGGTCTTCTTCTGTCTGCCTTTCTACTGCCAGACCAACTTTAGGAAGGATGATTTCGGCAACCTTTCTGGTCAATACAAGTCTTTGATTCTGTTCGACTCCCATGAACCGCTGGCTGTAGGTTCGCAGCAGTTTCCACTCTTTAGCACCCAGAGCTTTAAGGGCTCCTTCCCCGATATCGAAGCTTTCTTTGCTCAGACCCCGGGACTCAATCTCTTTTTCAATGAAACTCTTTTTCTTCGATTTTTTCTTCTTTCTTTCATGTACGACAATCGTTCCGGCTGTTAAATCACCAAGTCGCTTGTGCTTTCCATGAAAGAACACCATCAGCATGCCGACAAAGTAATAAGCCGGCAGCATGTCAATAATTCTCATGAGATTGCGTATGAAGCTTGAGAGAAGCGTGATACTCTGGCCGTTATCCTGGATGACTCGGATACCGATCAACTTCTTTCCTAGTGTTCTTCCTCCTGAAAAAAACTCATAGGCGAAAAAATAGCCCCAGTTCAACACAAACAGTGCTACCACTGCGGTAGCAATTGTCCCGGAATGGAAAGCCTGTGCCTCGAAGAAAGCGTTCTCCGCTGATAGATTCAGGGACATCGCCAGCCCGATCACGACCAGAATATTAATGACCGTCAGCAGCAACTGATCTATTAAAAAAGCAGCAGCCCTGCTTCCGAGCCCGGCCGTCTGAAACTGCAGGGACACATATTCGGGCGTTTTTATATCGACTTGTTCATCTTTCATATTCGGTTCCTCCTTTCCAGATTTTTGTATTATAATATAGAAGACGGAACCGGCCGGCAAAGTGACGTAACAGATTAAATCTCTCTGAAAGCGAAAAATGTTTCCTCGTTACATAACACGAGCGGGTGCTCATATGCTCTTGGAGATGAGTAAAACAACAGTAATACCTAACCTATTCCAGGATTACGCAAGGCATGCAACCTTAAACGCTCGACGCTTGAGCACGCTTGAATACATACCGATTACTCGACAAGTACCAGGCACCACCCGGAATTTGTCAAACACACTTCCCCAAAAAAGCAGGTGTTCCCATGAACTCAAAACAATTCATCCAGCAGCATCGCCAGGATTGGAAAGCTCTGGAGGAACTGATCTCGACCATGCATAAAAGAAAAAACAAAATCAAGGGAGCTGATATCGACCACTTCAGCCGTCTTTATCAGAAAGCTGCCCAGAATCTTTCCTACAGCCAGACTTATTTTTCCCACGAAGACGTCACACCTTATTTGAATGAACTTGTCTCTAAATCTCATAATCTTTTATATCGCGACCAAACATCGAGCTGGAAGCAGGTCCGGCACTTTTTCGGTGTAACTTTTATCGGGCTCTTCCTCCAACAATGGAAGATGGTCGTTTTTGCGATGATTTTGTTTACACTCGGAGCAGCCGGAAGCTTCTTCTCAGTTGCCGATGATCCGCTTCATATTTATTCAGTGCTGCCGGAAAATATGGCGCAGAATTTTGACCCGGAAAGGCTCGGTGAAAATGAGGGCCATGTGGATGCCCCGATGATGTCGGCCTCCATCATGACGAACAATATACAGGTCGCCTTCCTGGCATTCGCCGGCGGAATCACATTCGGTCTTTTGACAGTGTACCTTCTTATCTATAATGGCATCATTGTTGGTGCGATTGCCGCTCTCTTTTGGCACTATGGAAAAAGTTATGAATTCTGGGCATACATCGTGCCGCACGGAATGATCGAACTAACGGCGATTTTCATTGCTGGCGGAGCCGGTCTCCTCATGGGATACAAGCTGTTCGTGCCGGGCCGCTATTCTCGCGGCTATCAATTAAAGCAGCAGGCAAAACGCTCTGTCCTGCTGCTTCTGGGCACAATCCCGCTGTTTGTCATTGCCGGGATCATTGAAGGGTTCATTACACCTTCCACTCTGTCATTAGAGGCTAAATACTTGATTGCCGGCCTGACGGTGATCGGATTGATTCTTTATATCCTTGTCGGAACTATGTTGCTGAAGAAAAAAACTACAGCAATCCCCGGTTCATGATATCGATATAGTGAGAAACGGCAGCAGCTGCCAGCTTCTCTTCCCGGGCCTCCGCCATTTGGAGGCCTCTTTTTTCCCACTTGGCTTTTTCCCGCTTCTTAACAAGCAGCTGTTTTTGAGCCATGCTTTTAATCATCGTGCTTTTCACAGTTTGAGGTTCCTCCGCCGCTCGGCTCAGCAGTGTCCTGTCCTCTATCCCCAGCATTAAAAATAAATGCCGTTGGCGCAGACGGTGAAGGTAGTTCAACGCTCCTCCCTCATGAAGGAAGGAACCGACGTCGCTGAACAACAACAGCAGGCTGCGTTTTTTTTGAACGGTCTGCAAGTAGCTGAGCACTGCCGCATAATTGGATTCCGCAGAATCCACTTCCAGATTGTAAATACTCTGAAGGATCGTCTGCAGATGAGCCATTCCTTTTGCCGGTGGCACAAAGACTTTGACGTCCCTGGAAAAAGCCAGGACGGAAACGTAGTCTCCCTTTTGCAAAGCGGCAGCACTCACTGTCATTGCCGCCTCCAAAGCTCTCTCCAAGCGATTTCCTTTCGTCAGCTCGGCCCCCATCATACGGCCGCAGTCGATCAGGACCGTAATGTACTTGCCGTGTTCAGGCTCATACTCATTGGTCATAACTTCACGGAGTTTGGCCGTTTGCCGCCAATTGATCATTCTCGGATCATCTCCGACGGCATAGTTTCGTATTTTTGAGAACTCCCCTGCTCCGCTCTTCATCTTGCGGATCTTCAATCCTTCGTAAAGCAAGAACTGCTGGGCATCCTCAAGGAATCTTTTCGTGTCCGACAAATCAGGGATGACTTTGACGCTTTCTTCCACTGTAAAAGTCTTTTGTTTCTCCCATAAACCGAGCCTGCTTCGGTACCGTAAGTAGAGTTTTTCAATGGAATACCGGCCTCTGACGGGTGCTGCCGTTTTATATGAAAATGCTGTTGCACCTTCTCCAGCGGAACCTTTTAACGGAAACGGCCTTTGAAAGGACTGAGGAAGACCATCTACAACTTTATAAGAAAAACCATGAGGCGAGTTGCTGGTGATATTCACCTCAACGTCATACTGTAACGCTCTTTCCATTTCCTCAGGCATTTTCCTTTTTACAGAAATCTCATTTTCCCGAGGAGAAATGGCCAAATCGATCAGACTCAGTAAAAGAAAAACGAGGTTAGCAGTGATGACCATATTCCAGGTGATCCCGAAGAAACCTCCCGAAAACAGAAGTAATGATAGGACGGTCAATGCAAGGATCAACCTCCCAGTCGGCAGAATCCCCTTATCGCGGAACAGGAACCGCCCCCACAAGTTCTTCAATGATCGTATCAACCGTCGCTCCCTCCAATTCCATATGCGGCGAGATTTGGATTCTGTGCCTTAAAGCAGGCCGGGCGGTCATCTTGATATCGTCCGGGGTGACATAATCCCGGCCGGCCATGTAAGCCCAGGCCTGCGCCGCTTTTCCTATCGAAATCGCTGCCCTTGTGCTCGCACCAAAACGGATGGCGTCCGTGTCCCGAGTTTTACGGACAATTTTCATGATATAGTCGAGCACGCTGTCTGAGATGGTCACATTGGCAACCTCTTTTCGGATACTGGCGAAAGTTTCTGTGTCTAGAGCCGGTTCCACTGAACCCTTGCTGAAAACTCCCTCAATGACCGACTTTAAGACTCTTGTCTCCTCTTCCAGTTCGGGAAAGTCAATGTTCAGTTTAAACAAAAATCGGTCCTGCTGGGCTTCAGGCAGCGGATAAGTCCCTTCAAATTCAATAGGATTCTGTGTCGCCACCACAAAGAATACTTCCGGCAATGGATAGGTTTCCCCCTGTATTGTCACTTGTTTTTCTTCCATTGCTTCCAGCAGAGCAGCCTGCGTCTTCGCCGGTGTCCGGTTGATTTCATCAGCAAGAAGGATGTTTGTAAAAACGGGGCCCTTCAACGTTTGAAACGAACTGTCTTTCATATTGTAAATCGTGCTTCCCGTAATATCACTCGGCAGCAGGTCAGGGGTGAATTGAATACGGCTGAACTCTCCCTCGAGAAGGTTTGCCAGCGTACGGACCATCTGCGTCTTTCCGGTTCCGGGCACCCCTTCGATGAGGACATGCCCTCCTGCTAAAATTGCTGAAAGAAGCAGCCTCAGATTTGTTCGCTGACCTAATATCCTGCTTTCATATTTCTCCAGTAAGGATGCTAATTCCGGCTTCATCCTTCCTCCACCTCTTTCCTGAGTCGATCCAACTTTTTCGACCATAATAAGTATTCCTGTTTACTCATTTTTTCTTTTGCCAAAACCGCGGTCAATTCGTCCACAAAATTTTTGATTTCCTCTTCCGTAGAGGACTTCCATTTACGCGTGAGACCCTCGGTGCTGTCCGACCATTCCGGGGAATAGGCGATGCCCCATTTTTCCTGAAGGAGCAATTTGACGTAATCAGCCTGGATGTTCAATGAATCTGTGAATCTCTTTCCGCGAATGTACCAAGCAGCCAAAGCTTTGATCCGCTCGTCGCTGAACCTGACGTATTCTTCGCGCGCAGTCTCAATTGGTCCAAAGCGCTTGCCTCGATACCAGAGGAATAAAATGAGAAGAAAACCTCCCTGAACCATCAGAATCAAAAACCACTTCGGATACAGAGTGGCAACAGATGAAGCACTGTCCCTGCCATGAATATATTCATCAAACAGAATTCCACCTGGATTGCTTTCGTTGATAAGGGTCAGGGCGAGTGACAGGTGATCTTCCTCCAAAATTGAACTGTTTGTCATCCAATGTGGGGCTGTGACGACAATCAGACTGCCCTCCCCTACCGGCCGCTGAATGGCAATAGGCCCTGCTTCATCGGAAATCAGCACTTCGTCTTCATTCTTTTTCTGTATGCGGACGGGCGCCGGGATATAGGCATTCCTTATCGCACCCTCAACATCCTTGACCGTTGAAATCTCTTTTTCCTCCGTATCAACGCCGATCGTTTTGACATCAAACATCCCATCGGGAACAGTTTTAAAAAGAAGGATTGTATTCCCTTCTTCCATGAACTCCAGATATTCCCCGGTTTCTTCACTTTCCGGAATAAAATAAGGTTGAATCATCAGCAGCAGCTGGTTATCTTCAGACTTATTCAAGAGATTCGGAGAGTGAGTCCATCGCTCCACATGATCAAGCTCATTGCTGAAATATGTATAGATCGCCTTCGTTCCCATCGGAGCAGGGGACTCGGAAAGAAAGTCAGGATACTCTTTAGGGGCGCGGGTTCCAATGATATAGCTCAGCACGGCGAAGACAAGCAGAATGACAGCGAAAATGATGAGTTTTGAATTTTTTTCAACCATCCATTTCATCCTCAGCTTCCTTCTCCACATGAGTTTCATTCATCCATTTCATCGCCTGCTCTTTATAAGGAATGAATTCTTCCCGCTGAATCTCCCGTCCGCCATAGGCCGCCTCGTCAAACTTCAATGCCAGGGAATAAAACCGCTCTGCCCACTCCTTGTTCACTTTCTCGAGCTCTTCGTAGTAATCCCAGTTCGTCTTCCATTTTCTTGCTGCCAGCCATTCTTTTTCATCAAAATACAGCAGCAGGGCAAGGAAAAGATGGCGCACTGCCGGTGAATACTCTTCCGCTTCTTCCTGTTTCTGCGACTCTGCCAGGTGCTCCCTGTAGGACCAGTCTTTTTCTGAAAGGTGCTGAAGAGGCTTTTGCTGCGCAAATTTCCGCTTGTTAATCACATTGCGGGAAACGAGAAGAAGAGTAATGGTGAGAGCGGCCAGTCCCAAAATGACCAAAACCACAGTAATCATCGTTCCGCCGCCCTGCGAAACTGCGTATCCTGGAAACAAATTGTTGAGCCAGTCAATGAAGGTGTCCCTGATTTTTTCCCAGAGACTTTGAGAGAAACCCTGATTTTCCGGCTGATATACCGTGTATTCCCGGTCATCCAGGATATCCTGCAATTCATCTCTTGCATTTTTTTCATAAAGCACTCGGCCTCACCTGACTTTCATTGGGCGGTTAGGGAGCATGGAGCTCCCAACCGCTATTCTTGTTTATAATCCTCGATCATCTCCTGCAAGTCTTCCGCTTCGTTTCTGATTTTTAAATCAAAGAACATAACCGCAAAACCGACCGAAGTGATGATCGATGTCAGCATTGTCACCAGATTGATGAGGATGGAGTAAAGCACGCTGTAACCCAGTGCCAAACCGAATGTCAACTCGAAGGCAGCCGTGACGACACCAGTGATCAACATAAGAACCAGGAAAACGCCGAATGCCACCCAGCCGCGGCCTTTCGTGAGGTTCCAGCTCCTGCCGATCCCGGGCGCTTTTTTATCAATCGTGACCACGCCAAGGTAAAAACTCCAGCGTGTAACTAGATATCCGATACCAACTGCACCTGCCAAAAGCAAAACAATCATAAATAGGATCGTAACGATGGACCCTGCAAAGGATTCGCCTGTAAAAGCCCCTCCAAATCCTGCTATGAAAAAGCCGCTGAATCCAACGACCATAAGCGGAACCGCAATCATTCCAATGATAATCAGACCGAATAAAATACTGCTTCCAACAAGCGGCCAGAAACGTTTGAATGCCTGCTTGATGGCACTTCCTGCGGTGAACTCTTCATTTTTGCGGATATGGTTGACCCCGATTAATATTGCAGCCCCTGCGATAACGGTGAAAAAGGTGCTGACAATGCCAAGAAGGGCTGATGCAATGCCCGCTCCTACACTCGCTGCAGAAATTGGCTCTGTTTCTGGGGCTTCCTCAAAATTTATCATGAACTGTTCAAACCAATTACCTCCGGCCCCTGTCTGTCTGAAAAAGTTAACACCCGCCATCAACTCAAATAGAGCCTGAAGCAGGTAAATCGGCCCCAGCAATATAAGAAAAATCATAAAAAAGTCTAAAAACCTTTTTTTGCTCAGACGAAACGTCTGATCTAAAATCTCGCCAAACCCCTTTGGCCTGTTAAGCTGTGAATTCATTATGTAATCCTCCCAAAAGTAAAATACAAAAATCTCAATATATTGACTATTTTATCATTATTCCCTGGTAAAACGACCAACTAATTGTAATTATTTTGCATTTGCGCTTTGCTGCTTCACCGCACCAAAAGGGACAGTCCCTCTTCGTACGTTACCGCGTTAAATCACTAAGAGGGACTGTCCCTCTTAGTACTGGAACGCGTTAACGTAATAAACAAATAATGACAATTTCAATAGGAATCTATGCTATGATATTTTACAGATATAGTAGTTTGAATATTTTATAAATTATTGAGGTGAGATAGTGGTTCAAAATGTTGTCAACAAATTATACGAACTGTTAGGCAAAGATAAAGTAAGCACTAGTGAAGGGGATATGTACCGCCACAGCAGGGACGAATCCTCTCATCCGCCTGTTGAACCAGATGTTATCGTTTTTCCAGAGAATAAGGAGGAAATCATCAGCATTTTAGAGATTGCGAGAAACCATGACCTCTCCGTAACTCCTTTTGGGGCAGGTTCGGGCCTGGATGGCCATGCTATTCCGGTCAGCAAAGGGATTTCTATGAACTTCGAAAGAATGAATAGGATACTCTCTTTTCATCCTGAGGATTTGACCGTGACCGTCCAGCCTGGAATGACTAGAAAAGAACTCAACAAAGCGATTAACCGGCACGGGCTGCAATTCCCGGTGGATCCCGGCGCAGATGCCAGCATTGGCGGGATGGTTGCGACGAATGCAAGCGGAACAACCGCCGTACGTTACGGCTCCATGCGGGATCAAGTCCTGAGCATGGAAGTGGTTTTAGCCGATGGAACGGTCATCAATACGGGAAGCCGCGCTAAAAAATCTTCGAGTGGATATAATCTGAACGGGTTATTTGTGGGATCAGAAGGAACACTGGGAATCATCACTGCCATAACATTAAAACTTCATGGCATACCTGAACATACGGTAACCGCACGATGTACTTTCTCTACACCGAAAAAATGTGCAGAGGCTGCCCAATCAATCTTAATGAGCGGGATACAAGTCCTTCGGATGGAGCTTGTCGACGCGGCCAGTATCAGGCAGGTGAATTTAACTGGGGAACACACTTTTCCCGAAGAGCATTCCCTCTTCTTGGAATTCTCCGGTACGAAAGCTTCGGCCGAGGAAGATGCCAAACTGACACAAGAATTGATTCTCGAGCACGGAGGTGAATATTGGAAACGGGCAAACAGTGCTGCCGAAAGCAAAGAGCTGTGGCGCGCCCGCCATGAAATGGCTTATGCATTTCGCCACTTGCAGGGAATGGCCCATTCAGGAGGGGATGTTTGCGTTCCGATTTCACAATTGGCAGAGATGGTGGTGTACGCCCGTGCGCTTATAGATGAAAGCGGGCTGCTTGGAGGGGTATTCGGTCATGTTGGTGACGGAAACTTCCACACCCTGGTCGTCTATGATCCTCATGACCCTAAGCAGGCAGCCGCTTCAGCGCGTATCAATGACCTCGTGGCGCGTAAAGCCATTGAGGTTGGAGGCACATGCACAGGAGAGCACGGCGTCGGTCTTGGAAAGATTAAATACCAGGAACTTGAGCACGGAGCCGCACTATCCGTGATGAAATCGATCAAAAAGCTGCTCGATCCCGAGAATCGGTTGAATCCCGGGAAAATGTTTAATTAAAGGTCTGAACTTTAACACTTTAAAGCACTAAGAGGGACTGTCCCTTTTAGTGCTTTACTGCGATAAAGACAACAAGTAAAGTGTGCTCCGAGTTCCAAGTTAGGAGCACACTTTGTTCATTTCGACTGATTGCCATAGGTTCCTTCCGCGCTTATGGAGGCAAAATCGTAGTTTTTGAACCATTCCTCGACATTGTAGTCAATGGCATTCTTTCCTCCGAGGATGGTAAAGTTATTGATCCCCGCCTGTTCAACCGCATTGGCTGTCTCAGCAGTAATAAAACTGTTTTTCACCAGCAGTAAAGCGGCCCCATTTTTTGCGGCTAAAACCGATCCGGTCAATGCATCTGCAAATTCATATCCCGTTGCCACAAATGCTTTATTAGACGGAAGAAGACGCTCTGTGATATCCGCGGCCGTTCCAAATCGATTATCTCCTGCATACCTTTCAGGATTCGCCAATTGGGAGAATATCACATTATTAACGACTCCCTCTCCACCTACTACCAGGGTTTTAGATATTCCGGATAACGCTCCCCGGGTGGCGGTTGGAAGTTCATCCACTTCTGTCAGCAGAATAGGGTAGCCTTTTTGGGCGGCAAAAGGGGCTATTGCCATAGCATCCGGAAAGCTTCTGCCATTTGCAACAATCGCCGTTCCTTCCTCACGGGAAAGACGTTCAGCAATTTTCGCTGCTGTTTCAAATCGATCCGTTCCGCTTATCCTATCAACCGTAAAGCCCGCTGCAGCTATGTCTTGTTCCGTCTCATTGGAAATTGCACTCCGGCCGCCCAATATAATTACTTTTCTTGCGTTCAGCCTCTCCATTTCCGCTTTCACTTCAGGAAGCAGTTTATCCTGATGATTGAGGAGAATCGGGGCATCTAATCCATAGGCAAGTGGTGCGCCGGCCAGCGCATCCGGAAAATCGTCCCCTCTTGCAATCATCACCGTATCCGCAGAATCCCAGCCTTCCCTTGAAATCTCAATTGCTGTTTCATACCTATTCATACCACCGAATCGGTTTGCCACCTTTGCTTCCATATTAATCTTATGAAAAAAATTATACCGGTCCTGATAGGAAGTGATGGTCTCACTGTAATATCCTTTATTTTTTAAATAGTTAAGGATCTCAGGCAGTGCTTTCAATGTTTCATATTGGTCATGAAATAAGATGATGGGAATTTCACCATTCTCTTCTGCTTCCTCTACTTTCTCAATGGTGTATGAGACGATTTTATCCCTGTCCTCCCAATCCCAATCCAATGTATCGACGTTCCAATCCCACATCTTAAGCCCTGCTTCAATCATCGCCTCCCGGTATTGCTCTTCCATATCCGGAATGCTTCCATAGGGTACGCGGACGACACTTGTCGTTTCTCCCGTTATGTCCTCTAAAGCAGCAACGCATAATTTCATTTCACGAACTGCACTTTCAGGGGATTCATAGAATTCATCCCTTTCATGAGTCACCCCATGGCATCCGAGTGCATGACCGTCCGTGTCCATTTGGCGCAGCGAACTCCCGTATCTTTCCATACTTGGCTTCAGCATGAAAAAGGTTGCTTTCATATCATATTCCTTAAATACGGTCAGAAAATCATCGGTATAGGCTGTAGGACCATCATCAATTGTTATGTATACCGGTCTCTCGTCCACCTTCGCTTCAGCTTCTTGGGGTAAAGAAAAATTAATCATAGAGTAAATAAGCAAAAAAAGCAGTACCAGGCTTTTTTTCATGAGTTCCTCCTTCAAATAGTTAGATAGACTCATACCCATTTACCCTATTATTCCGTATTTATGCTTTATAAAGAAAAAAGTGTCTTAGCTAGAGAACAATCCGGCATTATCATAATCTATCGAATAAGGACTAAACCAGCTACAAGCCGGCTCGTAAAATAAACTATTAGAAATAACATCACCCCGAAAAGATCAATGAGCACATCGACCAGACAGCCCGTCCGGGAAAAAAACAACTGAGCGATTTCAGTTAAAAAAGCAAATGACCACGTTACATAGATGACAGCCTTTAAACTGTTATATAAAGCCATCAAGAGCACGGCCAGCATGAAGAAACTTATCGCGTGGCCAGACTTCTGAGTGATATAAAGTGGATGAGTATAATTAAAGGATCGAAATTCAAAGAAGCTGTAAAAATCCGGCTTGGCATCCACCGAAAACCTGATTTGCTGATGTTCAATCAGATCGGTCAAGCTTGCCGTACAAGCCATGACAAATAGCAAACTTAAATACAAAAAAACTACCAATAACCGCAAGATGAATCCCTCCCTGTCATCATTCTTGTCAATTATTGATAGTTCCATACCAATCTATTATACTTTTCCACTTTAAAGCACTAAGAGGGACAGTCCCTCTTAATGCTTTAGAGAACTAAAGGACAAGCCCCTCGCTGGACCTTCCTTAGCTGCCGGTATCGTGACGGTAAAAGCTGTCTCCTCCGGGCTTGAAGTACAGACAATGCTGCCTTCGTGCTTTTCAACCAGCTTGCGGCAGATGTACAGTCCGATTCCCGTCCCAAGTTCTTTCGTCGTGTAGAATGGCTCAAAAATAGCGTCAAGGGCTTTCGCGCTGATTTCTGGTCCATTGTTTGCCACCTTCACCTGGATTTCATCATTTTCATAATCAAATGTACAAGTGATTGTGATTCGCTTTTCACCCTTGACCTGCTCCAGTGCATCAATAGAATTCATGATCAAGTTTAAAAATACCTGCCTGAGCTCTTCCTTATTGCCTTTAATATAAACCTGTGTTTCCAGATGGGATTTCACCTGAACGTCGCCGTCTACTATACTCGGATAAAGAAATTCTATCAATTCACTCAGCATGGAGAAAACAAGGAATTTCTCCTTTTTACTTTCAATGATTTCCTTCCTTGATACGTGAAGAAACTGAGAAATCCTGTAATTCAGCTGATCCAATTCATGACTCATCACATCCAGGTAAGGCAATTCCGGATAGTCATTTTTCAATAACTTCGTGAACCCTATAATAGATGTCAGAGGATTCCTGAATTCATGAACAAAACTTGAACTCATCTGCCCTAGGATAGTCAGTCTTTCTTTATGCGTCTGATCAATGTATAATTCCTTTTCCTTTAAAGCTTTATCTTTAATCTCCGTATAGAATCGGACAGCTAAATAAGAAAAACGGTCGAAAACCCTATTAATCTCTTCTATATATGGGTTAAGCTCATCAATCTGGATGCCTGAACTGTTCACCCATTTAATGATTTCGCTTCTTCCCATGTTGACATTGTATACAAATTCACTGATATTCGTATCGGCTTCGACTCTTTCCCTGGCTACCTTTTCAGCCAGCAGCATCAATTCCTCTTCACTGAGAGGACCCTCAATTGCCCGTCTTACAAGCTTGTACATCCCGATGCCGTTACCTACGACTTCTTCACTAAATTTATCATCTTCAGCCAATACCACTTTGTTTCTCCAGTTATTCAAGAATTCCTGAAAGTTTTCATCCAGAAACACCGCAAGCTTTTCAGAAGTTGTTGTCATTAAGCCCCACCCTTAACAATCATTCTTTCCCCTAATCATACCAAATAATAGAATGATTTTTCGGAAAATTTTCCTTTTTTTAATGTAAATTAATGCTAAAATGATAAAAAGGAGGTGATATTTGGAAAATTCTAATCCTGACCCTCGCTGCCCTCACTGCTTTCCCCGAAAAAAATATCAAATTTGGAGGTCCCCTTTTGAACTCTTCGATTAAAAAACACAATCTATTAAATGATGATTTTTCCCAAAACAGGGAAAAGCTAAAAGAAGATATTCTATTCTTTTATAGTGAACGAATCCCGGATATACTGGAAGTACTATATGAAGTGGCCCGTTATGAAAAGCAAATCCGAGATCTTCAACCTTTATTCGAATCCCCATTCCGTTACCGCTTTATTGAAAACCATGGCTTAAACCTTTTTGTAGATGGATTCCTGTTTTCCCTTTACTCCAAAAGCAATATGCTAGATGAATACCTCAAAGAAGACATCTCCAAGGAAGTAAAGGAAAGGCTTGATACCATCACAGATCACGCCTCCCGCCGGTTTGAAGAGAGCGCTGCCGAATGTTTTACCCTTACAGCTTACAAAATTTTCGAGTTTGGTGTACTTGCCGGAAAAGATTACGCATTCTAAAAGAGGTGAAAAAATGGACGAAAAATTGGATAAAATCTTATCTAAACTGGATTCGATTGATGAAAGGTTAGATAAAGTTGACGCACGGTTTAATGATGTCGATAAGCGGTTTGATGAGCAAGATAAGAAGTTCACTGCGAGATTCGATCAACAGGATGCCAAGTTCGTTGAACAAGACAAGAAGTTTACTGCTAAATTTAATGAGCAAGACCAAAAGTTCACTGCCAAATTTGATGAGCAAGACCAGAAGTTCACTGCCAAATTTGAGGAACAGGATAAGAAGATCACTTCTAGGTTCGACCAACAGGATGCCAGATTCGATAAACACGACAAAGCCTTTGCCAAACAGGAAAGCAAGTTAAATACAATGGACAAACGGCTCTCTAATCTGGAGACCGGACAAGATGAGATCAAAGAAATCGTCAAACGGATTGAAACCAATCAGAACGAAGATGTCATCGCCCTGTTAAAAACGTTTCATACCAAAATAGATTCCAGTTCTGAGGCTTTAAATAGAAGATTATTCCATGCCGAGACAGATATTCAGAGACTTACAAAAAAATAAGACTAAAAAAAGACGAGTCCACCACCACGAGGACTCGTCTTTTTCGTCTTTATTTTTCCATAACACTAATAAAATCTCTTAAGTAATCCGGCAGATCAGGCGGCCTTCTGCTGGATACGATGTTTCCGTCAATAAGCGAAGGTTCGTCAACCCATGTTGCGCCTGCATTCTCCATGTCATCTTTGATTCCAGGAGTGCTTGTCACTTTTTTGCCTTCAAGGATCTTTGCCGAAATCAACACCCAGCCGGCGTGGCATATCTGACCGATCGGCTTGTTGTCTTCATTCATTTTCCGGACAATCGAAAGCACTTCTTCATACCTTCTTAATTTATCCGGAGACCATCCTCCAGGTACTAACAATGCATCGTAGTCATCAGGACTAATATCATGGAATGATACATCCGAAACAGCGGGCACGCCGTACTTACCTTTGTATTCATGGTCCTTCTTCTCACCAGCAAGATGAACCGTCGCCCCTTCTTCTCTCAGGCGAAGGACGGGATACCATAGTTCCAGGTCTTCGAAATCATCACTGACAAGCTGAAGAACTTTCTTATCTTTCAGTTTCAATAGATTCGACCTCCTTTTATTGTTCTCCCTTTTATTTTCGGATACCAAAAGGCAGAATGCAAACTTCCCGGATGTTAAAGGTTGTTTTTCGTAATATAGCGCCAGATTTCTTCTCCGATGAAACCCTGTAAATGGATCAACGTCTGATTCCACTTGATTCTGTAGTTCTCATCCGTGACTCCTTGTGCAAGCTGAAGAATGCTTGAGGGCGGCAGCGGTTCCTCCAGTTTTTCAAATTGAAGCAGCGGCATATAATGTTCCAGGTCATCCTCTCCGGTTTTTTCAACTATGCCGGATCCTATTCCACGGGCGATAATTCCGTTTCCATTGCTGTAAAGGTACACCATGTCATTGGATTCAATATGGTTAATGAGGTACTTCCAAGGAGAATAATAGGCGGCGACTTTCTGTTCTTCGAGCATTTCCGCTTCATTACGGGGATTTTGAGATTTGTTTGTATTTACGAGGTAGGCTTTGGGCAAATTCATTTCTTCCTTTCTTTAGTGGATTTGATAGGCAATGGAGTTGATCTTCGGGGAGAGAGAAAAGTGAGTTGGAGTTACATCGTTTCATTTTGATAGGTACACCTCCTTTGTCTCCCTATTATAATCTTTAACGTGCATATACAAAAAACAAAAACCGTTAGAGAAAATTCGACAAATGAGAATGGACTGCCTAAAAAGTGCCTCCTAGCATTTAAGAATGCCACTTAACTTCCAAATGCATGCAAGTCGTTGAAGAAGATGGATACCCACCACAGAATGAGCTTTATACTATGATGAAAACACACCTTTCAGAATTTGCGATTGTCAGGGATAGGGAATAGAATGATAAATAAGACTTTACGCTGTTGAAAATATGCAGGAATCATCTCTTAAATGAATTCCCTTTCTTAGGTAGAATGAAAGGTATTGAGGTAAAAACTGTTCAATATAGAAAGGAAGTTAATATGAATTTCTTAGAAAGAATTGAGGCCGCTCTCTTAAGTGATGACCCTTATATCCAGCACTATGCCGTTTCCATCTTACAGGACAGCCATCTTGCCACTCCAAGTACACTATTCATAGCTTTGGAAGCATACGACAGAAAGCTCCCCACTATTTTCCCCTCCACCATCCTGCCGCATATCGACTTTTTGCCTGTGGATGAAGACGGCGTATTAGAACTCATCTCCAGGTTAGAGAATGACAAGCGCAATAAGGGATGGTACCTTAACTTACTGAAGAATGCCGAAACCTCGGTCCTTCTTAAATATGGGGATCAATTAAGTGCTTACCTGGATGCTGAATTCCTGAAAGAACTGAGATCCCTTCCGGAGCTGGACGAAGAAGGTTTATTCATGAAACTGGCCAGTGTTGCGAATGATCTGGATAACGGTATGCCTAGTCACACTCTTTTTCAGTTAGGAAAACGCATCGTCAAGGAAATGATTGATAGAGGTATCATTGAGGACTGGGAAGTAGAAAATGCACTGAGTGAAATTTCAGAGTACTCATTTACGACATTCATCGGAATGTTTCAAATCTATATGGCTGGGGAGCTCCACACAGAGTCGGTAATTCCTGAACTCATAAAACTTCTCAACAGGGACGATTCCGATGAAGCATTGGAAGAAATCTCTTCTGCCCTTATCAAGATCGGAACGGATGAAGTTGTCTTGGAGGCAGAAAAGATCGCTCTTATTGAAGATTCTTTCATATACACTCTGGATGTGTTGGCGAAGATCAAATCAACTGAAGCAGAAAAAGCCTTGATGAGACTTTGGAATAAGACTGAAGATATCACTATAAAGACAATCATTGCAGATGCTCTATGCCAGCACTTATCGGTAGAAGCAATCCCTCTGCTGGAAAAACAGATGGAAGAAGGATATGACAGTCTCATGGCTGACCTTGAAGAATCCTTTTATGCAAACCTTGTACTCAATGGAATTGCTCACCCTGCTCTATATGAAATGAGAAAGAACCTGACTGAAAGAGAGAAAAGAATTAGAGATGCATTTTCACCAACTGTTAAAGAGGATAAAGTCGGACGGAACGACCCATGTCCTTGTGGCAGCGGAAAAAAATATAAGAAGTGTTGTTTATAAATTGAAGAAATCCAGTCCTGTTCGACTGGATTTCTTTATTACCGTCATCAATCCGTATCTCTTAGTAAACGAACGGAGACATAACATGACCATCAATTAATCCAGGAGTTCGGACGTACAACCGGTTCTCAAATTACTATAAAAAAATAGAAGTGAAAAAATAATTATTAGGAAGAATAGGAATGCTATGGGGTTTAGCAGAGGGAGAAATAATAAGAAGAAGAATTCGGCAACTGGCTGGCATCGTCGATCAGACTGTAGCCCCTATAGTTTTGCGCCGCCATCTTTCAATGACTTTGCCTTTCTCGAATGTAATAACCATAAATTATTTATTATCTAAATAGACGCCTGCGTGGGTTTTGAAGAACCTTAATATAAATGCGATTCTCCTCGCACTTAAAGAACTTGATTCCAATGAGCTTTAATGGTGTGCCAATCTCTCTCATATAGAAACCAGGCAAAGGATTACCTCCCTTTTACACTTTTTACATTACTTGTATAATTTCATGTTACTACCAATTAACAGAATAATCTACCAATTTTTAAATACAACTATCGACGGCAAATTCAGACAAATGCCCGCGAAATGACACTAATGGCCCCAGTTCACTTAATCATTAGGTAGACCCATGTCCAAGCCTCCAAAGTCATTTTGGCAATAACTTCCTGATCAATCTTGCCACTGCGCCATAATTTTCATTTCGTTTTAGAGGTAATAAAACCACGCAAGCTCCCTGCCAATTCATCAACGTCCTACACTTGCAGTAAAACTTTCTGTCCTCCTTCAAAGATTGACCTATTGCTTTAATGTCTAATCCTTTTATAGCCGACCCCGCTATTAATTTTTGCAGCCCTAAATTATTGATCACCATATTTATTGGAATTTCTCTATACATTATCATTGAGCAAAATGATTATTCCTAAAAGAATACCTTAATATACGAATTCAGGAGTATTTTCCTATTTATTACGGAAAGGAAAATATAAGAAAATAGTAATACCATCGTACGAAAGGGCAAAATCATTGAAAAGTGACGACGCAAAACTATAGGGGCTAAAATCAACAGATGATGCCAGCCAGTTACCGAATACATCCTCCGTACGATTTATTACAATGTGTTGGAGGTTTTGAATCGTGAATTTAATCCATCGATTTTTTGCAGGTTATTATGCTATGCTTCTTGAGGATTGCCTGGATCAGGAATTAAAAGGAGATTTATCTCGAAAAATAAAATATCATGAATCTAAAATAAGCACCTGATTTTAGGTGCTTATTTTTATACCGTGATCCTATTTGCTCATTGACTGCCAGAAACGGGACTAAAGCACAAAACAAAAAGGCCCCCTTCACCATAGAAGCAAGGACCAAAAAAAGTACCAGCACCATGAGCTTATATAATAAGGGAAGAAATTTCCCTTATGGATGAAATATTGAGGAAAATAGGTCAAATAAGGGAAAAATCTTCCGCTATTAACTATAAAAACATGAGAATTGGATTACTGAGCATGTTTAAAGGAAAATCCTTCCCTTATTTACCTCTCCCCAGCTAAATTCTGCAGTTTAACGGAAAAATTTCCCCTTATTTAAAGTACCCTTCCTCTTCCCTTGGTGACTTTCTCAATCCATAGTAAAAAAGCAGTCCGTTTTGGACTACTTTTCTGGTTTTGCAATCCAAAACTGAACTACTTATTGCACTGCATGTGATCCTTTCTATTAGACGAACCTATGCCAAAAACACCGCACCATAAACCAACGCTCCGCCAATCACGTAAACCGGATGGACCTTCAGTCTTTCCAGTAGTACAAAGGCTGCGGTGGCCAAGATGATCGTTTGAATCCAGCCAATTCCTTCGTAAGAACTGGAGATGAATCCCCACGTCATGACGCCCAGTAAAACGGCGATGGTCGGTTTGACAAGGTTGGTCATTTTCTTGACTCTTGGTGAACTTTTGAATTTCATAAGCAGGCTCAACAGAACGATCATCAGAATCAATGATGGAGCGACGGTGGCAAATACTCCGACGATGCTTCCAAGGATTCCGCCCTGCTCATACCCGATATAACCGGCCATTTTTGTGGCAATCGGTCCCGGAAGCCCGTTCGCCAAGGCCAAGACTTCACTGAATTCATTGACAGTCAGCCATCCATAGCGGTCGACGACTTCATTCTCAACAAGTGGAATCGAAGCGGGACCGCCGCCATAACCGAGAATACCAGGAATAAAAAAGGCTAAAAAGATTTCCCAATAGATCATGAGGCTTTCACCTCTCTTTCAGGTATCTTTTTCTTTTTGCCAACCAGAGCGTAAACGAGCAGACCGCCGATTACGATTGCTGGATGAATGCCCATTAACTCGATAATGATCAGGCTTCCAATCAGAATCCCGATGGTCACAGACCAGCCCAAGGCACCTCTTGATTTCATAATGAAATCCCAGGTTAGAACCCCAAGCATCACCCCGACCACCGGAACAACGGCACTCGCCATTCCCTGTACCCACGCTTTATCTTTATAAGCATTCAGGACATTCAGAAGTAAGATCATGAGAATAATCGTCGGAATGATGGTGGCCAGTACTGCATTGATCATGCCGATGAGCCCTCCGACCCGCCAGCCGATATAACCGGCCATCTTTGTGGCAATCGGTCCCGGCATAGCATTACCCAAAGCAAGAACATCTGAAAAATCATCATCGTCCATCCATTTGTATTTCTCCACGACTTCTTTATGAACGAGGGGAATCGATGACGGCCCGCCGCCATATCCCAGGATTCCCACCCTGAAGAAAGCTAAAAATAATTGAAGTTGTTTCAAGGTTTTATCACCCTCTTGTTGTTGGATATGCTCTTTATCAAATTGAGCATGACATCAAGCATTGAAGAAGGCAGGTTTAGTTTGCCCAACTTTCCCCTGCCTGATGTCCGGACATGATTCTTACCAAGCCGCAATAGCTCCATCTGTTCTCGACTCTGTGCCTCCCATGAGTACACCAGTACCCTCATCTCTCCAAATGATTTGGCCCCTGCCAAACATTCCCTCGTCTGTGGCTGTCTGAATTTCATGTCCTTTTCTTGCCAGAGCCTGCGCGATATGTGTCGGGAAATTCGGCTCGACAAGAACTTTTCTCCCTTCGATCCACTGCCATCTTGGCGCATCAAGAGCTGACTGTGGGTTTAAATGAAAATCAATGGTGTTGCTGATTACCTGGAAGTGCCCCTGAGGCTGCATGTATCCGCCCATTACTCCGAACGGACCAACCGCTTTATCACCCTTCGTCAGGAATCCAGGGATGATCGTATGATATGTCTTTTTGCCAGGCTTCAAGGCATTCGGGTGTTCAGGGTCCAGGGAAAAATCATGACCGCGGTTTTGCAGGCCGATACCTGTGCCCGGGATGACGACCCCTGAGCCAAAGCCCATATAATTACTTTGAATGTATGAGATCATATTGCCTTCATCATCAGCTGCCGCCAAATAAACAGTACCCCCTTTAGGGATATCGTAAGCTTCCGGCGTGATGGCTTCGTCGCCGATCAACTCACGGCGTGCTGCTGCGTAACGGTCGGATAAGAGTTCATCTACAGGTAAAGGCATATCTTCCTGCTCTGTAATGAATGCTTTTCCGTCCGTAAAGGCCAGCTTCATTGATTCGATTTGTTTGTGGTATGTATCGACTGCGTCTTTTTCCTGGAACTCGAAGCCTTTCGCAATGTTCATAGCCATTAACGCGACTAATCCCTGCCCATTCGGCGGGATTTCCCATACATCATAGCCTCTGTAATCCGTTTTGATTGGATCAACCCATTGGGCGCGGTAGTCCTTTAGATCATCCGCTGATAAAAACCCGCCGTGCTCTTCCATGAAGGAGCCGATTTTGTCGGCAATTTCTCCGCGGTAGAAACTTTCAGCGTTTGTTTCAGCGATGGACTTCAATGTCGAAGCATGCCCCGGTGATGACCATACTTCACCGATCTGTGGTGCTTTCCCATCTGGAGCGAATGTTTCGAACCACGCTTTGAACTCATCACCGGTTAAAATTTGTTTGAATTTTTTATAAGCAAGTGACCAATACTTACCGAGAATAGGTGTGAGCGGGTAGCCTTCCTCTGCCAAACGGATGGCAGGTTCCAGCGTTTCTTTTAGTGAAAGCTTTCCGAATTTCTCAGACAGTTCAGCCCATGCAGACGGGACGCCCGGAACCGTTACCGGAATGACACCGTGAACCGGCATTTTCTCATGGCCTTTTTCTTTCACTTTTTCGATAGAAATCGATTTAGGCGAAGGTCCGCTGGCATTCAAGCCGTGCAGCTTATCCTTCACCCATACTAGTGCGAATGCATCGCCGCCGATTCCATTTGAAGTCGGCTCGACAACCGTCAGTGCAGCGGCCGCTGCTATCGCGGCATCAATTGCATTGCCGCCGCGCTGTAATATTTCAAGCCCTGCCTGTGCCGCCAATGGCTGGGAAGTCGCGACCATTCCTTTTTTTGAAAAAACCGTATTTCGCTGTGAAGCATACGGGTGGTATAAAAAATCCATGTTCTCCATTAATTCACAACCTCCTGTTCAACATGATGACAAGCTACAAAGTGATCTTTCTCGATCTCCCTCCACTCCGGTTTTGCTTGTTTGCAAAGATCTGTCGCGAGCGGACAGCGGGTATGGAATGGACAGCCTGAAGGAGGATTTGCCGGGTTCGGGATTTCCCCTGTCAACCGGATGCGGTCTTTCCTGGCTCCGACTTTCGGCCGCGGAATCGAAGAAAGCAGTGCTCTCGTATAAGGGTGAAGCGGGTTTGAATAAAGACGTTCAGATGAAGCCAGTTCAAATGTGTTTCCGAGGTACATGACCAGGACACGGTCGCAAAAGTAGCGGACAACCCCCAGGTCATGGGAGATGAACAGATAAGTCAAACCGTATTTTTCCTGTAGATTTTTCAAAAGCTTCAACACCTGCGCCTGTACGGAAACGTCCAGTGCTGAAACCGCCTCATCACATATGATAACAGAAGGATTCAACGCAATCGCGCGCGCAATCCCGATCCGCTGGCGCTGTCCACCGCTGAATTCATGAGGGTAGCGGTCAAAATGCTCTTCCTTAAGCCCGACTTCTTTTAAAAGATCGTACACTTTCTGTCTGCGTTCACTGCTTGAAAGATTGGTGTGCATGACGAACACTTCTTCCAGCGCATTACCGATTCGCTGTCTCGGATTCAAGCTTGCATATGGATCCTGGAAGATCATCTGCATTTCTTTTGTGAGTTCTTTTCGTTTGCTGCCGCTCAACCCTTGTATTTCATTGTTTTTATAAAAGACTTTGCCATTGGTGATGTCTTCGAGGCCGAGAATGGTGCGGCCCAGCGTTGACTTTCCGCACCCGGATTCTCCGACGACCCCGATGCTTTCTCCTTCATAAACCTCCAAGCTGACATCTTCAACAGCTTTGACATGCCCTTGGACACGTTTCAGGAAACCTCCTTTAATAGGAAAGTATTTCTGAACCCCGTCAAGTTTAAGTAGCGATTTTTTCTCGAGCACTTCCATCCTCTTGCACCTCCTGAAGCCAGCATTTTACGCGGTGTGTTCCATTTACATCATATTCTTTTGGTGAATCTGTCTTACAGCAGTCCATTGCGAAAGGACAACGAGGGTGAAAACGGCATCCTGAAATCTGCTCATTCAAGTTCGGCAGTGATCCCGGGATTGCTTCTAATTCAAAAGATGGATCATCGACATCAGGTACTGAGCGGAGAAGCCCTTGCGTATACGGATGCTGAGGGCTGTTAAAAATGCTCTCGACATCGCCTTCTTCGACTTTCTCCCCTGCATACATGACCATAACCTTATCGGCAACTTCCGCTACAACCCCCATATCATGAGTGACCATGATGACGCCCATGTTGAGGTCATCCTTGAGATCCTGAATCAGGTCAAGGATCTGTGCCTGGATCGTTACATCCAACGCAGTTGTCGGTTCATCGGCAATCAATAATTGCGGACGGCAAGCCAGAGCGATGGCAATCATGACACGCTGTCTCATCCCGCCGCTCAGTTCATGAGAATATTGATTCATCCGTTTCTCCGGGTATGGAATGCCGACCTGCTTTAACAGTTCGATTCCTTGTTTATGTGCTTCTCTTTTAGATATCTTTTTATGAAGCATGAGTGGCTCGCGCAATTGATAGCCGATTGTCAACACAGGATTCAATGCGGTCATCGGCTCCTGAAAAATCATTGAAATCTCTTTCCCGCGGACTTTTCGCAGTGCCTCAGGCTTCAGCTTCGTTAAATCACGGCCGTCAAAATCGATCGATCCGTCTTTAATGTATCCGTTGCTTGGCAGCAGCCCCATCAATGATAGTGATGTGATACTTTTACCACAGCCGGATTCTCCGACGATACAGAGTGTTTCTCCCTTATCCACTGAAAAAGAGATACCCCGTACAGCTGATAGTTCCCCATCAGCCGTACGGAAAGCAGTATTTAGATTCGATACAGATAGTAATTCTTTAGACATTGTATCCCTACTCTCTTGAAACGTTGTATAGTGACCATTGTCCTGTCGGGTCTACTTGAAGTCCTTTGACGGATTTATCATATGCCGCTGTTACAACACCATGGTGCATGATGACAACCGGGGCATCTTTGACAAGAATCTTATTCGCTTCATTCAATTTTTGTTGACGAATATCTTGATCAACATTTTGTCTTGACTCATCGACTAATTTATCAAACTCTGGGTTAGAGTAACCAGTACGGTTGGAAGCTCCGATATTGTCGCTGTGGTAGTTCGGGTACAGCAGCTCACTTCCATCTGCTGTAGAGTTAGACCAGCCTAAGAACGTGATATCGAATTTTCCTTCTTTCGTTGTATCAAGGAATGTACCCCACTCCATTGATTCAATCTTCACCTTGAAGCCTGCCTGCGTCAGCTGTGATTGAGCGATTTCAGCCATCATCATGTAAGCGTCCGTATTGGCAACAAGCATTGTCAATTCCTGATCTCCAAATCCATTTTTCTCAACAAGTTCTTTTGCTTTTTCCAGGTCGTGGTTGTAACCAGCTTCATCTGCTGACTCGTCGTAACCAAATACTTTAGGTCCGATGACGCTGTTCCCTTGTACACCAAGTCCGTTTAACTTGTTGACATACGCTTCGCGGTCAAGTGCATACGCTGCAGCCTGACGGAATTCTGGGTTATTCATCGGCTCTTTTGTCATATTGAAGCCCATGTAGTACATTGGCGTTCCTTCATTCTTCTTCACTTCTACATTCTTAAGTGATTCCACACGTTGCAGCTGTTCTGACGGGATTCCGTCGATGAACTGTACATCGCCTGTTTGCAGCATGGAGATGGCTGTATTGACTTCCGGTACCACTTTGAATGTTACAGTCTCAAGTGTAGGTTCACCCTGCCAGTAGTCAGCATTTTTCTCTAGGACAACTTGATCACCCTGTGTCCAGCTGACGAATTTGAATGGACCCGTTCCAACTGGTTCCTTCATTAAGTCTTGAGATTTGTCTGCATCAGGACTAACGATGGAAGCGTTCGTGTGAGACAGCGCTGCAAGCATCGCACCGTAGGGTTTTTCTGTTTTGATTTCCACTGTGTACTCATCAACAACATTTACTTCTGAGATTGGCTCCAATAATGATGCACGAGGTGCCGCTGTTTCAGGATCACGGAATTTATCAAATGTATATTTTACTGCTTCAGCATTGAAAGGCGTTCCATCTGTAAACTGGATATCTTCTTTCAATTTGATAACCCAAGTGTTTTCATCAGGTGTTTCGTAGGATTCCGCTAGTTTTGGCTCGACTTCCATTGTTTCAGGATTTCTAGTGAAAAGAGTTTCATAGATTTGCTCAATCACGCGGGAAGATACAGAATCATTTGTTCCAATCGGAGAAAGTCCGACGATATCAGATGTAGAAGCATAGGTTAACTCCTGTGGTACATCTTCCCCGCCGCTTGCGCTTCCTCCATCTGAACTGCCTGCATTGCTGGAACAGCCTGCTGCAAAAGCAAGCATTGCCATTAATAGAACTGCCAACCACTTTTTCATTGAATTTTCCCCCTATTTTTAAGTGCTTTTTTGATAAATATTGCTGCTAGTTTAATAAGATAGTTGATTTCCGCTTCAGGTGTGCGACTCCGCGGGGCGGGCGGTGAGCCTCCTCGGCTGCGCCTGTGGGGTCTCACCTGTCCCGCTAGTCCCGCAGGAAGTCGCACACCTACCGCTACAATCAACCCTGAAAACAACAACAATTTTTTATGAACGGCATTTTCAAGAAATTATTACTGATTCAGATTCATATTTGGATCCAGTGCATCCCTTAATCCATCTCCGACGACATTAAAAGCGAATACAATCAGCATGATTGCGATTCCCGGAACGATCGTCATATGAGGCGAAGTCCACATAAAGTTTTGTCCCTGGGCAATCATCGCTCCCCATTCCGGAGTCGGCGGCTGTGCACCCAATCCAAGGAAACTTAAAGCTGAAGTAGATAGAATGGCCGTTGCCATCCTCATCGTTGCAAACACGATAATCGGCGCCATACAGTTTGGAAGGATGTGCTTCACGAGGATTCTGAAATCACTTGCCCCGAGCGAGCGCATCGCCTGGATGTACTCCTGTTTTTTCACCGTAAGGACCGAACCGCGGACAATCCTGGCGCAGGATGGAATTGACCAGATACTGATTGCGATTGCGACATTCACAAGACTTGTTCCAAGGATGGCAATGATCAACATCGCCAGCAGGATGCCCGGAAATGCAAACAGTAAATCTACCAATCTCATGATGATGCCGTCGAGGCGGCGATAATAACCTGAGATTAACCCCAAGGCAACTCCGCCGATCAATCCAAGGCTGACAGCCAGAAGGCCAACGGATAAGGAGATTCTGGCTCCGTATACAATCCGGCTCCATATATCTCTTCCATAGTTATCCGTTCCGAGCCAGTGACCTTCTGAGAAGGCCGGCAATTCAGAGGCTGGCAGGTTTTGCTCTAATGGATCATGCGTGGCAATTACCGGTGCTGCAATGGCCAGGACCAGTTGTAGAGCGATAATGATCAGACCGATGACAGCCAGTTTGTTTTTTACCAGACGTTTAAACGTCGTGACCAGAAACTTTTCCTTCTTCGGCTTCGATTCCGGCTGGATTTCTTCATTAAGTACTGCTTCTGCTGACATAATAGGTTCCTCCTTTCCTATACGGCTTAATCGTAGCTGATTCTTGGATCAATAAAGACGTAAACGATATCGACAATCAGGTTAACTAAAACGAATAATGTTGCGACCAGAAGCACCGATCCCTGTACCATCGGGAAGTCTCTTGCCGCGATGGCATCGATCATCAGCCTGCCGACTCCGTTAATCGCGAAAACCTGTTCCGTAATGATTGTTCCTCCTAAAAGGAAACCGAAGTTTAGACCGATGACTGTGATGACCGGGATCATCGAATTTTTCAATGCGTGGATCCAAATCACCGTTTTTTCTTTCACGCCTTTGGATCTTGCTGTCCGTATGTAGTCCGCGCGGATGACTTCCAGCATGGATGAACGGCTCATCCTTGCAATCATCGCTGCCGACCCGGTTCCCAGTGTAATCGCCGGCAGGATCAGCTGCTTCATTCCTTCTACTGTCCAGAACGGAGCACTCAAGCCTCCGACCGGTAAGATTTGAAGGTTAACGGCGAATACGAGAATCAGAATGGTTCCTAGCCAGAAGTTCGGAATCGAAATCCCCCCTAACGCAAACACGGTGCTCGTGACATCGAGCCAGGAGTTTTGCTTCAGTGCGGAAATGATTCCGGCAATGACACCGATGACCACTGCGACAATCATGCTGGCAATTGCCAGGTTAAGTGTGTTCGGAAAGCGGATGGCAATCGCTTCTGCCACCGACTGCTTCGTTTGATATGAGTAGCCGAAGTCCCCTTGAAGGATATTTTTCAAATAATCCCAGTACTGCACAAGAAATGGTTCATTCAAGCCGAGGCTGTCACGGATTGCTGCGATGTCAGAATCACTCGCTGTCGGTCCGCCGATAATGGTGGCCGGGTCCCCTGGTGCAAGGTGCATACTGCCAAAGACCAGGAAAGAAATTCCGAATAATAATAAGACCAGTTGAATAATTCTGCGTGAAATGAGTGCTATCATTTGGTTCACCCTCCCCCTAACTATGAAAGCGCTTCATCATTTTAGTAGTCGCTTTCTGAAGTTAACCTCCGTTTGTTAACTTAAAGTTGATTTTAGACTTACAAACGGAATATTTTTTATGTTATGGACGATTATAAAGTATTATTCTGAATATTTCTAGTGTTTTTAAAAAAAAGTTTACTTAATTCTTAAGTAAGTAGTTTATATGTATATTTTTAAGGGAAATCAGGTGCTTTATTGGAAACTATTGGTTATCGTAGACAAAAACAAAAAAAGACTCAGACATGTTATCAATCAACATGTCTGAGTCTTTTGGCTATCAGGTTACGTTATGTAAGCAAATCCTATAATTTCAATCCATTTCGGCTCTTAAAGCGCCGCAATAATATATGACTTTCTACTCTTGTAATGCCTTCAAGGGCATATAGTTCCTTATTAACAAAGTTCTCCAGGGCGGAGAAATCCTCGACCAGCACGTGCATATGAAGGGTACTCGGACCAGTCATCTGGTAGCAGCTCGCCACCGCAGGCAGATCAACGAGGTTCTCAGCGACTTCGACAAGGTAGGCGGGTTCGCAGTCCACTTCGAAAAATGCTGATACACTTTTCCCTACCTTCTCAGAGTTGATGACCACACTGAAACGCTCAATCACTCCGCCTTCTATCAGCTGATTCACCCGTTCTCGGACAGATACACGCGACAAACCAAGCTCTTTACCGATATCCACATATGAAGTCCTGCCATTCTCCGTCAGGATCTGCAGTATTTTACGATCAACATCATCAATCTTCATGAACCTATGCACCACATTTCCGATTTAATCATATATCCTATTATACTAATGATCTTTGGTTTGTGAAGGGCAGAGGCAGCGCCCTCTTTGTGAGTTCAGCGCTGAGCCTTCCCTTTTCTTGAAGTTATACGGGTATTAATACCTAATTGTAACTTATTTGTAATATTCTTGAAACTTATCTTTTTCTCTTTCGTCTAATAAGTAAGAAACATTTTAAGAAGTTGAGGAGGAGAAGGATGAAGAAGAAATTTTCAATTGTTGTCTTTTTCACGGTTTTGTTTTTGGCAGTTGGCGCCTTTCATTATCAAGGGTCGAAGAGTACGGTCACAGCTACAGACAGTGATGGGAATATCTCCAAGGATTCACAGCTTGAAGAAACGGCTGAGAACAATGATGAGACAGAAACAACAGAAGATGGGCAGGAAACAAAAGCCAGCGAAACTGAGAAAAACAGCAATACGGAAAGCGACGAAAATGACACAGCCGCTGAGGAAAGCAAAAACACTTCATCAACTGACTCTGACTCTGAAAGGACTGACGAAAAGCCTTCCGGAGAGCTAGATTCCCCTCAACAGGAAAGTATTAAATTTGGAAATGATGAATATGTAGATATATCAGATGTAGAAAAGTTTAAAGACCTAAGGGAGTTTGCTCAAAAGCATGGTGCCCGCCCATTCGCAATCGAGAATTCAGATTGCTTTGCCATTATTAAAGATGGTGTGCCTTTATTGTTTTTCTCGGTTGGGACAGTCAGTGCGGGCGTTGAAGAAATATCTGTTTTAAAAGATTATTTCACTGACCTTCATAACTTTTCAGAGGAGACAGGTATCGCCAGCAACATTGATATGGTTGCAGAAACTGGTGCGGAAGTACAAGTGGACTTTCCAGATGGGGCTGGTTATTTAATCTTTAAAAAAGATAACACGGTCGTGGTTAACTGGGGGTAAAAATAGATTTCGATAACAGTGAACCGGTACCTGGAATCCAGGTACCGGTTTTCATATTAAAGAGGTTTATTTGGTTCATAAGTCGGCTGCTGATGCTGAGCCTGATATTGCTGGCTATTCGCCACTGCTCTTTGCACATACTCATCAAGGGAAAATTCGGTGTCCATTCCTTGGAATTGATCAGACTTGTTTTGGGCTTTCACGACTTTCTGCTGGTCCAGTTCTGCTTTTCGGTTTGTGTCCTCTACTGCCATAATGGTTCCCTCCTTGATTTTTTAGATATGTGCTTAGGGTTACCTTATGGCAGGGGATTATTCTGGTTGAGAGTAATGCAAAAAGACCTGTTTAGAGAGGTATCTCCCTGTAAACAGGTCTTTTTCATGTGAAGATTAGTCGACAAATTCAGGGGCGTGCCTGTCACTAAGGTGCAAAGCAAACTCCGCCTTAATTTTTTGCAGGAGTTCACTATTTGCGAGTACCTCAACCCCAGTCAGTGCCATTGCTTTAGCTCCAAGAATCATCGCTTCTCTCGCCTGATCCGTCATGGCCGCTCTACGGAATTCATGCGTATGACAGGCATATGTCCCGTCCGTTATTTTAATATAGGGATGTATGGACGGCACAACCTGGCTGACATTCCCCATATCGAGCGAACCGCTGCCGTCGCGCTGTTCCTGGATCTCGGTGCTGTCCACACCAAGAGAAATAAGCTCTTGGGTAAAGGCTTCCGACAACCCTGAGCTGGTAATCATATCATCATAAGAGAACTCGTAGAAAGAGTGCTTCATCATCGCTCCGGTCTGCAATGCCGCTCCTTCCGCACACTTCTTCACTTTTTCAGTCAGTTCATTTACATAGGCACGTGTGGTTCCACGGACATAGAATTGGGCAACCGCGTAGTCAGGTGTGACATTCGCTGCTTTTCCCCCTTCGGTTATGATCCCATGGATGCGCGCACTCGGCAGGATGTGCTGACGAAGGGCATTGATGCTGTTGAACGTTTGGATGACAGCATCAAGAGCATTGATTCCTTCCTGGGGACTTGCCGCAGCATGTGTGGATTTTCCGAAAAACTCAAACTGAATGGCATCCATCGCGAGCGATGAGCCACTCTTGACGTAGCTGTGGAGAGGATGAACCATCAAAGCAACATCCAGCTCATCAAAAATGCCCTCTTCCGCCATCGTTACCTTTCCTCCCCGGGTTTCTTCGGCGGGCGTGCCGTATACGATGACCTTTCCGCCAGTTTCAGAGATTACCTTGCTTACGCCAATGCCGGCAGCAATTCCCATAGTGCCAATTAGGTTATGTCCACAAGCGTGTCCGACTTCCGGCAGCGCATCATATTCAGCCATGAAGCCGACGACCGGGCCTTCCTTACCGCTGTCAAAGACAGCCCTGAAAGCAGTCGGTAAGTTACAAGTACCCATCTCCACAGAAAATCCGTGATCCTCCAAAGTTTCAGAGAGGACTTTGCTTGCCTTGAATTCCTCATGGCCCAGCTCCGGATTCTCTCCAATATAAATACTGATTTCATCTAACACCGACTTTAGCTTATCGATCTCTTCAACAACTTGCTGCTTCAGTAAGTTCATACATATCACCCTCATTTATGAATTGTAACGCTTCATTACTTTAAAGCACTAAGAGGGACAGTCCCTCTTAGTGCTTTAAAGGACTAAAGTACTTTTTCAAGGAACTCTTTCGCACGCTCGCTTTTCGGGTTATGGAAGAAGTCTTCTGGATGGACGTCTTCCATTAATACGCCGCCGTCCAGGAATAGTATTCTGTCTGCGACTTCTTTAGCAAAGCCCATTTCGTGCGTGACAATGGCCATGGTCATACCTGTATGTGCCAGTGATTTGACGACATCCAGCACTTCTTTGATCATTTCCGGATCCAGAGCAGATGTAGGCTCATCAAACAGCATGACATCCGGTGACATTGCCAACGCTCGGGCGATGGCGACACGCTGTTTCTGCCCGCCTGACAATCTGTTCGGATAGTCATTCGCTTTCTCAGAAAGCCCTACAGATTTCAAGAGTTTTAAGGCATTCTCTTCTGCCACAGCCTCTGACTCTCCTTTTACCACGACAGGTGCATACGTAACATTTTCCAGCACCGTCTTATGCGGGAACAGATTGAAATGCTGAAACACCATTCCGACATTTTGGCGCACTTTCAAGATGTCTGTTTTAGGATTTGTAATCTCTTCCTCTCCAATCCATACTTCACCGCTCGTCGGTGTTTCAAGAAGGTTCAAGCAGCGGAGCAGTGTGGACTTTCCAGATCCGGAAGGACCGATGATCGCCACGACTTCCCCTTTATTGATTGTTGTTGATATTCCTTTTAAAACCTCCAGCTTTCCATAAGTTTTATGAAGGTCGTTCACTTTGATGTAATCCTTACTCACTTCGGCGCAGCCTCCTTTCCAGTTGTCTTCCGAGCAATGTCAGGCACATGACAAGCACATAATAAATGAGTCCTGCAAAAATCAACGGTTCGAACGCTGTGTACGTATTCGCGCTTACGATTTGCGATCTTCTCATGATATCTAAAAATCCGATAGTCGACACAATTGCCGATTCTTTTGTTAATGTAATATATTCATTCATCAATGCAGGCAGAATATTTTTTAACGCCTGCGGAAGGATGATATCTTTCATCATTGGGCGATAGGAAATTCCCAGCGCCTCAGCTGCCTCTTGCTGACCTTTATCAACCGCCTGGATTCCCGCGCGGATGATTTCTGAAATATACGCGCCAGAATTCAAACCGAAAGCAAGCATCCCTGCCAAAAACGGTGGAATGTCAAAGCCCGTCAACTGTGGTGTGGCAAAGTAAATCAGCATCAGCTGCAAAATTAGAGGCGTTCCCCTGAAAATCGATGTATATGCATCCGCAAACCACTTTAAAACTTTAATTCTGCCAATCTTGAATAATGATAAAACTGTTCCGATGATAAAACCTACGATTCCCGACAACAAAACGAAAAGCAGCGTTACCCATACTCCGTTCAGTATAAAAGGAATAGAAGGCACGATCCGGAGAAAATCCAAATCCATGCCTGCACCTCATTTCTTATATATTTATTCTTTCAGCCATTTTTCTTCTAATTTTTTCAACTCGCCGTTTTCTTTCATTTCCTCTATTACTTTACTGAATTCCTCTACCTTATCACTGCCTTTAGGGAATGCCATCGCCATACCAGGAGACACTGAACTTTCATCGTCAAAACCTTTTAAATTTACTTCTTTGATATAGCCTTCAGCCACTGTTTTATCAAGATAGATTGCATCAATACGTCCTGCCTTCAACTCCTGAATCAATGCCGGAAGTTTATCCAACGCTTTCACTTCGATGTCAATGCTTTCAGCCAGCTTTTGGGCAGCCGTATCCTGGATCGTTCCAAGCTGCACACCAATTTTTGTACCTTCTAAGTCATCCATACTCTCAATCTCTGATTCTGGCAACGTGATGAACATCTCCCCGGAACGGTGATATTCGACCGAGAAATCAACATTTTCTTTCCGCTCATCTGTTGCGGACATACCGGATGCGACAAAATCAACAGTGTCAGCTTGCAGCGCACCAATCAGACCGTCAAAGTTCATATCTTTTATCTCAAGCTCATATCCAAGCTCTTCCGTAATATGTTTCGCAAGATCAATATCAAAGCCGATAATTTCTCCGTTGTTATCACGTGTTTCAAATGGAGGAAAGTCTGCCGATGTCCCCATAATGATCTTCTCTTTTCCTTCTCCGCTCGTTTCCTCAGAAGTCCCGCATGCTGCCAAGGAACCTGCTACTACAACTGCCATCAAACCTGCAAAAAGTTTTTTCATCTCTTAAATCCCCCTAAGTTTTTAATGAATATTTATTCGATA
>NZ_ABCF01000010.1 GCF_000181495.1 Bacillus sp. SG-1
GCGCAGCAAAAGTGAAGCAATAAATGCTTTTAAAAGCTGAAGCGATAAACAATCAATAACATGGCGGTGTAGCTCAGCTGGCTAGAGCGTACGGTTCATACCCGTGAGGTCGGGGGTTCGATCCCCTCCGCCGCTACTTAAGGGACCTTTAGCTCAGTTGGTTAGAGCAGACGGCTCATAACCGTCCGGTCGTAGGTTCGAGTCCTACAAGGTCCACCACTACTTTGATTTATAATACGGAGGAATACCCAAGTCCGGCTGAAGGGATCGGTCTTGAAAACCGACAGGGGTGTTAAAGCCCGCGGGGGTTCGAATCCCTCTTCCTCCGCCATATTTCCCTTATCGTCGCGGGATGGAGCAGTTCGGTAGCTCGTCGGGCTCATAACCCGAAGGTCGCAGGTTCAAATCCTGCTCCCGCAATACAAGAGGCTTTCGCCATAAGCGAAAGCCTCACATGGTCCGGTAGTTCAGTTGGTTAGAATGCCTGCCTGTCACGCAGGAGGTCGCGGGTTCGAGTCCCGTCCGGACCGCCATTTTTCTTAGAAATATCATTTGGATGTTTTTCCAGAATAAAAGGGTTTCAATAAGCAAGAAGGTCGAGGAAGTGACTGAACGAACACCGGAGCGCACTAGAGTGCGTGAGGATGTGAGTGATGGAACTGACGAAGAGATTCGCAGCTTAGTGGAAGCCGAAACTATTACGGCTCAGTAGCTCAGTTGGTAGAGCAATGGACTGAAAATCCATGTGTCGGCGGTTCGATTCCGTCCTGAGCCACCATCTTTTTAAAACATTATGGCGGTTGTGGCGAAGTGGTTAACGCATCGGATTGTGGTTCCGACATTCGTGGGTTCGATTCCCATCAGTCGCCCCATTAAGTTTTGCGGGTGTAGTTTAGTGGTAAAACCTCAGCCTTCCAAGCTGATGATGAGGGTTCGATTCCCTTCACCCGCTCCATGGGCCTATAGCTCAGCTGGTTAGAGCGCACGCCTGATAAGCGTGAGGTCGGTGGTTCGAGTCCACTTAGGCCCACCATGGTATTATTCCGCAGTAGCTCAGTGGTAGAGCTATCGGCTGTTAACCGATCGGTCGCAGGTTCGAGTCCTGCCTGCGGAGCCATTTATACGGAGAAGTACTCAAGTGGCTGAAGAGGCGCCCCTGCTAAGGGTGTAGGTCGGGCAACTGGCGCGAGGGTTCAAATCCCTCCTTCTCCGCCATCTGAATATGGCCCATTGGTCAAGCGGTTAAGACACCGCCCTTTCACGGCGGTAACACGGGTTCGAATCCCGTATGGGTCATCCTAAGAGACTATCTAAACAGATAGTCTCTTTTTTATAGTCAAAAAAATTTAGTTAACAATACATTCTCACTTCTGATAGTCAACGGAACATCTGGGCTGAGAGTTGCTCGGAGAGGCTTGTTCTAACCCTTTGAATATTTTATGTGCAGAGTCTTATGTATTTGCAAAAAAGTCTTCGTCTTATAGATGGTGACGAGGAAAGGAACTTGGATATTATGATAGTAAAAACAAGGGAATCCCCTGAGATATGGTTTGAATGATTCTTTTAGTACATAAAATTAAGAAAACCGAGAAATAATGTATGATAACCCTCGTCATTAGGTCATCATCTACTACAGTCTTTGAAATGATGCCAGAATAGTAGTTCTTTTAGTACATCAAATACAAGAAGACCGAGAAAAGATGTTTGAAAACCCTCGTATTAGGTCACCATCTACTGGAGTCCTTGAAATGATGCCGGAATAGTAACTCTATTATTACATAATACAAGTAGAACTAAAAATGCTGCAGTAAATGCTATTCATTAACAACATGGACGGTAAGAGAGGCAGTAATTGATGAATGGAAACCCGCACTATTAGTTCACCAGTTACTAAATCTCTAAATGTACTAAGGAAACCGATTCTATTAGACCACAGTTGTTACTTGAAAAGATATAGCAAAAGCCGTTTCATTAGGCTTTAAAAAAAGTAGAAAAAGTAATCAATAAAATTAGTGTTTTGAATTTTAAATCCACTGCATTCACTCACGTCAAAGTTCCTATTTTACCTGGTATATCTAAAGATTCCTCGTCGTATTCTTTTAAGCTCATTATGTTTAATCCCAATACTCCTATCACCCTCACTGAACCCCTTTCTTTGCTACCATTTTTTAACATATCAATACGATATTCTACTGCCCATGATCTTGAAGTCCTCTCTTTCACCTATATTCTTCCTCCATTTTCGTAAAAACTTTTCGACATAAACCGTCATATTCTCTTAGGACTCACTGCTATTTAAAAGTCAAATTCCGAGTTAAACGCTTTCATATTTCGACTGTGTCGGAATTGAGCGAAATGTCACTGAAGGATTCTCTTCAGTTTACACGAAGAAGTAGTATAAAATACTTTTAAACTTAACTGCAGGTGAAAGAGATGAATGCTGTGATTCCTACTGATTTTAATATTCATTTGTTCCATGAAGGGAATTTGTTTGAGGCCCATCGTATGCTTGGTGCTCACCGTATTGCAAATGGTGAAGGATACAGCACGACCTTTTGTGTCTGGGCTCCTGCTGCACGTTCTGTGAGTGTGGTTGGAAGTTTCAATGATTGGGATGGCAAGGGCTATAAGTGCGAGAGGCTCAATAATGAAGGGGTCTGGTTCCTGAAAGTCGATCAAGACCTTCTTGGACAAACATATAAATTTGAGATCGAGACAGCGACAGGCGAAATTCTGTTGAAGAGCGATCCTTATTCCTTTTGTAATGAGCTTCGTCCAAATACGGCAAGCATCGTAAGCGAATTGGGTGGTTTCGAGTGGACGGATGAAGAGTGGCTTGCCAAAAAAAGTGAAGTTCCTCCTTATGACCAGCCAATGTTTATTTACGAAGTCCATCTGGGGACTTGGCGCAAAAAGGGTAAAGAAGATTTTTTGAGTTATCGGGAAATGGCCGCTGAAATCATTCCTCATGCTGTCTCAAATGGTTTTACACATATTGAACTACTTCCGATTATTGAACACCCCTACGACCGGTCGTGGGGCTATCAGGGGACAGGTTATTTTGCTCCAACCAGCCGTTATGGCTCTCCTATTGATTTTAAATTTTTCATTAATGAATGTCATGCTCATGGGCTGGGGGTCATCATGGATTGGGTTCCCGGGCATTTTTGCAAAGACGCACATGGGCTTTACCGTTTTGACGGGTCCTTCCTCTATGACTATGCGCAGGCCCATGATCGCGAGAATTATACTTGGGGAACCGCCAACTTTGATCTCGGAAAAGGGGAGGTTCAGAGTTTCCTAATCTCCAGTGCCCGTTTCTGGATGGAAGAATACCATATCGATGGTTTCCGGGTGGATGCGGTAGCAAATATCATTTACAGAGCAAACCAGGAAGAGAAAAGCGTCAATGATGAGGGAATTGCTTTTTTGAAAAAAATGAACAAATCGGTGTTTGAATTCGATCCTCATGCTTTGATGATTGCAGAGGATTCCACAGATTGGCCGCAGGTTACGTCACCTGTCCATTATGGAGGACTTGGGTTCAATTATAAATGGAATATGGGCTGGATGAACGATGTGCTGAAATATATGGAATCCCAACCTTCTGAGCGAAAGGAACAACATTCACTGATCACCTTTTCTCTCTTATATGCATTCTCTGAAAACTACATCCTGCCATTTTCACATGATGAAGTGGTACATGGAAAGAAATCATTACTGGATAAGATGCCGGGGGATTACTGGCAGAAATTTGCCCAGCTACGCTTACTGCTGGGATTCATGACAGCTCATCCGGGCAAGAAACTTATATTTATGGGAACCGAGGTAGCTCAATTTTCCGAATGGAAAGACTTGGAGCAAGTGGACTGGCATTTGCTGGATTTTGAAAAACATCAAGGGTTTAACACATATCTCAAGGAACTTTTGCATTTATATAAAAAGTCGCCTTCATTGTATGAGCAGGACCACCGGTCGGAAGGCTTCGAATGGGTGGATGCGAATAATGCCGCCCAGCAGATATTTTCTTTCATCAGAAAGGGAGAAGAGCCTGATGATTACGTGATGGTCATTTGTAACTTCAGTCCCGAGGTTTATCACCATTATAAAGTTGGCGTCCCAAAGGCAGATGGTTACAGAGAAATTTGGAACAGCGATCATCATAGGTTTGGAGGCTCTCACCAAATAAATCCAGAGATTTTGACTGTAAAGAACGAGGGGTATCATGGGAAACCATGTCATGTGGAGATGACCATCCCACCATATGCAATAGTGTATTTAAGACCAATTCATCACAGGAAGGAGCGCATTAAATATGGCAAAGTCAAATTGTGTCGCAATGTTGTTAGCAGGAGGGAAGGGAAGCAGGTTAAGTTCCCTGACTAAAAGCCTGGCTAAGCCCGCAGTTCCATTTGGAGGAAAATATCGAATCATTGATTTCACTTTGAGCAACTGTACCAATTCAGGCATTGAAACGGTGGGTGTGCTGACCCAATATCAGCCGCTGCTCCTTAACTCTTACATAGGGATTGGAAGTGCATGGGATCTGGACAGAAAAAGTGGAGGAGTGACGGTCCTGCCTCCTTACGCTGAGTCATCTGAAGTGCGCTGGTATACAGGGACTGCGAGTGCCATCTTCCAAAACCTCAATTATATTGAGCAATTTGACCCTGAGCATGTCCTGATTTTATCCGGTGATCACATTTATAAAATGGATTATGAAAAAATGCTGAATTACCATATCAGCAAAAAAGCAGATGTGACCATTTCCGTACTTGAAGTCCCTTGGGATGAAGCGAGCCGCTTTGGAATCATGAATACTTCAGAGGATATGAGAGTAGTAGAATTTGATGAAAAGCCTCAGTTCCCAAAAAACAACCTGGCTTCCATGGGCATCTATATTTTTAACTGGTCACTTCTGAAAGAGTACCTTGAAATGGATGACCGTAATCCTGAATCCAGCCATGATTTTGGAAAAGATGTGATTCCGTTGCTGCTTGAAGAAAAGAAGAAGCTGATGGCCTATCCATTCAAGGGCTACTGGAAGGATGTCGGAACAGTTAAAAGTCTATGGGAAGCGAATATGGACCTACTAGATGACGACTGTGACCTCAATCTCTTTGACCATGAGTGGAGGATCTACTCTGTGAATCCTAACCAGCCGCCACAATATATTTCAGAACAGGCAGAGGTCGAGGGTTCGTTAATTAATGAAGGCTGCTATATTGAAGGAATTGTCGATCACTCGGTATTATTCCAGGGAACCAGAGTGGAAGCCGGTGCTCATATAAAACAATCCGTCATTATGCCGGACGCAGTAATCGGTAAGGGAGCATACTTGGAGAAAGTGATAGTACCGCCAAATGTTCGGATTCCAGATGGAGTATGCATCATTCCTGAGGAAGGTTCCGACGAGGTCATCCTAGTATCAGAGACGTTCCTTGAATCAATCATGGCAGAAGAGGAAGCACAATAATCATTTCATCTATGTGACAAGGGGGAAATCACTTGAATAAATCAATGCTTGGAGTAATTGACGCAACTGCTTATCATCAATCTCTGGAAGATTTATTGCTGAACCGTTCGCTGGCGGCTGTTCCAATCGCCGGCAGATACCGATTGATCGATTTTATTTTATCCAATATGGTGAATTCCGGGATCAACAGTGTGGCAATCTTTCCAAAATATCAGTACCGGTCGCTGATGGACCACTTGGGTTCAGGGAAGAACTGGGATTTAAACCGGAAAAGGGATGGACTATTCTTTTTTCCGGCACCAGCGCTGGATTCGGTCGATGAGGGAATGGGCTCTTTCAACCATTTTGCTCATCATATGGATTATTTCTATAGAAGCAAACAGAAATATGCCTTGATCAGCAATTGTAATACAATCTTCACAACCGACTTCAATCCGATGCTTAAACGTCATATTGAGACTGGCTGTGATATTACTAAAATGAATCATAATCAAGAGTCGATGGAGATCTACTTGATTGAAAAGTCCCTTTTAATCGACTTAATCGAGAAGCGCGGGGAAACAGGTTATACCTGTATGAAGGATGTTGTAGAAGACGTTTCAAGCAATTTAACGATCTGTGACTATGAGTATCTTGGATATGTGGAAAGAATTGAATGCATTCAAAGTTATTTTACAGCCAGCAGGAATTTATTAAGCCCGGATTGCTGGAAGCAGCTGTTCCGGAAAGAGTACCCAGTCCTTACAAAGGTGAAAGATGAACCACCTACAAGATATCAAAAAGGAACAGTCGTGAAGAACGCCATCATTGCCAATGGTTGTTTTGTTGAAGGGGATGTAAAGGAAAGCACGATCTTCCGGGGAGTCAAAATCGGTCAAGGCAGCTCTGTTTCCAACAGTATTATTATGCAAAAAAGCCAGGTTGGAGAAAATTGTGTTTTAGAATATGTCATTCTGGACAAAGATGTGAAGATAGAGGACAATGTGAAGCTTATCGGAAGCCCGGAGAATCCGGTTGTCATCAGAAAAGGAATGATTCAAGGAGCGTTGATGAACTCGTGAAAGTATTATTTGTTGTCTCGGAATGTGTCCCTTTCATAAAGTCCGGAGGTTTGGCCGATGTAGCGGGATCCCTGCCAAAGGAATTGAAAAGTCTTGGAACAGATGTGAGGGTGATTCTGCCCAAATATCAAACAATCGCACAACCGTATAAAGATAGAATGGAAAAGGTGTGCGAGTTCTCTGTGTCCCTGGGATGGCGGGAACAGTACTGCGGGATAGAATCATTGGAACTTGATGGGGTCACGTTCTACTTTGTTGATAATGAATACTATTTTAAACGGGATGGCCTATATGGCTATTGGGATGATGGAGAGAGGTTCTCTTATTTTACAAAATCCGTGCTGGAAAGTTTGTCGCACCTTGACTTTTACCCGGATATTCTCCACTGCCATGACTGGCATACTGCAATGATCCCATTCTTATTGCGTACTCAGTATCAATGGAGAAAAGGATACAGTTTTATCCGAAGTATCTTTACGATTCATAACCTGCAGTTTCAGGGCGTTTTTCCTAAAGAGGTGATGACAGGGTTATTGGGAATCGAAGAGTCTTATTTTCATCCGGAACAGCTTGAATTTTACGGAAACATCAATTTCATGAAAGCCGGCCTCATTTCAAGCGATTATATTACCACAGTCAGTCCTACCTACCGTGATGAAATTCTGACAGCCTATTATGGAGAAAAGCTTGAAGGAGTGCTGCGGGGGCGTGCAGGCAGCCTGCAGGGCATTTTAAATGGTATTGATGACTCTTACTATTCTCCCGATGCAGGCGGCGATATAGCGCCTTATACAAAGGAAGATCCCACTGGGAAACAAGTGAACAAGAAACGCCTCCAGCAGAAATTTGGATTGGATCAAAATCCTGATGTACCGGTCCTTTCAATTGTTTCAAGGTTAACGAAGCAAAAAGGACTGGATCTAGTGAAAAGAGTTTTTCATGAGATGATGCAGGAAAATCTTCAATTTATTATTCTTGGAACAGGCGATCATGAATTCGAGCAATTCTTCAAAGAAATGGCGCATGCTTATCCGGATAAGCTTCGTGTGCATATCGGCTTTGATGAAGACCTTGCAAAGCAAATATATGCGGGAGCCGATCTGTTTCTCATGCCGTCAAGATTTGAGCCATGTGGATTGGGTCAGATGATTGCTCTAAGATATGGCACTCTTCCTCTTGTACGTGAAACAGGAGGATTGAATGATACCGTCTTGTCCTATAATGAGAAAACAAAAGAAGGGCATGGATTCTCATTCAGGAATTTTAACGCGCATGATATGCTCTATACGTTAAATCGTGCGTTGGCGTTTTATCATAATGACAGGGAAACATGGAACAAGATTGTCAGAGAAGCGATGGGAATCGATTGTGGATGGGCCCAATCTGCGTTTAAGTACAATCAGCTGTACGCAAAAATATCATCCAGGAGTGAGAGCCATGTTTTCTGATACGAATGATTTTAAAGAAGCCTTTTTAAAACGTCTTGAAATGATGTATGGCAAAACTTTTCCTGAATCAACCGCGCGTGATCAATATTTCACCCTTGGTAATATGATCAGGGAATACATCAGTATCAATTGGATTGGAACAAACGAGCAATATCGGTTCAACGGACAGAAACAGGTTTATTATCTGTCGATCGAATTCTTGCTCGGTCGTCTCCTTCGTCAAAACCTTATGAATCTCGGAATCTATGAAGTTGTGGAAAACGGATTAAACGACCTTGGAATTGATCTTGACGAAATCGAAGAAGAGGAAGCCGATGCAGGCCTTGGAAATGGCGGCCTTGGAAGACTGGCGGCTTGCTTCCTTGATTCTCTTGCCTCCCTGGATTTACCGGGCCATGGCTGCGGCATCAGATATAAACACGGTCTCTTTGAGCAGAAGATTGTAAAAGGATTTCAAGTCGAGCTGCCGGAACAGTGGCTGCGTCACGGCCATGTGTGGGAAGTAAGAAAGCCCGATTTAGCGGTGGAGGTTCTCTTTTGGGGAAGAGTAGAATCTTACGAACACAAGGGCCGTTGGAAATTCAGGCACGTGGATGCGGAAGCTGTCACAGCCGTTCCATATGATATGCCGGTTGTCGGATACCAGACTTCCACCGTCAACACCCTGAGGCTATGGAGTGCTGAGCCCTCCTCCTATCAGGCCGGCAAGGATATGATGAAACATAAAAGAGAAACGGAAGCGATCACTGAATTTCTTTATCCGGATGATACGCATGATGAAGGAAAGACGCTGCGTTTAAAACAGCAATATTTCCTTGTCAGTGCCAGTCTTCGGTCCATTCTCAGGTCCTATCTGGCAAAGAAGCGTGATATCCGTGAAATGCATGAGTATATATCGATTCACATCAATGATACGCATCCCGTATTGGCCATCCCTGAATTGATGAGAATCCTGCTGGATGACCATGGACTGAATTGGGAAGAGGCTTGGGAAATCACGACAAAGACGTTTGCTTATACGAATCACACGACATTATCCGAAGCGTTAGAGCGATGGCCTGTCAGGATATTCGAACCATTGCTGCCACGCATCTTTATGATTGTGAATGAAATCAATGAACGGTTCTGTCAAAGTCTTTGGAGCCAATATCCCGGCGACTGGAGCAGGATTGAGCAAATGGCGATCATTTCTCATGACGAAATTAAAATGGCACACCTTGCGATAGCAGGAAGCTTCAGTGTGAATGGTGTGGCAGCGATACATACCGAAATCTTGAAGCAGCGTGAAATGAATCTGTTCTATCAATTTTATCCTGAAAAATTCAATAATAAGACGAATGGAATCACTCACCGGAGATGGCTGTTAAAGGCGAACCAGCCGCTTTCCAAACTAGTGACCAACGCAATAGGCAATGATTGGATTCACCAGCCGGAGAAGCTGGAGGAGCTCCATGCCTTCAAAGATGACCGGATGTTCCTTGAGGAATTACAAAAGGTGAAAACACATAAGAAGCAGCAGCTTGCTCAGAAAATAATGGAACAGAATGGGTTGAAGGTAGACCCGAACTCGATTTTTGATGTGCAAATTAAACGTCTCCATGCGTACAAAAGGCAGCTGCTGAATGTATTGCATATCCTTCATTTGTATAACCGTTTCAGGGAAGATTCGAGTTTTGACATGCATCCGAGAACATTTATCTTTGGGGCAAAGGCGTCACCTGGTTACTTTTACGCGAAAAAAATCATTAAATTAATTGATTCGGTGGCAAAGCTGGTCAATAATGACCCGGTTGTAAAAGGCCGCATCAAAGTGGTGTTCATGGAAAATTACCGTGTTTCATTAGCGGAGGATATTATTCCGGCTGCGGACATCAGCGAACAAATCTCGACAGCAAGCAAAGAGGCTTCCGGTACGGGCAACATGAAATTCATGATGAACGGTGCTTTGACGGTAGGTACACTGGATGGGGCGAACATTGAAATCCTTGAAAAAGCGGGACCTGAAAATATCTTTATCTTTGGATTAACAGCCGAAGAAGTGATGAAGTATTATGCTGAAGGTGGATATTATTCCATGGAGTATTATCATCATGACGAACATATCAGGCAGGTCGTCAACCAGCTGATTGATGGCACACTGCCAGACTCAGCCGATCATTATGAAGAGATCTTTGATTCCCTGCTTGCTGAAAATGACCAATATTTTGTGCTGCGCGACTTTGCTTCCTATGCCAATATTCAGGAGAAAGCCGGCAAAGCCTATGAAGATAAAGAACAGTGGCTGAAAAAAAGCCTGATCAATATCGCTGGATCCGGATACTTCTCCAGTGACCGCACGATCCGAGAGTACGCAGAGAATATCTGGGGAATCGCAGGTAAAGAACTTCAGAAGAAATAAGAGAAGGGAAACGCCGGCTTTACGGTGTTTCTTTTTTTTAGTGGTTATTGACCTTTCTGCGCAAAGAGGGGGGCTTAAAGGATGTTTATTTAGAATTAGGGGAATGAGGGATTATCGGCCTTTAAAGCTGTAATTAGAGGACGTTAATTTGAGAGAAGAGGGATTATCGACCTTTAAAGCTGTTTTAGAGGATGTTAATTTGAGAGAAGAGGGATTATCGACCTTTAAAGCTGTTTTAGAGGATGTTAATTTGAGAGAAGAGGGATTATCGGCCTTTAAAGCTGTTTTAGAGGACGTTAATTGGGGAGAAGAGGAATTAACGTCCTTTAGAGCCCTTTTAAAGGACGTTAATTTGAGAGAAGAGGGATTATCGTCCTTTAGAGCCCTTTTAAAGGACGTTAATTTAGGAGAAGAGGAATTATTGTCCTTTAAAGCCCTTTTAAAGGACGTTAATTTACCAAAAGAAGAGTTATCGTCCTTTAGAAAAAGCTTAAAGGACATTAAAATAAAAAAAGAGCAGCCATCGTCCCCTAGAATCATCTTAAGGAACAATAACTGCCAAATAGGCTAACTAATGTTTTCCATATGTAGAGGACCGATTCCACCCGGCCCTCAAGTGTGAGTAAAGATATCTATTTATCATCAGGCACGGATGCCTGTGATTTTTATTTTTTCTTATCGGAAACGTAACTGTCTCCCTTTTTATAAGGGATGTTTCCAATCGGTGATTCTAGATCTTCTCGATCCAATTTGTCTTCATATTCATCCATTTTTTCATTAGGGACAACTTTCCTGTTCTTACCTTCAATGTCTGTTGCCGAGAAGGAATCCATGTCTTCGGTGTTTCCGTCATTCGACCTGACACCGTCCTGATACATGGAATCATAGTCCTCGTATGTTCCTTGAAAATCGGAAGGGGTTTCAGAAGTGCCGTACCTGCCTGCTTCCTGGAAGCTGTCCTGGTAGTCTTTGATTTCATCTTGTCTGCCTTTGATGAAACTGTCATTTTTAGGCGGAGTCAGCACTTCTTCCTCAACCGGCCTGTCTGTTGCGCGGGTGGTCTCTGGTGTGTCGTCTATGCAGTAAAGGGTGGTCGGCAGCACTTCCAATCTTTCGTACTCAATTTCTTTGCCGCACACCTTGCATTTCCCATATGTGCCTTCTTCCATGGCAGAAAGAGCTTGTTCCACTTTCTCCATTTCTGTTTCTGCGTGCTCATCCAGGGCAAATTCTTTTTCACGTTCAAATAACTCAGTGCCCAGATCAGCGGGATGGTTATCATACGTATTCAGTTCACCGTACCGTTCCTGCTCGCTTTGGCCGTGCAAAGTCTTTTCGTCATTATCCAAATGCTGCTGCAGCTGTTTCTTTCGCTCCAACAGTTCATCCTTTAACTTGCCAAGCTGTTTATCCGTCAACATCCGCTTCACGTCCTTTATTCCTGTTTTTATATTGTCGTAAACCTCTTAGTGTGAAAAAGTAAAGTTGATTTCTGGTATGTTGTACTTTATCCATAATGAACAGGCCGGAAACATTATTTTGAGGATGGAAAACATTGAAAGGGCGGTTAAGCGGGAGGCGATGTTCGCTTGGAAAAGGCAGCAAGGCGTCGTATACAGGGTAAATCAAAAGGAATAGATAAAGGTGAAAATGAGGAATTTGCAGTGGTGGAAATGGAGTTATGGTGTCCCATGAAATGTTCATAAGACCAAAACTAAGGTGGATTTGCCGCTAGGGTGTCTCATGAACGTTTCATAAGACCAAAACTAAGGTGGAAATGGAGTTAGGGTGTCTCATGAACGGTTCATAAGACCAAAACTGAGGTGGAAATGGAGTTAGGGTGTCTCATGAATGCTTCATAAGACCAAAAACAAGGTGGATTTGCAGTTAGGGTGTCTCATGAATGCTTCATAAGACCAAAAACAAGGTGGATTTGCAGTTAGGGTTCCTCATAAGAATGTTTATCAGCTCAAACGCAGTTACTTTAACAAAAGCATGGGTTTTCACCAGTTAAAATAAGGCTAAATAATCATTAGAGGACCACTTTCCCGAGTGAAACCCCTACGTAATTAAAACGGGTGCTTATGCACCAGGACATACCTATAAAAAAAGACCAATCGAAACGCGATTGGTCTTCCCTGTAAAATCTTTAGATATAACTGATAAACAATCCGATTGAAAGCAGGAATCCAAAGATCGTGTTGGTCTGCGCCGTTGCTTTCATGGCAGGCATCATTTGGATCGGCATTGTTTTTCCGATAAATCCTTTGTACGCTTTAAAGGCTTTCGGGATGCTGATTAACGTGATGAGCAGCCAAGGTGTGAAGAAACCGGCGATGACCAGGGCAGCCACCCAGATATAGGATAGGGCAAACCCTGCTCCCAGCAGGTTGATGGCATTTTTCCTTCCGATAAGAATGGCCAGTGTCTTTCTGCCGTTTTCTTTATCTCCATCAAGGTCGCGAATGTTATTGGCCATCAGGATCATGCCAACGAGTATAAAGATCGGGATGGAAATCAGTACGCTTAATGAAGTCACTGTCCCTGTCTGGATGAAGAAGGAAATCAGGATGATGACAATACCCATGAAGAATCCTGCGACAATTTCGCCGAGGGGCGTATAGGCAATTGGAACAGGTCCACCAGTATAAAAGTAGCCTGCCGCCATGCAAACTAAGCCTATTACAGCCAGCCACCAGCTGCTGTTTGCGCAGATGTATAAGCCGAGTAAGAATGAGATTCCGTAGAGACCGAATGCGAGCCCTTTTACAGTAGAGGGCTTAACGCCATTTCGCACGATCGCACCGCCAATTCCAATGGAGTTCTCATTATCAAGACCTCTGGCATAATCATAGTATTCGTTGAACATGTTGGTTGCGGCTTGAATTAAAATGCTTGCCGTCAACATTGCTAAAAATAGAAGCCAGTCAATTTCCCCGTACTGAACGGCCAGGGCAGTTCCTAACAGGACGGGCACAAATGCGGCTGTAAGTGTATGCGGTCTGGTCAGCTGCCACCAGATACGCCAGCCTTTATCTGACTCCACAATATTGGATGTATATGTCTCCATCTTGGTCCTCTCCTTAATTGTGGAAAATAGTTACGTTACAATTACTTTACAGATTAAAGTTTAGGTAAAGGACACAAAAGTGTCAATAACTTTTTCAAAAAGCCGGAAGGTGTTATTTTCCAAATCTATTTTACCAAACGTTCCGTTTCTCAAATAGCTCAAAAGAGGTTATTATATAATAAGGAAATAATGTGATGAGCGTTGACATCAATATATGTCAGGTGTATCTTAAAATAGGTTTAAATCTTTAGGAAAAGGCTTTATGGGGGGATTGTTTTGAGTATTATTCAGGATATCAAAATCGGAGGAAGCTTTGAAGAGGCATTGGCAAGAGCGAAAGCTGAAAGCATTCCGGTTTTATACAGTGCAGTACAAAAAATCAGCCACGTAAACCCCCTTTCATTTTATACAAAGGGCTTTTCGCTTTATCATGGAGAGCGCTTTTTTTGGAAGGACAAGGAAAACACTATACAAATTGCCGGTTTAGGCAGCACATATATGCTTAGAAATGATTCTGAAAATAGCCGTTACACTTCGATTGAAAAAGAGTGGAAGCGCTTAATTGGAAATGCGGTTGTAGATGCCGAAGGTGAAATTGCGGGAACAGGTCCTCTTTTATTTGGAGGGTTTTCATTTGATCCAACCGTTCCAAGGTCGAAAGAATGGTCGGATTTTTCCCATGGAATCTTTCAAATGCCAACCTTTATGTTGACGGTAAGGGGAGAAGATTGTTATTTAACAACGAACATTCTTTGCACCTCACAGGATGATGAAGGTCTATTGGATATAATCGATAAGAAACAGAGAGAACTGTTTGAAGAAGTATATGCGCGTCGACCAGAGCTACAATTACTTCAAGCGACGGAGCTAGCGCCAGACGAATGGAAATCGGCCGTTGAAGAAGTTGTTACTCAGCTGAAAGCAGGGAAGATGGAGAAAGTCGTACTTGCCAGGAAGATGCTCATGAACTTTAAACACAAGCCGTCTTCTGATGAAGTCATTCATAATCTAAGGAATGAACAGAGGGACAGCTTCATTTTTTCAATGGAAGTGGCTAACAGCTGTTTCCTTGGTGCCTCACCAGAAAGGCTTGTTAAAAAAGAAGGAACTGAAATTCTTTCCACCTGCCTCGCCGGCTCTATTGCCAGGGGGACCAGCCCAGAAGAAGACAATAAATTGGGAGAGAGCCTGCTGCGAGATGAGAAAAACCGTTATGAGCATAACCTGGTGGTTGAGATGATTAAGAATGTTCTTGAGCAGCACTGTTCGGAGATGCACATTCCCAATGAGCCGGTTTTGATGAAGGTAAGGGATATACAGCATCTTTATACCCCGGTAAAAGGAAAAACAGAAAAAGAAACTTCCATATTAAACTTTGTTTCACAGCTTCACCCGACTCCTGCGCTTGGAGGAGTGCCAAGGGATAAAGCAATGATGACGATCAAGAAAGCTGAAAATATGGACAGGGGTCTTTATGCTGCACCGATGGGATGGATGGACTCGTACGGAAACGGGGAGTTCGCGGTCGCCATCAGGTCCGGTCTGATTTATAAAGATGAGGCTTATTTATTCTCTGGTTGTGGAGTGGTAGCAGATTCAACAGCCGAGAGCGAATACCGTGAAACTCAGATTAAATTCAAACCAATGTTCAGGGCACTAGGAGGAAATACTGATGGACTATGATCATCAGAAAGCAATAACAGAATACTTTGCTTCATTTATAGAGGCCCTTCATCACTCCGGGGTCAGAAAAGTGGTAATCAGCCCGGGTTCCCGTTCGACTCCTTTGGCTATGCTGTTTGCCAAACACCCTCAAATTGAGGTCTTCGTGAATATCGATGAAAGGTCGGCAGCTTTCTTCGCATTAGGAATGGCTAAAGCCGATAGAGAACCGGTAGCGATACTGTGCTCGTCGGGAACAGCTGGTGCAAATTATTATCCTGCTGTCATTGAAGCAAAGTATTCACGGGTGCCATTGATTGTCCTGACAGCGGACAGGCCTCACGAGTTGAGGGAGGTAGGGGCACCCCAAGCGATTGATCAAATCAACCTTTTCGGCAGTCATGTGAAATGGTTTGATGAAATGGCGCTTCCTGAACAGTCAGATTCAATGAAGACATATGCCCAAAGAGCCGCTTCGCGCGGGGCTGCTATTTCACGGAGTATTCCCGAAGGTCCTGTTCACTTTAATTTCCCTATCCGCGAACCGCTTTTACCCGATATGAGCTATTCATTTAAGGAAGAAAAAAACGCGACAATCATTTCAGAGGGAGCAAGATCTGTTTCTGAATTTGATTTGAAGCGACTGGCTGGCGTTCTGGATGTGAAACGCAAAGGAATTATTGTATGCGGTCCACATTCAGATCCCAAACTGGCCGACGTCGTCATCAACTTTGCGGAGAAGTTCAATTTCCCTGTCCTGGCAGATCCGCTTTCGTCTCTAAGAAGCGGGAAACATGACAAATCGCAGGTCATTGACGGCTACGACAGTTTCCTCAGGAATAATCAATTCAAAAAATCGGTTAAACCGGATTTTGTGATTCGTATAGGGGCAATGCCGGTATCCAAAGCATTGACACTCTATCTTAAAGATCAGGATGTCGATCATTGGATCATTGACTCTGGAGGGCAGTGGCGCGACCCAGCAGGGAGAGCTACAGAGATGATATTTGCTGAAGAAGCACAGGTACTGAATGAGCTTACAGAGATTGTGAATGCTTCTGGTGCTGATGATGAATGGCTGGATAAATGGCTGACCATCAATCAAAAAACACAAGAACTGACAGTGAATTACCGTAAAGGGAATGACCCGTTGGATGAGGGAATGGCCGTCAGAGGTTTAATAGAAACCCTGCCGGACCATTCAGCAGTCTTTGTAAGCAACAGTATGCCGATCCGGGATATGGACACATTTTTTGTTAACAATGATAAAAGTATTACCGTCATGGCCAACAGGGGAGCCAATGGAATTGACGGAGTGATCTCCACTGCAATGGGAGTCAGTGCATCTGGCAGGCAGACTTACTTGCTGATTGGCGATTTAGCCTTTTACCATGATATGAATGGCCTGCTTGCAGGAAAAATGTACGGACTCAACTTGAAAATAATTCTGGTCAATAACAATGGAGGCGGCATCTTCTCATACCTTCCTCAAGCAAATGAGAAAGAGCATTTTGAACTTCTGTTCGGAACGCCGGCCGGTCTGGAGTTTTCCCATGCAGCGAATCTTTATGGAGCAAACTACAAGAAAGCCCTAACATATGAAGAATATATGTCGGCATTGTCGGATTGGGAGACGGATGAAGGTTTTTCTATTATTGAGGCAGTAACAAATAGAGAAGAAAATGTCCGTAACCATCGAGAAATGTGGGAAAATGTTTCCCGGGAAATAGAAAGTCTGCTCTAGTTCGTCAAGTTAACACAATAAAAGCAGCTCTGGGACAGATCGATTACAACGTTTAGTGGGCCATTAATATGCCCAAATAGAAACAAGCTGATTAAAAGGGGAATTAATTTTCACAGGTGATAAAAATGATGTCTATAAATGGTGTACAGTATCATATCGAAGTGCATGGCAAAGGAACACCGATTCTCCTTCTTCACGGATTTACCGGTGACAACAGTACGTGGGATGAACTGCTTCCTTACTTGGAAAACTACCGAACAATTGCTGTGGATTTGCTTGGGCATGGCAGAACGGATACACCTGACAACCCGGATCGTTATCAAATTGAGCATGCGATAGAGGATCTAAAAGCAATCATCGATGAATTGAATACCGAAGAAGTGTATCTGCTTGGGTATTCAATGGGTGGAAGACTGGCTCTGGCTTTTTCAGCAGCCTATCCAGAGCGGGTCAAAGCGTTGATTCTGGAGAGTTCATCACCAGGGTTGAAAACGGAAGAGGAACGAAAACAAAGAGTTGCCGGAGATGAAAAACTGGCAGGTATGATAGTAGATAAAGGCTTGAAAGATTTTGTAGATTACTGGGAGAACATCCCCTTGTTCTCATCCCAGAAACAGCTTCCTATTTCAAAGCAGAAAGAAATCAGGCAGAACAGGTTGTCCCAAAACCCGCTGGGCCTTGCGAACAGTTTGAGGGGAATGGGAACTGGAAGGCAGCCCGATTACTGGGAGGAATTAAGGAATCTGCCAATGGAGATGCTATTCATTACAGGTGAACTGGATTCCAAGTTCTGCAGGATTGCCGAGGAAATGCAGGCCAAAGCAAAAAATGCAATTTTTGAAAAAGTTGACGGAGCTGGACATGCATTACATGTGGAAGAACCTGAAAAGTTTGGTACAATAGTAAGGGAGTTCTTAAAGAATACATAAGGAGGTTTTCCCGTTATGTCCTTTGAATGGGTAAGCGAAAGAAATTATGAAGATATTCTGTACGAAACATATAACGGAATTGCGAAAATCACGATTAATCGTCCTGAGGTCCGCAATGCATTCCGTCCGAAGACGGTAATGGAATTAATCGATGCATTTGCTTATGCAAGAGATGATTCCAAGGTAGGCGTCATCGTTCTTACAGGTGCTGGAGAGCATGCGTTTTGTTCAGGAGGAGACCAAAGAGTCCGCGGCCATGGCGGCTATGTAGGCGAAGATGAAATTCCTCGTTTAAATGTCCTTGATTTACAGCGTTTGATCCGTGTGATTCCTAAGCCGGTTATCGCGATGGTAGCAGGATATGCAATCGGTGGCGGGCATGTACTGCATGTAGTATGTGATATCACGATTGCTGCAGACAATGCCGTATTTGGACAAACAGGCCCTAAAGTGGGAAGCTTTGATGCCGGATATGGTGCTGGTTATTTAGCTCGTATCGTCGGTCATAAGAAAGCGAAAGAAATCTGGTACCTATGCCGTCAGTATGGCGCACAGGAAGCTCTTGAAATGGGCTTGGTCAACACGGTTGTACCTTATGAGAAATTGGAAGAGGAAACAGTTCAATGGGCAAGTGAAATGCTTGAGAAGAGCCCGACCGCTCTACGCTTCTTGAAAGCTGCGTTCAATGCAGATACTGATGGCCTTGCAGGTCTTCAGCAGCTTGCTGGTGACGCGACACTTCTATACTACACGACTGAAGAAGCGAAAGAAGGCCGCGATGCGTTCAAAGAAAAACGCAAACCGGACTTCGGACAATTCCCTCGTTTCCCTTAATGAGTAAGGTTGCAATGGCATGGCGGTTCGCATGACCTGCGCAGGGGAATGATAATAGCAACAAAAGCTTGATGGAATCTTCCATCAAGCTTTTTTCAAATTTCCTACATACTTCAATATATATTGGAGCGGGACAGGGTAACCCATAGTCGGACAGTTTCTCTTCTCCTCAGCTATCAAGATATCCAGATCCATACTGCGTGTTGTACCGCGCTCGGGAAGCAATGGGCATCAAAAGCAGCAAAAGGAAAAATGGTGTACCGCGCTCGGGAAGCAATGGGCGTCAAAAGCAGCAAAAGGAAAAATGATGTTCCGCGCTCGGATAGCGAGGGGCATCAAAAGCAGCAAAAGGAAAAATGATGTACGGCGCTTGGGAAGCGAGGGACATCAAAAGGAGCAACAGAGAAAATGATGTACCGCGCTAGAAATTGTCGCCGGATAGGAGAATAACGTTGCCTTTTTAACCTAAGGCTTCTGAATACCAAAGCAAGATTAACAACAGATTAAAGATAGAACAAGTTTGATGGGAGACTTCAAAATGGAGATTGATTTATTGTTACCCAACTTATTAAAACAGAGAGCTTTTTTGACTCCTAAGAGAAGGGCTTTGACATTTGAAGGGCATCGGTATACGTTCCGGGAAGTCTATGATGTTGCGAGAAGCTGGGCGGGTGCTCTGCATGATATCGAGTTAAAACAGGGCAGTAAAGCCGGTGTCTTGATCAAGAACAACAAAGAGGGGTACTTTCTCCTGCTCGCACTGCAACAGGCAGGGGTGACGGCCGTGATGTTGAATAACCGCCTGACTATTGAAGAGTTAGCATTTCAAATACAAGACACGGGTGTGGATGCGTTGTTTTATGATGCAGATTTCCAAAGTGTTGCACTTGAGTTAAAAGAAAGCATTGCTAATAAAAGAGTTTTCTCAATTTCTGAAATAGAGGTTAGGCAAACGGATGAATTTCAACCGCAGGATCAGGTAGAAATGTCCAGTGTATGTACGATCATGTATACGTCGGGGACCACTGGGAAGCCAAAGGGAGTTTTACAATCTTACAATAATCACTGGTGGAGTGCGGTAGGGTCTGCTTTGAATCTTGGCCTGAAGGAAACGGATACCTGGCTTTGTGCCGTGCCGCTGTTCCATATCAGCGGATATTCCATTTTGATGAGAAGCATTATTTATGGAATGGAGATTAAACTTTATGAGCGGTTTGACGAAGAGATGATTAATCAGGATCTGAAAAAAGGTGGAGTCACGATTATCTCCGTTGTCAGTGCAATGCTGCAGAGGCTTTTGAAGAACCTGGGTGAAGATATCTATCATCCCGATTTCCGCTGCATGCTGCTTGGCGGCGGTCCTGCACCCAAAAGCATGCTCCAGCAGTGTAAGGAAAAAGGCATCCCTGTGTTTCAGACCTATGGAATGACAGAGACCTCCTCTCAGATTGTAACCCTCTCACCAGAGGACAGTCTTGAAAAATTGGGATCGGCAGGCAAGCCATTATTTCCTTGTGAGCTGATGATTGTCCATAACGGACAGAAAGCAGGGGCCCATGTTCAAGGAGAAATTGCTGTCAGAGGTCCGAATGTTACAAGAGGTTATTACAACAGAGAAGAGGCAAATAAAGAAAGCTTTATGGATGGCTGGTTCCTGACCGGTGACATCGGTTACCAGGATGAACAGGGATTTTTATATGTACTGGACCGCCGTTCGGATTTGATTATATCTGGAGGGGAAAATATTTATCCTGCTGAAATTGAATCTGTTCTTGTTTCACACCCTGAAATCGCAGAAGCTGGTGTCGTAGGGATTGAGTCAGAAGAATGGGGACAAGTCCCAGTGGCGTTCCTTGTTCCGGAAATACCACTTGAAACCTCCGAGGTAAAGGAATTTTGCCGAACCAAGCTTGCGGGGTATAAGGTTCCACATCAAGTTTATTTTGTGGAGAACCTCCCCAGAAATGCATCCAATAAACTATTGCGCAAGGACTTGAGGGAACTTATTCAAAAGGGGAAAGTCAATGAAAATTGATAGAATCATCCTGCATGTTATAAAAATGAATCTGAAGAAACCTTTCTCAACTCATCTCGGCACTGTACAGGAGCGGGAAGGCATAATAGTGGAGGTCATAGATGAAAACGGATTAAGGGGATTCGGGGAAGGAGTTGCCTTCACCACCCCATGGTATACAGAAGAGACTGTCGGCACTTCGCTGCATATCCTTAAGGAAGTGTTAATTCCTTTGCTGCACCGAACATCTATCAGTCATCCAAAAGAAGTATTTCCGATGTTCTCGGTTGTGAGAAGAAATAATATGGCTAAGGCGGCCCTGGAGTGTGCCTTATGGGATTTGTATGCAAAACAGTTGGATCAGCCGTTGTGGAAGGTAATAGGGGGAAAGAGAGAAACGATTGCGGCAGGGGCAGTTGCGGGTGCTCCGTCTGTATTGGAAACGATCAGGCAGGTTCATGGTTTTGTTAAAGACGGTTATGAGCGGATCAAAGTGAAAATATCTCCTGAAATGGACTATGAACTTATAAAGGGAATCCGTAAAGAGTTTCCGCAGCTTAGATTAATGGCAGATGCGAACTCGGCCTATACGTTAAGTGATATAGAACAGCTTAAAAAGCTGGATGATTTCGGATTGGAGATGATCGAGCAGCCATTGGGGATAGATGATATCTATGAACACAGCCTGCTTCAAAAGGAAATGAAAACCGATATATGCCTTGATGAAAGTATCACTTCCCTGCATGATGCCAAGAGTGCGATTGCTTTGGGCAGCTGCCGATTCATCAACATTAAGCTGGGCCGGGTAGGAGGATATGTGCCGGCTGTATCTATCCACGATTTAAGCGAGCGGGAAGGGGTCCGTGTATGGTGCGGTGGCATGATTGAATTTGGTGTTTCCCGTGCTCATAATATTGCTCTTTCTACCTTGGACGGCTTTGACTTTCCAGGAGACATATCCGCATCATCGCGATACTGGGAAGAAGATATCATTGAACCGGCCATATCGGTGGTGAATGGAAGAATCTCTATGCCGCAAGGACCGGGAATCGGTGTTGAATTAAACCGGCGGAGACTGCAGCAAGTTTCATTGTTTACACAGGAATACTCGAAATAGCGAAAAGGAGGCTGAGTGGACAGCCTCCCTTTTCTTTGACTAAATCCAGCGGCAGATTTCGGACTTGATAAGTCACATTGAATCGCGTGATTCCTGAATCTCATGAGAGTAAAGCACTGAGCCGCTGTTTACGCTTTTCTATTAGGAAATCGGTTCAAAAGTTTTACAATCTGTCTCATGCTGGTCCTCAGCCTGTTTTCCTGTGTGGCTGACAACATAAATTTGTTCTGCACCGCAATGATTTCCTTGTTTCCAGAAGTGACAGTTGTTTACTTCACAAAGTACATCTTTTGCCATCGTTATCACCCTCCTGTTAGAAATGCCGTACATGATTATTTTTTATGTTACAGCACTATTTTATGAGTGGTAACAATATCAAGTCTTCTGTTTCAGGTATCGCTTATCATTCATAAATAAACTCCAGAAGTATACAAAACCGGGAAACAGAATGGCAAACCCGACTATGTAGGTGATGAATACCGCTTTAAAAGAATTGGGATCGGTAAAACCTGAACTGATGGTTACTTCAGGGTAAATAATGTATGGGAGGTGCGCCTTGCCGTATACATAGCTGGCAATCAAGTATTGAAGAGTGATGGCGATCACAGCGATTCTAGGCATCCCTTTGATCCCTTTTTTATCAGTCGGCAAAAACAGCGCTGCACCAGCGACGAGGAAGCCCAGCAGCGAAAAAATCAGGAGAAGCCTGTCTTCCATCATTTTTTCATAAATCCAGCCTGCCTCGGTTCTCAACGTAAACATAATCAGCAATGCCGATGCCAAAGAGATGGGACCGGTGATCATTGCATCTCTTCTGTAAACCCTGTAGGCATCGAGTTCTTCGGAAGCTTTCGAATAATCCGCAAGCAACAGGGAAGATAGAAACAAGGTCGAACTAATGGCAAAAGCAATGAAAGCATACTCATTCGGACTTGTGAAAAGTTCCCCCAGCATCAGCGTCTGCCCATTTTCAAAGTCAACAAATTCTCCATGAGAGATAGGCAGTACTGTGATCAATAACCCTGGAATCAGCAGGCCGCTAAGTCCAGAAATATAAGTCAGGACTTTCCGGTAGTCATCCGCAACATGGGAAAAAACCAGAAAGGCGCTTCGCAGAGCAAGCAATAGAAGTATCATACTCCCGGGAACCAAGAGTACCGTACCTAACGAATAGGCAGCCCCCGGAAAAAAACTATAAACTGCGACCACAATCGCCACGATAAAGGTATTGGTCACTTCCCAGGTGGGAGAGAGATATCGGTTGGCGATGTTGGTCGCTTTTGTTTTTTCACGGTTGATGTACACCATGGACCAGAAACCCGCTCCGAAATCCATTGTGGCCATAACGGCATAAATGAAAACAAATCCCCATAATACCGTTATCGCCAGTAATTCATTCGACATCTTTTCACCTCCAGTGTTGTGCTTAAGAATTTGTATATGAGGTTATGAGAAAAATCCTACTTCTGTGTTCTCCACTTTATTCAGGTCGTCTTCAACAGGATGTCTTCTGAAATAGTAGAGGAGAACCGAAACGACCGCAATTCCTAGTACAATATAAACAGAGGTGAAGGCAACAAACAGCGTCGCCAGGTTTCCAGTAGTCGTGACGGAATCCTCCGTGCTCAGCATTCGGTAAATTGTCCAAGGCTGTCTGCCGGTACAGGCAAATATCCATCCGAATTCAATGGCAAGAATGGAAAGAGGCCCTCCAGCAATGAATAGCCACATCATCCATTTAGGGAAGCGGTCTTTCTTCAGGAATTTGTGCCACACATATGCCATAAGCCCGAGCAATATCAACAGAGTTCCGATTCCGACCATTGCATTAAAAAGGGTATGGACGAAAAGCGGCGGCCAATATTCTTCAGGAAAGTCATTCAACCCGATGACTTCCGTTTTAAAGCTGTCCCCTGCGAGGAAACTCAGTGCCCATGGGATTTCTATTTCCCACTTTACTTCCTGTGTTTCTCTGTCAGTAAAACCGCCGATGGCCAAAGGGGCATACCGCTGTGTTTCAAATAGTCCTTCGGCGGCAGCGAGTTTTTCAGGCTGGTATTCATGTAGCATTTGAGCGGATTCATGGCCGTTGATGGCCGTGAAAAACGCAAAGATACCGCCGATGATCAACCCAAGCATCAACGCTTTCCGGTGAAATTTATACACCTTGCTGCCAAAGTCCGCTTTCAGCATTTTGTAAGCAGCCACTGAAGCAATGACAAATCCTCCTGTGACATATGCCGACAACGCTACATGGCCTGCTGTCACAAAGAAGCTCGGATTGAAAAATGCCTTCCAAGGATCAACGTCCACAATCTCACCGTTGACCATCCTGAAACCTGCAGGCGTTCCTTCAAATGCATGGACGTTTGTAATGAGAACCGCAGAAGCCAGTCCCCCGATCACAACCAGCGTCAAACTCAGGATCCTCATCCATGGAGCGATGCGGTTGGCCGCATATACATAGATGGACATAAATAACGCTTCCACAAAGAATGCGTAGATTTCAATTTGAAAAGGGAGGGCCATGACTCTTCCGACAACCTCCATAAAACCGGGCCACAACAGAGAAAGCTGGACACCGGCAATCGTCCCGGATGGAATTCCGACTCCGAGCAGCACTGCGAATGCTTTTGTCCACCTTTTTCCCATAATTTCATACTCGCGGTCTTTCGTCTTCTGGTATAGCAATTCCGCAATTAGAATCATCATTGGGATGGCGACTCCAAGTGTGGCAAAAATAATATGAAAACCCATTGTCGTGCCGAACATCGACCGTGCAATTACCAAATCATCCATATTGTTACTCCTTTAGCTAGTGATTGACGGTTTTATTCTTCTCTAAATGGAACAAATTATGCAGAGTTATCCAAATGTGGAAAACGAATTATCAGTCGGTATTATGAGGGAGCAGCTGAATCTTTGAGGGGCGGATTATAACAATAATGGTCAGAGGAGCATACAATACGCCGCGGATTAGTATGAGAGTACCCCTAAAACGGAGAATCACATACAAAAGTAGGGTGGATTAGTATGAGATTACCCCTAAACAGAGAATCACCCACAAATAGGGCATTAATTTATGCTTGAATAGGAACTGTCAGAGTAAAGCCTGCCAATAAAGTAAATAGTAATATTAGTTGATAAAAATAGACAAGAAAACAAAAAACGCTGACTCATCAAAGTCAGCGCTTTTCATTATTTACTGCCAAGAGCTTTCTGCAGTGTTTGGATATTTTCATTCATTAAGTCAAAGTAGTCTTTATCCTGATCGATATCTTCCTGAGTCCGTACACCGAGATTGTGCAGTGTCAGTTTTTCAGCACCGATCTCTTTTTGGACCACTTCTGTCAAACGGGATGATCCGTTTTGTTCAAAGATGATATAGGAAATGTTGTTTTCCTTTGCGGCATCTATGATTTTCTTCAGTTCTTGCTGAGAAGGTTCGTCTGAAGAAGAGATACCGGATATGGCCACCTGTTCAATACCGTAGCGTTTTTCCCAATAGCTGTATGCAGCATGGGAAACGAAGATTTGTTTGTTCTTCGCGTTTGCTGCAGTTGTTTCAAAGGATGCATTCAATTCATCCAGTTGAGAAATCAGGTTTTCGTAGTTTTCTTTGAATACTGCTTTTTGTTCCGGCATTTCTTCAGAGAGGGTCTCATAGATGCTGTGTGCCAACTCCTTGGCGTAAACAGGATCTAACCACACATGCGGGTCGACATCATGATCATGTCCATGACTTTCTTCTTCGGCATGTTCCTCATGTTCTTCCTCGTCAGTGTGTGCTTCTTCACTATGTTCTTCTTCTTCATCAGTGTGAGCTTCTTCACTATGGTCGGCTTCTTTCTCGTCAGTGTGTCCTTCCTCACTATGCTCGGATTCTTCCTCATCCGTGTGTCCTTCTTCATTATGCTCAACTTCTTCGGTTTCAAGGCTGCCTGCCACTTCAGCCCCTGTAGCCACCATTTTCACATTTTCATTTTCCAGGACGCTTTCTGCTTTATCTACAAATCCTTCAAGCCCCAGTCCGATGTAGAAAAATAAGTCTGCATCTGACAGTTCCATCATATCTTTTTGAGAAGGTTCAAACGTGTGTTCATCTGCACCAGGTGGATAGACGGATGCTGTTTCCACAAACTCACCGCCGATTTTTTCTGTGAAATCACTCAGCGGATATACAGTTGTATAAACTTTTAATATATTTGAATCAATGCTTTTTTCTTGTTCAGTATCTGTTCCGCAAGCTGCGAGCAGCAAGAGGAAAGCAATACTGATGAGTAGCTTTATTTTTTTCAATTGTACTCCTCCTTTGTATAGGGTTTATGGGCAGTTCATCATTATTGTTACGTTTAAAAAGTAATCATTACGATTTATGTTCCCTAGATGATTTTACTATCACCATTCCTGAAAAGCAAGTAAAAAACCATCAAGATTTTTTTCTTGATGGCCATTCTTCTGGAACATGGTCAATCCCGCCAGGATGAAAGGGATGACATTTTACTATTCGCTTTATTGTCAGCCAGCCTCCCCGAACGGCTCCAAATCGTTTGATGGATTCCAAACCGTAATGGGAACAGGTTGGATAAAATCTGCAGGTTGGAGGCTTGAGGGGGGAAATCACGACTTGATATAAGCGGATTAAAGCCAGGAAAAATTTTTGCATGAAAGGCCTCCCCGGTTACTTATTATCAGAAATATAACACTAGCCTAATGAAATGAAAAGCATTATGAAACTAAAAAAGAACAATTTTCAAGAAGAAAGCTGCTCTCTTTCAATGATATTAAGTTTGTTTTGTTTCATCCTCTTTTTCATCTTCATCATTATCGATGTGCGGATTGTTCTCGATCGGATCCACTGTATGTTTGTAGTCATATGCTTTGCTGGTTGTAAGGACGCTTACGAGAATGATGACAAAAATTAGGATGATAGAGATGACAAGTACACCAACATAACCCATAACTCATTCCTCCCTTGTCTTATAGTTTACCATGAAGGTAAAAACGAGTTAATACTATTTCTATTATTGTAAAACTCTGTTAAGTTTAAAGTAAGTCTCCATAGTGATAACTGAGATTTTTACAAGAGATGAGGGAAGCGCAATGAATTTATCTTCAATGATGAGCAAGCAGACAGCTGAACTTCAGCACACATTGAATTTAAGCCTGCTGCAAAGCCAGATGGCGTCCCAGATGGCTGGGGCAACCGCTATGATGGAAAACATGACAGAGGCGGCTGGTTCAAAAGATGCTCCTCACCCTTTTAAAGGCGGTTCCGTCGACTTAAAAGGGTAAGAAAACCCCCCGAAGAGAGGTCTCTTTGGGGGTTTGGGTTTTTCATTAAGGAAGTTTTGGTATAGATTGTTGTTTTTGATTTTTCCCCCTGGTACAAGATTTATTCTATCTGATTTCTGTGCTTACCAGGAGAGCTCTTTGAATTTGGCTATATTTGTAATTCAAATTAAATAGCAACCAAGTGTAAGAAAAGTACCTTCATTAATGAATATTCCTTCTGTAATTATGCCGATTCTCATGATCACCTGAAGTCAGCTTTTCTTTCAACGTTTCTAATATGTATAAGCGGATAAAATATTGTAGTTCATCATTGTCCATTTCCTCAATGATGTTCAACAGTTCCTGCCTTGAGGAGTCCTCCAGGATCGTCAGGGCGATCATATCCAGATCTTCATCGGTTCCCCTGATCTTACCTCTGTAAATTTCATAAAGTTCCTCTACAAGTTTCAAGTATTCCACCTCCCAGCACATTTTTGTCATATAAATAACCTTTTATTTCTTTTTTCATATGATGAATAGAAGGGACAACTAGTTATTCAATATTTACCCTTTTTACAAAAGGTTAATCCCATTTTATCGTCAGAAGGGAGGGAATGGGATGTACAAGATGGTCATTCCTTTCGCATCGATCATTACGTCAACTGTATCCAATATGACCAGCAGCGGCTGGAGCCAATTGCTGACAATCTTGATTGTAGCGATGGTACTTGATTATGTTACCGGCCTGGTTGCGGCAGGAATCAATGGCAGTCTTTCGAGCAAAGCAGGGTTAAAAGGAATCGGTAAAAAGATTCTGGTGCTCAGCTTAGTGGCTGTTGCCCACCTTATTGATACTATACTTGGAAATCAGCATATTATTCGGGATTCCACTATAATTTTTTATTTTTGTAATGAAATCTTATCCATCATTGAAAATGCGGGCCGGGCTGGACTGCCTTTACCACCGTTTTTAAGCAATGCGGTGGAAACGCTTCGTAATAAAATCAAAATCAAGAAAAAATAAATTGAATAAAATCGCCTGGTTTTAGGAAAAAGATAAATACTATTGTTAAGGGGTGGAACTCATGGCAGAAGAAAAACATGATTATTATATTGAAATTGCCACAGGAGAAATATCCAGAAGTTCTACCGATTCTCCATGGAATTTTAAAATCTCGGCTACGGATGAAGAAATCACAAGGTTAAGGGAAGTATTCGATCAGCAGCATTCTGTTGACTGGCGGAACTTTTACCGAGCCCATACCCCATATCTTCAATACCACTTTGACAAAGATAATGATGCCTATGACGATAATCTGCTCCATGTCTACCAGATGATTTACACATTAGGCGATGAAGAAGCCAAGAACCACATTAAAAGCATGGGAATATTAACAGATCTGACTTGACAGCATTCTTTTGGATGCTGTTTTTTCTATGCTGATACTATAAGAGGAATGAATGTGTTCGAGAAGAGTAGTATAATGAGTTTTGGATAGGTGAAAAACAGCGCAGGTTCTAACTTTGATTAAGATGTGCTTCTGCAATCGCTCCCTTGCTGCATAGAGGTTTTCCCACAACCTCAGGAATAAGAATAAAAATGTTAAAATATATGAGAGTTTACATAGAAATGGTGAAATTAAATGGAAAAATTTATAGATTTAAATGGGTATGAGGTTCATCTGGAGTTAGGCAGTTCTGAGCTTCCAATGGAACCGAAGCATGTATTGGTAATTGCCCGTCATCAGGGAACCTGGCTTTTAACCGAGCATAAAGTCCGGGGGCTTGAATTTCCCGGCGGAAAAGCAGAAGAAGGGGAAACGGTTGAACAAGCGGCAGAGAGAGAGTTGTATGAAGAAACCGGTGCAAAAGTGTTAAGCTTGACCAGGATCGGTACCTATATGGTAAAACAGAATCCACCATTTGCGAAAGCAATCTTTTTTGCCGAAATCGACTTTTTAGAAGGAAAAAACGATTACCTGGAAACTGCCGGGCCCCGGCTCTGGAATGGAGATTTCGAGACTGTAAAAGCAGACGGCAGATTCAGCTTTGTAATGAAGGATGATGTGATCAGTGCTGCACTGAAATTTTTACAAGACCAGGGATATCTGCAAAATTAAACGAGGCCTTTGATTATGCCTCGTTTTTTTATTTCCTTATTAACTTCTTTTCAATAATCTCGACAATTTTATACATAAGCGTAGCAAATACAGCGATGATCAGCAGCGAGAGCAGCACGAGCGAGAAGTTGAATACCTGGAACCCATAAATGATCATATAGCCGAGTCCTTTGGCAGAAACAAGGAACTCCCCGACTATGACTCCTACCCAGGACAGGCCGACATTAACTTTCAAAGTGGAGATGATGGTTGGAAAAGATGCCGGCAGGATGGCCTCTTTGAAAGTTTGGCTTCTGGTTGCCCCGAAGGTTTGCATGACTTTCAGGTAGTTTTGATCAACCTCCCTGAAAGATGTATAGACAACGATGGTCGTAGGAATTAACGGAATTGTTATACCGGAGGGGAAAGAGGACGGAAGCCTTACGGGATACGGGTTCGACATTACTTCGGTGTAACTGTAACATTCAAATCGAGCGTCCCTGCTTCCGTTTGTTCGATAGTAAATGATATTGATTCGATTAATCTTCGAAGAATGGCGTTTATTTCAGAAGGTTGCATTTCGTCCCCTGAAAGCAATCGCTCAACGTCTGCCGAAGACCATTGTTGACGACGTTTTTCTTCTTCCGCCTTATCCAGATAAGAAGAGGATTTCTTTAATTCAGAAATTTGGTTTTCAGCTTTCTTAATCGCTGCTTCTTCCGTGGAAATGTCGTTTTTCAGTTCTTGAATTTCGATCAAATCGTTTTTGAACATTTCCTTCACTTTTTCAATTCGACGTTCTGACTTCTCAACAATTTTTTCTTGAATTTCAATCAAACTTTGAAGAGAACTTTCGGTTTGTTGTTCGTTGATTTCGCTTGGTGAAAATAATTCTTCTTTATATTCCCGCATATATCGAAGTACGGCTTGAAAAACTTCTTCTTCATAAATTCCTTTTGTTGTATCGCAAGCTGCCGTTCTTGTTTGTGATTTCTTATAGCACTTTGCTAAATGCTCTTTCTTTCCTTTTTGTTTGTAAACGGATTGGCATTTCCCGCAATAAGGGCAACGTACCAAACCGGAAAGACGAAAAGAATCTTTTCTTGTTTTACGGTCTTGACGATTGTGAGTTCGTAAACTTGCGATATGCTTCATTATTGCTGCATGTTCTTCTTCTGTTTTTAGCGGTGTATGATTGCCCCGAACGACTATTGCGGAATCAGGGTCGGGATTCCTTTCGACGTTTCCATTCTTATTCAATTTGTATCGTCCGTAACAAACAAATCCCAAATGAAAATCATTCAATAAAATCCGTGTGACAACTTCGCTTCTCCATTTTCCCCAATTACCCCGCTTTCTTGGTGTCGGTATCTGCATTTCATTTAATTTTTCCGCCACTTCCACGCCTGATAGTCCGTCTTTAACATACCATTCAACCATAAGGCGATATATTTTCGCTTGTTCTTCGTCAACTTCGGCGGTTTTTGTATTCTTATCCCAATAGTAAGGAAACGGCGGATTCCCCGAATGAAGTCGCCCTTCCTTTGCTGCATTAATTTTTCCTTGCTTTAACCGACGCTTTATCGCTCTATATTCATTTCGAGATATTACCGATTCAAATTCAGAAAGCATAATGTCGCCTTCATCTTCCCAATTATATGAACGGGAAGGGGTCAACAATATTGTACCGCTTTCTTCAAACGCTTCTTGTATAATACCGGCTTCAATTTGGCTTCCCCTTGACAATCTATCTTGAGCAACGACCAATACGGCGTCAAACTTTCCTTGTTCGATCATTGGCAGCAATGATTTGAAAACGGGTCTACCTTCGATTGAATCACCGCTGCCGATTTCTTCATACCAAGTAACGTTATTGAACCCGTTGGAAGAAACATATTCCTTTAATTGTTGGCGGTGCTTAGAAAGAGTGTCTTCTTGGTTTGCGTCTTCCCGTGACTTTCGTAAATAAACCGCTATGCTTGCGTCTTTGTCGAGTCGTTTTGTTGCCATTATTTTAATCATTCCTTCCGTGTTAGTTTATACAAAGTATAATAAAAATTACGGGATAGCGCAATAGCGTAATAAGTTCAAGGATAGTCCTTACTAAATTTTGTGGTACAAATATGCCCTTTTGTGACAATGGTTACAGCAGTAGTTATAAAAAAATATGAAAATATAAAAAGTTTTCGGCATTTTTTTACTTTTGAATTTTATAATTTTGTAGAATAAAGGGGACTTAAATAAAAGAGAGGAGAAATTTACATGTTTGGTTACACTTGGACACAAACAATACCGTACATATCACTTGTGTTTTCAGCGTTGGCATTACTGATTAGTTTTTGGAAGTTCTTTTTTGATATGGTTGACCGACGAAGAAGAATTAAGAAAGAGAAAGAAGAACAAATAGAAGCACTAAAGGCAAAAGTATTGGTAGAGGTACAAAAGCCATATCTTATTATTTCGAACAATAGTGACAATCCTGCCAACATAGGTAAAATACTGATTGACGACTTGGGGTGGGATCAGTCCGGTCTGTTTATTGTTGATGAACCCTCCTCAATTGGAAAAAGGCAGACAAGGCAATTTAAGATGGCGGCAAGTGCTAATACGCCTTATCCTACAAGCGTGACAATAAAGTATGCAGACGAATATTCGAGAAAGCATATGCAGGGAATGCACGAAGAAGAATTTGAAGTATAAAGAACTTGGGTCGTCCGTCTGGACGGCTCTTTCGTTTGGATTTGTTTTTTAAGGCGATATAAGGCGAAGCGAAGTCGGTCAGGGCGAAATCAAGGCGAAAGGGTTGCGCCAATAAATATGAAACCTTGTCGTCCTTGCAGCGATTTAAAGCGGAATATAAACGATATTTATGTCTTGTAAGGAAGTTGTTCGTATGGTTGTCGGAGGGGTAACGGGAAGGAAACGGAAGAGAAGGGAGTTAGGGGAACGATAGTGGAACGTTGGTTGTTCGCTTGCCCCCAACATTTTGAAAAATTTATAAGTTCGTTTTGATAGCCTTTTGAGCGGCTGAATGCCCCCCGTCCCCCTTGTGTACCCCCGAACGAAATCAGCAATTTAGACCTTATCATTCGCTTATCTTTCATTGGCTGACGCTTCTTTCGTCTCGTCTTTACCATAATCGTCAGAACCATTATATGAATCTATACCGTAATTAATTATTCATTCGGTTGTATGCTCGTTGATTGACCTGTTTTGCAGGTGTTACATATACGACAAATAAAGATTATTAGATAGGCATACACGACGAATTCCAAGCGGAAGAATGAGGGTTGAAGGCAGCGACCTATTTCCCTTTCGTCGTATATTCTTAATTCCACGACAAATATATTTATAGAAACCGAAGGGAATAATTGCGGAAATCTGGACGGAATTCAAGCGATCAATTGTCGGCAGCTTTGTCCGGTTATGGTTACAATGTCATATATTCGAAGGTTGCCGTAAGTATTGGCACGATAGGGAATGTTCGGGTTTGAATATCGATAGTGTAAATTTACACCTTTGGACACGTTCGGAACGGGTAGCGGATATTTTAAGCGTAATTCAACGTAATTAAAATATTACATTGTACGGATTCAGTTCGAATTCTTGTCGATTTAACGCCGCACTAAACACGCATTCAGGGCATTGATTTCGACTTTATTTCGCTTGTATAACGTCTTCCCTTCATTCGAAAGGCAAATGTCCTGCAACGATTCTTGACCGCCCTATCCGGTAAATAAGGACGCCTATATTAAACGAAAAGGGCTTCATAGATAACGTTATAGAAACAAAAAAAGTCCCCTATCACGTCAATAATGACGCAATAAGGGACGGTTAAAAGGGAACGTATAATTGGAAAAAAGATAATTGTAAGGCGAAGAAAACCGCCTATAAAATAATTATTGCAAGGGACGAAAATACAATGATTCTTGACGGTTACTTTTCAACCCGCCGATATTTTGAATACTTGGCAAGCATTTCCTTGATTCCCTGTCGCTTCTTCCTTATTTTTTCCCGTTCCTCTTTCGGAATGAATGGAATGACATTTGTTTTTGGTCGCTCATAATCGTACATTGAAAAATCAAATTCCTGCATAATTGTCCCCCTTTCGAAAAAATAGTCCTCACTATACATTGTGGTATAATTTCGCCTTATTGTGACGAAATAAAGCAACGAAAAAAAATAAAACTTTTTTTGAAAAAATGCCCCAATCGCTCATCTTTGTTCGAATAAATAAATGAAAAACAAAACGCAAAATAATATATACATACGCCCTATACTATCGCCCTTATCGCCAAACCATTATCTTTCCCTTATTACGCTAATGATTAATGATAGAGATATAGAGAGGAAGAAGGGGAAGAATTGTCCCCCGCTGTTACAATGTGAAATAGATTGCACTTACTGGAAAGGGTTATACTCTGCCATTTTGTTGCGAATCTTTTCAAGCGTTCTCTTCGCCTTTTTGTGGTCGGATAATCCGCAAGTCCTCGCAAGTTCACGGAAGGACGCTTCGGGATTTTCGTTCATTGCAGCAAGAAGACGTCTTTCCTCTTCATTCAATTTTTCGCTTTCCATTATCCCCGCAACAAGGTCTTTTGCTTCCGCCCTTTCTTCCATTGTTGAACGTGCTGCAATAATAACGCCCTGAAATATTTTCCCTTCGTGATGTTCCTCAAATGGAACGGCTTCCTTTTCGAATTTTATCTGTTTGTTGGTTTGACCTGATTCCCGCCTTACAACGTCCAATGCTCGCATTTGTAATGCCTGTTTGAATGTTTCATAGAAAGTATATCGATCATTCGTCTTTCCTTTGGGAAGAAGGCGAATCAGTTCTTCAATAAAAATCGATTCAAAATCATGGCGGCTTACACGATATCCTGAAAACCGTCGTTCGTAATATTCCGCCGTCTTTTGAATTTCCGCCCTCTTTCCGGTTATAGGATTTCCCCAAAGAAGGGACAACAACCTTCCCGCTTGCTTTGTTTCCCTTGCGGAATGGTAAGCGTTTTCTACTTCCCAAATGAACTTTATTTTCTCCTGTGAATATTTCGACCGCAAACGAAGTTCCTGTGCTTCTTCCGAAGCAGGGTCAAGGATTCCTTTCACTTCTTCGCCACGTACAATTATTAATGCTCTGTTTTCCATATATACTGCCCCCTTTGTTGTAGAGTGCTGAAACCTTTTCTCTAAATGTGGGCAAAAGGTGAAGGTTTGTTACGTTGCCTTTACTTCGTAATTGGTCGAAAGGGGGCGTTGACAAGGACTATTTAAGATTTTTATTACTTTTTCAAGAAAAATTCGTAATGGAACTTGTCAAAACGTCTTACAGCTTAATTGAATATTGAAGGCGGATAAAGCGGCACGTCTTCAACGGTTGCCATAAAATTTGCCCTACTTTCTCCGCTGCCGCTTGCGGGTTACATATAGCGACAACACAGCTATAAATACCATTTTCGGGGGTGTGAAACTTGGAAGATTTCAGAATGAGCGGAAAGACATTGCGAATCTTGCGGGTACTATTCGAACTTAGTCAGGAAGACGTTTCAAAAATCCTGAATAAACAAACAAATACAACGGTTTCTTTTGTTGAAACAGGAAAGCGTACTTTGACGAAGAAAGACACGGCAATTCTTATTCAGAAACTTGATATAACAATGCGTGATTTGATGACGGTTCAAAAGACGATTAGAACAATCAGAAAGAAGGGCGAATAATTCACTTAGGTTGTGAAGTTATCAACGGGGGGTTGTGAAATATCAAGGAAGGGACATTGTGAAACGTATTTCACAAGAACTAGAAAGAGATATTGAACTAGAACCAAGTAACGAAAACCAAGAACAAGAATAAAAGGGGTGTGTGAATTGGGATTCTTTAAGAAAGATAGACTTCCAACAATGGAAGAGATTAACGCCAAATATGAACGGGTTGCGGAAGGTATTACAAAAGATTGTCGTTCATTAGAAGCAGCAAAGGCGAAATATCCAGACGCCGAACGAATACTTCAAGAAACATTTTTGTTGTTCAGAATATTCCAAGTCGTGAATGACGGTCTTGATCGATTAGAAAAGCAAATTGAACACTATCAAAATGATAAGGGGGACGTATAAATGAAATTCTTCAAAGATATCCAAGAAGCGAAAGGAAAATATAATGAGCGATTGAACACGCTGCAAGCACAAAAGGCGGAACTGGAAGCGGAACTTGCCGACATTGTGGAAGAGTATGAAACGAAACTTGAAAAAGATGCGCTTGGACTTGCGGATTTCAAGGACGAAGCCAAACTTGAAAAGGAGATTGACGACAAGAAAACCAAAATTGAAAAAGTAGAACAAAAGATTGCTATTGTCAGAAAGGGACGCAATCAGGCGTTCATCAATCAAATTCCGGTATTGAAGGAACGGAAGCAAAAAGAATTTGAATCGGTAGAAGAGGAATGGAATGACGGTGTTGAAGAGTTGCAGAAAGCAAAAGCGGAATTTCTTCTTGCGCTCTACAACCTGCATGAACTTCGAAACAAAGGGAACGAGGTCAAAGGTGAATTTGTTCGACTGATGGAAGAATTCGACCCTGAAAGCAACGAAGCGAAGTCGGGCGGTCAGTTTATGACATTCAAATCGTTTGAAGAACTGCCAATGTCCCCGAATCCTTCTTATTTCGGAAAAGATATTGCTCTTCAAAAAGCGTTCTCTTTGCCTTCATGGGCGGCAACCGACGCAATAAACGGAAGCCTTCCGAAATGGGTTAGTCATTATGCAGCAACGGGCGAAATCAAGTTTGACGACAAAAAATAATTGCAGGGGTTGATTCGAATTGATCGACGTGACGGAACAATTATTATATCCCAATCAAGAAGAACCGGATTTGCATAAGGAAGAAGTAAGGGAGATTATCGAACCGAAAATTGAACATGCTCTATCTTTGTTGAACAATAGTCAGCCGAACGACGTATTCAAAATTGCAAAGGTAACAAAATTGCCCGTTCGTACTATACGAAGGTTGGAAGCGGGGAAAAGTCCTTTTGTTGAACGACCGAAGCATTTAAACGTAATTAGTTTTCCTGAACTAAAGGCGAAAGAAATGAAGAATAAGCGTGTGGAAAATCAAAGTTTGCTTCTTGAACGAAGTCAGCAAAGGTTAGAACGGCTAAAGGCGTTTGAAATTGAAAAAGCTGCCCGTCGTGAAGAAGTATCCAAAGAATATAAATTGCGGTTGAAGAAAGCGAAAATCAGGCAAGCGAAAAATATGCTCTTAGCTGAACAAGAATTTACGCCTGAATATATTGCAAAGATTTGCGGCTTGCAGAATATTGATGTTCGAAGGATTAGAAAAGAATTACGGAAGGGGGCGATTATATGAAGTTTGACAATGGTAAAGCACCGTTTCACGATATTGCGGAAGGTTACAAGAAGGACGGACACGAAGACACAAAAAAGCAGATTCAGGACACGGAGAAAAACAACATTTCCCAAACGGACAGACTTCGAAAGTTGGACGTTGATTCCCTGAATCCTATGCAATTATTAATGCTTGGTTTTGATGACCTGGCACAAAAGAAAATAAAGGAAAGCACTTATAACGAAATTGAAAATAGATAACTTTGACCAACGACAGGAATTCGGGTTATCTGCTATTAAGGTATGATTCCCTTCAAACTCTTTATCTTGTTAGTATGGCACTTTTTCTTGTCGAAGGTCATTGAACGGAGCGGCTTAGGTCGTCCCTTATTTTTGTATAGAAGGGGGTTATTGTTATGGACGAAGAACAACGCTATTTCGAATTGAAACTTGAATTATTGTTTCGAAAATTAGAAGAAATGGACAAAGCGGCTTATAAATACAATCAGAAATCGGACTATAAAACAGTTCCAACCAACCTATATTATAAGCGACAAAAACGATTAAAGAAGGGGGTGTAATAGATGGACTATTTGCAAGGGTTATCTGATACGGAAATAAAGGCAGTTGAAGCGGTCGGCAATAAAGGAACGAAATCATATGCAGAAGTTGCAAAGGAAGTTGGCATTTCTGAACGGCAGCTTTATCGAATCAGGCAGAAACCGGAATTCAAGACGGCTCTGCATAAAAGGGCAATGGAAGAAATGTCAGAATCAGTTTCGGAATTTACGAAGATGGTTGAACGCAAGGCGATAAAGGAAGGACATTATAAGTTTGCCGAACTTTACGCAAAGATGAATGGTCTTCTTGTGGATAGGTCGGAAGTGAAGCAGACAACAGAAATTGACGATCGAAGAAAATTCTCGGAACAATCGAATGAAGACCTTGAAAAAGAATTGAAGGAACTTGGCAAGTTGATTGACATTCACAAAGACGAAGCATAAGAGAAAGGCGGGCATTGCGACCCGTCAATTATTTATTTTAAAGGGGGCGTAACAATTGAAGAATCGAATACGGATAGGTGAAAACAGCGGTCTAGTATCCATCAAGCATAAGGGACGGGACTTTTTGGTGTTTGTAGACGAAGAAGACATTGCAGCATTAAATGAAACATTCACGTCTCTTCATTTAACTGAAAGCAATTCCGGTTTATACGTTCGGGGCTTGAAGAAAGACGGTACAATGGTTCGGCTTCATAGGTTTCTGATGAATACGCCAAAAGGTCTGCAATGTCATCATAAAAACGGTGACAGGCTGGACAATCGAAAAGATAATCTTGAAAATGTTACGGTAAGGAAAAACCTTCAATTCCGGCAAGGAAGGGGCGTTCTGAAAGTGAGGAATGTTTACCAAAACAGTAATGGAACTTTCATGGTTTCGGTTCAAGGGACGTATATCGGCTCTTATCGAACAATAGAGGAAGCCGACAAAACTGCACGGGATACACGACTTGAATTGTTCGGAGAAAAGCCGTCCGAAAGCGTGGAAGCGTTCAATATAAAACGAATGAAGCAAGTAATTCAGGGGGTGTTATAATGCCGAAAATGCGAAAGGAGTTCTTTATTCAAATATTGGCTTCGAATGGGATTGATTATAGCAATTTGACGCAAACAGAAATAGAATTTCGTGCGCTTGGGATTCTCGGTTATAAAGGAACGGTTGCAGACCGACGACGGACGTTTTACCAAAGCCGGACGGGGAAGCCGTGGCTTGTGGACGCAATAAACGAAAATGATCCCGACGCTTAAAGGAGGTAACAGTATGCAAATCAAATATTCCAAAAGAAAACGTTCATCTTATCGTTTGCATTCGGGTAGCTTGCAGCCGATTAAGGAAGACAGAAGCGCTTATAATTACACCGCACAAAAACGGGCAGTCGACCGAAAAGCGGCAATGAAGCATGGCACGGATAAATAGAAAAAGGCGACTTCCTATCGTTAGGTTGTCGCCCTTTCACTTAGTCATTTTTATTATTTTTGCTTATATTACTATAATTTATTGAATTGATATAATACTTTAGATATTCACTAGAATCCTTATTATTCAAATCATTTCTTTCTCTAATAAAATCTATAAAATGTTTCTTTTCAAGGTTTAAATTAAAATTATTGTTCATTTGTTCAATGAATTCTAATGGTGATTCATATTCAATTAATTCTCTAATATCCTTTATTTCAAAATAAATAAGTAAACTTAACAATATATCTATGTCCCAACTTGATCGGGCATTGTTTGCTAGACCTGAAAGAGTTCCTTGTCTTATCCCCAAATCTTCTGAAACTTCCCTTTGTGTAACCCCTTTTTCCTTATAAAGTTCCTTCAATCTCAACTTTAACATTATTTTGTTTTCCTCCTTTCAATAGTGGATAATTCCCTTCTATATTAGCATTATGGCGCAATCCCGAAAAAAAGTAAATAAAGTTGTTGACGGGTAAGCGTAAATGCGCTAACATGAAGACAGTTAGTTAAATGACGGGTAAGCGTAAATACGTTACACCGTCACTTCTAATCTTTCCACGCAAGAAACCTTTGAATTTTCTTCAACATTCCCCAAGACCGACGCACTCCAAACGGCGGCAATGCTAGGACAAGCACGACTATAACGAAGGAAGGCGGGGGTGATCGAATGAAAGAAGCAGAAAAACAGGTTGACGATTTCATCAAGGAAAACTTCGTTACAGAATCTTTTGAAATCGAAGACTTCCCTTTGTTTCCATATGGAAAACTTTTAAGGGACGAAACAGGCGAAACAATGGTTTGTTATTACGACTTGATAACGGGTCAGGTAAAAACGGAATTCGAATAATGTAACAACAAAATATCAATGCTTGGAAAGGGTTGTGAAAGAGAATATGAAAATCTTCAATTCTATTGCTGCAAAAATTGCCCTATCAAACAATCTTCTTCATCACTTCCAACAATTCGGAATGAAGGAAGACGCTGAGTATTATCAGGGACGTCTTGACGCCTTAATTGAAATGGCGACTTCTTTCGGATTTGATGTGAATGAAGTTTTGGAAGCTGCAAAGGGTATCAATGTTCAAGATTTCGAACTTCAAGGGTACGGGCGTTTCCTATGAGAATAATCGTCAAGGAATGGAAAGCGATTCCTATTCATTACCGGATTTTGATTCTTGAAGGATTGGCGTCAAAAAAAACATTGAAAGGGGTGATTGATGAATAGATGTCAATTGTCGTTGGTTGGCTCGGTCAATGGATAACGATTAACAAAAAATACTTATCGGAAGGGTGTTATAATGGCATTATCTACAATGGCAAAAACATTTATTGCGACGGGACTGGCAGGCGGAATTGCGGTTACGGGTATTGTTTGGACAGGCGGCGAATCGGTGAACAAAATCAAAGGCAATCTGGACAATATGAAGCAGGAAGTGACGGAAGCAGTTCAGGATAACGAGTTCTTGAAAGGTCAATTTGATAGCTTGAAAAACTTATATTCTTCAAGTGTCCAAGAAGCGAATGCAACGATTGATTCCTTGACACAAGAACGAAATCAGCTATTGAATCAGGTTGACCAACTTCAATCAGATTTGGCAGCACAGGACGGAACACAAGAACAAGCGGAAATTCAAGCGGAAATCGACCGTTTGGAAAGCGAACTTGATAAGGCAAATCAACAAATTGCAGAACTGGAAACGTATGCTCAACAAGCGGACGACGCAGCGACATATACTGCAATCGATCAAACGCAATATACTGTTGATGGACAAGCCGTTGTCGACCCTACAATCCGTATTTCGGAAGAAGCAACGGCATTCAATTCAGCCAATGCAGAAATTTTGGCAAATGAAAATACAGTCAAAACGATTGAAGCGGAATTTGCCGAAAAGGGTGTCACGGTAAACATTAAACGGGTTGTGAAGTTCAATTATATGGGTACGGACTTGCTTGCGTATGAAGTAGAAGGGGATTTTTCGGCGTTAACGTTAGGAGAAAGAACTTCCACAACGTACACGACAGCGGAAGCAATCGGGGAAAGAGGAATTAACTTTGTCAACGCTAATGGCGAACGTGTTCACTATGCTTCAAATATTTAAGGGAAGAAAGGATTCGGCGGGGGTTATGCTTGGCGGCTTCCCCGTCCGTCCCTTCTCCAAGTGTTACGAATCTATTATAACAGATGAAAGGAAGCGTTAAAGATGGAAAACAAACAAATCACAAACGGAACTTTCAAGGCGACATTTGTCGGTGAAAAGACGGCTCAATTGGACGGGGTTCGGATCTTCCGTCATGAAGACGGTATTGCAATAAAGGTGAACGGTAAACTGACAAGCGTCAACAATCGTGGAAAAGAATCCGTTCGTGGCGCAAATGATTTATACAACAAACTTGACGAGATTCTGAAAGAACTTGGAATATAAAGTAATGGCGGCTTCGGTCGCCTTTTTATTTCAAAAACACTTGTAAAATAAAGGTAATACAAGTAGAATTTCTACTAGTGTTATATTTTTTTGGGGGGGACATTTATGAAGATAATATTTAGTTTAATGTTGCTTGTAGGTCTTTTGATAGGTTGTAGTTCAAATGAAACGGAAGAACAAGCAAGCGAAGAGAATTCAACAAATGAGCAACCGCAAGAAGAAGTAAATGAAGAACCGAAAGAGGAAGTAAGTGAAGAGGAATCAACGGAGGAATCAGAAGAATCTTCCATAGATACTTCGGTTTTCGTATATGCAACAAATGTTGATATTACAGACGCTAGGGATATCACTAAACATATTACCGCTACTGTTTACATGAATGACGAACTGAAAGGAGGACTCGCAGCACAACATGTTTTAAGTCAAACTTATGATTTTCTTCAACAAGAGGATATAAAGGGTGCGGAAACTTTAACAGTTGGTGTTATGGTTAAAGATAAGAGAGTTCTTCAATATACTGTTGATCTAGCGAAATTTGTTCCGAATGATAGCGAACCAATGACAGACGTTGTGTTAGCTGCTTCTGAAGTTGAAAAGATATCTCCGGAAGTTGAAGAGTTTGCAAACGCGTTTGAATGGAAAATGAACTAAAGTCAGGGAAACTCCAAAGCAGGGCTTATTGAAGTCCTGTTTTTTATTTAAGTTGTTTTGTATCCTATAATTCAAAGCGGGGCGATATTGTGGAAAATGTTGAAATAAGAATTCAAAACATGATGGAAGAATTAAGGCTTCCTAGTGTAGAAGATTTCCGTGAAAATGAATCAACAATACATTGGATATTAGTTGCAATAAAAGAATTTGGAAAGGATTTGAATAACGAAGGTCTTACGGTTGATGATTTAGATAAACCTTCAAAAGAATTGTTTGGTCGCTTAAGGTCTACAATTCATATAGTTATTTATCAGTATACAGGTTTTGATACTTATAATTTTTCTGAACTAGGTCAGAATTATGGAAAGAAGAGCGACTATTTCAAATCAATTTTGGTAAACGATATTATTCATACTGTTTTCAGGTCGCATATATCTATCTATGAAGCAAACTTTATTTTTTCAAACCTTGATAAACTTAATTTACATAATACAAGACATAAAATTAACTCACTTTTATAATAGGATACTCGTTCTTACAATTTATGTATGTTAAAATTGAGATAGAATCTATATAAGGGTGTGTAATAATGAAAAAACTTGCTTCATTTGGAACACTTTTTGTCGCAGGAAGTTTGTTGGTTGGTTGTAATACAGTAGAACAAGGGCAGCAGGAAGCAAAGGTCAAGGCGGCGGAATCTGAATCCAATAATGAAGTTGTTGAAGTGACGAATGAAAAGGACAAGTCTGAAAAAGATAATTCTGTTGTTGTGAAGAATAGTGATGTCCAAGAAGTAAAAGAAGCAGAAGGTGATGAAATGTCGCCAGTAGTAAAGTCGGAATTTAATACTCTAAAAGAATTTATCCGTTCAAAGATTGATGATCTAAGAGGAAATTCGGAATTTCAGAATATACACGTTGATAAATATTCGGCACTTAATAGTGCAGCGATTTCCACAATTCCATATATCGAATATTTTGAAGACGACATTGCAGAAAAAGGCGCAACAAAACAATTTGATAACATTGCGAAGGTTGCATATGAAATTAGGAAGCAATACGAAAAAGGAAATACCGAAGAACTTGATCGGTTAGGAAAAAACTTTACTGACGAATTATATGAAGTATATGAAGATTTGTACGGACTTTCCCTTACTTATGATTGGACAGTCGAGAAGACCGAATTCGCCACATTCGAATTTTTTGTTGAATGGAACATAGAAGCAATGCGTCCTGATTCCGAATATCGGGAAGGCAATGGTTCTGCAACGCACACGCTTCTTTCAAGCGCAATCGCCTACTTCAACTATTTTGAAGACGACGTTGTTGAGCGTGGTTTGACGGAAGAAGTTGAATCGTTCAAAGATTTTAGTGCTTCAAATTTGAAGAAAATCGACAAAGGTGAAGAAGTTGATTATCCTGCAATCGAAAAGGAATTCATTGAACGAATGCAAGAAATTCAATCGCAATTATAACGAATAACGGCGTCCCTATCAGGGGCGTCCTTTTTTTGTCTTCAATAATAACGGTATAACGCTAAGGTGTCATCAAACCTTTTTCTCCCCCTGAATGTGAAGTTTAAATATAATTTGAACGGTAATACAGCCATAACATTCTGAAACGCTTATACGGCTTCCTGGGACTTTGGAATTCTCCAAAAATGTTTTGTTGCTATTCGTCACAAACGCCCCCCTTGAAAACCACATATGCGAGTGAAAGGAATTTGGACAATCGGATTCTTCATATCTTGTATAAAGGGGTTGAGCGTATGAAGAAAATTGACACGTTCAGAAGTAAAAGCGGGAAGTATAACGTGGTTATTTTCGAAACAAGAAGACCTTCGGCAGCGGCTATTGAAAATACGAATCGCAAGGTAAACGAAGCAATGAATAAACGAATGAACGCATAAGAAAAGACGCCTTCAAAGGGCGTCCTTCTTTATGTTCTTTTTGGTATAACTTTTTCATTAACGCTTGTAATGATGACGGATATGATGGCACCCATTGCAATGATGGATGTCAGCCCGGGACCGAGTGCTACAATAAGGATCGGTCCAAGTGCCACTTTTGGCATGGCATTCAAAATGACAAGATACGGGTCCAAAACCTTTGATAGAAAGGGCGACCACCACAATAAAGCAGCCAGCATCGTTCCCATCAGAGTTCCGAGGATAAATCCTGCCACCGTTTCTCCCAAGGTAATCGTAATATGGGTAATCAGAGAGCCGTCTCCCATTTTTTGCATGAGCAAGTTCCATATTTTATAAGGTGAGCTGAAAATTAACGGATCGATCCATTTGGCTCTGCTTGCGGCTTCCCATAAAGAGAAGAAGGAAATAAAGATTAAGAGCTGGTAGAGGCGTACCATTTTTTTTTCTTTTTTCAGGTTTTGTAAAAACTGTTTATGTTGTTGTTCAATGTTATTTTGTGGACTCAAGAGTCTCCAACTCCTTCCATATGAGTTGAAAGCAGTCTGAATAAGCTTCATGGTTTCTTGATTGGAAGGGTTTAGATTTTCTCAGTTCTTCAGGGACATCAAAAATCTGATGGATTCTCCCGGGTTTGGCTGACAAGAGGACGATTCTGTCGCTCATAGCGATAGCTTCCCCGATATCGTGGGTCACAAGGAGTGCAGTTTTATTAAATGTTTTTAACGTTTCAAACACGAGGTCTTCCAGTTTAAGCTTTGTTTGATAATCGAGGGCAGAGAAAGGTTCATCAAGGAGCAGCAGCTTAGGTTCCACCGCCAAAGTCCTGACGAGTGCCGCGCGCTGTCTCATTCCTCCAGATAATTGATTTGGAAATTGTTTGGAAACCCCTTCCAAGCCGATTTCGTCGAGTAAGTTCAGTGCCCAATTTTTCTTTTCAGAAGTTAGGAGATCCATTGTCTTAAGACCGAGCAGGATGTTTTCCTCTATCGTTTTCCAGGGAAACAAATAGTCCTGCTGCAGCATGTAGCCGATCTTATGTCTGCTCTTTTCAAGAGTGTTTCCTTCAATTTTGACAGTCCCTGCACTCGGCTTAAATAATCCAGCAATGATAGAAAGCAATGTGGTTTTTCCACAGCCGCTCGGACCCAGAAACGAGACGAATTCCCCTTCTTGGACAGTCAGGGAGATATTTTCCAGAGCTGTTGTAGCAGAATTTGGCGTGAAATAGGTATGATGAATTTGTTCGATCTCCAGCAGTTCCACCCTTATCCCTCCTTGTTTTTTATTGTAAATGAGAAGAGAGGCTAGCCCTAAAATGGACTAACCAACAGTGACTTTCTTTTACTTTATTCACTTATGACCTCTTCAGCTATAGTGGTATTCACCAATTTATCATGCTCGATCCGGCCTGGAAGCTCACCGGCCTCATCCATAATATTTTGGAGGTTATTCCATTCTTCTACATCCAAAATCGGGTCAGTGGCGTAGGAGCCCTGGCTTCTGTAACGGTCGACTACCGTTTTGATGATATCTAGTTCGGTATCTTCGAAGTATGACTGGATGATCTCCGCTGTTTCAGCCGGATCATGCTCTTCCACCCACTTTTGAGCCTTAAAAATCGCTCGTGTGAATTTTTCAATAGTGTCATTATTTTCATTCATGTAGCTTTCTTTTGCCATAAATGTGGTATAAGGTACATGACCGGATTGTTCACCAAAAGATGCAACAATGTGGCCTTTGCCTTCTTTTTCGAAAATGGAAGCCGTTGGTTCAAACAGCTGTACATAATCACCTGTACCTGAAGCAAAAGCGTTAGCAATATTGGCGAAATCAATATTCTGAATCAGGTTTAGGTCTTTGTGCGGATCAATACCTTGTTTTTTCAATACAAATTCGCCCACCATCTGCGGCATGCCGCCTTTGCGCTGCCCAAGGAACGTCGAGCCTTTCAGCTGCTCCCAATCAAAGTTCTCTACATTTTCCCTGGAAACAAGGAAGGTTCCATCCGTTTGCGTTAACTGTGCAAAGTTGATGACAGGGTCACTTGAGCCTTGAGAATCGACATAAATACTTGTTTCTGATCCAACCAGTGCCACATCAGCCCCATCAGCAAGCAGGGTGGTCATCGTTTTGTCTCCGCCCCATGTGGTGGTCAATTCAATTTCCAAGCCCTCTTCTTCAAAAAAGCCTTTTTCAAGGGCGACATATTGAGGAGCATAGAAAATAGAACGGGTAACTTCGGCAACCCTCACCTTTTCTAATTCCTGCTCTTGGTTTGCACAGCCCAAGACACCGATTGAGAGAATGAGGATCATAAATAAAGAAAAACTAATCTTCAGCAGCCTTTTCAAATTGGTTCCTCTCCTTTTGTCAGGTCATGGCCCGGGGCATAGTGGCTGCAATGAGTCGCTGCGCCCGGATGACAGACATATATATTGTTTGCTACCTATCGTATGTCAAAATGAAAAATGTGTGATAGCCTATGTCACATAGAGGGTTATGGTAAATTGAAAGCTTGTCTGTTTGAATTATTGCTTGTGGGTTTAGGGGATAAAGGGGATAGATGCTGGTTTAGTTTTTGACTTTGAATCGGTTTAGGCTGGTCGTTAGTTAGTTTTTTAGAAAGACCTATAGGAAAGGTTTAGAGGACGATAATTTGTTTTTTTAAATTGGCTTTGTTAAAAACAGATTCGGATAATCTGCATTTAATCTGGAATAACAATGTCATTAACTAACAAAGCCTAAAAAATAAAGACCTTTAGGAAGGGTTTAAAGGACGTTAATTGTCTTTATGGGGATTAAAGTCCTCTAGGAAGACCTTAGAAGACGTTAGTTAGTCTTTTGCAAACTAAAGCCCATCAGAAAAGGATATTGGACTTAATTTTTAGGCAGCAGCTTGTCTTATATATAGGCACTCGTTTTAAGAAAGGATGAGAAGATGAAGAGCGGGACAATACTAGAAAAAGAAATTTTCCCATCACCGAATCCTAAGGTGGAGCTGTTTTCAATCACATACTATGCTGACGGTCTCCGGATCAAAGGAATGGTTGCACAGCCAAAAGATGATGGGCTTTATCCCGGTTTTCTTTATTTAAGAGGGGGAATCAAGAATGTCGGCCAGGTGCGGCCGGCCCGTATTGCTCAGTTTGCTTCGGAAGGTTTTATCGTGTTTGCCCCTTTCTACAGGGGTAACCAAGGGGGAGAAGGCAATGAGGATTTTGCGGGGGACGATCGTCAGGATGCTTTTGCCGCTTTTGATTTGTTGAAAGACTATCCCCGTGTCTCCGGCAGGAAGGTGCATGTCTTTGGATTCTCGCGGGGAGGCGTGATGGCTCTGCTTACCGGGATCGAGAAGAAAGAAGCCGCATCTGTTGTTACATGGGGCGGGGTGTCAGATATGGTGCTGACATATGGTGCAAGGAAAGACCTTCGGCGGATGATGAAGAGGGTGATTGGCGGGACTCCTAAAAAGTACCCGATGAGATACAAGTGGAGGACGCCTTTGTATAGGCTGGAAGAGATTGAGGCTCCGATCCTTATCGTTCACGGAGCCCGAGATCATAATGTATCCATTGAACATGCCTACAGGCTCGAAAAGAGATTGAAAGAACTGGACAAAAAGGTGGATTCCTATTATTTTGAGGAGTATACACATTACTTTCCTCCAGCGGTCAACAGGGAGATTGTCGTCATGGTATGCAGCTGGATGAAAAAATACAGTTAAAGGGAGTGTAACACGATGGGTATGGGTCTGGAATTAAACACTATGATTGTCACGAAAGGCAATGAAAAAAGGCTTGAGGAAAATACATTTCAGCTTGTAAAGGAAGGGTATCGCTTATATCCTATGGAAATTCCTATTGAAGTTAAAAGAACGAAAGATGGCGAAACGAACGGTATCGGAAGAATTACAAAGCTTCAATGGGAAAATGCGGAAACAGTTATTACATATGAATTGATATCGCTAAACAGCACGAACTAAAGAGATTTTTCTATAAAACCTAGTATTTCCCCTGTTTTTGTATATATTGTTGCTCTTGGAAAAATCCAAGGAGCCGGATTTTTCCCTTGGAGACATGGGCTTTTTTCTCTCTGAACAATGTGAATTAGCTCTTTTCTTGCTTCTTTACCAGTATATTTACTGTGAATCAAGGCATATCTCAGGAAATTAATATTAAATAGCAACAAAGTTTAAGAAAAGAGCCTTTAACAAAGAAGGCGGACTCCTAAATGGAGTCCGCCGCTTTATTTTATTATGACTTAATCGGTCCGCCCTTAGCTTTGATTTCTTCAGGGACGTTTGAAAACTTGTTGAAGTTATTTTTGAATTTGCCAGCAAGCTCTTTTGCTTTTTCTACATAGGCTTCTTCGTCAGACCATGTTTTGCGCGGTTGAAGTACTTCATCAGGAACACCTGGTACATTAACCGGAATTTGAAGTCCGAAGATATCGTCTGTAGCCGTTTCAACGTTAGTCAGCTCACCTTCAAGTGCAGCTTGAACCATCGCGCGTGTGTAGGAAAGCTTCATTCTGTTTCCAACTCCGTACTCCCCGCCAGTCCAGCCGGTATTGACAAGATAGACTTGCGCATTGTGCTCATCGATCTTCTTGCCCAGCATCTCTGCATAAACTGTGGCAGGAAGCGGCAGGAATGGTGACCCGAAGCACGTTGAGAAAGTAGCTTGTGGAGAAGTGATTCCTCTCTCTGTACCTGCTAATTTAGAAGTATATCCGCTTAAGAAATGATACATCGCTTGTTCCTTTGTCAGTTTGCTGATAGGAGGCAATACTCCGAATGCATCTGCAGTAAGAAAGATGATTGTATTCGGATGACCCGCAACACTTGGATCCACGATATTATCGATCGCTTGAAGCGGATAGGCTGCACGTGTATTCTCAGTCAGCGTGCTGTCTTCATAATCCGGAATGCGTGTGTCTTCATCAACCATTACGTTTTCCAGCACAGAACCGAAGCGGATAGCATCAAAGATTTGCGGTTCTTTTTCACGAGTAAGATCGATAGTTTTTGCATAGCAGCCGCCTTCAATATTGAAAACGCCATTTGGTGACCAGCCGTGTTCATCGTCACCGATCAAGCGGCGGTTCGGATCAGCGGATAGAGTGGTTTTTCCAGTACCGGAAAGTCCGAAGAACAATGCTACATCCCCTTCCTGGCCAACGTTTGCCGAACAGTGCATGGAAAGGATATCGTTTTCAGGAAGTATAAAGTTCATGACAGAGAAAATGGACTTCTTCATTTCACCTGCATACTCTGTTCCGCCAATTAATACTGTCCTTTTTTCAAAAGATACAATAATGAACGTCTCCGAGTTTGTTCCATCTACATCAGGATCCGCCTTGAAAGTTGGAGCTGAGATGACTGTGAATTCAGCACTATGATCCTTAAGCTCTTCAGCAGTAGGGCGAATGAAAAGCTGGTGGGCAAAAAGGTTATGCCAAGCATACTCGTTTACGACCCTGATCGGCATGCGGTGCTTCGGATCTGCACCTGCAAATCCTTTAAATTCAAAAATTTCATCTTTTTCATGTAAGTATTCAATTACCTTATTATAGAGTTTGTCAAAGCTTTCTGCGGAGATCGGCCTGTTAACAGAACCCCATTCGATTTTATCTTTAATAGAAGGTTCTTCAACGATGAACTTATCCTCTGGAGAACGGCCAGTATATTTGCCTGTCTCTGCACGGACAGCACCTGAATTAGTCAGGATTCCTTCGTTTCGATTCATAACCTTCTCAACTAATTGAGGAACCGATAGTTGAACTTTCGTATTTTTCCCATTAAGTAATTCATTAAGTTTATTAGACAGGCTAACTGAAGTCATATTAAATAACCTTCCTTTGTACGTTATTTATTGCTCCCCTTTTTGTCCATCCCTTGAAAAAAGGAGAGCCTTATATAAATACCCCTTTGTTTCTCAAGATTAGTATAACACAATAAAACAATTAGTCTATACTAATTAAGTATTTTTTAAACGATGTTTTAAATTGTCACATTTGTCCTTACAATAATCGTTATTTTATGAGAGCGCTGACTCAAGGGCTGTATTAATGATTTAGTCTAAAATAAAAGGGAGTAAACATTTATTTTATAAAAGATTTGTTATATATATATTAAGTTATGCTATTACAAGGGTGCTGAAATGTTACCGTTTTCAATATGATTCTTATATTATATAGGAAGTTTTACGGGAAATTAAGCATAAAATCTTAAATTTAAGAAAGAATCTTCCACCTTTACAGGAGAACGGGAAGACGTTGAGTAGCCAGAATATTTGGCATTAAATAAATTTGTTGACACGTTTTGACAAAGTACGTTAATATTTAGCATTGAACGGATACTCTTATTCCGAGTCGGTGGAGGGACAGCCCCAATGAAACCCAGCAACCTGCTTTAAGAACTTTGGACAGGACATTCAAAAGGATTGGTCCAAACAAGGAGATAGTACGTTTTCTTTTTGGTTGAACCAGAATCATTTTACATGATTTAAGCGGTAATGCTTATTCGGATGAAAGTTACTCTGCTCAAAGAGCTATTCTAAGCAAAGGTGCTAATCTGATGCAAGGTTTTCCTTGATCGATAAGAGTGAAAGGCGCGGCTTAAATCATAACCTTTCCTCTAAAGTAGACGGGAAGGTTTTTTTATTGGAAATTTTCCAGCCCTGTAGATGAAGTCTTTTGATAAAATGCTTATGTTTACTTCATACTACTAAGGGAATGAGTACCGTGATTACGTATTGAGAACAGACCTGATTTCTGTTCGCTTATTATTTTTCTTAAGGGAGGAACACCGATGTCAAAAAAACGTCGTCTGTTTACATCTGAGTCCGTAACGGAGGGACATCCAGATAAAATTTGTGACCAAATTTCCGATTCAATCCTAGATGCAATCCTGACTAATGACCCGAATGCACGTGTTGCTTGTGAAACATCTGTAACAACTGGTCTAGTGTTGGTTGCTGGAGAGATTACAACAAGTACTTACGTAGATATCCCGAAAATTGTTCGTGAAACAATCAGGGGAATTGGCTATACTCGCGCTAAATATGGTTTCGATGCTGAAACTTGTGCTGTATTGACTTCTATCGATGAGCAGTCTGCTGATATCGCAATGGGTGTTGACCAGGCGCTTGAAGCCCGCGAAGGCCAAATGAGTGACGAAGAAATCGATGCAATCGGAGCTGGAGACCAAGGTCTTATGTTCGGTTTCGCATGTAATGAAACAAAAGAGCTTATGCCTCTTCCGATTTCATTAGCTCATAAAATTTCCCGCCGCTTGACTGAAGTACGTAAAGACGATGTACTTCCTTATCTTCGTCCAGACGGTAAGACTCAAGTAACAGTTGAGTATGATGAAAATGACAAACCTGTTCGTATCGATACAATCGTCATCTCTACACAGCATCATCCGGAAGTTTCTTTAGAGCGCATCCAGCGTAACCTGAAAGAATATGTAATCGACCCGGTTGTTCCAAAAGAGCTTATTGATGAAGATACAAAATACTTCATCAATCCAACAGGACGCTTTGTTATCGGTGGACCTCAAGGGGATGCCGGTTTGACTGGCCGTAAAATCATCGTTGATACTTACGGCGGATATGCACGTCACGGCGGCGGAGCATTCTCTGGTAAGGATGCGACGAAAGTTGACCGTTCTGCTGCATATGCTGCACGTTATGTTGCCAAAAACCTTGTCGCTGCAGGATTGGCTGATAAATGTGAAGTTCAGCTTGCATACGCAATCGGTGTAGCACAACCTGTATCAATCTCCATCGACACATTCGGTACAAGCGATGTTTCTGAAGAGACATTGATTGAAGTTGTCCGCAACAATTTCGACCTTCGTCCAGCTGGAATCATCAAAATGCTTGACCTTCGCCGTCCAATCTACCAACAGACAGCTGCTTACGGCCACTTTGGCAGAAGCGACCTTGATCTTCCTTGGGAGCGCACTGACAAAGCAGAGGCTCTTAAACAGCAGGCTCAAGCATAATCATAATATAATCGTTTACAGCCCGGGGCATATTGCTTCGGGTTTTTTGTTTCGGAAATAATTTGGGGCTGCCGTTAGAGTACGATGATTGGGGGATGTGGACGTCTAAGGGGGATGTCGCCATTGGCAAAGCGAAGAATTAGAATTAGAGGGATTAGTGGGCTTATTTGATCTTATGGAATGGGTGAATATGAAATCGACCTTGATAAAAGGCATGTTAGACCCTGTGGAATGCGAGAAAACTCGAATCGGCCGTGTTAAAAGGTTGGTAAGACCCTGTGGAATTGAAGAAAAAAGAAATCGGCCGTGTTAAAAGGTTGGTTAGACCCTGTGGAATTGAAGAAAAAAGAAATCGGCCGTGCTAAAAGGTTGGTTAGACCCTGTAGAATTGAAGAAAAAAGAAATCGACCGTGTTGAAAGGCAAGTTAGACCCTGTGGAATGCGAGAAAACTCGAATCGGCCGTGTTAAAAGGCAAGTTAGACCCTGTGGAATGTGAGAAAACTCAAAACGGCCGTGTTAAAAGGTTGGTTAGACCCTGTGGAATTGAAGAAAAAAGAAATCGACCGTGCTAAAAGGTTGGTTAGACCCTGTAGAATTGAAGAAAAAAGAAATCGACCGTGTTAAAAGGCATGTTAGACCCTGTGGAATGGGAAAAAACTCAAATCGACCGTGTTAAAAGACTAATTAGCCCCTGCAGATCAAAAATCAGCCTGCCGTGGCCAACAATTCTAAAAAGATTTACCCCCTCCATCGTCCAGGAGAGGGCGAAATCCTTTCAACATTATACTTTCCCTGCAAAAAAAAGAATACCTGGAAGGGATAATGGGTAAAAAACAGTAGAATCTATTACTTAAGAGGCTCCGATGATTTATAATATTGGCCTTTTTCAGCGTATTCCCTGGAGATTCTTTTCATCTCGCTGATATCGTGTTCGTTTAACTCCCTGATCACTTTTGCCGGTCTGCCGAAGGCCATGCTGTTCGGTGGAATCACTTTACCCGGCGGGACAAGGCTGCCTGCACCGATGAACGCGCCTTCACCGATTTCTGCATTATCCAGGATGGTGGAGCCCATACCAATCAATGCTTTTTTCCTGATTTTGCAGCTATGCAGGATAACGCTGTGACCGACTGTGACTTCATCTTCCAGGATCAATGGATTGTTGGGGCTTTGGTGAAGAACCGAGTTATCCTGGATATTTACTTTGCTGCCGATGATTGTCGGTGCAACATCCCCGCGGATAACCGTGTTGAACCAGACAGAGGATTCCTCGCCGATTTCTACATCACCCGTTATGGTTACATAATCAGCAATATAGGCACTCTCAGCAATTTTTGGTTTTTTACCATTGTATTCATAAATCATTTTGCTTCTCCTTTCAAAAGGCAGGTATAATATATCTAATAATTTGAGTTTATCATATTAAAGGTTGCAATAAGGAGGAATAGCCATGTGGAAATGGGAAACTGAACAGGAAGCGAAGGCGGTCATTGTCATCATTCATGGGGCAATGGAGCATCATGGCCGGTACGGGTGGCTCATTGAAATGTGGCGGACATCAGGCTATCACGTGATTATGGGAGATCTTCCGGGCCAAGGGATGACATCTAGGGCACAAAGAGGACATATCGATTCGTTTGATGAATATATCATTGAAGTGAAGGATTGGGTCCAGGCCGCTTATCAATTTGACTTGCCGGTGTTTGTGATTGGACACAGCATGGGAGGATTGGTTGCGGCAAGATTGATGCAGGAATCCCATATCAATATCGCTGGTTTGATTTTGTCTTCTCCTTGTCTGGGACTGGTTGATTCGATTCCAAAGCCGCTGGAACTCCTTTCTCACATTCTCAATAAGGTTGCACCGCATGTGAAATTTTCGTCAGGGTTAACGGTTGACCTTGCTACCAGAAACGAGGAAGTAAGGGAAATCGACAGTAATGACTCATTATACGTAACGAAGGTTTCAGTCAGATGGTACCGGGAACTCGAACATGCCATCAAGCAGGCTTTTGTGAACATTCAAAAAATGCCTGATATTCCTTTGTTAGTCATGCAAGGCGGAGATGATAAGATTGTAGATAAGTCTCTCGTGAAAAAATGGTTCAATGAACTTTCGCTTTCAGAAATGCACTATAAAGAATGGCCTAAATGCTATCATGAAATTTTTAATGAGCCTGAGCGTGATGAAGTATTCGAATATGCGAAAACATTCGTGGAATCGAGATTAAAAGCAATCGGTTACGTCGTACAGGAGTAAAATCCCAGAAGAAACTAGTGTGAGGTGATGTATATGTCCATTCCCACTCATCCTATTTCATTGATGAGTCAGGTTTATCGCAAGGTTTTCCCTGCTGTCCATAGGGAGCTGGCTCATTGGACACATAAAGCACAAGCGATCCCTAACGAAGAGCTTAGAACTCAGGCACTCGCGAGCATCCGTCACAAGACCTTTCATTGTGAAGGAGGCTCCATACTGGCGCTGCTGGCTTTAATGGAGAAGGATAAGGCGATAAAGTTTATTGTCGCTTACCAGACAATAAGCGATTATCTTGATAATCTATGTGACAGGAGCACATCGCTTGATCCTAAGGACTTTTCGGCCCTGCATGAATCTATGAAAGATGCCCTGACGGTGGGGGCACCTCTGAGGAAATATTATCGGCATAGAGAAGATCAGGAGGATGGCGGTTATCTAGCGGGGCTTGTACAAGCTTGCCAGTCTGTGCTGTCCGAAGTGCCGGGCTACTCTTCCATTAAACCATATCTGCTTGAACTCTGTGACTATTATTGCGATTTGCAAATACATAAGCATGTTAAAAAAGAAGAAAGAACCGACAGGCTGAAAAGTTGGTTTAATCAGTATAAAGATACACTGCCGGAAATGGACTGGTACGAATTTTCAGCCTGCTCGGGATCGACTTTGGGCATCTTCTGCCTGGTGTCATATGGACTCAGGGAAGATTTCCAAGGCTTTCAGGCAGATTCAATCCGGAATGGATACTTCCCTTATATTCAAGGGTTGCATATCCTCCTTGATTACTTTATCGATCAGGAGGAAGATGTAGAAGGCGGAGATTTAAACTTCTGTTTCTATTACGAGAGCGAAGAAGAGTTAAAACGAAGATTGCTGCACTTCCTCGAAAAGGCAGATGAAAATACGAGCCAGCTGCCCCATGCCAACTTTCATCGACTGATCAACAAGGGTCTGATTGGTGTCTATCTTTCAGACGAGAAAGCATGGAAACAGCAAAAGGTATACTCTTTTTCTAAAGAGTTCCTCAATGCGTCTGGATGGGTGACAAAGTTCTTTTATTATAATGGAAAAATATATCGGAAGTTACAGGGATGGAAGAAAACTTCCTGACCACCAGCAGGTGACCATGAAAATGGTCATCTTTTTTATGGGATTTTTAAGGGTCCTTGGAGCGGTGTTTTACCTGATAAAACCAAGTGTTGGCTATATTTAGTAATTTTTTGAGTTGTAGGACTCATTGTTTTACTCGGGATAATTTCCATAATAGTTCCACTATATGGTATTAAACTTACCTTAAGACCTAGGCGTAAAAAAATATTATAGTACTATAGATTCCTTTCTTATTTGAGTCGATGTATTTTTCTGAATAATAAGTTATATTTACATTTGTTAAGGAAAAATCACATTTCATTTACATAAAGGAGGAATCGCGTGTGAAATCACGTAAAGTGTTATCTTTAGCGATGACAGCTGCCATGAGTATCGGGGCGTTTGCAGTTCCCGCTTCTGCAGCAACTCTTTCACCTCAGAACGTTTTGGCTAAGCCTGCTAAGGCCGTGGAACATCATCATGGAGGTCCGTTTGATCTTGGGATTGCAAATGATGACCGTTTAATTGAAATGCTTCAAAAAGAAGGAGTAATTGAAAAGGGTGCGACTGCTGCTGAAGCACAGACAGCCCTGAATAAATTCCTTGCAAAAAAAGCGGATGCGGCTGAAAAAGAAGCAGGAGAACTTCATGGCGAAGAAAAAGAAGTTAAAGCACAATTGCAAAAAGAAATGAAGAACAACAGTTTGACCAGCGGTAAGGGAAACAAGCTTGGACAAGCTAAAAGGAACTCACCAGATCCAGTCCAAGAAGAAGCATATAATGGAAAAATGCGAACTGATAAAGTATTGGTTCTTCTAGTCGATTATCCGGACAAGCCTCATAATACTTTGAGTGCTGATGAAACAGATATGTACTATGAAGGTGAAGATGCATACTCCCCTGAACATTATCAGGATATGCTGTTTGGTGACGGGGGCTGGGTCGGCCCTGACGGAGAAACCTATGTATCGATGAAGCAATACTACGAACAGCAATCAGGCGGAAGCTATTCAGTAGAAGGTGAAGTAGCAGGCTGGTATACAGCAAGCAAACCTGCGGCTGAATATGGCGGAAACTATCCGACTGATGATGGCAGTGACGTAAATGCACGCGGTCTGGTTAAAGAAGCATTGGAAGCAGCAGCTGCAGATCCGACTGTGAATATTGCCGATTATGATAAATGGGACCGATATGATTTGGATGGAGACGGAAACTACCTGGAGCCGGATGGACTTGTCGATCACTTGATGGTCATTCACTCTGGTGTAGGTGAAGAAGCAGGCGGCGGATCTTTAGGGTCTGATGCAATCTGGTCTCACCGCTGGAATCTTGGCGGCGTTCATACACTTAAAGGTACAGAAGCTGAAGTTCCATATTGGGGAGGTCAAATGGCAGCATATGACTATACAATCGAGCCGGAAGACGGAGCAGTTGGCGTTATGGCCCACGAATTTGGTCATGATTTAGGTTTACCGGATGAGTATGACACTCAATATACAGGTGCTGGCGAGCCGGTAAGTTACTGGTCCATCATGTCAAGCGGAAGCTGGGCAGGTAAAATCGGCGGTACAATGCCGACTGGGTTCAGTCCTTATATGAAAGAAATGCTTCAAGAGTCAGCGGTTGTAGACAGTGAAGGAACTAAAGGCAACTGGCTGACTGGTACAGAGATCAGTGTTGACGAGGTAACCAGCAGTGGTATTGATGTTCTTCTTGATGAAGCAGTAACCAAAGGTACGAACAATGATGTAGTAAAAGTTAACCTTCCACAAAAGGAAACAGTTATTACAGCGCCGGCAAGCGGCAAAAATGCATACTTCTCTGGAAGTGCAGATGACTTGCACAACGAAATTTCGACAACTGTAGACCTAACAAATGCTACAACTGCCGAGTTCAATTTTAAAGCTTGGTATGACATTGAAGTGGATTGGGATTATGCTTATGTAACAGTCAATGGTGAGCCGGTGGCAAGTGATATCACAACTAACACCAATCCACATGGTTCGAATCTTGGAAATGGAATCACAGGTTCTTCTGACGGCTGGATCGATGCTTCCTTCGACCTTTCCGATTATGTTGGTCAGCAAGTTGAAGTGGCGATTGAATATGTAACAGATGCAGCGGTTTCAAATCCTGGTCTATTTGCAGATGATCTTTCAATTGTAGTAGACGGGGAAGAAGTTTTGTTTGATGATGCTGAGGGAGACACTCAATTCACGCTTGCAGGCTTTGAGCAAAACGATGGTATCAAACGCTCTGATCATTACTACCTGTTAGAGTGGAGAAGCCACAATGGGGTGGATGAAGGTCTTGAGAACATTCGCCGTGGCGAAAGCTTGATGACATTTGATGAAGGTCTAGTCGTATGGTATGTCGATAAGCAGTACAGCGAAAACTGGACTGGACTTCACCCTGGCGATGGCTTTGTAGGGGTAGTCGATGCTGACCAGCATACAAACTACTGGAGTGACGGTTCTGTTGCATCGACCCGCTACCAGGTTCATGATGCGGCATTCAGCCTTGAAAAGTCTGAGAAAATGTTCTTGGATTACTCTGATCTCCTGGGTATCACAATGAAAGATAATTACACAAAACGCAATCCATTGTTCAATGACAGTGCAGATTACAGCAACAAAGGCCTTGTAGATGCAGGCCGAAACGTCCCTGAATACGGCTTGAAATTCCGTGTTGTTGGTCAAAGTGCTGACAAAACTGTAGGTAAAGTATTGATTTACAAATAAAAAAGTTAAAGGGTGAGGGCCGAGGCTCTCACCCTTTAAGCGTGTTATTGATATGCACTTATTAGAAATAATGCTTAAGACAGAATTAATTCTTTGATAAGTACACAAAAAAGAGGAAGAAATCTTAAGTGATTTCGCCCTCCTTATTGTTGTATTATTTTCGCTTTTTACTTTGATGATATAGCCGCAAATGGGACATCCTTTATCTTTTTTCCAGGGCAACTATAAACGGCGGATTATTAATGCCGTTCATGAATTGATAGCGCAGAACGTGGACATAGTTCTGGTCGAGCCTTTCCACATATCTTAGAATGTAGTCTCTTTCGACGGCGCCCTCCCGATGCCCATGGTAAATGACAAGGACGATGATGCCTTCAGGTGCCATCATATCCAAAAGGGCTTCAATCGCTTTTAGCGTCGTATCAGGGCGGGTCACTATGGTTTTATCTCCGCCAGGCAGGTAGCCCAAATTGAAAATGGCTCCAGTGACTTTCCCATAATGAACAGGAGGTACGACATTGCCTACTGTTTCGTGCCCTTGTTTAAAAAGAGTCACACGTTCCTGCAAGTTGTGGGTTTGTAGTCTTTCCCTGGTGTTGAAGAGAGCTTCCTCCTGGATGTCAAAACCATATACTCGTCCGTTTTCTCCGACCAGCTGCGCGAGGAAAAGGGTATCATGGCCATTACCAAGTGTGGCATCAATGGCGATATCCCCAGGATTTACAGCAGAAGAGAGCAATTGGCGTGCGAACGGAAGGACTCTTTCAAGCTTCATACTTCCACCCCGGCTTTATAGAATTTTCCCTGCCAGCTGTCTCTGCGCTGAAGTTCACCGTCAATGGCATTCAATACATTCCACTTGTTCACACTCCACATCGGGCCAATCATTAAATCAATCGGGCCGTCACCCGTAATACGGTGAACAATCATCTCAGGTGGAAGAATTTCAAGCTGGTCACAGACAAGGCTTACATACTCTTCGAATGAGAGGAATTCAAGCTGTCCCTTTTCATACTGCTTAACCATTGGGGTACCTTTTAGTAAATGAAGCAGGTGAATTTTGATTCCTTGTACATCAAGCTTTGCGACCTCTTTGGCTGTTTCCATCATCATATTGTAATCTTCCTGGGGAAGTCCGTTGATAATATGGGAACAGACTCGGATACCATGCTTTCTCAGCTTGTTTACACCTTCTACATAACATTGATAGTCATGCGCCCTGTTGATCATGCTGGCGGTTTTTTCATGTACGGTCTGCAGTCCAAGCTCCACCCAAAGGTAAGTCCGCTCGTTGAGTTCGGCAAGGTACTCCACTACGTCATCCGGCAGACAGTCAGGGCGTGTCGCAATCGATATCCCGACTATTCCTTCCTGTTTCAAAACAGACTCATATTTCTCGCGAAGCTCTTCAACCGGTGCATGAGTATTGGTGAATGCCTGAAAATAGGCCATGTACTTTCCGTCTTTCCATTTACGGTGCATTCTTTCTTTTATATCGTTGAACTGCTTCTCAAGCGGATCGACTCTGCTGCCGGCAAAATCACCGGATCCAGCAGCGGAACAGAATGTGCATCCTCCATAGGCTACAGTGCCGTCCCGGTTTGGGCAGTCGAAGCCTCCGTCGAGAGCAACTTTGAATACTTTATGTCCAAAATGGCTGCGCAAATGATAATTCCATGTATGATACCGCTTCACATCAGCGGCATACGGAAATGGGTTTGTCTTGTTTATGACAAACACCTCCTTAACAATCTCTCTGTAATGATGCTAGAAGCATTTTATCACGAAAGGGCGGCATATCCAATTACAGCATGGTTACAGTTGCGATAGGAAGAAATTTCTACTGATGATTCCTAACTTATGACAAACAATAAACACAGAAGCACAGCTTCATTTTTGAAGTTTTGGAGGGATTACTTATGGCAACTAGACAATCTGTGGATGAGTGCCTGCAAAAATGTGAAGACGCACTGAGATTTGCACAGGAACAATATAAATCAGGAACCAAACAAGAGCATTATCATGACCAGGAATATACAGATGCCATGCAAAAGGTTGAAGAAGCAGTCAATGACATCAGGCATCTTGCTAACAGTGCAAATTCTCAACAGCGTGAACAGCTTCACAGAATGCGCTTGCAGCTTCAGCAATTCCAGAATGAAATGGTTCTGTTAGACCACGACCCGGAATCAGTGGGAGGGAGACTACAGTGAAAAAACGTTCTAAACAAAATAACCCTGAGCAGAAAACAAGAACAGCTGAGAGAAACCTTGATACTGAATTTGGAGAAGAGTACAATCCGGTAAAAGAAGCGAAGAAGAGATATGAAAAGCAGGCACAGCCGGTTAAATCGAAAAATAGAGAATTGGAAAATAAATAATGGGGGAGAAGCACACCAATTACAAAAGGTGTGCTTTTTCCTTTAACGAAGATTCATCCTTTTGCATTCGTGGTAAAGAAAAATATCACTATCACCACCAAAAGAAGGAGGATGAGCATGGAAAATCTTAAAGAACTATTGAAAGAACTCCTTTTAATAAACAGTTCAACACGTGAAGGCAGCAACAAAGCCATAGAATTTTGCGGTCAATGGCTTGAGGAAAATGGACTGCCGGTCAACATCATCCAGAATAACGGCTATAAGATGCTGGTTACGGAAATAGGCAGCGGAGATAAAAAGGTAATCTTCAATGGTCATATCGATGTCGTGAGCGGGAAAGAGGAGCAATTTATCCCCCGTGAAAAAAATGAAAAGATTTACGCGCGGGGTTCGGCTGATATGAAAGCAGGAGTCGCCTGCATGATGCATGCGATGGTTGCGTTGAAGGATGAAGACCTTAATACAAAGATTCAGCTTCAGATCGTGTCCGATGAAGAAATCGGGGGATTTAACTGCACAGGTTACTTGGTTGAGGAAGGATACACCGGCGACTTTGTCATTTGTTCTGAACCGACACAACTTGGCATTGCATTACAAGCTAAAGGTGTATTAAGACTGAATGTAGAAGTGGAAGGTGTGCCTGCGCATGGAAGCAGACCGTGGGAAGGCGAGAATGCCATTGAAAAAGCATTTGATGTTCATAAAAAAATAAAAGAGCTTCCGTTTATGAAGGAAAGCTCCGAATATTATCCAACTCCTTCATTGAACCTGGCAATCATTGAAGGAGGGGACGTGTACAATAAAGTACCAGCTAAATGCATGCTGAAGTATGATATCCGTTACTTGCCGGAACAAACAAAAGATAGGATTGTCCAGGAAATTGAAGAAGCTGTCGACAGTCCTGTGTTTGTCTCCATGTTCAGTAAGCCGGTCAGGACGGACATAGACGACTTTTATGTTGGGAAAATCAAGGCGGCTGTAGAGGAACAGACGGGTGAGAAAGCGGTGTTTTTCGGTCAGCATGGATCGGCCGACACCCAATTCTTTGCGCAGCTCGGCATCCCGGCCATCGAATTCGGTCCGGTCGGAGAAAACTGGCACGGCAATAAGGAAAATGTTGAAATCGACTCGCTCTATATGTATCAAAAAATGCTTGTTAATTTTGCTCACAGCATCTGATTTTTGAAAAGGCAGCCGCGGCTGTCTTTTTTTCTGGGTTTGCAAGGGGAAGTTTGGTGATGTCCTATTGTATTGTATGTCGTTTCGACTTTGAGCCCAACTCACCTATCAATCAAATGCTGTTTTGTAGATGAGTTCTCTTTTTCAAAATACCTACCAATTACTAACTGGTTTCAAAAAAACGAGGCTGCCAAACCCCATATATCTCCCCGGAACTTTTAGGAAGCTGGCTTACCGGCTCTTACTATTTTTGGAATTATCTATCTATTCTATTTCGTGTTGCACCACGAATTGAAAACCCCTATAATCATTTTGGGAATCGAAATATCTATAGGGAAAGGAAGCGCTCATTATGCCTAAATCGTTGTGGCTGTTAATCGCTGGAATGATGGTGAATGTCACGGCAGCGTCATTCTTATGGCCGTTGAATGCGATATATATCAATTCACATCTTGGCAAATCATTATCAGTCGCTGGATTGGTTTTGATGTTGAATGCCGGAGCGAGTGTCATCGGAAATTTGTTCGGAGGAAGCCTCTTTGACAAAATTGGTGGATACCGCTCGATCTTGACGGGAATCATCATTACTTTAATTGCTCTTATCGGAATGAATTTTTATCACGGATGGCCGCATTACGTTATTTTTCTTACCATTGTCGGTTTTGGTTCAGGGATTGTTTTTCCTTCCATGTATGCGATGGCCGGGTCGGTCTGGCCTGAAGGCGGCCGGAAATCATTCAATGCGATTTATGTGGCACAGAATGTCGGGGTCGCTGTCGGTGCTGCAGCTGGAGGGTTAGTCGCTTCTTATTCCTTTCAATATATTTTTCTGGCAAACTTGATTATGTATGTAATCTTCTTTTTAATTGCTCTCTTTGGATACAAGGCCATCACGGTCAATACGGCGAAGCAGACCTCGCTTATCCAGGAAGGCGGTTTTATTAGAAATAAATCCAAATTTACGGCACTGATTTTAATATGCGCCGCCTATATACTATGCTGGATCGGTTATGTGCAATGGCAGTCGACCATTGCCAGCTATACTCAGGACATTAACATCAGCTTGAAACAATACAGCTTGTTATGGACAATCAATGGAGCGTTAATCGTGCTGGCGCAGCCTGTACTATCCAAAATGATCCGCCGCTTTGAAAATAACCTGAAGATGCAAATCCAGATTGGAATCGTCATTTTCATGATTTCCTTCGGGGTGGCCGCTGTCTCTGATGTGTTCCAAATGTTTGCGATTGCCATGATCATTATGACAATCGGGGAAATGCTGATTTGGCCTGCAGTGCCTACGATTGCCAACGACCTGGCCCCTAAGGGAAGAGAAGGATTTTATCAGGGAATCGTTAATAGTACTGCCACGGGAGGACGTATGGTCGGTCCATTATTAGGAGGTATCATTGTGGACGGATTTGGCATATCTGTTTTATTCACATCACTGATCGGATTGTTTGCCGTTGCCATCGTCTTCACTGCGATTTATGACAGGTCCCTTAAAAGGAAAGAATCTGTCTCCATTTCAATTTCTTAAGTTAAAGGCTATCTTCCTAAAGAAGGTAGTCTTTTTTCTACTCTGTAACAGTTCGGTTACTTTGTTTAGGGAAAGTAAAGAATACTATTTGTCGTATGTGTTCCTATCTTCCTATTATGAGGTGATGTTCTGAGGAGATTGGGGGTTTTTTTAATAACAATCAACAGCTTTTAATCTAGTCATCTCCGTTTTTTCCTCTAATTAATAGTCCTATCTAGCATCCGCGATAGAACCATTTCCACTAAGGCTTCCAAATGCTATAGTAGAGATCACCGCCAACGGCATTAGCTTTTTCTTTAATTTTTTTCTCATCATTCGACATTCCCTCCTAAATTTCTTTTACAAAACCCATTATAGGAATCTATTATTGAGAGAATTTGAAGAAATGGTAGAGAAAATGTAACAATGCCAAACTAACCTTACGCATGAGGAGAAATTTGATTTTGGGAAATTCTTTGTGGAAATAGAGAATACTTCCGAAAAAACAGCTAACCTTGCACCTATCGCTCTGATAGAAACCAATACCGGCGAGAAATTCGACTAGGAAAAAGATATTTACCTCGAAGACTTAAATGGTGCCATTCAAGGTGGAGAAAACAAAAAAGGAAATCTGGGATTCATTCTTGAAGACTCAGAAGGCCTTGAGTGGATAGAAATTACGACAAGCGATGTTTTTGATGAGAATGAAAAGAAGATGCAAGAATCGCAGATAATAAGAATAGAGCTTTAGAAAAAGGTAAAACTCTCAGAATCGTTCTGAGAGTTTTTGTTTGGGATTGATAAGATAATTTCGGCAAGATTCTTTCTATGAAACTATTTTCTGGTCGGTGCAATATTATGATTATGACACAAGCGGTTATCTGGATCATACTTGGTTTTTACTTCAACCAGACGGTCATGGTTTTTGCCATGGGTTGCTTTGATCACGTCTTTATCTGGTTCAATGGCATTCAGATATGAAGCGTTTTTGTGGGAGCGCTCCAGGAGACTGCTGTATACGGAGTCCACCCATTTTTTGCAAAGCTCTTCCGGCACATGCATGGCCATCATGTCAACCAGCAGGACACAGCTTGCGTCCCGCATGGCGAAGGCAGTGGCATCAGAAGGTATGCGGTTCATTTGTCCATGCAGCGACCATAATTGAACGAGCACACTTGGAGCGGGGGCACTGTCAATTTTGCTCAACAGTGTATCTACAGTTTCTTCAGTCAGTTCTTTAAAATATAGGGATGTTCCATATACCGGTATATGATTTTCAACCATGATATCCAGTTTACTCTGCAGTTCAACGTATGATATAACGCTAGTGCCGTCGATAATTGGTTCTGCCAACTCGCGAAGTGGCTGGATCAACTCTTCTCCTGCTTGAGGATTCCCTGCATACATTCCTGTAATTATCACAACTTTTTTCATGTGTAGAAATTCCGGCAAAAACGGTGCAGGAGGAAGGGTAGTTGCTGTGATGTTAATCGATATCTCATCAGGTGCATCACTCATGAATTCCTGAGCTTTAAGAATAACTTCTTTGGCATCCTTATAATCGTACATCACATCAAGTGCCAGGACTTCAGGGCCGACTTCGTGAAGCTGGAATTGAAACTCAGTAACCACTCCGAAGTTACCGCCGCCCCCTCGTATTGCCCAAAACAGATCTGGATGATTGTTCTCATTCACTTCCAGTAATTCTCCCTCAGCAGTTATAAGCTTTGCACCTGCAAGGTTATCGCAGGTCAGTCCATACTTTCCTCTTAAGTAACCAAGGCCACCGTTTAATGCAAGTCCTGCAACACCTGTTTCAGATACAGTTCCAGTTGGAACAGCCAGATCGTACTTTTGAGTTTCTTTGTCAATATCCTGCAGTAATGCACCACCTTGTACATAAGCAAGCTTTTTAACATTATCGACTCTAACTTTTCTCATCTTTGAAAGGTCGATCATCACTCCATCATCACACACGGCAGTACCGGCTACATGATGGCCGCCGCCTCTGATGGAGATTGTTAGGTCGTTCTTCTTTGCGAATTTTACGGCCGCAATTACATCATCAGTAGATTCACAGACCACGATGGCTCCAGGTTTACGATTTACAGCACCGTTCCAGACTTTCCGCGTCTCGTCATACTTTTCGTTGCTCGGCAGGATTAAGCGGCTTCCCACCTTGTTCTCCAAAGTTTCAAACATGTTTTCTCCTCCTGATATGTTAGTGTTGTTGAAAGCTTTTTATGTATGTTTGTATATAGCTTGGAGTTAATTATAACATGTAAGGTCACTTTTATGGATGGTATTACCAAATTACGGGGTAATTTTTACTATGCCTTTGTCACTTCTATAAGGCGTCGAACTTGTTCTCTAATAATAATTTTTAAATGTTTAGGCTTGCAACGCGGTATATTTTTGCATAGAATAGTGAATACAATAGTTGTAATATATTTCAACGTTGATAAGGAGCAGTAGTGATGAAGATCCGCATTAGAGAGTTGACGGTCGGTGCAAGTCAACCGGAAATCATCATGAACTCGCCTTTGAGTTGCAGGCGTGAACCAAAGTAGTGCCTGCCGTTTTCCGCGTTAAGGATGGAATCAAGTGAGTGCGTGTACACTAATCTGGGTGGTACCGCGGGAGATTATCAAAGACCTCTCGTCCCAATTATTATTTTTAATAATTGGGGCGGGAGTTTTTTTGTTATCAAAGATTGTTTTCCAAAGGTTATTGCTTTTTTACTCAAAGTTGATCGGAGCGTAAGGATACACGACCTCCTGCGGGAGCAGCGGGACAGGTGAGACCCCACAGGCGTAGCCGAGGAGGCTCACCGCCCGCCCCGCGGAGTCGAGTATCCTGGAGTGGAGATCATCCACAGCTTTTAAGGGAAACAGCTTAATAAAAAATAACAATCAAAAAAAGGGAGGTCCCGACAATGAGCTTTAATCATAAAGACATTGAACAAAAGTGGCAGCATTATTGGGAAGAACAAAAAACATTCAAAACAGAAACTGAAAAAGACAAACCGAAGTTCTATGCACTGGATATGTTTCCGTATCCGTCCGGTGCCGGCCTCCACGTAGGTCACCCTGAAGGATATACAGCGACAGATATCCTTTCGCGCATGAAAAGAATGCAGGGATACAACGTCCTTCATCCAATGGGATGGGATGCATTCGGCCTTCCAGCCGAGCAATATGCCCTTGATACAGGCAACGACCCAGCGGAATTCACGGAAAAGAATATCAACACATTCCGCCGCCAGATCAAATCACTTGGATTCTCTTATGACTGGGACCGTGAAGTCAATACAACAGATCCTAAGTACTACAAGTGGACTCAGTGGATTTTTACAAAGCTTTATGAAAAAGGCCTTGCCTACGTTGACGAAGTAGCTGTTAACTGGTGTCCGGCTCTTGGAACGGTTCTTGCGAACGAAGAAGTCATCGACGGAAAGTCTGAACGCGGAGGCCATCCTGTTGAGCGCCGCCCAATGAGACAATGGATGTTGAAAATTACAGCATATGCGGACCGCCTTCTAGAAGATCTTGAAGACGTTGACTGGCCGGAAAGCATCAAAGACATGCAGCGTAATTGGATCGGTCGTTCTGAGGGTGCGGAAGTCAATTTCGCCATCGATGGTACAGACAAGAAGTTCACTGCCTTCACAACCCGCCCGGATACCCTTTTCGGTGCTACGTATGCAGTATTGGCTCCTGAGCACCCGCTTGTCGAAGAAATCACAACGAGCGAGCAGCAAGAAGCCGTATCTTCTTATATTGATAAAGTCAAAGCGAAAAGTGATCTTGAGCGTACTGACCTTGCAAAAGATAAATCAGGCGTCTTCACAGGTGCATATGCGATCAACCCGATCAACGGTGACAAAATGCCGATCTGGATAGCTGACTATGTATTGATGAGTTATGGTACAGGTGCCATCATGGCGGTTCCTGCACACGATGAAAGAGATTATGAATTTGCGAAAAAATACGATCTTCCAATCAAAGAAGTCGTTGCCGGCGGAGATGTGGAAAAAGAAGCATACACAGGTGACGGAGAGCATGTGAACTCTGATTTCCTTAATGGTCTTGGAAAAGAAGAAGGAATCACAAAAGCAATTGAGTGGCTTGAAAAAGAAGGTGTCGGTGAGAAGAAGACGACTTACCGCCTGAGAGACTGGCTGTTCAGCCGCCAGCGCTACTGGGGCGAGCCGATTCCAGTCATTCATTGGGAAGATGGCACGACAACGACAGTTCCTGTTGAAGAGCTGCCTTTGACACTTCCAAAAACAACGGAAATCAAACCTTCAGGGACAGGTGAATCACCGCTTGCCAATATCAGCGAGTGGGTGAATGTAACAGACCCTGCTACAGGTAAAAAAGGCCGACGTGAAACAAATACAATGCCTCAGTGGGCAGGCAGCTGCTGGTACTATCTCCGCTACATCGATCCTCATAATGATGAGGCACTTGCAAGCGAAGAAAACCTTAACCACTGGCTTCCAGTCGATATGTATATCGGTGGCGCCGAGCATGCGGTTCTTCACTTGCTGTATGCACGTTTCTGGCACAAGTTCCTTTATGATATCGGTGTAGTGCCGACGAAAGAGCCATTCCAAAGATTGTTCAACCAGGGTATGATCCTTGGAGAAAACAACGAGAAGATGAGTAAGTCGAAAGGCAACGTCGTCAACCCGGATGAGATCGTTTCAACACATGGTGCGGACACACTTCGCATGTATGAAATGTTCATGGGACCGCTTGAAGCATCCGTTGCCTGGAGTGAAAATGGACTGGACGGTTCACGCCGCTTCCTGGACCGTGTCTGGAGACTTCTTGTCGATGAGAATGGAAACATCAGCGAGAAGGTCAAAGACGAAGAGAACAAAGATCTGGAGAAGAGCTATCACCAGACTGTGAAAAAAGTGACGGAAGACTTCGAAGGACTTCGTTTCAACACAGGTATCTCACAAATGATGGTCTTCATCAATGATGCGTACAAAGCGGATGTTCTTCCAAAAGAATATATCGAAGGCTTCGTGAAATTGCTTGCGCCTGTCACGCCGCATATCGCTGAAGAGCTTTGGAGCAAGCTTGACCATGAAGGAACCCTTGCATATGCTGAGTGGCCGAAGTATGATGAATCCAAACTTGTAAGCGATGAAATCGAAATTGTGTTCCAAGTGAATGGTAAAGTCCGTGCTAAACTGACAGTACCTCGCGATATCAGCCGGGACGAACTTGAGGCAATCGCCCTCAAGGATGAAAAAGTCCAGGAGTTTATCGAAGGTAAGACGGTGCGAAAAGTCATCGCTGTTCCTGGAAAGCTTGTTAACATCGTAGCAAATTAATATTATTGACCGGTGCCTTTGGTGCCGGTCTTTTATTTTTCCTGTGAATAGAGCTTTGATATAATGAGAAAATAAAGATGAAAGGTGGTTACATAATGGCAGATTATAAAACAATCACGACAGATGAACTGAAGAAAAAACTCGAGCAGGGAGAAACTCTTGACCTGGTCGATGTCCGTGAAGACGAAGAAGTAGAGGAAGGCATGATTCCTCAGGCACGCCATATCAAGATGGGAGACATTCCAGAATCCCTGGACAAGTTCGATAAAGACAAAGAGTACATCCTGATCTGCCGTTCCGGAGGTCGCAGCGGAAAAGTCAGCCAGTTCCTGCATGATCAAGGCTACAAAGTCGTCAACATGGAAGGCGGCATGCTGGAGTGGGAAGGCGAATCCCAGCCGAAGGATAAATGTATCTAAGTTTGTTGAAGCACGCTTATGGCGTGCTTTTTTAATTTGTGTTCAGATCGGCTTGGCATTGTAGGTGCGGTTGTGTCGAAATTTGTCATTTGGTCGATAAATGGCTGGAATCGCTGATAAAACTGAAAAATCGCTGATAAAATCCGAGAATCGCCGATAAAATTCCCGGAATCGCTGATAAATCACAAAAATCGCCGATAAAGGAATCGAAGAATGGCATTCCCAGCAGGCGTTAACGATATTCGACCGCAGCTGGTCGATATTCGACAAGGGTTGAGTGAAAAACGACAAAAACTGGCCGTTATTCGACATATAGAAAATTATCTATAAACTTTTTTTGAGAAATATGGGACATTTCACCAACGGCACCCGTCTGTTAAGTGAAAATAAAAATCAGGTGGTGTGATATGACTAACAGTGTTGAACGAACAGAACCGCAAGAACCATCCATAAGAGAGTTGGTCGTCCAATATGGGGAGGATGTAAAGCGGCTTATTTATTCATACGTAAAAAATTGGAGTGCG
>NZ_ABCF01000009.1 GCF_000181495.1 Bacillus sp. SG-1
CGATCAGACAGCAGTTTTCGCGCTTGGCGGTTTGGGCGAAATCGGCAAAAATACTTACGGTGTACAATTTCAGGACGAAATTATTTTAATTGATGCTGGAATTAAATTTCCAGAAGATGAGCTATTAGGAATCGATTATGTCATTCCGGATTATACGTACCTGGTGAAAAACGCAGATAAAATCAAAGGCCTTTTCATCACTCATGGTCATGAAGATCACATCGGCGGGATTCCCTACCTTTTAAGAGAAATCAATATCCCTATTTATGGCGGAAAGCTGGCTATCGGTTTATTGAAAAATAAGCTTGAAGAGCATGGATTGCTTAGAACGGCTAAATTGAACATCATTCAAGAAGATGATGTAATCAAGTTCAGAAAAACTGCAGTAAGCTTTTTCAGGACTACACACAGCATCCCGGATTCATATGGTGTGGTTGTAAAAACACCACCAGGAAATGTAGTGCATACAGGAGACTTTAAATTCGATTTTACTCCTGTAGGAGAACCTGCGAACTTGACTAAAATGGCTGAAATCGGAAAAGAGGGAGTTCTATGTCTTCTTTCTGACAGTACGAACAGTGAGGTTCCGAACTTTACAATGTCTGAACGTAAAGTCGGTGAAAGCATTAATGATATTTTCCGCAAGGTTGAAGGAAGGGTCATATTTGCTACCTTCGCATCAAATATCTACCGCTTACAGCAAGTAATTGAAGCAGCTGTGATGCATGGCCGGAAAGTTGCTGTATTTGGCCGAAGCATGGAAAACAACATTGCGATCGGTCAGGACTTGGGATATATCCAAGCTCCTAAAGGCACTTTCATCGACCACGGGCAGATCAATCGTCTGCCAGCCAATGAAGTGACTATCTTGTGTACAGGAAGCCAGGGAGAACCGATGGCTGCACTGTCCAGAATTGCAAACGGCACACACAGACAAATCCAGATCCATCCGGGAGATACAGTCATCTTCTCATCTTCCCCAATTCCTGGAAATACGATCAGTGTAAACCGTACGATCAATATGTTGTATCGTGCAGGTGCGGATGTCATTCATGGATCATTGAACGATATCCATACTTCCGGTCACGGAAGCCAGGAAGAGCAGAAATTGATGTTGAGACTCATCAAGCCTAAATACTTCATGCCGATCCACGGAGAATTCAGGATGCAGAAGATGCATACTCAGCTCGCAGTAGACTGCGGAGTGGAGCCGGAAAACTGCTTTATCATGGATAATGGTGAAGTTCTGGCTCTTGGAAACGATACGGCTCAAGTAGCCGGCAAAATCCCATCCGGTTCAGTCTATATCGACGGAAGCGGAATCGGAGATATTGGAAACATCGTTCTTCGCGACAGAAGAATCCTTTCAGAAGAAGGTTTGGTCATCGTTGTCGTAAGCATCAATATGAGCGACTTCAAAATCGCTTCAGGCCCGGACATCATTTCCAGAGGGTTTGTCTACATGAGAGAATCTGGTGATTTGATCAACGAAGCACAGACCATCATCAGTAAGCATTTAAGCAAACTTCTTGAGCGCAGGACAAGCCAATGGTCAGAAATCAAAAATGAGATCACTGACACATTAGCTCCATTCCTTTATGAAAAAACTAAGCGCCGCCCTATGATCTTACCGATTATTATGGAAGTATGATAAAACAAAAAAGCAGGCTGATTTTAAAATCAGCCTGCTTTTTTTATGATGATGCAAAGCCATTCAAGGCTTCTGCTGGCGATAAGCAACCAATTAAGGCATTACTTTTTTCTCAAAGCGTGTGATATCAGAATCTGCCCCGATTACAATCAGGATATCACCTGTTCGTATCTGTTCATCTGCCTGAGGTGAGACTAAAATGTCTTTTCCACGTTTGATGGCAACGATATTGATACCGTATTTAGCACGAATATCAAGATCAATTAACGAGTTGCCATTTATACTTTCATTGGCCTTAATCTCCACAATGGAGTGCTCATCGGAAAGCTCGAGGTAATCAAGCACGTTATTTGAAACGATATTATGAGCAATTCTCCTGCCCATGTCCCTCTCAGGATGGACAACATGATTGGCCCCTATCTTTCTTAGGACTTTCTCATGATAATCATTCTGTGCTTTTACCGTAATATTGCTCACACCGATTTCTTTCAGCATGAGCGTCGTAAGGATACTTGACTGTATATCATCCCCAATCGCGACGATCACATGGTCGAAATTCCGTATACCCAGACTCTTCAGTACCGATTCATCCGTTGTATCCGCCACAACAGCATGAGAGGCAATCGACGCAAACTGGTTTACCTTATCTTCTTCTTTATCTATAGCCATTACTTCTAAATCCTGTTCTGCAAGGGAACGGACAATGCTTCCCCCGAAACGTCCCAAGCCTATAACAACAAACTCTTTTTTCACTAAAACTCCCCCACCATAAGAGAATACTTATGAACTCATTTTAGCACAAATTTGCGAATATTAGATTATTTATTCCCTTTTACATAATCCGCATCAAATAGGAAAAGTCGCATTAGCAGTATCAACGACGGGATGAGCAGAAGCAGGCCGGCAATAAAAACAACCACGAGTGCTGTGCCCATAACCGGGCTGGTGACACTGCTTTCAATTGTAATGAAAGGTTTCAGTATATACGGCAGATGAGATGCACCGTATCCAAAAAAGGCAAAAAAGAATTGCAGCATTACCATGATGAATGCCGTGCCAAATTTCTTTCGCTTGTAAATAAGCCAGGAAGCGATCAGGAAAAACAGCAGCGACAAACCGAACATCCACCAAATGTCCAGTGCCTTCTGAAAATGTTCAGGATTATGCTGCCTCAACCCGATAAATACAAGGAGGCTGGCCAAGATCGTTGGCGGACTCCAAAACAGTGCAAATTTCCTTACGATTTCCCTTGCGTCCGAATCGTTCGCCCTGTCTGCATAATACGTCAAGAAGGATGCGGATATGAATAGTACGGAAACGATTGCCAGGACAACAACACCCCAGGAATAGAGACTCGTAAAAAGCTCTTCCGCTAAAAAAACGACTTTATCCTCCGTTTCCTTAAGAAACCCTCCTTCGGAAATCGTCAGTGCTGTAGACAAGGAAGCTGGTATCAACAATCCTGTAGCACCGTAAAGGAACAGGAAAAATATATTATCTTTTGAACCATAATTGCCAAACGCATAAAAGGCTCCCCTGATGGCCAGCAAGATCAGTGCTATACTGCCGGGCAGCAGCAGTGCAGTCCCATAATAATAGGCTGTATCCGGGAAAAATCCTACAAGTCCCACAAAGAAAAATACAAAGAATACATTCGTTACCTCCCATACAGGAGATAAATATCTGCTGATTAAATCATTGACTGTATGCTTCTTATTGGTGACCTTGGCATAGAAGGCAAAGAAACCTGCACCAAAATCAATAGAAGCAACAATCAGGTAACCGTAAAGAAATATCCAAAGAACGGTAATCCCTAATACCTCTAAACTCACCTGTCTCCCTCCTGTTCAAGCCTTGTCTTCTCAGCGAATTTCATTTTCATCAGGAAATCTATTGAAATTTCCCGTCTGCAAATCTCTGCTCATATTCAATTTCCGGCGGTTTATTTTTAAACATCTTAATTAAAACCGTTACACAGAATATGGCCAGGATGATATACAATATCACAAAGAGCACGAAGGTCAGCCCTACTCCATCCGCTTTTGTCGCAGCTTCTGCAACCTTCATATACCCTCGAAGGATCCACGGCTGCCTTCCTACCTCAGCGTATATCCAGCCAAATTCAATGGCGAGCATGGATAACGGTCCGCTGGCGACGATTCCCCATAAAAGAGGTTTATTCCATTCATTCCGCTTCTTCCACTTCCAGAAGAGAACAAACAGCGATGTGATAAACAGTGTGAACATGCCGATTGAAACCATGGAATCGAATAAATAATGCACAAACAATGGAGGCAGTTCATCTTCGGGAAATTCTTCAAGGCCGATCACTTCGGTATCAAAAGAATTTCCAGCTAGGAAACTCAGAAAGCCGGGAATCCTGATTTCGTTATGAATTTCATTGTTTTCATCTAAAGTTCCAAAGAGAATCAAATCAGCATTGCTTTCTGTTTCAAAATGCCATTCTGCAGCTGCCAGTTTTTCAGGCTGATACTCAGCCAGGAACTTCGCAGATACATCTCCCGCAACTGCTGTACCCACAGAAAAAATTAATCCGCAGACCATAGTCAAACGCAGCGCTTTCCTATGGTAGGCACTCCCTTTGTTCTTCAAAATAAAGAAGGCCGTAATGGCTGCCAGGACCAGTGCAGATGTTAAATAAGCTGATGTCAATACATGAAATACTTTGGTTGGGGTTGCAGGATTGAACATGGCTGCTATCGGGTCGATATTAACTGCTTTCCCTCCGGACAGCTCAAACCCCTGAGGAGTATTCATAAATGCATTGACCATTGTGATAAACAAGGCAGAAGCCGAAGACCCAATCATGATTGGTATTGTCAATAACCAGTGGACCATCCTGTTCTTGAAGCGATCCCAAGTGTATAAATATATACCTAAGAAAATTGCTTCAAAAAAGAAGGCGAAAGTCTCCATGAATAACGGCAGGGCGATCACCTGTCCCGCTACTTGCATAAAAGACGGCCACAGAAGCGATAACTGCAAGCCTATAGCGGTCCCAGTGACCACTCCGACTGCAACCGTAATGGTGAATCCCCTGGCCCATCTCCTGGCCAATAATATGTAATGTCCGTCGTTTCTCTTTATTCCAATGAATTCGGCAATGGAAATCATTACAGGTATCCCCACACCGATGGTCGCAAAAATTATATGAAATGCCAAGGTCACTGATGTGAGCATCCTGCTCAACATGACACTATCCAGCTCCATATATATCCCCCCTATCAATCTACTATACTTATAAGTATCACTTTTTCATCATTATAAAACCTTTGGATGAGTTTGTGAAGTATTGAGCATTTTAAAGCGGTATAGAATTAATACCGTTTTTCCTCTTTTGGATCTTCGTTCTATTATTTTGAAGCTTAAAATTATAATGTGACATTCCTCTCATAATCAGCTTGCGAGGGATATTATTAGGACAACATTCCTAGTAGGTGTCTAATCCGTTTTTTTGGTACATCATTTGGAGTCCGCACCAACAATGGTGAACCAATCCACTCTCTTTTCACACAGCATTTCGAGGCGGCACCGACCATGATGTACCAATCTCTTTTTTTCGCACATCATTTTGAGCTAGTACCAACAATGATGCACCAATCAACTCTCTTTTCCCACATCATTTCGAGGCCGTACCGACGATGATGTACTAATCAACTCTCTTTTCCTACATCATTTCGAGACAGCACCTACAATGATGCACCAATCAATTCTCTTTTCCTACATCATTTCGACGTCGTACCGACCATGATATACCAATAATCTCTTTTTTCCCACATCATTTCGAGGCGGCACCAACAATGATGCACTTTTCAACTCTCTTTTACTACTTCACTTCGAGACCGCACCGACGATGATACACCAAACAGGCAACAGCAAAAATATCTAACACACAAACAAAACCGCCCTTTTAAAAAGAGCGGTTCTGATCACTATATAACTTCAAGCATCTTAAACTGTGCTTTCACCAGGTGATAATATTCTCCCTGCTGATCCATCAATTCATCATGGTTTCCTTGTTCGATGATTTCCCCATGGTCAAGCACGAAAATATTGTCTGCTTCACGAATCGTAGAAAGTCTGTGGGCTATCATGATCGCCGTTCGTCCTTTTAGAAGAGTTCTAAGGGCTTCCTGAATCTTCATTTCTGTTTCCGTATCTATGGAAGCTGTCGCCTCATCGAGAATGATAATTCTTGGATCAGCCAGTAAGGCCCTCGTAAAGGAAATAAGTTGACGTTCCCCTACAGATAGTATGTTTCCTCGTTCTTCGACTTCCGTATCATAGCCTTTCGGTAGCCTTATAATGAAATCATGGGCACCTACTGCCTTGGCTGCCTGCTCTACATCTTCAGGTGATGCGTCCGGACGTCCGAAGAGGATATTTTGCCTGATTGTTCCCGAGAAAATGAATGTATCCTGCAGGACAATACTGATTTGGCTTCTGAGACTGGATAAAGAGACGTCTTTTAAGTCATGGCCGTCAATCAGGACCTTGCCGCCGGTAGGATCATAAAATCGGCTGACAAGATTGGCTATAGTCGTTTTACCAGAGCCCGTATGTCCGACCAGCGCAACAGTTTCGCCTGCCTTCATTTCAAGTGAAATATTATTCAAAGCTTTTCGTTTGCTGTCATAAGCAAAATCCACATTTTTAAATTCGATATGCCCCTTGATATCTTTAAGCTGTTTGGCATTAGACTTTTCATCGACATTCGGCTGTTCATCAAGGAATTCAAAAATCCTCTCCGATGAAGCCATACCTACTAACAACTGATTATACACCATTCCCAATCGGGAAATTGGTTCCCAGAACATCCCGAGATAGAATGCAAATGATACGAATTCACCAAGAGTGATGGAATCACCCTGAATCAAAGTGGCACCAAACCAGATCAAGACTGCCGTTCCCACTGCATTCGTCACCTCTACAAGCGGCCTGAACATCGCACTCTTCCTGGTTGCATTTCTCCAGCTGTCAAAGCTTTCTGTATTGACTCCATCAAAGAAAGCCATGTTTTCTTTTTCCTGTGTGAAAGATTGCGTTACACGGATTCCCTGGATGCTTTCATTCAAATGGGAATTCAGTTTGGATTGTTTCAAACGCACCATCTGCCAGGATCTCCTGATCTTCTTCCTCAGGCTCGTCGAGATGAAAAACATGATCGGCAGGATGACGAGCACCGCAAGTGTCAACGGCGGGCTCAGTGTGAACAGGATGACGATGATTCCGATTAAAAGAATCATATCCATAAGCAAGTTGATGACTCCGTTTGTAAAGAGCTCCTGCAAGGAGTTGATGTCATTCATGATCCGCACAAGGATGGAACCAGCCGAACGCTGGTCAAAAAACCTGTGAGACAGCCATTGTACATGAGAGAACAAATGCTTTCGGAGATCATATATGACTCCCTGCCCAAGCATATTCATCCACCTGATCCTGAGTACGTTGGCTATGTAACTCAGAATATACAAACCTGCGATGGTAATAATCAATGTGGTCAGCATGCTGGTGTCTCTTTCAATAATTGCTTTATCAAGCGTATAAACACCGATCAATATCGGTATCACCAATCGTACACCGGTTGTAAGTAGTACCATGATAACCGACAGCGGCAGAAGACTCTTTGAATAAGGCTTTAAATAGCCGAGCAGTCTCCAAAGCTGTTCCCAGTTAAATGGTTTATCGATTACCTGGTCGGTTGAATAATAAAACCGTTTTAAGATATTTGGATTCACTTTTTCCTTGTTTTTCATCATCTCACCTACCCTTGCTGTGATTGAAGGATTTTCTTCTGGTCTTTATATTGAATATCATATATCCGTTGATATGGTCCGTTATTGGTGATAAGGAAATCATGGACACCGCGCTCAACAATTTTCCCATTTTCAAGTACAAGGATCTCATCTGCATGCTTTAAAGATGAAATACGGTGGGCAATGATGAAAGTTGTGCGGTCAGCCATTACTTCTTTAAAGCCTTTTTGAATTTTGAATTCTGTTTCCATATCCACGGCACTGGTAGCATCATCAAGGATCAGGATGCTTGGATCCGTACAAATGGCACGGGCGATGGCAATCCGCTGTTTCTGTCCGCCTGATAGCCCAAGTCCCCTCTCACCGAGCTTTGTTTCGTATCCATCCTCCAACTCTTCAATAAAGTCGTGGGCTTGGGCTCTCTTCGCAGCATCGATGATTTCATCCATTGTCGCTTCAGGACGACCATAGGAAATGTTTGTCTTGATTGTAGAAGAAAATAAAAAGGACTCCTGAAGAACAAAGCCGATATTCTTCCTTAATGATTTGATCGCATAATCTTCAACTGGTTTTCCGTCTACAAGCACTTCTCCTTCTGTAGGTTCATAGAATCGGGTCAACAGACTTGTGATACTGGTCTTACCCGAACCTGTACCGCCTATAAGACCGATGACTTTTCCTGGTTGGGCTTTAAATGAGATGCCTTCAAGTGCCTCTTCGTCATCCTTTGTGTATCTTAGGCTGACATTCTTGAACTCAACTTCCCCTTTTAACCTGTCTGCCTTGATGGCATTTTCTTTATCTTGAATATCCTCATCTGCTTCCAGAATCTCTAATAACCTTTCGCCTGATGCTTTTGATTGAGAAAACTGGTTGATGGTGAATCCAAGATTCATGATTGGCCAGATAATATACCAAAGCAAGCTGTAGAAGGCAACGAGCTCCCCCGGCTCTAAACTGTTATCCATGACGAGGAATCCGCCATAGGAAAGCAGAAGGACTACACTTACATTTCCGAGAAGCTCCATTAACGGGAAATACTTTGCCCACACATCAGATGTCAGTAAGTACTTCTCCTTATAATCTCCATTGGATGAATTGAACTTATCAATTTGATATTCTTCTCTGGACAATGATTTAACAGTATTTATTCCACTGATATTCTCCTGTACATTTGTGTTCAATTTCCCGAATGATTTTCTGATTCCCCTGAAAGCAGGATGTACCGCTTTATCAAATTTATAAACCGCTACAGCAAGGAATGGCAATGTTGCCAAGGTAACAAATGTTAAAGATGGAGAATAATAGAACATGACTCCAAAGCTAACCGTAACCAACAGGACAAACCGGATTAACTCGGAGATACCAAATGAAAGGAAAAAGCGGAAAGCCTCCACATCGGCTGTAAGCCTTGACATCAAGTCACCAGTTTTAGCATTGTCATAGTAACGGAAAGGAAGGTACTGTAGCTTCTCATACAGTTCATTTCTAAGCCTGTATACACTCGTAATACCAAACATGTCTCCGTTATATTGGTGTATATAAGTTGCAACCCCTTTAAGGGCCATAATAAAAATGAAGCCAAAAGCAAGATAAGGCACCCATCCAAACTTACTCTTCAAAATAACCTCATCAATCGTCAACTGCAGAATGATCGGATAAACCACCGTAATGAGTGTCACTGCAATTAAAAATATTATTGATGTAAAAAAGAACTTCTTGTAAGGCCAATAGAATTGTTTTAATTTTTTAAATGTCTCCATTTTTCATCCCCCTCTCTTTGATGCAAAAAATTCACGTACTATTAAATATATCGGCTTTCGAAATATATTTCCACCTTTTTAACTGAATTTTTCACTTTTTTAAGAATCCTTCCACAATTTCGATAACGTGTTATCTATTTTACTTTTTGCCATAAAAAAAAAGGTCGGCCTTTTGACCGATCCATAACTCATAAACATGTCGCACATTTACGATTTTCTTCTTATAAGTCTCCCCGCTTTTCAACCATCTTCAGTTCTAGCGAGACCGACTGTCTAAAAAGTCAAGCCCTATCTTGCTGTTTTATAGGGTTCCTTGACCAGGTTTCCAGTTAGCCGGGCAAAGTCCGCCGGTTTGCAAAGCCTGTAGCACACGGAGAGTCTCTTCGACATCCCGGCCTATATTGTTATGAAAGACCGTTTGATATTGAAGTTCCCCTTCTGGGCTAATAATGTATAAGCCGCGAAGCGCGACACCTTCTTCTTCAATCAGAACACCGTACTCACGAGAAACCATATGGTTAGTGTCCGCAGCCAGCGCATACCTTAAATCGCCTACTCCATTTTCTTTCCGGTCCGTGTTAATCCAAGCTAAGTGTGTATGTATCGTATCAGTAGAAACACCGATAACTTCGGCATCAAGGTCTTCGAATTCATCATAACGGTCCGACATCGCTGTGATTTCGGTCGGGCATAAGAATGAGAAGTCCATTGGATAAAAGAATAACACTGTCCATTTATCATTTTTCATATTTTCTTCTAGACTTACTTTACCAAATTCTTTGTTTGGCAATACTGCGTCCATTTTGAAACGGGGAGCTTGTTTACCTACCATGCGTTCTGCCATGAATGAATTCCTCCATAGATTTTTCAAATGAGAATGAGATGGATTCTTTCCCAATCATTACATTTTACAACAGTTGTAATATAACAGAGTCATTATTCTTACGTCAATTTCAAGTAATAACGAATCTGTAACAAAGAAATGACTATCTATAGACTGTCTAGCTCAATCCCTTCCTGGAAGATATTATGCCAATAAAAAGGGAGCACCTGTTTATATATCACTTTCGGACGAGAATAATTGTGACCGTATTTCTAAAAACTTATCATATAAGAGAGGCTGTATAAAACACTCAGTTCTTTGACAACACTATTGTAATTATGTATATACTTAGAAGGTCATTTTTGCATGTACATACATCAATAAATAGAAAGGATGACTATAATGGACTATATTTTAGGTTTAAATGTAGTTACTGAAAGAATCTATGATTTTGACTGGACAGGCCTGTTAGTTACTATTGGCATTGCTGCTCTGCAGATCATTGCCATTTACATCGCCTTTTTAATAGTAAAAGGTTTTGGGAATAAGGTTCTCGAGCGTGCTTTCAGCAAATATGGAGAACGGAACAATATTTCTGAAGGAAGAGCTCAAACATTGGAAAGCCTGGCGAAAAACATATTCGCCTATGTGCTGATTTTCATTTTCTTCGTTACAATACTGCAGATATTCGGTATTGAGGTCACTGCTATCCTAGCTGGTGCCGGGATCATCGGATTAGCGGTTGGATTCGGGGCTCAAGGCCTTGTCAGCGATGTCGTAACCGGGTTCTTCATTTTACTGGAAAAGCAGGTCGATGTCGGTGATTATGTGACAACGGGCAGTTTCTCCGGGATTGTTGAAGCGGTCGGATTGAGGACTACACAAATCCGCAGTTTCGATGGTACATTGAATTTTGTTCCTAACCGGGAGATTACAAGTTTGAGCAATCACTCCAGAGGAAACATGAGAGCTCTTGTCGATATCGGCATATCTTATGATGATGATATTGATAAAGCAATTTCCGTGCTTCAGCAAGTTTGCGACAAAGTTGCAGCGGAAGACGAGAATATCGTAGATGGGCCTAACGTAATCGGTGTTCAGTCACTCGGTGCTTCCGATGTTGTCATCCGGGTAATTGGAAAAACAAAGAACATGGAACAGTGGGGAGTGGAACGCAAGCTTCGCAAAGCACTTAAAGAAGCTCTTGATCAGAACGGCATTGAAATCCCTTATCCTCACCAGGTTTATATCGAAAAGAAAGAACAGTAATACAAAACAGCGCCCGGATTCTCCGAGCGCTGTTTTTTTAGCATTTTAGATACGATAATAACGATCCTAATTTAGAAGCTGCTATCGCTAATAATATAGAGATAATTAGACATGGAATGGTTCCTGACCTGCTGCGGATTTAGCCCAGCGAGAAGGCTGGTTCCGGCATCAAGCCTCACAGGAGTTCTCGTACTTGGAACAGAGGTACCTCCTGGATAATTCCTTTTCAACTTCCAACAGGATCTCTCCACCCAATTTTTATAAAGTCTTGATATATTCCGTTACGGTAGCGATTGCAAAATCGATGGCCTCTTCGTCAGGGTTCAGCATGGCATGATGCAGTCCATATTGGGAATCAACACCGAGCCAGAACATGAAACCGGGGATTTCTTCAAGCATGTATCCGAAGTCTTCACCCGTCATTGCTTCATCACAAATGACCAAGTTTACATCCTGTTTTTCTTTAAGATAATCTATGAACCTGTTGGTCGCTTCTTTCTCGTTATAAACCTGGCGGTACATACTGCCATAATCAATTACAGCCTCACAATCAAAGCCTATTTCAATTCCTTTTACAAGTGCCTCGATTCTTTCTTTCACACTCACCATTGACTCAGTCGACAATGTTCGGATCGTCCCTTCAAGCCTTGCTGTTTCTGCGATGATATTCTGGACAGTTCCTCCTGTTATCTTACCGACTGTTACCACAGCACTATCCAAAGGGTTGATGTTTCTGGACACAACCGTCTGCAATTGTGTGACAAGCATAGAGGCTGCCACCACCATATCCTTTGTGTTGTGAGGGTAGGCTGCATGTCCGCCTTTACCTTTTAAATCGATAAATAGTTCAGAAGTATTGGCAAACAACAAACCCTCTTTCAACGCGATTGTTCCTACCTCATATTCCGGGGCAACATGAAGCCCCATGATAAAGTCTGGCTTCCATTTTTTCATGATCTCACTTTCGAGCATCGGTTTTGCCCCGCCGGGACCTTCTTCGGCTGGTTGAAAAATAAATAGAAGGTCATCATTAATGGGATTGTGAACATAGTGTGTGAGAACCCCTAAAGCAATACTCATATGGAAATCATGGCCACATGCATGCATTCTGCCTTCGTGTTCCGAGCGGAATGGGAGGCCGGTATTTTCCTCGATCGGTAAACCGTCAATGTCTGTTCGATAACCAATAATCTTTTGGGGATTTTCACCATTAATCCTGACAAACAAGCCTGTTTTCCATTTCCTCACTTCAAGCCTATCTTGCGGAAGAGAATTTATATAAGAGAGCAGGTAGTTTTGAGTTTTATTTTCTTGAAATCCCAGTTCAGGAATTTTATGCAGTTCTCTTCTGATTTCTACAAATGGACTCTTTACTGACATGATTCTTACTCCTTTCCATTATCTTTAATTAACCTATATGAAAAGGACTGATGCCGATTGGGCCTTCAGTCCTTTTGAATTCACTTCACTTTTGCGTGAGGTAAATCTTACAGTTGTCTCAACTCTTGTTTGATTTCGGTTTTAGACTTCGTTTTTTCATCAATTTCTTTAATGACTTTCGCCGGAGTTCCTGCTACTACAGTGTATGGAGGCACATCTTCGACTACAATGGCTCCTGCTGCAACGACAGCACCTTTTCCGACTGTTACACCTTCAAGAATGACAGCGTTGGCTCCTACAACCACATCGTCTTCAACCACAACAGGTTTTGCAGAAGGCGGTTCAATAACACCTGCAAGGACAGAACCTGCTCCGATGTGGCAGTTTTTGCCGACAGTAGCGCGTCCTCCGAGGACAACATTCATATCAATCATGGTTCCTTCGCCGATGACAGAACCGATATTAATGGAAGCACCCATCATGATGACAGCATTATCGCCAATTTCAACCTGATCACGGATAATCGCGCCCGGCTCAATACGAGCTTTGATGCCCTTCATATCAAGCAGTGGGATGGCTGAGTTACGGCGGTCATTTTCCACAACATAATCCTCGATATTGTCTCTATTGGTTTCAAGCGCTTGAGAAATCTCAGCCCACTCACCAAATACAACGCCTGTTTCACCATTGATAAAACTTTTGGCATTTTCCCCAAAGTTGATACCTGAAAGATTTCCTTTCACATAAACCTTAACCGGTGTAGACTTCGTACTATTTTGAATAAATGAGATGATCTCATTTGCATCCATTTGTTTCATGCGTAAAACCCCCTTGAAAATATGTATATATTCAGAAATCTAGTATTCACTTTAACAAATTAAAGGACAAAAGACAAGAATTCGCTACAAAATTGAATTACTATTTTCTTCTATAAATTCCTCTACTATTTCTACAAATGCTTTTACCTGTTTCAGCTGAAACGCCGAATCATAGCCCAATAGCCATGTATCCCTGTGAATTGAGCCTTTCTTTTCATCCATTAAAGGAATCTTATACAAGTTTTCCTCTGCTCCATTTAAAGTAATAGCAGGAAGTATTGCATAGCCAATACCATTAAAGGTCATCTGTTTACACGTCTCAATCTGGTCCACAACAATGGTCCTTTTGGGTACAGACTGAAACTGCCGGTGCCACCAGTCCTGGATTTCCTGGTAATAGTTAGAATCACTTTTGAACTGAATGAATGGGCGATCTGTTTTCAGTACTTCCTCCACTTTCTGAATCTCTCTGTCCACCAGATAGAGCCTATCGGTAAAGAGGTGGTACTTAGGTCCTTTCCAATCTGCCGTCCCCCTTATAATACCTATATGGACCTCGTCTTCATACAGTGCTTCAAGAATTTCACTGCTCCATCCTGTAATCAATGAAATTTTTGCATGAGGATAAGTATCTACAAACTTCTTTAACACTTGAGGCAGCCAGTTTTGGCCTACAATGGAAGCACAGGCAATCTTCAAAGTACCATGTACCTGCGATTGCAGGGCCTGAATTTCTTCCTTCACTTTCTCTTCTTTCTGTAGCATTTCTTGTGAAAGCTTTACAACAAGCTCCCCGGCTGGAGTAAGCGACAGGCCTTTCTGAGACCTTAAAAACAGCTTTGTTCCCCACTCTTTTTCAATGTTTTGCAATCTTTGGGATAATGCAGGCTGGGAAACGAACAGTCTTTCTGCCGCCTTTCTCATATTCATTTCCTGTGCAAGTACAGACATCAATTGATATTCGGAGAAAGCCATGACAGTTTTCACACCCTTTCAATAAGTTTTTCTTATATTATATATTAATTTTTATGTAATTTCATTATGACCTTTAAAAGAATAGACTACAAGTGAAGGTTCCCTTTTAAGTAAACTTGTTACTTTTGATAAGCCCATATGGGTGACTCTAAGGGGATAGCGAAAAAAGCAAACGAAGCCGTTTAGCGAAGTACAGTTTTATGAATTACGATGAACTAAGCACAACACTCAGCCGAGAAGTGAACAGGCGATCTCTCCTGCTTCTCTTGTGAATATCGCCCCCCAAGAAACTATGAGCTGGAACGAACGTCCCACTGATCCTAATATGTTCTAAAGACCGAAAACTTGTGCTTCGAGGTGGTCGAATCCCAAAAAGAGAGAATCTGCCCCGTCTAAGTGCTGCTTCGAGGTGGTCGAATCCCAAAAAAAGAGAATCGGTCCCGTCAAAGTGCTGCTTCGCGGTGGTCGAATCCCCAAAAGAGAGAATCGGCCCCGTCTAAGTGCTGCTTCGAGGTGGTCGAATCCCAAAAAAAGAGAATCGGTCCCGTCAAAGTGCTGCTTCGAGGTGGTCGAATCCCAAAAAGAGAGAATCGGCCCCGTCTAAGTGCTGCTTCGAGGTGGTCGAATCCCAGAAAGAGAGAATCTGCCCCGTCTAAGTGCTGCTTCGAGGTGGTCGAATCCCCAAAAAAGAGAATCGGTCCCTTCAAAGTGGTGCTTCGAGGTGGTCGAATCCCAAAAAGAGAGAATCGGCCCGTCTAAGTGCTGCTTCGAGGTGGTCGAATCCCCAAAAAAGAGAATCGGTCCCTTCAAAGTGGTGCTTTAAGGTGGTCGAATCCTAAAAAGAGAGAATCGACCCGTCAAAGTAGAGTTGCTGAAAGGCGTATTTCAAGAGAGGTGAATAACATGTTTTTTATACTATTGGTGACCGGTTTTTTTACTGCTTTAATAGGTACAGTTGCCGGGAGCGGGGGATTGATAGGGATGCCCGTAATGTTGTTGGCCGGGCTTCCTGTCCACTCAGCCATAGCTACCAGTAAGTTTTCCAATACACTCAGTTCATTTTCGAGTTTTGCTTATCTGTTAAATAAAAAAGAAATAAAATGGAAAGAAGCCTTATCCATCCTGCCGTTTGCTTTTGGCGGCGGAATGGCAGGCGGGCTCACTGCCGGATTGCTTTCACAGAAAGTCATGGAAGTCATTGCTGTCTTTTTATTGATTTCAGCATTTTCCATCAGTTTCTTAAAGAAGCCTGCAGCAGCAGACAACAGCAACGATGCGCCCCTTAAAGGGATTGGCCCCTTTTTAACAGCCATCGGTTTCTATGACGGTATGTTTGGGCCTGGCCAGGCCACGATGTTGATGCATACCTTTCTATATAAAGGGGTGTCTTACCTCAAATCCATTGCCTTCACAAGGTTTCAAACCTTCGTTTCTTGTTCAGCCGCATTTTTGGCATACCTATTCAACGGTCATTTCATTTGGCAGGCCGGCCTTGCGTTTTGCTTGGGAAGTATAATCGGGGCTCAAACCGCGGTAAGATTCGCCGACAAAGTTCCGTTAAAAACAGCAAAGTTGTTTCTAAATGGCATGACCCTTATTCTCATAATCCAAATTATACATTCCCTGTTTTCATAGAAGAGCCAAAAAAGTCTCCCCAGTGAGAGGGGAGACTACTTTCAGGTATTGCGAGGCAAAAACAAAATGAGTGCCAAGCTTACCAGAGCAAAGAACAAGACGCCTATATACACCCAATGAAGTGAAAAGGTGAGCCCCGACTGTAAGGTTTCTCTCAAGGGCGTACTTAGTGCCATTCTTTTTTCTTCATCCAAAAGCATATTGACTACATCGATATCAGCCTTGGTGTTATCTTTATTCTCCAAATACTGTTTGATGGAGCTGTTAAGGATTCCTCCAAGCAATGCGGCTCCAAGTGTACTTCCAATACTTCTCATAAACATATTAGCAGCCGTGGCAATTCCCCTTTGCTTCCATTCAACCGTACTCTGGATCGATACAATAAATGAGGTTGAGGTCAATCCCATCCCTGCACCGATAAAAAAAGAGCCAATAGCAGCCCACACAGGACCTGAATCAGCGCCCATGGTGACAAAAAAGGTACTGCCGACAATCAGTGATATCCCGCCTGCCAGCGATGTCCTATAATACCCAATTTTCAGCAGCAGCCTACCAGCAACCGTAGCGGCAATCGGCCACCCGATCGACATGGTTGTCAGTGTGAAGCCAGCCACTGTTGGACTCCGCTCCATGACGCCCTGTACAAAAGCTGGCAGGAAGCTTGATATACCAATCAGCATCACACCGGTCGTCAGGGAGACAATATTCGCAATAAAGATAGAGCGCTCCTTCCATATTCCGAATGGCATCATGGGCTCGGAAGCTCTCTTCTCTTGAAAGACAAACAATAAAAAAAATAAAGCAGCAGCAGCCAGTAACCCAAGAGCCGCTGGTGAGCTCCAAGGGATGTGCACACCGCCCTCCACTAAGATAAACATCAGCGAGGAAATGGATATTGTCAGTAATACGGCCCCTAGATAATCGATATTATGCTTTTCTTTTTTAACATTCTCATGAAGAAACAGCCACAGGGCGACAATCGACAATACTCCAAGAGGCACATTGACCCAAAAAACATAATGCCAGCTGACATATTCAACAAGAAGGCCGCCAATAGCAGGTCCGCTTATTGCTGATATTCCCCAGACGGAAGACAGGTACCCCTGTATCTTCGCCCTTTCTTCTCTTGTATAAATATCACCGACAATGGTAGTGGCGATCGGCAGGACAGCACCTGCGCCGACCCCTTGGATAAGCCTGAAAGCAATCAATTGCTCCATCGACTGCGAAAAGCCGCAAAGGATGGAGCCCGTCATGAATAAGATTATTCCAAAGGTGATGATCGGTTTTCTTCCAAATAAATCCGAGAGCTTCCCATAAATCAAAACGGTAACAGCATTCATCAGCAGGTAAGCAGAAAACACCCAACTGTATAAAGAAAACCCGCCGAGGTCCCCAACTATGGCGGGCATGGCCGTTGAGACGATGGTCGCCTCAATTGCCCCCATAAACATAGCAAGCATGACTGCAGCCAAAACAAATGGCCTCTTGGTTCTTTTCGGAGCCTGTCCGATTAACCCCCCATCAGAATTCATTTCCATTCCCCTCTCCCGATGGTTTCTATACTCAATATTAAAGCCCCCAATAAGGGAGCTCAAGAATTTATGCTTCGTTATGTAAATTACGGTTGAGCTGTTTAAGTATCACTCTTCTTGTCATAATACCCTCAAAAAAACCTTCATCGTCCACCACACATAAAAACGGACGATCAATCAAGAGCTCCAATGCTTTTTTGAACTGGGTTTGAAGAGAAATTGTTGGAAAATCCACTTCCATGACTTCCTCAACCTTTTTTTGATCCAGTTTATCAAATTCAATATGCTCAAGACCCAGGATTGAATCAGTTATTAAGCTTGAGCTGATTAATCCTTGCAGGCGAAATTGAGGGTCGAGCACAGGAATGGAGGAATAACCGCTTTTGGTTAAAACGAGCAGAGCGTGTTCCAATGTATTTGTCTTTTGTACATGCGCTACCTTTTCAGACGGAATGATAAAGTCGGCAATATTCGCTTCTAAAAAATCCTTGCTGTATAATGAAAACATTTTTAACCCCTCACTCTCGAAGATAAAAAGCCGGCTTCACATGACTATCAAGTACGGAAATCATGCGACGGATTACTTAATGAAAGCCGACTTTTATTGTAACATACTTTTGCCGAAATGGTGGGGGTGAGGAAACCGCTTACCCTTTTTTTGTGATGATATTTTTTTGGTGATATCCACAAAAAGGGCAGTCATACATTACATTTTGGTTTGATAGCGCCGTGAGGACGAGTTCAATATCTTTTTCCTGCCGGCATTCCGGACAAACTATTTTAGGATTTGTATTTTTAATCATAACAACACCTCAAGTAATAATGTCCGTAAGATTAAGGGAATCTATACAGGCGTTATTGAGACACTTATTCCTATTTATTTTCATAGTCCTAAGCCGTTTTTATTAATTCCAGTGTATGTTGCCTGGCCCTGGGATCTAGAATATCCCCATGAAAAAAGGCTTAGATTGTTGCTTTCGGAAAATCCCTAGTGCCGGATTTTTCCCCTTATTACTAGTTTTAACAGGGAAAGTAGCTCTCTTCTTCCTGGCATACTAGGATATTTCGCGTGAATGATCTCTATATTTTTCAAAATTCATATTAAAGATCAACAAAGTTTAAGAAAAGAGCCTAAAAAAAAGAAAGCAATCACCTCGCAGTGATCACTTTCTTTCATTCACAGTACTTGTCCACAAGGATATATTACTGAGAATTTTCTTTTTCTTCTTGAAGCAGTTCAAAGATTTCAATAGCCGTGATATCGATATCATCGAATGGATATTTGTTGGCTTTCTTATCATCAGTGTACACTTCTAATTCAAATGTATCTGTATTAGAAAAATACTTTACCTGACATAGTTTTTTACCATTTACTTCAAAAAAGCGCTGTTGAGTTTCACCTGTATCTGTACCATCCTGCAATGATTTTAAACGCTGAATGATTCCCAGAAGCTGAGACATTGACCGTCTCTCCTTTCATCACTTCATTCTTTCTTATCTTTTGCATTATCACTTTTTCTATCCTTTCAGAAGATGGCATAATCAGTATCTATCTGGAAGGAATCCTAACTAAAAACACATACAACTCTATCACACCTTTTAACATAACACCACCACTTTCACTTCTCAAGTAAAAAACAGAATTTTTTGATTTTTATTTGTATTTGTCTATAATTAAAGTTGGGTATTTAACTTAAAGTGATACGCATCCAACAATGTGTGCTCATATCCGACCTTACAGGTAAAGGAGACAAGAAAATGATTATCAATCGTGAAGACAGGATCTCTATCATTGATTTGCTCGATTTGAATGAACATTTCAGGACGGGTGCTTATGTTATTAAAGAAGATGATATCACCATCGTGGAAACTTCCGCCAGTCCATCAATACCACACCTTATCAGAGGACTACAACAATTGAATATTTCGTTGGAACAGGTCAAAAATATTATCGTCACCCACATACACCTTGATCATTCAGGAGGGGTCGGTTTATTTTTAGAAAAATGTCCGAATGCGTCTGTAATCGTACACGAAAAAGGGGCACGGCATCTCATCAACCCTGAACGGCTCGAAGCCGGAGCGAGACAGGTATATGGTGAGGACTTCGATCGGTTGTTCCACCCTATCGTTCCCGTTCCGGCTGAAAGGGTCTTCATTAAAAGACATAATGATGAACTGCAAATAAGCTCTGATTGCACGTTGACTTTTTATGATACTCCAGGCCATTCACGTCATCACTTCAGTATTTACGACAACAAATCGCGTGGTATTTTCTCCGGCGATACCGCCGGAATCAATTATAAATATCTTCTGAAGGATGAGTCCCTTTACTTGCCTTCAACTTCGCCAAACCAGTTTAATCCTGATGAAATGAAGCAATCACTTGAACTTTATGAAAAGTTGTCCTTGGAAAAAATATACTTCGGACACTTTGGAATATCTGAAGAACCTGAAAAAGCTTTGACAGAAGTCATGAATTGGTTAAAAATATTTGTGGAAACTGCTGTCGAAATCTGCAGCGCAAATTCTGAAAACCCTCTCACCGCTTTAACAGATGCATTGAAAAAAGAGGTGCTTGGTTCAAATGAAAAGCTGCAGCACAACAAAGATTTCCTGCGTCTGTTAGATTTGGATATGAAGGTTTCAGCGATGGGGCTAATCGACTATCTGAAGAAAAGTGTAAAAAAGGGAGTGTAAAGATTGAAGGAAAATGACATCACCGTATATACTCAGCCGGATTGCCCACCTTGTTCTTTCGTGAAAGAATTATTGACCAACAACACTATTGCTTTCACAGAGAAAGATATCAGGAAGGATTCCCTGGCCAGGAAGGAACTTATAGAAAAATATAAAGCCATGTCAACACCTGTTGTCATTATCAATGATCAAATATACTACAGTTCTGATCTATCCAAGCTGCCGGAAGTTTTGGGGTTAAACAAAAAAAATTGACACCAACGTGTCAAAGCTGAATTGGACTTATATTAAATTCGTCACGCTTTGAACATCATCCAAGAAATAGCCCTGGAATATTCTATACTGCTTATTTACGTAAGAGAATGAAAGGGGAGCAACATGATTCTCCCCTTTTGCTGTTTGGACGTTCTGAGGGTTCTCAGCTGGTTCTGTAACTTCCCTTTCAGCTTCGCCTTCAAGCTCATTAGGCAGTGTAAAGAAAATGTCTTCCACTTTCAATTCACCATTTTCCTCTGTCAACTTCACCCCTTGATAGCCGTCCTCGAAATAAACCGGACCTTCCTCGTAGGTAAAATACTCAACTAAGTAAACCGTTTCACCTTTTTTAACAGCTTTAGTCTTATCACTGTACGAAAAGTTAGGTATATAGTAGGCTGCAAAATCAGAACCAAATGTTTGAAAACCTTCTTCTGTTTCAATAACATTTTCCAAAAGGAACTTATCCTTAAAAGAATCAGTAAAATGAGTATCTAAAATGGCATGAATCTCTTCCATTGTTCTAGGCTTTTCACTAAGGGAAACCTGCTTTTCAAATGCGGTCTGAACCCTTTCGACTATTGACTCCTTGTCCAATGCAGTAGCAGGTTCAATGAATGTTATGCAAAAAATGGCTGCAATCAGTACGGCAGTTAACTTCTTTAATTTGGTCATCATCACTACCTCTTCTCCCCCTTTGGATTTCTTTTCCATTGTAGCAATCCTTGCTTGTCGATAGTATGTAAATCGTTCGTATTTAACTAACAAAAGCAGACAGATTCATTGCTAATTTTCATTTATTCTGTTCCCTTTTTTAGATATATGTAAAACATAAAATAACCAAAAGAATAATTTACCAATCCTGCATGTAAAGCAAAATGCAGACAGTACAAAACAAACCGCCTTTTCTTTCCGCAGAGTAAACCGACGGGCCGGGATACGTTCCAAGAGGGTACATAACGTTCGGGGAACATTTGCCTGTCGGTGCTGAATGTGGCGCTTCCACTTTTGATAACAGGTGAGACCAAGGTTACGTACCCACTGGAACGTAACCCCGCAGGTGAAGCTTAGGAGGCTCATCCAGCTCCAGCGGCCAAGGGTCCGTACCCACTGGAACGTACTTAGCGACTAGCACATTTCGGTCTCTCTCCTTGTGAATCCAGCTGCAAGGTCCCAACGGCTAGCAGACTTCCCTGCCCCCTCCTTGCGATAAGTCAACAAGTTCATTTCCTCCACTCGATTAAAGAGGTATTTAGAAAAAATCGGCTTCTGGATTTTTTCTTTAAGAAGCTTTTCTGGTTAATGGTGCATTCTTGGTCAATGGGAAATGAACATCAACTCACTGCGTTCGTTGTGTTTCCTTTATCTCATGCGGAGACAGTCCAGTCTGTACGCCGCTGAACGGGGCCTTTCCACTTTATATAGATAAGTCATCATGATCATTTCCTCATAGAGTCCATAGAGCGACGTTGAAAAAAATCGGCTTCTGGATTTTTTTCTGACTTAAGCTTTGTTACGTGCAAAGCGCACTTTTGGAAATGGGAAATGATCATCGAATCGCTAACGCTCTTCGTGATTCCTTTTTCTCATACAAGAGCCCTAAAATCTGTACGTCACTGAACGGCCGCTTCCGCTTTTTAGTTCACCGCCCGCCCCGGGAAGTCGCGCACCTGGGAAATCAAGCGACAAGATTCAATGGAAGCAATACCACTATTCCCCAAAAATAAAAAAAAGCCCCGAATCTTCAGGGGGCTCGATACTATCTATAGGCAAATGCATAATAAAGGATAAACAATATTACAATGACTGCAGATATTATAAACGCAAGAAAAATTGGATTTCGCGTATAAGGATGTTCCTGGACCTTTTCAGGTAAATCCGTGTCCAATTCATTCTTCAAGGCTTTTTGCTGCCGGCCGACCTTAAAGGTATATACTAAGGAATAAACAAGAACTCCTGCGCTCAATAATATTAGAATCCAAATGAAGCTACTCATTACACCACCCCTTAGACGCTTTTAAGGTTAAGGTGCCCGATAGAGCTCTATCTATTCCAGACTCAGTAAAGAATTCCGTCCTGCTCATAGAGAAATTCATACGATAAATCCATAAACAAGTATTGATCTTCTCCTAATGGATAGGAAAACGTTCTGATTGTTTCTCCCGTTTCAATATCACTGTAGGAATCTGATAAAAGACCTGAATTCCTATTTTGCATTCTCATGATGTTCTCCAGAAAATACGGCCGCCAGCTCCAGTTCTTACCTCTGAAATCAGGAAGCGTTTCCCACTTCTTCTTGTTTCTGACCAGGTTGTCTGTCAACTGAAACCCGTTTTCATCACATATATACAAACGAAAAAACTTATCCTCCACGTTTATGGCAAGGCTTACGAGCAGACTATCCAGACTTTTTGCCTGCTTCTTTAATTCATTTATGTGTTCGTGAATCTCACGCTGCAGAAGTTGAGTAAGATTATATACTGCTTTTAAATGTCTTTTTTCATGTTCAATATAATTCTGACACTTATTTTTCAGCTTTTCTCTGAGAATGTCTTCCTCCAAAAATTCGGCTGAAGGTTTTTGAAGATAAAAGCCTTGATAATAGCGGCCTCCATTCTTCCAAGCGAAGTGAAGCTGGTAATCCAATTCTATATTTTCAAAAAGAAGCGTTGATCCGATCTTTCTTGCCAGCATCGAAAGACTGTATAAAATGTTATGGAATGTAGTGTTTCCTGCCTCTTTCCGTAAATGCTGGAGATCTACCTTCAAAATATCCGGACTGACTTTCGCAAGCCTTTCCCATTGGTCGCTGTCACCGCCGATATTATCAATTGCAATTTTAATACCATAGGTTTTGTAATAATGAATTAGGTGAAATAACTGTTCAAAGTCTCCTCTAAATGTCTTTTCCGATATTTCGAGTACAATTTGTTCCAGTTTCAACCCTTTTGCACAAAAACGCAATAATAGTTCAAGAAGGGATTCCCCCTGATCCACCATCAGCAGGTTCGCATCCCTGTTCACGAAAAAATAAGTAGAAACATTCTCATTCAATGATTTTTCAAGAGCCTTTGTCAATATGTGATTGTCGACTTCTATTCGATACTCATCAGGAATATCCTCATCCAGAAAAAAAGGCCCTAAACTGACGACTCCCTCTTCCCCCTTATATCTTCCCAATATTTCATATCCCATGATGGTATGTTCATCTGCACTGAATACGGGCTGAAAATAAGGAAAAGCCTGGTCTATATTCGCCACGATTTCCAACGGATCCATTATCAACCACTTCCCAAACGATAAAATATTATTGAGTATATCATATCCTGAAGAATGTTTGACGTGAATTATGTCGGTTTTTATTAACAAACCTGATTTTGGAACGCGCCTGATTCACTTTCCGGTGCATGACCCCCATGGAAACAAAATATTTTCACATAAAAAAATACCAGCCTGAAAATCCAGGCTGGTTTAGATTGGTCATATATTTAAAATGGAAAACGATTAAGCCATTGGCCTCCATCCATCGTGACACATTCACCATTAATATATGAGGCACTGTCAGATGCTAAAAAGTACGCCAGTCCCGCGATTTCCTCTGGGGTGCCCAATCGTTTTAATGGCACGCTGTCAATTGTTCGTTTGGCAGCTTCCTCTGATTCCCACAGCTTCTCGGCACCCCCGGTCCTTTCGATTGGACCTGGGGCAATTGCATTTGTCCTGATACCGTATTTATGGCCCCACTCTACGGCAAGCGTTCTTGTAAGGGAAAGCACTCCCGCTTTCGCTGCAGCCGAATGAGCCACCCCTGCACCGGCATTCCATGCATATGTAGCAACCATGTTGATGATATTGCCTTTCGTTCCGCTCTTTATCCAATAATCTGCCGCCGCATGGGAACAAAAGAAAGTACCGTTTAACACTATATCAATCACAGACTTCCAGCCATTAGGCGAAAGTTTTTCAGCAGGTACAATGAAGTTCCCTGCAGCGTTGTTGATCAACGTATCTACACTTCCAAATTGTTCTGCTGTGAATTCAATCATCTTTGCTGCATGTTCAGGCTCTCTTACATCCATTTGAAAGATTTCCAGAGTCCCTTCCAGTGACGAAAATTCTTGTTGCACCTCTTGAAGCCGTTCCTGATTTCTTCCTGTAATGACCACATTACAACCTTTTTCAAGAAAGTGTTTGGCCATATACTTCCCCATACCATTTGACCCGCCGGTGATAATAATTGTTTTCATTTCTTTCCCTCCTTTATGAATGAATCCTCACTCATTATATCTATGTCAGAATTATATAACAATTTACTCCAAATGAAAACACTTACGAATAAATTATTTAATTTACTTGGGGTTCGATAAAAAAAACCGACGTGAACTCTCTCACGATCGGTTTCTCTGTCTATATAAAAAGATTGTTTCGACTACTCCTGATTATTGACGAGCATCTGATGAAGCTGTGTCAACGTTCGGATAATCGTCTTTTTGCGGTTGTATCCTTTAGAATTCACGGTCAAATCATTTAACTGTACAACTACTTGTCCCCAAGATCCAAATGGTTTAAACCCGTAAACGAAAACCTTGACTTCACCCTGGTCTGTAGGCAGGATGATCATTTCCATATGTTCTTGTTTCGTCATAATACATACTCCTTTGCTGTTGGCTCTGTTTTATCTAAGTTGATTTCCATTCCAGTGACCCTGAAAAACAATAATAAGCTTTTTAACAGAACCTTGCTGTTAAACTATGGGCAAGCAACGCTATGTACCATTACAATAAAAGTAAATTATTTCGTAGCCTTTTGTCAACTTATAGATTTCTATATAAACAGTATAGGAGAGTATATGATATGAAATCTCTCAGCATTCTGAACCCTTGAGATTAGTGTCTAGATGCTTATTCTTACCAAGAGTTGCTCGAATTAGATTTTTTCCGCCGTCTGGGCTCTTCAGGGCTGGCGCACAATTCCGTTCAATCTCAACTAAATATTTAAATGTTGAATAGTATCGATGCAACAATCTTTCAGAAAAGCTCTTTTTCGTAGACATTGTTGCTAATGAAATTTAAAGATGATTTCCGCACCAGGTGCGTGACTCCACGGGGCGGGCGGTGAGTCTTCTCGGCTTTGCCTGTATAAAATGTGAAAGCGCCCTGTTCAGGCCCTCGGGGTCACGTTCCAGTGGGTACCGTAACCTCGGGCGCTGGAACTAGACGTCCCGCTAATCCCTCAGGAGATCACACACCTTCCGCTTCACTCAACATATGTGCAAAAAAGCACTCTAAAATAAAAAAGCCACAAACTTTGCGAAAACAGCCAAATTATAGGCTGCCCTGTGATAACAGAGCAGCCTTATTTTTTCAGTTCTCAAGATATAAATGCTGATAAGCTTCCCTCTTAAGTTCCTGCTGGCTATTGATCGAGGGTTCTCCTTCCTTGCGCTGAACATAATGATACTTACCCTCGGAATCCTGTTTTCTTGCTTTCATATTATCCCTTAATGTCAGGTCAAGAATTTCAAGAAGCCTGCGTTTAATACCGTCCTCAAAAATGGGAAACAGGATCTCCACTCGTTTAACCATGTTTCTTGTCATCATATCCGCTGAAGATAAATACATTTTCCCTTCGCCGTTATGGTGAAAATAATAAATTCTGCTATGCTCAAGAAACCTTCCTACAATACTGGTGACTTGAATGTTTTCGCTGACACCTTTGATCCCTGGCCGCAAACAGCAAATACCTCTGACAATTAAATCGATCTTCACTCCGGCAGAGGATGCCTGGTACAACTTCATGATAAGTTCTTTATCTGTTAATGAATTCATTTTTGCCATGATTCTTCCATTTCCATTAGCTTTATGGGAAACAATTTCTTGATCGATCAGGTGGATGAATTCATCCCTTATGTCAAAAGGGGCTACCACCAAGTGGTAAAACTCAGGCTTCTCGGTATACCCGCTTAAATAATTAAAGAAATTGGTTGCATCGATACCAAATTTCCTCTTAGATGTGATGATCCCCATATCCGTATACAGCTTGGCCGTCTGATCATTATAGTTACCAGTTCCCAAATGGACGAAACGGTCTATCCTTCCAAGGGTCTTTCTGACAACAAGTGTAATTTTGCTGTGTGTTTTCAGGTTGTTCATTCCATAGATTACATGGCATCCTGATTTTTCAAGTTCTTTTGCCCATTGAACATTGTTTTCTTCATCAAATCGTGCTTTGAGCTCTACCAAAACTGTTACCTGCTTACCATTTTCCGCTGCTCTCTTTAATGCGTTTATGACAGGAGAATCCCCGCTTACCCTGTATAATGTCTGCTTGATCGCCAGGACATTGGGATCGTCTGCAGCAACTGAAACAAAATCGACAATGGGCTCGAAGGACTCATATGGATGATGGAAAAACAGATCTTCTTGGAAAGCCTTTTCATAAAGATCTTCATGAGAAAGTAAATCACGGGGCGGCTGGGGGATGAATACCTCAAAAGATAGATTCTCCCTCTTCATCTTTATTCGGCTGATGAAACCGAATAAGAAGGTAAGGTCAAGTGGACCTTTGACTTTGTATACATCTTTACTGTGGATTTCTAGTTCATCAAGCAGGTAATCAAGGACTTTTTCGTTCATTGACCCCTTTTGGACTTCAAGGCGGACAGCCGCCCCCCATTTCCGTTTTTTCAGTTCTTTTTCAATTTCCAGCAGTAGGTCCCTCGCTCCCTCTTCATGAATCGTCATATCCGCATTCCTCGTAATTCTGAATGCACTTGTAGAGCTGACATTATATCCTTTGAATACCTTCTCAATAAAATGAATGATGACACTTTCCAATAGGATATACATTTCCTGTCCCTCTTTGGACGGCAAAGAGATAACTCTGTCCAGTACAGAGGGCACCTGCACTAATGCAACCTTCTCCCGCTCCTCCTCTTCTTCAGCATCGGGCTGTTCCAGGATGACGACTAAGTTCAGGCTCTTATTCAACAACATAGGAAACGGCCGGTAGGCATCCACTGCCAAAGGAGTCAATACCGGAAAGATTTGCTCCTCAAAATAGATTTCCAGAAAAGTGAGTTGTTCCTCGCTCAACTCATTCACATCAAGCAAAAAAATATTCTCTTCATTCAGTTGAGGAATCACCAAATTGGTGAACGTTTCATCTTGAAGGTCCACAAGCTCATGATTCTTCGCTGAAATAGCGTCCAGCTGCTGCTTGGGAGTCAAGCCAGCTTTATTTTCAGGCTTGTTGTAATTAGCCTTAACCTGATCTTTGAGCCCGGCTACCCTGACCATAAAAAATTCATCGAGATTCGAACTGAAGATGGCAAGAAATTTCATTCGCTCCAACAGCGGATTCTGAAAGTCCAACGCCTCTTCCAAAACCCGCTCATTAAAAGCAAGCCAACTCAGTTCCCGATTATTATAATATTGAGGCGAGTCGTACTGTTCAGCCCTCATCGCATTTACTCCTCCTTTGTTAAGACGTATATTCCGGCTTCCTCATCCTATCTTATGAATGTGTAAGCTTTGTAAGGACAATGTAATATTTTATGATTAATCGATGTATCTAAAATGAATATCCAACTCCGTTTTAAGGGCTTTTTCCAGGTGGCGCTTTTGTTTTTCAGTTTGATACTGTTCGGCAAGATAATCCCCCTTGCATGAAATAATCAAGCTTAGTGAATCATTTTCCTTTTTAACCTCCACCTTTTTCACGATGTTTCTTTTTGTAGCGTTCAAACTATAAACAAGTTTTAGCAAAGCACCCATATCCCTTATTTTTTTCATTTCCTCTTTAGTGAACCATTCAAAGAATGGCTCTAGATATTGTTTTAGAGAAGTTTTGCTTTTAAATGAGGAAATCCCCGCTACTTTTACTCTTTCTTTATGAAAGAAACCATTGATCGAACGATTAGCCAATAAATAAAACGTATGCTGGCTGCTTGATTCTGAATCTATATATTCACCGAGATAGTATAATCCTGCACTGTATTGAAGGATGCTCAAGTCATCGGAAGAAAGATTCCAGTATCCTAAATCAGAAAGTCTTCTCCATATTTCTGATGACAGGAGCACCATTTGTCTTGAATGAGATTCATTGATACCAAATTCATGGCATAATTCCTTCAGACTCAAGCTGATCACCGAAACCCTATTCAATTCGGGGACACTCTTGTTGTTCGCCTCTTCTATGATGAGCCCCTCTCTTAAACCTTTCCGGCTGATCATAAAGTAAGAGGCATCTATATATCGGAAAAGCTGATGAAAGACTTCAACAGCCGGAAGGATGATATCAGCCCTGTCTTTTGATAATCCTTCAACTTTTTCTATTTCTCTATAAGTAAGAGGAAAAAGCTGATCGCGTATTGATTCAATTGTACTTCCCGAAAGAACATACTGGTGGACTCCGGCAATTTGATAATTTCTTTGCTGTTGGTCAACCTGAGCGAGGTTCCTTGCACTGCCGCCCACACCAATGAGAGGAACCTGTTTGCCTTTCAGCCATGGAAGTTTTGAAAATTCATTAAGCAGAAACTGAATAAGGCTGTTTCTTTCTTCTTCTGTGATCGAGTTTCCCTTTACGAATTGTGTTTTTAATGAAACTACACCGAATGGGTAGCTGTAAGACTCCTTCAGCTTTCTATCTTCAAAATAAGTGATTTCCGTACTTCCGCCTCCTATGTCGATAGTCAAAGCATTATCTGCAGGTGTGGTGGAGGTAACTGCGAGATATCCATAGAAAGCTTCCTGTTCTTCAGATAATATTTCGATATGCATACCCGTATCCCTCTTGACGTCAGAAAGTATTTCCTCTCTATTTACTGCTTGCCTGATGGTAGCTGTCGCAACACATCTATAAGAATTGATTTCATGGAACTGCAGAATTTCCTTAAGACTTTTTAATATCGCAAGAAGTTTACCCTGGCCTTCATCGGACAGTCTCATGTCCTCTTTTAAATATTTCCTGAGCCTGGCAACGGTTTTAACATTTTCAATCTCTTTATATCGGCCGTCGTTAAAATGCTCGTAGATAACCAGCCTGATTGTATTTGAACCTATATCAATGATTGCACTTTTATTTATCACGATCATCATCCTAATTGTTATAATTGTATGTCTTGTCATTACCTGCCTAATCAGTAACATCCCCTCACAGGGATTTTGGAATTCAGAAAGGGAGCCCTCCAAATTATTTACCTGATTTTTGGATAGTTTAACCTTAAAGTTTATCCCATCTTATGATAAAGTTATATAAATGATTGTTTAGGAAATATGTCATTTTTAGAAAATGTTTATCATTTCGAAACTTTTCAATCTTAGTAAAAAAAGGTATAATAGAATAAAATATCCTATCTAAAGGAAGGAGTCAAAAATTTGAGGAATTCTCAAGATTCATCCCCTCATATCGCTACAATTAAAAACCTCTCACAAGCTGTTTTCACGGTGAACCGCCACGCTAAAACTGCTATCAACCCAAAATATTTATATTCTTTGAAAAAACAGGCACTGCAAAAGATGATCAAAGAAGGAAAAGCAACGAAAGTGGGTTTGCATTTTTCCAACAATCCGCGTTTCAGCCAACAGCAATCTGATGTATTGGTTGACTGCGGCATGTATACTTTTCATATTCCACCCGCAAAATCTGATTTCGACAATCTTCCCCACCTTGGTTCACTCGATAAGTCGATCAGAAATCCAAAATGCCGAATGAGCCTGAATGAAGCGAAATTGATTTTGGAAAAATATACGGGGATGAAAGAAAGTAAGGACGCTTCTCACAAACCTTACGGACGCCAGTACCAAAAGCCTGTATTTAAAAAACTCGGCGACAGTTTTTAATATAAAAAAGAAGCAAAGCTCAGAAATTATTTTCAGCTTTGCTTCTTTTTATTTGGCGTTTTTTTAAAGATCAGGGCTTTCCACACTGTCTATTCCGGATTTGTTTATAAGTGGTTGATTGTAGGGTAGGGTGTGCAACCTCCTGCCCGGTCATGTGTGCAGACAGGCCCATCGTCTGCCTCTTGAGCGAAAATCAACTGCTTCGTAAATGGAAACATTATATGCGAAAGAAGCCTTTTATTTTCAGGTACCTGAATTTGAATTATCCTTATAAAATATGTTTGTCTATTTTCAGGACCAGTTCATTGATTTGTGGTTTGCTCACCTGGTCTTGGGCACCCACTCTTTCACCCTTATGCTTCAGGTCATCTGTAATCAGAGAGGAAAAAATGATAACAGGAATGTGTTTTAATTTTGCATCCTCTTTGATTCGTTTCGTTAAGTGGTGACCATCCATTTGGGGCATTTCGATATCTGTGATGACAAGATTAACTTCATCTTCTATTCTTCCCTCAGATGCAAGAGAAATTAGGTAATGATAAGCATCTTTACCGTTTTCAAAAAACTCTACGTTTTCATATCCAGCTTCTGCAAGAGTATCATTCAGGAGCTTCCTAAGGAGCGGTGAATCTTCAGCCGCTACAATTTTTTTGGCCGACCTTGTCCTCTTGCCTAGCTTCTTTACTTCTGACACCCTGATTCCAGAATCCGGATTCACTTCGGCCATAATACTTTCGAAGTCAAGCAGGAGAAGCATGTCCTCACCTTTTTTGATGACTCCGATGACTTTGGAACTCGACCCTTGATACATATTGGAAGGTTTCTCGATCTGGTCCCAGGAAATACGGTGTATCTGTGTGACATTTTCCACGTGAAAAACGACTCTGAGCTGATTGAATTCAGCGACTATGTACTTGTCCTGCTTGTTCTCATTCCGGCCTTGTACCCCTAGCACTTTCATCATATCAATAACAGGCAGAACTTCACCTCTTAGTTGGATGATTCCTTCCATAAAGGGATGGGCGTGAGGAATCACCGTTACAGGAAGCGGCTGTATAATTTCCTTTACTTTGATCACGTTTATTCCATATTTATTATTTCCTACCTCAAATTCGACGATTTCCAATTCATTGGTCCCTGATTCTAATAGGATCCCTTTATCTTCTATCATTTTTCAGCATCCTTCCTCTTTGCGTTTATTCAAGAGAATGCCCTCGACTTCCTGGACGGCTTTTATCTCATGATGGCTGGCTGTTTTTTAGTAAATTGCTGCTAGAATAACTCTGTAGCTTTTAATAATTGGCTATGATAAAGAGTGAGGTTATTAATAATGAATGGTTTTGTATGATTTCCGCTCCAGGTGCGCGACTCCGCGGGGCGGGCGGTGAGCCTCCTCGGCTTCGCCTGCGGGGTCTCACCTGTCCCGCTTATCCCGCAGGAGGTCGCACACCTTCCGCTCCAATTAAACTAGTTTCTATATCTGAAACTTTAATTTTTATAAGAAACATGATGACTTAATTGGATTCCAGAGTACCTACTAAAACCAATGCTAACTGTGAATGAATCAAACATATCGCATTTACACCTGAAAAATAACAACTTCATTATCTAAAAAAGCCTAATAATTAGTAAGCCATTTCCGCTTTAGGTGCGTGACGCCGCGGGACTGGCACCTTACGCTTTACACGCCCCTGCTTATGCAAAGATAGGAATTAATATATGTAAGCCCCAACTTTGCGAAAAAAGCCTTAAGTTAAAAACTACACTCATTTTCTATATCGGCAACTATCCACACATTGTGAAGGCTTCATCAATTATTACTGTTTTGGCAAGAAGACTGAGATGGGATCCAACTATTAAACCGTTCAGCCAAACTAAAAAGCTCCCTCTATCAGGGAGCTCTCAGGACTTACCTCAACCTTATTTTACGGCGCTTCTTCTTTCTTCTCATACCAAAATTGAGCCAGCCAATTTTCACAAAAAACGCAAACATCCCAAGCGCAATGACTCCCATGATGCTCAGGACAATGAAATAAGCATTTCTCTCATCCAGTTCCGGCATATAGGCAAAGTTCATGCCATATAAGCCGGCAATGAATGTCAGCGGCATAAATATCGTTGTAATGACAGTCAATGTCATCATAATGTTGTTCATCTTATCGGAATTGATGGATAGATAATTATCCCTGATATCCGAGGAAAACTCTCTGTATGATTCGAGCATTTCCACCAGTTTTAATAAATGGTCATATACATCATTATAGTAGAGTTGATGCTCCTTAAGAAAATTCATTCTGCCTGAATTCAAAATCCTGTACATTAAATCCCTCATTGGGATCAGTGACCTGCGCAGCTTTGACATATCATGCCTGATATCAAACAGCTTCTCCATCATCTCAGACGTGTTGGAGTTTTCCAGGACATCCTCCACTTGATTCAAACTATCTTCAATTTTATACACTATAGGGAAAAAGTCATCAACTAGTCCGTCGATGATTTCATGCATGATATTATATGTAGTATAATTCCCGCTTTTCATTTCCGAAGCTCTCTTCCAGACGCCCTCCACGACTTTTACAGGACGCTTATGAAAGGTGACGATAAAATGATCGCTGACAAACATATTGACTTCATGAAAATCCAGCGACTTATGATCCATCGTGTGCAGCAGAAGAAAAAAATAGTTATCATAAAAATCAAGCTTGGGTCTCTCTGTAAAATCTTCTATACAATCTTCTACAGCGAGCGGATGGAAATGGAAGAACTCATGGAGCAGCTTTACCTCCTCTTTATCAGGCTGGGCAAAATCTACCCAGTACCACTTAATATCGTCTTTGTATACCTCTTCAACGGGAACATTATGAAGGACATCCCCATTCATGTTTACAACTGTTGTTCTTATCATGTTATACTCCCTGACTTCATTTATTGATATTTAGACAATCTTTATTGGTAATCTTTTTTATGTACTATTATCATTACCCCCTTACCACACGAACTAATCTTTAATATCGTTTTAAAGACCTAAACATGGTAAAATATGAAGCAAGTTTGAAAGAGAAGGTGTTAATCATGGAACATTTACTTAATAAACAAGTTCAAGAAATCGAGATCTCCGGTATCCGCAAGTTCTTTAACATGGTCGCAGATATCGATGACATGGTATCCCTTACACTAGGGCAACCCGATTTCCCAACTCCCCTTCACGTAAAAGAAGCGGCCAAAGCAGCGATTGATGAGGGCTTCACTTCTTATACCCATAATGCAGGATTCCTGGAGTTGAGGGAAGCGGCTTCTGAATTCTATAAGAAAAAATACAACGTTTCCTTTGACCCGTCCTCAGAAGTCATCATTACCAATGGGGCTTCTCAAGGTATTGACTCGACTTTAAGGACCATATTGAATGCAGGAGATGAAGTCATTTTACCGGGACCTGTATATCCTGGCTATGAACCCATCGTCAGATTGTGCGGAGCTTCTCCTATCATTGCAGACACAGTCCCAAACGGATTTAAACTAGATGCCGGTGTGTTAAAAAAATACATAACAACCAGAACTAAATGCATCATCCTTCCGTACCCATCGAACCCAACAGGCGTCAGTCTTACAGCAGATGAGTTAAAAGAAATCGCTGATCTAGTACGAGGTAAAGATATATTCATTCTTGCAGATGAAATCTATAGTGAATTGACCTATGACCGGAAACATACTTCTATGGCCTCCTTCTTGAAGGAACAAACGATCGTGATTAACGGTTTATCAAAATCACATTCGATGACAGGTTGGAGAATCGGGATGGTTTTCGCTCCTGAAAACCTTGCCAAACACATACTGAAAGTCCATCAGTACAACGTCTCCTGTGCATCGTCCATTTCACAAAAGGCTGCTTTTGAAGCATTGACTGAGGGCATAAATGATTCAGATGGAATGAAAGCTGAATATAAGATCAGAAGAGATTATGTATCGAAGAGGCTAACAGAAATGGGCTTTCAAGTAATCTTACCTGATGGAGCTTTTTACTTCTTTTTAAAAATCCCTGATTACTTCAAGGCGGATTCATTCACCTTTGCCCTTACACTGGCTAAGCAATATAAGGTAGGGGTCGTCCCAGGCAACAGCTTTTCATCAGCAGGAGAAGGCTTCTTCCGGCTCTCTTACGCCTGTTCGATGGAAGAACTGTATAAAGGAATGGAAAGGCTTCAGGCGTTCGTCGAGGACACCAAACCGACTAGTGAAGGAAGCCGTTAATAAAAACTAACAAAAAAGGACCACTCACGGTCCTTTTTTGTTGAGTTCAATTCCGTTATTGCCCCTTATATTTACCGTTGTTTTTAGAGGCCTTCTCTTTTTTTGCTTTTTCTTTGTGGGCTTTGTTTGCTGCGGCACTTCCAAATTCATGTGCGAATTCCTGATTTATAACGGCTGAATCAAAGCCTTTTTTATTTTTCTGGTCAGCATCATTCTTTTTCGTACGCTTTGCCAAATTCATCACCCTCCAAGGATTACATTCGTTCGGCTTTAAATTGAAATAACTCACCACCGACATGTTTATTTTTTGAAGGGGCGATCTGGTTTATTCTTTCCATAATTTTATTAAGGCCTGTGTTCCGTCGTTCCCTGCTCCTTGTGACTGCAGTTCTTCATATAAATCTTTGGCTAATGACAAGCCAGGCAGGGACAATTCCATCCTTTCAGCTTCTTCCATTGCAATAGCCATATCTTTAATAAAGTGCTTTACAAAGAAGCCCGGCTCAAAATTGCCGGCAATCATCCTTGGAGCAAGATTAGACAGGGACCAGCTTCCTGCAGCTCCACCGGAGATTGTCTTCAGTACTTCCTCCATGTCCAGGCCCGCACTTCTGGCATAAACCAGAGCTTCACAGACACCGATCATATTGGAAGCAATGGCAATTTGATTGGCCATTTTCGTATGCTGTCCAGATCCTGCTTGGCCATGATAGCGGATGTTTTCTCCAAAAGAATCCATGAAAGGTTTGGCTTTCTCGAAAACATCCTGGTCTCCGCCCACCATAACAGAGAGCGTTCCATTCCTTGCACCGGTGTCCCCACCTGAAACAGGTGCATCGAGTGTATGTATTCGCCTTGATTTTGCTTTTTTGTAAATTTCCTGAGCCAGACTCGGCTTGGATGTAGTCATATCAACGGCAATTAAGTCCATTTTTCCATTTTCCAATATACCTTTTTCTCCAAAGTAAATTTCCTTTACATCCTGAGGATACCCCACTATTGTAAACAAAATATCGACGGAGGAAGCAAGTTCTCCTGGTGAAGAGCTCCAAAGTGCTCCCAGATCAAGCAGTTCTTGAGCTTTTTCTTTCGTTCTTGTGTAGACATGAAGATTATTGTATTTTTTCATGAGATGGAGTGCCATGCTTTTCCCCATTACTCCTGTCCCTATAAAGCCGACTTTTACTGTTTCTATACTCATTGTTTTCCTCCCCCTAGTTTTTCATTTAATTATACTAAATTTTCCATCGAACTAAAATTAAAACACCCGCTGCTTGTAAGAGCGATGAAAATGAGAGTGGTTGGTTTCCAGTTGAGTGAGGAAGAAACTTCAACACTGTATACTAGCGTGGGACTTCATTTGTGGATTCAGGTGCTTATGACACACCGCGCGAGGGTTGCCCGGGGCTTCATTTGCGGATTCAGGTGCTTATGACACACCGCGCGAGGGTTGCCCGGGGCTTCATTTGCGGATTCAGGTGCTTATGACTACACGCGCTCGTGCCCGGGGTATCATTTGTGGAGTCAGATGCTTATGACAACACGCGCTCTAGGTGCGCGGGGCTTCATTTGTGGATTCAGGTGCTTATATCAACACGCGCTCAAGGTGTGCGGGGCTTTATTTGTGGATTCAGGTGCTAATGACACACCGCGCGAGGGTTGCCCGGGGCTTCATTTGCGGAGTCAGGATCTTATGACAACACGCGCTCAAGGTGCGCGGGGCTTCATTTGTGGAGTCAGATGCTTATGACAACACGCGCTCAAGGTGCGCGTGGCTTCATTTGTGGATTCAGGTGCTTATGACAACACGCGCTCGAGGTGCGCGGGGCTTCATTTGTGGATTCAGGATCTTATGACAACACGCGCTCTAGGTGCGCGGGGTATCATTTGTGGAGTCAGATGCTTATGACAACACGCGCTCAAGGTGCGCGGGGCTTCATTTGCGGATTCAGATGCTTATGACAACACGCGCGAGGGTTGCCCGGGGCTTCATTTGCGGATTCAGGATCTTATGACACACCGCGCGAGGGCTGCGCGGGGTTTCATTTGTGGATTCAGGTGCTTATGACAACACGCGCTCGAGGTGCGCGGGGCTTCATTTGTGGATTCAGGTGCTTATGACACACCGCGCGAGGGTTGCGCGGGGCTTCATTTGCGGATTCAGATGCTTATATCAACACGCGCTCAAGGTGCGCGGGGCTTCATTTGTGGACTCAGATGCTAATGACACACCGCACGAGGGTTGCGCGAAGTATCATTTGCGGATTCAGGTACTAATGACATACTGCGCTCCGATTGCACGGCGGGGGATATTTTCTTTTTCTCAATCCTTCTCTAAAGGAATTACTTATAGTAAAATTGCACATAAAAAAAGGACCTGCAAACGCAGGCCCAAAGGAAAAGGGGGTTGTAAAAAGAGAATCTCCAACTTTATGCTTACTAATAGAATACCCTGAATTCAAAAGGCTAAACCTTCTATTTAAAAAATTTTTGATATTTTTACCCTTTAAAAAAGCGCTTACATCAATTATAATGATTAATGTCGGTCAAAAAGAAAACCAGGTGCGTGAACACCTGGAAAAGTAGGGGGAAATGAGAATGAAAAGGCTGAATAAGTCTACCGCTGATGTAGTACTTGTTTACCCTCATTTCACCTTTTGAATCATTTTTTTATAGATTAATCGCTTTTTTAACAGCTTCAATCACACTGTCGTTAGTATCAAGTTCTAATACTTCATTTGCAAGAGTTGCCATGTCTGATTTGCTCAGATTCCGGATTTGAGAACGCGCCTTCAGGATTGAAGTGGCACTCATGGAGAATTCATCAAGGCCCAGTCCAAGGAGGATAGGGATTGCAATTTCATCTCCGGCCATCTCACCGCACATACCGGCCCATTTGCCTTCTTTATGAGCTGCGTCGATAACCATTTTGACCAAACGCAGAATCGCCGGATTATATGGCTGATACAAGTAAGAAACTTGCTCGTTCATACGGTCTGCAGCCATTGTGTATTGAATGAGGTCATTTGTTCCGATTGAGAAGAAATCAACCTCTTTGGCAAACACATCTGCCATGACAGCCGTCGATGGAATTTCCACCATGATACCGATTTCGATTTTATCAGCGACTTTTTCGCCTGCTTCAACCAATTTAGATTTTTCTTCCTCCAAAATGGATTTAGCTTCTCTAAATTCATTCAGGTTGGAGATCATCGGGAACATGATTTTTAAGTTTCCATAACTGCTTGCTCTTAACAATGCTCTTAATTGAGTGCGGAAGATGCTCTGCTCATCCAGGCAAAGTCGAATCGCACGATATCCCAGGAAAGGGTTCATCTCTTTAGGAAGATCAAGATATGGAAGTTCCTTGTCTCCTCCGATATCCAGAGTCCTTACCACTACAGGCTTGTCTCCCATTCCTTCAAGAACAGCCTTATATGCCTCATATTGTTCCTCTTCACTAGGAAGTTCGTTTCTTCCCATGTATAGAAACTCTGTACGATATAGACCGACAGCTTCTCCGCCATTATTGATGACACCTTCTAAGTCTTTTGGTGTACCGATATTAGCAGCAAGCTCTACATGAGTACCGTCAGCAGATACTGTCTTTTCATTGACAAGTTTCGCCCACTCGGCTTTTTGCTTCTCATATTGCTCATGTTCCTTTTTATACTGCTCAACCACTTCTTGTGTAGGATTGATATGTACTTCCCCATTCAACCCATCAACAATAACAAGATCACCGTTTTTAATTTCGGATGTTACTTCTTTGGTACCGACAACAGCAGGAATCTCCATTGAACGCGCCATGATGGCTGAGTGAGATGTTCTTCCGCCGATATCTGTAGTAAATCCTTTTACGAATTCCCTGTTAAGTTGGGCAGTATCTGATGGAGTCAAATCTTCTGCAATAATAATGACTTCTTCTGTAATCATGCTAGGATTCGAAACCTGAACACCAAGCAGATGTGAAAGAACCCGTTTCGTAACGTCACGGATGTCTGCCGCACGCTCTCTCATGTATTCATTGTCCATGCTCTCAAACATTGAAACGAACATGTCCGCAGTCTCCTTAAGAGCCGCTTCGGCATTGACTTTTTCATTACTGATCTTATCTTCGATAGGTGCAATCAACTCGGGATCACTTAGAACAAGTAAATGGGCATCAAAAATTGCCGCTTTATCCGCACCAAGATCTTCATTTGCTTTCTCTCTGATTGTTTCCAGTTCAGATTTAGAAGTCGCAAGTGCTTCTCTAAAACGGTTTACTTCTTCTTCTGTGTTTCCTACTTCCTTTTTTTCAACAGAAAGGTCAGGTTCCACAAGAAGGTAGGCTTTAGCAATGGCAATGCCATTTGATGCTGCAATTCCATTGAGCATACTTGACATTACTCTGCCAGTCCTTCTTTTTTCAATGTTTCTTCAAGGCTGTTTAATGCTTCTTCTTCATCGCTTCCCTCAGTGATGATTGTGATATCTGCACCTTTACCTACACCTAAAGACATAACACCCATGATTGATTTTAAGTTTACTTTCTTCTCTTTATATTGCAAGTGAACTTCAGAATCAAATTTGCTTGCTGTTTGAACAAGAAGTGTTGCAGGACGTGCGTGGATTCCTGTATCAGCTGTTACTGTGAATTGTTTTTGTGCCATAATAAATCTTCTCCTTAACTATTGTTTATTTTCAGCTTTAAAATTTAAATGAAGAAAAAACAGAAAATTCCCTCAACATCCAAATTATATACCGTAGATACGGGTTGAATATAAGCCTTTTCAATTTAAAAGAATAGCATGCAAATTGAAGTTTAACAATTGTAAAGCATGATATTTTTATTATTTTCATAAATTAGACATCTTATGACCAAAATCAGGCATTTTCTTTACCATTATTTTCTCACTACTCAAGGATGCTTTCCATTAGATTTCCCTCGTCAGCCTGAATTAAACGTCCATGACTGTTGAAGATAAAAAAACTGCCTGAAAAACAGGCAGCCAAACTATCGCTGAATAGTCCTCTATTTAATCCAGTCTACTCTTTGACTGGTTCTTGCAACTTTTGCTTATTGTTTACAATTGCATTGTAGCTGATTTTGGCTTTTGCAATTGTCCCTTGCAAGGCAGTTTCGTGAACTTCGGTAATGCCCGCATAAATATTGACCAGATCACACACACACCTCGATAGTAATTCTGCTGCATTTTTCAAGTCTTTTTCCCTGTAATGAGCTTCGTCCCTCAGGAGTTCTTCAATGATATCCAAAGCAATACTTTTCACCTTCAGCGCTTGCTCCACTTCGATATTCACATTACCTGCTCCTCTCTATCGATCTATTCTACTAAATCTTATGAGGGAGAATAAAAGAATAGAACTGATAGGAATAGAGATTAATCTTGAAGCCTGCTGTCCTTTGTAAAAAAAGTCCTGTACCCTAAAAGGATGAACAGAATGACTGTCAGGGAAACACTTCCCAAAATACCGAGCAGAATGGCTATTTGATACTCTATAGCCAGAAGAGGACTGACTCCGGAAAGAATTTGTCCTGTCATCATACCTGGTAAAAATACAATGCCCATACCGAGCATGTTATTAATGGTCGGCAAAACGGCTGAGTCGAATGCGTGATCTACATACGGCTTGGCAGCTGTTTGCGGATCTGCACCCAGCATCAATGCTCCCTCGATTTTCGCCTTTTCAGAAGAGAACCCTTGGAGGAGTGTTTTGACACCAAGAGTAATTCCCGTCATGGAGTTCCCGATAATCATTCCGGCAATGGGGATGAAGTATCTTGGTTCATACCATGGCGAAAAATTGATAACGACTAAATTAAAATAAAGCAGACTCGCTAAACTGCCTGAAAGCATGGAGATGGTAATGATTCTCTTCATCTGATCGGAAAGCGCGGCCTTCACCTGTTTAAACACATTCCGTATCGCAAAAACCTCCATAAAGAGAATGATCAAAACGGTCAGCAGCGGATGTGGGTTTTCGAATATATAAGTAAGGATGTACCCGGCCACAATCAATTGAATGGTCATTCTAAGAGTGGCTATGGCGATTTGCTTTTCTCTTGAAATTTTTCTTGTTTTTACAATGAAGAGAAGGACGAGAACAAATATATAAGCAGCAATCAGCCTTGTCAGTTCAATATTGATTATTCCCTCATTCATTACATTCACCTGTTTTGCCCTTCAGGGGTATATGTATATTCTCATCACCAAAACGTTCAGCAACTGTCGGGGAATGGGTTATCATAATGACTGTGCCTTCCCTACCTTTTACTGCATCCAGAAATCTCCCCATAACTTTCATCTCGGTCTCTGAATCCAAGGCCGAAGTTGGTTCATCTAGAAGAAATACTTTTGGTTTCATGATGAATATTCTCGCAAGTGCCAATCGCTGCTTTTCGCCGCCGGATAGTTTATTTGCATCTTCATTTAACTGCTTTTCAAGCATGACCATCTTTAATGCTTCTTCCAGCTCAGCTCTTGAAGCAGGATTTCCACAGGAAAACTTCAGGCCGATTTGCAAATTATCTTCAATGCTTCCGTCAAATATAACCGGTTCCTGCTGAAGCATAACCGCCTGTCTTCTGAGCTCTATGGAATCGATGGCTTTCAAAGGCTTATTTTGAAATAAAATTTCACCACCAGTGGGAATGATCATTTTGTTAAGGAATTTGAGTATTGTTGATTTTCCTGCACCGCTGGGACCTGTCATGCAGGAGACTGCTCCTTCCTTAAATTCCAAGTACAAGGAACCAATAATATCATGGTAGGAGACATTTTCTAATCTGTACATTGAATCACCTCTTTAAATTGAAACTCTAAGGTACAGTTATAGTTGGAAATTTACCCAAAATTAAGTGTACTTATGCTGACTTGTTTTGTTTTCGAGTAAATTTATCAGGGGAAATATTGTTGCTTGTTTAAAGGGGGATGTGAAGTACGGATTGAAGATCTACTGCACGAGATAAAGGAATCACACCAAACGAAGGAAGTTGTGATGATTTGACGTAAGGTAGTTGGGGGAAATCTGCTAGTCGCTGGCCAGTATAGCCTCTTTTGAATTTCAAAGCTTCGAATCACCTCTTTTTACCGGGCCGATTTTCTCTTGTTCTGATTCCGCCATGTCGAAGCTCTACTTTGACCTGGTTGATTTTCTCTTTTTCTGATTCAACCAAGGCGAAGGACTACTTTAACCTGGTTGATTCCCTTCTTTTTGAATTCCACCATGTCGAACCTCTACTTTGACCTGGTTGATTCTCTTCTTTTTGAATTCCACCAGGTCGAAGGACCACTTTGACCTGGTTGATTCTCTTCTTTTTCTGATTCAACCATAGGGAAGGACTACTTTGATCCAGCAGATTCTCTCAACCATTAATTAACCCTTGTGTTATTGTAAAGGTCTGCAAAGTCCTTTAGTCTTATATCTCTTGAAGGAACATCGCTGTATAACAAACTCAGCTCCCATAGGATGTTAAGGTGATCTTACAACTCTACTGCAGCTTATTATCAAGTCAAATTAAAAAGCAATGGATAAAACATCCACTGCTTTTCTTATTGTCCAAGTAGTCCTTTTTCCATTGCGGTTTGATTGACGAATTAACTATTTTCACTGGAAAACCGAATTTGAAAATCTCTCTTATGCTCTGTTTTCACCTTCTGCTTGATTTATCTTGACGGTCACTCTCACTACACACTGTTTAAACCAAGCCACTTTGTCAGCATGAACCTCTTTATTTCCATATCTGACTTCTTCATAAAGACGATAAAATTCCGGCTCCTCTTGAAACCCCAATCTGGAGAACCATTCTTGAAGGGTTTCACCATTTAACCGGAACATCCCTTTCTCTTCCGCCAGTTTCTCCAAAGAAAAGATGCTTCTCCTGATTTCACTGTTGGCGCTGGAATACCCTACATTTAATGTACGGCTTTCACGGTTGGCCGGTTCAGCTTCCTTGTATGAAGAATAGCCCGCATGTGTTGTGGAATCTTCAGTCTCAGTCCAGCCCTTATTCTTGTAACGTCTCCAAATATACAGCAGGATGATACTAATCAGAACTCCTATCAATGCCTCATCCCACCATGCGAATGAGAGCTCCCCACCTTTTTCTGCTTGTTCCTGAGTAACTTCGTAAGGCATTTTTTCAAGAGAATTTTTCATTGATTCCAGTTCCTCTGCACCTTTTGGGGATATAAATCCTAACAACCAGTTTATCAAATTCCAAATGGGGTCTATTAAAAAGGAAATGACCCAGAAAAATCCCTGGAAGGCACTGTTCAATAGATTACTGACTGCTTCATTCAAAAATACAAGAACGGCAGAGAAACCTGCCAGTACCGCTAAAAAAATCAAAGGCAGCTTGGCTGAAGTTGCTCTTGTTGATCTCTTGGAGTGCTCTGCACTTTCAGCGTACCTGACGATGTAAGTCCCCCCGCTGTAAACAAGCATTCCGGTGACAAATAGGATCAAGATGATCTCGGCTGGCTGTTTATGGTAAATGTTTTGGTATGCATAGGATAAGAGGGACACAGTCATAAGCCCCAGCATAAAACCTACGCTTATTTCAAACCGTGAATTTCTTTCCTCTTCTAAGTGAGTTGATACCCTCCAATGCAGCAAGAACAAAAGTAAAACCGATAACCACCATGGAAGACCCAGAAAGAACTGACCTATCAGAAAGAGAGTCCCCCCTGCTCCTGCAAAGAAAATATTGAATTTTTTGCTGGACTCCATTCCACCCCATAATAAGGGTATAGTGATGAGAATGGATAATAATATGAAAGGGACACACTCTGACAAAAAAGCATACTCATCGGTGAAGAAAGTGAGAATCGCCAATAGGATTACAGCATCTGCAACTAACTTAACAGATACTCTGGCAATGTACGCACTCCTTGTCTTTAAGCGAATTTCCTGAATTGCTGTTTCCATGCTTGCAAAACTCCTTGTCCATTAAGATTTTCCAACTGGAAAACAGACACATCCCTTTGATTCATTACCGATAAAAGCTTTTCACTTTCTTTATCCTGTTTTCCTATAGAAATCAGTACCGGTGGAACCTGATGATGCATAATCAGATATTGGTACATCAGGCTGAAAGGAAAGGTGACGTCATCCACTGAAAGGACGGAAAGCATTTCAAGGGCTCTTTGTCTCTGCTTCTTCCCTTCTCCGATCGGCAGGTAGTAAAAAGGTGTCCTATTTAATGACCGGACATTAACAGCAAGTCCAAATGGAATGTCGTTCTTTGCAGCCATTTCTAAAATATAAGCTGTTTTTTCAATTAAATCTTCCAGGTCGCTGGTGATTGAATAATCGGCAGAAATGTTCAAAGTAATCATCCAGTTTCTGCTTGTTGCCGGAGAATTCACCTTCGTCTGCAGTGACTGCATTCTGGCAGTTGCCTTCCAATTAATATTGGCAAAACTGTCACCTGGCGCGTAATCCCTTGTCCCTACTGGATGGAAAGGATCATGGAATAAAGAATTATGAACAGTAAATGTTCCCTGCGTCTTTGTATGGGCAGAAGTAAAACCATCCACAGGCTTACTTCTCGGAAAAACCAGTATTTCTGATTTGACAGGCTTCTTATATTGCATATAAACTCCGCCGCTGCCAAACAGATTGGGAATATCCACAATCAGTCTCTCTATTTTTGCCAAGCCTCTTCTTTGTGCTTCAACCGGAAACTTTACTTCAATCGTCTCATTTTTGCTTATGGAAACAGGAATCTTCATTTCGATGATCCCACCAGGGAATTCGTCAAAATCCACTCCCATAGGAAGGACCACACTATCGAAACGGAGAATGAGTGACCCATTTAAAATCGGCACCCCTTTATTCTCAAATTTAAAGGACCACTCGCCTTGGTCTCCTTTGTTAAATTTCTCCCTGTTTCTCACGTTTTTGAAAGTAAGATTGACTCCTGCTCTGTTAAGGTAAATTTGTGAGCCATAAAAAAGAGCAAACGAAATTAGGAAAACAAACAGCATCAGCAGATTTTGAACAATCAATCCGATCAGGGCAAGGAACAAACTCAAAAATATACATGCTGGAAGCAAATAAGAATCGGTTGTCTCTCTATTCCATTCCACTGTCAAACCCTCGATTCGACCGGGACCACAATTTCGTCAATCAGCTCTTCCATGACACGTTCGTTCGATTTGGTCAGTGAAGCTTCGGGAGTCAATGAGATTCTATGACTGAGTACATATGAAGCTACTTTCTTAATGTCTTCAGGAGTTACATAATCTCTTTCGTTTACATACGCCATTCCTTGCGAAGCACGCAACAAAGCAAGGCTTGCCCGGGGACTAACTCCTAACTCGATCAATTCATGCTCCCTTGTTTTTCGTGAAATTTGCAGTATGTATGATTCTATGTCTTCTGAAACATGAATTCCTTTTACTTCTTTGGAGCACTCCTTAAGCTCTTCTGGAGTAATAACCGGTTGAGTATGATCAAGCGGCTGTTGATCCTTGAATCGCCTTAACATCTCTCTCTCACTCTCAAACTCAGGATATGAAATAGGGACTTTCATTAAGAACCTGTCCAACTGTGCTGCAGGCAGCGGAAAAGTACCTTGCTGTGATTCAACAGGATTCTGGGTAGCAAGGACAATGAAAGGCTCCTCCAGCTTTAACGTTTTTCCTTCAATGGTTACCTGCTTTTCCTCCATGACTTCCAAAAGGCTGGACTGAGTCCTTGGGGTCGCTCTGTTGATTTCATCAGCAAGAAGTACATTTGTGACGACTGGACCAGGACGTAACTCAAATTCTTTTTCCTTAGGGTTAAAATATTGGATTCCTGTCACATCACTTGGAAGGACATCCGGAGTGAACTGTATCCTGCAGAAGCTTGATTGAATGCAGCCGGCAAAGGTCTTGGCAAGCATCGTCTTACCGGTTCCGGGAACACTTTCAAACAGTATATGCCCTCCCTGCAGTAGTGCGATGCTTAACAACTCAACTTCTTTATCCATACCTATCATGACTTTACCGATTTCTTTTTTTAGCTCATGAACAAACATTTTAACTCCCCCATTCTAATTATCTTTAAATTATACCAAAAAAACATTTACGATTTTATAATTTTCCAAATATTTTCCACACTTTCTATCTTACTATTATTAATCCCTACTGAAAATCCCCTGCTTAAAAATATGAGTTGCGGGACAGTTTCAGTTTCTACTCGGCTAGCCAGTATCGCCACTTTTCTTGAAGTAAATTCCAGCTGCTTTAATTATACATGTGATAGACGTTCAGCGCTGGAGTTGATCTATTGAACGTAATGGTCGTTTAGCGGCATATGGATTAGCTTGCAGACGCAAAAAAGAAGCAGTAACTGGAACTGCTTCTTAGTTTAGCTTATCAATATTTACAAAAAATTTCACACTAGTTCAAAACGTTACACATAAATGTCTCATATGATGGAATAAAACATCATCGGAGGGTTCTGTTATGTTCTGGAATATTAGTTTCTGTATTATGTTTGTTTGGTTTATAGGTATTTTCAGTATCATTCTTTTAAGGAGTAAATATGACCATTAGTGTTCATAGATCATTTTTCTGGTCATTCCGCCATCAATCACAAGGTTCTCCCCATTTATGAAGTTATTTTCTCCATGGCATAAGAAATGACATGCCCTGGCCACGTCTTCCGGCTTGCCGACGCGATTTGAGGGGTGCTGAAAATGATCGACTTCCCTCAGGTCATCATAGTCTTCGGTTTCAATCCAACCAGGACTGATGCTATTAACCCGGATATTATACTCACTCAGCGTCATGGCCAACGCATGGGTCAGTGAAAAGATTCCGCCTTTACTAGCTGAGTAAGCCTCGGTATTTGCTTCTGACATGGTTGCCCTTGTAGAGGCCATATTGATAATGCAGCCTCCCATATCTTTCATGAGCAATGCTGCTTCTTTTGAAAAGTAAAATACACTGCTAAGGTTCGTAGATATTACTTCGTTCCAGTCTTTCTCCTCCATATCCCAGAAATTTTTAAATTTGGATATGCCAGCATTGTTAATCAAGATATCGACTTTCTGAAAGGTTTCTTTTATTTCATTGAATAAGTGTTTGACTTCAGCGTAATTTCCTACATCACATTTTTTAAAAATAACCGTATTTCCGGATTCATTTAATTCACGGGTTAATTCAAGGCCTTCTTCTTCTTTTTTGTCAACGAGGATCACAGTATAATTTTCCTTACAAAACTCTTTTACTATCGCTTTGCCAATCCCGTTGGCACCACCCGTTACGATTGCTACTTTGCTTTCCATCTTGAAGCCCTCCTTTTTCTTTCATTTTTCCAATATTGCTTTTTCATAAACGTTTTAGGCCCCAGTACGCTCTACACAAGTGATTTCACTGAATAAGAATACATGGACCACTGTATACCTCTACAAGCACATGATCCGAGGAGACGGTTACTTTCCGGTGGATAAATTGTCTGGTACTGTGGCCAGACGCTTGTTTTAAAGAGGTGAATTTACTAAATAAAAAAAGTCCGCTCCTTAGAGTAGACTTTAACTTCTCGGCAAATCCGTATACGTATAAATGACATCTCCGCCTTGCTGGGCAATGCCCCGAAAATGTTTGAAGTCCTCCTGGATGATCAAATGCTTCCTGAATTCCAAAAAATCCGCTTTTTGAACTCTGAATTCTTCTATACCTTTATTTCTTAATTCGTCGAGAATGGCTGTAACTTCTTTTTCGTCCATGCTGTTAACTCCTTTTCATTGTTGTGTTGAAAAAAACACTAGCCTGCAATAATTTTTATCTATCCTTAATTTTAACACCAGTACTCTATTTGTGGGAATATATTAGAGTTTTCTCTACATAGAAACGGCATAAATATAAATTTTGGACTTATTTTTAATAATTTACAGATTATTAGAATAATATTATGATAAAGTTCTTTACCTTTTTGCAATTTTAAGGCAAACTGTAATTAATTGTTTCTGAAACTTTTGACAAAGGAGAGATACTTGTGAAAAAAGCAGAAGTGGGTAACCTCATTGAGTTTAAAGATGGCTTAAAAGGCATCGTTGAAAAAGTAAATGAAAACTCAGTCATTGTCGATCTGACTTTCATGGAAAATTACCGCGACCTTGAGCTTGAAGAGAAAACAGTTGTCAATCATAAAAATTATAAAATCATTGAAGCATAACAAAATAACAGCCTGGTATTCCCAAAATGGAATGCCAGGCTTTTGTCACTCACTTACTTCCGAGTAATCATGCAACTTTTGCCCAATTGATTCGGCAACGTGTATCTACTCAGCATTGCGATGACCAGTTATCTTCATGTTTATTCATTTAGTCACTGTTTGCCTTTTGTGAGATTTTCTCCTTCTAACTCTTTAAAAGACTCAACCTTTCCATGAGGATGCTGATCCTGCTTTCTGACATTCCATTGTCTTTCCTTTTCATGTTTTGATTTTGTCATGTACATTCCCTCCTCCTTTTCAGTCTTTTTTATAATGGCTGTTTCCGAATGGTTTCATGCAACATCAGTTACCGAGTTGAATCCCATGGCTTCATCCATAATAGAATGATGAACAATAGGCTTAAGTAGCCGAAGAGCGGATATAAATAAGAAAGAAGCTGACTGTATTCAAAAAAACTGAGAAGATAGATCACAATGAAAATACCGGCCGTGATAAATATTTTTTTACCATTCCAATAATTGCCCATTTGCTTTTCCAGCCCGAAAACGCCGCCAATAATGGAAGTGAATATTTCTCCGAAAATAATGAAGATATAAATTCCATACAAACTTCCTGCCATACTTTTCATCACAATGGCCATTGGGATTTCATACAGAGTCACATTAGGTATCATAACAAGGGTAAAATGGCTGGAGATCAGGATGATCGTCAACAGGATCCCGCCAAGAATGCCGCCATACTTTACCGTTTTGATATCTTTTATCTCTGCCGCCACTGGTACGAGAACCGCTTGGGCCATCGCAAGGTTAAATGCTGCATATGAAAACGGGCTTACGACCGCTTTCCAACCATCGTCTGCATGAGGGATCTTCATTAGAGCCTCAAGAAAGTCCGGTTCAAAGATAGTGGCAAACATGATGGAAATATTAAAAATAATCATGATCGGGACGACAAGAGTATTGACTGCAAACAATCCTTTCATCCCCACAATCATAACGATAAAACCAAGGAAAATGGATAACAAAACTCCTGTCTGTTTATTCATATCAAGCTGCTCTTCAAATACCGCACCTGCTCCTGATAACATGACGGCAGTTACACCAAGCAGCATCAGCATCATCAGGATGTTCATAAATTTAGAAAACCACTTGCCGAACAAATATTCATTAAACTCTTCGAAGGATTTTGCCTTGATTTCATGGGCCTTCACCATTATCTTTGCACCAAGGAATATAAACAAATACCCGCTGATCAGGATTCCTATAAAACCGATAAAGCCAAAACGGGTGAAAAACTCGACAATTTCTCTTCCGGTGGCAAATCCTGCTCCAATAATGGTTCCAACATATACTGCAGCTAATTGAAATATACCGCTCCATCTCTTCAACTATTTCACCCCACTAATCTTGCTATGCTGTCATTCAGCAATCCACAAATTATAAAAAGTCCGCTATTAAACCTTATGTACAAGCATGAGATTTAAGAAGCATAAAACAGGAGGAATTATTTTCCTGGAACAAAACACTTGAAAGTCAAAAATGGTCAAAGTATAATTTCATTAAGATCAGAAATGATCAAATAAAAACTGTTCAGTCTTTTTTTATATAGATTTAGTCAAAGTTAATCAAAGTCAACATACTTACTATTTTAGAGGAGGAATAATACATGCTTTGTCAAAAATGCCATGAAAACACAGCCCATGTGAATTTGCATTTTAACGTCAATGGTCACAAAAAATCATTATTTCTCTGCCACCAATGCTATACACGTGAAAAGGCAGCGATCAATTCTGCTAACTCCAATCCGCTCCATAATTTATTCGGCGGAAACGGAGCTGGAGAGAATCAGCAGGCTTCTCACAATTCATCCTATCAGAAAGATTCTGAAGAAAAGTCCTTCCTGGAACAGTACGGAAGAAACTTAACACATCTCGCCAAAGCAGATCTTATTGATCCGGTCATCGGTCGAGATGATGAACTTGACAGAATGATAGAAGTTTTAAATCGTAGAAATAAAAATAACCCTGTATTGATCGGTGAGCCCGGAGTCGGGAAAACCGCCATTGCGGAAGGCTTGGCCATTAAGATAGCAAAAGGCGAGGTTCCTTCTAAATTGCTCAATAAGGAAGTTTACCTGCTGGATGTGGCTTCATTAGTAGCTAACACAGGCATCCGCGGCCAGTTCGAAGAGCGAATCAAAACTCTTATAGAGGAACTTCAGAGTAGAAAAAACATTTTACTATTCATTGATGAAATTCATCTGATCGTCGGTGCCGGTTCAGCGGAAGGCAGCATGGATGCAGGGAATATTCTAAAGCCCGCTCTGGCTAGAGGAGAACTTCAGCTGATTGGGGCGACGACTTTAAAGGAATACAGGCAAATCGAGAAAGATGCTGCTTTGGAAAGACGCTTCCAGCCTATTCAAGTCAAGGAACCTTCAGAACAAGCCGCAATTGAGATTCTGAAGGGCTTGCAAAAGAAATATGAAGCCTATCATGAAGTAAAATACAGTGACGAAGCGATTGAAAACTGCGTCATCCTTTCAAAACGATATATTCAGGACCGTTTCTTGCCGGATAAGGCCATAGACCTTCTTGATGAAGCCGGCTCCCATGTAAACCTGAGAAACGGACACCAAAATCAAGATGAGGCCCGCAACAGACTCGCACAGATTGCATTAGAAAAGGAAGCTGCACTAGCTGAAGAAAATTATGAACGTGCAGCCAAACTTAGAGATGAAGAAGTCAATCTGGAAAAAGCCCTGGAAAGCCAGGAAGATAAAGAATTACCGGTTGTAAATCCCCAACTGATACACGAATTGGTTGAAAAGAAAACAGGAATTCCAGTGGGCAAACTACAAGAGGATGAACAGAAGAAAATGAATGAACTGCAGTCTAACCTGAATAGTCAGGTCATTGGACAAGACGAAGCTGTTAAGACAGTTTCCAAAGCGATCAGACGAAGCAGAGCAGGACTCAAAAATAGGAACCGTCCAATTGGTTCCTTCCTGTTTATTGGACCAACCGGCGTAGGGAAAACGGAACTTTCGAAAACACTAGCTCAGGAATTATTCGGTACGGCTGAAGCAATGATCAGACTGGATATGAGTGAATACATGGAGAAACACAGCATTTCCAAGTTGATAGGTTCACCTCCAGGATATGTTGGACATGAGGAGGCCGGTCAGCTTTCAGAAAAGGTCCGCAGAAACCCGTACAGTATTATCCTCCTGGATGAGATTGAAAAAGCCCACCCGGATGTACAGCATATGTTCCTGCAAATACTGGAAGACGGACGCTTAACTGACAGTCAAGGCAGAACAGTAAGTTTTAAAGACTCTGTGATCATCATGACAAGCAATGCCGGAGTCGGCTTTAAAGAAAAACATGTCGGTTTCACCAGCCATACAATGAAAGAAACATCCATTTTGGATAATCTTAAAGATTATTTCAAACCTGAATTCCTGAACCGCTTTGACAATATTGTCGAGTTCAACTCATTGGGTACAAATGAGTTGAAAAAAATCATCGATATCCTTCTGAATGAACTATACTCTGTTCTTGAGGAACAAGAAATTAAGCTGATCGTAACGGACGAAGTAAAAGATAAGCTTGTTGCAGATGGCTATCATCCTGATTTCGGTGCACGCCCATTGCGCCGTATCATCCAGGAAAAACTCGAAGATACCATCGCAGACTTCATCCTGGATTATCCAGACAAGAAAGAAATGACTGCTGTCATTGAAGAAGAAGAAATCGTGATTAAATAATACGAAAAAGCCGTACTCTCCTTCATAGGTGGAAGTACGGCTTTTTTGTATACTTCAAAATAGCTTGAAGACTTTTGTTTCCATTTTCTATTTTAAAGTCCTTTACACCAGCTTGGAGGACTTTAAGATATCAGTACTTAAAAGGACAGCTATAAACCCTTACTTTTCCAAATAAGGAGAGTATTCCAGTCAGAATACCCTCTCTCCACATTAATAAGACAAGTCCTTAATAGATAAGCCTACCCTCTTGAGCAACTCGATGGCTGTTTCTTTTTCATCATTATCCAAAACAGACATCAACTTATGGATTTGCTCTTCATGACGCGGGAAGAGTTCTCCGATAAACTCCTTGCCCTCTTCCGTGATTTGTGCGTACGTCACCCGGCGGTCATTTGGACATGCTGCACGCCTGATCAAGCCCTTCTTCTCCAGCTTGTCCACGACATACGTAATACTTCCGCTTGCCAATAAAATCTTTCCGCCTATTTGCTGAAGAGGTTGATCACCTTTATGATAAAGCAGTTCAAGTACGGCAAATTCAGTCATATTTAATCCATTGTTCTGGATAAACACCTGGACATCCTCATTGATTGCCTTATAAGCTCGTGATAACACAATGAACAGCTTCAATGATTGTTCTATATCTTTTCTCTCTTCCATATCTATCATTTCCTTTTAGTATAGTTATGCCTATTTTACTACTTTCCAATTATGGTTAACAGCAGCCTTGACTGTTTTATGTTTCAGGAAGTAGTTGGCCAGCAGTTCTGTCATATCAATTTGACTGGACTTCGTAACAGGACGGTCTTTAAACATTGGGTATTCTCCCCCGCCGCCTGCACGGTAGTTATTCATTACAACTTCATATTTCTCTTCCATGCCGACCGGCTTACCTTCAAACTCCAGATGCTCAATCCGGCTGCCGATATCATTCCTGATATTGATTGTATATTGAATGCCCTCCCACATATCATAGTTATAATGCTGTGGTTTCGGTTCAGAAAAAGCCGGGTTCACCTTAACTTCTCCCTGTTCATCCAGTTGAAAATATGAGGCGGAGCGCTCCAATGCTTCCTTCATATCTTTCCCGCTGATCTCGATTGCTGTCAATGTATTCGGATATACATAATTCGAAACGATATCTCTCATCGTTACTGTATTCGGGAGACCTGTTGCAGAGTTATTGAAAAGAGCCGTATTAGAGATTTTCACTCCCAGCGCGTCCATCTGTACTTTATTGATAAATTCAACCAGCGGATGCTCTGCGATTCTTGCTGCTAAAGGATCAGTAATCGTCATATCCCCTTCTATGAAACCGATTGGCTGGTCGAGCCACTCCTGGGTTTTGGTTTCATATTTATTGGCAATCTTCAAGACATGTTCATCCTCTTCCTCCGAGCCTACCGGAAGAAGCTCGGCCTCTTTGCCAACAATCTCCCATTTTCCTTTATTTTTTTCAAACGTTATATCTGCTTTCCCGACAAATTGGGCATTGAATCCAGGTTGGACAATCAATACCCCATTGACATGTTCTGTTAATTGACGGTGTTGATGCCCTGTCAAAAGCACATCGATACCTTCAATTTCATAACAGATTCTGTAGCCTTGGTTTTCACCTGTGTGCGGCTCTGTCGGTTCTCCCGTTTTAAGATCATTCTCAAATCCGCCATGATAAGACACAACCAACATATCAGGATTCTCATGCTCCCTGATATACTTTACCCATTGCTTCGTCGTCTCAAAAACATCCTTGAAATCCAAGCCCTGTATATGTTCAGGATTTTCCCAATTCGGTATATAATGCGTTGTCACCCCAAGTACAGCGGCTTTCAATCCATTACCAAATTCTTTAATAAGGTAAGGTTGCCCAAAGTAAGGACTGCCATCTGCCTTATCAAGAAGATTCGCGGATAGCCATGGAAAGCGGGAATGGTTTACAGCACTTTTAAAGATAGGTAAGCCATAATTGAATTCATGATTGCCCACTACCGCTGCATCATACTGAAGGTAATTCAGAACTTCAATCATGGGATTCGGTTCATCGATCATATATTTAACATAATGGTAGGTCAAAGGTGTGCCTTGGATAACATCGCCGTTATCCAGGGTAATGACATAATCATTCTCTTGTTGAATTTTTTTAATCAAAGTTGCCGCCTTGGCCAAACCTAACGGCTGCAATTCATTTGTTCCGTAATTTATGGGAAAGATGTTTCCATGAACATCACTAGTTTCCAAAATCGTCAATGTAATTTGTGACATCATTTACCTCCAGCATTCTCTCATATTGACATTGTATCAAATTTCTCTGCTGATTGTACTAAATTCATATAGCAGAGCCGCTTCTTCTGTCCTTTTAAAGAAAGGCGGCCAACTTTCATATAGGAAACTATATTTAAAAGATCTAATCTCTTAAGGAAGTCTCTTTAGGGTGCTGAGAGATGAAAAGAGTGCGGAATGTGCCTTGAGGGCATTATTAGAGACATAAAACACTGGAAAGACAAGTGTTATCTGGGAGGTGAAAGAATTTGCGCACGGAGGATACATATAAACGCACGGCAAATACAATTATACGCACGCGTTATGTACTAATGCGCACAGGAATAAGCAGAATACGCACGGTATCACATAAAGATGAAACCATAAGTACACCCAATAAAAATGAAGGAAGCCCCAGTGAGGCTCCCTCCATTTATATCAATAGCGCTTGTCGTGAGCAAGAACACTTCGCTTTTCGCTGTCCCTTCCCACCGGCCAGCTCCTCTTGAAATAGCGGGAGTTCACCGGGGGGACAGTCTTACTATTAAACGATTCGTTTTCTGATAGATGAAGAGATGAAATCGATGATGGTAACCACCACGATTATGACCAATAGGATAAGCCCCATCTCTTCCCAGTTTCTGTTCATCTGAGCAAATTGAATCAATGTACCAATTCCACCTGCGCCCACGATGCCGAGTATTGTTGAGGCACGGACGTCAATCTCAAATCGATAGATAGCATAAGAAAGAAATTCAGGTATGATTTGTGGAATGATTCCATGGAATAAGATTTGAATCTTATTAGCTCCACTTGCTTCCATGGCTTCTACAATATTGAAATCAATCGATTCCAATACTTCTGAATAAAGTTTCCCGAGCATCCCGGTGGAGCCGATGGCAATCGCCAGAACCCCCGCGAAAGGATTTGGACCTACAGCTACAACGAACAAGATCGCCAGGATCAAATCAGGGAATGCCCTGATAGCACTGAGAATCCATTTACCGATTGTCGTAAGCACCTTACTTTTCGTCATATTGGATGCTGCAAGAAATCCAAGTGGAACCGCAATGATCGCTGCCATCAATGAACCGGCAAAAGCAATATATAAAGTTTCCACCATCGCTGTCCATACTTTTCCTATGGCACCCCACTCAGGATTGAAAAGCTTAGGAATGACCCTGGTAAAGTTGTTCGCCATCCGTTCAATCGCTCTTCCCCAATCAATGTCGATACCTGTAAATGTCCAAACATACAGAAGGGCTACAGCAAGGACAATCAACCATTTTTTCACAATGTTTAAAGGCGAACGTTTCTTCTTTGGAGGTAACGTAAGCTGCATTATACAATCGCCTCCCTGATCTTAGTACTGATATACTCAATGACTACCACTACGATAAAGATGACCAGGATGATCAGCATCGCATTAGGATAGTTATAGAATTTAAGCTGCTGATTCAGGACCAGTCCGATACCTCCGGCCCCAACCAATCCAAGGACAACAGATGCCCTGATATTGATCTCGAAAACATATAAGACAAAAGATGTGAACTGAGGCAGAACCTGCGGAACCAAGGCGAATGAAATGCTTTGCAGCGTATTCCCGCCTGACGCATGCATGGCCTCCATAGGATTCATATCCACAGATTCGACCGTTTCACTAATCAGTTTCGCCAATATTCCCAGGGAGAAGATGATTAATGCTACGATACCAGGGAATATCCCGATTCCAAACAACCCTACAAAAATAACAGCTAATACAAGATCAGGAATCGTACGAAGGATGTTTAGAATAGTTCTTACAGTCGTATAGACGAATTTATTCGTGGTCACGTTCTGAGCGGCAAGAAGGCTCAACGGCACACAGAGGATTGCTGCAATGGTAGTAGCAACAATAGCCATCTGAATAGTCTCAGCCATCGGATCAATAATATGTTTGAACGCTGCAAAGTTAGGCGGGAAGAACTTTGCAATTACTCTTCCCATATTCGGGATACCATCAATCAGGTCCGGCAGAGTTGCATTGGTTTTAATTGTACTTAACACATAGAAGCCGATGATGACCGCAAAAATAGCAGTAATTCTCGCCTTTGCTTTGCCTGGAAGGAGCGAAGGCGAATGTGCAGCTTTCTTTGCCGTTTTAGAAGAATCAGTCTTCACTCTTCTACACCCCCGCGCAAGTCGTCTTCGCGAATCGCACGTCCGTAAATTTCCTCAAACGTCTTTTCGGAAACTTCACTAACAGGACCGTCAAAGACTACCTCTCCTGCACGCATCCCGATAATCCGATCGGCGTATTCCATTGCCATGTCGATAAAGTGAAGGTTTACAATCGTCGTAATCTTATCTTCTTTATTAATTTTCTTTAAATATGTCATTACCTGATGAGATGTTGGAGGATCTAATGAAGCAACCGGTTCATCAGCAAGGATATATTTCGGTTTTTGAGTCAGCACGCGGGCAATACTCACTCTTTGCTGCTGTCCTCCGCTCAACTCATCAGCACGGTTATACAATTTTTCTTCAATATTCACTCGCTTTAAACTCTCATATGCAAGTGCAAGGTCGTCTTTTTTGAAAAGATTAAAAATGGAGCGCAGTGTCCCCGTATAACCTAACCTTCCTGCCATTACATTTTTCAAGACATTGGAGCGTTTTACGAGGTTATAGTTTTGAAAGATCATGCCGACTTTTGTTCTAAGCTTTCTCAAGTCTCCACCGCTATATTTTAGAATATTTTGATCATCTACAAGCAGCTCGCCTTTGGTTGGAGTGACAAGTCTATTAATACTGCGGATAAACGTAGATTTCCCCGCACCGGATAAACCTACAATAACGACAAATTCACCCTCATTGATTTTCACATTAATATTTTTCAAACCTTCTGTTCCATTAGGATAAACCAGTGAAACGTTTTTGAATTCAATCATGATGAAACCCCCTTCAGTCCTGGAAAGAATAAAACAAAAAAATAAGTGCACCGAGCATCGGTCCTCCTATTGAGATTCGGGTTTTCGGGCACAAAAAAGGGGGAAGCAACCTCCCCCTCGGATTGCATTTCTATTAAGTTTAGATTCAAATTAGAAAGAAATAGAATCTTTGAATTTCGCGTAAGTTTCTTTAACTACTTCGTACTCTTCATCACTTGCTTCAGTGATTTCGTCCCAATTATATACTTCATTCATAATTTTGATCATTTCTGGATCCTCATTCAATGAAAGGAAAACTTCTTTGATTTGCTGTTTAAGCTCCTCATCAAGATCCTTTGTAACTGAAATTGTGTCATTTGGAATATCAGAAGTGTGACCGATGACTTTCATTTCTTCCATCATGTCCGGATATTCTTCAGTCAACGTTGTACGAACATCATCGAATGTAGTTGCAACGTCAGCATCACCTTCATATACAGCAATTGCTGCAGTGTCATGACCGCCGGCTGCAATTCCTTGAGAGAAAAATTCTGTTTGTAATGCGTTAGCACTTTCGATATCAAACTCGTCCATCAATTGGGCTGCAGGGAATAAGAAACCTGAAGTTGATGCAGCATCCGGATAAGCCCAGATCTTGCCTTCAAGATCTGCTAGTGATTCGATACCAGAATCAGCTTTTACTAGGTATTGTGCTTTGTAAGTTCCGCTGCCATGACGTACAGATTTAAGGATAACTTCAACGTCATATTGCTCATTTGCCAAAACATAACCGAAAGCAGGAATGAAACCGACTTGTACTTCATTAGAACCCATTGCTTCTATAAGTGCAGTATAATCAGTCATTACCCGGCCTTCTACTTCAATGCCAAGCTCTTCACTAAGACGATTTGCCAATGGTTCAACTGTATCAGCAATTGTGTCAGAATCTTGAGAAGGAACAAATCCCATAACGATAGTATCAGGTTTTTCCTGGCCTTCACCACTGTTTCCTTCATTTGAGGCATTGTTACCGCCGTTATTAGTGCCGCATGCAACCAGGCCTACAGCCAACAAAAGTACTAGCATGAAACTGAAAAACTTTTTCATTCTCCTATTTCCTCCCTAGAAAACTTTTAATATCTCAGTACATTTTTATTATGACTTATTATCTTAATTTCCGCCATACTATTTTGACTTTTTTAACATTTTCTTTATAAAATTTGTCGTTTTTTGGAATAAATATCCTGAATAAAACCTGCTTCTCTAATACTTTTGATATATACTATATTTCATTTATAGTTAATAGAGCCTGAATGAAACAGAACCTAATATAAGAAAAGTTATATTTTGGTATGTGGACATTGTACACACGGAGACATCTTCAGACCAACAAAACCAATATATCCACTTAATAGATAAGATAGAGTAGCTAAGTGTGCGAGGGCTATTCCGAAAACAGCCATTAAAAAAGTCCCCGTTATCATCACGGAGACTTCAATTAATGCTGTTGGGCACTTTTTATGTAATCTATTTCCTGATACTTTGTTATAAGCTTGTCCAATTCCTGACTGCTCCTCACTGTTCTAGTGTCAGTCAAGCCATATTCCGCGCCAATCTGGAGCATTTCTTTTTGTTTTTTAGCAATTCTATACAAGATGACTTTTCGATATATTTTGTCATATGGGGACAACATTGAAACTCTCACCTTTCTGCCTGTATATGGAATCAGAATGTTCTTCTGTCAAAGATCATTAAAAAAACAACGATACCTCTGAAGTATCGCAACATTTAGATTAAAAGTAAATAGAATCGATAAAAGAAGACAAAATCTCCCATAACAAATTGTGGATTCCTCTTTAATCTGACGGAAAACGACAAAATCCCCAGTCCGTAGTGAGGACTGGGGATTTTGCAACTTTATTCTATCGTTGCCCACATTTCTTTTGGGTTCAGTTCATAAATTCCATTTTCTCTATACATGTAGTGATTAATTATGAATTCCCTTCTGATGGTAGCATAATCTTCATGGTATTTCTTTATATATTCATTGATTTCCTTTTCTTCATACTTCACACCAGGTTTCAGCCCTTCTATCAAGTGTTGGAACACGAATAATTTCTTTTTGCGCTGAGCAGGTATGTTGATTAACTTTCCATCATTTGTGAAGAAGTTGTTTAAAACCTTTTGCTTTTCTTTCTGTATCTTTTCCATCTCTCCTTTACCCCCCTTGCTTTCTTCAGCCATATTCAAAAGCACATTCCCATGATGTTTGATGACTTTCTTATTTAAATGATAATACAGAGAATTTTTTTCCCTGCGAGAATACACCAGGTTAATATCCTTGAGCTTAGTGAGATGATGGGATATCGTCGGTGCAGTAAGTCCCAATTTACCGGCTATCGCAAGCCCGTGCAATGGTCCTTCCTTCAAGAGCATAATAATTTTCAGTCTTGTTGGATCACCTATCGTCTTATAAAAAGCCACCAGCTTATCCAGCTGCAAACTAACCCCTCCTAATTAGATGTTCATCTAATTTAATTATCATCTAATTAGGTGTTTTTGTCAACTTGCTTATCTGCAGATAACCTTTCCTAAAACCGTTAACAGTCGACCTTTATATAGAAGGAGGACCACCCAATCCATTCCAAAATAAAAAGCCTCAAGAAATCTGAGACTATAGAAGAGTATTATTCAATGGCCAATTCAACCTTCAAGAGGGTTTCTTTCTTATCCACTTGCTTGCCGGCATATCCTGTCAGGGATTGATCTATCCCGACTACCCTGTGACATGGAATTATGATGGGAAGGGAATTGGCTTTATTTGCTTGACCTATGGCTCTGACTGCTTTGGGCCTGCCTATTCTTTCGGCTATATCTTTATAGCTGCATGTACTTCCATAAGGAATTTCCTGCAGTGCATTCCAGACAGATTCCTGGAAAGGGGTTCCTTTCCATTTCACTGGCAGATCGAACGCTTTTCTTTCGCCTTTGAAATATTCGTCAAACTGAGAAGCTGCCTTGTTCAAGATATCATTCTCACTGCCTGACTCGGGATCCGATACAAATTCTACTTTTGTAACGAACTCATTGTCCGCTGTGATTTTCAAGTTTCCAATCGGACTGGAAATTACGATGCTTGCTGAACTCATGAATTTCATCCTTTCATGCTTGGAAGGTCGATATGGAAAGTGGTCCCCTTGCCTAATTCGCTTTCTACCTCAACTGTACCTTCGTGTTCTTCTACAATCTTAAACGTAACCATTAAACCAAGACCTGTCCCTCTTTCTTTCGTAGTATAAAATGGCTCGCCCAGTTTCTTTATCTTTTCTTTCGGAATGCCGATTCCTTCATCTGTAATTGAAATACGGACTTCTTCTTCATTCTTTGCTGATATTCCAATGGAAATCAAGCCGCCCTTAGGCATGACTTCTATTGCATTTTTAACGATATTAATGAAGACCTGCTTCAGTTGGTTGGGTTCTGCAAAGACGGCAGGTATCCCTTTGTCATAACGCTCCTTAAATTGCACATTATGCATCACTGCCTGTGCATTCAGTAATTCCAATGTATCTTTCATGATTCTGATAAGGTCGGTTTCCTGATATTGAACTGCCTGAGGTTTTGCCAGTATTAAAAACTCAGTAATGATGGATTCGATTCTCTGCAGCTCTGTTTTTATGACATGAAAATACATTTCATGATCGCTTTGCATACTGTTCTCAAGAAGCTGAATAAAACCTTTTAACGCTGTCATGGGATTTCTGATTTCATGAGCAATGCCCGCAGCCAGCTCTCCAACTACTGACAGGGTATCTGATTTCCGCAGCTGTTCCTGTAATTCGACTTCTTCAGTTATATCCCTTATAACAGTTAAATTCAAGTTGGAAAGCAAGTTGTATTTCGATGAAAGTTCAAGATGCTGGCAGCGTTCTTCATCAATTTTTTTCAGTTTCAACAAACTTGCCTGGCCTTCTCTTTTCAACTTTGACTGATACTCCAGGTAATCCTCATCTTCATTTTCCTTGATCTTAAAAATATCCTTGATGTCACTCCCGATCAGCTCCTCTTTATCTGATGAAAGTATTTCAAGGGCTACCGGATTTGCATCGACCACCTGGCCTGAATGATTGGTAAGAACCATCCCGTCCAGGGTTCCTTCGAAAATCTTACGGAAACGCTCTTCACTTTCCCGGAGGCTCTTCTCCATTTGATGCCGCTCACTCACATTCCGGAAAATAGTCATATTATAACCGTCGACAGAATGAAGTTTGGAGGTGAATTCCAGATGCTTCAGTTGATTATTCGGCATGAGGAACATTACTTCATCCCTGACAGCTCCTTTAGCCTTCAGTTCTTGGGTGACAGACTCAAATTTTGACATTTCCAATGGGTAAACAAAGTCTTCTATTTTTTTCGTCAAGATTTCTGAAAGGGAGCATTCAAATATTTTCAGTGCCGATCTGTTGGCACGAAGGACCCTGCCATCCTGGTCCCAGAGAACAATGGCATCAATAGCTTCTTCGAACAGGTCTTTGAAAAGCTCCTCACTGCGTTTTAATTGGATTTCCATTTGCCTCTTTTCAGTTATATCACGAAGAATCGCCATATGAAGTTCATGGTTGACATAAGGAGTCGTTGTAAACTCAACAACAGACACTCCTTCAGAATGGGTAATCGGCATCTCTCCCCTGGCCTGCCTGCCTGAATCCAAAAGCTCCTTAATTTTTATCAGCTTTAAGTGAAAATTTCTGGGAATAAATGAGACTACCTTCCGGTTCAGCACGTCCCTCTTCTGGAGATTTACCTGCTTGCAGAATGCCTGGTTCGCCTCCTTTATATTTCCCTCTCTATCAAACAAAAGAATACCTTCAGCAGCCTGTTGAAATATATTGTTTAACATATGGAGGTTCATGTGTTCATTTCTCTGCTTCTCACGGTCACTTGTTATATCTCTCAGGAATAAGAAAGCATACTCACTATTGTTCAATTTGGTAATCTTCAAATCTATATGTTTAATTGTTCCGGCTGCGGTGGTCATCAGCGTCTCATCTTCTATTTCACCGCCTTGTCTTACAGCACTCTCATATTGTGAAAGAATGGGGGACGGCACAGCTTGGAAAAATTGAACAAATGATTCTCGCAGTAAAGAATTTTCATCTATTTCCAATAATTCAAGTGCAGATGAGTTAGCTTCTATGATGGACAAGTCTTTATCCACTATTAATATCGGATTGGGAGATGCCGCTAATACTCCCCTGAAATCGATAGTATCCGATGGTCTTTGTTCTTCAGCAAGCTTGTATGTTTGTTTATTGGTCACTATACTTTCCTCCTATTTCCATTCATCTTTGCCGTTTTCCTCATAGTATCTATCTTTCATTTCAAGAGGTTTACAGATTAATTTCGGTTTATATCGATTTGGTTATTAATAGTTTAAGAATCAATTTAATGGGTACTTTCAAGTTATATTTTTGTTACCTTATTAATTGAAGATGGCTCACTTGCACTCTGCGTTGTTTTTTCGGAAGCATAAGTATATAAGCAGCGGAAGAGCCCTGCAGACAGTCTTTCAAATTCCTCAAAGTTGGTGAACATCATGAAAAAAGAACGAAATCATTACTTCGATAATGCTAAGGTCATTTTGATCTTTTTAGTCGTATTTGGACACTTCATCCGTTCTTTCATTGAGAACGACCCGTATGTGCTGGCGTTATATAAAACGTTGTATACCTTCCATATGCCGGCATTCATCATTGTTTCAGGCTTTTTTGCAAAAGGTTTTTATAAAAAAGGCTATATCCCTAAATTAGTAAAAAAACTGATCTTGCCTTATCTTTTGTTTCAAGTTATCTATTCGATCTATTACTACTTTCTATACAATAAGCATAGTTTGACGATTGATATCTATAATCCACAATGGTCAATGTGGTTTTTACTAAGTTTATTCTGCTGGAATATCCTGCTTTATTTATTTGTCCGCAAATGGAAACTGCCACAAAATAAAGGTTTATTCATAGCTTTTGCTGTAGGAATCTCTATTGGATTTGTTGATGGTGTATCGAATTACCTCAGCCTCTCTAGAACCTTTGTATTCTTCCCTTTGTTCCTTCTTGGTTACTATATGAGAAAAGAGCATTTTTCCAAGCTTAGAATGGGCAAAGTCCGGATTGCAGCAACAGTCATTCCGGCAGCAGTATTAGTGTTTATGTTTTTAGTCCCGGAATTTTCGGATAAATGGCTGCTGGGGTCAAAGTCTTATGAACAGCTCGGAGGCAAGGATCTTCTCAGTCCGTTGGCGCGAAGCATGGTCTATGTGTTGAATATTGCAATGTCTTTCAGCTTTTTTGCCTTTGTACCAAAGAGCAGACACTTTTTCACCAAATGGGGAGCAAGTACGCTATATGTGTATCTGATACATGGCTTCTTCGTAAAATTTTTCAGGGAAAGTCCCTATCAGGACCTCCTTCCACCCATCCAGTCAATCACCTTACTGGTTGCCGCTTCATTCATTCTGACTGTAGTGTTGTCAAGCCGGCCGTTGACTTCTTTGACTCAACCTTTGATCGAACTGAAAACAAGCAAACTCACAGAGTTGTTAAAAGATTTAAAAAACTCAAAAAAGAAGTATATAGAACAAACGAAATTCTAAATGAACTTCAAAAAACACTTTTCACGACAGCTTCACATAAATCAGACCGGCATCTTTGCCGGTCTTTTATTTGGCTTTGTTAGTTAATGATGTTGTTATTCAGGATTAAATGCTGAATATTCGAAATTGGTTTGTCCCTGCTTCCAATCTTTAAAAATAGGTGTTTCTTGCCCCCATCAATCACGTCATCACGTTTATAAGTTTATAAGAAGGTTTCAGTGAATTTATATATAACGGTTGATTGGAGCGGAAGGTGTGCGACATCCTGCGGGATTAGCGGGACAGGTGAGACCCCCAATCCAGTTGCAGCACCCAGCCCCTCGGGGTCAAATAACCCTCAGCGAATAAAAGGAAAGTCACCTTTTTTTCGCTGAGGAACATTTGCCTGTCGGGGCTGAACAGGGCGCTTCCACTTTTTATACAGGCAAAGCCGAGGAGGCTCACCGCCTGCCCCGCGGAGTCGCGCAACTGGAGCGGAAATCAGGCAGCACCGTTTATTAAACACACATCAGCCTATAACAAAGCTTTTATTTAAGTACATATTCTCACCTGTTATGCCAAAATCCTTCATATAATTTGGAAATAGTACAAAATACCGAATAACATTGAGTTTGGAGCCTGGCTTGGGTACAATGTTAAAGTACTATTGGTCTAACTTATTGACGACTGTTTCAATTACCTGAAAAGTTAGATACATAAAGGAGTTTTTATAATGAAGAAAGCTGTATTAAGCACTCTGAATGCTAAATATATACACACAAATTTAGCTATCAGGAACCTCAAGGCATTTTCGGAACCTGAATATCAGGTCGAAATTTCGGAATATACCATCAAAGATCCGCTGATGAATATTGTGTCAGATCTTTATACAAAAAAAGCTGATGTAATTGGATTCAGCTGTTATATATGGAATATAGAAGAGACAATATCCGTAGTCAAAATGCTGAAAAAGATTTCTCCCGAGACTGTCATCATTTTTGGAGGCCCTGAAGTCTCCTACGATGTCCCTTATTGGCTAGAACGATTGCCTGAAGTTGACTTCTTCGTCATTGGCGAAGGTGAAGAAACATTCAAGAGTCTTCTCCAGCAAATCTATGGAGGTCAAAACTGGGATGAAGTGAATGGTATCGGCTATCTTAAAGAAGGTAAAGTGAAAATCAACCCTCAAAGAAACAAACTTGATCTAAGAGAGTTACCGTCACCATTCCGTTTTGAGGAAGACTTAAAGAGTTTATCAAAACGCGTTACGTACATTGAGACCAGCCGCGGATGTCCTTTCCGCTGCCAGTTCTGCCTCTCTTCTATTGAAGTGGGAGTTCGCTACTTTGACAGGGAAAAAGTTAAAGATGATATCCGATTCCTTATGGCGAATGGGGCCAAGACGATCAAATTCGTTGACAGGACCTTCAACATCAGCCGAAGCTATGCTATGGAAATGTTCCGCTTCCTGATTGACGAACACCTTCCTGGAACAGTCTTCCAATTTGAAATCACAGCCGATATCATGCGCCCGGAGGTCATTGATTTCTTAAATAAGGAAGCACCTGCCGGGTTGTTCCGGTTTGAGATTGGTGTTCAATCCACCAACGATGAAACAAACGACCTAGTGATGAGAAAACAGAATTTCTCCAAACTGACAAGAACCGTCACTATGGTTAAAGATGGCCAGAAGATCGACCAGCATCTGGATCTCATTGCCGGTCTGCCAGAAGAGGATTATCAATCTTTCCGCAAGACTTTCAATGATGTGTTTGCTTTAAGGCCAGAGGAGCTGCAATTGGGGTTCCTTAAAATGCTTAGGGGCACTGGGCTAAGAATCAATGCGGATAAGCATGATTATATTTACATGGACAATGCACCGTATGAAATTCTTGGAAATAACATTCTAAGCTTTGACGATATAGTAAGAATCAAACAGGTAGAGGATGTTCTGGAAAAGTATTGGAACGACCACCGCATGGATGAAACAATTGAATATCTCGTCACCCATGTATTCGAGACACCATTTGATTTCTTCCAAAGCTTCGGCTCCTATTGGGAGGAACGCGGTTGGTCAAGAATTGGACACCAGCTCGAAGATTTGTTTAAAAGGCTTCATGAATTCCTGTCAGAGTCGAGTCATGAATTGCTTCCTACAATAGAAGCCACCATGAAGTATGACTATCTGAAGAATCAGCGTTACAAACCAAGAAAGGCATGGTGGCAGTCCAAGATGGAAAAACGTGACCGCTCAGAAGTGTATCAGCTGATCATTCAAGACCAGTCACTATTAGGGGAAGACTTCACAAACCTGGGATTAAACGAGAAAGATTTGCATAAGCACACGCTTGTAGAAAAGCTCCCGGTTACTCCATCTTCAACAGGGATTATAGATGAATCCTGCTATCTGCTGGCCTATTACGAACCAGCTTCCGGGGCAGCACAACTCTTTACCATCCCGGAATCAAAACTATTACACAAGCAGAGTTGAATTTACAATCAGAAATAATTGTTTTAGCAATAATGGCAAATAAAAATGTTAAGCCTCTCCGGCTTAACATTTTTTATTTTATAGTTCAGCAATCTTTCTTCTTGTCCTGTTTTTTATTGGCCTCTGGAATCTCGAAATGCTTGGCGGCGTTAAAGTCTCCAAATTCCATTCCAAACTCTTCTTGAAAGTTCTGTTTTTCATTTTGCTTTTTAGGGTTATCTTTCATCATTCATTCTGCCTTCCCTGCCATGTTTTGAATTTCTGTTTTTTGCTTTAGCCGGGTTTTCATCTTGCGCGAATTCAGCACTGAAATCTTTTTCTTCCGCCAGATTCTTTCTAGGAGTTTTATTATTTTTCTCTGCTGCATCGAATTGCGCTTTTCGTTTAGCCATGAAGATCAGCTCCTTTAAGTGTTTACTTACCTTAGTTTTTCCAGGATCCTTTTTTTCATTCCATTCGTTAATGTACATTGTTGTATCCAGGCATGCGAAAAATTACCACTCATTTTCTTTTAAGTTGGTGAAATGATAACAGTAGATACAAAAAATACTTATACAAGGAGGGAACGAATCAATGGCTAGAAATTCAAATAAATTATTAGTCCCTGGCGTAGAGCAATTCATGGATCAAGTTAAGTATGAAATCGCTCAGGAGTTTGGTGTAACACTTGGTTCTGATACAGTATCCCGTGCTAACGGTTCAGTCGGTGGTGAAATCACCAAACGTCTTGTGAAACAAGCTCAAACACAGCTTAAAGGAAAATAACAGTCAATTTTCATTGCTCATAGCAAACAAGGCTGCCGTTGAGGCAGCCTTGTTTAGTTTCCATTTCCTTTTTCTTTGTCATTATCTGGTTTTTGGCTTTTTTCTTTTTTATCCTTGCCATTTCTTTCTTTTGGAGGTTTTTCTTGTTTTTTATCACCGTTAGAGTGGCCACTCCCACGGTCTTTTTCCGTCATTGAGGCTTTTTTCTCAATAGCCGGAGGGTTTTGCCCATTACCTTTACCGTTGTTTTCCTTTTCTTTCTTTTCATTGGTATCGTTGTCATGCCCGTTCCTATTTGCAGTTGAATTATCAGGTTTAACAGCCTGTTTTTGCTTCACATGTTGCGGCCTTTTATCTGTAACCGGAATCTCTTTTGACTTTTCTTTGCGCTTTTCCTTTTTTGAAGCCACAGGGTTTTGAGAAGGGGAGGAATCATCTTTGGCATCCTTTTCAACAGCCTGCTTCTTCTCTGTTTTTTCATTTTTTTGTATTAACTGACCTGCTGTCATCCCTGCTGCTTTGGCTTCATCTCTGACTTCGATGCTCGTTTCGACTACCGCGATATCGGCCGTGCCTTCTTTGAGCTTCTCCGTTGTAAGCTGTTTAAGCTCATTTTCAATCGATTTCCTTGCTTTTGTTTCAGCTTCTTCCGTAAAGATTGTTGTGACCGTTACTTTCTTTTGATCGTCCATATAGCCATTCTTTGAACTTAACTCTATGATCTCGTCTGTTACCTCGATGATTGAGTTTCCTTCCCATTCAGGCATTCTTTCCAGTATCTTTTCCGCTTCTGCATTAAAGGGCTTTAAATCCATTACCTCTTGATCCTGATTGATACTCATCTCAAAGCTTGGATTGATATCAACTGATACATAAGCATACACTTCAGGTTCATTTAAGGAAGGAAGAAGTAAAAATAATAACATCAGTAATACTGCTGCCCCAGATAAAACAGGTTTTACATGCAGATTCTCCCTCAACCGCTGAAAAATGGTTGTTTTGGTTTCTTCCATCTGTGGAAATAACGTTAATTCCTCACCGATTTCATACTGTACCGATGGCTGCTTTCTGGTCTTTATAAACTCGCCTTCAGGAGTCATCATGATGATAGTGTTTGGTTTAACCTCCATAACGATCCCTTTTTTCATTGTTTCATCCGCCCTTTTAAGTAATCCTTCAGATAATTAAAATCCCCCATCATAATAATAGTGATGGCAATAATATACTTTCTGTTTCTTTCTATTGTTTTACGACTGAATCCTACCTCTTTTTCCAATTGTTTAACCGGCAAGCGTTTTTTTTCCTGCAAGTATTCCAGCAGAGATGGTGTAGAGACTACCAGTTCTGCTATTGAAATGGCATTCTGCCTGGCATCTTCATGTTTAGGAGAATTTTTCACGAGATCATCAAAACGGAGAGAATACTCCTTCAACTTTCTTGTAAAAGCCAATATCTCCTCTTTTCTTTCATTTGCCACTCTTGCCCGATCATATTCTTCCATGGAAAGGGTGTCCGTTATCCTATTTTGGACTTCACCATCTTCAGTTTCAGTATTCACTTCCACACTGATATTTTGGTGTCTGCCGTTCATTCTGATATAGTCGATAACTTTTCTTTTTATAATCACTTCCGCAAAGCTTAAAAGCGAGGCTCCGCGGTCACTGTTATACTTAAGAAGTGCGTCGTGAAATGCTATAAGACCAATGCTGAATTCATCATCACTCTCATATATATACCTTTTACAGACAGAAGAAACAGTCTTTTTCACAAAAGGCTTATAATCCACGAGTACTTGATTCAAAGCTTCTTCATTACCTTCTTGAATTTCTTTCGCAAGGATTTCTAACTGGCGTTTTTTATTTCTTCGAGCTGCAAAGATTAATAATACATTCAGCATTAGTCTCACCTCATTCCGACCCTTATTATATCATGTAAAGATTAATACGAAAGATGATTCAGCATGGAAAAGGCTGCCTTCTTCCCCCGCTCCTTGAAGGAAACGAAGTCAAAAAGGCCGCCTCCTGAACTAATGTCCGCTAAGATTAATCCTACTCATGCTAGAACCTTTTTAGTTATTGTCCTTGTCTTTTTCTTTCTCCTTATGTTTGCCCTTATCGGCTGACTGTTCTTGTTTTCTTTCAGCTTTCTCTTGTGCTCTTTCTTGTTTTCTTTCAGCCTTTTCTTGCGCTCTTTCTTGTTTTCTTTCAGCCTTTTCTTGTTTGCGCTCAGCATTCTCTTGTTTTCTGTCTGCTTTTTGCTGAGCTTTCTCTTGTTTTGCTTCTGCTTTTTTCTCTGCCTTTTCTTGTTTATGAGCAGCTTTTTCTTGCTCTCTTTCCGCCTTTTTCACTCCTGGTACTGTAGAGGGAGCAGCTTCTTCTGTTTCGTTCGCTTCTGTTTCTTCCACCTTCTCTTCTGTATCATCAGTTGTATTAGTTTCAATTTCAGCTTCTACTTCTTCAACCAGCGCTGGCTCTTCTTGTAGATCGTCTCCCATTTCCTCTTCTAACTTAGCTATTTTTTCAGCTAATTTTGCGTAAGTTTTTTCAATATTTTTTTGAAGAGCTGCTTTGGCCACAGGATTCTTTACCTTTTCGAGTGCAGCCTTAAGTGCAATAATATTTTGAGCTATGACTTCTTCTACTTCATTAAGGGACTCTTCTGAATCAACTTCTTTATCTTCCACCGCTGGTTCTTCAGTGTTTTCTTCAGTTTCTTTGTCCTCTTTTACTTCTTCCTCTGAATCCTCTTTACCTTCTTCAGCTTCTTCCATCGTTTTCAGTGCTTTTTCAATTGTTTCTATTGCCTTTTCTTCTTCTCCCGCTTCAAACAATACTTGTGCTTCCGCTAATCGTTCAGCTGCGAATTCAGCTAGCAGTTTTGCTTCTTTAACATCATCTGCCGTAAATGCCAGCTTGATTTTTTCTAGTGCAAGCTTTGCAAAATAAAAGAAATCTCCCGGTAATAATGAAGGGGATTCTTGGACATCTTCTAAAGAATCCAATTCTGCTTGTACAGATTCCGCGACAGCGTCATCATTGACAATTACATTGGACGATTGTTCTGTTTCAATTTGAAATTCAACTTTTTCGAATGTTTCTGATTCATTTCCATTTGCATATGCATATGTACTCCCAAATGAAAAAGTTCCTGCTGCTAATAATGCTACTGATGTTCTTGTTAGTTTTGACAATGTGTTCACCTCATAAATTGTTTTCAAGCGATCGCTCATTACAAAGTTACGAGAACTTCCAATAGCTTGTGGGGGTACTATGAATTATTATTTCCTCTATTAGCCTAAAGAGCTTTTAGTGCACCAATCTGCTGCAAGCCAGACTTAGTTCAAGACCCAATTTTGAAAGTAATCTTATTGTCTCCTTCGTAGAGATCCTTATCAAAAATAGCAAAAAAACCTCTTACCTTTAATCAGCAGAGGTTTTTATATTCAACTCTTATCCACCTTTTTGCAGCCTTACTTAGATTTGCACAGTCAAATAACTTCCTATCGGGATTTAGTATGTTCGTTTCTGCAGCAAGTATTGCAGAAAAAGACCTGCCACTACTCCCGGGATAACGCAAAGCATGGGGAAAAAAATAGGACCGATAAAGACTTCTTTAATAAAAACTTTAGGTGCGAGCATCAAGCCTGTCGTAACCGTATATGCAGTGCAAACGAAGGGGAGAAATGAATACCTGTCTCTTTCTCCTTCAGCGCTTTTAAACGCATCCCACATCGCAAACATATAAAGACAAGGGTAGAACATCAGCCATTGATAATCAATCACTTCGGCTGCCAATCTGGTTTCACCAAGAAAACTTAATCTTATGGCCTCATTGAAGTTACTTTGGACGTTGATGAGGAATTCCAGGGCAACAAAAAAAATACCTTTTATAACTGAATTTATTAATAGCTGTGGAAAACCTGGAAGAGCAATACTCCACAAGATGGCTTCGAGCTTACTTATCGATTTATTATGCATTCACTCTCATTCCATCTCCTCCATTTTGTCTCATTGTATATAGTTTGCACAGAGTTGGAACCTCTTATTACTTTTATTTACATCTCAAGTGATCATTTGTCACAATAACAGCCAATTGATTTAGTGTGTTGATTTAATCAATCGCTACATGATAATTTTGCTTTTCACAATTCCTTTTATAAAATTCAACCATGCTTCCTACTGTGTCTAAAAAATCTGTGCAAACAATACCGGTCGATTTCAGATCCTCTAATGTGACTGTACAATCAAATAAGCCATTCCATGAAAAGTAGTCCAATGCTTCTTTTTCCACCCGCAAATATTTGCGGAGAGGTGAAAATTTCAAAAGCGATGAAGCCAAATTCTGCGGAATTCTTCCAATAGGTTTTTTCCTTCTCATTTCCCATAAGATAGAGCTGTAGACTTCTTTGATTTTATGAGGATGGGGATCTGTTAGGTGATACGTTTTCCCAATTCCTGACGGATGATGTCCCAAATAAATCGAGGCATCAGTAACATATTCCACCGGGACAATATTCACAAAGCTTTCCCCATCTCCAATTAAAGGGATAATCGGTGAAAAGGAAAGTCGGTGAAACATGTTCATGATGAAATAGGGGCCGTCAAATTTGCACGTTTCACCCGTATCAGATTTGCCTTTAACAATGCCAGGGCGGAAAATGGTAACAGGGAGCTGTTCTTTCATTCCTTCTACCAGGCATTCTGCTTCAAATTTTGTTTCTTCGTAATGGTTATGAAAGCACTCAGGCTTAACCAGTTCAGACTCCAGCAGCTTACCGCCCCGCGCACCCGCCACAAATGCGGTACTGAAATAAACATATCTTTTTAGCGTTTGCAGCTCTAGACAGAATTGATTAATATTTTGGGTCCCTATTACATTTACCATGTAAGCTTTCTTTAAGGAAACGGAGAGATCATATATGGCTGCCAGATGCCACACATAGTCAATCTCTTTCATCAGTTTTTCCTTTATAGAAGCGGATATGCCTAAACCTTCCTGACAAATGTCCCCTTCAATAAGAACGATTCTTTGTGAAGTCCCTGCTTCCGCTTCAATTCTTTTCGCTTCAACCAAGGCTTTTTCTTTCATTATTGGCAGATGCAGGCAATAAATCACGTCATTCTTATGTCTTTTTAATGTCTCCTTAATGAGTTCACTTGAGATAAAACCAGGAAAACCTGTCATAAAATAGTTGGCCATCCTCTTCTCTCCTGTCTTTTCTTAATATTCAGTCTTTTGCACAAAAAAATAACCTCAAGATAGAATCACGCTGGAGTTCTATCTTGAGGTAAAAAGGCATGTATAGATTTTTCGTCTATTTTACTATTCCTATATAACAGCTACTGTTTATTGATATGCTCTTCTTCTCCTCTTCATTCTTCTTGTTTTTTTATCAAAGAGGCTGTACATGACAGGTATGACATAGAGAGTCAGGAGGGTGGAGCTCACAAGTCCCCCTATAACAGTAATTCCCATCGGCTGATTGATTTCTGTTCCTTCTCCAAGGCCAAGTGCGAGCGGTGCCAGACCAAGGATGGTTGTTAATGCGGTCATTAAGATTGGCCTTGCCCTGTCTTTAACAGAATCAACTATCGCTTCATAACTGTCCATCCCATTTGCTTTCTTTTGATTGATATAATCGACAATCACAATTGCATTATTGACGACGATTCCGGCAAGAACGATGACCCCTATGACGGCCGAAATGCTGATCGGTGTTCTCGTGATTGTCAGCGCTAAGGCCACACCGATCACCATCAGAGGAACTGTGAACATTATGACAAAAGGATACTTAAAGGACTCAAACTGCGCAGCCATCACGATATAGACCAAAATGATCGCCAATCCGATCGCAAGAACCATATCATCAATGGAGTCTTCCATGAGCTCCCTGTCACCTGAGAACGTTACCTCGGTTTCTTCGGCAATGTTAAGCCCGGCTATTTTTTCATCTACTATTTCGGAGATTTCCCCTAAGTTTGTCTCTGAGGAATATTTCAAAGTAAACTGAACAGACCCTTGCTGATCAATTCTTTGGATCCTGACCGGACCGTCCTCAATACTAAAATCTACCACCTTATCAAGTTGAATGAATTGTCCTTGTGCATTCTGAATTTCTAATTTTTTCAGACTGTCAAGATTCTCCGTGATTTCCCTGTCATATCTGACGAAAACATTATAAATATCATCGGCATCTCCTACAATCTGCGCAGCAGGAACTCCCCGGGTAACATCGTTGACGGTTTGGGCTATACCTGCAGGCACGAGCCCTTCATCAAGGGCAGCTTTACGGTCAACGATCAATTGGACCTCCTGAATCAATTCTTCTTGATCGGTTTTCACATCTGTTACAGATTGCGCTGACTCCAGGCTTTTCTGTATCTTTTCAACTGCTTCATTCAGTCTTTCACTATTGGTGTCTCTAACGCTAAAGCTTAGCGTCTGCGGACTTTGTCCTGAGGTGGATTGTAAGTTAAATCCTACACTCGCCGTTTCATTCTGCGTTAGTGCAGCTTCCTCTATCTTCGGCTTCAACTGATCAACCAGTTTAAAAACTGAAATTCCCCTCTCTTCAAGCGGTTTCAGTTTGACGTATATTTCGGCAATATTCCTGTTTGACTGGCCTCTGAATGATTGCTCCTGGTTTGTCCCAGTTAACGAAACATACACGTCGATTGCTTCTTCTTTTTCCAGTTCATTTTCAATGGCTTCTACTACACTGTTGGTCTCTTCCAACGAGGAACCATTCTCCAATTTAATGTTCATGTTAAAGAATCCTTCATCCGTTGGAGGCAGGAATTGCGTCCCGACCGTCGTCAGCCCAAATCCTCCCGCTGCGAGGAAAATGGTGGTGATCAATAGAACCGCCCATCTATGTTTCAACGACCAATGAATGCTTTTCTCGAATGTTTTCATTGATTTGGAACGTCTTCTAATTGCCTCATGATTTCCTTTGGATGTCTTCAACATTCTGCTTGCCAGCATAGGAATGACTGTCAAGGCTACAACAAGAGAGGCAAACAGACTAAATGAGATAGTCAAAGCAAACTCAGTGAACAACTGCCCGATCAACCCAGATATGAACACTACCGGTAAGAATACAGCAACGGTCGTCAGCGTAGAGGCCGTGATGGCTGTTCCCACCTCTTTGGCACCGTCCCTTGCCGCCTGTTTCGGATCTTTCCCCATTGAAAGGTGACGGTAGATATTCTCAATCACCACTATTGCATTATCCACAAGCATACCTATGCCCAGAGCAAGCGCACCAAGTGTCATAATGTTCAGCGCGAAATCGGCAAAGAACATCAGGACAAATGTGACAATTACTGAATAAGGAATGGCTACCCCAATGATAAGAGGACTCTTGATATTTCTTAAAAACAGAAATAATACAAGCATTGCAAATGCCCCGCCTAAGATAAGCGAATTCGCTATGTTTCCAATTGCATCTTTTATATAGTCTCCTTGATCAAACAGGATGTCAGCTTCGATATTTCCATATCGGTCCTGGTCCATGAGCTGGTTGAGCTTATCCTGAAAAGCATCAGAGACTTCTGCAGTATTGGCGTCAGATTCTTGAAGGACACTAAGAAGGACCGCATCCTTCCTGTCTGCTCTTGTAATCGTGTTGCTTTCTTGTTTTCTCTTTTCGACCTCTGCTACATCTTCAAGGACGATATTCTTGCCAGTCTCGGGGTTTTTCCCAATGACCAGTCCGGCGATTTCTTCCGCATCGTCCAGCTGGCTCACGACCCTTGTCGTCAGCGTTTTTTCACCGGTAGTAATGGTATCCCCCGGCATTGTGATATTATTGGCCCTTATTGTATTTACCACATCACTCTGTGTCAGCCTGTACTCTTTCAACTTTTCCTGATCGAGTTCAATGGCAATCTCATCTGCGTTCACACCTGAGACATTGACACTTGCCACCCCTTCAGTTTTGGTCAGATCGAGCTTCAAATCTTCCGCAAGATCTTGAAGGTTTTCCACATTGTCTGTTTCTTTTAATGAAACCTGGATGATCGGAAATTGTGAAGGATCAAACTTCAAAAAACGCGGATCTTCTGCATCATCCGGAAGAGGAACACCATCCAATCTCTGAAGTACTTCATCCTGTATTTCATCAATAGAAGTAGTCCATGAAAATTCAAGCAGGATAAAATTGGATCCCTCACGTGAAGTGGATTGGATACTCTTGATTCCCGGCAAGGTAGCCAGTGTATCTTCGAGAGGTTTTGTCACTTTCTCCACGACCTCTGTCGGACTTGCTCCCTCATATGTAGTAACAACCACGCCGACCGGCGGATTAATATCAGGTATCAGTTTGAGAGGGATTCTCAGCAGTGAGACCCCTCCTAAAATCAATATCAAAACCATCGTAACGATTGTAAAAACAGGTCTCCTTATAGAAAAATCACTTATTTTCATCCAAAATCTCCTTCCCCGACAAACGAACTGCGTAAATTCCAATTATTTCGGATTTACACTTACTATAATTCTTGTCCCTTTGGCTATCAAGATTTAAGCTTCTTACTCAGCATTTTTAGTATAGGAATAATCATGGTAAAAAATTCAAATGCAGCTGGGTTAGAATGAGGCCGGCTTTGGTAAGGGTTTGTGACCGGTTAGCTCAGCTGTAAACAACCACGGCGCTAAAGATTATGTCATAAAAAAAAGAAGCGGCCTCATTAACCCCTTCTTGTTCAAAAATAGACTAATTGAAAAGAGGAACTTTCGCTTCTCTTACTGGTTTTCCAATATAATAACCTTGTGCCAAATCCACACCTAGCCACTTACAATATTCAAGTTCTTCTTTTCTTTCGATGCCTTCAGCCAGCACCCGGATGCCCAGTTCCTTGGATATACGAGTTACTTCTATGAGAAATTCCTGATGATCTTTCTTAACATCACAGTGGTCTATATAAGCACGATCGATTTTCATGTAATCAGGTTTTAGCTTGCTAAGCATTTCCAATGTCGCGAACCCTGCCCCTACATCATCAAGGGCAACTTTCATCCCTTCTCTTCTGTAGACTTCAAATACACTCTTTAAGTGTTCAACATCCTCGATTTTTTCTGTTTCCACTACTTCAAAAACAAGGTCGGCAGGATCGACATCATATTTTTCTACGAAACTGAATGTATGCTGGAGACAGAACTCTGGATTATAGATGGTGGATGGAAGGAAGTTTATGAAACTTTTTATCCCCTTCGTCAGTTGGTCTTTTCTGCATCGTATAGCTGTCTCCCGGGCTCTTTGGTCTAAAAGGGAATGCAGACCTGTTTCATTCGCAGTCTGAAATAGAACAGCCGGAGAGATTACCATCTCATCGTCTCCAGACCTCAGAAGGGATTCAAACCCATATAGTTCTTCATTTTGTTGTAAATTGATGATGGGCTGGAAGTAGCTTAGCAGTTTCCCCCTCTGAATGAATTCAACCGCTTCACGATTAACCATTCTTTTTTTGAAATCTTCGAAGGGAAGGATCCTGATATTTTGCAATCCCTCTGAAAAGCCCGCTCCCCAGCTGCCATTTGATAGGGCCGGCTCTATTTCGTGAAGCATCTTCAATAAATCACTGAAACTTTTATATTTAAAGTGATATGTGTATTTTTCTGAACGTTCACCAGAAAATGAGAGGGTGCTGACATTCAGCGCTTCCTTGCCCTGAATCGTCAATATCCCTCTTTCATAGAAAGGGATTGAGACTCCACAGTTGATACATGTATTTTTCATTAGTACTCTTCTCCTATTGCCAGTTGAATGTTATTCTTGTTGTTTTTATCTTGTTTAAGTTTATCATTTTTTGTTAAGTGGTGGGTACAATCTGTCTTTTTGTGTCTTTGAGAAACTTCCTCATGACACTTTCACCTCTCTTTTTCTGACTTCATGTCCTTGAGAAGCTTCCTCACGACACTTTTCCCTCTCTTTTTCTTTTTTCATGTCCTTGAGAAACTTCCTCATGACACTTTTCCCTCTCTTTTTCTTCTTTCATGTCCTTGAGAAGCTTCCTCACGACACTTTTCCCTCTCTTTTTCTTCTTTCATGTCCTTGAGAAACTTCCTCACGACACTTTTCCCTCTCTTTTTCTTCTTTCATGTCCTTGAGAAACTTCCTCATGACACTTTCACCTCTCTTTTTCTGACTTCATGCCCTTGAGAAACTTCCTCACGACACTTTCCTCTCTCTTTTTCTGACTTCATGTCCTTGAGAAACTTCCTCATGACACTTTCCTCTCTCTTTTTCTTACTTCATGTCCTTGAAAAGTCCCCTCAAGGCAATTTCCTCCTCTCTTTTTCTTCTCTCATGACTTGGAGAAACTATTTTTGTCATTCTTAACTCGTAAAGATACTCTTACAACCCAAATGATTAAGATTTATCTACATAAAAAGCATGGTTTCTTGAACGGATCTTTTCAAAGTTATCCAAAAGAACTTTACGAACCGTGCGATTTTCATAAATCCCCCCACACATAGTGAGGATCTTATTAGTAGTCAATTTTTCATGAGGAAACAAGAGCTGAAACTCCCGCACTGTTCGTAAGATAGCTATTTGATTATTCTCTTTGCCGCCGCAATAATCGCATACAAGAGACCTGCCTTCAACATTATGATATAAACGACGACAATTAAAACAAAGTATTCCCTTCCGGAGATCCTCAAATTTATATTCGGGAAGCCTGGAATAAGGAGACTCATTGATATGAAGGGCTAAAAGTTTCTCTGCCAGCTTTATATCTAATTTACTTACTTTCAAAGAACGATTTTGTAATTTTTTCATGAATCTGTTTAACTGAGCTGGATAAATGATGGACGGATTATCAGGGGGATTATAAAGGTAGAATTCTGGATTTACAAAAATGAGGTATGATTCAACAAGAGGATTGAAGCCAAGTTTTTGAGCCTGCTGCCGGAAGAGTGATTCAGCTCTTTTCATTTGCAGTAGGGGATCTTTAATTTCTTTTCCAAGAGGATTAATCCACAAACCTTCTTTGATTCTATAGTCTCCTTCGAAATTTTTGACTTCAAAGTGGAAGATGGTGTTGGAGGCAAATGCACAGGAATCAACTTGAAAGGCGACCCCTGATACTCAATCAGCAAATCTTTCAGAAACACCATTTTTTTTGTGCAACGGAATAGCCCATTGATCAAATTTGAGTTCTCCTTGGTATCCTTTTTCTGAGGAAATCAAATTGGTCTTTACCACTTCCGACAATTTAGTTCTTGCATCCAATGACCTGAGAATCTTCAATTCGTCTTTTTCCACACGTTCTTTCAAAATCAATAAACATCTCTCCTTTCATTTTTTTTTACAATTATTTTCCTTTTCATTCCATAAAAACTAACTTAAAGTATTCTTTTCTCACACTTCAAATTCCATAAAATTTTTGTTGGGCCCCCTGGAGCAATACCGCAAAAAACCCCCAAAAAAACAGAGGGCAAAAATTCATCCCTCTGTTCCATAAACAGCTTACAGTAAGCTATACAGCTTGATATCCGGATTTTTGTCCTGGAACCATCTCATTGCGAAGTCATTTTCAAACAGGAATACAAGGCGGCCATGTCTGTCTTTAACAAGGAGACTTCTGGAGCTTGACATCGAATCTTTAACATCTGTTTCATTTTCGATCCAGCGGGCGATTTTGCCTCCGATGTTTTCCATGATGACATCGACATTGTATTCGTTTTTCATGCGGTGTTCAAAGACTTCGTATTGAAGCTGTCCAACGGCACCTATGATGATGTCTTCAGTCCGTAGTGTTTTATATAACTGAATCGCACCTTCCTGTACAAGTTGATTGATTCCCTTGTGAAAGTGCTTTTGTTTCATAACGTTTTTGGCGGTTACCCTCATGAACAATTCCGGGGTGAATTGAGGAAGCTTCTCGTATTGAATGACTTCTTTCCCTTCAACGAGTGTATCGCCAATTTGATAAGTGCCCGTGTCATAAAGTCCGATGATATCCCCGCTGACCGCTTCATTCACAGTACTGCGGTCATCGGCAAGAAACTGGGTTGATTGAGACAGTTTGATGGATTTCCCCGTTCTGGCCAGTGTCACGTTCATTCCTCTTTCAAACTTTCCGGAGCAGATACGAACAAAAGCAATTCTGTCACGGTGAGCAGGATTCATATTGGCCTGTATTTTGAAGATGAATCCAGAGAATTCTTCTTTGACAGGATCCACGCTGCCGACATCCGCTTTTCGTGGTTGAGGAGACGGAGCGAACTGCAAATAGGTTTCCAGGAATGTCTGCACCCCAAAGTTGGTCAATGCACTTCCAAAGAAAACAGGTGTCAGTGTTCCGTTGGCAACTTTCTCTTTAGAGAAGTCATTTCCGGCTTCATTCAAGAGCTGAACATCTTCCAATGCTTGTTGATAAAGTCCTGAGGATTTAAGTTTTTCATCACCCATCAGTTCCCCGTTCTCGTCCAGCGGAAGGAATCTTTCTTCGTCTTCTACTCTGAATTGCTCAATCCGGTTATAATGTCTGTCATAAATTCCGAGGAATTCTTTCCCCATTCCAATCGGCCAGTTCATCGGGTAGGACTCTATCCCAAGAACTTCTTCCAATTCTTCGAGGATTTCAAGGGGTTCCCTTCCCTGCCGGTCGAGCTTGTTGATGAAGGTGAAGATTGGAATTCCCCTCATCCGGCAAACTTTAAACAGCTTTATGGTTTGGGCTTCGATACCCTTGGCCGAATCAATGATCATCACGGCACTGTCTACGGCCATAAGAGTACGATAAGTATCCTCACTGAAATCCTGGTGACCAGGTGTATCAAGTATATTTACCCGATATCCATCATAGTCAAAGGCCATCACAGAAGACGTTACCGAGATTCCTCTTTGTTTCTCGATTTCCATCCAATCTGAGGTCGCAAACTTACCTGTCTTTTTTCCTTTAACTGTACCGGCAGCCCTGATGGCTCCTCCGAATAACAGCAATTGTTCCGTTAATGTCGTTTTACCGGCATCCGGATGTGATATTATGGCAAACGTTCTTCTGGAAAGAACTTCATCCTTTAG
>NZ_ABCF01000008.1:0-37500 GCF_000181495.1 Bacillus sp. SG-1
TAAATGCATATTTGTCGTATCTTCATGATAACTTATATGTCCATTATAAGGGGGAGACTACAGGCACCCCCGGAATTTGTCGAATGATAGATAGGCAGAGCGTTGGATAGTGCGCTTGAAGTCGAGGGTAAGATACCGATTATGCAGCTACGGAACGGAATCACCCAATATAGGCGCTGTGGTTACTTTATAATGTGGTGTTTCAGACGGAATCGCCCAATATAGGTACGACATCCACTTTATAATAGGTTTTTTTCTCGGAATCACTTAATGCGTAATTCATAGCATACTTTATGGTCCTATATACCTATTTAATTACGTACTAGATTCCTTTATAGTTAATAAATAGTTTAAATAGTTAGAAAAATCAGAATGGAGTGATGTTATTGATGAACAAGAAAGTACTGGCCTTAGGATTGACTGCTGGATTAATGATCAGTCCAGCAATATCTTCAACAGCTTTTGCTGCTCCTGATTTAGCGGAGAAAGTGAAATGGAGCGAGAAAGCAGGTACCCCAGAATTTATTTCCGGTAAATTGACAGCCCCTTCCAACTATAATGCAGAAACAATCGTCTATAACTATCTCAATTCCAAAAAGAAAGAATTTAAGTTTACAGGAGACGCCAGGTCTTCTTTTGTGTTGAAAGAAAAGAAGAATCTTACCCTTGCGACCTTTCAGCATAGCTGAAAGGCGAGTGAAACAAAGTTTCACTCGAATGAGCCAAAAAACATTGAACACCCTTTAAAGGGCAAACGTTTATACCCATCACTTAGGAAGTGCTATAATACTCATAAACGTTTTGCAAAAGTGAGGGTGCTATGAGAGAAATAACGGTTACGGTCTTGCCTCCATATAATTTTGATTTGGTTTTGGACAGGTTGTCTTTAGATCCGCTGAACGCTGTGGATACTGACAACCGAACGGTGAAAGTTCCGTTTTATGGGAAAGAGGATGAGGTTTTAACGGTGACGGCAACCGGTACGAGTGATAATCCTTCTTTTTTAATAAAAATGGAAAGTGAAGATGCTGATGATAGCAGGTTAGCCTATCTGAAGAGGATTTTTCAGTGGGAAGGCACTCTTCGGGACATTCATCAGCATTTTTTGGATACGGACCTGAGGGATATATTTATTGAACATTCAGGGACACCCATTGTACTTGAATTCAGCCCCTATGCTACGTTGATGAAAAGCATAATACACCAGCAGCTTAATTTGGCTTTTGCCCATACGCTAACACAGAGGTTTGTCCAAAAGTATGGAAGGCAGAAAGATGGCGTGTGGTTTTATCCCCAACCTTCTGATGTAGCAGAATTGGATATAAGTGAACTCAGAGAGATGCAATTCAGCCAGAGGAAAGCTGAGTATGTGATCGGTGTATCGAAGGAGATTGCCGAAGGGCGGTTGAACTTGCAGGAGCTTGAAGAAAAATCGGATGAAGAGATTTTAAAAGAATTGGTGAAGCTAAGGGGGATAGGGCCCTGGACGGCAGAAAACTACCTGATGTTTGCCTTGGGCAGACTTAACCTTTTTCCGAAGACAGATATCGGCATCCAAAATGCCTTGAAAAAACTGTATGGAATGGACAGGAAGCCGTCATTGGCTGAAATAGATAAAATGAGTGCAGCATGGAATCCATACTTGAGCTATGCTTCATTATATTTGTGGAGAAGTATTGAAAATAGGAAGTGAAACAGTGAAGAATGATAAAACGATGAAGATAAAAGAAAAACAACAATTTCCGCTGACGATTAAAAGGCTAGGTATCAATGGAGAAGGCGTCGGCTATTTTAAGAGACAGGTCGTTTTTGTTCCAGGGGCCCTGCCAGGGGAAGAAGTTGTGGTAGAAGCAGTAAAAGTACACCCGAAGTTTGCAGAAGGCCGGGTGAAAAAAGTAAGAAAAAGATCGGAACACCGGACGAAACCGCCATGCCCTGTCTATGAACAGTGCGGGGGCTGTCAGCTTCAGCATTTGAGTTATGAGCAGCAGCTGGTTGAAAAAAGAGATATTCTCATGCAGGCCCTTGAGCGCCACACTAAATTCGATTTGGAGAAGCTTGATGTCAAACCAATGATTGGTATGGTGGAGCCTTGGTTCTACCGTAATAAAAGCCAATTCCAACTTGGGTTTAGAGATGGGAAAATCATATCCGGTTTGTACAGCCTGAACTCTCACAAGCTCGTGGATATTCCGGAATGCATCGTGCAGCACCCTTCAACAAATAAAGTGACGAACACGGTAAAGAAAATTCTGAGTGATTTCAAAGTACCGATTTATAATGAAAGAACAAAAAAAGGAATCGTTAAAACTGTTGTCACAAGAGTGGGCGTGACGACTGGGGAAGTTCAAGTTGTTCTGGTTACCGTTGGAAAAGAACTTCCTCGCAAAGACATGATACTGTCCGAAATCACCAAACGCCTGCCGGAAGTAAAATCAGTCGCACAGAATATCAACCCGAAGGCGACCTCACTCATTTTCGGAAACGAAACAATCCATCTCTATGGTACAGAATCGATCGTTGAGCGTCTTGATAAGTTTTCCTATGAACTATCAGCCCGTGCATTCTTTCAGTTGAATCCTACTCAAACCATCCATCTTTACAACGAAGTAAGAGATGCAGCAGCGTTGACTGGACATGAAAAGCTCGTCGATGCGTATTGCGGTGTCGGTACGATTGGAATGTGGCTTTCAAACGGTGCAAAAGAAATCCGCGGAATGGATGTTGTCAAAGAAGGAATTGAGAATGCCAGAAAAAACAGCAAAAAATTTGGGATGGACAATGCGACTTACGAGGTGGGAACTGCAGAAGAATGGCTGCCGAAATGGAAGGCAGAAGGCTGGAGGCCGGATGTCGTCGTGGTGGATCCGCCAAGAACAGGATGCGAGCCGAGCTTCTTAAATACAATTTTAAAAGTGAAACCGAAAAAATTCATATATGTTTCGTGCAATCCATCAACACTTGCAAAAGATTTAAAAACATTAAGCAAATCTTATGATGTGGAATACATCCAGCCAGTGGATATGTTCCCGCAAACGGCCCATGTCGAAAGTGTCGCGAAACTGGTTTTGAAAAAGTAACAGCTGAGGAAGCCGCTCATTGAAGCGGCTCTTTTATTTATTAACGCATTAACGCACGAAGAGGGACTGTCCCTCTTCGTGCGTTAATGCGTTAAAGTATTTTATAAACAAGGTTATTCACAATGAAAACGTTATTATTGTTAATTTTCAGAAAGTTATCAACATTATCCACATTGCATTGTGGATTACTATTAACAGGTAATTAACAACTTTTGAGTATAATTGTGGAAAAAAAGATGGTCCATCTAGAGGACCATCTTTCGTCATTGTTTATCGTTTATTTCGATTTGCGACCTGCTGGCGCTGGTTAGCTGCATTGGCGCGCGCTTGTGCTTCCATGTCAGCTTGATCGGCAATCTCGCGTGAAAATTCTTCATCAACGCCATCAGCTTTCATGTTTTTCGGAACCTGAGGAAGTTTATTCTTATTTTTATCACGTGTTTTATGTCCATGTGCTCTGCCCATTACAACCGTCCCCTTTCGATTTGAGAAAGATAAAGGAGCGAAAAACAGCAATTGTTTTCGCTCCCTTAGTATTGACCAGGCTCATGTTTTTAAAAGAGGTATTTTTTGATACACACTTTTTCGTATAATGACGGGCTTAATGCTTTTTCTGAGTGAAACCGCCCGCTCTGTCCGCCCGCTTGAATTCACGGGAATAGGTCACCTCTTGCATAGAAGACAGTGCTGATTTTGTTTTCTCTTTACGCTTTTTATCCACAGAAATCATCCTTTCTCAAATGAGTATATGCCTATTTTTTCCTATCATTTGAGAAATCATACTTTAATGTCGATAAATCTCGATCAGTGCTTCTTTAAGGTCGGGGTATTCAAATGAGTATCCATTCTCCATCAATATCGAAGGAATCACTTTCTGTCCTTCCAGTACTAACTTGCTCATTTCCCCCATGGCGGCTTTGATGGCAAAGGCAGGTGCCGCTATCCAATGGGGCCTGTTCAGCACGTCACCCAGTGTCTTTCCGAGCTCTTTCATCGTAACTGGGGAAGGAGCCGTCACATTGACAGGTCCTTCAATTCGGCTTGTTTCAATGACGAACCGGATTGCTTTTGCAACATCTCCAATATGAACCCATGACATCCATTGCTTACCGGAGCCGACTGTGCCCCCGGCAAAGAGCTTATAGGGAAGTGCCATTTTAGGAAGTGCTCCTTCACCTTTTCCCAGGATAATCCCAAATCGGGTGCAGGCTGTCCGGATGTCGAACTCCCTGGCTTTGCTTGCTTCAAATTCCCATCTTTTGACCGTTTCTGCAAGGAAGTCTGTGCCAGTGTGAGTCTTTGTTTCTGATGCTTCATAAATTCCAATCGCACTCGCATTGATGAAAACGGAAGGCTTTTCATCAAGGTTTTCAAGAATTCTGATCATTTCCCTGGTTGCATCAACCCGGCTCTTCAAGATTCTATTTTTCCGTTCCTCCGTCCACCGGCCGCTGTTGATGGATTCGCCGGCAAGATTGATGAAGATATTGCTGCCTTCAAGCTCTTTTTCAGGGTGAGCCCCTTCTGTCAGCCATTTAATATAAGAAACATTCTGCCGGCTCTCATGTTTGTCAGGGTTCCTTGTTAAAATGGAAACTTTATATCCATTGTCGAGCAGTTCTTCCGTCAATGCACTTCCGACGAATCCCGTTCCGCCTGATATCACTGCTTTCATCTCATTACCTCCTTTTTTTACGCTTTGTAGTTATTTTACCCCTCCTGATAATAAAAAACATTTTGGATGTGTTACATTAATATGGAGGTGTTTTAAATGGGAATTATCACAAAGATAAGTAAACAAGTGAAAAACGAAGAGAGATACAACATCTTCATTGATGGTGAATACTCCTTCAGTGTTGATGAAGAGATTCTTGCCAGGTTTCAGCTGGGCAAGGGAAAAGAAATCGATGAACTTGCTATGGCGGATATCGGCTATGAAGACGACGTTCGAAAAGCTTTTAACCTGGCCATCCATTATCTTTCATTCCGGATGAGGACAGAAAAGGAAGTTTCCGATTACCTTAAGAAAAAAGACCTCGGGGATGCGGTGGCAGCTGAGGCTATGGAAAAATTAAAGAAATATGATTACTTGAATGACGGGGAATTTGCCCAGGCCTATGTAAATACCCAGATCAACACTTCGGATAAAGGGCCGGGGACCGTTGAAAGGGAACTTGCCTCAAAAGGAGTGGACAAGGCATTGATTGATGACGCGCTTTCAGCCTTTACAAAGGATATTCAACTGGAAAAAGCGATGACTTTAACAAATAAGCTCTTTAACAAATATAAAAAAGATTCCACTAAAGTGACGAAGCAGAAAATTGAGCAAAACCTGGCACGAAAGGGATATCCTTTTTCCATCATCAATATTGCGTGGGAAGAAACCGCTAATGAAAAGTCAGAAGACGAGAAGCTGGAAGCAGTCCTTGTTCATGCAAGAAAAGCCCATAACCGCCTTAAGTCAAAATTCACCGGCTATGACTATGAAATGAAAATGAAACAGAATTTATACCGAAAAGGTTTCATGATGGAAGAAATCGATGAGGCCATCGAGAGGCTGAAAGAGGAAGAATAGGATAGCATCCTTTAACACATTAAAGCACTAAGAGGGACAGTCCCTCTTAGTGCTTTAATGTGTTAAAGTGATTTATTTTTTGGATTCGATGGTGATATCAGTTGAAGTTTTGCTTTCTTCATAGATGATTTCCGCCACTTCTCTTGGTGAACGAAGCCTGCTGGGATCTTTCACATGTTCTGATTCATCCCAGAACGGGGTGTTCATACCGCCCATATAGGCATTAATGATCTCGATTCCTGTTTCTTCAAATTCCTTCTGCAGGCTTTCTGCAAACCCTCGTAAGGCAAATTTGCTTGCGGCATAGTATGATTCGTTTTTCTTGCCACGCAGCCCGGCAGTTGAAATGACATTGATGATCGTTCCTGAGTCCTTGGAGACCATGGAAGGAAGCAGCGCTTTAGTTAAATAAACTGTTCCAAGGAAATTAACTGACAGCATTTTCTCCATGTCTTCAAATGGTGCATGAAGAAATGGCCCGAAGATTCCAACACCGGCATTATTGATGAGAAGCTGAACATCATGATGGTCTTTAATTTCTTTGCTGACCTTTTCGACTGCTTCAGTAGAGGCAATATCCACCGTCATATATGAGGCAGTTCCGCCGTCCGTAACAATTTCCTCCTTAACAGATTGAAGTTTTTCCTCAGTCCTGCCTAGAAGTAGAATATGATATCCGTCGTTGCTATATACTTTCGCAAGCTCTCTGCCAAGCCCTGAGCCGCCGCCTGAAATTACTGCTGTTTTCATATGTAATCCCCCTGATTGTTAATTTCTCTCCAAATAAAAAAGATTAAGGCACCCAGATTAGGGTCCAATTGTAATAAGCTTGATGTAAAACTTTATTAGGTCATGATTTAGGTGACATCCTGGTATACCGCATTATTGGGACATCATTGTGTTGAGAACCCCGATATGATGTACCAAAAAAGCCTGTATTAGGACATCATTGCATTAGGCGTCCCTATATGATGTACCAAAAAGCCTGTATTTAGGACATCATTGCATAAGGTGTCCCGATATGATGTACCAAAAAAGCCTGTATTAGGACATCATTGCATTAGGTGTCCCGATATGATGTACTAAAAAAGCTATTATTAAGGCATCATTTTGTGAACCTTCCGATATGATGCACCAATTAAAACCATTCATCAAGGGAATCCCTCCGATTGATGCACCATATAGTTCATCAGCCGCCTTAACCATATATCGAACCGACGTCACACCACTTTGAAACCTGCCGCCATATTTCCCTGATAATATTTTTTCCTTCAGCACTCATATTAAACCAAACTTTATTTATCTTGTCATTTTTCCTATAATGAAAGTGAATGGAGTGAACATTGTGGAGAAAGAAACAAGATACAGTGAATTGACCGAATATGAATTACAGCAGGAAATTGCACAATTGAAAGAAAAAGCCAGAAAAGCGGAACAGCTGGGAATGGTGAATGAGTTTGCTGTCCTGGAAAGAAAAGCATTGATGGCCCAAGCCTACCTGCTGAACCCTGAAGATTTTAAGCCGGGTGAAATATATGGGATTGAAGGAGACCCTGGGGTTTACTTCAGAATTGATTACATGAACGGTGTATTTGCATGGGGGTACCGACTGGGTGGATCGGGCCAGGAAGAAGCACTGCCGATCTCCATGCTGAACAGGAAGAAATAATAAAAGGAAACAAGGGGCTCAAAGGCCTGCCTTGTTTCCTTTTGTCTTATGATCTTTTACGGGTTTGATTTTCGAGAATGATTAAGTCTTGAGTTTGAGTGGTATGCCCATTAGCCTGTGAGTGTGCGTGTTTGGCATTATAAAAAGCCTGATTGAAAGGACTCACATAGTTCCTGTCAAATTTGTTTGAGTTGTTCTTTTTGCCCATACCCAAAACAACCGCCTCCTTAATAATGGCTTACCTCTAGAACTTAAACTGAATCGCTTTCACGCTGGTTTGATGCAGCCATGCGTTCCTGGGGATGAGTATTGATGGTACCGTCAGCCCTCTTGGAAGCATACTCCGGCTTTGCCCGCGGTTCACCTTCAAATTTATTGTTATTCTGGTTAGGGAAGCCTCTTTCTTTATTGCGCATTGTATTCCTCCCGAGAATAATGATGGTCACCTCGTAAAAAGCAAATCGCCATTGGATCTGCTGATTACGTACTATTAGTATGGAACTTAAACTGGACAGTTATCATTAAAAATATTGGGAATGGAGGATATAATAATGGATACATTTCATGAGGAATTAACAAATGAACTATTAGAAAAGAATGAAGAATTATCTTATGCAAGGGCTAGGACCTGGGTCGAGTTATTATGGGAAGACTTTGAAACCACGTACGCCAAAGCCAGGGGAGAATACCTGGGGCAAGAAATGACAAGCAGGCTGGTGAAACAGTGGATAGACAGTTATGGAAGCAGACTTCATGAGTTTGCATCGAAGAACCCAAAGTACAGTCATATGCTTGAAAATAAAAGTGATATAAGCCATTAAAAAGAGGTGCCATATTTGCGGCACCTTTTATTTAATCAGGAATCACTTCCAGTTTCTTCCTCAATTTTTCTTCGCTGTAGATCCATCCGGTGTAGGAACTTTCAATATCTAATTCATCGTTCAGTTTCACTACCGCGACAAAAGGATAGTGTCCGTTGCTTCGATACCTCAAGTCGATGAATCTTACTTCATAGCCGTCTTCTTCAAATTCCTCTATCTCCCATCTGTATACAGGAGAGAAGGATAAGAATGCCGACAGATTTTTATCTTTCTTTGCTGCATTGATGACCGGGTTATCAGGAACAGGGATTCGCTTATACTTCTCAAAGAAAGTAATGGAACTTCCATATGCCCTCGCTACATAGAAAAACTCTTTAGTAACGATTGCCAATCTCCATTGGTAAAAATGCAAAGTGGATGAAACGATGATTTTTTCTGCATCAGGAATCTTTTTCCGTACTGCTGATTTAACTGCATTTTGTACAAAGAATCTCAAAATGTAATACAAGATGATAATCATATACATGTACAGAAACGTAGGACCTGGTTCAAATCCGAATCCCCACAGGACCAGCCCGATGATATGAATGCCGAATATAATCGGATCAAACGTGTTGATGACCCCCAATGCGACCCATTTCGACGAAAAAGGTCTTATTGCCTGGGTTCCATAGGCGTTGAAAATGTCGACAAATACATGGAGGAAAACAGCAAGAAATGTCCAAATCCATAAGTGAAGCAGATTAGCTTCGGGATAAAATGGATAGAGAACGGCCAATATGAGCAGCGGCCATATCAGTACGGCGGGGATGGAATGGGTGATTCCCCGGTGGTTACGGATATAAACAGCATTATTTCTCAATTTTAATACGGTATCAATATCGGGAATCTGTGAACCAATGATGGCCCCAATTAAAACACCCTGTGAGGTCGCCGCATTTTCAGCTACAACAGGATCAAGTGTTGCAAGCCCGCCGATGGCAAACCCCATGACTATATGTGTACCTGTATCCAAGGTGAATCCTCCTTTAACAAGGTTATTACGGAAAATTTTTAGCATTAATTCCAGTCATATATGTCTTGTTTTCATGGACGAAAATGATATGGTATAAAAGGAGATGATTTCAATGAATCATTCACTTCAAATGTATATTCAGTACGAAATCAAAGAATCGTCGATTGAGCATTATCAGCAGCTAATGAAAAACATCCTGCAGAGCCTGGAGTCTTATGATGCAATCGATATCAAGTGGCTGCCTTCTCCCGGAAGCAGTACTGCTTTTATTGAAGTCATTACACTGCCGACGGAATCTCATTACCATGCATTGAAAAAATTAAGGAAATCCCGACAGCATCTGTTGTTTGGCATGCTCGATGACTGCATTTCGGGAGGCCTTAACAAAATGAATTGTTTTGGGTTGAAGCTCTTTTAAAAAAGCTGATCGAATAAAAACTTCGTTAGTATTATATTCCCTCAATAAGTGAAGGTTTAACATCTTGGAGGTACAAAAGTGGAGAGTAATCCTTTAACACATATAGAAGAAATTGACATAGAGACATTTAAGAGAGATTTACTCGACTGGTTTACTGCTGAACATAGGCAGCTTCCATGGAGAGAAGACAGTGATCCTTATAAGGTTTGGGTGTCTGAGATCATGCTTCAGCAAACCAGAGTGGATACAGTTATTCCTTATTTTCTTAATTTTATCAATAAGTTTCCTACAATAGAAGCACTTGCCTCCGCAGATGAGGAGGATGTTCTGAAAGCTTGGGAAGGGCTGGGCTATTATTCCAGGGCCAGAAATCTGCAATCCGCCGTTAAAGAAGTTCGTGACACCTATGGCGGTGTAGTGCCGTCTGAACCGAAGGAAATTTCCAAGCTGAAAGGAGTCGGACCTTATACCGCGGGCGCAATTTTGAGTATTGCCTATGGAAAACCCGAACCTGCGGTAGATGGAAATGTTATGCGGGTTTTGTCAAGGATCTTGACGATTTGGGAAGACATAGCCAAGCCATCATCCAGGAAAGTATTTGAAGAGGCAGTCCGCAAACTCATCTCACATGAGAATCCCTCTTATTTTAATCAGGCATTGATGGAGCTGGGAGCTTTAATATGTACGCCAACCTCTCCTAAATGCCTGTTATGTCCTGTGAGGGAGCATTGCAATGCATTCAATGAAGGTGTTCAGGATACGCTGCCGATTAAAACAAAGAAGAAAAGTGCTAAAAAGCTTCAAATGGGCGCAGTAGTTTTGAAAACTGAAGATGGCCGGTTTTTAATCCATAAGCGTCCTTCAACAGGATTGCTGGCCAACCTTTGGGAATTTCCAAATTTCGAGCTTGATTCGTTTGGGTCCCATAGGAAACAGCTGGAAGAGTTTTTGAAGGTAGAATATAATGTTGAGGCAGATATTGAACATGGCCTCCTGACAAAAATTGAGCATGTATTCTCGCACTTGGTTTGGAATATCGATGTGTATGTCGGCCAAGTGAAGGACAGCAGTGAAATCTCGGAAAAATTAAAGCTTGTCGAGAAAGAAGAGCTTACTCAATTCGCCTATCCTGTTTCTCATCAAAAAATTTGGAAAAGCTATAAAAAGAGCTGCCTTGAAACTTAATTCCAAGGCAGCTTCATTTTATCAGTCATAAGTAACCTTTGTTCCATGCACGGCGTCGGCCTCATTTCGCTTCAGGCCGCCCCTGCTTTCAATCTCTTCTACGATTTTCCTGTGGATAGTCTGTCCCTCGGCATTCAAATAGGGAACCATCTGTTGAAGGGAATGGTGGAAAAAGGCCAGCTCACTCTTGTCCCATTCCGTTTTCGGAATCATGGAGATCTCTGTCATATCTCTGCCAACATACATATAGAATCCTCCTTAGCGTGATTGGTTATAGTTTCTCTGTAAACATTGTTGATTATGCCATTAAAGGCTAAAATGAAAGTGATTAGGAAAGGGGCAATTTAGAATGACAAATAAAGTAGCATTAGTAACAGGAAGCAGCCGGGGTGTCGGTAAAGCATTGGCTCTAAAACTCGCTCAAGAAGGCTATGACATTGTAGTGAACTATGCCAGAAGCAAAAAAGCTGCATTGGAAACTGCAGAGGAAATTGAGAAACTTGGAAGAAAGGCTATAATTGTCAGAGCGAACGTCGGGGATGTTGAAAAAATCAAGACGATGTTTCAGAAAATCAAAGAAGAATTCGGGAGGCTTGATGTTTTCATCAATAATGCGGCATCCGGTGTGTTAAGGCCTGCCATGGAACTGGAAGAATCCCATTGGGACTGGACAATGAATATCAACAGCAAGGCGCTTCTTTTCTGTGCACAGGAAGCGGCCAAACTTATGGATAAAGAAGCTGGAGGGAAAATTGTCAGCATCAGCTCATTAGGCTCGATCCGGTATCTTGATAACTACACGACGGTCGGAGTGTCAAAAGCGGCAGTCGAAGCACTCACGCGTTACCTGGCAGTGGAGCTTTCAAAAGAAAATATCGTCGTCAATGCTGTTTCCGGCGGGGCGATCGACACGGATGCATTGACGCATTTCCCTAACAGAGAAGAATTATTGGAAGATGCGCGCACCAAAACGCCTGCAGGCAGAATGGTCGAAATTGAAGATCTCGTAAATGCTGTAATGTTCCTTGTTTCAGACGAAGCATCCATGATTCGCGGGCAGACTATCATTGTGGATGGAGGACGTTCACTGTTAGTCTGAGCCTGGAAAAATAGACTTTTGAAAAAGACCATTTTTTAATAATTTTTTTGGAATAGTAATTCGCCTCCTTGGTTAAATTAACAAGCGTGGAGGTGATTACAAATGGCAAAACGCAACCAAACGCAATCAGGAACTAACGTACAACACGTAAAACAACAAAACGCTCAAGCTCAAGGACAAGCTGGCCAATACGGTGCCGAGTTTGCTTCTGAGACTGATGTGCAGCAAGTAAAACAACAAAACGCACAATCTCAAGCTAAGAAAAACCAACAATAATTTTCAAGAAAAGGCACCCTGCTGGTAACAGGGTGCCTTTTCCCGTTTTTAAGGTGGCTGAATGACATATAGCGGGTTACATTGCTAATTGAAATCTTTGATGAGGGCCTCCAGTGGATTTAGTTTCTTTAAACCGGGTGATTTGAGGGGGAAAGTGCCTTTAGGAGGGTTCTAAAGACCAAAAGCGAGTCAATTTGAAGATGAAAGTGTCTTAAGGAAGGTTTTAAAGACCAAAAGCGAGCCGATTTGAGAGTGAAAGTGTCTTTAGGAAGTTCTAAAGACCAAAAGTGAGTTGATTAATTTCTACATAATATAAAAAATAAACTAACCGACAAACAAAGCCTTCAAGCGACATAACTAGTCAAAGGGATTTACATAAAGACAGGGAATGTTATTAGGGAGAACTTCCGAGAAAGCGGGTGATTGTGATGTCCCAATTTAACAAGCTGATTAGCGAACAGTTGGAAACAATGGATAAACTCCTGTTCATTCAATCAGAAATAGAACGATGCCAGGAAATCGAGAAGGAACTAGTTGAGTTGCAGCAGCAATCAAAGCTGGATTCAATTCATCAGGAAATCTCCATGATGAAAAAAGAACTCAAAGAGATTCAGAAAGTTTTTCAGGATCAAACCAATGAAGTAATCCAAGTATATGCTGAAGAAAAGGTCCTAATCTGAATGCAAATCTTCCAGAGCCGAAGTGGCTCTTTTTTCTTTTTTGGAAAGGGTGATGTGGAACACTTGAGTGCAGGGAGTTGAATCAGGACTAGTGAACCGGTCAATCCCTCCAAACGTGCTGCGTCTCCCGTGAGGAAGTCGCTTCCCCTCTTTTTTTACAATAAGGCTTTGTAAGTTGATTGTGTTGTAGGCCTCCAAGTCGATAGATATTTAGCTTCAGAGTAATAATATCTCTTCAATTGGGGAGGAGTCGTACGTCCTGTAGCGGAAAGGAGGCAATTATTAATGGCTTTTTCGCAAAGTTTGTGGTTTTTAAAATTTATATATTGCATTAATACAAATATTTGTTTGATTGAAGCGGAAGGTGTGTGACCTCCTGCGGGATCAGCGGGACAGGTGAGACCAAGGTTACGTACCCACTGGAACGTAACCCCGCAGGCGCAGCCGAGGAGGCTCAACGCCCGCCCCGCGGAGTCACGCACCTGTAGCGTAAATCAGCTTACCGTTTAGCTAGAAAATAACATTACTCTTTAAAACATCCAACAATAAATAACTTGAGAAAGAGCCATTGCTAAATTAACAATGGCTCTTTTGTTTTAAAATTATTCTCAAAACGTTATAATAATAAAATAGACTTAATAGATTAGCGGAATATTCTGCAGGAAGGCAGGGGAGACTGATGGCGGTTCCCAGCGAAGGGCAACCAATACAAATACATAGTTATAAGCATGATGGGAATATCCATCGTGTCTGGAATGAACTGACAGTATTAAAAGGTACGAGAAATCTTGTTATCGGGGGAAACGACCGGACGATGGTAACTGAATCGGACGGAAGGACATGGATTACCCGTGAACCAGCCATTTGTTATTTTCATGCAGAGCTATGGTTCAATATCATTTGCATGATACGGGAAGATGGAATTTATTATTATTGCAATCTGAGTTCACCTTTTGTTTATGATCATGAGGCATTGAAATATATAGACTATGACCTTGATATCAAAGTGTTTCCGGATATGACCTATACGCTGCTCGACGAGGACGAGTATGAAACACATAGAAAACTGATGGGGTATCCAGATGTCATCGACCATATTTTAAAGAGGAATGTGGACAAGCTTGTCCGCTGGATCAGGCAGCGGAAAGGGCCATTTGCACCCGACTTTATCGATGTTTGGTATGAAAGATTTCTTTATCACAGGAAATAAAACCGGTTAACAAATCTGCATGAGGCAGTAAAACCTGTTGGGCTTGAATCAACAGGTTTTTTTATTGTTTTCATAGGGAAAGATACCGGGAGGAGGATGAATGGATGGATAGCATAAAACGTTTTATGCAGTTTGTAAAACCATACAGGCTGCAGATTATCGGAACGCTTATCATTGGTATCATCAAGTTTGCCATACCGTTGCTGATCCCAATATTAATTCAATATGTTATTGATGATATTGTCGGGAGCGATACCCTATCCAATGGTGAAAAAAAGGATAAGCTTCTGATGATCATGGGGGTCATGATCGTTATCTTTGTCATAGTGCGTCCGCCGGTTGAATATTACAGACAATATTTTGCACAGTGGACAGGAAGTAAAATTCTCTATGATTTAAGAGATAAATTGTTCAGCCATACACAAAAACTGAGCTTTAAATATTATTCCAATACAAGGGCTGGAGAGGTCATTTCAAGATTGATCAATGATGTTGAGCAGACAAAGAACTTTGTCATCACAGGCCTGATGAACTTGTGGCTGGACGTGGCGACAATCATCATTGCCGTTTCAATCATGTTTACATATGATGTTGGTTTGACACTTGTGTCTCTCATCGCCTTTCCGTTCTACGCTATTTCAGTAAAGTATTTTTTCGGCAACCTGAGAAAATTGACAAGGGACAGATCGCAGGCGCTTGCAGAAGTGCAAAGCTATCTTCACGAACGTGTCCAGGGAATGTCAGTTATCAAAAGCTTTGCAGTGGAAGACCATGAACAGAATAACTTCAGAGGACATAACAGTCACTTCCTGGATAAAGCTTTAAAACAGACGAGCTGGAATGCAAAAGCATTTGCGGTCGTTAACACAATTACAGATATAGCTCCCTTGGTTGTTATCGGATACGCAGGGCTGCAGGTTATCAATGGCAGCTTAACAGTCGGGGTTATGGCAGCATTTATTGCCTATATCGACAGGTTGTATAGTCCACTGAGAAGACTTGTGAATTCATCTACTACCCTTACACAGTCCATCGCTTCCATGGACAGAGTCTTTGAGTTCATGGATGAAAAATATGATGTCGATGATGTGCCGGGTGCGGTAGAATGCAGAAATGTCAAAGGGGAAATCATCTTTGATAAAGTGCATTTTCAGTACAATACCGAGGATGCAGAGGTGCTGAGGGACATCAATCTGAAGATTCCTGCAGGAGAAACAGTGGCGCTTGTCGGGATGAGCGGTGGAGGGAAATCTTCACTCGTCAGCCTGATTCCCCGTTTTTATGATGTAACACGCGGGAAGATCACACTCGATGGGAAAAATATTAAAGACTATGAGGTGAGAAGCCTCCGCAATAATATTGGAATGGTGCTTCAAGATAACATCTTGTTCAGTGAATCTGTTAAAGAGAATATTCTGTTTGGAAAGCCTGGTGCTTCCGATGAAGATGTTATCGCTGCGGCAAAAGCGGCAAATGCCCATGAGTTTATCATGAGTCTTCCGGAAGGCTACGATACAAAAGTAGGCGAGCGGGGAGTCAAACTTTCCGGCGGCCAGAAACAGAGGGTTGCGATTGCCAGGGTCTTTCTGAAAAATCCGCCCATTCTTATCCTTGATGAAGCAACTTCTGCTTTGGATTTGGAAAGTGAGCATCTTATTCAGGAGGCAATGGAGAAGCTTGCCAAGGACCGCACCACTTTTATCGTCGCACACAGACTCTCTACCATAACACATGCAGACCGGATCATTCATATTGAATACGGCGAAATTGCCGAGATGGGCACACACTCCGAGCTTATGAAGAAACAAGGTCATTATCATAAACTGTTCCAAGTCCAGCAGCTTGATCAATAGTTCCTTGGGACTGAGCTGAATTATAATTTGAATTTATGGGCGGCTAAGAGCTGAATCAACTTGATTCAGCTCTTTTTTATGGCTTCATTGACGGAGAGCGGTCCTTAAGACGTTTTGAGAGGCTATTTTTGCAATTCATGTCTATGAGAGTTTCCCATAAGCCGCTAGAATTCCCTTTCCTTCTTTTTTCTATAAAATCAGGAGTTTTGTTACAGGATAAATCCCCCGAAAATTGTCACTATTTCGACTAAATGGATATTAGCTATTGATTCTTTTCAGAGGCTATGTATAATAAATTACAAGAGATTTCAGAAAAAACATAAAATTTTTAATAGTTTTATCAAGGGGGTTATAGAGATGACAGCAAATACTCCTATTTTAAAAGTGGAAGAGCTTCAAACCACCTTTTTTACAGATGACGGAGAAGTACCTGCGGTAGACAATGTGAATTTCCATGTAAATGAAGGAGAAATTTTGGGGATTGTTGGCGAATCCGGTTGTGGGAAAAGTGTTACTTCACTATCGATTATGGGATTGGTCCCAAGCCCGCCGGGAAAAGTCACAGGCGGGAAAATCCTTTTTAAAGACGAGGATTTAACAAAAGCTTCTGAAAAAAGAATGAGAGAAATTCGTGGAAATGACATTGCCATGATCTTTCAGGAGCCCATGACTTCATTAAATCCGGTCTTTACGATTGGCAACCAGCTCACAGAAGCAATCCGTATACATAAAAAGAACAGTAAAGCAGAAGCACGAAAGGATGCCGTCAGGATTATGCAGCTTGTCGGTCTGCCACGGGCGGAAGAGTTATTGAATGAATACCCACATCAGCTTTCAGGAGGAATGAGGCAGAGAGTCATGATTGCCATGGCCATGGCATGCGACCCTAAAGTATTGATTGCCGATGAACCGACAACAGCACTGGATGTAACAATCCAGGCACAAATTCTAAAGCTGATGAAGCAATTGAATAAAGAAATGAATACAGCGGTCATCCTCATTACCCACGACCTCGGTGTTGTAGCCGAGACGTGTGAAAGGCTTATCGTTATGTATTCAGGAAAAGTTGTTGAAGAAGGAACTGTTGAGGAAATTTTTAAAAACCCTCAGCACCCGTATACAAAGGGACTTATCCAATCTGTCCCGGATATGCGGTTTAAAAAGCAGAAGCTTTACTCCATTCCGGGAAGTGTTCCCAAACCAGGGTCCATCAAACATGGCTGCCGCTTTGCGGCACGATGTGAATATGCCTTTGACCGCTGTTTAAGCGAAACTCCGGAACTTTATGAGACGGCACCAGGCCATACAAGCCGCTGCTTTTTATATGACAGCAAGGAGGAGAGAGCTCATGACAGAACCGCTGTTAAAGGTTGAGGGACTTAAAAAACATTTTCCCATTACAGGCGGAATCTTGGGACGGCCGGTCAATCATGTTAAAGCTGTTGACGGCGTTTCTTTTCAGGTGAAAAAAGGGGAGACTCTTGGGATTGTAGGAGAAAGCGGCTGCGGAAAGTCGACTACCGGACGGATGTTAATGAGATTGATAGACCCTTCAGAAGGCAAGGTGACTTTTGAAGATAAAGAGCTTACAAGTCTTTCAAAGGCAGAAATGCGAAAGATCCGCAGGGATATTCAAATGGTTTTCCAGGATCCATATGCCTCTTTGAACCCGAGGCATACAGTCGAAAAAATATTGGAAGAACCCCTGATTGTCCATGGTATCGGTTCTGCCAAGGAAAGAAAGAAAAAAGTACATGAGCTGCTTGAAATTGTCGGACTGAGCAGTTATCACGCCAAAAGATACCCCCATCAGTTCAGTGGGGGACAAAGACAGAGAATCGGCATTGCGAGAGCCTTGATGACGCAGCCTAAGCTGATAATCGCCGACGAGCCCGTGTCTGCGCTTGATGTATCCATTCAAGCCCAGGTCCTCAACTTGATGAAGGACCTTCAGGAAGAATTTGATTTGACCTACATATTTATCGCTCATGATTTAGGGGTGGTCAGGCATATAAGTGATAGAGTGGGAGTCATGTATTTAGGAAGAATGGTAGAGCTGAGTGAAAGTGAAAATCTTTATACGAAGCCGCTGCACCCTTATACCCAGGCTCTATTGTCTGCGGTGCCGATTCCAGATCCGGCTTTTGAAAGGGACACAATCCTTTTGCAAGGGGATATTCCGAGCCCCTCAAATCCGCCGGCAGGGTGTGCTTTCCATACAAGATGTCCACATGCAATGGATGTTTGTAAAAGCAAGACACCTGAGTTCAAGGAACATTTACCAGGGCATTATGTTGCTTGTCATCTCTATGAAGATGGCAAGTGATATAAGCATATAAAAAAAATATTTGGAGGGGATTTATTTGAAGAGAAGGAGCTGGGCAGTACTTTTAGTACTTCTAATGGCAGTTTCCACCGCTTTATACGGTTGTGGAGCTGATGGGTCATCCAGTGACTCAGCCTCAAAGACGTTGATTTTTGGACGCGGGGGTGATTCAGTCGGACTGGATCCGATTACGGTAACTGATGGGGAATCATTTAAAGTTACGAAAAACATTTTTGAAACTCTTGTTAAATTTGGAGAGCAGGACACAGAAGTTCAAGCAGGTCTTGCAAAAGAGTGGGATGTATCTGAAGATGGATTGACATACACATTCACACTGCAGGATGGAGTCAAGTTCCAAGATGGAACAGATTTCAATGCCGATGCTGTAGTGTTCAACTTTGAACGCTGGATGAATGGAAGTGCTGATGAATTTCCTTATTACGGTTCAATGTTTGGTGGTTTTAAAGGAGATGAAGGTCACGTAATCCAAGAGGTTAAGGCTGTTGATGAGGGGACAGTTGAATTCACATTGAAACGTCCTCAAGCACCTTTCTTGAAAAACCTGGCGATGAGCATGTTCTCAATCGCAAGCCCGACAGCTGTTGAAGAGCTTGGAGACAAGTTTGCGAAGCAGCCTACAAATGCAGGTACTGGTCCATTCAAATTTGTTGAGTGGAAAGAAAATGACAAAATTGTTCTTGAGAAAAACGAAGACTACTGGCAGGAAGGTTTGCCGAAACTTGATCAAATTATCTTCAAATCCATTCCTGAAAACTCTGCGCGTCTAAATGCTTTGATTTCAGGTGAGATTGACTTGGCAGACGGTATCAACCCTAGTGATGCTGAGAAGATCCAAGAAGACGAAAAACTGCAATTGTTTGAGCGTCCATCCTTAAACGTAGGGTACCTTGGATTGACAAATACAAGAGAGCCATTCAACAATCCGAAAGTTCGTCAGGCACTTAACCATGCCGTGAATAAGCAAGCAATCATTGACGCGTTCTTCGAAGGTAAAGCTGATCCGGCCAAGAACCCAATGCCGCCGGTAATCAACGGATATAACGATGATATCGAGGCTTATGAATTTGATCTTGATAAAGCGAAAGAATTGCTTGCAGAAGCAGGCTATCCTGATGGATTCGAAATGGAACTATGGGCAATGCCTGTTCCTCGTCCATATATGCCGGATGGTCAGAAAGTTGCTGAAGCAATCCAGGCCGATTTTGCAAAGATTGGTGTCAAAGCTGAAATTGTATCATTTGAGTGGGCAACATACCTAGACAAAGCAAGCAAAGGTGAAGCGGACGCATTCCTTCTTGGCTGGACAGGTGATAATGGAGATGCAGATAACTTCCTTTATACTCTTCTTGATAAAGACAATATCGGAAGCAACAACTACGCTTACTACAGCAATGATGAACTTCATGATATATTAATTGAAGCTCAATCAGAAGTAGATGAAGACAAACGCGCTGAGCTTTACAAGCAGGCTCAGGAAATCATTCATGAAGATGCACCATGGATTCCGTTAGCGCACTCCACTCCATTACTTGCTGGAAGCTCGAAAGTCAAAAACTTCAAACCTCATCCAACGGGATCAGACTTGTTGAGTGGTGTAGAACTAGAATAAGGAATAAACAAAAGGGGGGATATCTCAGATTTCTCCCTTTTGTACATATTATATGGGTTGCAGGGCGTGAGCCAAAATCGACCTTCAAGCTTTTTATCAAGTATGGGGCAGCAAGAAAATATGCCTAACTAGAAGAGGTGAACAAAAATGTTTCAATATACGATCCGCAGATTGTTACAGCTCATCCCTGTACTTTTCGGAATGACATTTATCGTTTTCATGATAATCAGGGCAATCCCGGGAGATCCGGCGCAAACCATTCTTGGGCAGCAGGCTACCAAAGAAGCTGTTGCAGCTTTAAGAGCACAGCTGGGATTGGACAACCCTTGGTATATTCAGTACTTTGAGTACTTAGCCGGCCTTTTCCAAGGAAACCTGGGGGAATCCATCAGGACGAAATCTTCCGTTGCCAGCGAGATATGGCCTTACCTTGCAGCTACGTTTGAATTGGCCTTAGTAGCCATGGTTATCGCGGTGGTAATAGGAGTGAATGCGGGTATTATTAGTGCCTGGTTCCAGAATTCTTGGTTTGATTATACAGCAATGATCCTTGCGTTAGTTGGGGTTTCAGTGCCGATCTTCTGGCTCGGATTGATGGGACAATGGGTGTTTGGCATTCAACTTGATCTCCTGCCAACTACAGGCCGTGAGGATATTCGAAATCCGGTCAATGCTATAACGAATCTGTATTTGCTCGATACCCTAATACAAGGGGACTTCCAAAAGTTTGGCGCTGTCATTCGACATTTGATCCTTCCAGGGTTAGCACTTGCGACGATTCCTATGGCAATCATTGCAAGGATGACACGATCCAGCATGCTGGAAGTGATGAAATCGGATTACATCCGGACAGCAAGGGCAAAAGGCTTGAAAATGTTCCTTGTCGTTTATAAACATTCGTTAAAAAATGCAGTCATTCCCGTACTGACGGTCATCGGATTGCAAATGGGGCTTCTGCTCGGCGGAGCCATTTTGACGGAAACCATTTTCGGCTGGCCGGGAATTGGAAGGTACATATTTGATGCTATCAGTTACCGTGATTACCCGGTTATCCAATCAGGAATCCTGGTTGTAGCAGCTATATTTGTAACAATCAACCTTATTGTCGATCTTCTGTATGCAGCAGTCGATCCACGAATCAAATACAATTAAAGAGAGGTGTCTAATATGGCAGAACTGGCACCAAACACAGGTGAAATTAAACAGCAAAAAACAGAAGAGACAATCTCTCCATGGAAGGAAGCTTGGAAAAGTTTTCGTAAAAATAAAACGGCTTTGGTAGGCTCTGGAATTGTCCTATTCTTTATCATCCTTGCTCTTTTTGCTCCTCTTATCGCTCCTCAAGGCATTAATGAGCAGAATTTGGACATCAGGCTTCAAGCACCTTCTGCAGAACATTGGCTTGGCACAGATGACTTTGGCCGTGATATTCTATCCCGCATCATCCACGGTGCAAGGATTTCCCTTACGGTAGGCTTTTTCGCTGTTATCGGTTCAGCGGTAGCAGGAAGTCTATTGGGAATTATTGCCGGATATTATGGCAGATGGGTCGATGTCATTATTTCAAGGTTCTTTGATATCCTGTTGGCCTTCCCGAGTATACTCTTGGCAATCGCAGTAGTGGCTGCATTGGGGCCTTCTTTAAGAAATGCCTTAATCGCTATTGCCATTATCAATATACCGAACTTCGGCCGATTGATAAGATCCAGGGTCCTCAGTGTGAAACAAGAAGAGTATGTAATGGCGGCAAAAGCTATTGGAATGAGTGACAGACGAATTCTATTCAGCCATGTGCTTCCAAACAGTATGGCTCCAATCATCGTTCAGGGAACACTGGCGATTGCAACTGCCATCCTGGAAGCGGCTGCCCTTGGATTCTTGGGACTGGGGGCACAGCCGCCGGATCCTGAATGGGGAAAAATGCTTTCAGACGCACGCAGGTACATGCTGGATGCTCCGTGGACAATGATCTTCCCAGGGCTGGCAATTATGTTGACCGTATTAGGATTCAACCTAATGGGGGACGGATTGAGAGACGCCCTCGATCCAAAAATGAAGAATTAAAAAGGATGCCCACAGGGGCATCCTTTTTAATTTATAATTAGAAGCTTGACCTGCCTTCCTTTTAGAAAGGGCTACTCGTTCCGCCAAACCTTCTTATTGGGCATCATTTTTTTGACAATGAACTCTCAATGACCCAATAATTCTGTTTACGGGCCAAAATCTCAAGGGATATGAAATCTCATGACCCGATACCCTCGTTGAGTAATGTACTTAAAGTGTTTCTCAAAACACTTGCCTACTAAACTTAAGAAGGTTTGATTATATCCAATTTCATTAAGAGAGTTAAAAACCACCATGGCCATTCGCACGATTCGCCACCATGCAAACAAGGATGCCCAGATGAGGCGGCATCCTTGTTGATTATCGATCTTCCGCTTCTCTGACCGTTACTTCGTTCACTTCTTTATGATAGGATTGGAAGCTTGTTATCAACGTGTCAAGGTGTTCCAACTGTTCGTCGTATTCAAAGATTGCGGAGAAGATATGAAGAATATGAAAGGTATGGATGTCTGTTTCATTGTAGGATTTATTGATTTCATCCATAAACAGATTCATCATTTCTTTTCGATTTAAGCAAACTGTGTTGGTGTGGTCGCTTTCTGTGACTGTATGCATCTTTCCTATAAAGCGAAGCAACAGCTGTTCATGATAAGTCAATAGACAGTCCAGTTGTTCAGTTATCGAGCTTCTCAGCTGTTCAGGAAGATGGTTGAGCTCATTCTCATAGCGATTCAGGCGCTTAAGGATCTCGAAGCTTCTCCTTGAAGCTGAAATCATTTGCCTGTAGATTACCAGTTTTCTGCTTTTGGCTACATCACTGGTTTTTAAGTAATTTCGTTCTTCCTTATATAACAGGTACAGTTGTTCACTCTTCGTTAATCTTTCTCTGATTTTCTCGAAATCTTTTTTTAATAGATGAAAATCTGAAGAGTGCCTATTGCTCAGACGAATCCACTTTAAAATCTCTTCTGTAATATCTTCTATCTTATGATAGAGCTTCGTTTCATATTTTGGCGGAATAAAAATTAAGTTGACAACAAAGGAAGCAAACACACCTGTCATGATTGTCGAAAACCTGATCAGTGCAAACTGGATGAAATCATCCTGAGGTGCTTCCATGATGGCAATCAGAGTTACAAGAGCAAGTCCGATCGTGTTTTCAAGTTTGAGTTTTAAGATTATTAGAATCGCAATTATTGCCGCCAATCCAATGACCAATATACTGTGGCCGAATAAGAGCACAAGGAGAACGGCAAGAATGGCGCCAATGAGATTGGCTTGGATTTGTTCGATAATAGTAAGATAAGAGCGGTAAATGGTCGGCTGCACAGCAAAAACAGCAGCAATCCCGGCAAAAACGGGATTCGGGAAGTTAAACATATCAGCTGCCAGCAAAGCAAGTACAATTGCAATCCCGGTTTTAAAAATACGGGCACCTAACTTCATTGTATAGATATCCTTTCCATAGTACATATTTGTCTGAATTGAAGAAATGACTCAAATGATGAGCTGTCCTCAGAAGAACCGGACTATTTCTTAAGGAAATGAACCAAATTAACAAGGGTCCTAACAAAAAACGGACAATTCCTCGAAGAAACGGTCCAAATAATGAGCTGTCATAAGAATAGATAGCCTATTTCTTTAGACGATGAACCGGTTTACCATGCAATCCTCAAATACATTCCTGTTATCCGTAAAATAAAATCCCTTATTGTAGATTTAACACAAAGGGGGAATACTAAACAATTTTTCCTTTGGCATAGACCTTATTTTACTTATAAGGCCGGGAAAAGGGAATAGGAAATTTCACCGGTTGTCAATATAAAAAAAGCTGAGCTGGATGTTACAATCCAGCATCAGCCTTTTTTTGATTATTCCGTTGATACAGATGGATCTGCTTGTTCTTTTGAAGGGATGACTTGCAGAAAATGATCCCCAGGTGATGCTAAAAGCTTTCTTAAGCTTTCCGCTTCTTCAGGCTGTTCGTTCTCCAGCACGTTAATGTAGTTGGTAAGGAGTTCAGTTACATCTTCCAATCCCTGATCATTTAATGGCTGAAGTTGAACTTTCGCGCCTTTGGCAATCCTTCGGTTCAATGCTTCCTGAGTAAGCCCCATTTCAGGCTGGTGGCGCAGGTAGACGACTCCGCCCGTCATTCCGGCACAAATCCATGGCCCTGGATCTCCAAGAACAAGACCCCGGCCGTTTGTCATATATTCAAAGGCAAAACCTTTGATATTGGCATTGGCCCCGATGTTACCATATTCCTTAGCTGGTATTGGTTTTGTTATAAGACCGCCGATGACCATGTCAGCCCCTGACAGTCGAATTCCCGCACGTGCATCTGCGTTGCCCTGGACCATCAGCAGGCCTTGCTGTGCTCCATAACCGAAGCCCTTTCCGGCTGACCCGTTGAAGAAGTGGTTGTTCTTTGTTCTTCCTTTGGTGACAGTGATGGTTCCGCCATAGCTTGACTTGCCTAGACCATCCTGGGCGCCGCCGCTGACGGTGATATTAATTCCATCAACGTTATAAGCCCCGAGTCCATTGCCTGGGATGGAACAGTCTTTGTAAGAGAGCTGGACCGGCTGCAATTCAGAGCTTAGATTCTGAAGTTTGGAACGGACCCGGTGTCCTGATGCTCTGCTTCCCAGGACACGCTGATTTGAGATGACTCCTGAGAATTCCCTTGATAAGTGTAATTCATCCACACTGCTGTCAAGATATTCGCCAGCCACTGCCTGCAGCATGTTCGGCTGTTCAAGAGAAGCGGCTGCTTCTTTGTGGAACTGGCCGATTTCCAATGGCTGCAAGAGGGTGGATAAGTTCATGGAGTCTTTGCCGCTTACCTGCTCTAAAAGGTCTGAACGACCGACTGCATCTTGAAGGCGCTGGACGCCAATAGATGCTGCCAGGGCCTTTAATTCTTCTCCAAAAGCGGTAAAGAGGTTCGTCAGGCCAGATACAGCAAGGTCGAGTTGTCTAGGTACGAAACGGCGAAGACCATGATCTTTAGCCTGTGCTTCTGATTCAATTTGAGTTGCAATTCCGACATGGCAGGTATCGAGGTGACAGCCGCGGCATGTCGTACATCCAATCGCGATCATGGAAAGGGTACCGAATCCGATTCTGTTGGCACCAAGAAGCATGACCTTCATAACATCCTGCATGCTCTTGATTCCGCCATCTGCCCAAATTTCGACTGTATCTCTCAATCCGGCTTCAAGCAACGCGTTATGTGCTGCTTTGACCCCAATCTCTACAGGGAGGCCGACATGCTGGAGAGCGTGGATCCTGGCCGCACCGGTTCCTCCGTCAAATCCGCTTAGTGTAACGATGTCTGCCCCTGCTTTGGCAATTCCGACTGCAATCGTACCGATATTTGGTACAACCGGTACTTTTACAGCGACTTTCGCTTGATCATTAGCCGTCTTCAATTCATGAATCATTTGAGCCAAGTCTTCGATCGAATAGATATCATGGTTATTCGATGGTGAAATTAAATCAGAACCGATGGTCGCGTTACGTGCCTGAGCTATTTTTGCCGTAACCTTTGAACCTGGAAGGTGTCCGCCTTCTCCCGGCTTAGCTCCTTGGCCGATTTTGATTTCCAGCAGGTTAGAAGAGTTTAGGAGTTCAGCGTTTACCCCGAAACGTCCTGATGCGACTTGCTGGCCGCGTGTTTTTGGATATTTGCCAATCATGTCTTTGATCTCGCCGCCTTCACCATTCAAGCTGACCATGTTGAGGCGGTCTGCCGCTTCAGCATAAGCCCTGAAGGCAATTTCGTTCTGTGATCCAAAGGACATTGAGGCGATGGCGAATGGAAGACTGTGTTCCCCTACACTTATATCTACTTTGGATGGATCAATAGTTTTTTCCGATTTTTTAAGAGATGTTAAATGCCTGATGGTAACAGGCTTTGTTTCTTCCTGCTCAGTAATTTTTTCTCTATATCCGGAATAATCCCCTGTTCTGGCAACATCCCCGATTGCTTTCCAAATCCTCGGAAACAGATGGAAGCTCTTGGCGATTCTTTGTTTTTCGTCAAAGTAATCCGCCGCTCTTTGAATTGCATCTTTTTTCATCTCTTCATAATTGAATGCAAGACTTGCAGAACCGAAGAAGTTTACAATATTCAATGTTTCTGCAACTTCATCGCTTAAGCCGATGGCAGAAAAGAGTCTACCGTATCCTCTGAGTTCATGAATTCCAATCGTGGAAATGACTTTTTCCAATCCTTTTTGGAGAGAAGTGTATAGGTTTAGGACCGGTTCATTGGACTCTTCTTCCAGGACTGTTAAGAACATATAGTAAGGGCTGATTACGTCCGCACCAAAGCCGTATGCCACAATGACGTCATGAAGGGAGCGGATGGCTGCTGAACGAATAAGCAGTGAGCAATCTCTTCTTAAAGAAACATCGGTAAGCCTCTGGTCAATCGCGGCGAGGACAAGATGGGGATCAAGCCAAAGGTTCCCATCGTGATGAGAGTTGCCGTCATCCAAGACAAGCAGGCTTTTGCCTGAAGAAACGGCTTCTTGAGCTTCGTCTGCTAATCTAGTTAAGGCTTCCTGAATAGTTTCACTTTCAGTAAAAGTGGTAGATATGAAGTGACATAGATTCTCTTGTTGGAAGAGATGCACAAGTCCATCATAGCTTGGCTGCTGCAGTGTTTCAGATGCCATCCAGCCGGCTTTGCCCTCAATTACAAGAGGAGTCAGCAATTCTACGGCAAGGTGCTTTTCGGTTTTGCTGTTATGATGTGGTCTCTTCCCGATGATCGTTCTGGTAGAGAAGTGCTCTGTTTCACGGTCTCTGTCGATTGCCGGGTTCGTAACGACTGCCACACTTTCCTTAATGAAGTCTGTTACGTTTTTACGGTTAGGATTGATGGCTGCAAGAGGTGCATCATGTCCAAGTGAACGGATTGGTTCAGCACCTTTTTCTGCCATCTGTTCTACCAGTTGGACTTGTTCCCTTTCCCAGCCGAATGCATTGTATTGTCCATTTTCTATGCTGGTTGGGTAACTCATCATGATGTGTTTTGGCAGATTCAACGTTTCCAGTCTGGATTTGTAGCCTTTAAAATCAATTCTACTTTCAAAACGGCTGTATATTTCACTTTGGAATTCTTTGTATTCGTATTTTGTGATTCTATCATTCTCCCAAGCAAAGCCAACTTTTTCCCCAGGGGAGAGGGGCTTTGGATCTCCAGTGAATTCAGAAGATTTGATGACACCTGGCTCAGAAGCAAATACATAGGCACTTTCGATTTCCATCAACCAAAGCGGACGCAGGCCTAAGGAATCCACACTGAAGACAGCTTCTTCACCGAATCGGGAAATGATGCCTGCAGGGCCTTGTGCAAAATGTCCCCATGTTTCCCTTAAATAGGTATACAGGTCCTGAAGGTGGCCAGGGTACTGCTTGATTTCATTAATAATTGGAGGAAACACTAACTCCATTGCTTCAAATAGGGAGTAGCCGTCTCTTCCAATCAGGGTTTCAATTGTTCTGTTAAGGTCTTGTGAATCACTTCCATTTTCAACAAGGGGTACATCAATTTTCTTAGCTTCTGCCCTAAGCTTGCTGATGGTATTGATTTCACCATTATGGCCGATCACACTGAAAGGCTGCACTCTGAAAAAGTTAGATAAGGTATTGGTTGAATAGCGGTTATGACCCAATGTCATAGTGGACGCGACTTTTGGATTTGTCAGGTCTTTGTAGTATTTCGGAAGTGAAGCTCCTGCTCCCATCACTTTGTATACTGCGTGGTCCGGGCTCAGGGATGCTACATGGATGGCGCTGTTTTCTTCAATCGATGCAAGGAGCTCAAATAACTGTTTGTATGTCTTTGTTTTCTCCTGGTTTTCAGGTGCAAGCAATGCCGCCTGTAAAAAGTGAGGGTTCTCTTGAGCGGCTATTGGTCCCAAGGTGTCGGGTCTTGTTGAATCAAGATCGGTCAGCAATACTTGAAAGCCTTGCTTTTCAAGCTTGTCGACAATTTCTTGTGTCCCTTGGTTTACTGGAATACCTTTAATGAAAAAGTGGCCGATCGTAAATCGGGGTGATAGAGCTAAAGAGGAATCGATAGAAGCGGCTTCAAGCTTTTCGGACCAGACGGCTCTGGGAATGTCGATATGTATTCCAGCTCCATCTCCTTCGCCGTTAATAAATCCAGCCCTATGATCCATCGTTATCAATGCCTCGATGCAGCGGTCAATATTTTCTCTTGCCGGAATTTTATTTTTTTCAATTGATGCAACAATTCCACAGGCATCATGCGCGCCATTATGGAAATCTTTAAAGAGTTCAGGACTCCATTGAGTTCGTTGTTCTTTCAATAAAAACACCTCCGTAATAAATGCAGAATATAAAACGAAATATTCTGAACAGTAATTTTATAATATCATAAGAATTTTCAGAATTCAATTTTTTATTCAAAATCATGGATGGTTATAGGAGGGGGGAGAGAGTATTTCAATGCTGTAAACGCTTTCATGTAAGGTTGAAATAAAAACAAGGAGGAGATCCTCCTTGCATATCATTGAATGTTTATGCGTTTTGAAGTTGTTCGAATGCATAATTGACTGCTTCGATGGTCTCCTTGATATCTTCCTCAGTATGCGCTGTGGTTATGAACCAGGCCTCATACTTGGAAGGAGCAAGATTGATTCCCTGGCGCAGCATGAGATTGAAGAACTTTGCGAACATTTCTCCGTCGGTTGCTTCAGCCTGTTCGTAATTCTCAACAGTTACAGTGGTGAAATACAGTGTAAGTGCACCTTTTAATCGATTGATGGTGATTGGTGTATTATACTTTTCGGCCGCTTTAAGAATTCCTTCATGGAGCATGGCGCCTAACTGATCCAGCCGGTCGTATACGCCTTCCTCTTTCAGAACTTCAAGACAGGCGATTCCCGACAGGATGGAAGCTGGGTTTCCAGCCATTGTACCAGCCTGGTATGCAGGTCCAAGAGGGGCGACTTTTTCCATGATTTCCGCTTTTCCTCCGTAGGCACCGATTGGAAGTCCTCCACCGATGATTTTCCCCATTGCCGTCAAATCAGGTTTAATCCCGAGCATATCCTGCGCTCCACCGTACATAAAACGGAAAGCAGTGATGACTTCATCATAAATGACAAGGGCTCCTGCTTCGTGGGTTATATCATTTACCTGCTGAAGGAACCCTTCCTTCGGCTCGACGATCCCAAAGTTTCCGACGATAGGTTCTACCAGTACACCGGCAATTTGATCTCCCCACTTTTCCATTGCTTCTCTGAAAGGTTCTATATCATTAAATGGAACGGTGATAACTTCATTGGCGATGCTTTTCGGCACCCCTGCAGAGTCCGGTGTCCCCAAGGTGGCCGGGCCGGAACCTGCTGCTACAAGCACAAGGTCTGAATGTCCGTGATAACACCCGGCAAACTTGATGATTTTATCACGTCCTGTATAAGCACGGGCTACTCTGATGGTCGTCATGACTGCTTCTGTTCCGGAGTTGACGAAACGGACTTTATCCAGGTTTGGCATGGCCTCCTGCAGCATTTCTGCATACTTCACTTCAAAAGGAGTGGGTGTTCCGTATAGTACTCCGTTTTCTGCTGCCTTTGTAATCGCTTCTGTAATATGCGGATGAGCATGTCCTGTGATGATCGGTCCATATGCGGCAAGGTAATCGATGTACTTATTGCCGTCTACATCCCAGAAATAGGCTCCTTTGGCACGCTCCATGGCAACAGGAGATCCTCCTCCTACCGCCTTATAAGAACGGGATGGGCTGTTGACTCCTCCGACAATTCTTTCCAATGCTTTTTTATGTAAACGTTCAGAGTTGGTGAAATTCATAAACAATATTTCCTCCTTCATTTTCGCAATCTCTCACTCATTTTAGTATGTTGTCGTATATAGCGCAAATTAAGGGAGGACTAAAGGATAAGCATCTCCCGCTCTCCTTTCCAAGCAGCTGTGTTACACTATTCCATGGTTTAGATTGAAGGAGGAGTATGAATGAACAATGCTATTGAAGTTCACAATTTGCGAAAAGATTTTAAAGCCTACTCCAGCCGCTCTGGATTAAAAGGTGCTTTTCGTGATTTGTTCACACGTAATTATAAAGTTGTTTCAGCTGTAAATGATATCAGTTTTACAGTTAAGCAAGGAGAAATGGTCGGATATATTGGGGAAAACGGTGCAGGCAAGTCGACCAGCATCAAAATGCTGACAGGAATCCTCACCCCGACTTCAGGTGAAGTGACGGTCAATGGAATGAATCCTCATAAAGAAAGAGAAAAATTCGTTAAAAGCATTGGAGTTGTGTTCGGCCAGCGCTCCCAGCTTTGGTGGGATATCGCGGTTCAGGAATCTTTTCAACTTTTAAAAAAGGTCTACAAGGTTCCGGATGAACAATACAAAGAACATATGGATCATGTGATTGAGACTCTTGACATACAGCCTCTTCTGGACAAGCCTGTCAGGAAGCTTTCCCTGGGCCAGAGGATGAGGTGCGAGTTAGCGGCAGCACTTGTTCACAATCCGCCGTTGTTGTTTTTAGACGAGCCAACCATTGGACTGGATGTCCTGGTAAAGTTAAAAATCAGGCAGTTTTTGAAGGAGATTAATGAAAAATACAATACAACCATTCTGCTCACAACCCACGACCTTACGGATATAGAGGCACTTTGTGAACGGGTGGTCATGCTTGATGAAGGAAAGATTATCTATGACGGGGCACTGCAAAATCTGAAAACGGAATGGGGAGAGCAAAAGGAAATCCAGTTCCAATTCATTGATCAACCTTCTGTACAGGAATTGAACGCCCTGACTTCCAATCTTGGAGCAGAGTGGCAGCTCGATGAAAAAGAAATGCGGTTCTCCGCTATGATTGAAGCAGACGATAATAAGATCTCCGATTTAATCGGTCTGGTAGTGTCTTCTTATAAAGTAAGGGATATGAAAATCAAGGAAACTACGACAGAAGAGATTATCCGCAATATTTATGAACAGGGTATCGTCGATATCAGGCCGGCCCAAAGAGAAACCGTGAAGGTATAAGGGGGATCGATGATGTCAAAATATATTGAGATGATTCGGATCCGCTTTTTGATGATGCTTGCGTACAGAACGAATTATTACAGCGGAATCCTGATCTACAGCATCAACATCGGCGCTTACTATTTCCTATGGCAGGCAATTTATGGAGGAAAAGAAGATATCGAAGGCTTGTCTGTTATTCAGATGACTACCTATATAGCAGTAGCATGGATGGCGCGAGCGTTTTATTTTAATAACATAGACAGGGAGATAGCGGCCGAAATCAAAGAAGGAAAAGTAGCGGTCGAATTGATCAGGCCATACAGTTACCTCGGCATGAAAACCATGCAGGGCCTGGGGGAAGGGATTTTCAGACTTCTGTTTTTCTCCGTGCCGGGGATGTTCATCGTTGCTCTTGTTTTTCCTATCGAGGTTTCCGCCAACGCATCCACGTGGCTGTTCTTCGGACTGTCTATCATATTCAGCTTTATGATCAATACACAGATCAACTTGCTGACAGGGATTACGACTTTTTTCTTATTTAATAACGATGGATTGATTCGGGCAAAAAGGGTTGTGATTGATCTGTTCTCAGGTCTGCTATTGCCTATAAGCTTCTTTCCAGTCTGGGCGCAGGCGACCATGAAGTTCCTGCCTTTCCAAAGCATCAGTTATGTCCCCAGCATGATTTTCACAGAAGGATATACAGGCTTCCAAGTGTATGAAGCTCTCGGCTTGCAAATAGTCTGGGTTCTCGTATTGCTGGTTCCAATAGGTGCGCTGTGGCAGATAGCAAAAAAACAATTGATTATACAAGGAGGGTAAGAAGTGTTTTATCTATCAATGTTCTTCCGGTATGTTTCCCAATATATGAAAACAAGACTGCAATACCGAACAGACCTTGTGGTTGAAATACTTTCTGACCTGTTATTCCAAGGCGTCAATCTTGTCTTTATATTGGTTGTCTTCGGACATACACAGTTTTTAAGTGGATGGAACCGCGATGAAATCATCTTCATCTATGGTTTTTTCCTTGTGCCATTTGCCTTGTTTTCGACCTTTTTCAATATTTGGGATTTCAACGAAAGGTATATCGTAAAAGGGGAGATGGACCGGATCTTAACCCGTCCAATCCACAGCCTTTTCCAGGTCATCCTCGAGAGGATGGAACTGGAATCTTTATTTGGCGTGTTTACAGGTTTGTTCATTATGTTTTATGCAGGTAATAATTTGGGCTTATCGATTGAGTGGATGGACCCTATCCTGTTTGTATTGTTTGTCATCGGCGGGGCTCTTGTTTATGCAGGGATCTTTATCTCGCTTGCAAGCATCGGTTTCTGGTCTGATGCAAAAACGTCCATTATGCCGATGATGTACAACATCGGGAATTACGGCAGATATCCGGTTGATATTTATAACAACGCCATCCGGTTTGTTCTAACGTGGATCCTGCCGTTTGCTTTCGTCGGGGTGTATCCGGCTGCCTATTTTCTTGGCAAAGAAGAATGGTATGGCTTTTCTTACTTAACTCCCCTGATTGGTACCGCGTTCTTCGGACTTTCCATTTATCTTTGGAACGAGGGTGTGAAGAGGTACCGGGGAGCGGGGAACTAAACTATTAGGTTTCTTGCGTCGGTTTTGATGGGCGTCTGTCCGAGGGGATAATGTCCAAAAGGATCGTTTTGAAAGATATGATCCCGGCGGCACCGTGAAAAAAGTATCTTGAGAGGAAGTCTCAAGGACATCAAAGCGATGATATCAATCGCAAAGTGTCTTGAGAGGGAGTTTTAAGTACATCAAAGTGATGATATTGGCCGAAAAGTGTCTTGAGAGAGAGTCTCAAGTACATCAAAGTATTGATATCGATCGCAAAGTGTCTTGAGAGAAAGGTCTAAAGGACATCGCCTCGGTGATATCGACTGAAAAGCGTCTTTAGCAACGATATAAATAATTTCAAAGCGAAATTGATTTGAGATTCTGGATTTCAAAAAGATCTTAATCTTTAGATCTGCAATTTTCCTTATCAATATTAGTAAATTAAAGCATCCTCTTTTTAATGAGAGGGTGTTTTTTATATGGGGCAACATTTTTTGGTTCTTTCACGCGTAAGATGAAGAGACAAGGTCTCCTAATAAGGAATGATGAATGATGGTATATATTCTGATAGCTGCCATAGCCCTTTGTATGACCCTTAGTTTAAGAACGCTTTTCTTTCCGTCTAAATGGAGGGAAAAGCATCTTTCGATTAGGAATTTTCTATTATTAGGCATGTCTTATCTCGTGCTGATGCTTGGATTCGGCTTGGTCTATGTCCTTTTGGAAGTCGAAGGAATCGATTTATTGGTAGAGGGCGGAGATGTAATACAGGGAGATTTCCTCGATCATTTATTTACATGTCTATATTTCAGCGGTGTCACCCTTTTCTCTGTTGGTTACGGAGATGTGACTCCTATCGGGATTGGCCGGGGGATTGCACTTTTCGAATCATGGCTTGGATATACGATTCCCGCAGCATTTGTGATCAAGTCATTTTTTATAGAAGGACAATCAAAAGAGACGAATGGTTGAGCCCTCCTGTCATTTTGGGTAAGCTAATAGTAATCAAGGTTACAGGAGGAGATTACATGGTCGAAACAGGAAAACAAGCCCCCCCTTTTGAATTGGAAGCCAGTAACGGAGAAACCATAAAGCTTTCGGATTACAAAGGAAAGAATGTAGTTCTATATTTTTATCCTAAGGATATGACGCCAGGCTGCACAACAGAAGCTTGCGACTTTAGGGATCAACACGAGCAATTTGAAGAGCTTGACGCGGTGATACTGGGAGTCAGCCCTGATCCTAAGGGTAAACATGAAAAGTTTGTAGAAAAGCATGGACTTCCCTTCCTTCTGCTCGTGGATGAAGATCATAAGGTAGCGGAAGAGTATGGAGTGTGGAAGCTGAAGAAGAATTTCGGCAAAGAATATATGGGTATCGAACGATCCACATTCATCATTGATAAAGACGGGAATATCGCGAAAGAGTGGCGGAAAGTAAGGGTGAAAGGCCACGTGGAAGAAGCCCTGAACTATATAAAAGAAAATCTGAGTTAAAGCCTATTTTTACTAAGAGAAGGCTTTTGTCCATTCACTTTTCTTTCAAATACATAGATTATAGTAGGGCATACCTCCTCAAATAAGTCTCGGAACCTTTTTAAACGGCTGCAGCGTGCGGCCGTTCTTTTTTTTGGCTCTTTTCTTAAACTTGCTATTTAATATAAATTTCCTGAGATATGCCTTGATTCACAGTAAATATACTGGTAAAGAAGCAAGGAAAGAGCTAATTCACATTGTTCAGAGAAAAAAGCCCATGTCTATAAGGGAAAAATCCGGCTCCTTGGATTTTTCCGAGAGCAACAATATATGCGAAAACAGCGTTTTTAATTCAATCGAAACCTGCAACCTAATCCGTTAACTTGAGTGTGATTTTATAAAAGTGATAAAATATTCATACAATAATGTGGGATCAAAGATTGAGGTGGATATATGAAGATATTGTTTACGTTTGACCCGCCAAAGGAATTAGCGGAAGAATTACTGGTTGGTTGGGAAGAGTGCCAGTTTGAATTTTTTAAAGATATCCAGTCCGCTTTCGGCTCAATATCCGAAGCGGAAGTGATTGTAACCTTCGGGGAAGATATGACAGCAGAGCATATCAATCAGGCGAAACGGCTGCGCTGGATTATGGTCATGTCAGCCGGATTGGAATTAATGCCACTCGAACTCATAAAGGAAAAAGGAATATTGGTCACGAATGTGAAGGGGATTCATGCCATACCGATGGCAGAGTTTGCCTTTGGTCTTATGCTTCAGCATGCGAAACAGTTCCCGGCAATAAGAGAGGAAATCCAACGGGGATTATGGCAGAGAGAGGTGCCGGGAACAGAGCTGTCCGGTCAAAATCTGTTTATAATGGGCGCGGGGGCCATTGGCAGAGAGATAGCCAGGCTCGGTAAAGCCTTCAGAATGAATGTTTCGGGAATTAATACGAGTGGTAAAATAACGGAAAACTTTGATGAAATGTATACGATGGACCAGCTCGAAAGGGTTATAGGCAAAGCCGACTTTGTCCTTTCCATCCTCCCCAGTACGGAAGCAACAAGGTACATACTTAAGAAAGAACATTTTCAATGTATGAAAGCGTCCGCTGTTTTCATAAATATAGGGAGAGGGGACTTGTTCAAAAGCTCAGAACTTGTGGAAGCTTTAGAGGGAAATGAAATTGCCCATGCCTATCTTGATGTTTTTGAAACTGAACCTCTTCCAGAAGGTCATCCTTTCTGGAATATGGATAAAGTAACAATCACTCCTCATCTATCGAGCAGAACCAAGCAATATCTGCCCCGTTCTTTTGCCATATTTAAAAAGAACCTGACAACATATATTAAGAACGGAACAGATTATATCAATGAAATTGAAGTGGAAAGAGGGTACTGATTAATGAAAATTTATACAAAATCAGGAGATAAGGGTACAACCTCATTAGTATATGGACAGCGTGTTTCGAAAGCGGACCGGAGAGTAGAGGCTTATGGCACGTGTGATGAAGCGAATTCTTTAATTGGTCTTGGGTTAAGCTATATTAAGAATGAGTATTTCGAAGAACGGGATGAATTCAATTCTGTCTTCCATAAAATTCAGACAACATTGTTCCATGTAGGGGCTGAACTGGCGACCCCTTCAGGAAAAGAAGTAAAGTGGAAGGTAACCAAAGAAGATGTTGAAGAGCTGGAGGCCACCATCGATAAATGGGATTCAGCTCTGACGCCTTTATCCAATTTCATCCTGCCGGGCGGGCATCCAGCGGGAGCTGCCCTGCATTCCGCAAGAACGGTGGTCCGCCGTGCAGAGAGGGAAGCCGTCAGCATTGAGGAAGGGGTTAATCCGTTAGTCTTGTCCTATTTGAACAGGCTGTCTGATTTTCTCTTTGTAGCAGCACGCTACATCAATAATCAGCTCGGGGAGAAAGAGCAAAATCTTCATCAACCGAAATAATGAGGAGATTCATTGACAAAACAGGGCATTCGTTAGTACACTAATTATAAACATTATAAAGTAAGAATCTTTATGAAATAGAGGTGCATGACGATGTCAGATGTCCAATTGAAGGAAGCGATCGACACGCTGAAAGAAACTGGAGTCCGTATTACTCCCCAACGTCATGCGATTTTGGAATACTTGATACATTCTATGGCGCACCCAACTGCTGATGATATTTATAAAGCATTAGAAGGTAAGTTCCCGAACATGAGTGTAGCGACAGTCTATAATAACCTGAGGGTTTTCAGGGAAGTGGGCCTTGTGAAAGAGCTGACCTATGGAGACGCATCAAGCCGTTTTGATTATGTGACATCCGATCACTATCACGTAATCTGCGATGAATGCGGGAAAATAGTTGATTTTCACTACCCGGGACTGGACGAAGTCGAACAGCTGGCTTCACACGTCACTGGTTTCAAAGTTCGCAATCACAGGATGGAGATATACGGAACCTGCGAAAGCTGCAGTACGAATAAAGAACATTAAAAAAAGGAATTGCCGGTGTTTCGGCAATTCCTTTTTTTCTTTGCACTTATTTAGAACGGGTCTCGCCCTTTTTATTGTAATCTTCATTGAATTCTTTTCCTTCGAGGTTCCTGTCGAGTGTCAGCGGTTCATTGCAATACATACACATATCGACACGTCCAAGTACCTTTGTCGGTTTTCCGCAATTAGGGCAGACAACCTGTACTGCTTTCGTGGACAGCATACCAATCCAGAAGTAAACGACAGTACTGCCTATTATAGCGAGTAATCCGAAGAGCATGAAGATCGTCATAACGATAGGGTGTTCTCTGAAGAATATTCCGCCATACATAATGATGAATCCGATGAAGACCAGGCTCAATGCAAAAGTGCGGATTTTATTAATTTTACTGGAATATTTTTTGGCCATTATTGTCCCTCCTAAAAAAATACTATACCATATTTACTTGGGTATTAGTGCTCTTGATGCGAGTTTGTCGAAATTTGACTACAATAGAGGAAGGATATTTATTATTGCCGTCGAAATAGTAACCCAATGAATGTAAGTGGAGGAATATAAGATGGAGGATATTTTACGACCCATATACCAGGAAAGAGCAAGCCACCCGAATACTCTGGGTGTATTGATGATTGATCAGCGTCAAAAAGCAAGTCCGTTGACAGATACTTTTGATATTGTTTTATTGATCATAGTGAAAGAATCAGAATCGCCTGTCTTCATCAAGCATTACTCTTACGAGAATCAAAAAGCCGCCCTGCATATTGTCAATGAGGAAAAGTTAAAAGAGTGGATGCTGCTTGGTACGAACAGAAAGATCGTTGAATGGCTGTTTAACGGAAAGATCATTTTTGACAGGAATGAATATATCAGTAATTTGAAGATGGAATTAAGGGACTTTCCGTTCTATGGAAGAAAAATAAAAATAGGGCTGGAGTTTTCAAAACTAATAAGAAGGTACTTGGACGGTAAGGCGTTTTTTGAAAACAAACATT
>NZ_ABCF01000008.1:42500-84896 GCF_000181495.1 Bacillus sp. SG-1
AAGGCACAAGGGAGCTTGACTGCGAGACCTACAAGTCGAGCAGGGACGAAAGTCGGGCTTAGTGATCCGGTGGTTCCGCATGGAAGGGCCATCGCTCAACGGATAAAAGCTACCCCGGGGATAACAGGCTTATCTCCCCCAAGAGTCCACATCGACGGGGAGGTTTGGCACCTCGATGTCGGCTCATCGCATCCTGGGGCTGTAGTCGGTCCCAAGGGTTGGGCTGTTCGCCCATTAAAGCGGTACGCGAGCTGGGTTCAGAACGTCGTGAGACAGTTCGGTCCCTATCCGTCGTGGGCGCAGGAAATTTGAGAGGAGCTGTCCTTAGTACGAGAGGACCGGGATGGACGCACCGCTGGTGTACCAGTTGTCTTGCCAAAGGCATCGCTGGGTAGCTATGTGCGGAAGGGATAAGTGCTGAAAGCATCTAAGCATGAAGCCCCCCTCGAGATGAGATTTCCCATCACTTTATGTGAGTAAGATCCCTGAAAGATGATCAGGTAGATAGGTCTGAGGTGGAAGCGTGGCGACACGTGCAGCTGACAGATACTAATCGATCGAGGACTTAACCACAATTTTTAGCGAAACTCGGAATACTTTCTTTTCTTCATACTTTATCTAGTTTTGAGTGAATAATTTTATAAGTTTTTTTAAAAAAAGACTTGAAAAAATTATAAAACTCGTTATAATAGTACTTGTCCTTAAAAAAGACATTGTCTGGTGATTAAGGCGAAGAGGTCACACCCGTTCCCATGCCGAACACGGAAGTTAAGCTCTTCAGCGCCGATGGTAGTTGGGGGATCTCCCCCTGTGAGAGTAGGACGTCGCCAGGCTGAGTATTATTCCGCAGTAGCTCAGTGGTAGAGCTATCGGCTGTTAACCGATCGGTCGCAGGTTCGAATCCTGCCTGCGGAGCCAATATGGAGAGCTGTCCGAGTGGCCGAAGGAGCACGATTGGAAATCGTGTAGGCGGGTAACCCTGTCTCAAGGGTTCAAATCCCTTGCTCTCCGCCATTATATATTAACTGGCCCCTTGGTCAAGCGGTTAAGACACCGCCCTTTCACGGCGGTAACACGGGTTCGAATCCCGTAGGGGTCACCAAGCTTTTTTACGAAGCGAAGCGGAGTAAAAGAAGCATCATTAAAAGTCATATTGAAACACATTTGGAGGATTAGCTCAGCTGGGAGAGCATCTGCCTTACAAGCAGAGGGTCGGCGGTTCGATCCCGTCATCCTCCACCATTTAAATCGTCGCGGGGTGGAGCAGTTCGGTAGCTCGTCGGGCTCATAACCCGAAGGTCGCAGGTTCAAATCCTGCCCCCGCAATACCATTTGACTCACGTCAAGTTGTTGATAGATATTTTGACTAACGTCAAAAATCTCTGGTCCGGTAGTTCAGTTGGTTAGAATGCCTGCCTGTCACGCAGGAGGTCGCGGGTTCGAGTCCCGTCCGGACCGCCACTTTTTTAAAAAAATCTTAGTTCAAACTAAGAGGGTTTCGATAAACGAAAAGGTCAAGGAAGTGACTGAGCGAATACCGGAACGCACTGGAAGGTGCGTGAGGATATGAGCGATGGAACTGACGCAGAGATTTGAAGTTTAGCGGAAGCCGAAACTAATACGGCTCAGTAGCTCAGTTGGTAGAGCAATGGACTGAAAATCCATGTGTCGGCGGTTCGATTCCGTCCTGAGCCACCATCTTCCTAAATGCCGGTGTAGCTCAACTGGTAGAGCAACTGACTTGTAATCAGTAGGTTGGGGGTTCAAGTCCTCTTGCCGGCACCATCGAGAATATTTGGAGGGGTAGCGAAGTGGCTAAACGCGGCGGACTGTAAATCCGCTCCTTCGGGTTCGGCAGTTCGAATCTGCCCCCCTCCACCATCTATATAGGGGTATAGTTTAAAGGTAGAACAGAGGTCTCCAAAACCTCCAGTGTGGGTTCGATTCCTACTACCCCTGCCATATTTTTAATACTCATGGCGGCTGTGGCGAAGTGGTTAACGCATCGGATTGTGGTTCCGACATTCGTGGGTTCGATTCCCATCAGTCGCCCCATAAAATTTTTAACATAACTAATTGAAGAAGCATATAATATATTAGTGGGCTATAGCCAAGCGGTAAGGCATCGCACTTTGACTGCGACATGCGTTGGTTCGAATCCAGCTAGCCCAGCCAATTTTGCGGAAGTAGTTCAGTGGTAGAACACCACCTTGCCAAGGTGGGGGTCGCGGGTTCGAATCCCGTCTTCCGCTCCATTGTCGGCGGCATAGCCAAGTGGTAAGGCAGAGGTCTGCAAAACCTCTATCACCGGTTCAAATCCGGTTGCCGCCTCCAATCAACACTTGCCGGTGTGGCGGAATTGGCAGACGCGCACGACTCAAAATCGTGTTCCTTCTGGAGTGCCGGTTCGACCCCGGCCACCGGTACCAATTTCATATGTATATTGCGGGTGTAGTTTAGTGGTAAAACCTCAGCCTTCCAAGCTGATGATGAGGGTTCGATTCCCTTCACCCGCTCCATACATAACATTCCAACTCTTTCTCTTGAGAAAGAGTTTTTTGTTGTTTAAGTACTAATTCACTTCTTCTGGTTTAACGCATAAGGATACATACAAGTTGGAACGCATGCTAACCTTGATCTAAGAGTGATGTAATCTGATGACATTATAGGAAGCTATTGCCTGCCGCTGCTTAACAGAGCACTTATACCCTTTGTTTGGGGTATACTGGCTGCATTTGTTTCTTTTTTAAAAATATCGGTTCTCATGTCACTAGAAGGAAAAGTCCCTGAGAGAGGGAATCTCGTCTATTCTGCTTCTATTTGCATCTAATATTCATTAATTGCGTCAGTTGAGGATTATTGCATCCAATTCAAAAGAAATGAGTCTAATTTGGAATAATTGTGTCTACTAGTATTTCTAAAGATCAAATAGGAATCTACAAGCTACTATTTTTAAGAAGAAGATTCACCTTAATCGATCGCATCCATAACTCCTCCTAACTGATGGTCCAGATCCACGATGAAGACCTTCCAGGTAAGAAAATTCAACCTATAATATATTAAGTAGAAGCGCTAGCCTGCCTTCCGAGCGTCGACTAATTCCTACTCTTACCGGGAAGTACCTGTCACCAAATGGAGCTTCACCACTCATCACAATTTTGCCCCTTCTTTGTCAATTTTGTATACCTCTTTAAGAAAGCGCTTCCATTATACTTAAAGAAAGTAATTTATATAGGCGGTGATACCGGTGGAGACAAAGATTGAGACAGGGCCTGTGAGGCCAGAGATACAGATCCAAACACCAGCCAAGAAAAAGATAAGGTATAAGAGCATATTAACCTATGCAGCCTTTGTGGGACCCGCCCTTTTGTTTTTCCTGGTGATACAGATCATTCCATTTTTGATGGGACTTTATTATTCTTTTACTTCTTGGAACGGAGTAAGTTCGGCTGTTGAATGGGTAGGGATTGAAAACTACAAAAAAATCTTTTCGGATGATCCTGTCTTTTTCAATTCATTCATGTTCACAACGAAGTTTATGTTTGCAGCAGTCCTTATTAGTAACTTGTTGGGCTTCAGTTTCGCGCTGCTCCTGAATGCAGCCTTGAAAACTCGAAATATATTAAGAACGGTATTCTTCATTCCGAATGTAATCGGAGGGCTATTGCTTGGTTTCATCTGGCAGTTCATCTTCGTTAAAGGTTTTGCCTCACTTGGTAATATGACGGATATCGGATTTTTCAAAATGCCATGGCTTGGGGATGAAACGACTGCCTTCTGGGGAATCGTCATTGTCTTTGCTTGGCAGATCAGCGGCTATATGATGGTCATTTATGTAGCAGCGCTTCAAGGAGTTGATAACTCTTTGTTAGAGGCGGCGAAAATGGACGGAGCTTCAGCTTGGGCTGTACTTACCAGGATTATTATTCCATTAATCCTGCCGGCTTTCACGATTTGTTTCTTCCTTACAATTTCGATGGCATTCAAGATCTTTGATTTGAATATTTCCCTGACAGGCGGAGGACCTTTTAACTCAACTCAGTCAGTTGCTATCAATATCTATCAGGAAGCATTCCAGAACAACCGATACGGGCTGGGTACGGCGAAGTCCATTCTATTCTTTGTGGTAGTAGCCATTTTCACTACCGTACAAGTAATGGTGACTAAGAAGAAGGAGGTTGAGGCATAATGGGCAATCGTTATACCAAAAAGACATTTGTTCTTGAGATTATCGGGATTACCGTAGGGCTCATTTTCCTTATACCTTTTTACTTCGTGCTGGTCAACTCGGTAAAGCCTTTTGCGGCAATCTTGATCGATGCAGCTGCATGGCCGAAGGAATTCCTTTTCTCCAATTATGCTAAGGTATGGGAAATCATTAACTTCCCAAGAGCTTTCTGGAATTCACTGGTTATCACAGTTTTTAGTAATATTGGTCTAGTCATCATCAGCTCGATGGCCGCCTGGAAGATGGTGAGGACACCAGGAAAGTTCAGTAAGATATTATTCATCATCTTTGTGTCAGCAATGGTCATTCCATTCCAGACGGTGATGATCCCGCTTATGAAATTGGGAGGGGCACTGAATCTTACGAACAGTATCCCGGGATTGATCATCATGTACTTCGGTTTCGGAGTTCCATTGTCATTGTTCCTGTTCCATGGCTTCGTGAAAACCGTACCGATGGAAATAGAGGAATCTGCGATGATCGATGGGTGCAGCCAGTTCGGTGTGTTTTGGAGAATTGTTTTCCCTCTTCTCAAACCGATTACAGTGACAGTCATCATTCTGAATACCCTGTGGATCTGGAACGATTACCTGCTTCCGCTTCTTGTATTGCAGGATGCAGAATTAAGGACGATTCCTTTGGCAGCGAGCTCTTTCTTTGCTCAATATACAAAGCAGTGGGATATGGGGCTTGCGGCATTGGTTCTCGGTATTACGCCGGTCATCATCTTCTTCCTGTTCTTGCAGAAACACATTATTAAAGGAATTGCTTCAGGATCAATTAAGTAGATATAAAGTTCATGGCAAAAGCCAGGAATTTATATAAAATATTAATAAGTACCAGGGAGGTCAAACTATTTATGAAACGTTTTCTGCTTTTATGTATGTCTCTAGTTTTTGTATTCGGTATTGTGGCCGGATGTTCTTCTAATGAAAACAGTTCAGGCAATTCAGATGGCAATACTGATTCAGGAGAAGAAGTAGTAACACTTAATTTCTTCCAGTTCAAAGTTGAAATTGCGGATCAGCTTGCTGAAATGATCAAAGAATTCGAAGCTGAGCATCCAAACATTAAAGTCAAACTTGAAACTGTCGGCGGCGGTGCTGATTACGGTGCAGGACTAAAGGCGAAGTTTGCATCAGGTGAAGAGCCGGATATCTTCAATAACGGTGGATTTAAAGAGTTGGAACTTTGGAAAGAAAAATTAGCTGACTTGTCAGATGAACCATGGGTTGAGCATGTTCTTCCTATTGGTAAAGTCCCGATGACAGATGAAGATGGAAAGCTTTACGGTATGCCGGTTAACCTTGAAGGTTATGGATTTGTTTATAATAAGGATCTGTTCGAGAAAGCGGGTATCACTGAGCCTCCTGGAACTATCGATGAATTGAAAGATGCGTCTGAGAAATTGGAAGCTGCCGGTATTACTCCGTTCTCAGCTGGTTACGGCGAGTGGTGGGTAATCGGACAGCATTTACTGAACATTCCTTTTGCTCAGCAGGAAGATCCAGTTGCATTTATCGAAGGTCTATATGATGGATCTGAAACAATCGTTGGCAATGAAAAATTCAAACAGTTCAAAGAAGTACTTGATACAGAGTTGAAATATGCAAACGACAACCCATTAACAACAGACTACAATACACAAGTTACTCTGTTTGCTTCTGGCGAAACAGCTATGCTTCAACAAGGTAACTGGACAGAAAACATGATCTATGAAATCAATCCTGACATGAATATGGGCTTCCTGCCAATCCCAATCAGCAACGATGACAGTGCTGACCGCTTACCGGTAGGCGTTCCTAACAACTGGGTATTAAATAAGAATTCCGAACATCTTGAAGAAGCCAAAACATTCTTAGAGTGGATGGTAACTTCTGAAACAGGCAAACGTTACATCACAGAAGAGTTTTCGTTCATTCCAGCATTTGATAATATCGAGCCTGCTGGTCTTGGCGACTTAGGACAGTCCATCCTTGAGTTCTCTAAAGAAGAGAAAACAATTCCTTGGACTTGGTTCAGATGGCCTGATGGAGCGAACAAAGAGTTCGCCGCGGCTATCCAGGAGTATGCTGCAGGAAAGATCGATTATGATACATTGCTTGAGCGCTTCCAGACTACTTGGGATAATCTGAAGTAATAGAATAATAGAAAGCATGTCTATTACAGGCATGCTTTCTATTTATATCCCTTTTGGGGGAGTGACTAAATAACGCTTTCAATTATAAGGCGATACACTCTATACTAGTGTATATGAGAGACTTGGAGGATCAACTTTATGATTAAGAACAGTATCCGAAACAAGCTGATCGTCTTGTTAATGATCACCACGATAATTCCTTTCGGGAGTTCCATTATTATTACATATCTATACACAAAGAATTCGATAGAGGAAGAAGTCGTGCAGGAAAGCAGCAATCTCCTTTACCAAGGGAAAATCAATCTGGAAAACTATATCAATGAATTAAGCGGGTTAACACTTTCCCTTTATAACAACCCTGATTTCATTAATTATATGAGGTCTCCGCAAAGTGAAAGTGATTACCTAACAATCGGGTTAGTTAAAAACGTCGTGCAAACGTTTCTTTATACAGAGAAAACGATTAAAGAAGTCACCATTACTTTTGCTGACGACGACAGGGTGATCTCTGCGACCAAACATTCGACTGTCGTTTTTTCTATGAGGGAAGGTGCTTCAGAACAAGAGGCACTTATGAAAGCTGCACGGAGTCCTTACAATCTGAATATTGCACCAGCCTATCCCCAGCAGGAAAATGAGAGGAAAAGGTCCAAGAGTATCGCCACCATACACAGAGCCCTTATCAATATTCCTGCCGATGAAGTATTGGGATATATCTCTCTGGAAATATTACCAGACAAAATTTTGGACTTGAGTAAAAATCTATACAATACTGACACGGAAGAATTTTATCTGTTGACTCCAGAAGGAGAGGTGATTTACAGCTCTGACGGTGATACCTCCCTAAATAAACGGAGCCAGGAGTGGATTCAGGAAATAACGGATGGAAATGAAACATCCGGTACCCTGGAATGGCAAAAGGACTCGTTTAACGGGGTGATGATGTATGACCGGCTTTCTCCATCAGCGGGCGGCTGGATATTAGTGAAAAGGGTCTCCTATGCGAACCTTTACGAAAGCGCTTTTAGTGTGGCGAAGATCAATATCCTGTTTGGCTTTGTCGGCTTGTCGCTTGTCATTCTGTCGATATTGTTCGTCTCATTTAAGATCACCTCTCCAATCCGTGTACTGCTGCATAACATCCAGCAGGTCGAAAAAGGTGAGATGAAAATTGAATCCCAATCCTTTGGAACCGATGAGATCGGACTTTTGGGTTCAAGGTTTCAGCAGATGATCGGGAGAATCAATCACTTGATTAACAGAGAATACAAACTGGAATTGGAGAATAAGACCAACCAGCTAAAGGTTCTGCAGTCCCAGATCAATCCGCATTTCTTGTATAATGCCCTTCAGTCAATCGGAACCATCGCATTGAAAAATAAAGTGCCGCAAATTTATACTTTGATTACCCATCTCTCAAAGATTATGAGATACGGAATGGATATGGAAGAAGATATCGTTTCGCTCAATAAAGAGATCAATTACACCCGGGCTTATCTCCTTTTACAGAAGGAAAGGTTTGGAGATCACCTGGACTATTCAATAGAGGTGGAAGAGGGGCTCAAGGAAGTAAAAGTACCGAAGATGCTGCTACAGCCAATCATTGAGAATTATTTCAAGCATGGCTTTGATATTCGTGAGGGGATTGGAAGAATCAGATTAAACTGTTTCAGTGAGCACGATGAATTGGTGATCACAGTTGAAGATAATGGTGCAGGGGTAACAGCGCAAAAACTTCAAGAAATCTATGAGCATTTTCAAACTGATATAAAGAATACAACAGGGGAAAATACAAGCATCGGATTGAAAAATGTGTTTGTCCGCTTGAAACTTTACTACAATCAACAGGCAAGTCTGGAATTGCAGAACTTAGAAGGCGGCTTCAGGGTCACAATGAGGCTGCCGGTACAGATGGAAGGTGATACTCATGAAAGCAATCATTATCGATGATGAAAAGCATGTCAGGGAAGGTTTGATCTTGCTGGCCGAATGGGAAAAGTTCGGAATTCATACCATCTTGGAAGCAGAGGATGGGGAGCAAGCCATTGAACTGATTAAAGAGCATCGTCCGGAAATCATTTTTACCGATATGAGAATGCCGAGAAAAGATGGAATAAGCTTGTTGAAGTGGCTGCATTCATCTGAACTCCACAGTAAGACGATAGTGGTAAGCGGCTATGATGATTATGAATATATGAGGAATGCTCTTTACTATAAAAGTTTTGATTATATCCTTAAGCCGATTGAACCGGAAGTGCTGAACGAAGCATTGGAGAAAGCCGTCAGTGAGTGGAAGGACCAAGCCCGCTCAAGAAAAAGCCAGGTGGAAGATAGTCAGGTCCTGAATGAGGTTAAACCTCTCTATTGGGATCGTATGTTTTCCAAACTTTGTCTAACGGGAGGTCTTTCTGAAGCAGCAGAAAACAGGATCAGGAATGAATATGGTCTATCTTTGACTGATAAGGGAGTGAAAATCGCCTTAATACCCATCAGGCCGTTTGTTGTGAAGGCTTTCCAGTTTGAAGATGAATTGGCTTTCTTTACATTGAGCAATATTGGGAATGAACTGTTAAGAAGGAGTAATGAGGGTGTCTGCTTTCGCAATATCAACAACGATGAGGAACTCGTCATTTTAATATGGAATGCAGACAATGCTCCACTATTGATCCAAGATATCCATACGGCCATTTACCAATACAGCAAAGTCAGGCCCATCATGGCTCTGGGAAAACACTCAGCAGATGTGAAAGGGGCTTATGACTCTTCACACCAGGTTTTAAGAAAGCATGACCTTCTGTCGGCAAAGCGGGTCGTGACTGAAGAAGATATACTAAACACCCCCCTTTTACACCTGCTGGATTATTCAAACGACCTGAAATGGGCGCTCCGTTCCGGCAGCATGGAACAAATCGATACACAAATAAACAGCCTGTTCAACTTGCTGGAAAAGGATTTTACTTTTTCATTAGACCAAATTGCCACCTGGGACAGGCAATTCGAATTATTGAAAAATAACTGGTTAAAAGAGTATGAGATTAACAATGAAGTTACATTTGTTAAGAGAGAAGACTACTGGAAGGAAGATGGCACTTTTTCTCTCCCAAAATTCAAAAAAGAAAAAGCGGACGAATTCAAGGAACTGGTCAAGATACTGTCCGATGCAAAATATCAAAAAGAGAAAAACAGCATGCAGCGGATTGAAGAGTATTTGCAAAAGAATTATCAGGAAGACATTAATCTGCAGGAGATTGCCGACCGGTTTTATCTCAGCAGGGAATATATATCGAGAAAATTCAAGCAGGATTATGATGCCACCATTACCGATTACTTAACAAGCATACGGATGGAAAAGGCCAAGAATCTATTGAAAAATCCCTACCTTAAAATCTATGAAGTTGCCTACGGGGTGGGTTATCAAAATGAAAAATACTTCAGCAAAGTGTTTAAAAAGCATGAAGGCGTGACACCGAACGAATATAGGCAATCTTATTCAACAAAATCTTAATAAACGGAGGGTTTACCCATGTTAAACGTTACAGTATGGAATGAGAATCGTCATGAACAAAAGAGTGAGAAAGTACGTGAAGTGTATCCCGAAGGTATTCACGGTGCTATTGCATCCTTCTTGGGAGAAGCATCCTTTAATGTGAAAACGGCTACCCTTGATGAAGAGCAGCATGGTTTGACAGAAGAAGTTCTCAAAGAGACCGATGTCCTGTTGTGGTGGGGACATATCGCACATGAGGAAGTATCCGATGAAGTGGTAGAAAGGGTCAGGCAGCGTGTTCTTGATGGAATGGGTCTGATTGTCCTTCACTCCGGCCACTTTTCAAAGATTTTTAAAGTATTAATGGGGACTTCCTGTGATCTTAAATGGAGGGAAGCGGATGAGAAGGAGCGGATCTGGATAGTGGAACCTAGCCACCCGATCACCGAAGGACTGGGAGAATATATCGAACTTGAAAGAGAAGAAATGTACGGGGAGCATTTCGATATCCCTGCCCCTGATGAGCTGGTGATGGTCAGCTGGTTCGAAGGCGGCGAGGTATTCAGAAGCGGATGTACCTATAAACGCGGCAACGGAAAAGTGTTCTATTTCCGTCCTGGCCATGAAACCTATCCTACCTATCACAACAAGGAAGTTCAAAAAGTGATTGTAAACGCAGTGAATTGGGCTTCACCTGTCAAACGAGAAAGACCTGTTTACGGAAATGCAAAACCGCTTGAAACGATTAAAGGTTCAAAGTAAAAGGTTATTCGTGAAAACTGATGTTAGTGAAGAAGGTCGGTTTACCTAGATTTCTCTATGTAGTACATTGCTATTTATCCAGGAATTAAATCCTGATTAAGAAAAGAGCAAGATCGTTTCCTAGCATGCTTTTCTCTTTTATGAATAGGCTGTTTGCTAAAAAATTGTTGCTTTCCACACTAACTATTCAGAGTTTCTTACGAAGGGTTGATTGGAGCGTAAGGTGTGCGACCTCCTGCGGGACTAGCGGGACAGGTGAGACCCCACAGGCGCAGCCGAGGAGGCTCACCGCCCGCCCCGCGGAGTCGCGCACCTGGAGCGGAAATCAACTATCTCATTCAAATAGCAAAAATACTTACGAAAAGAGCTTATAAAAAAGCTAAGCCATTAACAAGGAGGAAATGAAATGAATAAAATCAAAATCGGAGTGGTCGGATGTGGCAGCATCGCGCAGCATCGTCACCTGCCTGAATATGAAAATAACGAACATGTTGAAATCGTTGCTGTCTGTGACATCGTCGAAGATCGTGTACAGAAGGTTGCTGAGAAGTATGGAGCCCGTGCCTATACGGATTATGAGGAATTGATTGCAGATGGAAAAGTTGAAGCAATCAGCGTCTGTACCCCAAATTACCTGCATGCCCCTATTTCTGTCGCAGCATTAAGAGCAGGCAAGCATGTATTGTGTGAAAAACCGATGGCCACTTCTTCTGTAGAAGCACAGGAAATGATTCAAGCAGCAGAGGAGAGCGGAAAAAAACTGATGATTGCACATAACCAGCGATTCGTGCCATCTCATGAAAAAGCAAGAAAATTGATAGAGAGCGGTGAATTAGGAAAGATCTACAGTTTCCGTTCAGCTTTTGGACATGGTGGTCCAGAAGGCTGGAGTGCTGATGGAGCAGACAGCTGGTTCTTTAAGAAAAAAGAAGCATTCATAGGTGCAATGGGTGACCTTGGAGTGCACAAGACTGACTTGCTCCGCTACATACTTGGTGAAGAGTTTGCCGAAGTTGGTTCCTTCATTGAAACCAGTTCAAAGGAAAATGCGGACGTTGACGATACCGCTGTTTGTGTATTGAAAACTGAAAGCGGAATCATCGGGACACTGGCAGCAAGCTGGTCATATGTGTCGAAAGAAGATAACTCCACGATCATTTACGGCGAGAAGGCCATCCTGCGCTTGGAAGACGATCCAGTTCACTCTCTGGTTGTTCAATATGCAACCGGTGAAGTGGTTAAATATGAACTAGGCGGGATTCAGACCAATGAGGAAGGCGGACAGAGGAACTCCCATGTCATTGAGCAGTTCGTGGCCAGCATCGTACATGATACTGAGCCGTCCGTTACAGGGGATGAAGGAATGAAGTCTCTGCAAGTAGTATTGGCTGCGCTGGAATCGAATGAAACAAAACGAATTGTAAAAATCAACTGAGGTGTTATCAACCATGACAAAACTTCGTATGGGGATGATAGGTGTCGGAGGCATCGCTCAAACCCGCCATATCCCTGCGTATAAGCAACTGACAGATATCGTAACAATTGAAGCGGTCAGTGACATCAATGCCAAGACAGCTGAGGAAGTGGCTGCCAAATTTGATATCCCCCATGTGTTCAGTGATTATCATGACATGTTCTCCCATGTGGATGCTGTCACAATCTGTACACCGAACAAATTTCATGCGGAAATTTCAATTGCTGCACTCAAGGCAGGAGTACATGTCTTCTGTGAAAAACCGATGGCCATGTCGCCTGAAGAATGTCAAGATATGATTGTTGCAGCTGAAGAATCCGGCAAGGTATTGAGCATCGCCTACCATTACCGATTTATGAAAGAATCCCAGGCGGCGAAAAATTTAATAGACCAGAACGAAATAGGCGAACCGATCGTCGCAAGAGCCAGAGCCATCCGCCGCCGTAAAGTTCCAGGCTGGGGAGTATTCACGAACAAAGAATTGCAAGGCGGGGGGAGCCTGATCGATTATGGTTGTCATTTCCTTGATCTTTCCCTATGGCTGTTAGGCAATCCAACCCCTGTCGAAGTAACAGGAACAGCCTATAATAAACTGAGCAAAATGGCTGATGAAGTCAATATGTGGGGAGACTTTGACCGGGAAACGTTCGAAGTGGATGATCACGTAACAGCCTATATCAAGTTTGATAACGGGGCTTCGATGTTATTTGAAACATCATGGAGTGCCAATGTGAAGAGCGATGAAGAAGTAATGAGCATTTCCGGCTTAACAGGAGGGCTGGACTTGTTCCCTCTTCATCTTAATCAAAGGAAACACGGCATGCTGTTGAGCAGTAACGTGGATTGGGTACCTGGGGAAGATAATCCGGGTGTACCGCAGGCGGAAAACTTTATCAACAGCTGTCTAGGGCGTGAAGAACTTCTTGTAAAACCTGAGGAAGCAATGAAAGTATCACAGGTCATTGATGCAATATACCAAAGCAGTGAAAATGGTCATAGCATTCGACTGCAATAGGAGGAAGCGTATATGAAACTAGGTGTGTTTACCGTTCTATTTTCTCAAAAGAATTTTGAAGAAATGCTGGACTATGTAAAAGAAGCGGGGCTTCATGCCGTTGAAATCGGAACAGGCGGCTATCCAGGAAACGCTCATTGTGACTTGGATGCTCTTTTAGAGAGCGAAGAGAAGCGGAAGGATTATTTAGATAAGGTAACATCGAGGGGGTTGACCATCAGTGCATTCAGCTGTCATGGAAACCCAATTTCTCCTGAGAAAGCGTTCGCTGAAGAGTCCCATGCGGCTCTGGAAAAAACAATCAAGCTCGCCGGATTAATGAATGTCCCTGTCGTCAACTGTTTCTCAGGAACTGCAGGAGACCATGAAGGGGCGAAACATCCTAACTGGCCGGTATCTCCTTGGCCTAATGAATATGGCGACATCTTAAAGTGGCAATGGGAAGAAAAGCTCATTCCATACTGGAAGAAGATGGGCAAGCTTGCCGAAGATAATAATGTGAAAATCGGCCTTGAACTGCATGGCGGATTCCTTGTCCACACTCCTTACACAATGTTGAAATTACGTGAAGAAACCTGTGAAGCCATCGGTGCCAACCTGGATCCTAGCCACTTGTGGTGGCAGGGGATCGATCCGGTCGCAGCCATCAAGATCCTTGGGAAAGCAGGCGCCATTCACCATTTCCATGCAAAAGATACCTATCTTGACCAGGACAACATCAATATGTACGGTCTGACGGATATGCAGCCATATGGCAGCATCCAAACAAGAGCATGGTCATTCCGTTCAGTCGGCTGCGGCCACAGTATGCAGGAATGGTCGGATATGATGAGTGCATTAAGGACCTACGGCTATGATTATGTCGTCAGCATCGAGCACGAAGACCCAATCATGTCGATTGAAGAAGGCTTTATGCGTGCAGTCAAAAATTTGAAGTCGATTTTGATTGAAGAACAGCCTGCAGATATGTGGTGGGTGTAGGGAAGGACTTTTAAGAAAGAGGGGTACCAATCTAATTGATTGGTGCCTTTTTTGTTTTCTATTGATTTATGGACGGACATCCCGTGGATCAGGAGCGTGGTGGATCTTCTTATGATGTTAGATGGAATGAAGTCCCTCGCGTGTGAAGCGCATGTCGTGATTGTGAGCTTTAGGAAGAAATGATGCCCCGCGCGTCCGGAGCGCATGGCATCATTGTGAGTTTTTGGATGAAATGATGCCCCGCGCGGTCGAAGCGTTTGGCATCATTGTGAGCTTTAGGATGAAATGATGCCCCGCGCGGTCGAAGCGCATGTCATCATTGTGAGTTTTAGGATGAAATGATGCCCCGTGCGTCCGGAGCGCATGTCGTCATTGTGGGTTTTAGGAGGAAATGATGCCCCGGGCGTCCGAAGCGCATGTCGTCATTGTGGGTTTTAAGAGGAAATGATGCCCCGCGCGCCCGGAGCACATGTCATCATTGTGAGTTTTAGGATGGAATGATGCCCCGCGCGGTCGAAGCGCATGTCATCATTGTGAGTTTTAGGAGGAAATGATGCCCCGCGTGCCCGGAGCACATGTCATCATTGTGAGTTTTAGGATGGAATGATGCCCCGCGCGTTCGAAGCGCATGTCGTCATTGTGAGCTTTAAGAGGAAATGATGCCCCGCGCGTTCGAAGCGCATGTCGTCATTGTGGGTTTTAGGATGAAATGATGCCCCGTGCGTCCGGAGCGCATGTCGTCATTGTGGGTTTTAGGAGGAAATGATGCCCCGGGCGTCCGAAGCGCATATCGTCATTGTGGGTTTTAAGAGGAAATGATGCCCCGCGCGCCCGGAGCGCATGTTATCATGTGAGCTTTAAGATGAAATGATGCCCCACGCCCGCTGTTTTCCTAGAAGGAATATACCAATGATTAGAAGAATGAGTAGATGACTACTTCAAAATAAGGAATGAGAATGAACCTGAAGTTATTAGAGTTAAAGTGAAAATTGTAGTATAAGGGGTTGGTCGTTTGGAGAGTTCATTGTTAAAACTGATAGAAGACAATAGAAAGGCGTTTATGTTTTCAAATTATATCTTCTTGGTCCTCTATGGAGGCATAACGTTTCCAACAATCTACTCAAGTGATCTCATTTTTATTGCAACCATGATTGTGAGCTATGTTTACCTCAGTGTTATATTCTGTGGACTGTTTGATAGAAACCCATTAGTTGTGTTTTCTTCAGCATTTTTGTTCAATCTGGTCGGACTCTCGTTGCGAGTTATCTTGGAGTGGGGAGAATACTCAATGACAAGATCTTTAAATTTCTTGACTGTAGGATTTCATTTGATCATTATCCCATTGTTCATATTACTTATTTATCTTATATGGCCAAAAATAAAGTTTAAAACTAAATTTTAGTGAAATGGCTTGAGTCAAAAACCTCAAGCCATTTCTTGATAGAGACTATTCATGGATTTGCTGTTGCACCTGTTGGATTTTTTGTTGTGCTTTTTCAAGTTCAGTTAGGGCGAAGTTACATGCTTCTGCCTCACTGCTGCCTGAATTAGCTTGTTTCAAGTGAAGATGTGCTTTATGGATAATATCCTGTGCTTCTTGTAACTCGCTTTTAAAGTTCATGGCAGTTCACCCCTTTATCAGATCATCTTCTTTATCATGCGTAATCTTCCGTTGAAATACACCCGGATACCTACTTTTTGATTTTATATAAGTATAGTATTACCTTATAGCGTAGGGTGGTAGAAAGGTGAATTCTTAAGGATTAGATGCTTTTTTTGAAGAAGTTGTTACAACGAAATAATATACTCGCATCAACTATACAGGATTCAGCTTTTGTATGGACTGTAATCGTTGAGCACTATTTAGCAATAATATCCAATATAAAATATCTATGATACTATAAGACTCAGAGATGACTTAAAGGAGCAATAAATTATGGCAACTATCCTATAATCCAAACTTGATATATATCCCTTTAAACCAAGGGATAAGTATGTCTATTTTTATTATAGGACGTGCTCTCCAATGAAATATTCATCTCTTTTTGTGTGCGTCCTTCAAACAAGGAGGATAAATACTTGAAACACTTAAAAGGAAAAACAGCTATTGTAACAGGTGCAAGCAGGTCAACGGGAATAGGGGCTGCAATATGTCTTTCCCTTGCTAAGGCAGGGGCAGATGTATTCTTTACCCATTGGGCTCCGTTCGATGAAACTGATGGAAATGGAATTGAGAAAGATTTTCCACAAGAATTATATGAGATTATAAAAGGCTTTGGAGTAAGATCATCTCATATGCCGCTGGATTTAAGTTTGGCGGACGCTCCAGTAAAGCTGTTGAATAAGGTGGAAGAAGAGTTAGGAACAGCTAATATATTGGTTAATAATGCAACCTATGAATCTCCGGTGAGCTATAGAGAATTAAATGCAGAAATACTGGATAAGCACTATCAAGTTAATAATAGTGGTACCTTGATGCTGTCCGTCGAATTTGCGAGAAGGTACGAAAGAAAACTCTTTGATAAAGGCTGTTTTCGTATAGATTGTTGCTTTCGGAAAAATCCCTAGTGCCGGATTTTTCCCCTGGTACAAGGTTTCTTCTCTCTGAACAGGGAGAGCAGCTCTTTTCTTCCTGCCTTACCAGGATATTTCGTGTGAATGATGTCTATTTTTTCGAAATTCATATTAAATAGCAACAAAGTTTAAGAAAAGAGCCTTGATAAAAAAGATGGCAGGATTATTAATCTTGTATCAGGAGGGCCAAACCCTAATAATTTGGCTTATATTGCAACAAAAGGAATGATCATTGCGATAACCGAACCGCTGTCAGTAGCACTTGCTCCCATAGGGATTACGGTGAATTCTGTAAACCCAGGGCCAACTGACTCAGGATGGATGACTGAAGAAATAAGAAATTATTTATTACCTCAATTTCCTTCTGGCCGCCTTGGAAAACCGGAAGATGCAGCAAGACTTATCACATTCTTAGCAAGTGACGATTCCAGCTGGATTACAGGGCAGACTATTAAATCTGAAGGAGGATTTTTGGGGAAGTAGAGGTATTTAAGGGAGGATTGTTTTAGCGATTCTCCTTTTTGTCGTTTTGAAGATTTTGAGGTTTTGGACTTTGGTAACCTTAATTAGAAAAGGGGAAAGAAATGTCTATCATAACAATTGAAAAAGCTGTCAGTGAAGATGCTGATAAACTGACAAAAATCATGAAGAGGACTTTTGATGAAGAAGCAAAAAAGTGGCTGGCGGGTCAAACTGGTGTAGTTGATTATAATATTCAGCCTCCTGGGTACGCATCAATCGAGATGACAAAATATATGATTGAAGAACTGGAATATTTTAAGGTTAAATATAAGGGCAAAATCGTTGGCGGAATTATTTTAACGATTACTGGAACGTCCTTTGGAAGAATTGATCGGATATTCGTTGACCCTGAATATCAAGGGAAGGGAATAGGCTCTAATGTTATAAAATTAATTGAGGAAGAATTTTCAATGGTACGAACTTGGGATCTTGAAACATCAAGCAGACAAATTAATAATCATAATTTTTATGAAAAAATGGGGTTTAAGACCACCTTTGAAACTGAGGACGAGTACTGTTATATAAAGAGAAAGGGATCTTTATCAGCACCGGAAGGTAAAGATATATCCAATATTCAATACGAGAATTGCAATATGGAGAGAACAGAGTGTTATCAAGTGAATCTGGAAGGTAGTTCATTTAGTAACAGTAATCTAGCAAATACACACATTAGTAATTGCAACCTTAGTCATTCTAAATTCCAAAATATTAACCTAACACATTCTCTTTATGCGGACTTAAACCTTTCTAATAGCACAATGAAATTAGTTACTTTGGGAGGAGTTTGCTTTATAGATTCTAACCTTGGGGAGGACGAACAACCAGTTTCGTTTGAAAGATGTGACCTCAAAGGCTCCACAATAAGTAATAGCAATTTACAAAACGTAGAAATAAAAGATAGTGAAATAACAGGAATGAAAATCAATGATATTTCAGTAGAAAAGCTTCTTGAAGCATATTATCAAGTGAATAAAGAGTAAAAATATAGGATTTATAACGGAGGTTTCCATGACTTATTCAGATGATAAGTACTATCAGATAACGGATTTTATAGAGAAGCAAATGCATAACCATAACGGTGTCGGATTGAGTGTTGCGATTGTTAAAGATTCAGACATTGTCTATTCAAAGGGATTTGGTCATTCTCAGATTCATCCAGTAAACAAACCTATTGATGCGGATACTTTGATGAGCATTCAAAGTGTTTCTAAGAACTTTGTGGCAGTTTCAATTATGCAGTTGGTTGAGAAGAATATGATTTCATTGGATGATTCTGTGGTGGACTATTTGCCTTACTTTAGAACAAAGGATAAACAACAGAGCGATACCATCACGATCCGGCATGTATTGTCCCATACTGCGGGATTTCCCTCAGATTTAGGAATAGCCAATATGACTGCTCCGAATATAAGAGAAATATTTTCAGATACTCCTACAGAATTCCAGGAAGCATTAGACTATTACCGGCTTACAGAAGAAGAACTATATAGTATCAAAAACCGTGAAGATATAACGAAATGGTTTAAGAAAGTAGAATTGGAGTATCCGGTCGGGAAGGGATGGAATTACTGTACCGATGCATATGTAATACTTGCGGATTTATTTGAAAAAGTTACAGGCTCCTCTTGGGAAAAACATCTTAAGGAAGATATATTGATTCCCTTGAATATGAACCGGACAACTGGCGATTCGGCTTTGGTTGAAAGTGAAGAGAATAGTGCGAGATATTATTTGGGCGAGGAAAAAGTAGAAACTCCATTTCCAAAGAACCAAATTTCCGCTCCGATTGGATATTTATATTCAACAGCGAATGATCTAGGAAACTATTTACTCTTCCACTTAAATAAAGACGCCACTATTTTACGTTCGGATTTAATAGAAGAAATGCGGAAACCCGTTCAACTCGTCAATGAGGAATGGCGATTCGGAAGTGAAGTCAGGAGCTATGGACTTGCTTGGTTTACAGATACATATAAAGGTCAGGGGGTTGTAGAACATGGAGGCGGTCAAATGGCTGTCAGGTCGCTTATTTCCATGGTTCCCCAACATAAGCTTGGAATTGTAGTATTATTGAATTTTGATGGAACCATCCATCATGATATATGTGATAAGATCATAGACGTTTTCACTGGTTCTTAAATATATTTGAATACTGCACAAAAAAAGCAGAAGCCGCAATGGTCTCTGCTTTCATATCTCTCAACTGCCAACAACTGAAAACGTTCCTTCCCCTCCATGGATTGAAACAAACATATCCATCAGGGATTTTGTCAGCTTTTCACTCTCCTCAACAGAAAGAGAGGGCTTTAAAAAGATGATTTGTACCGCGTTTTTCGTTTCTTCCCCTACAGGTGCTGTTGCTGAATCGACAAATGGGCTTCCGAATGGGCCGGCAGCGTCACATGCAACGATCAGGTTCTCGATTGAATTTTCACGTCCATTCAATCCGGTGTAGGATTCCCCTTCAGAGCCGATCCTTAGTTCGATATTTTCACCTTGCAGTTTGTCCAAATCATAGATGCCGATCGGGACTTCATATTGCAGGGAAAAGAAGTTGTTCAGGTCAATGGCTGAATTGATCGTTTGCAGGTAGTTTTGCTTTTTAACCCTGCGGTATAACGCTTCAGCCGAGTGGCGGTAACGGTTCGGGTCTTTGCCAACCGATTTGAAAATCTTTCTCCATTGGGCAACGCCGTCAATTTCAGTCACAGGCCTTTCCTGGAGGTCAAAAAAGATTGATTCCTGAAACAGCTGCAGCCTGCCTTTCAGCATTTGAGGCGATGAGCCGACTTCGATATTATGATATTGAATAAAACCAACTTTGAAACCGTCTACCTTGGCTGTAATTAGGGGATTTATCGTAATTTCCACTTATTTTCCCTCCACATTTATTTTAAAATAGTTTATCATAATACACGGCTATATTTCATATGTGGGAATTTACTGAGTAAGTATGAATTAATATTCTTATGCTCAGATTTGAAAAGTTTAAATCACTTAGAATGTTTAAATAATAAAGTGGGGACTAAGTCTTGAATATATAATAATTAGATTGGAGCGGAAGGTGCGTGATCTCCTGCGGGATTAGCGGGACAGGTGAGACCCCGCAGGCGAAGCTGAGGAGGCTAATCCAGCTCCAGCGGCCAGTGACTAGCAGATTTCGGTCTCTCTCCTTGCGATAAGTCATCATCGAATCGCTAACGCTCTTCGTGATTCCTTTATCTCATACGAGAGCCCTAAAATCTGTACGTCACTGAACGGCACGGCCGCTTCCACTTTTTACTTCACCGCCCGCCCCGCGGAGTCACGCACCTGTAGCGGAAATCGTTAAACGATTATAGTAATCATAGAAAGGAGGAGAGAGCATTGGATTTCGATCAATTAAAGCAGGATATTATTGAATACAGCAAAGAAATCGGTATTGATAAAATTGGTTTTACGACAGCCGACACCTTTTCCGAGATGAAGAACCTGCTGCTACGCCAGGAGATGCTGGGCTATCAGTCAGGCTTTGAAGAAAAAGATATCGAAAAGCGTGTGGACCCCTCACTCATATTCGATGGACCGAAATCAATCATCGCGATTGCTCTCGCCTATCCTTCGAGAATGAAGAATGCTCCCCAAAGTAAAAGGGGTGAACGCCGGGGGATTTTCTGCAGGGCGTCATGGGGGACGGATTATCACGATGTTCTCAGGGACCGGTTATCCAAGCTGGAGAAGTATATAGAGTCCAGAGTTCCACAGGCTCAGTTTAAATCCATGGTGGATACGGGAGAGCTTGTAGACAGGGCGGTGGCCGAGCGTGCAGGAATTGGCTGGAGCGGGAAAAACTGCGCGATCATTACTCCTGAGTTTGGTTCCTATGTATACTTGGGTGAAATGATTACGAATCTTCCGTTTGCCCCTGATGAGCCAATTGAAGACCAATGCGGTACATGCAATAAGTGTGTAGATGTCTGCCCGACAGGAGCACTCGTCGAAGGTGGACAGCTCAATGCACAGCGCTGTATTGCTTTCCTAACCCAAACTAAAGGGTTCCTGCCTGATGAATTCAGAACTAAGCTTGGTAACAGGCTGTACGGCTGTGATACTTGTCAAACGGTCTGCCCTGAAAATAAAGGCAAGGATTTTCATAACCATTGGGAAATGGAGCCTGATCCTGAAATCGCCAAGCCGCTGTTGAAACCTTTATTGACAATCAGCAATAGAGACTTCAAAGAAAAGTATGGACATGTTTCCGGATCATGGAGAGGGAAAAAGCCAATTCAGCGGAACGCCATAATTGCTTTGGCTCACTATAAAGATGAAACTGCCCTTCCTGATCTAATCTCTGTGATGGAAAATGATGTAAGACCGGTTATCAGAGGAACCGCTGCCTGGGCATTAGGCAAGATTGGCGGAACCACTGCCGAGGAAGCCCTTCAGGCATTCCTTGCAAAAGAAAAAGACGAAGAAGTCATTTCTGAAATCCATAAAGGGTTGGAATTGATATCAGCAAATTAAAACGGACTAAGCTGCCATTGCTTTGGTCCGTTTTTTTGGCGCAAAAACCGATGAGCAAGGAAATGTCAAAGGAAGATTAGTAGATTATTTCTCCAAAAAGAATCCAAATCTATTGTAAAAAGCAGGCTTTCTTTGCTAGAATCAATTGAACTAATTGGAAGAAACTGAAAGTGTCAGACAGGAAGGAAGTTTAGAAACATGATTCAACCACCTACAGGAAAGGAGCGGATCGGGCTTGCATTTCTTCTCGGAATGCTTGGTGTGCTCGGACCGCTTAACATTGATATGTATTTACCCAGTTTCCCTGGAATCGCCTCAGACTTGGAGGCGAGTGCTTCCCAGGTCCAGCTAAGTTTAACGAGCTGTCTCATTGGACTGGCTGTCGGTCAAATTGTAGTAGGGCCCATCAGTGATGCAAAAGGGAGAAAAAGTCCCTTACTGTTGTTTATCTTCTTGTTCGCCCTGTCATCTATTCTTTGTGCCGTTGCTCCAAATATTTCGGTATTGATTGCAGCGCGTTTTCTGCAGGGGTTTACCGCGTCGGCAGGAGTTGTACTATCGAGGGCAGTGGTTCGTGATGTATTCAGCGGAAGGGAACTGACGAAGTTTTTCGCTCTATTGATGGTCATTAATGCTACTGCTCCCATGATTGCTCCCATAACTGGCGGAGCAATACTATTGCTGCCATTTGCAACTTGGAATACGATATTTTATGTGCTTGGACTAATTGGCTTTCTCATAGTAGGGGTCATTGCCCTGAAATTAAAAGAAACCTTGCCGCCTGAAAAGCGTATTCCAAGCTCTCTTGGGAGTTCGGTAAGAACAATTGGCAGTCTGCTGAGGGACCGGTCATTCATCGGCTTCGCTTTGACGGTCGGACTGATTCACGGTGGGAGCTTTGCCTATGTTGCAGGAACACCGTTCGTTTATCAAGGGATTTATGGGGTTTCTCCGCAGGTTTTCAGCATATTGTTCGGAATAAACGGCCTTGCGATCATTACAGGCAGTTTTCTCATCGGCCGTCTGGGCGGCTTTATTCATGAGAGAAAGCTGCTTCGAGTGGCTGTCATCATAGCAGTGTGTGCGACTTCATTTCTGCTTCTCATGACAATCATTCAAGGTCCATTGGCAGCGGTTGTCATTCCTATATTCATCTATATGACAACTATGGGAATGATTTTGACCAGTACCTTTACATTGGCAATGGAACACCAGGGACATCGGGCAGGCAGTGCTAGTGCGGTATTGGGAATGCTCCCGCTGGTCATTGGGTCGATTGTCGCTCCGCTTGTAGGAATAAATGAAACAACGGCAGTGCCGATGGCAGCAGCGTTATTCATTACAGCTTCTTTTGGGGCTGTGGCATTCTTCAGGTTAACGGGGAAAAAACAGGCTTTAGCAATGAAGTTAAGTACGAATAGCAATTGATATTTGTTAAAGTTTTAATTGATTTTCGTGAATTATCTGAGGGGAGGGCCCTTCTTAGCAAGGGGGGAATCGCTGCAGAGCAGAAAAAGGCCGGTTGGACAAATATCCAACCGGCTCTTTTATTGAGGCTTTTTTTCTTCTTTAGTATACTCCTACACTGTCCCAAGCCGATTTTACAGCATTGTAAGTAGAACTTCCGCTTCCGTACAGGTCTGCTGCAGATTGCAGAAGAGAAGCACGTGCGTAACTGAAGTCACTTGTAGGCGTCAGGTAGACTGTAAGGGCACGATAGTAAATTTTTTCAGCTTTGGCATTGCCGATGCTTGTGACAGTATTATAGAAAGCTTTATTTGGAATCCCGGAATTTGTGTGAACGCCGCCGTTGTCAGAAGTAGTGTTCACATAATCGTCCATATGCTCCGGTTGTCCATATTGTGACGGATTGGAAAGACTGCGCAGTGCATCACCTGCTACGCCTGGTGTGTATACATCTTCACCCATTAAGTAATCAGCCGTATCAAGGAAGTAGCCGAATACATCGGAGAAGGACTCATTTAAGGCACCAGATTGATATTGGTACTCTAATCCGGCAGTCCTTTCTGTTACTGCATGTGTAATCTCATGTGCCACAACATCCTTGGCTCCTGAAAGTTCACGGAAAGTTGATCCGTCACCGTCTCCATATACCATCTGTGATCCATTCCAGAAAGCATTGTTGTAATTGGTACCATAATGCACCGTTGAACGGATGGTTGCACCATTGTTATCATAACTGTTGCGGTTATGAGTGTTTAAGAAATAATCATATACATCTTCAGCATAGGCGTGAGCGTCTACTTCCGCTGCTTGGGAGTAGGCTGTCCAGGCGTTATTGCTGTCGACTGTGTAATATCCCGGCAGGGTTGTCCCGTTTTGAGCTGTACGTGTTTCAATGACACCGTTCATTGGTTTTGTTACGTCATATAAATAGTAAGTTCCATTTGCATAATAAGTATTAAGCTGCTTGTAATCATCTTTCACACCATATCCGTAACCAGTAGTTGCAGCATCTGTAACAGCGTTATATGCTTCAAGAACCTCACCGCTTACAGCATCTACATAGATTTGCCAATTTGCTCCGTATGGCTGGATGAATTGCAATTGAACTTTGTAAGCAAGATTGAAAGCCCCATCTTTCTCATGAACTACTAAATCTTTTTTTACATTGGTGTTTTTAACTTTGCTTTTCTTTGCTGCAGCAAAGGTTTCTTCTTCTGGCGTTACTGTTTGAGATTCATCAAGTTCAATATAGTTCCAGGCAAGACTTACTGCCTCGTCTTGATTGATTTCAGCTTTTGACTTTTTAACTTTTTTAGAAGCATCCGGATATAATTGTCCTGCAGCTGTAGAAACGGAGTTGTCTTTATGTGTATGCACAGAGAAGATGGCTCCGTCGATTGGAACACCTTTCACTGACTGAGCAAATTTGTAATGCTTCATCCCCAGTTCATCTTCTGTCGTTTCTAGAAGAGTCAGCTCGGTAGAAGGATCGATTCCCAGAGCATCCTGGTTATTCTTAAGGAATTTTTTAATTTCTTTTTCATTTTTAGCCTTGGATTTTGAGAGTTTTTCAGAGTAGAATTTTGGTTTATCCTTTTGTTTATCCAGAATTTTTTTGGAGACTTCAAATTTAGAAGTATGATTGCTTGAAAGTGTTGATGCTAAAGAGGCTCCAGGCAAAGCTGCGCTGAATACTAAAGAAGTGCCGAGTGCTAATGATACTAATTTTAATTTTTTTGTCATATGTGTTGCTCCCTCCATCATTTTAATCTTGCATAATAGCTATTATTTCAAAGTAACCCGCGTGGTCTAGAAATTAGTCTAGCAAATGAGCAAAGAATTACAATCAAAATGTTTTGAATATTTTAACGATTTTGTGCGTTATTCAAGCCTTTTCGGTTCTTTATCTTTTCAATGCTCTTTCAATCTACAATTATAGTTTTTTAGGCATATGTAAATAGTTATAAAATAAGGAAAATTAAGGATTGTAAATATGGTAAATATGTAACTGATAGGTAATTTATGGTAGTTTTTAAGAGGTTTCTGATATAGTGATTATTGACTTAGAAGAACGTCAGTTAGAATAGGCAAGTAGAGAGAATTATTCAGTCATCAGGAATAGAATAATGAATTCAGTGGGGTGTGGATATGAAAAGAGAAGATGTGGTTTATGGTTTGATATTTGATGAGCATAAACAAAAGGTAATTATGGTCAAAAATGTTGGGGCTGGATGGACGCTTCCCGGCGGTGCAGTTGAAAAGGGAGAGACGCTTGAGGAAGCTCTTATTCGTGAAGTAAGAGAGGAAACCAACTTAACAGTGGAAGTTGAAGAGCTGCTTGCCGTTAATGAAGTGTTTTTTATTGAAAAAGACGTTCACCCGCTATTTTTCACTTTTAAAGTAAAGATTGTGGACAGTGAAATAAGCATTTTGGATCATGAGGAAATTGAGGACATACAATGGGTGGACCTGAATGAGGCTGATGCATTAATGCCCTATTTTACTGAAGGAGTAGAAGGGCTGTTACAAGGTAAGCTCGATTATACCTTTCAAGGAAAGCGATGATAGCAAACGTGAGCCCCATAGTATGGGAGCTCACGTTTTTTACTTATGTTCCGCTTCAAGGTTTTCTGTCCCTTCTACGGCAATCTCATAGGCATCAAGGATGGAATCATGATCTTCTTCATTCCTGATGTTGACAAGGTACTGGTCATCTCCCTCTTCCTCGACTTTCATCACAATCGTATGGTTACCATTGCCAGACTTTAACATCGCGTAAGAATGGCCTTTCATTTCAAATAAGGCTTCAACTGAATATTGCTCCTGATTGCCATTCACATCTTCAATGGTAATGATATCTCTGTATACATCATGCATCACTTTTCCCCCTTGTGGTTGAGATTGTCCTGTTTATCGTTTCCATTCTGGCAAGTGTTCATGTGAGGCAAAGAGTGAGAGAATCTTCCAGATTGGCAAAGGTAACTTCTTAAGCGGGATTTATCACCTCGAATAATTCTTTTGGTGAAGTGATTTGGGACTACCTGCAGAATTAGTATGACAACCGAGCAAAGTTCACGTCCGGACGCGGAGTTACACTTCCCATAGTCTCTGGAAAGAAAGGGCATACTAAGAAAAAAACTTAGTCAGGGGGAAAAGGTGTGAAGGTGGACGATCAGGAAAGGAGTCAGCTCAGTCAGGCAATCGACCAGTTATCAGAAGGACTGGACACCATCATTGAGCTGTATAACAATTCGGTGGAAGATAAGCCGCTTCTTCAATTGACGGATGAGAATGAAGAGTTATTGAGCAGAGCCACAATCAAATATGGCGGAGAAGAGGTCAACGGAAAGGTGAACAAAGTAATAGCCGAACTTCTCGAATGGCTTCCGCTGGATGATGTGGTAACTGAAGAAGCTGAAGCGAATGAAGAAACGGAAGAAACCGAAGAAATCGAAGACAAATAGCCGTTACGAAGACGGCAGTAAATGAAAAACAGAGAAAATGTCAGTGATTTTCTCTGTTTTTGTATGGAAAGAGAACTAGTGTTGTCGGAGGGAATGATGAGCAAAAATCACTTTTTAAAAAGAAGCAAGGCTAGAAACGTAATGGCACTGATAATTAATGAGGTTTTCTCAAGTAAACTGGTGGATGAATAATATTGTTCGTCAGGATAATTTGTGATGATTCCATTCACATTGAGGTTGCGTAAGCTCTGTGCAGTTTTTGAATCAGAAACTGTCCACGTAAAGACATTCAGGTTTCGTTCTTTAGCCTGCTGCATGAAGCTGGCATCTACAAGGGTTGCTTTAGGATTGATAAAGGAGGCGAATCCATCGATTGCAAACAGGTCTTCCCCTGAGGAGAATTCAGAAGTTCCAATAATGATTCCAGTAGGGATCACAGGCAGCAGTTGATGAAATTCCTGAATGGACTGTTTATCAAACGACTGGACAATAATGGGGGATAGTGTATATCCCGCCTTCAACCTTTTGGTTAAAAGCTCAGCCAGTTCTTCCTCGATATCAGGGTAAATAGAGGGGTGTTTGAGTTCAATCAGAATTCCAGTTCGTCCTTCATACCGGTCGAGTATAGTTTCAAGGGTAGGAACTTTTTCTCCTTTGAATCTTGGACTGAACCAGCTCCCGGCGTCAAGAGCTGCCAAATCGTCGTAAGTCAAGTTCTTAATGCGTCCTGTTCCATTGGTTGTCCGGTCAACAGTCACATCATGCATGGCAACAAGTTTTCCGTCCTTTGTCATTTGAACATCAACCTCGATGTAATCGGCGCCAAGGTTGACAGCCATATCAAAGGCAGAGAGAGTGTTTTCAGGTGCTAAGGCAGAAGCACCGCGGTGAGCAACAATTAAAGTATCATTACCCTTGTCGCTGGCAAAGGATCCTGTCATTCCATTCAGGAAACAGAACACAGAAAAACTGAGAAACAAAGAGAGAAGTATTTTGATAAGCATTCCTCCTTTCAACCTATTCAGCCCTTTCCCTTCATTACCCTTCTTCACTCGGGTTTTACACCCGCATTGTCCTTATATATTAAATTATGCAAAATTGGGACGGATGGTCAGCAAAACGGGCTTTATATTTTTAATGCTTTCGGGGAGATAGTGCAGACGAAAAATAAGTTTTGCCGGGCTTCCATTCATCATAGGTATTAATGAGAGAAGGAGGCTGAAAAGATGAGAAAGCAACTGATAGCAAGACTGGAGGAGAGAATAGCAAATTTCATAGATGGTGAAGGGTCTGACAAACTACAACGAAAGAATGAGTTGCTGAGAAAAAGAAATGGAGAAATCGTAAAAGTCGAAGGAACAGGAAGAATTGAAAAAGTTGAAAGAGTCGAAGGTGGAAGCAGGGCAGATTACACGCTTCACCTGAAATATTTGGTCAAACAAAAGAACCTGATGCATATAGAAGAAGAAATTGAACCAAGAGAGGCTTTCTTTTACAAAGGCAAACTTGTCAGTGATGATGAACTTCCAGTTGACTACAGCCAGCAGTCACAGCCTGAAATCAACTTCCGTGATGGGGAAGAAGAAGAAAGGATCGCCTATCAATACGATCGGTTAAAAGCTGTTCAGTATGCAGAAAAATGGTGGAACAGTTACAATCCCGCCTATAAAAAGTTTGAAGTCGATTGTACAAACTTCATCTCTCAATGCCTTCATGCTGGCAACGCGCCAATGAGAGGATATCCAGGCCGTGGAAGAGGCTGGTGGATGAGAGACAACAATTGGAGTTACAGCTGGTCTGTAGCCAATTCACTTCGCCTATATCTTCCTTCTTCCAATTCCGGCCTGAGAGCGGAAGAAGTCTCAGGCCCGGAAGAATTAAAGCTCGGGGATGTAATCTGTTACGACTTTGAAGGAGACGGCCGATACAATCATAATACGATTGTGACTTCCAAGGACGCCTATGGAATGCCGTTGGTCAATGCCCACACCACAAACAGCAGGCTAAGGTACTGGAGTTATGAAGATTCAACCGCGTATACTTCTGATATCAAATATAAGTTCTTCACAATTGTAGATGATCACTAAATTATTGTCCTTGGAGCAAACGGTGGTATAATGTCACATAGAGTTTATTATCGAGGTGACGAATAGTGGGTATACATGTAGTACTATATCAACCAGAGATTCCTGCAAACACCGGAAATATCGCACGGACATGTGCAGCAACTGACACGACTCTTCATCTGATCAGACCCTTAGGTTTTTCAACAGACGATAAAATGCTGCGCAGAGCGGGACTTGATTACTGGCAGTTTGTAGAAATCAACTACTATGATTCCATTGAGGAATTCTTTGAAAAAAATGAAGGCGGTGAATTTTACTATCTCACAAAATACGGTGAGAATGTCCATTCCGGCTATGATTACAGCAATAAGGAGAAGGATTATTACTTCATCTTTGGAAGAGAGACAACCGGACTTCCGGATGAAGTCATCGAAAACAACAAGGATCGCTGCCTTAGAATTCCGATGAATAACAATGCCCGCTCCCTTAACCTTTCCAATACGGCTGCAATTCTTGTATATGAAGCGTTGCGCCAGCAGGATTACTTGCAACTGAATAAAAAATTGTAAAAGGACTGGATGTTGTCTGGTTCTTTTTTTTGCTTAATTTGTTTTGTTCTTCATAAAGGCTGGGTTTATTTACGCTTTAGGTGGAGTGTATCTGCTTTAGGATGTCAAGCTTTCTCAAGACAGTTTTGGCTCTCAGTGCTGTGGTTGATGTCCTTGAAGGAGTTTCTCAAGGCAGTCTCGGCTGTCAATTCGGTGGTTGATGTCCTTGAGGAAGGATCTCAAGACACTTTTGGTTGCCAATTCGTGAGTTGATGTCCTTGAGGAGGGTTCTCAAGACACTTTCGGCTCCAAATTCGAGGATTGATCTCCTAGAAGGGGTAGCCAAGAACTGACGCACTTAGGTAACCTATTATTTTGGTTGATAGGGGAACCGTACTATAATTCAATAAGGATAATTAGAAGTTGCCATGTAAGGTAGCTTTGGCTCTCTGAACCTTATGATTCTAAAGAAAAGCAAATATCCCCCCTCATCATTTAAAACAAGGGGGGATCGCATTTTCTATACCATCTATTATTTAATTGCTTTACTCACTTTTAACTTCTTACCTTTGACCGTCGCCTTCTCCATGGCTTGTAAAACCAAGGAGCCCTTTCCATTCAGAATGTCTACATAAGACATTTGATCATGTATGGTGATAATGCCTATATCATCTGCAGAGACGCCAGGGATTTTTGCGATCGTTCCGACAAAATCAACAGCGCGGATTTTCTTCTTTTTACCTCCGGTGAAATGGAGTTTCATAATATCTTGATTGATGCGGGCGGTTTTATTATTCCTTACAACGCGTCTGCCGCTGAGTTTTTCTTCGAAAGCAGCTTTTCCAGCAGCCACTTCGGAATGGCTTGGAGCTTCTACTGCAGGTAGTTCAAAGCCGATGTATCTTTCAATTGCTTTGATGAATTTTCCTTCATAAGGAGTTGATAATGTAATGGCTTTTCCTTTATTTCCGGCACGGCCGGTTCTTCCGGTACGGTGCACGTAGCTCTCTTTTTCCATGGGAACATCATAGTTGATGACCAGTGTCACATTATCAATATCAATCCCTCTTGCAGCTACATCAGTCGCCACAAGATAGCGGAAGTTCCCCAGTTTGAATCCTTCCATAACAGAGAATCTGTCTTCTTGTTCCAGCCCCCCATGGAGTCTCTCACAAGGATATCCGGCCTTTTCGAGTTCAGAATACACTGTATCCACGTTTTCCTTTGTCCGGCAGAAAATCAGGCAGCTGTCAGGATTTTCTACTACTGTGATGTCTTTAAGGAGTGAGATTTTTTCTTCTTCTCTCACTTCAATTAAGGAATGTTCAATGGTATCAGCTGTCACCCCGGTTGATTCAATCTCAATCTGAAGAGGATTGTTCATGTATTTATGGCAAAGATTTTCAACGTCTTTAGGCAAGGTAGCGGAAAACACCATTGTTACACGATTTGAAGGCAGCTCTTTAATAATCGCTTCCACTTCATCGATGAAACCTCTATTAAGCATCTCATCTGCTTCATCAATGATAAGATACTTGATTTGATTCAGGTCTAACGTTTCTCTTTCAATGTGGTCCATGACCCGGCCAGGCGTACCAACGACTACATGAGTTTTTTGTTTTAGCTCATCCTTTTGTTTTGAAAAAGGTTCTTTTCCATAAACGGCCACTGCTTTAATGCGTTTAAACCTTCCGATATTCGTGATATCTTCGCGTACTTGAACCGCAAGCTCCCTGGTTGGGGTAAGGATTAATGCCTGTGGCTTTTTCTCTTCCCATTCAATCATATCGGAAACAGGGATGCCAAAGGCGGCAGTCTTTCCGCTACCTGTTTGGGCTTTAACGACAAGATCTTGATTTTCCAATGCAGATGGAATGACTTTATTTTGGACTTCAGTTGGCGTTTCATATTTTAAAACAGCTAGTGCTCTTTGTATCTCTTCACTTACATGATAATCCGCAAAACTTTTTTTACTCATTATTCAACCTCTTTATTTGTTTTTTCGTCCTATGTATAGGATTCTCTTCAAGAAACATCGTATGCATTATCGGAATATGGTTCATTATACTTGAAAAGTGAGGACAAATCGCTTTTATTACAAATTTTTAAAATAAGGAGACTCTCCCAACCTCTGAAACAGCCGGGGGAAAGGAGAATTTGTGCCATTTGTTAACATTTGGAACTTCACATATCATCTATGCATCTGCAGAGGGACAGGAATCAATAAGAACCCGAAGCACTGAATAGTTTTTTGAGGCATACAAAATGGAGACCGAGGGTAAACCTCACATAAAAGGATGATAGCCATGGCTTTTAACTATGATTTGGACTTTGTAAAAATCGATTTTCGCAAAAATCCTGAATTGTACAGGGTTGGCAGGGGAGAACAAGGGGTGCTGCTGGTGGAGCCTTACAAAAGTGAAATCCTGCCGCATTGGCGATTCAAGACCCCTGAAATAGCGGAGGAGTCATCCGATAAAATTTATCAGATGTTTCTCGATTATAAGGAGAAAGACGATTTTGTCGGCATGGACATGGCCAGGAAATTTCTACAGATGGGATATACACGAGCACGCCGATACACGAATTACAAAGGCGGGAAGAAATATGACGGGAATGGCGAGATAAACGAAAGGCAGAATGATCCGGAGAAGGCAGAATCAGCGGCCATCTTTATGGGAAAATGGAAGCTTGCGAGAGAGGATAAAGATTATCTTGAGCGGAAAAAAGACCACCAGAAGAAATATGGATAAAGGTAAGGGTGCCTGGTCCCGGCTCCGGTTACTTTGAAAGAGAGTCAACCGGGCTTCATGAAGTCATTGAGATAATAAGCCCCGCCGCCTTTTGAGTACAGCAGAAATTGGCTTTCGCCACCTCTAACAAATTTACATGCAACTAAAAAAGGACGGGATGTTCCCGGTTCTTTTTATTTGTCTTGTGATAGGTGTAACCTTAACATAGAGGATAAAATAGATATTGGGAGGTTTTTAATATATGAATTCAACAATAGAGACGATTTTATCCCATAAGTCAGTGAGGAAGTTCAAGGATGAAGAACTGACGAGGGAACAAATTGAAACATTGGTCAGGAGTGCCCAGGCAGCATCGACCTCCAGCATGATTCAGGCCTATACGATCATCGGGGTTACGGATCCAAAAAAGAAAGCAGAGCTTGCTGCTATTGCCGGTAATCAAAGCTATGTGGAAGAAAACGGCCACTTCTTTGTATTCTGTGCAGACCTTTACCGTCACGAGGTCATTGGGGAAAATGAAGAAGCAGACGTAACCGAATCACTCCAAAGTACGGAAAAATTCATGGTTGCGGTGATAGATGCTGCACTTGCTGCACAAAATGCTAGTGTCGCCGCCGAATCAATGGGCCTCGGAATCTGTTACATAGGCGGCATCCGAAATGACTTAAATGCGGTGTGTGAAGTACTGGAGATCCCGGACAGAGTTATTCCTTTATTCGGACTGGCAGTGGGGACTCCTGATGAAGATAATGATCTCAAACCGAGAAGACCGCTGTCCCACGTCTACCATGAAAATGCATATAGGTCTGATAAAGAAACAGTGGCAAAAGAACTGGAAGAATATGATGCAACCATTTCTGAGTATTATTCAGAGCGAACCAATGGAAAAAGGACGGATACTTGGTCAGCTCAAATGGCAAGGATGTTGTCAGCCAAAAAGCGCATGTATATGAAAGAGTTTGTTGAGAAAAAGAAGTATGACTTGAAATGAGCTCGGTTTGAAAGCTGTTGAACTTAACATAAAAGCCCCCTGCCATCGTCGGCAGGGGGCTTTCTTTCTAAAATCAGTCTTTGTTTGTACCTGGCTTGTTATCGTAACCGGCAGTAAAGATCGCTGTAAGGAATGCAGCACATACGCCCAAAATAAGAATTGTACCCATATCTATGTATTCCTCCTCGTATCGTTGTTTCGTTGTCAATCCTTCTCTTAGTATAGCCTATTTCCCTGATTATGTGAATGTTAAGCCGATTTTTTTCGGGTAATATTTGAAAACTTTTCGAACATCAGGACAATTTTCTTTATTTAGCATGATTGTCTATCTGAGGGCATAGAGTATAATAATCGCTCTCAACAAGTGACAGGGGAGGTCCTTTATGGATATTTTAAAAAAGGTTGAAGGCTATCGTGTTGAAGAAGAAAAGTTGAAATGGGAAGGTACATTTGCAGATTATCTGGATATTATCAAAGAGAGACCTATTGTAGCTCAGTCAGCACATTCACGTGTGTTCAATATGATTCAAGATGCAGGGGTAGAAGAAGTTAATGGGAAAAGAAAATATAAATTCTTCAGCAACCAGCTGTTCGGGCTGGAGGAAGCTTTGGAGAGGCTGGTTGAAGAATATTTTCATCCCGCTGCGAAAAGGCTCGATGTCAGAAAAAGAATCCTGCTATTGATGGGTCCTGTCAGTGGTGGTAAATCGACATTGGTTTCGATGTTAAAGAGAGGGCTGGAAGCATATTCCCGTACAGACCGGGGTGCAATTTACGCAATTAAAGGATGTCCGATGCATGAAGATCCGCTGCATTTGATTCCACAGCATTTGCGGGAGGACTTCTTTGACGAATATGGAATCAGGATAGAAGGTAATCTTTCGCCGTTGAACACGATGAGAGTCGAGAAAGAGTACAGCGGGCGGATTGAAGATGTTTTGGTTGAAAGGATTTTCTTTTCCGAAGACAAACGGGTCGGTGTCGGCACATTCAGTCCATCAGATCCAAAATCACAGGATATTGCCGATTTGACGGGAAGCATCGATTTCTCAACCATAGCTGAATATGGTTCAGAATCAGATCCACGTGCCTATCGATTTGATGGAGAACTAAATAAGGCGAACCGCGGCCTCATGGAATTCCAGGAAATGCTCAAGTGTGATGAGAAGTTTCTGTGGCATTTGCTGTCTTTAACACAGGAAGGAAACTTCAAAGCAGGAAGGTTCGCCTTGATTTCCGCTGATGAGCTGGTCGTCGCTCACACGAATGAAACAGAGTATAGATCCTTTATTTCGAATAAGAAAAATGAGGCATTACACTCGAGGATCATCGTCATGCCAGTTCCATATAACCTTAAAGTGACTCAGGAAGAAAAGATTTATGAAAAAATGATCAGTGAGAGCGATGTGTCGGGTGTTCATATTGCCCCACATACATTAAGGGTTGCCGCCATGTTTACAATCCTGACTCGTCTGAAGGAACCGAAACGCGGTGACATTGATTTAATAAAGAAGATGAGGTTGTATGATGGAGAAAGCGTCGAAGGCTTCAACTCTGCCGATGTCGAGGAGATGAAAAAAGAGTATCAGGATGAAGGGATGAGCGGAATCGATCCGCGTTATGTCATCAACCGTATCTCTTCTACAATCATCCGCAAAGAAATGTCATCAATCAACGCCCTGGATGTCCTTCGTTCGCTAAAAGAAGGGCTGGATCAACATCCATCGATTACCCAGGAATTAAGGGAGAAATACCTGAACTTTATTTCCGTTGCCCGGAAAGAATATGATGATATCGCCAAGAAAGAAGTCCAAAAAGCGTTTGTGTACTCCTATGAAGAATCTGCGAAAACGCTTATGGACAATTACCTGGATAACGTAGAAGCATACTGTAATAAGGCGAAGCTGCGTGACCCGCTGACGGGTGAAGAAATTAACCCTGACGAAAAACTAATGCGCTCGATTGAAGAGCAGATCGGTATCTCTGAAAATGCGAAAAAAGCATTCCGTGAAGAGATTCTAATCCGCATTTCAGCATATGCACGTAAAGGGAAAAGATTTGACTATAACTCTCACGACCGCTTGAGAGAAGCCATCCAGAAGAAGCTGTTTGCCGATCTTAAGGACGTCGTCAAAATCACAACTTCATCCAAAACTCCTGATGAACAACAGCTGAAAAAGGTCAATGAAGTGGTTGCAAGATTGATTGACGAATACGGTTATAATTCGACTTCAGCCAATGACTTGTTAAAGTACGTTGGAAGCCTGTTAAACCGATAATCACATTCAAAGAAAGAGCTGGCAGCCTTATTATGGGGCTGCCGGCTTTCTATTTATTTGTCCCTTTAGCATTTTTATAACGTATTGTAAAACAACTACATTTTTTGTCATGCCTGGAGATTAATAGATGCTGGATGAAACCGAACGGAATTAGGGCATCATCCTGGATCGCCGTGATATATGATGTGTGAAAACAAGCGGAATTAGGGCATCATTTTAGGCTGCTGTGAAAAATGATGTAGGGAAACAAGAGGAATTAGGGCATCATTCTGGGCCGGTGTGATAAATGATGTTTGAAAACAAGTGGAATTAGGACAACATCCTGGGCAACCGCAATAAATGATGTATGAAAACAAGCGGAATTAGGACATCATTCTGGGCCGCCGTGAAAAATGATGTGTGAAACAATCGGAATTAGGGCATCATTCTGGGCTGCCGTGAAAAATGATGTAGGAAAACAATCGGAATTAGAGCATCATTCTGGGCCACCGTGATAAATGATGTAGGAAAACAAGCGGAATTGGGGCATCATTCTGGGCCGCCGTGATATATGATGTGTGAAAACAAGCGGAATTAGGACATCATTCTGGGCCGCCGTGAAAAATGATGTAGGAAAGCAATCGAAATTAGGGCATCATTCTGGGCTGCCGTGAAAAATGATGTAGGAAAACAATCGGAATTAGGGCATCATTCTGGGCCGCCGTGAAAAATGATGTATGAAAGCAAGTGGAATTAGGACATCATTCCAGGCTGGTGTGAAAAATGATGTAGGAAAACAAGAGGAATTAGGGCATCAATCTGGGACGCCGTGAAAAATGATGCATGAAAACAATCTCAATTAGAGCATCATCCTTGGAAGCGACAAGATGAAGATTAGCACAACTAGGGCGGAGTGGAGTAAAAGAGGCAGCGAGGGCGATTCGTGCGAGTCGTTTAGTGGACATGAGTTTAAGAGTCAAAACAGATAGTCATAAATCTACTGAAGAGACTGCAAAGCACTGATGATCCAGAAATGTTTAGCCGCCCATTTTTCATTTTCTTCCCATTTTTACTCATAAGCAGACGGCCCCGTTAATACTTATTTATACACACCTGATAATAAATGAAATAGAGGCTTGTCCATTTAATAGGTGAACGTACAATTGTCGAAATTATTTGTAAATTTATTGCCGGTTCTGCATAGTATAGAGTAATCAGCAATTGTTTTACCACTGCTGCTTTTTATTTTCAGCACTCGAGACAGTATATGCAAACAGTTGTATCTTTGTGAAAAAATTAAATAAGGAGGGGAAATAGAATGAGTCAATTGGATAATCATCAGTTTGTGATTTCAAAGGAAGACTGGTCCCTCCACCGCAAAGGCTATGATGATCAGCAGAGGCATCAGGAAAAAGTTCAAGATGCCATAAAAAACAATCTGCCAGATTTAATCTCCGAGGAAAATATCATTATGTCAAACGGCCGAGACGTTGTGAAGATTCCGATACGATCATTGGATGAATACAAAATCCGCTATAATCATGATAAGAATAAACACGTTGGTCAAGGACAGGGAGACAGTCAGGTTGGAGATGTGGTAGCTCGAGACGGCTCACAGCAAAAAGGTCCTGGTAAAGGCCAAGGCGCAGGGGATCAGGCTGGAGAAGATTACTATGAAGCGGAAGTTTCTATGATGGAGATTGAAGAGGCACTGTTCAGCCAACTGGAACTGCCCAACTTGAAGAAGAAAGAACAAGATATCCAAACGGTGGAGAATATAGAATTCAATGATATCCGTAAAACTGGATTGATGGGCAACATTGATAAGAAAAAAACGATGATGACAGCTTTTAAAAGAAATGCAATAAGCGGAAAACCGAGCTTTCACCCGATTTATCAGGAAGATTTGAAATTCAGGACATGGAATGAAGTTTTGAAACCAGAGTCAAAAGCGGTCGTACTTGCGATGATGGACACAAGTGGAAGTATGGGAGTATGGGAAAAATACATGGCGAGGAGTTTCTTCTTCTGGATGACCCGTTTTCTCCGTACCAAGTATGAAACGGTGGAGATAGAGTTCATTGCCCACCATACCGAAGCCAAAGTCGTATCAGAAGAGCACTTCTTCTCAAGGGGAGAAAGCGGCGGAACGATTTGTTCATCGGCTTACCGAAAAGCATTGGAACTCATTGAAACGAAGTATCAGCCTACAAGATATAATATTTATCCATTCCATTTTTCAGATGGCGACAACTTAACCTCAGACAATGTCAGGTGTGTAAAACTGGTAGAAGAACTGATGAAGGTCTCAAATATGTTCGGTTACGGAGAAGTCAACCAGTATAATCGCCATTCCACTTTGATGAGTGCATACAAAAACATCAAAGATGAACAATTCAGGCACTTCATTTTGAAGCAAAAAGCAGATGTATTCCATGCTATGAGGAGCTTCTTCAAAAAAGAAGAAAATAAGATGTACGCATAAAAGACAGGGAAACCTGTCTTTTATTTTGCTTTAGCCCTTTAAACCACTAAGAGGGACTGTCCCTCTTAGTGGTTTAAAGGGCTAAAGCGCTTGAAGGGAAATGGGTCTGTCTAGCGAATGTATTAATGAAATAACTTATGGGGGTTGAGAATGGAAAAGTGGGTTGAGGAATTATTTAACGAAGATATTCTAAGGAGAGCTGCTGAGTTTTATGGCGGTGATAGTTCAAACGCCAAAAAGCTTGGTGACTTTGAAAATTATGTTTACGAGATTCATAAAGGCAATACACCTTACATACTCCGCCTGACGCATAGCTCACACCGAAATAAAGAGCAGGTAGAGGCCGAGTTGGAATGGGTCAACTATCTGCATTCTCAAGGAGTGAATGTCTCACTTGTCAGTCATTCTAATGAAGGCAATCTTGTAGAAGAGATACCAGCAGGCGGATCAGCCTTCTACGTTTGCCTGTTTGATAAAGCTCCTGGAGTTCCAGTCAGTGTGAAATCCGATATGATGAACCCTCTTCTTTATGAAGAATGGGGAAGAACGATTGGGAAAATGCACAGGGTCACAAAAAATTACAAGCAGGCTCATATAGCAAGGGAACATTGGTATGAAGACGATCTATTAAAAAATATGAGCAGCTATCTCCCAAAAGAGGATGCTGGTATAGCATTAGAGGGGAAGGAATTAATGGGAAAGCTTCTTTCTTTGCCTACGGAGAAAGATGAATACGGACTAATACACTCTGATATTCATTCAGGCAATTTCTTCTGCCATGAAGGGGAAATCCACGTTTTTGACTTTGATGACAGTTCCTACCATTGGTTTGCCAGTGACATTGCGATCCCTCTGTACTACTCGACGTGGGCGAAGGTGGGCAGTAAAAGCCTCCAGGAACGTTCTGTTTTTGGAGAAGAGTTTCTCACTCATTTTTTGAAAGGGTATTTCAGAGAAAACACTCTTGAGGAAGTGTGGATCAAAAGAATTCCCCTGTTCTTAAAGCTCCGGGATATCATCCTTTATTCGGTCTTCCACAAGAAGTTTGACATGAGCCACTTATCGGAGTGGGAAGAGGGAGCGGTGAAGGGGATCAAAGCACGTTTGCTACAAGATGAGCCAATGGTTAGTGTGGACTATGAAAAGATTTTGGGTCATGTAAAGAGTGAATAAGCACCTTGCGGGAAGATGAATAATAACAACACTTAAATCTGGGGTGATGGTGATGTCTTCTGCCAAAAAGGTGATGTTCGCGATTGCCAATGTCTTCATCGGAATTTTATCTGTCTATCTATATATTTATGTGTGGCTGATCTTGGAGATGGTTTCCGGAATAGCCATTCATCCATTCTGGAGTATACTTGCGGGCCTGGCGTTATTTTTCATGATTAATTTTATTTTCCTTCGGCATTTCCGGTTAAAAGAATGGCTGATAGCTTTGGGAATCGCCCTTGGTTCGGCTTTAATTTTTGCATCCATCTTTGCTTTTTCTTGAAATAGCGGGCTTGTTGTAATACTGTAGCAATAGTATTTTATTTAGCACAGGATGTGACCATATGGAAAAGAATATAGGCTTTATTGGGAGCGGGAACATGGCAAAAGCTATTCTTGGAGGCCTGCTTACATCAGGAATTGCACATGCTGGCAATATCATGGCAAGCGCCCTGACAGAAAAAACAATCACCAGTATCAATCATGAATACAATATCCGAACCACAAGGGATAACAAGGAGGTTGCGGCTTCAGCGGACTATCTTTTTCTTGCGGTAAAACCGGATCAGTATGCCGGTGTCATTGAGGAAGTGAGAGAACATATCCAAAAGGACGCCATCGTCATTACAATCGCTGCTGGTGTGACGCTGCACACGTTGGCTGAACAGTTTGGTACTCAGGTTAAAATCGTTCGCACAATGCCTAACACACCATCCTTGGTGGGCGAAGGGATGAGTGCTTTATGTCCGAATGAAAATGTGACAGATGCTGAATTGGAAGAGGTCCTTATGCTATTCGAGAGCTTTGGCAAGGCTGAGGTGCTTGAAGAAAATTTGATGGATGCCGTCCCGGCAGTAAGCGGATCTTCTCCGGCATATGTATTCATGTTCATAGAAGCTCTTGCAGATGGGGCCGTCAAACAGGGCATCTCAAGGGATAAGGCCTATAAAATGGCTGCTCAGGCTGTTTTAGGGGCTGCCAAGATGGTACTCGAAACCGAAACTCATCCGGGAGAATTGAAGGATGCGGTCTGTTCCCCGGGTGGAGTGACCATTGAAGCCGTCAGCACCTTGGAGAAAACAGGATTCCGTGCTTCTGTATTATCCGCGATGGAAAGCTGTTATAAAAAATCCTCCAATATGATTGATTAACAAAAAGGATTTCCTCCAACGGGGAAATCCTTTTTTTATGTTAGGGTGCTCTTTCTATTGCATCAATTTATATTTAACTGTCAAACGCGCAAGGATTCCTACTTCCCCGGGCTGGAGGGGGGCTGTGCTTTCTGCTGCGAGTACATAAGCTTTAGCAGGCCTTGGGATCATGGGAATGCTACTGTCTTCATTGATTTCAAGCGGCATCGGATTCAATGTAGTACCGGCCGACCGTGCAAGAACCTGTGCTTTTTTTAAGGCATCTTCATAGGCTTTTGACAGGGCTTTCTGATAATGGATCTGTGGTTCCGCTATGGCAAATTCCACCCGCTCGATGATATTCGCCCCATTCCCGACAGCATCATCAATGACTTCTCCGATTTTATCTATTTCTCTTATTTTTACTGAAAAGACCTGCCTGACTTCATAACCTTTAAAAACCTGTTTGCCATCAATATAGTCATATTGCGGATATATCTGATATGTGGAAGTTTGAATATCCTTTTCAGCAATGCCGTTTTGTTTGAAGGAATTTAAGACAGCTGTGCTGACCTCGTTATTTTTCCGCTGTGCTTTAGTTAATTCCTTATCACTGGTTACAGCCCCGATCTGCGCAATAGCTAAATCAGGTTGGACATCAATTGTTTTTTCTCCAGTTACCGTGACGGTCCGGTTGCTTTTCTTTTCTGCCTGGTTTCTGTAGGGTTGTTGATAATACATGGACATCACCTAAAAACACTGAAAGGAACGGATTCTCCGCAAGTCTGTTCCGAAATACACCCAAGTGAAACCGGTCCATCTGAATCCGGAAATGGAACGGCGTCCAACGAAGACAGGATAGAACCAGAACTGCTGTCCGCCTCTCATCCAGATATAGGTATAACGGTACAGGCATCCCTGTATGGCCCCGGGGTCGACTGCGAATGTGGTGGTTCCTTGACTACTTGTCGTAAGTGTTTGGGCTGAAGACTGTGATGGCGTAAAGGAAGGCGGTGGGCCTGTTGGTGCTTGCATCTGTCCCTGGCCTTGCCCCTGCCCCGTACCAGGCGGTGATGAAGGAAATCCAGGGAATCCTTGGCCGCCCCCTCCTGGCGGGAAACCTGGGAATCCCTGACCGCCACCGCCTGGCGGGAATGAAGGGAATCCTTGACCGCCTTGGCCGGGAGGAGGAAATCCTGGGAAGTGCATTTGACGATAATAATACATAAAAAAATACCCCTCTCAAATATAGTCATTTTCACTATATGCAGAGGGGCATATCCGGGTACCTGCTCAAAGCAGGCGCGGTTTGGATAGAAGGCTACCGTTGAAACGCTTTATCGATGACGTCTTTCAATGTATTTGCTGAATGGGCAAAATGTTCTCTTTCTTTTTCGTGCAGTGGCAATTCAATCACTTTTCGTATCCCACCACGGTTAATGATCGCTGGAACACCAATATATAGTTCATCCATGTCATATTCTCCTTCCAATAAGGCAGAAACAGTCAAAATACTGTTTTCATTGTTAAAAATCGCTTTCGTGATCCTTACCAGCCCCATTGCAATTCCATAATAAGTGGCACCTTTTCTTTCGATGATGTGATAGGCTGCATCACGCACATTCACGAAAATTTCTTCCAGTTCTCTTTGAGTTTGAAGAGAATCCATATTAATCATTTCCCGTAGCGGACTGGCTCCGATTGTGGCATGGCTCCAAACAGGGAATTCGGTATCTCCGTGTTCTCCCATGATATATGCATGGACATTACGGGCATCTACATCAAAATGATCTCCCAACAGATAACGAAGGCGGGCAGTATCCAAAATTGTTCCAGAGCCGATGACACGTTCTTTGGGCAGTCCTGAAAAATGCCATGTTGCATACGTCAGTATATCGACCGGATTAGTCGCGACGAGAAAAATCCCGTCAAATCCGCTTTTCATCACTTCGTTTACAATGCTTTTAAATATATTTATATTTTTATCGACAAGATCTAAACGGGTTTCGCCAGGGGCTTGATTTGCACCAGCCGTAATGACCACAAGATCAGCGTCTCTGCAGTCAATGTAATCGCCGGCCCAAATCTTCATAGGGGAAGAGAAGGGAAGACCATGGTTCAGGTCGCGGGCATCTCCCTCGGCTTTTTCTTTATTCATATCAATCAGCACAAGTTCCCTGGCAGCTCCTTGATTCAACAGTGCAAAGGCATAACTTGATCCTACAAATCCAGTTCCTATTAAAGCGACTTTTCCTTTAAAGTTTGTCATGGATATCACCCTTTTTGAGTTATTAGGATTGTTTATTATCAGTTTGTATTGTGAAAGACTTCACAAA
>NZ_ABCF01000007.1 GCF_000181495.1 Bacillus sp. SG-1
AGCTGGTTTTTTCGTTGTACCTGGCTCAAAATTCACCTGATCAACCGAACGCTCACCAAATCAACAATAACTAACATAAGAATAATGAAGCGTGTTTGTTTTATATAATTTAGTGGATTATATAAATGAAGCCAAATTTGAAAGGTGATCATAATGAGTGAATCAAAACGAATGAAGGAAACAAGAACAATTAAAACGAGCCATGTCCTTCCCCCGGATACGAATCATCACGGAACATTATTCGGTGGAAAGCTTATGTCCTATATTGATGATGTCGCATCGATTTCTGCATACAAGATGGCAAGAAACCCGGTCGTGACGGCTTCGACTGACTCGGTGGATTTCCTGAAGCCGATTAAAGTGGGGGATGCCGTGACACTTGAAGCGATGGTCACGTATACAGGCAGCAGTTCCATGGAGGTTTGTGTAAAGGTGACTTCAGAGAACTTGTTGACCGGAGAAACGGCTGTGGCGGCCATCTCTTTTCTAACGTTTGTGGCCTTGGACAATAATGGGAATCCCTGCCCTGTGCCTAAGATCATTCCTGAAACAGAAGAGGAGAAATGGCTGAATGAAACGGCCGATAACCGCGCTGCCCACCGGAAAGCGAGAAGAAAACACAGCCAGGAGCTTGCCGAATTTTTTGCAAGCCATTAAGAAATAAGAACCCCGTCCTTGGTTTAAAGTGTACCCTTTGTAAAGGACATTTTAAAAAAGCCTAAGCTACTTTTAAAAGATGATCTCTGTATTGTACAGGGGTCATCTTTTTTCGATTCCATTGGTATCTATGGTGGTTATAGTAATTCATGTATTGCTTGATTTCCTTTTGTACATCCTCTAATGTCAGACAGGTTTTAATAGAGGTTTCATCTTTCAGGTGGCCAAAGAACGATTCAATGGGAGCGTTGTCCCAACAGTTTCCCCTTCGGGACATTGATTGGCGGATTCCAAGTTTTTTAACCATTTTCTGAAATTGGGGATGGGTATAGTGAACCCCTTGATCTGAATGGATGAGTGAGTCTTTATGTTTTTTAAACCTTTTGTTTTTCTTTAGTTTTTTGATGGTATCTGTGGCTAATTCCATAGTCATTCTGTCAGACACATGGTAAGCAAGAGCTTCACCACTGGAACCATCCAATATCATAGATAAATAAGCTCTTGAACTTTTTCCATAGCTCAAGTAGGTGATGTCTGTTAATAGCACTTTCCCGGGTTTACCCTGATTGAATTGGCGCTCCAGTAGGTTAGGGACCACTGAATGTTCCTGGGTGGCCTTCATTAGACGCCTATATGGATTCGCCCTCCGGAAGGGACAAACGATGTTATACTTCTTCATGATTCTTCGAATTCTTTTCAAGTTAAAGACAATCTTAAATTGACCCGCCAAAGTCATTTTGATTTGACGCGCCCCTTTCTTGCGATTCTTATGACGGAATGCTTTTAAGATGATTTCTTTCAGTTCCTCATCCCTTGCTTCCCGTTGTTTTCTACGCTCTTGGGACTCGGGAGAGTAGTATTTATAATAAGCACTTCTGGAAACTCCTGCGACCCCACAAAGGAATCTCACCATTTTTTTGAGCTTATATTTCTCTATTACGGAACGGATGAGAATGAACTTTTGACTTGGGGAGAGGACTACTTCTTTAGCCCCCTTTCCGCGAATCGAATCTTTTTTAGAAGTTCATTTTCCGCCTTAAGGAGGTTAATTTGAGCTTCTAGTCGAGCATTCTTATCCTCAAGGGATAACTCCCGTTCTCTAGGTCTCCCGGAATTGCCTTTCCTTGTGTCATTGAGCCCTAAAACTCCGTTTCTTTTATAAGCAGCACTCCATCTCTTACTAGCGGCATGAATACGTGCCATACCAATTATATCTGTATCAAATCCAGCCTCTTCAAAGATCTGTCTAGAGAATTTGCCTTTCTCTTTCTCAGCGATAAATTGGCGTTTAAATTCATCTGTGTAGGTAATTCCCTTAGCACTTACAGCTTTCACAAAAGGATTAATGGATAATTGTTTGATTTCTTTCTCTGTGAATGTTTTTTTACTCATGGTGTTTTCCCCGATTTCTACTAGTTGTCTATTTGTCATTATACAAAAAAATACCCTATAGGTAGACTTTTTTAAGTGTCTACTCTATAGGGTACATTTTAGTTATAAGGCCGGGTTTTTTTATGTACCACCTCTTGCCCACCGCCAAATTAGCAAAAGGATATAATATCGGACTATTCACTTAGACAACGCATTGTTGTTAAAATACTCTTCTTATCATTTTACATGGAATAGCCGCTCAATTCCTTCAATAGCTGGAAAGGAAGCATGCACAACGCTGCCTTTTTTCCTCTCCCATTTATTACAATAAAAAAAATTCGCGATTTTTCCTAATATAACACTCACTGATGACGATATAAGGTACGGACATCTTCTTATATGTCCAACTATCTACTAGGAGGATCATCAGTGAGAAAGATATTTTTTATAGCACTGATCACCATTGCCCTATTAATGGCTGGGTGTTCAGGAACTACTAATTCAGAAAAATCCACAGAAAAAGAATATAAAATCGGTGTACTGTTATCGGATACCGGTTTGGGGGATGAATCCTTTAATGACTCTGCCTTCCGCGGATTGGAAAAGGCCAGGGATGAGCTTGGAATCCTTTTTGATTACAGAGAAGCACCGAATGGCGACTTTCAAAGTCCACTTGAAGAATTATCTCAACAGGGAAATGACTTAGTCATCGGACTGGGGTTCTCTGTGCAGGAAGCCATTGAAAAAACGGCTGAGAAATATCCTGAGCAGCAATACCTTCTCATAGACGGGGTTTCTGAGATGGAGAATGTTACGTCTATCACCTTCAAAGAGCATGAAGGAAGTTTCCTTGTAGGAATTGTGGCAGCTATGATAAGCCAGAACCAAAAGCTTGGGGTAATAGGAGGAGCGGATGTCCCTGTAATCCACCGTTTTGAAAAGGGGTTCGAGCAAGGAGCTAAATACATAAATCCTGAAATCAGTTTTATTAGTGAATATGCGAACAACTTCGGTGATGCCAAACTGGGAAGAAAAATTGCTGAAAAACAAATCAAAGAAGGTGTGGATTTCATTTATCCTGCCGCTGGATTTACAGGGGTAGGTGCCATCCAGGCCGCACAGGATAACAAGATTTTCACAGCAGGAGTTGATTCTGACCAATATTTCGTAGCTGAAAAAGCAGTGGTCACATCCATGATGAAAAACATTGATGTTGCGGTATTCAATATGGTAGAGCAACTCGTTAAAGAAGGAAAAATCGGCCAGGATATTTATGAACTCGGACTAGCGGAAAATGGGGTTGGGCTGGCACCAATCAGAAACTTTAACCTGTCAGACGAACAAACGAAAGCCATTGAAGCAGCCAAAGAGAAAATAATCTCTGGCAATATTACCATCAATCTAAACTAACAAGGAGCCAGATAAATGAAATTACGAAGCAGACTGATCATCTTGGGTGTACTTCCACTTGTACTTTCAATCAGTATCATAGCCTATATGATCTTCCAGATTGTGAATATTCAAAGTTCCGCCAAAGATGACGTAAATGTATTAACAGCCACCGAGTCACTGAACGGAAGCCTGCTCGTCACCAAGCAAGCCATGGCGAATTACGCTTTCAACTCTTCTGACGCCAATAAATCAGAAGCTCTTTCATTATTAAATGCTACTGAAGCAGAAATGAAAAACCTTGAACAACTTTTGAAGAATGAAAGAGAGAAAGCAACCCTTTCGAAGGCGGCAGGTAAATTCACTGAATTAAAGCGGGCCTCCGAACAGGCTTTGGCATCACAAAATACTGCTGAGGCAAAAAGACAATCCATCCGTGTTTCAGGTGTTTTGAATGATATGCACCTATTAAACAAACAGACCAATGAATGGTATGAAGGAATTTTAAAGCAGACAGAACAGAAAATTACATTCATTATCTTGTCATCGGTGATTGCTTCTGCCCTCATCATTTTAATGTCTATAGTTCTGTCCTTGTTCCTTTCTAATAGAATTGTCAAGCCGATCAATGCCATTGTCAAAGATGCAGCCAGAGTGGCAGATGGGGATTTGACCATACAGCCAGCAGCAACCAGCAAAAATAGTAAATATGAAATTGATAACCTGCAAAACTCATTTTCTGATATGGTGCAAAACCTCAGGCAGACAGTCCTTTCAGTTGAATCCATCGGGGGCCGGGTAAAAACGTTCACAGACGAAGTGAATGTCCATATGCAAAGCCTGACTGAAAGCAGCAACCAGGTGGCAGTGTCAACGGAAGAACTGTCACGCGGAAGCCAGTCCATCTCCGAAGACATCAGTTCTACCGCAGAACTGATGAACTCAATGGGAGAAGAATTCGGTAAAAATGTGGAAGAAAGCAACCTTTCCGTGAAGTCCAGCAAAGCAGCACTGGATATGGTTCATACAGGGAAAACCACACTGAATAAACAGAAAGCTTTTTCAGAACAACAGTCACAATCTTCTCAGGACATTATGCTGTCAGTCGAGCAGTTTGCGAAATACACAGATGAAATTGAACAGGCGGCAACTTCTGTCAAGAGCATTGCAGACCAGACCAATCTTCTGGCACTGAATGCGGCGATTGAAGCAGCCAGGGCTGGTGAAGCCGGGAAAGGTTTCGCAGTAGTTGCGGAAGAAGTAAGGAAGCTTGCTGAAGACTCTTCCCAGGCGACCGAACTGATTGGCAAAATGGTCCATAATATCAAAGACGGTATCGGATCCATTATTGATCTCACCAATAAAGGAAACCACCTCTCACAAGAACAGCTTTCATCCATGAATGAAACAGAGGCTGCATTCGAAAACATATCCGATAAAATCAGCCTTGTATACAATCAGTTGAATTCTCTTGTGGATGGAATGAATCAATCTAACGAAATGACAGCCAAAGTCATTTCGGCAGTCGAAAACATATCTGCTGTCACCGAGGAAACAGCTGCAGGGACAGAGGAGATTTCCGCTTCCACCGAAGAACAACTAAACTTCTTCAATCAAATGAATGCGAAAATCGGACAGCTTCATCAGATGACAGAAGAAATGAATGAGGAACTGAACAAGTTTAAACTATAAGAGCAAAGCCGGTCCCTTGACCATAGGGGCCGGCTTTTTTGATTAGTGAAAGGTCACCGGCAAATTTACACCGCCTGGCTCAACTGCTTGTTGTTTGGCTGCAAGGACAAAAAAATTTTCGTCCCACTGTCTCTTCCCTCCACCTTAAAACTCCTAATAAATAACATTACAAGTTTACAGCAAGTTTAAGTTTTCTTGACAGGGAAAAATAACAAACACCCCTGCTTGTCTGACCAAAGCGATAATAAGGTTGACGAAACAATAACAAACTCACTTTTCGGTGAAAAACCCCTTTGTAACAGGCTGTAATAATTATTTTTTGGAAAATATATCCGTGTCTATTACCGTCGAATATCTCCTATAATTTATGAAGTATATGAAGATAGACTTTTAAACAAGTAGTTTACTAAACATGAAAACAAGATGGAATACTTTTTAGTTGGAGGAATAAATATGCTTTCAAATTCGGAAATCGGTATTGATTTAGGTACTGCAAATATTTTGGTATACAGTAAAAACAAAGGAATTATTTTTAACGAGCCTTCCGTTGTTGCCATTGATACTGAAACGAAGAATGTCCTGGCGGTTGGTATAGAAGCTAAAAACATGATCGGGAAAACACCCGGGAAAATTGTTGCAGTAAGACCTTTAAAGGATGGAGTAATTGCGGACTTCGATGTGACAACTGAAATGCTGAAGCAAATCATGAAAAAAGCGAGTAAACAGATGGGCTTGTCCATCAGGAAGCCAAGTGTTGTCGTTTGTACGCCTTCAGGTGCCACATCTGTAGAAAAAAGAGCGATTCAGGATGCTGTAAAAGGCAGCGGGGCTAAATCGGTTACCCTGATCGAAGAGCCCGTTGCAGCGGCCATCGGAGCGGACCTTCCCGTTGATGAGCCTGTTGCCAATGTTATTGTGGATATTGGCGGAGGAACGACTGAAGTCGGGATTATCTCTTATGGAGGAGTTGTCTCTTGCAACACCATCCGTATCGGCGGTGATCAAATGGATGAAGATATCGTCCAGCATGTCCGCAAGAAATACAACCTGTTAATCGGGGAACGCACGGCTGAACAAGTAAAAATGGAAATCGGCTATGCGCTGATTCCTCATGAAACCATGAAGATGGACATCCGGGGACGGGACCTGGTGACAGGACTTCCTAAAACAATCACTCTCGAATCGACTGAAATCCAGGAAGCACTGAAAGAATCACTTCTTCACATCTTAGAAACGATTCGCGCCACACTGGAAAACTGCCCTCCTGAACTCAGCGGGGACATCGTTGACCGAGGAGTTATCCTGACTGGAGGCGGAGCCCTTCTTGGAGGCATGCAGGAGTGGCTGACAGAAGAAATCGTAGTCCCTGTCCACCTTGCACCTAATCCATTGGAGTCTGTGGCAATCGGAACCGGCCGCTCACTTTCTGTTATTCACAAGCTTCAAAAAGTGGCAAAATAATTAACATGACGCCTTGAAAATCCAGTGTGATTTTCAAGGTTTTTTTATATCCTGCTAAATAAAAAAACCGGCTGCACAGCGTTCTGCAGCCGGTCATGAAGATGAAAGGAGGTTCTTCATAGTACATAATATGAAGTCATTCCTACTGTGCTTGTACTTCTAACTATATTTTCCTTAATAAAGAATTAGACAGCTGTCAGGGGCTCATACTAATACTAACAGGTAGAAAGGGTGAGACCTCATGGATGAAAAGCAAATCGAAGACTTATTTGATTTTTACGGATACAGCGATCTCTATAAACGGTTTCAGTACCCTCTCTTTGTCACTGGGATCCTTGATGAAACCAGCACAGAGGAACTTGAAGACTTCTTTGAGAGCTTCTCTTTCCATGACCATCATCCTCTTTTTGACGAATTCAGGTACTGGCTGCAATACTTTCTGATTACAAGGAAGAGCTTTAGTTAGTTTTCGGCTTTTGTTGTGTTTGCTTTTATATACATTTCTGAATGGCCTTTAGTGCTGATCTAGAGACCTTTTTTTCTATTCGCTAGGGGAGAGACCGAAATCTGCTAGACGCTAAGTCCGTTCCAGTGGGTACGTAACCTCGGGCGCTGAAACTAGACGTCCCGCTAATCCCCCAGAAGGTCACGTACCTTCCTTTTTCAATCAACATAATATTCAAGATTAGAATTCTGTTATTATAGTACCCCAAAAAATGTCAGACCTTTTTGGACGTGGACAAAAAGAAAAAAGCCTCATTGATAGGCTTTTTCCTGGTAAAAATAATTCGGTGATTTCCACTCATTTTTATAACTTTTATGAAATACATGGGTCGTGGCTGGTGAAACAGGCGGAATCAGCCAGGTCCAGTCACCTGTAAGCTCTCGCCCGCATTGCTTTTCCTTGTTTTCAAAGGTTTTGAATTGCTGGGCAGCTGTATGGTGGTCGACGATGCTGATACCCGCTTCCTTAAAGGAATGGAGTACGGCAATGTTCAGTTCAATCAAGGCTTTGTCCTTCCAAAGTGTAGACGCCTTGGAAGTGTCCAGTCCCATACAGCTTCCCACTTTCGGCAGCATGTCATAACGGTATTCATCTGCCAGGTTCCTTGCACCGATCTCCGTTTCCATATACCATCCATTAAACGGGGCCGCCTTATAGGAAATGCCGCCAATCTCCAATCTCATGTCAGAAATGATCGGTACCCCATACCACTTCAGTCCCAGGTCTTCGAACCAGTTGTACTCCGGGTGGCTTAAATTTACTTCAAGAACATGATTAAGATTGACTTCTTTCCACACCGGCGTTCTGTCTCCAATTTGAACCACCCACGGCAAAATATCAAAATGCGTTTGCTTTCCTCTCCAGCCCAGCTCTTCACATTTTTGCGTGAAATCCAAAGAGGCTGGATCTCCTGTCATTCCGTGCTCATTTTTGTATCCTGCATACCTGATTAATTGATGATTAAAAATCCTTATTTCAGCTTCTGTAGGGCTTGAAGGTCGAAAGACGGTGATAGTAGGGCGGATCCTTCCTTCATTGGAGGCATACTTCAGATGCTCTTCCAGTTCTAAGAAGATTTCCTCTTCAGTAGAGGCTTCTCTGGCATCCCTTACATGCATGGTGTCCCAGAACAGCCTTCCGATACAGCGGTTACTGTTTCTCCATGCCATTTTTGCCCCGTGTTCCAACTCTTCATAGGTATGGGTATAAGTTCCTGTAGTCTCTATCTCATTTTCTATTTGTTGAATTCTTGCTTCTATTTCTTCGGCCTTTCCGAGTTCCCTGTAACAATCTTCTATAAATGACACAGCTTCCTGAATTAAATTTGACAATATAGACTTCCTTTCACGGCGGTTTGCTACCGTGATTATATCACGACACTCTTCATTGTCGAAAAAAAGAACTCTTTGTCAAATACTGCAAATATATCTATATATTTTTTTCAGACCTTCAGGTTTCTCGAAGGCTCTGAGCTTCGTTCATAAAAGATGCAGCTTGATAAGTTTTTCCTTTACATCGCGATCAATCCACTCTGGATGGCAGAATCCTTCTTTCCCCATAAAAAAGAACGACAGTGAGTCCTGCCGTTCTGGTTAATCGTGGCGCTTATGCTTATTGAGAAGCTCCTTCAGCATATTGATGATGGTTGCTCTTTCTTCGTGATCAAACGTGGCTGTCCATTCAGTGATCAGTTTATTCTCATCAGGATGAAGTTCTCTTTGCAGTCCGTCTGTTAAAACTTCATGAATTTCATTAAGCGTTTCTTTTCTGTTTCCTCCGCGAATTTCTTCCATGGCGGCAAACCTCCAGTCCTTTTAGTTTGGTTTATTCCCTTATTGGAGTAATCCAAAACGTTTAGAGGAACCAGAGAGGCCATTCATCTTTTTTTCTCTATGTTAAACGTGAGGTTTACTCGTCTTTACTTCAAATCGATACTTGCGTTTCCTTACAGTAATTGCTCTAGAGCAGAATACTTCTCCTCTCTCTCTTTTTCCTTCTGCTCTTTTTCAGCATAGAACTTCTGTAAAATTTCAAGGTCCGTTTCATTTAGTAACTGCTCTTCAATAGAAGAAATTTCGGCTTCAATGACAAGGAGTTCCTCTTCAAGACTTTCCAAGGAAACAGCAGGCTTCTCTTTTTTCACTTTCACTGGAACCTCCCTGTTGACCGTATGTTCAGCCTTTTGGTCCGGTTCCTTTTTTGCTATGAATTCATTCAGCTTTTCTTTTGCCCATGAATAGCTGCCCGGGAAGAAATAGAGCTTTTTATTGTGAATCCAATATGTTTTTTCAAACAGTTTATTTAGAAAATACCTGTCGTGGGATACAGCCAATATAGTCCCGTTAAAGCTTTCAAGCGCGTCTTCAAGAACTTCACGTGAGTCAATATCAAGATGGTTGGTCGGTTCATCAAGGACAAGGAAGTTGATATCCTGATGCATCAACTGCGCAAGACGGAGCCGCATTTTTTCTCCCCCGCTAAGCTGGCCTACTTTACGGAAAACGGCTCCTCCATAAAACAGGAAACCGGCAAGGATATGCCTCGCTTCTCCTTCTGTCACGGTTACTTCATCCCTGAAAGCATCAATCAATCTGATGTTAGGATCTGAGACCGTAAAATGCTGCGAAAGGTAGCCGGTCCTGACATTGCTCCCTACTTTGACTTCCCCTTCATCTTGCTGCAATTCACCTAAAAGCATTTTAATGATAGTAGATTTACCTGTTCCATTTTTCCCGACTATTGCGGTACGGTCTTTAAAATGGACATCAAGGGATGCCTTTGTAAAAAGAGGCTTTCCGCCGAATGACTTTCCTGCTTCTTTCATGGAGAAAACTACTTTACCGCTGCGGTTCCCATTTTCAAATTCAAGGCCCATCTTCTTCCTTTCCAAGACTGGCCGCTTCAATTTTTCCATTCTTTCAAGGGCGCGTTCCATGTTTCTTGCTCTCTTATGGAGGGCGGCATTCGGAGGGTTCGCTTGATTGGCCCACTCTTTCAGCCTTTTAATCGCTTCCCTCATTTTTTTTATTTTCTTTTGCTGTTCCTGATACTGTTGAAATTCCAGGAGCAGCTTCTCTTCTTTTTCTTTCACAAATTGAGAATAGTTTGTATGGTAAAGACAAACCTCTCCATCTTCAAGATCAATGACCTTATTGATCGTTTCATCAAGAAAGTACCGATCATGGGAGATGACCATAACCGAGCCGCTGTACTCTTTCAGGAAGCCTTCCAGCCATTCCACTGCACCGATATCCAGATGATTAGTCGGTTCATCCAATAGCAGGAGGTCCGGCTTTTGTAAAAGAATCAAGCCAAGGCAGACTTTCGTTTGCTCCCCTCCACTGAGTGCATTGAACGATTTATCCAGCAAGTCAGTGATTTCAAGTCCATTGGCCACTTTCGCCATTTCCGGCTCGATTTCATACCCGCCTCCAAGCGTGAATTTATCCTGCAGGGGCCCATACTCTTCCAGCAGCCTCTGAAGATTTTCGGGATTATCATCCGTTCCCATTTTGCTTTCTAGTTCCTTTAACCGCGCTTCTGTCTCCAGAAGGTCCTGGAATGCTGATTTCAACACTTCATAACCAGTTATTTGGGCTCCATATTGCGGGATCTGGGATAAGTAACCGATCCTCGCTCCCTTTTTAATATGAATTTCTCCTGTGTCAGGCTGTTCGACACCTGCGATTAATTTAAAAACTGTCGTCTTGCCAGTTCCATTTCTCCCGACAAAGCCAATTCGGTCACCATCATGAACCTCAAAAGATAAACCTTCAAATACCAGATTTCCTCCGAACATTTTGCTGATTTGCTGAACACTGCATATAATCATTTTTTTCTATCCTTTCTTGATCTCATTATTTTTTAAATGAGTAAGGGGATCTCAGAAATATATAAAAAGCCATGTATAAGAAAGACCTTATACCATGGCTTTTGAATTCGGGCATAAAAAAAGGAAAGCGTGACGCGCTCTCCTCCCGTTTCTATAAAAGTGGGGGTATTGAGACCTCTTACCGTTCTGTTCTATATGGAATTGCTAAAATTGGGCATACGTATCCCGTTGACAGCAAAACCATGAAAAATTGCACGACAAATGTAGATGTACTCTAAAAATTGACCGTGCAACCCGACAGAACTTTTCATCTCAACACACACCTCCTCAAAATCATAAGTATATTAATAGTATACAATTTTTCGAAAACTTTATACAAGGGTTTTTGATAAATTGGTTTAAGCAACGGAACCCTTTAGCACTTTAAAGCACAAAGAGGGACTGTCCCTCTTCGTGCTTTAAAGTGCTAAAGAGCTCAAATAAAAAAAAGGATTCGCCCTTTTGAGCGAATCTTTTTTTCTATACAAGACGTTTGAAATTATGGCCGAGTATTTCATTCATATTGTGAACAGTGATGAACGCTGTCTTGTCCACTTCCGTGATGAAATTTTTTAGTTTGGAGAAATCCTTCCGTCCAAGAATGGTCGTGATGACTTCTTTGCTGTCGGATGTAAAAGCACCCTTGGCTGTGTGGATGGTCGCGCCCTTGCCAAGTTCTTTTACAATATACGTCCGGATTTCATCACTCTGCTGGCTGATAATGACAACTTCTTTGTTCGTATTGAACTGCTGAAGTGTGTAGTCAATCACGAGGCCATTCAGGATGACTCCGAAGAATGCATACATACCAACCTGTGTCCCAAATACTAATGTGGAAGATAATGCGATTGCCAAGTCAGAGAATAACACAGCTCGTCCAATTTCAATGTTAAAGTACTTATTAAGAATCATGGCAATGATATCCGTTCCACCGGTAGAAGCTTTTTGATTGAAGACGAGCGCCATTCCGGTTGCAGCGATGCATTGTCCGATGATCAGTTGAATAAGAATATCTTCACTGAGCGGGGCATTTAACGGGGCCGCTGTTTCAAGCAGCCAGACATACCCGGAAAGAGCAAAACTTGCATAGACCGTCTTTGCTCCAAAGCTGAATCCAAGAAAAATGATACCAATGATAAACAAAACGATATTGACCATGATCATGAACATACCGATCGATACACCTGGCATGATAGAGTTCAGTAAAATAGATAAACCGCTGACTCCTCCTGTTGCCAAATTATTGGGTGAAAGAAAGAAATGGACATTCACCGCGACAAAAAAAGCACCAAGATTCATAATCAAAAATGAAAACAGCTTTTTTCGCATCACTGCAACCCCCTTTTATATATTATTTATGGATTATTATTTTCACAGATAACGGGATTATATAGGTGTAAAATCCCTTTGTAAAGGGGTTTGAATAAGGTTTAACTATTGAAAAAATTGCAAGGGTTTTCATTGGTTAATTACTTATTAGCGGAATGTTTTTTGCACATGCATCGGAACTTTTTAAGAGTTTCAAAGTTAGAACAAAGCACAGATTGTTTTTTTAACCAATTTATATCAGACTCTGTCTTATAGCAGCCTTATCATTCAACACCAGGCTGGGTGGATTTTGATCTGACACCTAGTCATTAATACCAAGCGCTCTCGAGAATTTTATCGGCATTTAGTATATTTATTTATCAGCGATTTTGGAGATTTATCGGCGATTATTCAATTTTATTAGCGGTTTCTGCGATTTATCGACCAACCCACACATTTCGACGCCGCGAGCTCGCACCCGCGTTACTGCACCCTGCTGTACACACAAAAAAGACCACCCAAAAGGATGGTCCATTACAACTTATCCGGCAAGCCCTGCTTCATGGGCCTTTTCTTTTCGGGCGAAGCGTACAAGCAGATAAACAAGCGGCGTGTCGACGATAGCTACAACAAGTTTAAATAAATATTGTGTACCGATTAATGCAAGTAAAGCAGTCATTGGCATAGTACCGAAGAAAGCAATGGTGATGAAAATCGTTGTGTCGGCAAGCTGGCTCAGCAGTGTAGATGAGTTATTGCGCAGCCACAGTTTTTCAGTTCCATGTTTGGCTTTCAGCTTGTGAAATACAGACACGTCAAGGTTCTGGCTGATAAAGTATGAAATCAGGCTTGCCAATGTGATACGGAAGCTTCCGCTTAAGATAGCTTCAAACTCTGTCTGCATCCCAAAGAATGGGGCAGACGGCAAGTTGATGGCAGCTGCGATGAACACTAATGCAAAGACCTGTGTCAGCAGCCCTGCTCTTACAGTGGCACGCGCAGCATCTTTCCCATACACCTCACCGATCACATCTGTGATGGGATACGTGAAAACGTAGACAATCACCGCAGCCGGCAGGACAGCCCATTCACCAAGGCTGAAAAGTTTAACTGCCAATATATTAGAAAGAATGAGAAGACCGACGAACAGAGAGTTAAGGTATATAAGCATTCCTCTTCCTCCTTATCGGTTATCGATTGTTTCCGGATACAGATCATGATTCATCATTCTGTATTCAGCCATCTTTTCAAATTTTGTACCAGGCTTTCCATAGTTGCAATACGGATCGATGGAGATTCCGCCTCTTGGGGTGAATTTCCCCCAAACCTCGATATAACGGGGGTCCATTAATTCGATCAAGTCGTTCATGATAATATTCATGCAATCTTCATGGAAGTCTCCATGGTTACGGAAGCTGAATAAGTAAAGTTTCAATGATTTGCTTTCGACCATCTTGATATCCGGGATATAGCTGATATAAATTGTCGCGAAGTCAGGCTGTCTTGTTTTCGGGCAAAGACTTGTAAACTCCGGACAATTGAACTTTACGAAATAATCTCTATTGGGATGCTGATTATCAAAGGTTTCCAGCACTTGCGGGGCATATTCAAACAAATAATCAGTTCCTTGATTGCCTAATAATGTAACATCTTGAAGTTCTTCGTCTTTTCTTCCAGACATAAAAAAATCCTCCTTGTTATGAAACCTATAAGGAAGAATCCACAGCCAAAGTTATGATAAGACAAGTAAAAAACCATATCCGTCATGGATATGGTTACAAATGTAAGTCTCATCCATAGTTTTTTATAGAGGGTTTGGGCTATGAACCTCTCCTGCGATAGGAAACTATTTAATTTAACACCCTTAATAGTATGGCAGGATACTTAAAATGTCAATAAATAAAACTGCTGTATTAAAGAGTAATGTTGTTCTCTTAAGCTTAAGCCTATTTATAAGGAACTGCAGAATTTCCGCTACAGACGTGCGACTCTACTCCGCTGTGCGGGCGGTGAGCCACCTCTGCTTTTCACCTAAAAAAAAAACAGCCTCTAACAATACTAACCAAAAAGAAAACGATTACATTTTCAATATAATTGTTATTTCCTCTTACTTCTTATAAATAAGGGTTTCGCTTTACCTCCCACTGGATATATATTATCTTAAAATACCATCTAGCTTGGAGGTAACTTTCATGTTTAACGGATTGACATTCACCATTATTTCTTGCCTGTTTTTTATGGGCCTTGTTGCATGGATTTCATACATAAAAACAAAAGGATCAGTAAACGATTCTGACGGGTATTTTCTGGCCGGCAGGGGATTGACTGGTACTTTTATCGCCGGTTCCCTCTTGCTCACTAATTTATCGGCAGAACAACTCGTCGGATTAAACGGGCAGGCTTTCCGTACCAACTTGACGAACATGGCCTGGGAAGTGACGGCGGCATTTGCCATCATCATCATGGCACTCTATCTTCTGCCGAAATATTTGGGCAGAAGTTTTACGACACTTCCTGAGTTTCTGAGCCAACGTTATGATGAAGGTGTCCGGAAATATACGGTTGTCCTGTTCATGCTGGGCTACGTATTCGTTACCATCCCCTCAATGTTGTACTCAGGGGCACTTGCTGTATTGAAACTGTTCGATGTGCCGGATCTACTGGGGATCAGCTACACTCAATCAGTGTGGCTTGTCATTTGGGTTATCGGAATTATCGGTGCGATTTATGCTATTTTCGGCGGCTTAAAAGCTGTAGCCGTTTCAGATACAATAAACGGGATCGGCCTTCTCATAATCGGGTTCCTTGTTCCCGTCCTCGGGTTCTTTGCCCTCGGTGACGGAAACTTCGTCGGAGGCATTAAAGAAATTGCAACAACTAACCCTGAGAAATTGAATTCAATTGGTACGAGTGAAGACTCTGTTCCATTTTCGACTATCTTTACCGGAATGATTTTTGCAAACCTGTTCTACTGGGCAACAAATCAATATGTCATTCAGCGGACGCTGGGTGCCAAGAATCTGGCTGAAGGGCAAAAAGGAGTCATCTTCTCTGGATTTTATAAACTTCTGGTTCCTTTCATGATGATGATTCCGGGAGTGATTGCCTTCCATTTATATGGTGACTCTTTAAGATCGGTGGATTTGGCATATCCGACCCTTATCGCCAACATTCTGCCAAGTTATTTGACAGGCTTCTTTTTGGCCGTTCTCCTTGGGGCGGTTTTAAGCTCTTTTAACTCCCTGTTAAACAGTGCAGCGACTCTCTTTGCTCTTGATATTTATAAGCCTCTCTTTAACAAAGATGCCAATGATCAACAGTTGATCTCAGTCAGTAAAAAATTCGGTATATTGCTGGCAGTTATATCAATGACCATCTCACCAATGCTGATAAATGCAACAGAAGGCCTTTGGGATTTGATCAGGCGTTTTACCGGATTTTTCAACATCCCAATTGTTGTCATCCTTCTCGTAGGGGTTTTGTCCAAACGTATTCCTTCTGTCGCAGCTAAAACGGTCATCATATTCCATGTGATCACTTATTATATGCTTGTCTGGGGTACAAACCATTTACTTGGATTTGAACTTGGCATCAATTTCATCCATGTATATGGTATCCTCTTTGTGATTGAAGTATTGATGATGATCGTGATCGGTAAGTGGAAGCCTCTCGAAAAAGCCTATCACTATCAGGCAGATTCCAAAGTAGCAATGACACCTTGGAAATATGCCTTGCCTATGTCAATTATCCTGCTCGCAAGTGTGACGATTGTGTATGTGATTTTCTCTCCAATCGGCCTTGCATACAGCCAAGGTATTGTGTCAGCAGGCTTTTGGCCGGCCATTATCGGAATAATTGCAGTGGCCTCGATTATTATCTTTGTCACATTAAAACATTGGAACAAAAAATACGCCGGCTACCTTGAAAGAGGGTATGCCAATAAAAAGACCAATCCTTTAAAGAGTGCTGTCACCAAACTCCACCCTTCTTTCTCAACCAACAAAGAAGGATAACACGGGTAAAAAATGAAGAGTGTTCCAGGATTCCAGCAATCCGGAACACTCTTTTTCTACTATAAAAGAATATTTTTTGTTTCCTGCATTAATTCATTTGGTTATCCTTAAAAGGATTTTTCAGACTAACTCTTCTGATTATATTTTTCGATTAGGGGCATATGGTGTGCGATTTCCTGAAAGTAGGCCATCCTGTTCCAGCCCCGTGAAGGCGGGTACCTGGGACGGAAATCAACTATCTTAGCAGCAATACCTTCGAAAAGGGTATTTTCATAAACAGTCATAAATACTAACATAGGAATAATAGACAAATTAATGTTAAGATAAATACAAGTCAAATCATTGGAGTGTCTCCTTTGCAAAAACAAGTTAGAAAACTAACGGAAATGGCGATTGCCGGTGACCTCCCTGAAATTCATAAGTGGTACCAGGAACACCGTGACATGACGCTTACAACAATAGATTTTTACGAAAAAATCTTAAAACCTGTTATGGAAAGAGTCGGCATACTTTGGGAAAGAAATAAGATTACAGTCGCAGAAGAACACCTGGCGACAGCAAGCATCGACTATCTCATGACCCAGCTCAGATACCAGCTCTTGCATCCGCAGTTTAAGAGGAATGCACCTTCCATCCTTTTGTTTTGTCTTGAAGGCGAACAGCACTCCCTGGGCTTAAAAATGGTTTCCGATGTCTTCAGGGAAAATAAATGGAATGTTAAGTTTCTTGGATCGAGCGTACCAACTGAGGAAGTCATCAAAACCATTGATAAATGGGAACCTGATGCCATTGGAATCTCCTTGGCACTCACACCATTGATGCCCAAATTGAAAGAATGTATAAATTTGATTTATGAACTAGAGAAAGATATAGATATCTTCGTAGGGGGAAGAGTCGTATCCCTCTATAATCTTGAAGAGTTCGGGATAAACAATGTCCATCTTTGTAATGATCTCAGGGATATTGAATCATTTGCCCTTAATGGATTGAACAAATCCCAACCAGTCACGCCTGAAGGTAAATTATAATGGAAGAAATATATTATGTCCCTATCCCGTTTTTTATCCTGGATGCCAAGCTGAACATTCTTGAGTCCTCATCCAAAGGATCAAAATTGATGCAAGGGCCAAGTTTTCTCGATATGATTGAAGAGGAAAGTTCGACCAAGTTCTCGAAATATATTCATGGTCATTCCTCGGGATCAATAGAAATAAATATTAAATCAGGTGCAGTTATGCCTGAATTGTACGATGTGTATATACAGTTTATCGACTTTAATCAGCAATATTATGCAGCGCTCATCAGCAAGGCTCATAACTACTCTGACATCTCTACTAAATTGGACCGAATTCAAAAGCAACTTTGGAACCCCAACCATGAGGAATCGTTTCAAAAACAGCTGCACCCAAGTTCCTTTCATTTGGACTCTGCGGCTGGTCAAATCCGCAAGCAGGAGAACGATATACTAGCAGCTATAAATCAGCTGAAAGAGTTGAAAGCTGCGTTGGAAAGTTTACCACCTGACAAGAAACACCTGGTGGATCAATGCATCAGAATTGAAGAAACACTTAAAAATAATATAAAATTACATTAATCAATGAATCACGGAGGTAACCTTATGTCACTTTTGAATGATATTCTTACGTTTAATGAAAAATTTGTCTCCGAGAAAATGTATGAGTCTTACATCACGACAAAGTTTCCAGACAAGCGCCTCGTCATTTTGACCTGCATGGATACCAGACTGGTTGAGCTGGTTACAAAAGCAATCAATATGAAAAACGGTGATGTAAAAATTGTCCGCAATGCCGGTGCAGTTGTCTCTCATCCGTTTGGAAGCATTATGAGAAGTCTATTACTTGCCGTTTATGAACTACAGGCTGATGAAGTATTGGTAATTGGCCATCATGATTGCGGAATGGGCGGACTGAATGCTGAAAAAGTCAAAGCAAGCATGAAAGAAAGAGGCATCAGCGAAGATACTTTTGAAACCCTCGAGTATTCAGGAGTTAACCTGGATCAGTGGCTGACTGGTTTTTCAAGCGTTGAAGAAAGCGTCGCTCACAGTGTTGACATGATCAGAAACCATCCGTTAATGGATGGTGAAGTCCCTGTCCATGGACTCGTCATCGACCCTTCTACTGGGAAACTGGACCTGGTTGCATCAGGATACGAAACCGCTGAAAAATAAGGGAAATTAGAGCAGCCTCAATTGGGGCTGCTCTTATTATTTGTTGATTTTAAATTCCAGCCTGACTTGCCTATCTGGTTTTTTCCTGGTCCAGCCCCCCACTTATTCTTAATTAATCTGTACATACTTCTTTTCAATATGGGTATATATACAAGTAGCAGATGACCATGGAAAGGAGAATTATGTTGGCTGAAGAATTGACTTTATATGTGAAGGAAGCTACAGAACGGGGAACCATACAAGAACTTGAGAACATCTTGCTGAAATTGAATGGTGTTGAAAGAGCATTGGTGGATACAGAGGATGGCGAAGTGAAGATCAGCTATGATGGAAGTCAGATTTCCCGCAAAGAAGTGGAAGAAAACATTCAGCAGAATGGATTTAGTGTTACTTAAGAAAAGGAAACACGCAACCCATGTTGAAATACCACAAGAACAGGCCTGGCAGTTAACTATCTGCCAGAGCGCTGTCCATACAATAAAAAAGAATCCCGCGGGGATTCTTTTTTATTGTTTAACCGGAATATAGATATTTACTTTCAGTTCGTCTTCGTAAGGATCATACTGAGCCGGATATTCCTCAAGATGCTGGAGGATTTGCTGATCCAAACTGTACCCCTTCTCCTCTATCCAATCGTACAAAAGCTGGTAGGAATCCATGATCTCCAAGCCTTCATATGCCAAAAATGCATATGTATACGAAGGTACTTCAATAATTTCCAGACCATAACGGATTTCTTCAATTTCACTTACTTCATGGCATATATAATAGGTCAATCCTCCGGTGAGATTATGATAAGATAATCCCTTTACAACCCCTGGGTCCACCTTGTACTGAATCCCATCTCTAACTTCTTCTAACTTCGGAAAGAGTGTTGGGATACCGTCTTGAGCTTCCTCAAATGTTCCCTGCCATTTTAACCCGAGGGCTTTAAATCCTGCTTTTTTGATGATCTTTGGCTCCATTTATTCTACTCCTTTTTTTATTTGAAATTTCTTCAAAAAAACTCTGGAAAATCCAGCTAATTTAATTTACAATTGATTACTATTGTGTAAATTATCCTAGTTTGAGAGGGGTGAAAATATGACTATATACAGCTTATTAGTATTGATTCACATTGTTGCAGCCGTGGCAGGACTCGGAGCAAGCTTTGCGATGCCAGTCGTAATGAATTATCCAAAGAATTCTTCACAGGCTCGATTTTCTTTAGATGTTAATAAAAAAATCGAAGCTTTTGCCAAATACGGAAGCCTCACATTATTAATTACCGGACTTATTATGGGCTTTATTTACCCATCCTTATTTAAAACAGGCTGGTACCTGGTATCACTGATCATTTATTTGGCAGTACAAGTAATCACAGCTGGAATCATGCCAAAGAAAATTGCTAAGATGACTGATATCATCGCTTCCCACAAGGAAGAAGATCTGCCTGACTCCTATAAAGAGATCAATGGAAGCCTTCGTCCTTATAATATGATCTTACATACGTCAGCCGTTATCCTGATTATTTTAATGTCACTTAAACCATTTTAATTTTATCAACAGACCATGCAGTGAAATCATGGTCTGTTTTTTTACACTCTTTCTTAGACATTGTTGTCTATGAAAAATAGTGCGGATTGTCGCTATATGTGCGCGAATCAGCGGGGCGGTCGGAAGCGGCCGTTTAGCGACGTACAGATTGTAAGCAGAAAACATTGGGTCAAACACGTTGAGATATCCGCCAAAAAATTCAGCTTGTTCGTGCATTTTCATGACACCACTTTCACATTTGTTTCATATTGTAGTGAGAAGGAGGTGGTTGTTTTGCTGTCGCGCATAAAATGGCTGTCTTTCTCTATTGAAGCACTCCTAGCGCTGCCTATCTTTGGAAGTGTCACTTCTGAACTGATGCCCTTTTTTCTTTGTTTCGTTGCCGTCTGGCATGGATGTGTATTAATGGTTTCAAAATCCGAAGATCAACCGATACTTGGAAGTGCATTTGGGGTCATTGCTTCTTTTACAAACTTCTTTCCGTATGTAAGGATTGTCGCCCACGCTGTCACTGCATTCATCCTTTACTTAGAAATTAAAAAAGCTCCAGGCATGGAGTGATACTTGAGCCGGACCGCGCAGACGACCCGGCTCTTATTTCTTTTCTTTTACCACATGATCCTCTATCTTAACCGTCTCATCCATAACGGCATATAAGGACCTGCCCAGATATAGCGGAATGGACAACTTCTCAAAATCGGGAAGCCCCTTTTCATTAAAAAGTTTCTCATCACGGTAGAACGTAGTGATTTCTGCGGTGAACCAGTCGTGGTCTCCATAAGAATTAACATCAATGGTTTTACATTCGTAAACTACATAGGCCTCTTTTAAAATTGGAGCATTTGTCGTTTTTCCCCGTTCAAACTCCATCTTCCCTGCCTTGAATTTATTCAGATCACTGCCGGAGTACACTCCCGCTTCCTGAATGAAATCTGCATATTGAGCAGGCAGGAAATTAATTGCAAATTCACCTGCCTCCTTCAGCAGTTGATATGTATGTCTTTCCCTTCCTATCGCCACACCATAAATCGGCGGTGTATAAGATATATAAGAATGCCAGCCCGCCGCCATAATATTATCTTCCCCATTATGGGAGACTGTGACCAAAGCCACCATCCCTGGATAACTGTGCATCACCGTCTTCTCCTGAATCGTTCTCATCACCATCACCTCCCCCACTATTATCACACACTTCAGAAATCTCTGTCACTTGTCGAGTCGTTATTTATGTTCCTTTTAGCTTCCCTGTCAAATAAAATTCATCGCGGCAAATCACCTTCACCCACATACGGATGATATTTCCTCAAATATTATTTCCTGTGAAGCGCAATATAGAGTTGAGTATGTGTTCGAATGTTCTTGAAGGAGGATTTTTTATGAGCAATGCTGGATGCGGACCTGGCAACGGCAGTCAAAGTCAGAGCGGCGATGCCGGGAAAGGGGATTTGAAATGGTGGCAGCTGTCCCTGATGGGTGTCGGTTGTACCATCGGAACTGGATATTTTTTAGGTTCAAGCATTGGAATCAAAAATACCGGTCCATCCATCGTTTTTGCATTTATCTTAGCGGCGGTCGGGACTTATATTGTTTTTAATCTGCTGGCAAAGATGACAGCTGAAGACCCGCAAGAGGGTTCATTCTGTTACTATGCCGATAAAGCTTATGGAAAATGGGCTGGTTTCAGCTGCGGCTGGAATTACTGGGCATCGAATATATTGATTATGGGAAGCCAGTTGATGGCCCTGTCACTTCTCTCTCAATTTTGGTTCGAAAAGGTCCCCCTGTGGGTGTTTGCCGCGGGCTATGCCATCCTTTCCATCTTTGTGGTTTTGCTCGGAACGAAAGGGTTCGACAAAGTCGAGGATATCCTTGCAATCATAAAAACGGCGGCCATCGTCATGTTTATCATTCTTGCAGCTGCCGTCTATTTTGGCATGTTAAAGGGTGGCGGAAACAAGCCTGAGTTCCCTTCCTCTGCAGGAAAACTGTTCCCGGAAGGTTTCAAGGGGTTCTGGTCCTCATTGATTTATGCCTTCTATGCCTATGGGGGAATTGAAGTCATAGGCCTAATGGCGATGCAACTGAAAAAGAAAGAGGATGCACCTAAAGCCGGAAAAATCATGCTTATCGTGCTGATGATCATTTATGTACTTTCCTTGGCACTGACGGTCCTGCTCGTCTCGGTTGATAAATTCACTCCCGATGAGAGTCCGTTCGTCACCGCTCTCGCGGGCAGCAACCTTGATTTCTTTCCTCACGTTTTCAATGGAGCGATTATCATAGCAGGCTTTTCCGCTATGACTGCAGCCCTGTTTGGAGTGACAAACCTGCTTGTAACTATGGCTAAAGATGAAAATGCGCCAAAGCTTTTTTCTAAAAAAATCAAGAAATTTAAAGAACTGCCGCTCCCTTCCCTGGGCCTTGCGGCTGCCGGATTACTCTTGTCCGTCATTACAGCCCTGATCGTCCCGGGCAAGATCTATGAATACATTACAACAGCTGCCGGTATATTGATTTTGTATAACTGGGCATTCATCATCATTTCTGCCTTTAAGATTCTGGAGAATAAGATTACCGGAAAGCTTCTGGCTGTATTTGGGATGTTGCTGATTCTTGCAGCCGTCACAGTACTTTAATGGATAAAGAAATCCGGCTCGGCTTCTTTATCAGCCTCATGCTTGTCGCCCTGATCGCCATCGCCTCCTTTATCATGAAGAGAAAAATGGGACAAAGAAAACATCAGCAGTAGATAAAGCTGGCTCATTCAGATACTCTGAGAGCAGCTTTATATTTATCACAGCGCGTGTTGATGCGTATATACTGCTGTGTGCGATCGGCGACATCATTTCCAGATGTGCTGACATGGTTTGACTGTCTCAAAGCGATGAACAGTTCATCCGCAATCTCTGATTGGTTTTACGTTCGGCCATGAGCAGCAGGATCTCCATCTCCTGTTGGTCAATTCTTCATGAGGCAGCGCCATGTTTTTGCCTCTCATTTTCAGCATCATCTTTCCCGTTACCTCGGGCTCCAGGACAGTCTGGCCCTGATAGGTGGAACGGACAGCATCGGCGATTTCACTTGCCTTGGAAGTTTTAAGCATATAACTCGTTGCACCTGCTTCCAAAGCCGGATACACTTTATCATCATCAAGGAAGCTGGTTACAATGATGATTTTGGCTTCCGGCCATTTCTCTATAATCCGGCGGGTAGCTTCGATGCCATCCATTTCTTTCATAACGAGGTCCATCAAAATGATATCAGGTTTATGCTGGAGAGCCAGATCAATGGCCGCACTGCCATCATCCGCTTCTGCCACCACCTCGATATCCGGCTGGGCCGTCAAGTAGGAAGAGACCCCTATTCTTACCATTTCATGATCATCAACAAATAGAACTCTTATCATTCTTTATCACCCTCTGTTTCCACCATTGGAACTTTCACTTCAAGTCTCGTTCCTTTGTTCGGGACACTGACTATCTTTAAGGAACCGCCGATTTCAAGGGCACGCTCCTGCATATTCTGTAAGCCGTATGACCCTGTTTTCTCTAATTCACTGTCAAAGCCGATTCCATCATCCATCACCCTCAATATGACAAGTGAGTCTCTTTTAATTAAGAGGACTTCCAGTGAATTGGCTTTGGAATGTCTTAATGTATTCGAGACAGACTCCTGCAAAATCCGAAAAAGATGGTCTTCTATCCCTTTATCCAAGGAGATTTCCTCTATCTTCCACTCCACTTCCATCGGCACCTTATTGTTTAATTCCACTAAAAGCTCTTTAATTCCTTCATGAAGGGTCTTCCCTTTTAAGGCAGCCGGCCGCAGATGCAGCAGGAGTGCCCTCATTTCGAGCTGGGATTGGTGAATCATCCCTTCAACCATTTTCAACTGTTTCGATTCTGTTGGAGTCGAGGTGCCGCTTTTCGATTCTGTAATCGCAGACATCATCATAGAAGCTGCGAACAATTGCTGGCTGACCGAATCATGCAGTTCCCTTGCGAGCCGGTTTCTTTCTTGAGAGACAATTTCCTGAATCCGTTTCTCCTGTTCTTCTGCTTTTTCATTGACCAGCTTTTGTGATTGCTTTGTCCTTTTATTGATTTGTTCCTGCACTTTTATGAGGCCGTTCCAAACTCCTGATAATTCTGCCACGTTAAACAATTTACCGCGCTCAAGTAGACGTCCCTGATCTAAATCCATAATGCCTGATTGAATCTCAATTAACTTTTTCCTCAGGGGCAGGGCTGTCCAGATGCCTCCTGATAACCCAATAAGGGCCGTTATAAAGGGGATATAGACAACCAATGGGATATCCATGATTTCCTTTTTGATAAAAAACTGCCAATCCGGGAAGGGGAATATAAAAGCAAAAATAGCTGTTAATACAACCAATAAAACAAGTGATATCGTAAGGCTGAAGAGAACCTGGCGCTTAAGAATACTCATACTCTTTTAACCTCGAGATCTCCCACAGCCAAAGTTGTAATGATTTTAACTTTCTGTGGAGCATGATCATATCCGCTTGTCTGATAAAAAACGGACTGGTTGAAGGATCTCGGTTCCATACTGTCAAAAATCGTGATGGCCCCGGCCAAGCCATTATGATGAACGCTTACTTCAATATCATATGGTACGAGGATTACAATATTCCCAAGCACATGACGGACCGAAATGACGGAAGTTCCTTTTGGGAGCACCGTATTCCCCAAGTCGATGACGGTATCACCCACCCCTCCCTGGATATTGATATCATTCCATTCATACACATGTTCAGGTGTCTGCTGGCGGCCGAACCAGACATTCTGCAGGCTGGCCTTCTTAATATAAACAGGCTCTTCTCCATCATCGAAAGTCTGCTTGACTCCAGGTTCAATCACGGTTGGATATTTTTTAGATTGGGCAAATCTTAGGATGATCATCACCAAGAGAGCGAGCAAAAATAACCGGAAAGCCATTGTGTTCAGAATGGTCAGCGATAGGCTGATGATTCCAAACCAGAACAGTATTTTCCCTGATGTACGGGGAAGCCTTTTTCTCCCTAAATATATGCATCCCAAGGTTATGAACAGAAAGAAAACCACTCCCCCATCGTAAAAGAACATTTCAAACAGCAGCATGATGATGCCGATCAGTAGAATCCAGCTGAACCTATCCGTCCTGAATTTGTTTAACATGGGGGAATCCTCCTCTCAATTTTTGTGTTCGCAACTACCCTTAAGCTATCATTTTTTATTCTCAACATCATAACTTCCAAAAAGACGCAGGTTCCTGCGCCTTCTTAGAATACCATGATTTCACTATGAAATAGAATGGGTTTCGTCGTTTTTCATATCCTTTTCCAGCTGGGCGATCCGGCCGTCTAAACTGTTTCGGTAATAGGAAGTATTCATACCGTGCTCAAGGCGTTCAAGATATGCTTCCATTTCTTCAAATCTGGAGAATGATTTGTCTGAATATCCCTCAGAGGCTTCAAGGACTTTACTCATCCGATGGTTGGCCCTTGCGATATTTTCACGGCCCATCAATTCCATGCGTTTGATATACATATCTTTCAATTTATGGTTCATCTCTTCATATTTTTTCTCTAAGTCTGCCAGACCGCTTCCCGCTTCATTCAAAGAGTTTTGGATTCTGACAGCTCTCTCGGCAAAGTGTTCATGTTCACTGATCGCGAACTCATACAGCTCCGTTTCACCGGCCTTGGAAGCAATATCTGCCTGATGCTTTCTTTTATCTGCAAGCATCTGAGTCTCTGCATATTTTTTTGTGAATTCTTGTTTTAAGAGATATTGGCGTTCAATCAGCTTCCTTACTTTTTCCACCTCTGCTTCGCATTGGCGCAAATATCGGTTAAGCATACCAATAGGATTCTTCATTTCCTTTTGATCAAGCATTTCATGAAAGTCTGAAGTGATCGAGTCTTTTAATCTGTTAAATAAGTTTGCCATTAATAATCTCTCCTTGTTTTTTAAATTTTTTTCTCTGTCAGAAAATGCTGGACATCACTTCCTGACGCTTTGCTTTGCTATTCCAAGAATCGGACCATCTTGGGTCCGCATATAATTCCGTACCCTGCTTAGTTATTTTTCAGGTTTGCCCATTCTTTTTCAAAGTTCGTGAAGGGGTCATCACTTTCCATAATTTCCGGCTTTTCTTCCTTCCATTTCTTAATGACGACATACAGCAGATAAATCGCTGCAAGGCCAATGATTGCCGGGAAGTTTGACGCTGAAGCAGTGAGAGCCGCCAGTCCGACGACAGCCCAGATAATTTTTGCAAAAGTCGACTCTGTCTTCACAAACTGTTTGATTGAAAAGTAAAGAATCATCAGGCTGATGGCGAGGCCGATCATCGACCCCATATTAGCCAAAAGCACAATCGCTGAAATCCCCCCTAAAACCAATAAACCAAACTTTTTCATATTTCTTCCTCCTAATAGCTGATTACCCAGCCGATTTCGAAAGAGTTTCTCTTCCGTTTCATGTCTCTATCGTACCTTGCAGGAGCATTTTTCATAACGAGCCTGAGCTTTATTTTCTACTAAGACTTGAGGCGTAGTTAAGGCAGGCCCTCCCTCATGAGTTACGTTTTGGCCAGTCATTGGAAAGGGTTATTGCCGTGCCGACTGTTTCATCAATGCATATACTGTCGTATTGATGTTTGTTAATTGTCCAATAAGGCCGCTATTAATGGATAGGAGGAGCACGATGAAATATAAGATCACCCGTGATTATATCGATTTGGGAAATTCTCGTTCAGGAGAGACTTTAGGGGATGTCCAATTTATTGTGAGCCACGATACTGGCAACCCAGGATCGACTGCTTATGGCAACCGCAACTATTTTGCCAATTCAGATCCGGCTGCTTCTGCGCATACCTTTATTGATGACCAATATATTCTGGAGATTATTCCATTAAGCGAGAAAGCCTGGCATGTCCGTTATAATACCGGGACGGATAACAGGCTTTTCGGAGCCGACGCGAACGACCATGCCATCGGGGTTGAACTGTGTTGGGGAGGCAATATTAATTTCACTCAGGCCTATGACCGGTATGTGTGGTACCACGCTTATTTGATCGATAAATATGGGGTGAATCCGCGGGAGGATATCGTAGCCCATAGCACCCTTGATCCTTCAAGAAGAACCGATCCACAGAATGCCCTCAATAGATACGGCATCTCTTGGGAAGAATTTTTAGAAGATGTCAATAATGCCTACCGAACGTATTTTACAAACGAGGAAACATCCCAGCCGGCTGCCCGGGGAGGCTCCCTTTCCCTTCCTCTTGGTGAAGGAGATCAAGGAGCGCTTGTCAGGGAAATCCAAACCAAACTGGTCAAGGCTGGATTCTCCTTGCCCCGATATGGTGCTGACGGTATCTTTGGGCAGGAAACAGAAATGGCCGTCATGAGGTTTCAACGGAAGTACGGGTTAAGGGTGGATGGTCTGGTCGGAATGCAAACACTGGGTAAGCTGAATGAGGTGCTGACCAACAGCCGGCCTGTGAATGAATTTCCTCTTCCGGGGGGGATTTTGCAGGAGGGGGACGAAGGTAATGGTGTCCGGCAGCTTCAAAGAGCACTGAAACAAATCAACTTTGACCCTGGAGAAATCGATGGTATTTTCGGACCCAAAACTATGGATGCCATCAGGAGGTTCCAAGAAACATATGCCGAGCTAAAGAACGATGGCATTTACGGACCTAATACCCGCAAGTATATCTTGATGGAGCTCGAGGAACAGTCTTGAGGTAAAAAGAGACTGAGGGTTGGACCCTCAGTCTCTTTTTTGTTCTATCAACGATTGCTCATTTAATCGGATTTTCCTTGTCAGTCGGTTTCTCGGTTCCAGTGGGAAACTCACAAAAACCCGGTCTGCCACCGCAGACCGGGTTCTCAAATTTATTCTGTAAGGCTCAAAAACTCTTCTACATCATTGATGCAAAGTGCGATTCCTTTTTCCCAGAATGCTTCTTTTGTGATATCTTCGCCCAGATGTTTCATCGCAAGTTCTTCTACGGACATGACAGCTGTGTCCCTCAGAAGCGCCATGTACTTCTCTTCATAGTTCTCATCTGCTTCCAATGCTTTGGCGTAGATGCTTAGCGAGAACAGATAACCGAATGTGTACGGGAAGTTATAGAACGGCACACCGGAAATATAGAAGTGCAGCTTGGAAGCCCAGAAATGAGGGTGCGCTTCATCAAGTGCTCCGGCATAGGCTTCTTTTTGGGCTTCAGTCATAAGCTCGTTCAGCCTTTCAACTGCTACCAAACCGTTTTTACGCTCTTCATAGAAGCGTGTTTCGAACAGGAATCTTGCATGGATGTTCATGAAGAACGCCACGCTTCTTTGCAATTTATCTTCCACAAGCGCAATTTTTTCTTCTTTGGTTTGAGCTTCTTTCACTGCTGCATCAGCAACGATCATTTCCGCGAATGTCGACGCGGTTTCCGCTACGTTCATGGCATAATTTCTGTTCAATGTATGCATTGGCCTTAACGCATACGAATGGAATGCGTGGCCAAGTTCATGTGCCAATGTGGCTACGTTGGACATGCTTCCTGAATACGTCATGAAAATACGTGACTGTTCACTTAATGGAAAAGAGGTACAGAATCCGCCGGGTCTTTTTCCGGCACGGTCTTCGGCTTCAATCCATCTGTCTTCGAACGCCTTTTGGGCGAATTCAGCCATTTCATTTCCAAACCGCGCGAAGTGTTTCAGGATGAAATCTGCTCCCTCATTGTAGGACATTGTGGAATTCGATTCAGCAACCGGAGCGTCCATGTTGTACCAGTCCATTTTTTCCTTGCCCAGCATTTTCGCTTTTTTGTCGAGATAATTCACGAAAGGAGCTTTATTTTTGGATATCGCTCCCCACATTGCTTCAAGTGTCTCTTTCTTCATACGGTTGTATTCAAGCGGTTCTTTAAGCACTTCATCCCAGCCGCGTTTTTTATAGACATTAAGCCGGAATCCGGCAAGGTGATTCAATGTTTTTGCAAACAATTCTTCCTTTTCCGTCCATGCTTTCTCAAGACTGTCAAAGATTTCTTTTCTTACTTTTTCGTCCGGGTGGGAGCTGAGATTGTTTGCCTGCCCGATTGAAAGTGTCTCACCGTTATAAGGGATTTCCATGCTGCCGACTATCGTATCATACATCTGACCCCAGCCATGATAACCATCGATTGAAAGTGACTGGATGAGCGCTTCTTCTTCGCTCGATAGTTTATCTTTTGCTTTCTCACGCCATTCGTTCAAGACAAATGTCAGTTCCGCAAGAGCATCTGTCTGGAGCAGGTCCGCCCAGACATTTTCAGGAGTTTCTGATAGTTTTTGCTGAAAGCTGTTGAATGCCACTTGAAAGTCAGCACTTGCCGTTGTCAGCTCACCGCGAAGTGCATCAGCCTTTCTATCCTTCATATTCTGCGCTTCCAAGCAACCGATGAAAGCACCTGCCTGGCGAAGATACAGCATAATCTCTTTCGCTTCCTCAATCAGATTCGCTACCTGAATGCTGTCTTCTATAGATTGCGGGGCTTGAAACGTTTTCTCTTTCTTAGCAAACTCCGCTTTTTTCTTGTCTAATGTATCCAAGTGCTCCCTTAGTTGAGGTGAACTGCTTCCTCCTTCAAAAAATACATCTAAATCCCAAACGTCTGAGTAAGTCATTATGAAATCTCCCCTTCTAAATATGTATTTCTTTTTCTATGTATAGAAACAGTTTACCATTTTCCGATTATTCTTGCTTTTGTTTTTTTAAAAACGCTGTTTTCGTATATATTGTTGCTCTCGGAAAAATCCAAAGAGCAGGATTTTTCCCTTGGAGACAAAGGCCTTTTTCTATGAACAAGGTGAATTAGCTCTTTTCTTCCTTGTTTATCAGGCTATTTCTGGTTAATTAAGTAGATAGTTTTTAAAGTTTGTAATAAATAGCAACAAAGTTTACGAAAAGAGCCTTTTAAAAGGACTAAATTGTTTTCTTAAATCTGTCAGTGGAATAGATAAGAGCACACTAAATCTATTGGGAGGCCATTTTATGATGAGACTATTACTTAACATTTCTGCATACATCCTTGTCATTGTCGTCAATATGTTAGCTGTCACCCTTCCTTTGAATGGACAATCGACAGGTGAAATTTCCAACCGACTTGACGTTTTTTTCACCCCTGCCGGCTATGTGTTTTCCATTTGGAGTTTGATCTACCTTCTACTTGGCATATGGGTAATTAGACAGCTCACAAAAAAACATCGGTTTTCGGATTATTACCGAATAATCAGCCCTTATTTTATTGTAACCTGCCTGCTGAATTCCACCTGGATTTTCATGTGGCACTATAACTTTTTTGCACTTTCAGTCGTTATGATGACCGGACTGCTGCTTACCTTGATCATAACTTACAGAAAAGCAAAGAGATTGGGTAGAGGGTTCTTTGACCTCCTGCCTTTTTCCGTATATCTGGGCTGGATCAGCGTCGCCACCATAGCAAATATCAGCTATTACCTCACGTATATAGAATGGAACGGACTTGGTACAGGGTGTAGCGTTTTCCTTCTTATTGTTTCGTTGTCACTCGCTGTTTACTTCAGGATTAAGCAACATGATTGGGTATATGCGCTCGTATTTGTATGGGCGATTTTCGGCATTGGGGTCAATAATCAAGGTGAACATCCTATCTTGTCAGCTCTAAGCTTTTCGGTTGCTGCGGTTATTCTATTAACTGTCATTTTTTACAGACCGGTAAAACATAATTAAGGCTCTGCAGCACAAAATAGGATTGGGAGGTGCTTTTATGAAAGAGACAACAGGAAAGAAATTCACGTCAGCAGGAACCGACATTGAAGAAGTAAAAAGACGAAATGCACAGGCAGGTCTATCCTACAATGAAGTGAAGCAGCTTCTGGCCGAAAGAATGGCACAGAGAAAATAGTATCCAAAAGAAGAAGCCCCTACGGAAGGTTCCGAAAGGGCTTCTTTTCTTATTCATCCTTTGCTTCGTCTTTATTCTTTTTCGCCGGTTTTTCTCGCTGTTCCACAAGTTTTTCCTGAATCTTATTGAACTCCTTGCATGGCTGGGTCAGGCTGACAACGATGTCTCCCGCCTCTGCCTTAGCCGAACCATCGGGGGAAAAAAACTCCATTTTACCGGATGGTTTCAATACAAAGAGAAGGATTGTGTGCTCTTCTCTTTCATACAGATATTCTTCAAATGAGTATTTCTCGGTTATATTGGTTCTCCTGATGATATCTCCACGCTCTACACGCTTGTTCAGTTCATCCCAGGTTGCGTCCTCCTGAAACAGGATTCTGCCGCCCAGTGTGTGGACAAGATCTTCGATATCATCGCTTCTTTTCCCTTTCAAGGTCAGCTGAAAAAGATTATTCCTCCCGATTGAAGGGACAAAAGTCGTACAGACCAGCGCATTATAGGAGTCGACTTCAGTCGTTGCAAGCAAGTACTCATACGGCGTTAGATCCATATGGTAGTCAGTTTGTTCTGACAGAATCTCCCCTTTGTAGAAAGGGACTCCGGCCTTTCTTGCAGAGAACAGCCTTTTCCAGGATGAATCGGCAACCATTACCGGGGTTTTAAGATCCATAAAGGTTTTTGCCAGTTCAGTAGAGAAACTGCTTCCGCCTATGATTAACACTCCCGGCCTTTCATTGATGGCAAGATCCAGCTTTTTCGCCAGCCATCCGATTGAAAACCCATGGACGGTCACGGTTCCAAACACCAGCGCAAATGTTACCGATGTCAGTATTGCTGCATCTTCAAACCCGTTATCCAGAAGAATGGAAGCAAAATAACTTGAAACCGTGAGTGCCACTATCCCCCTTGGAGCAATCCAGCCGACCAGGGTTTTTTCCTGCCAGGAGAGATCTGTTCCTATCATAGAAAGGAAAATGGATAATGGGCGGACTACGAAAAGCATCAACAGCACAAACCCGATGATCTTCCAATTAAAAATTTCAATCAACGTTTCAAGTGACAGAGATGCGGTCAGCATGACAAAAATGGTAGATATCAACAGCACTGAAATATTTTCCTTAAAATGGCGCATATCATCTATTGAAGAAATATGCATATTTGCCAGGGTCATTCCCATTGCTGTCACGGCAAGAAGTCCGGTCTCATGAGTGATTTCATCCGAAATGGTAAAACAGGCAAGAACTACAACGAACACGACAGGAGACTTCAAGAACTCGGGGACATGACCTTTTTCAAACATCCAGCCGATGCCCCTGCCGCAAAGCCATCCGAAAACGACGGCAAAAAACGAAGCCAGGAAGAACATTACGAGCGTATTGGATGCCCCTTCTTCTGAAGTTAAAAATAAAATGATTTCAAAAGCAAAAACCGCCAAAAGTGCTCCAAATGGATCGACGATAATACCTTCCCACTTTAGTATGGCTGCCGGCCGCGGCTTCAGTTTTGCCTGCCTTAGGAGCGGCAGGATGACGGTTGGACCAGTCACGATGAATAATCCTCCGATGACAAACGACACAGCCCAGGAAAGTCCGGCTACATAATGGGCCCCCAACGATCCGAGAATCCAGGCAAGGAAAGCACCGATAGTGACAATCCTGAACACGGGCCTGCCTAATCCTTTCACTTCACGGAAATCCAGGTTTAGGCTTCCTTCGAATAATATGATAGCTACCGCCATAGAGATAATAGGCTTAAATAAATCACCAAATTCTTCTTGCGGATGGATGATCCCCAAGAATGGACCTGCCAGGAGCCCGGCAATGGACATGATAACGATTGCCGGCAGCCTGAAGCGCCACGCTGCCCACTGTGACAGGATTCCCAGCAGCCCGATCAGCATTAAGTTGAATAATATGGAATGAAACATTAGTCTCTCCTTTTAAAAGGATTCATATTGTAAATCTATTCTATCCTTCAGTATAGTGCATGTAAATTCGTGTGCCATTCACAATGTTCTTGTGGTTTAACCTGACTTTATATCCTGACAGTATGTTTAAACCAAAAGGTCAATCCAAGACGGCTGCAAACAGTATTGTAATGGAGCAGGGTGAGCAATACCGCCCCTGTGTTCATCCCTATGAGTACACCCGCCATACCGAACTGCGGCATCGATCCAAGAAAATAAATGATGGAAAAAGAAACGGTGGTCGCCCATATAGTATGATACAAAGCGTCCTTTATCAGTCCAAATCCTATCATAAAAGCCTGCAGCGGCATCACAAAGAAATGGAAGAAAAAATAGGGCCAGAGCAATTTCAGGTAATACGCAGCCGAGGTTGAATGAAAAAATAGATTCGTCAGTTCTTCCCCCAAAAAATAAAAAACCAATACAGCCGGGGTCCCATAGCCCAAAGTAATCCAAATAACTTGCTTGAGTATTGAATGTATACCTTTAATATCCCCCTTTGAAACCTTTTCTGACACAATTGGAATCAGGGCGACCAATAGGGAATGAGCGATAAATGCAGGGAAAAACCCGATCGTCAACGCCACTCCCGCCATCACTCCGAAGTGCTCGGTTGCAGATAGCTCGGTCATACCTGAATGAAGCAGGGCCGCTTTTATCAAGAATGGTTGAATGGCATGGGAAACAGCATGAAAGATCCTCAGAATGGTCGTAGGAAACGAAACAGATAATAATGCCCTGCCTACTTCCCTCTTATCCGCAGTGTCTGAGGAAGTATATTTGATTTTCCTTACAGATAACACATAGGCTTGCATGAAGTAAAGGAAGACAACACCCTCACTGCCGATGAGTGTACAAAGAGCAATGATGATGGCGATATTGGTGTCGAAGGAGAACAACTGATAAACCACAACCAATAGAATAAGCTGAGCAACCTTTCTTAAGAAATTGGCAGCCGCGATTTTCCCCATTTGATGAACACCCATAAAATATCCCCGGGCTATCGAAGAAAAGGAAATGATCGGGATCAGCAACAGCGTAAGCCAGCGTATGCTCGGATGGTATTCTGACAAAAAAGGGAATACTGAATAAATCAAAGCAGCCGCTATCAAGAATATACAGGCGAAAATAATCGTCAGTCTCCACACCTGGGAAAGAATATTCCGATGATAGACTACATCCTTTTCCGCGATGAACTTTGAAAGCGAAACCGGCAGCTCCAGACTCGCAATAATGGCAATCAAAAAAATGGATGGAAGAATCGACATATAGATCCCCATGCCGTGTTCCCCCAGCTCTCTTGCCAGAATCATATTGATGACGAACTCCAAGCACTCCCCAAAGAATGCCGTAATTATCAAAAAGGATATTCCCCGTATAAATAATTTCATATTCCAACCTCCGAATAAGTACATGCCCTATCTTATGATGAAGGATTGTTGTTTAGGATTTTTTTATTCACAAATACTGGTTCTTCAGCATGGGGATTCCAAGCCTGCAGGTTACTCATCTTCAGTTTTATTGAGATAAAGTCTAGTTTGCTTGAGTTTCTTTTCGTCTCCACCCACTTTTTTATGATTTTGGCCGCTTGCCCTCTTTTCAGCACAGTATCCCTCACATTTTTGATTTTCTTGGCCCATTTTAACCCCTTCCCGAAATAAAAAACGGGTCTCCACTTGGAGACCCGTTTTAGTGTTAATCAATTATGCTTCTTTTTTGGTGAATTTGCGTTTCATCTTCATAAGGGTTTCATACACGATCGGGACAATAACAAGAGTCAGCAAGGTCGAGCTTGTCAGCCCACCGATAACAGTGACTCCCAATCCTTTCGAAATCAACCCGCCGCCTTCAAGACCAAGTGCAAGCGGGAACAGGGCACCGATTGTGGCGATAGCCGTCATCAGGATCGGTCGAAGTCGTGTAGTCCCTGCTTCAAGCAGTGCTTCCCGTGTGGATAACCCATCGTTTTCCATATGAATTACACGGTCGATTAATACAATTGCGTTCGTTACAACAATTCCGATCAACATCAACGCACCAATCATGGAGGAGATGCTCAACGTTTCTCCGGCAATCAACAAGCCCAGCAATCCGCCGATGATACTGAACGGAAGCGAGAACAAGATCGCAAACGGAGCCAAACCGCCGCCAAATGTGATAACAAGAATCAAGTAGACGATTGCAATGGCTGCTAGCATAGCAAGTCCAAGCTGGGTGAAAGACTCTTGAATATCTTCCGTGACACCGCCCATATTCACATCGACACCAGCAGGCAATTCAAGCTCTTCCATTTCCGACTGAATATCTGCGGATACTTTTGAAACGTCATCAGACTTGATTTCTCCTATTACCTGTACAAAGATTCGTCCATCGCGTCGTGTTACAGTATCCGAAGTTTGTCCTTCCTCCACTGAGACAACGTCTTCCACCGCTACTTCCACGCCAAGCGGTGATTGAATTGTTCTGCCGGTAATATCTTCGATGTTTTCATATGTCTCGACTGGAGCTTGAACGAACACTTCCACTTCTTCTCCATCTTTTTCAATGGTGGTCAAAACAGGGTTTATGCGCTGCTGGCTTAATTCCATCGCAACTTGCCCAGCTGTCAAACCAAGCTGGCTCAGCTTTTCCTGATCGACAACAAGAGTATATTCTTCGTAAGCTTCAGAAATACTGGAATCGATATTTTTTAACTCCGAATGTCCAGACATGATTTCTTTCAAATCATCGACAACCGGAGTGATTTCATCCATATTTTCACCATAGACGAAAAGCACAAGCTCATTGCTTCCGGCACTGGCTGAGAAGTCCTGGGAAGACCATTCGCCTTCTTCTACAGAAGCTTGTAACTCTTGGATAACTTGTTCTTTTTCTTCGCTGAAGTTTTCTGTATCTTCATCAAACTCCACGAAGAACATCGCACCACTTGAGCTTCCCGGATTCATTGGGTTTTCACCGCCGACTGAATATTGGACAGTTGTAACATCTTCACGACTCAGGAAAAATTCCTCTGCATCCTGAGAGATCCTTTCAACCTCTTCATCCATCTGGCCGGGAGCAGGGCTGTATGTTGCAACGACCATTTTATCTTCTTCTGAAGGCAGGAAGCTCACACCGATGAGGGGTACAAGGAACAAGCTTCCTACTAGCATCGCTACGGCAAGAAGTGATGTGATGACTTTGTGGTTCAATGTCCAATTCAAGACCTTTTTATAACCAAGGGCAAGCCTGCCTGGTTTATCGTGGTCGACCTTCTTCTTGACTCCCTTTTTAAACAGGGAATGAGCAAGCATAGGGACGATTGTCACCGCCACTAGAAGTGAGGCCAATAAAGCAAATACAATGGTCAACGCGAATGGAAGGAACAGCTCCCCAATCATCCCTTGTACGAGACCAAGCGGCAGGAATACAGCAATCGTAACAATTGTAGATGAGGCAATTGGTACAAACATTTCCTTCGTCGCTTCTCTTATCAATTCTTTTCCTCTCAGCTTTTCGCCTTCGAGAGACATACGTCTGTAGATGTTTTCTACAACAACTATCGAGTCATCGATGACACGTCCGATGGCCACTGTCATAGCACCGAGTGTCATAATATTCAACGTAATATTCATCTGCTGCAATACCAGGATGGCAATCAGCAGGGATAAAGGTATTGAGATAACAGAGATAAAAGTAGATTTAATATCGCGCAAGAACAACAGGATAATGATGACAGCGAACAGTGCACCAAACAAGGCTTTGTTCAACATTGTGCTGACAGACTCTTCAATCGGTTCACCCTGGTCAAAAGTAGATGTGATTTCAATGCCATCAATATCCTTTTCAAAAGCTGAGATCTCTTCCTTCACAGCATTTACGACATCAACTGTATTGGCATCGGCTGATTTAACAATCTGCATTCCAATTGACTCTCTACCGTTGGTTCTGGAAACAGAGTCCACTGTGCCAACAAGTTCTATATCGGCAATCTCACTCAACTGCACGGTAGGAAGGCCGGTCGGAGCTTGTGCCGCCGTTCCTGGAACAGCTTGCACAGAAGGGCTTTCTCCAGCTGCCCCGGTTGGACCCTGGCTTTGTGCTTGCGCAGAAGGCATCACAGGAATCACCATATTTTCTAGATCTTCCAGTGACATGATATTTCCATCCACTACCACTGACTTCTGAGTTTTATCTAATGTGTAAAGTCCGAGCGGAACATTCACATCAGAACCTTGGATGACACCCTTAACGGTTTCTTCATCAATTCCCAGTTCGTTCATTCTTTCTTCATTAAAAACCAACTGTACCTCTTCCACTTGCTGACCGGAGATCTCAACAGAAGAAACTCCGTCCACCCCTTCCAAAGCAGGCAGAATCGTATCTTCTACAGTCCCGGTCAATTGGGAAATCGTTTCATTTTCGTTGGACACACTCAGTGCCATGACAGGGAATGCATTAAAGCTTAATCGGGAAACAGATGGATCCTGTACCCCCTCAGGCAGCCCGATATTTGTTAAAACATCTTTGACCTCATCCTCAGCTTCTTCCATGTCTTTAGAAAACTTATATTCGATTTGAATCGCTGAAGCATTTTGATAGGAAGTTGAACTGACAACATTGACTCCGTTCAAATTTCCTACCCTCTTCTCAATCGGTTCTGTAATCTTATCCGCCACTTCCTCTGGTGTCGCGCCCGGATAAACCGTGGTAATACTGACAATAGGTGTATTTATATTCGGGAGTGTTTCAAGTTTCATATTCAATCCCGCATACAAGCCCGCAGTTGTGATAATTAGTGTGATCAACCAAACTGCGAACTTATTCTTTAACGTAAAATTAATTATACTGTTCATTATCTCTTTCCTTCCCCTTTAAATTGACTGACTGGTCATAACATAAACAAATATAACTGACCAACCAGTCAGTAGTCAATTAGTAATACGTTAAAAAAATTTGATTTTTTTGTGACCATTCAGTCATAATAAGATATAAGAGTTCATAATAGGAGAAGATTTTAAATGAAGGAAAAAGAAAAAATTATTATTGAATCAGCTATCAAGTTCTTTGCGACCAAAGGCTTCGGATCCACCTCCATACAGGAAATTGCCAATGAAGCCGGGATTTCCAAAGGAGCCTTCTATTTGTATTTCAAATCGAAAGAATCCTTGCTTCTCGCCACTTTAAAGTATTACTTTACCCGTATTCAAATGCAGATGAGAGAAATAGATTCCGAACCTCTTCCGCCCAGAGATAAATTCATCAAACAAATGCAGACTCAGCTGAGCAGCATTAAAGATCATAAAGATTTCATCATCATGCAGGCCAGGGAAAATGCTCTGCCTTTCAACGAAGATATTGAAGAATTCATTTATACCATGAGATATAATAAAGGGCTCTTTTATAAAAATTCGTTATTAGATATCTATGGGGACGGCATTGAACCCTACATCTGGGATCTTACAATGATTTTCCAGGGACTCTTCCATCCTTACATCGAACTCCTTATGCTTGAAAATATAGAATTTGATTTTACAAAACTGGCAGAATTTATGCTGGGCAGGATGGATGATGTGGTCAAAGGTTTGATAGACAGTGATGCAAAAGAAAAAGCCATCCTTTCAGCGGAATCCATGGAGAATCTGATCGCTGAAAACATCAGCAAAAGTATCGACTCAGATGTAATCATTCGCACAATTCACAAACTCAAAGAGTCTTTTGCTTCTTCAGAAGATGACAGTGTCATTGTTACACTCGAAGTCATAGAGGAAGAAGTCTCTAAAGAAAAACCGAGGATTCCCGTCATCAAGGGAATGATGAACAACTTGATTGATTATGCGGAAACAGCCCCGCTGCAACAGCTTCTAACCTCATATTATAAAATTGACCAATAAAAAAACTGAGACCGCCTTTGTCTCAGTTTTTTCTTTGCTTCTTTTCAGCAGCTTTTAGAAGGGCGACCCCTTCCTTGCAGACGCCATATTCCAGCCATGAACATCCCGCACATATATGGTCTAAATCATCCGGCTCCACTTTTTCAGCTGTCAGATTCACCAAATAAGACTTTTTGTAAACACCTCCCACCTTCAACCCAAGATGTTCAATCGTCCTCCTGTCCAGTCCAATCACTTTATTATTCGATTTAACATTGCCGCTGCATAAGGTCTCGCCTTTGTGTGGACAAGCCGAACAAGCCTCATCGAATCCGGCCACGACCTGGATATCGAAGTCTTTCTCAGAATCTCTTATATCCCCTGCAATTTCAGTCATCTTCTCGATAAAAGACGGGCTATAACCCATCCCTTTAAACCCGTGGACACACAGGAGATGATGCCCTCTCATTATTTTGCTCATCTGGATGCCTCCTTTGACTAGTAATCAACTATTTCGAGGTTGGGGTTGGGAAATCCTGTTTTTTGATACGGTGTTTCGGGGGTGGGTTTTCTATATAAAGGGATTTTGTGCGTATCTAGGTAAAACCAGAATCTATTCAAAAAATAGACCCGGCGCAATGCCAGGTCTCATCTAAAACTCTATTGGATTTCCGCATAATTTTTCGAGATATATCCTTCTTCAATTTGATACATTCCATTGGTTTCATCAAGTAGCTGCGCTGTTTCTCCTTTATAAAAAACGCCTGTCCTTGTGGATGTTTCATAGTTTGGCTCAGAATGAATCCACACATTTCCGGTCGATACTAGTGAGGATGATACCTGGTTATCTCCATGTCGAGGTATCATAATTGTGTCGCCAACCTGAAGGCTTGTTGGACTGAAGGATGGATTGGCATCCATTAATTCTTGTGTAGTGATATTGTCATAAGAAGCTGCGATTTCCCAGAAAGTATCTCCCGGTTGTATTTCATAGCTGCCTGCTGTGCCAGGTTCGGAAGGCTGCGATCCGCTTCCAGGAAGTTGGATTGTATCTCCTACTTGAAGAAAACGGGGATTGATACTTGGATTCAATGACTGCAGTTCACTTAAGGACACGTTATGATCTCTTGCAATCTCCCAAAGGGTATCACCCGGCTGAACGACATAGGTTCCAGCCGCACCGGAATTTATGTCCTGGTTCAGATATTCTTCCAAAGTGATATTTTGGCTCATGATCTCTTGTGCATGGCTTTCTCCGACATAGCGAAGATGCCATGGTTCATATTGATAACCTGTGATCGATTGCTTTCCTTCAGGGTAACGGATAATGAATCCATAATCATCCGCATGTTCTTCCACCCATTCTCCTGCTTCCGTGTCGCCAAATTCCTGTATCAATTGGTAATCAACCGAAGGAGAGGTTACATCCATAACAAGCCCTGTCTGGTGTTCGCTTTCACCGGGCTCGGCACTGATTTGGTTGGCATACTCTTCTCCATATTGATTAACGTAATATTGGTGGACTTCCTGCTGATAATCGTATGAGCGGTAACCGGATGACGCAAAGAGATTTATTCCTTCACTATCTGCTTGTGCGAACAGTTCCTCCAATGCATCCGCTGCGTAGCTTTTCATTTTTTCCTGGTCACTTACGAAAGGTACATTGGGGATGACTAAATTGCTGGGGACATAATTTGATGATAAGGAGTGTTCTTTATTTACCAGTAGTATATCGGCTTTGTTTGTTGCTGCTTGTGTCTCAGATGGGGATAAAGAAGCCGAAGCAAGGAGTGCCGAAGATGCCATGACAGTAAATAATTTGTTCAAGTTTTATTCTCCTTTCTTTTTTGTCCTTATTTGTTCCATAACACATTCATCATCCTATAAACGTTTTCCAACCCAAAAATTTTACTATTCTATCAATTTCAATTAACATTTACTTATACAACACAAACAAAGGCGGTAATATAAATGGACGTTAGTCTCAACGAAGCTTATGCCAGAGAGCAGGATAAACAAGATGGCTTATCTCACTTCAAAGATGAATTCTACATAAAAAAAGATTGGTATTACATGGATGGAAATTCATTAGGTTTGCTTTCCAAAAAGGCGGAGAAATCGCTTTTGACTTCATTGGAGGATTGGAAACAGTTTGGTATAGACGGCTGGATGGATGGAGAGCAGCCATGGTTCTATTACTCTGAGAAACTCGGGAAGATGACAGCTCCTCTCGTCGGGAGCAAGGAGCAGGAAACCATTGTGACAGGATCGATCACCACGAATCTGCATCAATTAATTTCGACTTTTTATCAGCCCCAAGGCAAGAAAACAAAAATTCTAGCGGATGAGTTAACCTTTCCGTCTGACATCTATGCGATCAAGAGCCAGCTGGAGTTGAAGGGGTTTGATCCCGACAAGAACCTTGTACAAGTCAAAAGCAGAGACGGGCTGACACTTTGTGAAGAGGATATCATCGATAGCATGACAGACGAAGTGGCACTCATCCTTCTTCCTTCTGTACTCTATCGCTCCGGCCAGCTCCTTGATATGAAGCTCTTAGCTGAAGAGGCACACAAACGGGGGATCATCATTGGATTTGATTTAGCTCATTCCATCGGTGCCATCCCTCATGAACTTCATGATTGGAATATCGACTTTGCTGTTTGGTGCAATTATAAATACCTAAACAGCGGCCCAGGGGGAGTCGGCGGGCTATTCGTCCATGAAAACCATCTGGGAAGGAAGCCAGGACTTGCGGGCTGGTTCGGTTCAAAGAAAGACAAGCAGTTTGACATGGAACATACGATGACACATGCCGAGACAGCGGGAGCCTTCCAGATAGGGACCCCTCATATTTTCAGCCTTGCCCCCCTTCTTGGATCACTGGAAATCTTTGAAGAGGCAGGGATTGCGAACATCCGGGCAAAGTCCCTAAAGCTGACCGCGTATCTGATGAAACTGATAGAAGAAAATCTATCAGAGTATGGATTCGTGATTTCGAACCCAAAGGATGACCGTATACGCGGAGGGCATGTTTGTTTGCAGCATGAAGAAGCTGCCCGCATTTGTAAAGCGCTGAAGGGAAATGGCGTCATTCCCGATTTCAGGGCTCCCAATGTAATCAGACTGGCACCTGTTGCCTTATACACCTCTTACCATGATGTTTGGAAAACCATTGAAATCTTAAAAACAATCATGAAGGAAGAACAATACAAACAGTTTGAAAAAGGCCGAAATGTTGTGGCATAAGGAGGACGGCAGATGAAGTTAATTGATATTGCCCAAAAGCTAAACAACAACACCCCTGTCTGGCCGGGGGACACGCCTTTCAATTTCTCATTAAATTGGTCCAAGGAGGATACAGGCTCGGTCAATGTAGGGAACATTAATTTCAGCGCCCATACAGGGACACATATTGATGCCCCTTACCATTTTGATGAAGATGGAAAAAAAGTTGCCGACCTCCCCCTCGACAGTTTTTTCGGAAACGCTCTGGTTGTGGAAATATCCGAAAAAGAATCCATCGGGGCTGAAGACCTGGAAGATCTGGACTTAAGAGATGTAACACAACTTTTGATCCGAACGAACAGCTGGGAAGATAAAAGTGTGTTTCCTTCACAAATCACGTATCTTCAGGAGAATATCGGTCCATTTTTAAAAAAGAATGGCATTAAATTAATCGGTGTCGATGTGCCCTCTGTCGACCCGCTGGACAGCAAAGAGCTGAAGGCCCACCATTCATTACAGGAAAATGGCATTGGGATCCTCGAAGGAATTGTGCTGGATGGAGTCGAGCCAAAAACCTATGAACTTGCAGCCTTCCCACTCCCTTTAGAAGAAGCTGACGGCTGCCCGGTCAGAGCAGTTCTTATTGACCGCTGAGCAAAATTCATCCTGTATATCCTTTGGATGATTAAAGATAACCATAAAAGGTGACACTTGAACTCCGGCTGCCACCAACTCTATATTGCCGGATATTGAAGCAACCTCCCTATGTTCAGAACAGCCGGGTGGTTGCTTCTTTTTTTGTGCAAGTTGGTGTTGCTGTCAGTGTCCCCCACATTATTTCCGGTTGAATCGTATTTCTCCTAAAACAGGGCTAATGTTTAAATTGAGCACAGTAAACAGGAGCGGTAATCAGCTTTATTTAAAAGTAATAATATTATTGATCCAATTCTACCGATTTCTTCATAAGGTCTATTAGGGAATTCTCCATCATAAGGTAGCAGTATAAGAGCATTTAAAAAGGAGGAGACCTTTTGGGCATCTTAGTTGTCATCGGTTTGGCTTTTGTATTGCTCTTCATCGGCGGTTTTTTTGTATATTTTTTAAAAAGTTCATTAAACACAGAAGATAGTACTACGGTTGACCCCGTCCCTGAAGACGAGTGGTCCCCAACAGAAAAGAATTTATAGAAAAACGACAGCGTCCCGGATAGACGCTGTCGTTTTCTACATTTTCATCCACTCACCAGTTTTTCCCCTACTACCATCCTTGCCTCACACATTGGACATACTTTTCTTTTAACCTTTTGATCCGCTTCTGTCTTGATCCGCGACCAGGCGATACACTGGTCACTGCTGCAAACCCAGGCGGCAACCTTTATCTTCGGAGGTTCTTTTTTCAATGGTGTTTCTTTTTTTGAAAGCTTTTCACGGAAGGCATCGGTCAGAAAGCGTGAAATCTCTCGTTTTTCTCCCTGGTAATAAGCAGGAGAACTAATGAAGAGTTCTCTTTTCGCTCTTGTAATGGCAACGTACATCAACCGTCTCTCTTCTTCAATTGCCATCACATCTTTCTTGCGTGCTTCATGATGAATCTTATCTTCCAATTTATCGGCATTGACAGCAGAAGAATGCGGAAGATTCCCTTCACTTGCTCCAATCACGAAAACGGCAGGAAATTCAAGTCCTTTTGAGCGATGGATCGTCATTAATGAAATTGCCTCTGCAAATGATTCTTTGTCCTGGTGCTGCATTTTTTCATGTTTTTCCGTCATATTGTCTATAAATGCAATAAAGGCAGAAATAGAGGGGAATCGGTCTGCAGATGCCTCCAGCTCTGCCAATGTTTCTTTAATGTTTTCCTTGTGCTCCGTGACGGATACCCGTTCATTTGTATCCAGGTAACTGTCGTAAAATTCTTTCTTCATACGCTTAACGGCAGCTGCCGGAGCCTCCGCCGAAAGGCTTTTGATCAATTTGATCCTTTCTTTCACCTTGTTCCGCTGAAACTCCTGAAGGGTGTGCATATCCGTCAGATGAATCATCGGATACTTCTTCCTGGCGGTTTCCTCCTGAATAGTAATGAACTTCACCCCTGCTTCTCTATTGATGTATAGAGTCGGAAGAACTCCCTCTATCGCTGAAAAATTCCTTGGGACAAGCGAAAGTCTCAAATGGTCAATCAACGGCTTGACGATCCAGTGATCATAGAAATGCTGATCACCAAGATTGTAGGAGAAAAAAGGGACTTCTTCGATTACAAGTCTTTCAAAAATGGCCCGGCTGCTGCTGCTCGTCCGGTGAAGTATCGCAATGTCCTTGTATTTCAACTTTCCTTCCCTGGTCATTTCCTTGATTTTGGAAATGATCCATTCCGCTTCCTCATCTGAATTGGAAGGACGACTGTATTGCGGTTTGACCGGCTCCTCTTTCACAGCACGAAGAGTCTTCTGTCGCCTGTATTTGTTGCCGCTGATCACCTGATTCCCAAGCCCGACAATATGGCTGTTGGATCGGTAGTTGATGTCCAAAGTGATGACCTTGGCATCAGGATACTTCTTATCAAAATCAAGAATGAAAGAGTTGTCTGCGCCGTTAAAGGAATAAATCGTCTGGTCATCATCTCCAACGACAAATAAATTTCTCGATTGACGGGCGATCATTTGAATGAGTTCATATTGAAGCCAGTTCGTATCCTGAAACTCATCGACCATGATATATTGAAACCTTTTTTGCAGGGCATCGAGAAGTTTCTCGTCATTTCTAAGCATTTCGCAGGCTTTAACCAAAATATCATCAAAGTCTATTTTTTGATTGTTTTCCTTCCATTCCTCAAACATCAGGAGGATCTTTTTGACTTCTTTTTCAGCAGTAGTCTTATCAGGAAGATCTTCCACCGTTTCCATTTTCATCTTCAGATTGGAAAGTGTCGAAAGAAGTGTTTCCGGCTGATACGGTTCTTGAATGCCTATCTTTCTTTGCAGCTGCTTTAATACTATGTGCTTGAATCGTTCATTACCCAGTATTTCCTGGCTCACGCCCCTGCTTCTTAATAGGAACAGGAAAAAGGAATGGAAAGTACCCGCTTGTATTCTATTGACTGCATTTCTATTAATATCCGGAAGCGATGCGACTCTCTGTTTCATTTCCATTGCCGCTTTTTTTGAAAAGGTCAGGAGCAGAATGTTTTCGGGAGGAACATGCTTGACCTGCAACAGATAACCTGTCCTCGAAACAAGTACAGACGTCTTTCCTGACCCTGCACCTGCTAAGGTCAAGCACGGGCCTTCCATGTGCCTGACCGCTTTCATCTGTGCTTCATTGAGACAGATTCCCTTCTCCTCAAGACGCTGAAAGTAGAACCTGTCTTCACTTTCATAATGTTGGTGGTTTTCATTATGGTAAACTTCTGCATTCGGCATCATTGAAGAGGAGATGCCGAATGGTCTGTTGGAAAAATAGTTCATTAATTGTCACCTTGCTCACTTATTAATCTGATAGAAAGTGCTTACTGTATTTCTCCGGAGCAAGACTTCTGACACAAGCTGCATCACTCTACCCCTTGCATGAAACACAAATTATTGTCAGTTGGCGTTATTCAGACAATCCGGTTTTACGAATAAAAAAGAGCGTAAAGATAAAAACGATCTTTACACCCTTAGTGAATTTATTATGTTTAGCGGAAAAAGTCAATGGAAGCTTGGAAGATTCCATTAGCTTGTTAAGCGATACACTACTAAACATTGTCCTCAAAATATAAATTAACGTCAGTTGATTTGATAATTGTTTCGTCCTTGCTGTTTTACATCATACATTGCCATGTCAGCGGCCTGAAGAAGTTCATTCATATTACGGCTGTCTTCCGGAAAGAAAGAAGCTCCAAGGCTGAATGTGATGTGGACCTCTTCGCCGAAAATGGTATAACCTTCCTCATTCGCCGCAAAGAACTTCTGAATTGCACCTTCGATTTCATCTTTTGACTGCCTTCCTTCCAAAATGACGACAAATTCATCACCTGATTGCCTGGCAATGAATGCATCGGGAGGGAATTCACGTTTTACCCTTTTTGTGAATTCAATCAGCAGCTCATCACCGTATGAGTGGCCAAGCCTGTCATTTATTTCTTTGAATTTATCAATATCAATAAATAGGACGGCAAATTTCACTTCCTCATCGTCAAGGGACCTCTCAAATAAGGTTTGCAATCTTGATTCCAAGGCCCTTCTGTTCCATATTTCGGTAAGCTGATCATGCAAAGCCATATATTTCAAGCGGGAAGAAGATCTCTTAAGCTCCGAATTTTTCTTCCTCAATTCCTCAGTCCGTATATTCACCTGATTTTCCAAATCCATTGCAAGGTTCTGGTAAGATGCGGTCATCTTTTTCAACTGAGAACCAGTCAGAAGCTGCCTGGAATACACAAGGAAGACAATGAGCAAAAGTGCTGCACCTGCAAGCATATCCCCGCTGCTGCTATAAACCAGAAAAAGGGTGAGTATGCTTCCGATATTGACAATGTTTCTGGCAGCAGGGTAAGCTCCTGCCTCATAATTAAAATTGTTCTCCCCTTTTCTAAAGAATGCTTTCATCTTTAAAAGCTCGACTGCTCCTATTCCCTGAAGGATAAGCGCTGCACTTCCCAGTAACTCAGGAATACCGGCAGATCCAATTCTTCCATAAAATAAAGACAGCACACCGAAACTATCTCCAATAAACAGCAGGGCAATGGAGATTGTGAAAAGCAGCATCGCCCTCATAGGAAGAAAGTATTTCTTTACAAACATGGTCGTCAGCAATGCTAATAACAAGAGTAGTTCCAAAGCAGGATTAATAAATGAAGATGCGCCTATTTCGTAGGCAACTCCTGCGTCTTGATACAATGGATGAAGCCAGAACACCCATAGTATCGCCGTTATTGAAAAGTAGATAATCAAGATATCGATAGCAAAATAAATGACCTGGTAGCGATTTTTTATAACATAAGTTAAAGATAAAAATGCCGCTACGACTATCAGTATATTAAATATATAAAAAAGTTCGATCCAGAATGGAACTGCTGTAGAGGTGGCTGTCATCCCTTCTTCGTAAAGCCAAATGCTTTTGGCTCCAGCGTACAAAACGGTTCCAAATAATAATAAACTTAGAAATGACCGCTGTAATCCTTCCGATCTTTTAAAGGCATAGAATTGAAGAATGAGAGCAGAGGCGATGGCCGAGATACTTAGTCCACTTATACCAAAGGAATGAATATCTCCTCTAAACAAGAAAATCGATCCCCAAAACAAAAGTGAAAAGAACACCAACCCGAGCAGTGAGTTTTTCAAGTAAATAGTTTGCTTCATGTTATCGCCCTATTCCGTTTATTCATATATTGCACATGATAAATTACTCAGGAACCCTTTACCCTCTTAAAGGATCAGTAAAACAATTTTTAAACCTCCACAAGTACACACAATGGTTACCTTTTTTACCTTTGACGACTCAACGGCCAGATGTAAGCTGTCTGCTTGGGTGAATAGCATTGGTGAACCGGCCTTTTATCTTGCAGGCCTGCCCAGAGGGATTGTTCATGTATGACGGACTCTGCATCGAACAGCTCCCATGGCTCATGATCGATATCCCCTTTGTAAACTTGATTCCCCTTTACTGTCCACAAACAGTATCTCTCAGTAAGCCACTCGGTCAGGGAACCGGTTGGTGAAGAGATACGCTCTCCCAGGGTATAGACTATATTTAAACTTTCACCATTCATTCCTTTATGAGTTCTTCTTGTCTTGTACTGAATCGTTTCATCAACAAGGTTCATCTCCATTTCAGCATGATAGTATGGCAGGTGAAAAAAGCTGCGTGCACCCATTACTGAAGGGGCATGATCAGCATCAAGACTGAAAAAATAAACACCCGGCTCTCCGTTATAAGTGACATATGTACGAACATTGCATTCAAGGAATGAACTGGCAAAAGGGATTCCGGGGAGTCCATGGACCCGCATATGATTAACGGCAAACGGAACAATTCCAATCCATGCTTCCCCGTCAAAGGTATCCAGCTCCAGCTGCGAAGGTATTTTCTCTCGAAGATCTTCAACAGGAACCGGCCAATGCAGAAACAGCAGATGTTCCCATGTTTGTTTCATCAACCAGCTGCCTTTTCTCTTATCCATCCCTCACTCCTCCTCTGTATCGAATTCACTTTAATTAGGCTCTTTTCTTAAACTTTTTGCTATTTAATATAGATTGCAAAGAAGATATCCATCATTCACAGAAGACCCTCTGATAATTACAAGAGAAAAGACCCTGTAGCCAGGGGATAATCCGGAACTTGGGATTTTGCCGTAGCAACAATCTAAAAGAAAATAGCCTTTATTAATTTACACAACCCGATGATGCTTCAAACAAACGCGTGCATACTGCTATGTTTGCTTATATTAAGAAACCGGGAATACAAGAAACAACTATCTTGCAAGGGGGAGCGTGACTGCCGTGAAACTCAATAAATGGAGTTACTCCAAGAGAAACAACATTAAGGCAAGTTTCAATAGCTTCCCCCACTCCATTGTTTTGTTCCGGAGAATCAAGGATTACTATTTTGTCTACAATGTTTATTGGTCCACACACGATCCCATCGTGTCGCGCGAACACCTGGTCGAGATGGAGATCCTCCTTAACCGGGAACTTGGCACTGAACAAGAATACATCAACCGCAGAAGCCGGCATTGATACTTTTTGAGACAGGCGGAATGAGGTTTGACGCAATTATTTGAAGTTATAGACGCAATTAAATTTTTTAGGCGTTAAAATATCCGCTATTCAACAGGCCAGTTCCCCTAATAAATTCATTAAATTTTTCCATCCTCTATTCATCTGCTTTTAACACCTTTATAATATGAAGAGATAGTAAGAAAACAATAGAAAAGGTGCAGTTTACATGAGTATATTAACAGTAAAGAATTTAAGCCATGGCTTTGGAGACAGAGCCATTTTCAATGATGTATCCTTCCGCCTCCTAAAAGGTGAGCATATCGGTCTGATTGGAGCAAACGGAGAAGGTAAATCAACATTCATGAATATCATCACCCGCAAACTTGAGCCGGATGAAGGAAAAGTCGAATGGGCAAAGCGTGTCCGTGTAGGATATCTTGATCAGCATACTTCCCTTGAAAAAGGAATGACCATCAGGGATGTCTTGAAGACAGCTTTTCAGTATTTATTTGATATGGAAACAGAGATGAACGACCTATTCGCTAAAATGGGAGAAGCATCTCCTGAAGAACTTGAAAAGCTTCTAGAAGAGACCGGAACACTTCAAGATGCGCTGACGAACAATGATTTCTATGTGATCGATGCGAAGGTGGAAGAGATTGCAAGAGGACTCGGACTCGATGACATAGGCCTTGAGCGTGAAGTACAGGACCTCAGCGGTGGACAAAGAACGAAAGTCCTGCTGGCAAAATTGCTTCTTGAAAAACCTGATATCTTATTGCTAGATGAGCCGACAAACTATCTTGATGAGCAGCATATCGTCTGGCTGAGAAGATACCTTCAGGAATACGAAAATGCCTTCATCCTGATTTCACACGATATTCCGTTTTTGAACAGCGTCATCAACCTGATCTATCATATGGAAAATCAGGAGCTTACCCGCTATGCCGGTGATTATGATGATTTTAAAAAGGTCTACGAAATGAAACGTCAGCAGCTTGAGTCTGCCTATAAAAAGCAGCAGCAGGAAATCTCTGAACTGAAAGATTTCGTTGCCAGGAATAAAGCCAGGGTTTCAACACGGAACATGGCAATGTCCCGTCAAAAGAAATTGGATAAGATGGATATCATCGAACTTGCAGGTGAAAAGCCAAAACCTGAGTTTCACTTCAAGCCTGCCAGAACTTCCGGCAAGTTGATTTTTGAAACGAAGGACCTTGTCATCGGGTATGATGAACCATTGTCCAAGCCGTTGAACTTACGCATGGAACGCGGCCAGAAAATCGCTTTATATGGAGCAAACGGAATCGGTAAAACAACATTGCTCCGAAGCATCCTCGGTGAAATAAAACCAGTTTCCGGAGAGGTTGAATTAGGCGAGCACCTGCATATCGGCTACTTTGAGCAGGAAATCAAAAATGCCAACTACAATACTTGTATAGAAGAAGTCTGGACTGAATTCCCGTCCTTTACTCAATACGAAGTAAGAGCATCCCTTGCAAAATGCGGCCTGATGACCAAGCATATTGAAAGCAAAGTGGAAGTATTGAGCGGAGGCGAAAAAGCGAAAGTCAGACTGTGCAAGCTGATTAACAAAGAAACGAATCTTTTAGTCTTTGACGAACCGACCAACCACCTTGATGTCGAGGCGAAAGCTGAACTCAAACGAGCGCTGCAGGAATACAAAGGCAGCATCCTCCTCATCTCGCATGAACCTGAATTTTATCAGGATATTGCGACTGACCTTTGGAATTGTGAGTCTTGGACTACGAAGGTGTTTTAATATGTACCGATAATAAAGAGGCAACCGTCGTAGGTTGTCTTTTTTGTTATCGTTCTGTTTAGGGGCCTTAACTTTAGCTAATTTTTACTTTTAAATTGACCTCCTCCACCTCGCCCTATCTCTGCCGAGGTATTTATACCTATAGAAGTTACATATTACATATAATACCTAGCAAAAAAATAAATAATGCATACATATACCATAGCGACTCTACATGAATGATGTGAATTTTGTCATACCTGAGCTGCATTTTCAATACTAATAAACTGGGGAGGGGTTAGGTTGAAAAAAGAAAAACAACAAGAGTTTGACATCAATGTACCGAAACAAAAATATATTTACTTTAAAAGGGGATTAGATATTCTCATTGTTTTCTGTCTCTCCATCATCATCTTCCCCATTTTTCTCATTGTGACTGGGCTTGTTTATTTTTTTGATGGAAAGCCTGCCATCTTTAAGCAGGTTCGCACTGGAAGGAGTGGTGAACCGTTTACCATATACAAGCTGAGAACAATGAAGGGCCAGCAGGCTCCAGAAGAGTATAACTATGATTGGGAAGGCGGCGTTCCTGATCATTTCATCTTCAAAAGCAAGGTGTGTCCCAGGACCACTAAATTAGGCACCTTTTTAAGGAAGTCCAGTTTGGACGAAATCCCTCAACTTTGGAATGTTCTCAAAGGAGATATGAGTATAGTAGGCCCCCGGCCGGAGATTCCACAAATCACCCAACACTATAACCAAATTCAAACTAAAAGACTACTTGTAAAACCCGGGATTACAGGGTATGCGCAAATACACGGGAGGTCAGATATAACTCATGGGCAGAAAATTGCTTATGACTTATATTATATTCACCATATCAGTTTACTGCTTGATATAAAAATAATTGGAAAGACTGCTGTCCAAGTTCTGAAACGCAAGGGTTCGTACTAACGGCAATTGCTTTTCGGCATTATTCCAAAGGGGGTGTTGACATGAACCAGTCTTTAACACTTAAGGAATTATTCCAAATCCTCCAAAATCATTTTTGGCTTATCTTATCTATAATATTTTTGGTAACTGCTTCCGGTATAATCCTTAGTCTGTCTCTTCCCAAAGAATATGAAGCAAAAGTAGACCTTCTGGTCAACTACTCTCCCGAAAACAACCAAGGCTCATTATCGGTTGGGGAAGTAGAGACAAATTTGAGATTAATTTCAACCTATAAATATATACTTAAAAGTCCCAGGGTGTTGGAAATCGTGGCAGAAAGAACAGAGGAAAATGATAATGTCCAGTGCCTCAATGAACAAATTTCTGTAACCTCAAGCAGCGATTCTCAAATCATATCAATTACAGCCACTGCCCTTAACCCAAACCAGGCTGTTGACATTGTGAACAATACAGCAGAGACCTTCAAAGAGGAAACGTACAATTTAATGCAAATAGATAATATTCAAATATTATCCTATGCACAAGAGCAGGACTCAACCACACCGGTAAAACCCAGCCTTATTCTAAGTGCCGGCATTTCGTTCACCATCGGAATTTTCTTGGCCATCTTAATCGTATTTATCCGGGAAGCGTTTTTTACAAAACTGAATAATCAAGAAAAAGTTGAAAGAATGTTAAATGCTCCATATTTGGGATCTGTTCCAAAACTGCCGCCCCAGAGTAATCTAAACAATAAGCATTCACCAAATAACACATACAGTAAATTCCTCATTTCTTCTTCGGAAGCGAACAGCCCTGCAATGGAACTGTACCGGGAAATCCGGACTAACATTCAATTTTTGCTTAAAAAGGAAAAAACAAAGGTATTGTTGGTGACCAGTTCTGGCGCATCCGAGGGAAAATCACTCACAACAGGGAATTTAGCTATCAGTATGGCAATGGATGGGGTGAAAACCGTAGTCATAGACATGGATCTCCGTAAAGGAGTAGGGAGTCAGTTATTTCATCTTCCCTCAAAAAAAGGTATTTCCAATTACTTACATGGAATTACGCCACTTAATGAAATCATACAACGTACTGATATTCCGAAACTATTTTTCATAAGCGCGGGCCCCCTCCCGCCTAATCCGACAGAATTGCTTTCGTCTGACCGCCTTTCCAGTATGATTAACACTTTGAAGAAAGAAGTTGACCTTATTTTAATTGACACACCCCCGCTTATTGTAAGTGATGCAGCAGTCTTATCATCCCGGGTCGACGGTTGTCTTTTCTTAATAAATGCTCGAAAAACCAGAATGGAGACAGCCAAGAAAAACTTGAATAAGTTAAATAGAGTAGGTGCCAATATAATTGGCGTCATCTTAAACAAGACCAAAAAAGAAAAATCTCAGACGTATTACTATTAAATCGAAGGGCGGAAATCGGCTTGATCGTAGATATCCATAATCATATCCTGCCTGAAATGGATGACGGTCCAGATAATATGGATCAAGCGGTAAACATGGCTAAAGCAGCAGCAGACCATGGCATATCAACCATCATTGCGACCCCACATCATCGAAATGGTCAGTTTATTTGTTCCCCATCAGAGATAATTAACAAAGTGAATAAGCTTAATGCTTTATTAAGAGAAAGAAGGATCAACGTACAGATACTTCCCGGTATGGAAATCCATCTTTATCCCGAGATATGTACCGATTTGATAAAAGAAATCCCTGACTCTCTGACCCTTGCGGACAATCATCAGTATATTCTTGTCGAACTTCCGTATTCCTATTATCCTGGGTTCACGGACACCCTGCTCTACGAACTACAATTAGAAGGATTCATCCCCGTCCTTGCTCATCCTGAGAGGAACTCTGTGATCAGAAGACGCCCAAACTTATTGTACCAGTTAATTAAACGAGGCATCCTTGTGCAGATTACTGCAGGAAGTATCACCGGAACATTCGGAAGGAAAATCCAAAAATTTGCAGAAAAGCTGCTGAAGCATCATCTTGTCCATTTTATTGCTTCAGATGCCCATAATAACTCCAGTCGCCCTTTTGAATTGCTATATGCCTATAACTATATAGCAGAAACTTATTCAGCAGCGTATTCAGACTATCTTAAAGAAAATGCAGCCTGTATCGTTAACGGAAGTGAGTTTAATATAAACACACCTAAAAAACTAAGAAGGAAGAATAAACTTCTTTCCTTTTTTGTTAAATAGCTTATTATCATGGGAACCTCCTGCACCACTAATATTTCTTAAGTATAGGAGGGTTGGTCTTTGCAGAATGATGAAAAGAATCAATATGGGATAACTATATTTACAGCAACATACAATCGAGCTTATATTATTGACCAATTATATGAATCATTAAAAAAACAAACTGTTAAAGATTTTGAGTGGATCATAATAGATGATGGTTCTACTGATAACACATTAAACTTATTGGAAGAGTGGAAGCATAGCGAAAACAATTTTACCATCCGTTTTGTTCAAACCCAGAATGGAGGTAAGCATAGAGCCATTAACATCGGTATGGAAATGTCTAATGGAGAGTTATTCTTCATAGTGGATTCAGATGATCATCTACCTGAAACCGCCATTGAAACCATTTTAAGGTGGTATCCAGGAATTAAAGACCATCCTATGTATGCAGGTTTGGGAGGATTAAAGGCTTACAGGAATGGGAGCATAGTCGGCAGAACATTTAATGGTGAATATGTGGATGCTACCTCCTTAGAAAGAATAAGATTAAGACTGATTGGCGATAAGGCTGAAATATTCAAGACTAAAATAGTTAAAGAATATAAGTTCCCTGAAATTGAAAATGAAAAATTCATTCCAGAGGGTATTATTTGGAATAGAATAGCCAATGATGGGTTGAAGATAAGATGGTTTAATGAAGTTGTTTATCTCTGTGAATATTTAGAGGATGGGCTCACAAGTAACTCTGACACTCTACTATTAAATAACTTTGAAGGGTATACCCTCTACATTAAAGAAAACATGACTTATTATAATATATGTAATCCTTATTTGCTTCGCATCTTGACAGCCTATGTTTACAGAGCCAAAAAGAAAGGTTTAACATTCAGAGAAATCCAGGAAAGAATCCAATTAAACCGAGCGCTAATAATAATATTACATTGCATAGGGAAAGCGCATTACAGTTTTAAAGATCGACTATATAAATAGCCCTTAAGAAGCATATTTTTTAGGATTTAAGTGATTTATGGATTTCAGTCGGCGTAAAGCTAAAAAAACTCCAGCTCATTTAGACGGCACTGAAAATCTTCCGATTTCTAGAACATAGTGTTGATTAATAAAGAAAAAGCCGACTCTACTCCCTAAAAAAGGAAGGAGGGTCGGCTTTTTTCTTGGTAAGCTTCGTCCATAATGCTCTTTCTATCCCATTAGCTTTAGAATCCTTTTAATGTTTACCGCAAATATTGCCATCGCACCTTGTAATTCCATGCCAATTAGACCCGAGGATTCTGCCACATTATACCCGTGTCTGTGTTTTAACTCACTATTTTTTGCTTCTATTTTATAACGTTCTTTTGCTTTTTCCTTAAAGAAATCGCTTTCCTGGAATTTTGCCTGGTCGGAATGCTGGTCGGACTTTATGGAAACGGAATACGTCTTACTTTTGGCTCCTCCCTTGTAGCACCCCTCTCTGAGAGGGCATCTCTTACATTTATCCACGTCAAAATAGTAGGTGTCAACCTGGTTTCTACCTAATCCTTTTTTACCTTGTCTAGCTTTCCGTATAGCCATATGTCCTGCCTTGCAAACATACATACCCGCATCCTTATTGAACTCGAATTCATCCTCTTTTTTTCGAGCACCCTGAGTGATTAGAGGATTCAATCTTGAAACCAATTTGATTCCATTTCCCTTGCTATATTCAATGTTGTCTTTCTCGGAATATGCCGCATCCCCAATAACCGTCTCAATTTTCATGCCCGCAGTTTTACTTTTCTCAATAAGTGTCTGCAGTTCTTTCCCGTCACTTTTTTCTCCGGTGGTGATGGTTGCGGCTGTAATAATACGTTCTTCACTCATCGCAAGATGGGTTTTGTAGCCGAAGAAAGAGGAATCTGCTGTTTTGTGTCCCACTTTGGCATCCTGATCGTTCATGGACTGTAGCTGCTCAATATCATCGGCGACCGTTTCTTTCAGAAGATTAAGCTGTTCCTTAACTTTGGGATATTCTAAAAGGGTTTCTTCCTTTTCTATTACCTCAATGAGCTCCTGTGAATAGGCGATCTCATCTTCCAACACATCATTGTTGGGCTTCACAGGGAATTTATCCTTCATACCGTCGTTAACCTTATAAATCGATTTCCGAAGATTCTTGGAGCGCTCCATGAGGATTTCCTTTGGTTTCATTTGATTATAGCGGGCCTTAGTATGGGTGGCATCGACAATAATGGACTTACTTTTTATGATTTCTTTCTCTATGGCAATCTCCACCGTCTTGTTGACAAGCATGTCTAAAAAGTTCATGTCCTTTAACCTAAGTTTACGAAATTTAGTCAATGAACTTGAATCAATAACCGCTTCTTCTGGAGCCATATTTAAGAAATACTTGAAAGACATATCATATTTCGAACGTTCAACAATATCAACATCTGATACATCGTGAATGGTTTTCAAAAATAAGTATTTGAACATCCGGATAGGGTCAATCGCATTCCGTCCATTATCATGACAATATTTATCCTTTAACTCTTCAAAAATGAAGGTGAAGTCGATTAAATCGACTATTCTCCGTAACATATTGTCCTGAGGAACGACAATATCATAAAGATCCATATATTTACTAAACGTTATTGATTGTTGTTGTTGTATCATTGGTAGCCACCCACTCATATTAATGATTCTATTATAAAGTAAGGCTTTATTAGCGGATAGTATTCTTTTTTCTCAACGTTGATTGGAGTGGAAGGTGCGCGACCTCCTGCGGGACTAGCGGGACAGGTGAGACCCCGCAGGCGAAGCCGAGGAGGCTCAACGCCCGCCCCGCGGAGTCGTGCACCTGGAACGGAAATCAACACTTTTTTCGTAAAATCGGTAGTAAAAAAGGCAGGGTTGCTCTTTTTAGTGAACGACTCTGCCTTTTCCTATTTTTTTGGACTTTTTCAGTGGCCTCCTCATTTAGTGGAGTTTTTTCTTTGACAGCTTCTCATACAATTTTAAATATTGTTCTGCTGTCTTTTCAACAGAAAATTCTTTTGATCTTTCAATTGACTTCAACCTTAACTCCTTAATGAGACCAGGGTCATTCAATAAATCCTCTATTTTTTTGACGAGATCCTGTACATTTTCAGGATCGAACAAAAGGCCGGAACTTCCAACTACTTCCCTTAAACCAGGAATATCACTGGCAATAACAGGAAGACCTGAAGTCATTGCTTCTAAGACCGCTAAACCGAACCCCTCCCATTTTGAAGGCTGAATATAAATAGATGCCATCTTCATCAGTTCCGGAATATCTTGACGTTCCCCCAAAAAGTGTACCCTGCTGCTTACTCCTGAATTAATAGCAAGAGATTCCAGTTCACCTTTCCTTTTACCGTCCCCTGCCACTAAGAGATGAACATTGGATGTAAACTTCAATGCTTTAATAATTACTTCGTGGTTTTTCTCTTTTTCCAGCCTGCCCACTGTTAAAATCACGGGGTCTTTTACAGTCAGCCCCTCAATATGAACAGGATCAATTTCAAGGAACCTCGCACTTCTTATTCCGTTATGAATAATCTCAATTTTTTTCTCAAGGCTCTTATACCTTTCTATTAAGCCGCTGGCAGTTCCTTCACTTATACAAACAATCTTATTGTATTGACCATACATAAACAAATCAAGCAGATAAAAAAATTTTTTATTTCTCCTTCTGTTCATTGTACTGTGTTCAGTGGTGATGAGCACAGGATTCTTTTTGGAGACAAACTTTGCTGAGGCAACCCAAAACTGGGATGGAAACAAATGGACATGTATAATGTCATAATGATGGAATATATTCCTTAAGAAAAATAGATTGGTTAAACTATATCTGCTACTTGCTTGCGCTTCCAGTAATTTCACTCCTGGAAGCGTCACCCCCCCATCCTTCATCCCACTTCGTTCCAAAAGATAGAGGTCAACTTCTATACCCTCTTCCACTTGTATTGAAATTAATTCTTTTAATAAGTTTTCAGCCCCACCAAATTCTAAATTGTTGATAACATGTAATACCTTCATAGGAACAACCCTCCTGCCGCCTAAACAAGTTATCCGCTAACTACTTAACACCTACTACCGATGAGGAGGAATTTTGCTTGTCTGCGGCCTCAAAGAATAGAGAAAAAGAAACAATGAATAGTATCCACTCAGACCATTCTGTACTTAATGGGTGAAAAAAACCATTGACTATAAAATAGATAAGTATGAACAAAGAACAATAGTACTCCCCGCGCCTTCTTGGGTCCCTTGTTTCAGATAAAGTGACAAAGAATCTCCTGACATAAAGTATCCAAAAACTGATAAAAAGGCAATAACCCGTAAGTCCAATCCAACCTGTATCTGCCCAGACCTGTAAATAAGTATTATGAATAACAATGGAATCAACTTGATTTGTTCCTAAGCCTGATCCAATGAGCGGATTCTTCAATACTTTTTCAAGCGCTTCTTGGGTCATTTGATATCTATAGGGGTCGCTCTCTCTGAATCCTTCAACTATTCCTTCTGAAAAAACATTTCTAACTGTCAAAAATAAACGGCTATCAACTAAATTAAAAGAAAAGATTCTCTCCGTTAGAAAGCCATATAAGAGAGTACCCACACTGAATACAGTGAAAATAATGAGTACCGGATGCTTCCTCAACATCCCTCCTATATTCTTTTCCAAAAGCAGAATAAAGAGGATAAATAAGCAAGCGAGCACAAGCATAAAGGTTCCAGTTCTTGATCCGTCTAACAGAATGACAGATATGCATACCCCGGTCATAATAATATATTTAAAGGCGAATGGCCTTATGACAGCTAAACAATACAAGGCATAGACTAGCGGTATTACCCCCACCTTCGTCAGTGAACCTGGAAAGTTCAGAACATTCCCCCATCTCCCGTCCCCTGTCATTAATTCAGCAAAAGGCAATCCACCATACTTGCCCATTAATAGGAGAGAAAGATTAATATAAGCTGATACAATGAAAGCTAGAAAAGCATAGCGGGAATATTTAGGGAAAGTATTAAAGAAAGAAAGAGCGATAATTAAAATAATCGTCAGTTTTGCAGTCTGCTCAAGGGTATAGAATATGGATTCTGTTCCAAATCCACTTATTAACAAGGAGAGGACAAATAGTAAATAAAAAAGTGTTCCCTTTAATTGAATGATGGGATGTTTAATAAATTGTAGGAACATCAACGGAACAAGCAGGAATGCCGTCACTATCCAGTGAATATATGGATGAATCGTTGATTTTAAATCTGCAGAGATAACCAAAAACGACCATATAAAAACTATGATACTCCCAATTGACAAATAGGAGTGATTAGATTTGTAATTCAACATAATCATTACTCCCTGCTTCATTTTCAGAGGAAACAAACTAATCGCTTCTTATAAAGCTTGCCAGCTTCATTCTTACCTTTTTATAGGAAAGTGCAGCATATATGAAGATGAGGGCAAATGGTATAACCAAGATAAAATCGGGAATAGGTTGTGTTCGTACGAAAACTGCCATTAGACAGTTCAGTCCGAAAAATATACTGAAACTCATTGATTTGAGTTGAATCGACAGAGATTTTCCTGCATGCGAAAGTGTGACAAAGTCAGTTGCTAAAGCGTAAACCATTTGACTGATCAGCCAGGACCATCCTATGGCTAATACTCCTCCTGTCTGATAAAAGATTAAAAAACAGCTGATCAGAAGAAACAAAGCACCGCCATTCAAGGCTGCACCCATCCAGTACCTTCCTCCTGCAAGTAAAAGTTCATAACTCAAATTACTATGGGCATTTATACATACCCCCAAGAGCAGAATGACGAAAAGACCAACTGTCTCGTGTTCAGACATGCCCATCAACTTGAGACCCACCGGTGCCAAAAGGACCCCTGCCATATTTAATAAATAGTATGAAAACCAGCTGATCAACAAAATAAACGGCAGTCTGTTATACAGGAGTGTCCTTTCTTGAGGATCAACTAGCATTCTAACAAATTTAGGAAAGATCACTAATCCAATTGCATTGGAGAAAAACCATACCTTCGTTGCAAGATCGAAAGCAGACCTGTAAATTCCTAAGTAATGCAAGCCAAAGAACCTGTTTACAAGGACAGATCCTATTGCGATGACAGTTTGCTGCAAGAATTGGGAAGTTGAAAGGACGAAAGAGGCCCCAAGCAGGAGTTTAATCTTCTGATATCTAAACCTTGGACTCCAACTCCCCTGCGGAAGCGCCCCCATTAACACACGGGCAGACAATATATCTGTACAGCGTGCAAAAACCATGAACATTACAAGTATATCCGGGCGGCTGAAGCAAAACAGGCCCGTATACATAAAAGAATATTTCAAGATACCCGATACAAATTGATACTTGGAATAATTATTAAACCTTTCTTCAGCAATGCAGTATGCCTGGAACATAGATGTGGGAACCGATGCAATATAATCGATTACAGCAAGTAAAATAATCAGCTTTAGAACCGGCAGATTTAATTGGTCTACTGGAAAGATTATAACTGGAATTAGTGTTTGCAAGAGGGGAAGGAGGATAAGAAGAGCAATACAAAATATTATATAAATACCCAGCGTTGACTGAAGATGCTGCTTCTTCGCATCTTCATCTTTTTCCATGGCGAGTAATCTTGATAAGTTTTTAGTCGTACCAAGTTCAATAAAGACAATATAAGCGGTAAGAGTGAGGAAAATAGTGTAAATCCCATAATGCTCGGTCCCCAATTGATTGAGCGCTGATGGTATAAACACAAGCCCCAATATACCTTTCAGTGCATAAACTGCATAAATTGAAGTGACATGCCTGACAAGTCGTTTCATCTTTATACCTCATTTATCCAGCCAATTATGACATCGTTATTCTCATAATTCAACATTGTTACTCTTACGATTAATTTATATTTAAACTCCCTATACCTTCTTGGTGAACAGGACTAGGCTTAGTTACTCAGGTTCCTTCAATGGGTCCATTAAACACTCTACATAGACTTTCTCCATATCTGAAAGGATGCTGCTTAATTCAAATTGCCGAACTAACTGAAGGCTGGATTCTCCCATCCTCTCTAGAAGAGACGGATTTTCAATTAACTTAGCGATATATGATGCGGTAAGTTCATGGTTGTTTACAGGAACCAAGTAGCCGTTTTCTCCATGCGTTATCAAATCTCGACAGCCACGTATTTTTGTAGCAATGACGGGTTTACCTGCTGACATAGCTTCCATGACCGCCTTCGGTAATCCTTCCCGCTTTGAAGTCAGGCAGAATAAATCCGCTGCTGCCAACAGTTCATCAATATCGGTTCGAAATCCAGCATGCATCACTTCTGCTTGCAAAGACATATCTTTCACATATTTTTTCAGCTCGCGTTCCCCGTTCCCTTCTCCCACCAACAAACATTTGATTTGTGGGTAACGGGTCTTTAATAGCCGAATTGCCCGCAGCAACTGAACTTGATTTTTGTTCTTATTGATTTCAGCCACACAAAGAATAACGAAAGCGGACTCCGGGATACCTAATTCTTCTCTTTTTTGTTTTCTTACAGACGCTTTTTTCACTGGTCCGAACTTTCCTGTATCAACACCTACTCCAGGGATGAATATTGCTTTCTTTCTGACCGGGAAAGAGCTTGCGCGCGCAGCATCTTCTGTGTTGATCGTTATCAACACATCAGTCCACCTCGCGAAGAACCATTCGATGGGATAGAACAACCAATTAAACGTCGATCCTTGTTCATGAAAATGAAAACCATGAGCGGTATATATCACTTTGGGAATCTTTGCTGCCTTGGCAGCATATCTACCAAGGATACTGCCGACCGGAGTATGAACATGCACGAGCTTATATTTTTCTTTTTTGAAATTCTGTATCAGGTGGTATAGAGCACTTATGTTAGCAGGATGAAAAGGAAATCTTCTAAACTCAATTTCATGACATTTTACTTGCTCATCCACCAGAGCCTGCTTTCCATTACCCTTTCGTGAAATCGCATGAACTTCCACACCCTTTTTTTGTAACATCTTGATAAACGGCAAATGAAAAGCTTCGAGATGACGAAACACAGTAGCAACAAATGCAACTTTATGAACTTCCTCCTCCAAGCCCTTCCCCTCCCCTGCAAGAGTTAAGCAACCTCTGGGCTCGAATAAATTCCGGTTGTTTTCTCCATTTCCATCTCAAGGCCAATATTATTAATTTCCCTACCAGGTTCTTTCCCCTATAGGTTTTCAGTTCATCTGCTTCTATTCCCCCAAACCCTTTTTTAAACTTATTTATCCCTTGGTGACCATTCTCGTTTAGTGACAAGCCACAGAAATCATACCACTTACCCCCCTTTGCTTTAAAAGAGAGAATGGACTGCCAATGCAAGAAACGGTTTGCCCTTCCAATTAGATTCTTTTGTGCTGCATCATGAGAATCCCTAAAGGAAGCAGAATAAAGCATGATTGCCCTCTGCCCATCAAAGGTGTATCCATGAAAACAAAGAATATCTTCCTCCACTTTGGCCATCGTTATAATGAAAGCATTTTTATCGCGGCAGGCTTTTAACTTCTTAGGATTACAGGGCTGGATCTTCTTTTTTTTCGCAAATTGATTAAAGGTCTCTGTAAAGGTCTGTATTTCCTTATCGCTTGGATTATTAATCTCTGAGTATTCCACCCCCTCCCTCTCTGCTCGTTTTATTTTGTATCGAGTGCTTTTGCCTATTTCATCGAATATTTCTTCATCATCTTTCTCCAGATTGATCACCAGTGTTCTAAAGAGCTTATGGAATGTAAACCGCTCCTTATTGTCGACTTGATCAACAAGGGGATCCGTTATTAAAAAAGAGTTAAGATGAACATCTGTATCTCCTACCTGCGGCGGGTACCCATCGGAATATGTTTCAGTAAAATGGAAGATGCTTCTTTTATATTTGATTTTTAACACACCACCACCCCCTTCAGTAAAAAAGATTCATTGGAGTTTGATCTCTTTGTAATAATCAATCGTTTTTCTCAGCCCCTCTGGTAAATTCACTTTAGGTTCCCAGCTTAACATCATTATTGCCTTTGAATTAGCAAGCCGGCTATGTAGAATATCGCCAGACCTGCCTCCTCTAAAATTAGGTGTTACAGCCTTGCCCATCAGATCCCTTATTTGTTCAAACAGCTGAAGAATCGTTATGCTGATGCCGCTTGAAATATTCAAAACCTCCATATCCGCTGCATTTAACGCGGATACATTCGCTTCAGCCACATCACCGGCATATATAAAGTCTCTGGTTTGCTTACCATCTCCAAAGATGACAGGAGACCTATCTTCCATCAATTCATGTATAAAAATAGGAATTACTCCTCCTTCTCCCTTAATTCCCTGCCGTTCCCCATACACATTTGAATATCGAAGAATTGTATACTTCAGGCCATGTATTTTAAAAAATGCCTCTAAATAAAGCTCAGGAGTATATTTAGAGATGCCATAAAATGAAATGGGCATTATTTTTTCATTCTCACTAATTTCAGAAGCTACATTTTCTCCATAAACTGCAGAGGTTGAAGAATAGACCACTTTCTTGACCTTGTACTTGACGCATTCATTCAAGACGTTTATCGTTCCTAGAATATTAACTTCCGCATCCATAATAGGTTCCATGACTGACCGGCTAACATCCACTTGTGCTGCCATGTGGATGACTGCATCGGGTCTTTCCTTATCAAAAACATTAGACAAATTTTTGTCTGTTATATTTAATTGGTAGCACTTTACTTTCTTATTAATAGAATTTTTGTTACCGATTGATGAGTCTACAATGACAACCTTGTATCCTCCTTCTACTAATGAATTGACTACATAGGACCCAATAAATCCATTTCCTCCCGTCACTAAGATCTTCAAGTGACCCCTCCTTCTCAGTGAGCAATGTGATTCTCTCGTAATTTATTTATGTGGATAGACTGTTTCACTTTCCGGCTAATTAGCAAAATAGGCCTAAGCTATCTACAGGAACTTATAACTGACGTCCGCTGGATTTCCACTTATAAAATACTTTCAAAGGGAAAAATCTGCTTCTCTTTGAATCAATCACCGTTATGTTTCCTGAATAACTTATTGTATGGATACCTTTACTGTATGGTGTCATGGAGAAAGGTTGGATATCAATAACTGGTTCTTCTTTGAATTTAGTGGGGGTCAATTCTACTATTTCATTGATAACGATTTTCCCTCCATAAGTACGGGAACAATCCTGGCTGGGTCTATATAGGCTGCCTTCTTTATAAAATGGTTTTCCGGCTGGCCTGCTTGATGTCACATCACTTTTCACAGGATTCAATAAGTGCTCGGTCCATCCTGAATACAAATCTTCTGAAAACCAAACATATAATTTTGATTGAGGATCTTCTTCCTGGTTCGTACAAAACAGCCACCAATATCCTTCATGGTGAAAAATGGTTGGATCGACCGCCTTGAAGCCTTTGATTATAACTGAAACCTCTTTCCATTGATCTGGAAACCGAACTGCTTGGAACAATTTTACCCCGTTCTCCCCATTCATCTCAGGAACACAGTAAAACTCGTTCTCATAGTGCAGAATATATGGATACGAAAGATGTTTTTGTTTTGAAAATTGGTTACTAATATCGACTGTCTGAACAGGTTGAAATTCCAATGTCTGTTGGCTCCATGTTCCAGACAAGGCCGAAATTTTTCCTCTCCCGTCGGAAATTGCAAGCTCTTCATACAAAATCGTTAAACAGCTGTTTTCAGAAACAACAAAAGGATCCGCAATAAAATCCCCTTTTCGTCTTTTGGGAAGCCAGGCAATCTCCGGCGAAAAGTCTCTTTGTAGAAAATACTCGACTGGAATAGAAATGATACCGATATTCCATTCATCAATCCAGAAAAGTTTTTTCATGATGAAAGAACACTGATTTATAATTTTTTTCAAAAGAAAATAAACCATATCTTTATTTTTGATAAGGCTTCTTTTTACGAGGAGCTCCCTATCGTTTTGATCACCAAGGGGCTGGACCGTATTGGATTTGCCACATACCAATATTTCTTTACAAGCTCTTGCTGGCATGTCACTTAACAGGAATAATGCTTTATCAAGGGATCGGGAGAAGGAGTGATTGATCCCGCCTACAGAACCTTTTCCGACAATATGCCAACCTCTACTAGAATGAGAAATAAGCAACAACTCAAGTGGCTTCCCATTTAATACATCTCTAAGCCATGAATTGAAATTTCTGGTATCTAATTGGAAAGACAAGATACCATGGTGAGGATAGTCCTCTATTTCAATGTTTTTATTAAAGGGATTAAAGTTTAAGATAAGATCTATATTAGAGGAGTTTAAACAGTTCACCCAGGATAAACTCCTATTTGGCAAGGATACTTCTTGAAAGGGGATTTTTTGAAGAGCTTTTGATCGTTTGCTGACAAAATAAAGGTATATCTTTTCAAGGTAACTCATGTAAACTCCATTATCCTCGCTAATACTTCCTCTTACGTTTAAAGGACATATAATCAACTCAACTTCCGGAATGCAACTTAACTTTTCCAAGCATTTTATTTGCCATTCATATAAAAATGCTTCACATAAAACTCCTATTTTGAGGCGTCTTGTCATTGAATCACCCTCTTGTAGTATATAACTCTGACCCATCGTAGTTATTTGTAAGAAATATATTTTGACAACTTTGTATACAATTTTCTAATATTCTTATGCCGGTAGACAAAGTTACGAAGAGATAATCTAATTTGATACTTGATAACAAATAAGTATTTTTGAAATACTGACTTAAATAGTATCAATTGATAATTCGTATGGAGTTCCCCATTCAACTGTAATTTGTAATCATAATCACCTCTCATGAAGTCCACCTCTGAATTCTTCTTATCAATAGCTGTAAGCATTAAATAGTAATGTAACAGATGACCGATACCACTAAACTCCGGGGAGAACGCTGTTACCCAAACATACTTTTTTTCTTTATAATCCAATATCAACCCAAATGCTTTTGGGACTCCTCCTATGTTAATGAATGTGACCATGAGTAATCCTGATTGATGTAACGATTCCATAAAAGGGAGCAACAATTTCAAGTTGCTGTTTCCCATGCGTTGTTCCTGTCTGGAGTCATATATATCAGCAATCATTTCCCCTGCCTTAGAATCAAATTGATCCAGAATCATGAATTCATGCTCTTTCTTCAATCTAGAATTCAGGTTCTTTTTTTTAAATGAACTAGTTAACCCCTTATAATAATCCTCCCAATCAACATAGTTTCTAATCGGAATTGAGACGGTTCTTTTTAATTGTTGAAAAAAAGCTGATTTCTCATTTTGAAAAATACGTCTGAGTGCATGAGTTTGAGGGTTCCTGGAACTCAACTCCCTCAATTCTATGCGGCTCCACCCCTGTTCTATTAATGTTTTAAGCATTTTTGAAATAACCCTGTAAGTATTTCTTTCGACAATAAAAGAGCCATAGTCGCTGTAATCACTACCAATAAAAACCAGCGCTCCATCTTTGTTAATCATAGGGGCCACCCCTACCAGCTTCTCACCTTTATAGACTGCCAGAATGTTAAGTTCAAAATTTCTTTCTATACAGCGCCAAAAATGATAGTTCCACTCCCATGTTTGGAATGGTGTTGCCTCCTCCATTCTCTCTGCGATCATGTTCCACTCTTCTCTTAAAAGCAAAAATTCTTCCTCATCTCTAACTACATGGATGTTCACCATTTCACCTCTTTTCTCTTGTTGTTGCTTTTACAGAAGTACCAAACCTCTCTGCAGCTAATGCGTGCTTGGGTTTTCTCTTTCTGTAATTCAACTATCTAGGAGTGCCAAGGAAGAGCTACAAGTCATTATCTGAAGGAGTGAATAATATAATCATACTATCTGAATACAAGAAATATACGATACTTTTGCAAGGCTCAATGGATTTCACCTTTTATTAAAGGAGGAGAACTAGGTGATTAAAATAGGTAGGAGTTTCGCAGGTATAAAGCTGCAACAGATTTTCTTCCCCACTGAGAAAATCATGACAGCCTCAAACGGGGTGGCAATTATCGGGATAATACAATCAAAATATCCATTAGGAGTGTTACCTCCCCTAGAAACATTGCAGATTAACCTAACCAAGTCTGAAGAAAAGCTCTATTTAGATATGAACAAATCTACCCGTCAGCAAATCCGCCAAGCAGAACAAAAATACGACTTGGTAACTAAAGCAGATCCCACTCCTAATGAAAATTTGTTAATTGCCTTTAGGAATTTTTACAATACATTTGCCAGTAATAAACACACCTATAAATGTAATGCTTTTCACCTGAAGACATTGAAGCTTTTAGCTGAACAACGCTCCCTCCTTATCACATCAGTCGAGGATAGCCTTGGAGAGACGTTATGCTATAGGGTATATGTAATTGATGGCAAAAGAGCAACATCCCTATACTCAGCGGCTCATTTCAGGCAAACAGCAGACAAAAGCCGAAAAAGGTTATTAAGCGCTGCACACAGATATCTCAAATGGAAAGATATGCTTTGGCTGAAACACCGCGGATATATAATTTATGATTCAGGAGGCTTGACTTCTGATCCTGCGATAAGGAACTTCAAACTTGAATTCGGCGGGGAAATTGTTAAAGAGTACTCAGGCTACATAGCCACCAATCTTTTTGGAAGAGCTGTGCTTTCAATCAGGAATTGGAACTTAAGAAGAGGATTGAGGGTGAAAACTTGAAAGAACATGGGTCACTCATTATTTCTATGGATTTTGAATTGTTTTGGGGCGTGCATGATGTTTTTACACTCGAGGAATATCAGGAAAATCTATTGGGAGCCAGGAAAGTGATACCAGAAATCCTTGATATTTTTGAAGAATATAATATAAGTGCCACTTGGGCCATAGTGGGAATACTTTTTTTTCATACAAAAGAAGAATTACTATCCATTCTCCCTGATGTAAAACCAACTTATTATCAGGAACATTTTTCTCCCTACTTAAAGCTGAACTCTGTCGGTCGGGATGAAAGCAGTGATCCTTACCATTTAGCAGGTTCACTTATCGATTTAATTGCCAGCCGTCCGGAACAGGAAATTGCAACTCATACGTTTTCTCACTATTATTGTCTTGAAGACGGTCAAGATTTGAAAGCCTTTGAGGCGGATATACTAAAGGCTGCTGAGGTTGCAAACTCAAAAAACATCTCATTGAAATCCATTGTGTTCCCCCGCAATCAGGTCAATGAGCAATATCTATCCATTTGCAAGAAATATAATTTATCAGCTTACCGTGGTAACGAAAGTTCCAGACTTTATTCCCCTGTAAGCTACCAAAAAAGCCAATCCCCTTTATACAAGATGCTCAGATTCATGGATTCCTATGTAAATTTAACCGGCCACCATATTTACTCCGCATCCGATTTGTCCGAAGACCCGATCATCAACTTTCCATCAAGTCGTTTTCTAAGACCCTATAATTCCACACTGCGGTTCTTGGAACCCATGAAGCTCAAGAGAATACAAAACAGCATGACTAAAGCCGCAAAGGAAAATAAAATTTATCATCTCTGGTGGCATCCTCATAATTTTGGTAAACATCCAAAAGAGTCATTGCGATTCCTTAAAAAGATTTCACAACACTTTGCCTTCCTGCAAGACACGTATGGAATGAAGAGCGTGACAATGGAAAGTGCAGCTCATCAACTGTCCCCCGTCTTACGCGGAAAGCAAACAGAAAAGACACCCGACTAGAATCAGGTGCCTTAGGTTGCAGGTGTGCCATTGTCTGCAAGATATAGACTAATGACAGCGCTCGCTGCCCATCAGGAATGAGCAGCGCAGAGGGTGTGCCTTCGCCAAAATTCCGGGACACCTGAAAAATCAGGTGTCTGCTTTTCATTACACTGTATATGTATAATGAAACTCAGAGTGTTTTTCAAAGCCGAATTTCTCATAAAGTTTCTGAGCGTTATAGTTATCATCAGAAGTTTCCAATGTCATGCCTTTTGCATTTGTTTCTTCGGCAAGCTGCCTGGCATGATGAAGCAGGTTCTCTCCAACACCTTTTCTTCTGGCTTTTTCCGTAACAAACAAATCATTCAGCAGCCAATGCTTTTTTAAAGAGACCGATGAAAAGATTGGATACAACTGAGTGAACCCAAGAGGAATTAGTTCTACTTCGCCTTCCTCAAATGAAAGAAAAATAACAGATTCCCTGTTTTCTATTCTCTCCCTCAGAAATTTCCTGCAGCTCTCAAAATCATCTTTTTGATTATAAAAGACCCTATATTGATTAAAAAGTTCTGCCACTATATCCACATGCTCCATATCCACTTTGATTGTTTTCAATAATTGTTCCTCCCTTGTGCTTGATTTACTAAATCCTATTGTTATTTTTTTACTACTATGCCTTTTTCTTTATTTGAAATAATCTAAGAAGTTCAAATCGGCTTAACATTATAGTAACATGAGAGTTAGGATTTTTTTCCATAATATGTTCTATACAAGGAGAGGTATATGTGGATTTCAAGCAAGCAGATACCATTATCACGAGCAATTACATTTTCACATCAGCAACACTGGAACCTATGGAAGGCGCAATCGCCATCAAGGACGACAGAATACTGGGTGTAGGAACACAAGAAGAAATTCAATACTATAAAGGGCCACAAACAAAAGAGATCTCGGCATTCGGGAAACTGGTCCTGCCTGGATTCCACGACTTTCATGTTCATTTGTGGCTCGGTGCGATGTTTCAGGAATACACCTCACTGACATTCTGCGCCAGCGAGGATGAAGCAGTAGGCAGGATGGCAGAGTTTGCGGAGAACAACCCGGAGGATCCTTGGGTATTGGGATTCGGCTGGCACCATGTCAGATGGCCCGGCCAGCAGCTCCCGACCCGGCATTCATTGGACCGCCGCATACCGGATCGGCCGGTATTTCTTCTGAATGAAGAAGCCCATAGTGCCTGGTTGAATACAAAGGCATTGGAAATGCTCGGGATAGATGAAAATACCCTAGAGCCTCCATTTGGAAAAATAGAAAAAGATGAAGATGGAAAGCCTACTGGATTCCTATACGAAACGGCTGTCGTCCTGGCCCACACCGCATTTGATATCCCTCCTGAAAAAAAGAGCAGACTGATGGATTCATTTATGAAAAAAGCAGGTGAGTACGGTATTACATCGGTAGCCGATATGCTTCCTTTACCAGGTTTCACTCTTGGAGACCTCGAAGAATATCAAAAACACGAAGAGGAAGGCCGGCTGTCGGTACGGATTCATTTCCTGGCACCACTGGACGGTCAATTTGAAGCCCTATCCTACTACAAGAATTTCAACTCGGATAAACTTCAATTTTCCGGCCTCAAACAATTTATTGATGGAGTTCCGCTTACCTATACCGGGTATCTTTTGGAACCGTATTCTGACCGGCCTTCCACATCAGGCGGGACTATCTACTCCAGGGAAACATATTTTAACTTGATTGAAGAAGCAGATAGAAAAGGTTACCGGATCAGGCTTCATGCATGTGGTGATGGAGCGGTCAGACTGGGACTGGATGCTTTTGAGCATGCCCAAACAGTCAATGGAAAAAGAGATTCCAGGCATACAATTGAGCATATTGAAGTCATCCATCCTGATGATATTCCAAGGTTTTCAGAACTGGGTGTCCTCCCTTCTATGCAGCCGGAGCATCTGACTTCAAGTTCCATGGAGTCCCATGAATATCTGGACAGGCTTGGACCTGAAAGAATCCAATATACATGGCCGATTGGAGAGCTTGAAAGGAACGGTGCACAGCTCGTATTCGGCAGTGATTATCCAATTGTCGAGCTGAATCCGATGCTGGGAATTTATCGGGCTGTCACGAGAAAACATGAGGATGGCACACCTGCCGGGGGCTGGAACCCGCAGCACAAGATCAGTCTGGCACAGGCACTGATTCATTATACGAAGTCCCCTGCTTATGCAAACTTCCGTGAAGGTGACCTGGGAACATTGGAAACAGGCAAAAAAGCAGACATCACCATCCTTGACCGTAACCTTTTTGATTGCGATCCCGATGAAATTAAAGAATGCTCAGTCCACCTGACCATGATGGACGGCAAAATTGTTTTTCAACGCGGCACTTCTGAATAATTTCTAAGGTTCTTCAGTCTGAACTCAGGCCAATAGTTTGATGCCATCAGCGGATATACTAGGTGATTGCGAAAAATTGTTATATTCTTCTCAATCACCCTTATACAGTGCAAAGTTTTAGAAAAGAAGCTCAGCAAAAATGCTGAGCTTCTTTTCTAAAACTTTGTTGCTATTTAGTATGAAGTTCAAGATATATAGCCATATTTCACAGGAACTACCTTGGTAAACAAGAATGAAAAGAGCTATTCCCCCCTGTACAGTTAGATAAGCCCTTGTACCCGAGGGAAAAATCCGGCCCTTTGGATTTTTCCGATAGCAACAATCTTTACGAAAACAGCCTTCTTATAACACACCCGAAAACAGCCTTGCAAAAGATTCTTTCGAGCGCTCCAGGATGCCTCTTTTATAATATTCAACCGGTCTCACCCTTACGCTGTCCTTCATATCTTCTTCATAATGCGCACACAGGTCACGAATCGAACTGTTCCCCATCAGGAAAACATTGACTTCAAAATTCAAATGGAAACTTCTCATATCCATGTTCGCTGTTCCTACTGAGGCGAGGTTTCCATCAACGATAATGATTTTTTGGTGCATAAACCCTTTTTTATAAGAGTAAATTTCGACCCCGCAGCGGATCAGTTCGGAAAAGTATGACCTTGTCGCATATTGAGTAAGGAACCCGTCATTGGTTTCCGGGACCATGATCCTCACTTCAATCCCTTTGGAAGCTGCGACCCGAAGAGCGGTCCTTATGGATTCTGTCGGCACGAAATAAGGTGTGGCAATCCAGATGGAGGTCGTAGCGGACGATATCAAGGAATAGTACAGATCGCTCATGATGCCCAATTGAGTATCCGGTCCGCTTGCGACCACCTGAACTGCCCCGTCCAGTTCTTCAGCTGGTATTTCAGGATGTGCCTGGAATTTTTCCAGTATCATATTACCGGAGACATATTCCCAGTCCAGCAGGAAAACCGTGTGGAGGGTAAACACCGCTCCACCCTCAAGCATCATGTGAGTGTCACGCCAGAAGCCGAACCTATCATCCTCCCCCAGATATTCTATCCCTACGTTCAGTCCCCCGACAAACCCTGTAACCCCATCAATGACAATGATTTTCCTATGATTGCGGAAATTGAATTTCTGATTAAAAAAACCGTATTTCAATGGGAGGAACGGCTGCACTTGCACCCCGGCATCTTCCATGGCACGGATGTCCTTTGAAGAAAGGTGCATACTGCCTACCGCATCGAAAATAAACAGAACTTCAACGCCTTCTTTTGCCTTTTCAATCAGGATATTGATGATTTCTTTTCCGAGGCGGTCTGATCGGAAAATATAGTATTCCATATGAATATATTCTTTAGCCTGCTTGAGTTTTTCTTTGATTTCTGTAAAAGTTTCATCGCCATTCTTTAGAATCTTCGTTGTCGAAGAAGTACTTATTGGGGACCAGGCAACTTTATTCGCAAACTTCGCAAAATTTCTTTGGTTATCCTGCAGGAAGGATAAATCGGGCGAATTTTCCCGTTTGAGAAGCTTTTGCCATTCTTCCCTGTCATTCTTGCGTTTGCTTTTAAAAAGGTAGCCTTTCAAGTACAACTGCCCTGAAAACAAATAAAAGAAATACCCGAAAACAGGGAAACAGACCAATACATAAATCCACAGCAGGGTGTGCTGTGCCGACCTGTTTTCTAGGATTAACGAAAAGACACTGATCAGAATGATGATGATATAAACGGAGGCTGCTCCTGCTTTTATATATGTATGAAACCCGCTGGAAAGAAAGATATATACACATGCAATCAATATGATGACGAATAAAAATTCCAGCCTTCTTTTTTTCATATGACCAATCCCTTAAATTAAAAAATGCTTCTCTTGAAAAAAGAAGCTGCCTTTTAGTGTTTCACTGTTTTCCAAATAGTACGCCGTGTAAATTTTTTGAATGTAAAAGTTTTATTATGTATTCCCCAATTTCTTTAAATGCTAACCTATTAGTTTGTGTTTAACATTATCTCTAGAAGGATAAAGAGTACTACCAATGACGAAAGGATGATTTACTGATGAGTAAAGATAACGGAATGAAAGATAAGTTAAAAGGTGCAGCAAAAAAGGCTGAAGGAGAAGTAAAAGAGAAAACAGGCAGAGCCACTGATAATCCTGACATGCAGCGTGATGGCCTAAAAGATAAAGGCGAAGGCAAAGTCCACGAAACAGTTGGGGAAGCAAAGGATGACCATCGCCGCTAATTAGTTTCTTTCAGGCAGTTGTACGCTAAAGGGCAATCTGTTAAATACAGGGTGCTATTTTCCTGATCACAGAGCTCAAAACAGCATTGCTTTCAGATAAACAGAGACCCGGATTGATTCCAACATCACTCCGGGTCTCTTCTTAATCTGCTATGATTTTCCCGCCGTGCAGGCGCTTCTTTACAACCTCAAACTTTAACTCGTCAGCCATTTTTTCGAGAAAGCTTTCCTCTCTCTTGGTTACGATCGAAATGACCGTTCCCGACGCTCCCATGCGGCCGGTTCTTCCGGATCGATGGATATACTGCTTAGCATCGGTAGGGAATTCAAAGTGAATGACATGTGTAACACCGCTGATATCCAGGCCTCTTGCCGCTACATCTGTTGTTAGCAGCATCGGGACTTTCCCTGCCCTGAATTTATCGAGCGAATGCTTTCTTTCCGTCTTCTTGGATTCTCCTGCAAGGACTTCCACAGCAGCTTTTTGGTATTTCAGTTTTTCTTCCGCTTCTGATAATCGTTCCAAACTATTAAAGAAGACCAATGCTTTGATGCCTTCCACGTTGGAAAGCTTTCGAAGCACTTCAATTTTATCCCGCTGTTCAGACAATAGATATCCGTGTTCAACCTGTGAAGAAGACACTACTCCTTGATTGACCCGGATCACCTCATAATCCTCCATCAGTTCGGACGCCACTTTATCGGTGCTATCTGAAAGAGTGGCTGAAAAGAACAATAGCTGCCTGTCTGCCATCGTGGATTTAATAACCTGGCGGACATTGTTAATGTGTTCATTGCCGATCATGAGATCAAACTCATCAACCACGATGGTTTTCACTTCATGCATCTTCAACTTTTTCATTTTAATTAATTCCATTATACGCCCTGTCGTGCCAATCACAATCTTCGGCTTCTTTTTAAGCTTTTCGATTTGGTTTTTGACATTGGCTCCACCGATTAGCGCTATGCTGTTGATTCCGGAATCTTTCCCCCACTTCTGCACTTCCTGGTGAATCTGCATGACAAGTTCATGGGAAGGAGCCAGTATCAGGGCCTGTGCCTGCATCTTCTTTTCATCAATGCTGTTTAAAATAGGCAGTAAGTAAGCAAGTGTTTTGCCTGTTCCAGTTGGTGATTCGCAGACGAGGTTCTTGCCGTCCATTGCTTCAGGAATCGCTTTCTGCTGGACCTCTGTTAACTCGGTAAATTCAGAGGCTTTCCATGCGTCCTGCAAAAAAGGCTTAAGATTTGTTAGATATTCCATTTGTTAATTCCTCTCTCTATTAAAGATGCTGTAGTTCATTTTACACGAAGTTGGCTGGAAAAGCTGTTTTAAAAAAATGTTACGGAGAACGACTTCGCGGTTGGGCGCTGATATAAAAAGTAAAACCTTCCGTTCATCGAGGCGTGGACTCTTAGATGACAGACAAGGTTTCAAGGGCGCAGGTCAAAAAAATCATCGCGCCAACGGCAAGGAAATGATAACAGTTGTCCCTTTTCCCTTTTCACTGTGATAGGTAATGGTCCCCTGATGGCGCTCGATAATTTTTTTGCAAACCGCCAACCCAAGTCCCGTTCCTTTTTCTTTTGTTGAGTAAAACGGTTCACCCAGATGGTCTATACGTTCTTGATCCATTCCCACACCATTATCATTAATCTTGATAAAGGCCTGACTTTCATTTTTATAAGTTACCACATTTACTAGGCCGGACCCTTCAATGGCTTCAACTCCATTTTTCATGAGGTTGATTAGGACTTGTTTCAATTGATTTTGATCAGCATTTACAAATATGGGACCCGTTTCGTCCGGGTTAAATTTTATTTCGACATTATCCAGATTGGCCTGTGCTTCCATGAGGACAAGCACCTGTTTGATTATATCGTTTACTTCTTCATGAGCAAATACGATATCCTGCTGTTTGCCAAGAATCAGCATCTCACCGGATATCAGGTTGATTCGGTCTATCTCAGACAACATGATGGAAAGATGACTATCCTCCACCTTCTTGGTAACCTGCATTAACTGCACGAACCCTTTTAATGAGGTGAGGGGATTCCGGATTTCATGAGCTACCGCTGCTGCTAATTGACCGATGACGGATAGTTTCTCAGATGCTATCATCATTTCCTCATTTTCCCTGTAATGGGTAATATCTCTCGCTATACCGAATACACCGATAATTCGTTCATCTACTATGATTGGCAATAATGAACAACGAAGCAGCCTTTCCTGTTTGAACTTGGTGATGATCTTCATCTCAAATTTTTCAGGATTTCCTTGAAGTGCTTTATTAAAAAGCCTCTCAACGTTCTTTTGATCTTCCGGATGAATAAGAAAACGAAGGGGATTGCCTTTTAGTTCACTGACAGTGGCTCCGATGATCGCTTCTCCTTCAGGATTCAAGGCGGACAGGTTCCCTTCTCGTGTGATCTCAAATACGGCATCCGGGTTATGGTTGAATAATGATTGATAATGCTGGTTGCTCTTTTGAAGCTGACTTTCTTTTGTTCTTAGCTCCTCAGCTGATTCCACTAATTTCGCAGCCCGTTGATAGATAAGCAAATAAATAAGAATTCCGGTAATCAATATGAAAAACCAGCCTTTATAGCGCTGAAAGAAAACAAATACATCCATATCATTTTGGGCCATAATCAGCGAAAGCCTGTCTGAGAAGATAACCCATAAGGCACCGATTACCACATAAACGACCGCTATTTTTCCTGCTATCTTCCTCGATTCATTCATGGATAATTCCCCTGTTAATTCTGTCGATTTATATACCTATATTACCTTAATTCATGAAATTTATGTTCACTGGCCCCTTTTCTTCTTTATTATTTACGTTTCAACTTCAACACCTCAGGATAATTAATAGGTAAGCGAGGTGAGAACGATGTGGCAGAAGTACAGGTGCAAAGATTTCAGCCAAACGGGGAATGTTACGCTGCCTAACCAATGGAGACAACGGTTTGGACTCACACCCGGAAGACAGGCGGAAATATGCTATGACGAGGATGGAATTCTCATAAAGAAACCTGAACAGAACAGCACAAACAATAAACGTTACATCTCTGAAAAAGGTGCAATCCATATCCCAAAGGAAATCCGTGACATTAGCGGCATTCAACCACATCAGGAATTTTGCCTGTTTGTAAATGAACAGGAAAAGTGCTTTATTATAAAAGTCATCTAAAGTTGCTGCTTCATAACTGTTTAAATGGAAAGGTTCCCGTAAGCCTCAAACACATTAAAAAAGCGAAGCAATTTACATCACTTCGCTTATACTCTAAAGCAATCATTAACTATTTGTAATCCTTATCACCTTTACTCCATGGGCTTCCAGTTCATCTGCCTGTACAGTCGTCGTTTCTTCATCTGTTAAAATGATGTCTAACTTTTTTAATGGGTACATGTTGGTGAATAAGTCCACACCTACTTTTGTATGTTCGGCAAGTGTTATGATTCGACGGGAATTTTCATATACCTTTTCATGAAAAAGGGCCGCCTCTGGAGTCGAAGTACTCAGACCTCTTACTGTCAGGCCCCCACCGGTTGCAAAACACAGGTCATAATGGAACCGGCCGGCAAATTGGGCAGCAAGCGGATCCGTAATATTTCCGGACGACTTCATTTTTCCGCCGATTAAATACGTATGAATGTTCTCAAACTCTCTTAACTTATAGGCGATTTCAACAGAGTTTGTCACAACTGTGAATGAAAAATCTCTCGGCAGGTAAGGAATCATGGCATAGTGGATGGAAGCCCCTCCAATGAAAACCGTTTGGTCAGGATTGATGTAAGCAGCCGCTTTCTCAGCGATTTGTTTCTGGTATGGTGTGCTTTCACCGAATCTTTCTTCATTGTTTCTGGGCATCGACCTGACCGACGGCAGGGGAATCGCCCCTCCATGTGTTCTTTTCAACAGCTGTTCATCTTCCATTATCGATAAATCCCGGCGTATGGAATCAATGGAAACTTCAAACTGTTCCGCAAGCTCTTTTACAAGAACCCTTCTCTCTTTTTCAAGGATTTCAAGGATCTTTTTCCTTCTTTCTTCAGAAAACATAATTCTCCCACCTTTCTTACATTCTTCTTATTCAAATTATTGCTGTATTGTTCTTGTTTTGTCAATTTATTCTCTTGTTTATTCCATTTAGTTCAGGTGCAGCTCGATCACAGGCATTAAGGTACTGTCACCTTAGGTTCGCTCTGTTTAGCAGAAGATGCTTTTGTTGCATTACATACTGAGACTTTGTTGAGGACTTTAATTTTCCGTAAAAGATTTTATCGTCCTTTTAAGACTTCTATAGGACTTTAATTTTCGTTAATTGATTTTATCGTCCTTTAAAGACCTTCTATAAGACTTTAAATTTCACTAACTGATTTTATCGTCCTCTAGGGACTTTCTATAGGACTTTAATTCTCACTAATTGATTTTATAGTCCTTTAGGGTTAACTTTTTTGAGGGCACTTACCGTAACAGAAAGAATATAAAGTCCCTAGGAGACACTTATGAGACTTTCAATCCTCCAAAGCTAATCTAAAGTCCTTCAGCAACCGCCTCTCCCGCCACTTTTTAAAACCAACAAAAAAACCAGTAATCAATACTGGCTTTTCGTCATTAAATCTCAATTCTGTAAGAACTACCGACACGCCTGACGACACGGGAATCATTCAATTTGACAAGGATGTCCTCAAAGTTTTTTTGCGAAGCTTTATGGGTAACAAGGACAATTTCTGATATGCTCCCCCTCTTGGGATTTTGCCAGATTTTTTCAACACTGATTCCCTTTGTTGAGAGTAATGTGGTCACTTCTGCAAGCGCGCCGACCTCATCTTCGACCACGAGCCTTAGGAAATACTTCTTGAAAACCTCATCCGCGCTTTTCATTTTTTTAGGAAACTGAGGAATCACCGCGCTGTGACCATTAACGCCCAACCTCATATTCCGCATGACACCGACCAGATCGGAGACGACTGCTGTTGCTGTAGGCAGGCTCCCTGCTCCCGGCCCGTAAAACATGGTTTCACCGACCGCTTCCCCGTAAACATATACAGCATTATTTTCATTTTTGACCGCGGCAAGCGGATGTGAAGCAGAGACCAGGGCAGGCTGTACTGTGACATCGATTTTATCATCGTCTCTTTCGGCCACCCCTATCAGCTTCATCGTATATCCAAGCTGTCTTCCATACTCTATATCCTCTTGAGATACATTGGATATCCCTTTGAACCCGACATCCTCAAGTCCCACATTCATGGAAAAACCCAGCGTAGAAAGGATGGCCATTTTCCTTGCTGCATCCGTGCCTTCTACATCCGCTGCCGGATCGGCTTCTGCATACCCAAGTGCCTGTGCTTCTTTCAGTGCTTCCCCATACGATTTTCCTTCGTCGCTCATTTTCGTGAGGATATAGTTCGTGGTCCCGTTGACAATCCCGATGATTTTCTGAATCCGGTCAGATGCAAACCCATCCGCGACGCTGCGCAAAATCGGGATTCCCCCTGCCACACTCGCTTCATAAAATAAATCACATCCGTTCCTGGAGGCCGCTTCTAGAAGTTCCGGTCCATGCAGGGCCATTAAATCTTTGTTCGCAGTGACGACATGCTTCTTATTATCCAGTGCTTTCAGAAGCAGTTTCCGTGTCTCCTCTATTCCTCCCATAACCTCTACAATGACGTCAATCTCTCTATCCTCAATGATTTCTGCAGGGGATGTTGTCATCAGGGTCCGGTCGACTTCGACATCTCTATGCTTAGCAAGTTCCTGCACCAAAATTTTCTTTATCTCAACAGCACACCCTACTCCATGGACCAACTTATCCTGATGATTATGAATCACTTTCACTACTCCTGATCCGACCGTGCCTAATCCTAAAAGTCCAATTGATATTTTCTCCAAACTCTGACCTCCTGTCCCTTTTCTTCTCTGGGTATTTTAAAAATGTATTCAGCAAGTTTTCAGGTATTCCTGCAAGAAACCAGGAATATTTTTTGTTAACATGCATGTTGCACAAAGATTGATTGTATGATAGATATGTAATGTAAGATAATTTCATATTTTTACACAACACTAGGGGTGCGTTTAAGCTGAGAGAGACATGTCTATGTCTTAACCCTGACTACCTGATCTAGGTAATACTAGCGAAGGGAAGTGGCGGACATATGTATGCGTATGGTCAGCGGCATGTTTTTTGGGCTGGCTGTGTTTCTCTTTACATACTTGAATTTGTACCAGACCACTTTCTGACAGAAAGTGGTCTTTTTGTTGTCATACAAGGGGGATGAATGTTGGAGAAATCTATTCAAAGTATTATTCATGACGTGGAAAAAAGAAGAGACCAACTCGTTGACCTTCTGGAAACGTTGATATGGTTTGAGACACCTAGTCCGCCGGCACGGAATACCCGGGATGCCCAAGGGTTTATCGCATCTTACCTGGAGGAAAGAGGATTCACCATCGATAAATGGGATGTGTATCCAGGGGACCCCAATGTTGTCGGCGTGAAAAAAGGTACTTCTCCTGAACAGCACAAAAGTTTAATCATCAATGGCCATATCGATGTAGCGGAAATTGATGAGACCGAAAGCTGGACAACCGGTCCTTTTCAGCCGGAGGTAAAACACGGATATGTCATTGGACGCGGGGCGGCAGATATGAAAGGCGGCCTTGCAGGAGCTTTATTTGCGATTGGGCTGTTGACTGAAGCGGGTATTGAACTTCCCGGAGATTTAATTTTCCAGTCCGTGATCGGGGAAGAGGTCGGGGAAGCCGGGACTCTTCAATGCTGCGAACGAGGGTATAACGCAGATTTTGCCGTCGTTGTCGATACAAGCGACCTTCACATCCAGGGTCAGGGCGGAGTCATTACCGGCTGGATTACGGTGAAAAGTCCAACCACCCATCATGATGCTACCAGAAGAAGCATGATTCATGCCGGAGGCGGATTGAATGGTGCCAGTGCCATCGAAAAGATGATGAAGATCATTCAGGGGCTTCAAGACCTCGAACGCCATTGGGCGGTTACGAAGCGGCATAGGGGATTTCCACCTGGATCAAACACGATAAATCCTGCCTTCATAGAAGGAGGCAGACATCCAGCCTTTATAGCGGATGAATGTAAATTGTGGATTACCGTTCATTTCTATCCGGATGAAACCTATGAAGACGTCGCGAAAGAAGTCGAGAATCACATTTTAGAAGTATCCAAGGCAGACATATGGCTGAGGGAAAACCCTCCGGCATTCAGGTGGGGCGGTACTTCCATGATCGAAGATAAAGGGGAAATCTTCCCTTCCCTGGAGGTGGATCCGGGTCATCCTGGAGTCGAAACATTGTCCAACTCTCACTCAACGCTTTTCATGGAGGATGCGGTAATTGATGTTTCCCCTACTGTTACGGATGGCGGATGGCTGGGCGCGGCTGGAATCCCAACGGTCATTTACGGCCCAGGGGACCTAAACAATGCCCACAGTGTAAATGAAAAAGTTTCAATAAATCAACTTGTCAATTTTACTAGAGTGATGGTCCGGTTCATCTACGATTGGAGCGCTACTAAAAAGGAGGAAGAATGATGCAGTTCACCGACCGCTTGTTTGAAAAAGTAAAGCCTATCTGGGATAAGAATCATCAGCATCCCTTCGTTCAGGGAATCGGACACGGGACGCTGGATAAAGAAAAATTCCGTTTCTACATGGTGCAGGATTATGTTTATTTAATCGATTTTGCCAAACTGTTCGCACTGGGTGCCGTCAAAGCAAGGGATACAGCTACGATGGGAGAATTCGCAAAGCTGCTGGATTCCACACTTAACGAAGAAATGTCGCTTCACCGTCAGTATGCTGAGCGATTCGGCATTTCGGAAGAGGAATTGGAAAGTGCACAGCCAGCCCCTGTCACACTGGCCTACACACATTACATGCTGCACGTCTCTGAAAATGGCACACTTGCTGAATTGATCTGCGCGCTGCTTCCCTGCATGTGGAGCTATTGGGAGATAGGAAAAGATTTGAGCCGGATTAAAGGTGCGACGTCTCATGAATTCTATGGTGAATGGGTGTCGATGTACTCTTCTGAAGAATTCGGCTCACTATCCAAATGGCTGATTTCCCTGCTCAATGAGATAACCGCAGGAAAAAATGATGAAGAACTTCAACGTTTGGAAGAGATCTTTTTAAACACTAGCCGCTTTGAGTACATGTTCTGGGACATGGCTTACAACGGCGAAATGTGGCCGATAGATGAATGACCATCCGCTCCGGCTTGAAGAGGTATCTTTTTCCTATAAGAAAGAGCGAAAACAGGAGCCTGTCCAGGTACTCGATAAACTTTCGCTTTCCGTGCAGCCCGGTGAATTCGTTTCGATCATCGGTCCCAGCGGATCGGGAAAAAGTACTTTATTCAGGCTGATCACCGGACTCGAGCAGCCTGCCGGTGGAAGCATTTTTATCCAAGGAAAGGAAGTCAAAGACCGGCTGGGCCTGGTAGGTTATATGCCCCAGCAAGATCTGTTGATGCCGTGGAGAACAGTGATGGAGAATGCTGCTCTTCCCTTGCAGCTGCAAGGTCTCAAGAAAAGAGAAGTGGAAGAGCAGGTTCGCAGCCTTCTTGAAGAATTTGGGCTCAAGGGATATGAAGACCTGTACCCTCACCATCTATCAGGGGGCATGCGGCAGCGAGTTTCCTTTCTCCGGGCATTATCAAGCGGAAATGAGCTGCTTGTACTGGATGAACCCTTCAGTGCTTTGGATGCCATTACAAGACTTTCTATGCAGGAATGGCTTTTAAAACAATGGGAGAAACAGAAGAAGACCATTTTATTCATTACCCATGATGTAGAGGAAGCTTTATTCCTATCTGACAGGGTATTCATCTTCAGCAAAATACCTGTTTCTTCGTTGAAGGAGATTGCTGTCCCGCTTCCTCGTCCCCGGAAGTTCGAGGATATGGCCGGCACAACTATACAGAACCTGAAAACAAAACTAATTTCCCAGTTAAGAAAATCGAGGGCACTGCCATGAGGAACTGGAGCTATTATCTCTCTTCCTGCTTTTTGGTCTTCCTGTTACTAATCATCTGGCAAATCGGGGCATCAACCTATGATAAACCATTTATATTGCCCGCTCCCGGCGGCATCCTTGCTGAACTTTGGGAACTGAAGGAAATTTTGATCACCAGGCACCTGCCTGCCACGCTTTTAATCATTCTGATTGGTTTGACCATGTCCATCATCCTGGGAGTTTCTCTTGCGATGGCCATGAATTTCAGCCGGACCGTCGAACGGGCTTTTTATCCGATCCTGATTGCTTCACAGACGATTCCGATCATCGCCCTGGCACCGATATTTGTTCTTTGGTTCGGCTATTCAATATGGAGTAAGGTCGTTGTGACCATTCTTATCACCTTTTTCCCGATTACAGTCAGTACCTTTGACGGGCTTAAATCTGTCAATAAAGACCTGAGAGAACTGATGCTGACAATGGGGGCCGGCAAATGGGCGATTTTCCACAATGTAAGTGTCCCAACGGCTCTTCCCTACTTTTTCTCGGGATTGAAGGTAGCGGTCACCTTGAGTGTCATCGGGGCTGCCATTGGCGAATGGCTTGGCGCCGAAGCCGGACTCGGTTATTTCAGCCGCAGGATGATGACCCAGTTTAACGGAGCAGCCGTGTTTGCTCCTATAGTTTTGCTGTCCATTGCCGGTATCCTTTTATTTCTGCTTGTAACCTGGCTTGAAACCATCTTTTTAAAATGGAGGAAATCATTATGAAAAGAATACTTATGCTCGTGATGAGCCTGTTCCTGCTCTTTCTGGGCGGGTGTTCTCAAAAGGACAACGCGTCTGCAACCAAAGACAATGAATTAGAAAAAATGACTATCATGCTGGACTGGTACCCTAACGCTGTACACAGCTACCTTTATGCAGCAAAAGAAAATGGCTATTTCAAAGAAGAGGGACTCGATGTTGAAATCAAATTCCCGGCAAATCCAACAGATCCCATCAATCTTGCTGCAGCAGGACAAATCGATCTCGGCATCTCCTATCAGCCTGATGTGATCATCGCCAGAGCGAATGAAGAGATTCCGATTAAGTCCGTTGCGGCCATTGTCCGCTCCCCTTTGAATCATGTCGTTTTCATGGAGGACAGTCCAATACAATCCCCTAAGGACCTCGAAGGAAAGATGGTCGGGTACCCAGGGATCCCGCTGAATGAAGCCCTGCTGGACACAATGGTTAAAGCGGATGGCGGCGACCCTGAAAAAGTGAACACCATTGATGTCGGCTTTGAGCTTGGTTCCTCTATCGTCAGCGAAAAAGCAGATGCGGTAATCGGTGCGTACATCAATCATGAAGTACCTGTGCTCGAACATGAAGGCTACAAAACACGCTATTTCAATCCGGTCGATTACGGCGTTCCAAGCTTTTACGAGCTCGTATTCGTCACAAACGATGATACATGGAATGACAAAGAAGAGAACATTCGTGCCTTTTGGCGTGCAGCAACAAAAGGCTATGAATACATGAAGGAAAACCCTGATGAAGCATTAAATGTCCTGCTTTCAAACCAGAATGAAGCCAACTTCCCACTTGTCGAAGAAGTGGAAAAAGAAAGCCTTGAAATCCTTCTTCCGAAAATGGAACCTGAAGGAGAAATGTTCGGAAGCCAGAGTGCTGACTCCTGGCAGGAAACCATTGACTGGCTCGATGAATCCGGTTTAATAGAAGAAAAACCTGACACGGAAGACATTTTTATCAATATAGTTGAATAATAAAAAAAGGCTGCGAGAGTTACATTCGCAGCCTGCTTTATTATCTGAAATCAAAATCACCGGATGAGGTTTTCACCCTGATTTTGTACTTCCCATCCCCTGCCTTACCAGAGATTCGATGTTCAGATTTTTCCTGATAGTCTACACCTTTGATGTCCATGTGGGCCTCACCTGAACTACCGGAAAAATCGATGACAAAAGAATCCGGACCTTGATCGAAGTGAAGCATGACATCTCCACTGGATGCTTCAGCATCAATATTGCCGGTCATTTCAGGAGCATGAAGGTCCACCCCTCCTGAACTGGACTCAGCGGTGAGATTTCCAATCCACTTCTTCACAATAATTCTCCCCGAGGAAGCTTTCGCATGAATGTCCTCTGCGGCCAGTTTTTGAAGCAGCATGGATCCGCTGCTAGTCTTCGTATGTATCTCCTTAGCTTCAATTCCGTTGAGTTGAATGCCGCCGCTGTTCGCTTTGCTTTTGAATTCAGTATGAGCCTTTATACGGCTTGCTTCCACCTCGCCCGAACTCGCTCTAAAGCTTACTTTCTTTCCTTCAAGTTCTTTCGCCATTATACTTCCAGAAGAAGTCTCAACAGAAATTTCCTCATACAGTTTTTCAGGAACCTCGACAGACAGCTTCAGGTCAATCACATCAAAACCAAAACGGAACCCGCTTTCTTGTTCGACCTTTACTTCTATGTCCAGACTTTCCCCTTGCTTAGTGACCGTCATGTCTACATTGTCTTTTAACTTGCTGCTGATTTCTCCTTTCAACTCTGCTGTTATCTCATCAGCAGTCCCTGGGAAAATCTCAACCTCTGTTGAAGATGTTGAAATGTTTATATTATCAACCTCTGCACCCCTAATCGTTTTGCGTTCATGGATCTCTTCCTTCTTTTTAAAACCAAGCATCATTTCACTCCTTAAAATTTCACTACTAATAATATTCCATATTTAATGTTGCATTCCTTTTTTTAACAATAGAAAAGGGACAGACCGTAAAGTCATGCCCCTCATTCAACGTTATTCCATCCAAGTGTACATGTACTTTCTGTCTTCAACTTCATGCGCCTTTTTCACCACTTTCAGCGGACGGAAAGTATCGATCATGACCGCAAGTTCCAAGGTCTCTTTTTTTCCGATACTTTTTTCCGTCGTGCCTGGATGCGGACCATGAGGGATTCCGCTTGGGTGAAGGGTGATGGATCCTTCACTGATCCCTTTACGGCTCATGAAATTTCCTTCTACATAATAGAGAAGTTCATCACTGTTCACATTGCTGTGATAATATGGTGCCGGGATTGATTCCGGATGATAATCATACAGGCGCGGGACAAAAGAACACACCACAAAGTTGTGGCCTTCGAACGTCTGATGTACCGGCGGCGGCTGATGAACTCTTCCTGTAATCGGCTCAAAATCTTCTATATTAAAGACCCAGGGATAAAGATAGCCGTCCCATCCGACAACATCAAGCGGATGATGATTCAATACATGGGAATTCAACAGACCCCTTGATTTCGTAATGACTTCGAACTCTCCTTTTTCACTATACGTCTCCAATTTTTCCGGTCCGCGGATATCCCGTTCACAAAACGGACTGTGTTCGAGCAGCTGTCCATATTCATTTCGATATCTTCTCGGCGTTGTAATCTGGCTGAAGGATTCAATAAAAAGGATTTTCGTGTCTTCTTCAGGAAGGACCCGGTAGATCGTACCAATCGGAATGACAACATAATCGCCGGGACGGTAGGTCAATGTGCCGAACATTGTCTCCACCGTTCCTTTTCCGCGATGGATATAAAGCATCTCATCTCCATCACCATTTCGGTAGTAATTGTCCATCTTTTCCGTAACCAGGACGGTGCCGATCAGCAGGTCATCATTCCCAAGCAGGTATTCCCTACCTTTTAAGGCGTCGCCAGACCGGGATACCTTATCCGTCAGCAGATGACGGTGCTTCAACTCCTGGTTCTCTTCATATTCGGGCAGGTAAGAACCAAGCAGTTCAGCTTTCGCTACCTCAGTCGGCATATGATGATGATATAAAATGGATTGTGTTCCAGAAAAACCTTTTGTGCCCATCACCTGTTCACGAAAGAGACTTCCATCCTCTTTCTTAAACATCGTATGGCGTTTATGAGGAATTTTCCCCAATGTACGGTAATACATTAAAATCCTCCTTCCTTGACCTCATTTTTCAATTTTCCTAATCCCGTGATTTCCAATTCTACATTGTCCCCGGGCTCAAGCCATCTGTGAACATCAGTCCCTAGCTCCAGGATGCAGCCCGTTCCTACTGTCCCGGAACCGAAGACTTCCCCAGGGTACAGCGTGACGTCAGCGGATGCTCTCTCAATCATCTCTGCGAATGTATAGTGAATGCTTTTAAAATTGCCTGATGATAACTCTCGCCCATTCACTTTGGCGGTCATCCTTAAATCATAACGGTCTCCTTCACGGTAAGGTCCCAGCTCATCTTTCGTAACGATGTAAGGCCCGATGGATGTTGCGAAATCCTTACCCTTTGCAGGTCCCAATCCGACTTTCATTTCTTCACGCTGCAGGTCCCTGGCGCTCCAGTCATTCATGATGAAATACCCGAAAATATATTCTTCGGCGTTTTCTTTGGAGATATTTCGGCCTTCCTTTCCGATAACACAAGCAATTTCCAGTTCATAATCCAGCCACCTGCAATTCTTCGGACGGTGGATAGTGTCCCCATCCCCTTTGACAGCCAGGTGATTCGTAAAATAAAAGACCGGCATCTCATACCACTCAGGAACGACATCCAGACCCCGATTTTTTCTCGCAGTTTTTACATGTTCCTCAAATGCATAAAAATCCCGTATACTGACAGGCCGGGGAATCGGAGCTTTGAGCGTTACATCGTCTAAGGCATACACTCCTTTTCCGGCAGTCTCCAACCCTTGTAATATCTTCAAATTCTCTTCACTGTTTTCTAAAAAGGAAAGGATATTATCCGGCAGGGCTCCTTTGCTTGCTTCATGAACATCTACCAGTGTGGATTCATTATGCAGGAAGCCAAGCCTGACTTTGCCTTCCTGATTTTGATAGCTGATGAGTTTCATAGTGTCACCTTTTTCTGACCATCTCGAATGTTTCAGCCATTGGCTTTGTATACATCTGGCCGGCCATTCTTCCAACTGGTTTTAATTTTTCCGTATCAATCCTGCCCTTGTAGTAGAGCTCATCATCCACTCTGACATATTTCACTTTTCCAATGACTAGGCTCCCTGCACCCGCTTCTTCCCCGAAATGGAGAACCTGATGAAGCGAGCATTCCAGCTGTACTTTGCTTTCCTTGACAGCCGGTGGTGCCACCATCACGGACGGTATCTTAGTCAAACCGGTTTCCTCAAATTCATCCACGCCGGCTTCAAATTCGATTGCCGTGTTGTTCATCTGCTCGGCAAATTCTTCACTGACGACATTGATGACAAACTCTTTGGTGCTCTCAATATTGTTCAGCGTATCTTTCTTGCTTCCATCCGTTCCCCTTCTCATCGGCGAAAAACAGACAAGCATAGGATCGGCGCTGATGGCTGTAAAAAAACTGAAAGGAGCGAGGTTGGCCCTTCCGTTGTCATCTACTGTGGAGACAAATGCAATCGGACGCGGGACAATCGAACCGACCAGCATTTTATACGCGTCCTTCCATTCAAGCGTTTCCGGTTTCATTTCCATTGGAGCCCTCCTTCTCTTCTGCTATGACTTGTTTTAACCCTTCGAGGAATGTTCGGTTATCTTTTTCCGTTCCAACGGTTACCCTTACGGTAGTCGGATAGCCAAGCAAAGTACCGGCACGGACAATAATTCCATGTTTCAGGAGACCTGCCGCCACAATATCTCCCCGGACGCCGCAATCCACCATGATAAAATTGGATTGTGATGGAAAATACGATAATCCCATTTTTTCAAATTCATTTTGCAGGAAGTTCCGGCCTTCTTCATTCTTTATAGCACACTGCTCAATGAATGGCTGGTCTTCCATTGCGGCAATCGCCGCTCCCTGAGCAAGCCGGCTGACGTTAAATACATCTTTTACCTTAGTCAGTTGTGTCGCAATCTCCTCGTTCATGACACCGAATCCGACACGCAGTCCCGCCAGTCCATAGATTTTTGAGAAGGTCCTCAATACAATCAAATTTTCAAACTGCTGCAGGAGTGGAATACAATGCAAATAATCCTCTGTTGTCACATATTCTACATAAGCTTCATCTACGATAACCAGAACGTGTGAAGGGACACGCTTTAAGAAATTTAGAAGTTCCTCTTTTCCGTTTATGGTCCCGGTAGGATTATTGGGATTGCAGACGAAAACCATTCTGGTCTTATCTGTAATGGCAGCCAGCATCCCTTTTAAATCATGAACTCCATCTATGAGAGGTACTATGACCGGTGTCCCCCCTTCAAGGAACACATTGGTTCTGTACCTCGGAAACGTGACATCCGCCATTACGGCTTCGTCGTCCTCATTTATATAAGCTCTTGTCAGCAGGCGGATGACTTCATCAGAACCATTGCCGAACACAAGCTGTTCCTGTCCGACATTTAAGTACTCACTCGTCTTCTGTTTCAGCTCCTGGGCCATTCCATCCGGATAAAGATAGATATCTGAACCGCCAGTGCTCAGGTATGCCTTTACCCTTGGAGAACAACCATATATATTTTCATTTTCCGATAGTTTGCGGATTTCCGAGAGTCCAAGTTCAGCTTTTATATCCTCCATGCTCTTTCCGAGGACATAGGGCGCGATCTCTTCTACTCTTTTTCTTGTTTTGAATTTCACGGTCACTCTTGACCCCCGCTTTCTTCTTGGAACTTTGACACTCTGAACCTATTAAAATAAAGGCAGGATTGCTTTATTATTCTAGTACGTTATGTTACAGAAAGGCTGTTTGATATCTTAGTATAGGCCTTATGCCTGGAGATAGTTATCCGTGCCAAAATCCTTCTTTAGAGAGTTCGATTCTTTTTTATGCTTAATCAACGTACTCTATGAATCTCTTTGACGGTGTCGATTAGGTGCCAAGACCTATTCCACACCCCCATTTGGCCCCTTTGACACTATCGATTCCTCGTCAATACCTATTCCGCAACCATTGACTCTCTTTGACTACATCACTTCACCTCAAGAGCTTAATCAAAAGTTTCTAAGAGACCGAATTCAATACTTTTCAGAAAAGCACATCTACATCTCCTACCTTCCGGGTTACAGAAAAGGGAGCCCCTTCAAGGTGCCAATCATCTTGAATGATAGATTGAACGTGACTCCTTCCTTGAATGGGACATCCCTCATTGGTAAACGCGCAACGGCATCCTCAATGCTATTCTTTATAAGTTTCCGCGGCGCTCCTGTTCGCGTTCTATGGATTCAAACAGTGCTTTGAAGTTTCCTTCACCAAAGCCTCTTGCACCCTTACGCTGAATCACTTCAATGAACAATGTCGGTCTGTCGACGATTGGCTTTGTAAAGATCTGAAGAAGGTAACCTTCGTCGTCCCTGTCTACCAGAATCTTTAATTCTTTGATCTTCGAAATCTCTTCATCTATTTCCCCTACACGCTCTGACAGCATGTCATAGTATGTGTCAGGTGTATCAAGGAATTCTACTCCGTTTTCTTTAAGAATAGAGATCGTTTCCACGATGTCCTCAGTTAAAATGGCGATATGCTGAACACCAGGGCCATTATAGAACTCAAGGTATTCCTGGATCTGCGATTTTCTTTTTCCGTCAGCCGGTTCGTTGATCGGAAACTTGATCCGGCCGCCGTTATGCATAACCTTAGACATCAGTGCGGAGTATTCTGTGTTGATGTCATCATTTGTAAAGTGCCTCATTTCCTTGAATCCCATCACTTTTTCATAATAAGACACCCACTCTTCCATTCTTTCAACATTTCCTACCACATGGTCGACTGCAATGATCCCTGCGTCCTTGAATGGAATTTTCATTTCCATAGCTTCGAAACCTGGCATGAATACACCTTTGTAGTCTTTACGCTCTACAAGTGTATGGATGGTATCACCATATGTACCGATAATCGCCTTCTTGATTGTTCCGTTGTCATCAGACAAAGTCATCGGAGGAGTGATTTCAATGGCACCTCGGGATACAGCCTCACTGTAAGCCTTTTCAACATCATCCACAACAAGAGCGATGTCTTTAATGCCGTCGCCGTGTTTTTTTACAAAAGATGCTACGCGGGAGCTTTCCGTAAGTGACCCGGTAACCAGCATACGCACTTTGTTTTGCTGCAGAACGTAAGAAACGGTTTCACGGTTCCCCGTTTCCAATCCGGAATAGGCAACAATCTTGAATCCAAACGCTGTACAGAAATAATGGGCTGCCTGTTTCGCATTGCCCGTGTAGTATTCCAAATAGTCTACGTCTCTTACTGGAAAGAAATCTTCAACCTGTTGGTTGTTGTTTGCTTCAGCCATTTTACCTTGCATTTTAACTACCTCCATACTTTTATTTATTATTCTAAATATTATAATAGTTTCAGGATTAGCTTTTCTCAAGAGCGGGAGTTAAAGCGGAAACGCATCACCGCGGTAAAGGATTTATACTTTCGAAAACTCCTTTTGTTTGACCGGAGGGAGATGAACAGCCTTTCCTTTTAAAGCCTCCATTGCCTCCTGCAAGCTTTCACTGGTATGGGGATGAGGGTAGTATGGATAGGAAAAATCTTCGTCTCTTCCCGCCATCTCCATTCCCACAGCCGATCCGGAAATCATCTCTACAGCACTGTTTCCGATCATATGAATACCTAAAATCAAATCAGTATTAAGATCGGCAACCACTTTTATCAGACCTTCTTTTTCACCGATCAGCTGGGCAAAGCCGTTACCGCCCATCGGGTAAATACTTACAGACACTTCATGATTTTCAGCAGCTTCCTTCTCGGTCATTCCAATTGAAGCAATTGGAGGAATGGTTTGGGCAATAACAGGCAGCAGCACATCATCATATGCTGAGGGCAAGCCTGCAGCACTTTCCGCAGCGACCTTTCCTTGTTTGATCGCTTTAACAGCAAGAGGTGACCCGGTTGTCACGTCTCCAACTGCATAAATGCCTTGTATGGAGGTCAGGCAGGAAGAATCAGCTTCTATGCGTCCATCACCTGTCAAATTCATTTTTAACCTGTCAACGCCCAAGCCATCAATATTTCCTTTGAGCTTGGATGCTGCCAGGAAATACGAAGTTTCTATCGTCACTGAATCACTGTCCTGCTTCGAAAGAGTAACAGAAACGCCATCATGTGTTTCCTTAACTTCTTCCGGAGAGAAACCAGTCATCAGTTTCACATTCATTTTCTTCAAGACCCTGGTCAGTTCTTTATTGATCGAATCGTCAAATGGAAGCTCCCCATCTAATACAAGAGTCACTTTTGTCCCTAACGCAGCAAAGCTAGAGGCTGCTTCAAGCTCTATATAACCGCTCCCATAGACTACTAATTCTTCAGGAAGCTCGCTCAGCTCATAGATGGAAATCTCATTTAGGACTCTGCTGCTGTAACCGGAGATAAAGGAAGGAAGCTCTCTTTTGGCACCGGTCGCTATGATGGCGGATTGAAAGGAATATACTGTGAATTGATGTCCGTTTTCCACACCGATTTTATTCTCCGCTAAAAATGAAGCCGAACCTTTTATCACTTCCACCTTGTTTGCCTTGCAAAGTGAATCTACTCCCTTTTTCAATTGGGCTATTAAACTGCTTTTATAATCATGAAGCTTGGTCAGATTCACCGACACCGAACCTGAATCAAGACCCATCTTTTGATAGTGAGCCATTTCTTTATGTTTTTTCGCTAACTGCGTAAAGACCTTCGATGGAATGCAGCCTTTGTTCAGGCAGACACCGCCAAGTTCTTCCTTTTCGATCAGCAGCACTGACAACCCCAGCTGAGCTGCTCTAATGGCAGCGTGATAACCGCCAGGACCGCCGCCGATGATGACCAGCTCACGTTCTTCTGCCAATTCACCCACTACCATTTACATCAACTCCACTAACATGAGATTTGGATTTTCTATCAGCTCGGCAAACCGGTTGGTGAATGCCACTGCTGTTGCTCCATCTGCCGCGCGGTGATCAAAAGACATCGAAATATTCATCATGGAACGGATGACGATTTCATCATTCTCATCGACCATCGGCCTTTTCTTCGTTTTATGGAAGGATACCAAGGCCACTTCCGGGTGATTGATGATCGGCGTTGCGCCGATGGATCCACCCATCGGTCCTACATTGGAGATGGTGAAGGTTCCGCCCGTCACATCCTTAGCGGCAAGCTTATTCTCCCTTGCTTTAAGAGTGAATTCCTTCATTTCAGAATGGATGACTTTCAATGACTTGTTCTCCACATTTTTGACAACCGGTACAATCAGGCCGTCTTCCGTATCGGTCGCAATTCCGATATGATGCTCATTGTTAAATGTAATCTGTTCTTTTTCTTCATCCACTCTTGCATTAAAAATTGGAAAGTCTTTGAGTGCGATGGAAAGTGCCTTCACAAAAAAGGCAGAAGCTGAAATATTCGTATCTTTAAGCTTTAAGCCATTTCTCAATTCCATCAGATTCGTGACATCAATTTCCTCAAAATGAGTACAGTGAGGAATCGTCTTAAGAGATGACTTCATCTTCATTCCGATTTGTTTCCGCCTGCCCCTGAAAGGAATGCTTTCTCCATGAACGGACACTTTTGGCTTAGCTTCTGGTCGGGAAACCTCCTGCCTCGTTTCTTCCGCGTTTGGCTGCGATGGAATTCCGCTGGCTATGAATCTTCTAACATCTTCATCTGTAATCCTACCTGCAGCCCCTGTTCCCTCCACTTCCGTAATATCAATATTGTTTTCCCTTGCAATTTTTCTCGTATACGGCGAAGCGAGGATTCTTTTTCGGTTACGGGGAGCAGCCGGAGCAGTTGATACAGCTGAGATCATTGGCTTTTCCTGCTTTACTTTTTGTTCTGGTTTACTGCCGCCAGCTGTTTCCATGACTAAAACGACGGTTCCCACTTCAATCGTTGTTCCTTCTGAAACTAGAATTTCTTTAATTGTTCCAGCAGAAGGAGAAGGGATTTCCGCTGTCATTTTATCTGTCTGTACTTCGACCAATGGCTGATCGGCCTTTACAGAGTCACCGGCCTTAACAAAAAAATGGCTGACGTGAGCCTCCGTCATTCCTTCACCGATATCATGCAGTTTAACTTCCACCCTCTTCACCCCCTAGAATTTGGCTGCCTTTTCAACTGCCTTCAGCACTCTTTCAGCAGTCGGCAGATAATAATCTTCAAAACCGAAGTATGGAACAGGTGTATCAAATCCTGTGACCCTCTCGACAGGAGCTTTCTGATATAAGAAAGATGTGTCATTGATAATGGCTAGAACATCATTACCAACCCCTCCTGTTGCATGGGCTTCATGAACAATCACAGTCCTGCCTGTCTTCTGGACAGATTGGGCAATAATATCTTTGTCTATTGGATAAAGCGTCCTCAGATCGATCACTTCGCAGCTGATCCCTCTGCTCTCCGCTTCTTTTGCTGCTTGGGATGCTACAGCTACCATTGCACCCCACGCAATGATCGTCACATCTTCGCCTTCCTTAATTACATTCCCTTTGCCCAGTTCGATTGAATATTTCTCTTCCGGTACATCCTGCTTTGCTGCCCGGTAAATACGCATTGGCTCCAGGAAAAGGACAGGATCCGGATCTTCTATGGATGCAATCAACAACCCTTTTGCATCATATGGATTCGAAGGACAGACAACCTTCAGCCCAGGCATATGTGTAAAAATGGCTTCAGTACTGTCTGAATGTATTTCAGGGGCTCGGACTCCCGCTCCATAAGGGGCCCGGACTACAAGCGGACAGGTGAAATGTCCGAGTGTCCTTGCCCGCAAGCGTGAAGCATGTGTCATCAGCTGCTCATAGGCAGGATAAATAAATCCGAGGAACTGGATTTCTGCTACAGGGATAAAACCGTTCGCCGCCATGCCGATTGCTGCACCAATAAAGCCCGCTTCACTTAAAGGCGTATCCATGACCCTTTCCTCTCCGAACTCTTCCTGTAATCCATCTGTTGCCCGGAATACGCCCCCGTTTTTACCAATGTCCTCACCAAGGAGCAAAACATTTTCTTTTTCCTTGAGCATGACCCGCATGGCGTCCGTAATGGCCCCGACCATTGTCAGCTTATTTGTTTTTACCGCCGTTTTCATTATCCTTCACCCCTTAACTGCTGGAGCAGCAGGTCTTTTTGCTCAGAAATTGTCCATGTCGGCTTTTCAAATACATAATCGAATATCACTTTCGGATCTGCTTCCGGATAGCTCTCTAATTCCTCTACAGCCTGATCCATTTCTGCCGTATATTCTTTTTGGACAGAATCAGCCCACTCCTGATCCCACCAGCCTTGCCTTTCCATGTAACGCTGAAGTCGGGCAATTGGATCTCCAAGCTTCCTGCGTTCATCACTTTCTGACTGATCCCTGTATTTCGTCGGATCGTCGGCCGTCGTGTGAGCGCCATATCTCCACGTCACCGCCTCAATCAACGTCGGACCTTCACCATTCCTGGCCCTCTCTAAAGCTTTTAACGTTTCAAAATAAACCGCAAAAATGTCATTCCCGTCAATGCGCACTCCCCGGGATATCATACGCCAGTGCCTTTTGCGCAATGGTTTTGG